>NZ_JACHOS010000010.1 GCF_014199985.1 Methylorubrum rhodesianum | reverse complement strand
TCACGGAACACGACAGCCCGCCGGCTCGCGCCGCGCGGGCCTTTTGACGTTCCACGCCGCACCACCAGAGCCGCCCGCCGCCCATGGATCGGGCCCCCGGCCCAAAGAGGGGAGGGGACTTCGGCGCGTTCGACCACAATTCCGGAGGATGGGCTGAGAGGGTGATCTTGCCGCATGAGGCCGGGCGGTTTTGACCGTCGCTTCCGGCAACACGATCGAGGCACGACAGCACCGAAGGGGCTTACCGTTCCGCGCCAGGATACGGCATCGCACGTCCTGCAGCTGTCCTCTTTCAAGGACGTTCGGACAGCGGGCAATCGATTTTGAGGATTGTGCCGGTTGGCGCTCCCAAGGGGACTCGAACCCCTGTTTTCGCCGTGAGAGGGCGACGTCCTAGACCGCTAGACGATGGGAGCTTCCGGGCCGACGGGGGTTCGTATAGCGAGGCATCCTTGGCCCCGCAAGCGCTTTCCGGGGCGAAACGACGAGAATCCTCATAGTGTCCTCCACGGTCCCTCCCACAGTCTCGAGCGCAGACGAGGCACGCAGCCTCGTTCTCGACGAAGGCGTCGTCCCCGACCGCCTGGACCGCGTCCTCGCCCGGGCTTTTGGCGATCTGTCCCGCGCTCGCCTCCAGACGCTGGTGCGCGACGGCCTCGTGCGCTGCGACGGGACGGTGGTGCGCGATCCCGCCCGCAAGGTCGCGGCCGGCGGCCGGATCGACCTCACCGTTCCGGCGCCGCTCCCTGCCGAGCCGCTCGGCGAGGCGTTGCCGCTTGCGGTCGTCCATGAGGACGAGGATCTCATCGTCATCGACAAGCCGGCGGGGCTCGTCGTGCATCCGGCGGCGGGGCACGAGGACGGTACCCTGGTGAACCGGCTGATCGCCCATTGCGGTGGGAGCCTGTCCGGCATCGGCGGTGTGCGCCGGCCGGGCATCGTCCACCGTCTCGACAAGGACACGAGCGGCCTGCTCGTCGTCGCCAAGAACGACCTCGCCCACCAGGGTCTCTCGGCGCAGTTTGCCGATCACGGCCGGAGCGGTGCCCTGGAGCGAGCCTATCTCGCCCTCGTCTGGGGCGTGCCCGAGCCGAGGACCGGGACGATCCGCACCCATCTCGCCCGCTCGCGCCACAACCGCGAAAAGATCGCCGTGGTCCGCGAGGGTGAGGGACGTGAGGCGATCACTCATTACCGGGTCGAGGCCCTGCCGGGCGCCGACGGCGTCACCGCGCTGCTTCGCTGCCGCCTGGAGACCGGCCGCACGCACCAGATCCGCGTGCATCTGAGCCATCGCGGCCACCCGCTGCTGGGCGATCCCGTCTACGGAGGGGCCTTCAAGACGAAGGCGGCTCGCCTCGCCGAACCGGCCCGCGCCGCCCTGCAGAACCTCGGTCGGCAGGCCCTGCACGCGGCCGAACTGGGTTTTCTTCATCCGCGGTCCGGCGAGCGCCTGCGTTTCGAGAGCTCCCTGCCGAGCGATTTCTCGCAGTTGCTGGAGGCGCTCGGCTGAGACGGCTTCCGCCGGATCGCAGTGGAGCCCGCATCGCGCGGCCCACGTAGCGCTCCGACGGGATCCCGGCGGGAGCAGCCGGCATTCAGACGAGACGGTCCGCCTTCAGGCATTCGTGGGGCGGCGGGCGGCTATCGAACCTTATTCGACGGAAGGGCGCTGGCATCGGGCGAGGCGCATCACCTTGCATTCCGACTCGCCGGCGTGGAACACCCGCGATCTCGGCCTCGGATGCATGCGGGTGATGCGGGCGGCTGCCGCTTGTGTCGGCGCCAATGGGGTCAGGCCGGCATCGGGCGGAGGTGTTTTTGGGAAGCCGCTACGGGTTGGAGATCCGCTCGGCCCTTCCGGCCGATGCGCCGGGGCTGGCGGAGTTGCTCAGCGCGTCGGGCTATCCGGTGCCCTCGCACCTCCTGGCCGAGCAGCTCGAGGCTCTGCGCTACGGCCACGGCACGGCCCTGCTCGCCCTCGAATGGGGGCCGCCGAGCGGAATCGTGGTGCTGCACTGGTATCCCGTGCTCGAACAGGCCGCGCCGCGCGCACAGATCACGACATTGCTGGTCGCCCCCGAGGGACGCCGCCGCGGCGTCGGGCGTCAGTTGCTGAAGTCCGCCGCGCAGGCGGCCCGGATGGCGGGCTGCGGCGCGATCGAGCTTCTGGCCGCCGCCGAGGCAAGCGGCTTGGCGGACTTCTGCGTCGCAAACGGCTTCACGGCGGGGGGCAGCTCCTTCGTGAGGTCCCTGCGCAAGAAGGGATGAGGCTTTGCATCAGGGCGGACGACCGGGATCACAGCTGCAGGACGGGGAAGCCGCGCGGCCGACGCCGCTGCGCGGAGCAACCGGACACGTCGCGCAGCGCGGCCTTTCCGGGCGGCGGCCGTCGGCAGCCTCGCCGGGCCGCAACCGCCCCGAATGCCGGCCCCCGCCCGTCGCCGATCGGCCGAGGCCTGCGGTGAAGAGGACAAGACACCTTCGGCCATCTCACCCTCTCATCGTGCTTTGCCGAAAGATCATCTCGAACGAAGGGCAAGTTGATCTCGGTCGCGAGTTCGCGATTTCGTCGTCTCGACGTGCATCTGGAAGCGAAACGGGCTTCAACCATCTGTTACGTCTTTGCTCGTAGAAGCAGTAGGCTTCAGTCCCGAAGCGTCGTTGACCCAGGCTCGCTCTCCATGCGCTCACGTCCGAGCACCGGGCTGGATCTCGATCGATTGATCCGCCGCGATCAACTCGACGCGGTGCGGGCCAGCGTGCAGCAGGCGCTTCCCATCAACATGCTGCTCGGTCTGGCGAGTTTCCTGGTCGCCCTGCATTCGGGGCACGGCGTGGTGGGCGGACTCTGGTTCACCGCGGCCATGGCCGTGAATCTGATGCGCCTGGCGGTCTGCCGTGCACCCTGCGCCGGATTGGCGATGTCACCGGACCAAAGTCCGGTCTCGCGTGAGGCCGCCTCCCGCTCGATCGACCGGCACCTGCGGCTGGCCTGCCTTGCCGCGCTGCTCTCCGGTTCGGTCTGGGCCTTCCTGCCGATCCTCTCGGAGGGCTACACGACCGCGCAGACGCTGTTCTATCTCACCGTCACCTGTGGAATCACCGCTGGGGCTGTGACGCACGGCATCGCCTACGCGCGCATCCCGATCTGCTTCATCACGCCCCCGCTTCTGTCGGTCGCGCTCTGCCTGCTCGCCGTCGGCGGCTTCGATCGGAACTGCCTTGCCGCCACCGTCATCCTGTATCTGGCCGCGCTGATCCGCAGCACGCTCGCGACCGAGCGGAGCTTCCGCGAGACCAGCCGCCTGAAGAACGAGGCGACCGCGCTCGCCGAGGCGCGTAAGGCCGCCCATGCAAGCGCGAGCGCACTGGCGGAGGAAATGCGCGAACGGGCGACGCATGACGCCCTGACCGGCCTCCTGAACCGCGCGGGCTTCGTCCAGCGGGCGGAGGAGCGGCTCGCCGCGGGCCAAGCGCTGTGCCTGATGCTGCTCGACCTCGACGGCTTCAAGTCGGTCAATGACGTCTACGGTCATACCACCGGGGACCGGGTGCTCGCCGAGGTCGCCCGCCGCATTCGGACCGCTCTGCCGGCGGATTGCGAGGCTGCGCGACTCGGCGGCGACGAGTTCGCTCTCGCCTACGACAGCGCCCAGTTGCGCGAGAGTCCGGCCGCGCTCGCGGAGCGCCTCATCCGGACCGTGGCCGAGCCGTTCGACAGCTTCGATACCGGGCGGCTGGGCATGAGCATCGGCATCTGCCAGCGCCCGGCCGACAGCCTGACCCATCTCTTGAGCTGCGCCGACGAGGCGCTCTACGCCGCCAAGCATTCGGGCCGCAACCATTTCCGCCTGTTCGACGACGGGTTGCGCGCCCGCCTTGAGGTGCGGCGCGACTGTGAGCGCGACCTGTCGCAAGCGCTGGCCGAGGGCGCGCTTGAAGTGTGGTTCCAGCCGATCTTCGGCCGGGACGGTCGCGCCGTGACCAATCTCGAGGCGCTGGTGCGCTGGCATCATCCGGTTCACGGCTGGGTGCCGCCCGCCGACCTGATCGCCGCCGCCGCCATGGCCGGACTGACGGAATCGCTGCTGCGATTCATCCTGGAGCAGGTCTGCGGAATGCTGTGCGCGCTGCGCGACCGGGGCCGTCATGATCTCTCGGTGGCGATGAACGTCTCACCGCGGGAGATGGCGCAGATCGCCGTCGACGAGATCGTGCTCGGACGCCTCCGTCTGCTCGGCCTCCCGGCGGCCGCGCTGGAGATCGAGATCACCGAGGAAACGGCACTCGACATCGAGGCGGTGCAGGGCAAGCTGCTGGCGCTGTCGCGGGCCGGCATCCGCATGGCGCTCGACGATTTCGGAACCGGCTACTCGTCGCTGGCCTCGGTGCGCCAATTGCGGGCCGACCGGGTCAAGATCGATCGCAGCCTCGTCACGGGTCTGACCGAGGCGGAGGACAAGCGCGGCCTCGTCCAGGCGGTGCTCGGTCTCGGCCGGGCGCTCAGCCTGGAGGTCGTGGCCGAGGGCGTCGAGACGGCGGATGATCTGGCCACGCTGCAAGCCATGGGCTGCCCCTTCATGCAGGGCTACCATCTCGGCCGGCCGCAACCGGCCGATCACGTCCTGCGCTTCCTCGACGCGCGCCCTGCCACTGCTGCCCAGAGCCGGCTTCACTGCCGGGGAGCGTGACCCGCCGCTTGGCCGCTCCCAGGTTCTGGCGGAATGTCGAGAGGGGGCTAAGAAAGGTGCGTTTCGGCACTGCGACCCCTTTGCGCCCGTGAGAGGTTAAACCCGGACTCCGGTTCGCGCGTTGGGACCTTTGCGTGAACAGCGTGGTCGCTACCGGGCATTACGAATTTCCATTAAAGATGGGAAGCGGCATGGCCGGCTCAAGGGAGCGGCCATTCGCTTGGGGCCCGCCCGACAGGGGGGCTGTTGAAGGAGGTGCACATGGCCGGCGCTTTGCCCGTGCTCGCCAATGAGGGAGGCCTTTCGCGCTACCTCGATGAGATCCGCAAGTTCCCGATGCTGGAGCCGGCGGAAGAGTTTACCCTTGCCAAGAGCTGGCGCGACGAGGGCGACCGCGAAGCCGCACACCGGCTCGTGACGTCGCATCTGCGCCTCGTGGCCAAGATCGCCATGGGGTATCGCGGCTACGGCCTGCCGATCAGCGAAGTCGTGTCGGAAGGCAATGTCGGCCTGATGCAGGCGGTTAAGCGCTTCGATCCGGACAAGGGCTTCCGGCTCGCCACCTACGCGATGTGGTGGATCAAGGCGGCAATTCAGGAATACATTCTGCGCTCGTGGTCCCTCGTGAAGATGGGCACCACCGCCAATCAGAAGAAGCTGTTCTTCAACCTGCGCAAGGCCAAGGGCCGCATCTCGGCTCTCGACGAGGGCGACCTGCGCCCCGATCAGGTGCAGCAGATCGCGACCTCCCTCGGCGTGCCCGAGCAGGACGTGATCGACATGAATCGCCGCCTGTCCGGCGACACCTCGCTCAACGCGCCCCTGCGCGAAGAGGGCGAGGGCGAGTGGCAGGATTGGCTGGTCGACAACAGCCCGAGCCAGGAGACGGTGCTCGCCCGCGAGGAGGAGGGACGCAACCGCCTCTCGGCCCTGCGCGACGCCCTGGGCGTGTTGAATCCGCGCGAACGGCGCATCTTCGAGGCGCGGCGCCTGGCCGACGATCCGATCACCCTGGAGGATCTCTCGGGCGAGTTCGGCGTCTCGCGCGAGCGCGTCCGTCAGATCGAGGTGCGTGCCTTCGAAAAGGTGCAGGAGGCGGTCAAGCGCAACCTCGCGACCCGCGAATTGCCTCGGACCGAGGCGCGGATTTCATAGTCCCGCGGGCTTCGCCCGTCCGTCCCGATGCGAGCGCGAAAAACCCGGCCCTCCCGAGGCCGGGTTTTTTCTTGAGGAACGAAGCCGTCGCGGCATCCCCGCGATCATCGGCGTTCCCGGGGGGCGCCGCAGCGTATCCGATCCGATCGACCCGTCGGGAAGGCGGCTTCGGGCTCCGCTCCTGAGGCCGTGCGAACTCGCCGCCCGGGCTTCGCTCGATCGGACGGCCTATCGGTCCTGCCACTGCGAGAAGGCGTTCTGCATGGCCTGCGTGCCGGCCGTGCCCTTCTCGAAGCTGATGACCGCCCTCTGGCCGCTCGTGTAATTCAGCGCCAGGTCGAGCCAGTTCTTGTGCAGCAACATCTCGGTGTTGCGGTCCACATCGCTCTTCAGCGAGGAGAGACCGATCAGGAACAGGTTCTCACGCACCCGCACCGGAAGCCCCGAGACGGGGGAGCCGCGGGCGGCTTCCTCGTCCTTGAGCTGGAGCAGGCCGATATTCTGCACCGCGCGCTTGGCACCGGCCTCGCCGTTGTTGGTGAAGGCGAGCTCGATCGTGTGCGAGGCGGGAAGCGTCGGGTCCAGGTTCTTGCGCATGGTCATCGCCAGCGTCAGCCCCGCATCCGGGAACTCCACATTGGCCCGGAGCACCGTCTGCAGCGGCTCGCCCTGAACGCCGTTCACGGCCTCCACCCGCCAGACCGCGTGGCCGGTGGTGGCGAGCGGCTGGGCGCGCGGATCGCTCTGGTTCTCCTCGTAGAGGATCCCCCTTTGCGAGACGGTCATCTCAGGCTGTGCCGGTGCGGCGCCCGGAGCGGCGGTCTTCGTGCGTGCCTCAGCCTCGTTGCGATCCGTCCCGACGCGGTCCGAGAACTTCGCATCCGGCTGTTCGGCGGGAACCTCCTGCTCGGCCGCGCTCTGCTGGAGGTCGGACGGCTTGTCGCGCAGGAAGAAGGCGGCCACCGCGATCAGCGCGATCACCGCCGCGAGCACGCCGCCGACGAACAGGTTGCGCAGCAGGCGGGACCGGCCCTCGGGGGGCGTCACCACGTCGATGCGCGGCCGCTGGCGACCATTGCCCGCCTCGCCGGAAGCGTTCGTCTCGGAAGGAGCGCCGGGGGAGGCGGTATCGACCGCGGCCTCCGTCTCGGCCTCGCTCGTGGATCCGACGGTCCCGATTCCATCGGACGACGGCGTCGGCGGGATGAAGCCGCCGGCCTCCGGCGCGGGCTTGGGCGCCTCGTCCGCCCTCGGCCGCCGGGGCGGCGGCATGAACGGCACCGTCTCGCCCGCCGGCTTGGCTTCCGTGCGGCCGAGGTCCGATCCGATTCCGGCCGGCACCGAGGCGGGTGGCAGCACCAGCGGCCCATCCGGGTTCTGCGGCGGCTCGGGCTCCGGCAGCGTCGGAGGCAGGGGACCGGGCGAGAGCGGCTCCGGCCGGACCGGTTCGGCGGCCGGGGGAGGGGGCGGCTCCGACGGCCCGGCTGCGGGCGAGGTCGGCATCTCGGCCGCTGCGGGCGGCGGCTCGTACTCGGCCTCGAGGCGACCGATCGCCGTGTCGAGCGCCTGACGTTCGAGGTCGATATCGGCCTCGGGCACCGGCGGGTCGAGCGAGCGGAGCTGTGCGATCAGGGCGCTGCGCGCGCGATCGTAGACCGCTCGGCGCAGGGCCGGCGATCGATCGGGCAGGGCGTCGAGCGCGCGTGCCAGCAACGGATAATAGTCGGCCATCGTGCCCGGATCTGCCTGTCTCTACCCGCCGTCCCGGGACTTAATCCTCGAAGGGGTTGTGCATGAGGATGGTGTCGTCGCGCTCCGGGGATGTGGAGAGCAGTGCCACCGGCGCGCCGATCAGCTCCTCGATGCGGCGCACGTACTTGATCGCCTGGGCCGGCAGGTCGGCCCAGGAGCGGGCGCCCGCGGTGGTGCCGCTCCAGCCGGGAATCGTCTCGTAGACCGGCACGGCGCGCTGCTGCGCCGCCTGGCTGGCGGGAAGGTGATCGAAGCGCTGCCCGTCGATGTCGTAGGCGGTGCACACCCGGATCTCGTCGAAGCCGTCGAGCACGTCGAGCTTGGTCAGCGCAATGCCGTCGATCCCCGACGTCTGCACGGTCTGGCGCACGAGGCAGGCGTCGAACCAGCCGCAGCGCCGCTTGCGCCCCGTCACCGTGCCGAATTCGCGGCCGCGCTCGCCGATGCGCTGGCCGATCTCGTCGTGCAGTTCGGTCGGGAAGGGGCCCTCGCCGACGCGGGTGGTGTAGGCCTTGGCGATGCCGAGGACGTAACCGATGGCCCGCGGACCCAGGCCCGAGCCGGTCGCGGCCTGTCCGGCGACCGTGTTGGACGAGGTCACGAACGGGTAGGTGCCGTGATCGACGTCGAGCAGCGCGCCCTGCGCGCCCTCGAACAGGATGCGCTTGCCGCCGCGGCGCGCCTCGTCGAGCAGGTGCCAGACGGTGTCCTGATAGGGCAGCACCCGCTCGGTGATGGCCGTGAGCTCGTTCAGGATCGTTGCTTCGGCGATCTCTTCGAGGCCGAAGCCGCGGCGCAGGGCGTTGTGGTGGGCGAGCAGCCGCTCGATCTTCGGCGGCAGGTTCTCCGGATCGGCGAGGTCCATCAGCCGGATCGCCCGGCGGCCGACCTTGTCCTCGTAGGCCGGGCCGATGCCGCGCTTGGTCGTGCCGATCTTGGTGCCCTGCGCCCCGTCCTCGCGCAGCGCGTCCAGCTCGCGGTGGAGCGACAGGATCAGGGTGGCGTTGTCGGCCACGCGGAGATTCTCGCGCGTTACCGTCACGCCCTGGCCGGCGAGCCGGTCGATCTCCGAGGCGAGCGCGTAGGGATCGAGCACCACGCCGTTGCCGATCACGCCGAGGGTGTTCGGCCGGACCACGCCCGAGGGCAGCAGTGACAGCTTGTAGACGGCCTCGCCCACCACCAGCGTATGGCCGGCATTGTGACCGCCCTGGAAGCGGACCACGATGTCGGCCTGCTCCGAGAGCCAATCGACGATCTTGCCCTTGCCCTCGTCGCCCCACTGGGCGCCTACGACGACGACGTTCGCCATGCGCGTCTGACCTGTCTCGCAATCGGTGGCGCGGGCGCCAAGCGGTTGCGCCACGCGCGAAAACCCCGGCCGTCAGCCGGGGATCGAGCATACGGGGGCGTCTTCGGCGATATGGGCAGGCAGGTCAAGCGAAGCAGGCCCCGACCACTGGGGACCGCGCCGCATGGCTGATGCGTCCGCGCGAATGCGCCCGCCCGCCACCCTGCCTCGGACGACTCGCCTGGGTTACTTGGCGTTGCCCGGCGGCTTGATCACCGGGGTGGAGTTCGGGGTCGGCTCCGGCGCGATCGTCTTGATCTCGGGATCGACGCCGGCGGGCGGCTTGATCACGCCGTCCGACTTCTCGAGCTTTTCGCTGAGCGTGCTGCCGGTGGTGTCGCTCTCCGGCCGGACCTTTTCCGGCACCTGTTCCTGGGGCGCGGGCAGCTTCGGATCGCTGTCCTGCCCGCGCTGCGGCACGGTCGGATCCTGGGCGAAGGCCGCCGTGCTCATCAGTCCAGCGAGCAGCGCGGCGGCGCGGAGCGTGGTTTTCGTGAAAGTCATCGCGTCCTCGGATGGTCCTTTCGGGACCAACGGACGCGCGCGCCCTCGCGTTCCTGTCAGGCTAAGCCCGTCGAAGCCTCCGATTTCTCGGCGAAGGCGAAGTACAGCTCCCGCATTCGCCGGGCCACCGGACCGGGGCGACCGTCGCCGAGAGCCTTTCCGTCGATCTCCACCACCGGCATCACGAAGGCCGAGGCCGAGGTGTAGAAGGCTTCCGCCGCCTCGGGCAGTTCGCGCGCGTTGATGAGCCGCTCCTCGAAGGCGAGGCTGGTCTCCTTGGACAGCGCCAGCACCGCCTTGCGGGTGATGCCCGGCAGGATCGCATGCGAGAGCGGGCGCGTCACCAGCGCGCCGGCCCTGGTGACGATGAAGACGGTGGAGGAGGAGCCCTCCGTCACCACGCCGTCCTCCACCATGAAGGCTTCGGCCACGCCGGCCTCCGCCGCCTGCTGCTTGGCGAGAACCTGGGCGAGAAGCGCCACCGACTTGATGTCCCGCCGCTTCCAGCGCAGGTCCGGCACGGTGATCGCCCGGGCGCCGGTCTCGGCCATCGGGTTGTTCACGATGGATTTCTCCTGCGTGAACATCACCACGGTCGGGGCCACGTCCCCTTTCGGAAACGAGAAGTCCCGCTCGGCCACGCCCCGCGTCACTTGGATGTAGACGAGACCCTCCCGGACCGCGTTCTTCTCCACGAGCTGCGTTTCCAGCCGCTCCCACTCCTCGGCGGTGTGCGGGTTGCGGATGCCGATCTCGGCGAGGGAGCGGTCGAGCCGGGCCAGATGCCCGGCATTGTCCACGAGACGGCCGTGCAGCACGGCGGCGACCTCGTAGATCCCGTCGGCGAACAGGAAGCCGCGGTCCATCACCGGCACGCGGGCTTCGTCCAGGGGCAGGAATTGGCCGTTGAGATAGGCGGTGCGGCTCATCGGTTCTCTCGATCGTCCGTCGTCAGCATCGGCCCGAAGCAGGTTCCGTGCACGAAGCCCTGATCACGCCTCGCCGAACACCCGCTTGAAGATCGTATCGACGTGCTTGAGGTGGTAGTCGAGATCGAAGCACTCCTCGATCTGCTCCGGCTTGAGCACCGCCGTGACCTCCGGGTCGGCCTTGAGAAGGGTGAGGAAGTCGCCCTCGCCACGCCAGACCGGCATCGCATTGCGCTGGACCAGCCGGTAGGAATCCTCCCGCGAGACGCCACCCTGCGTCAGCGCCAGCAGCACCCGCTGCGAGTGGACGAGACCGCCGAGCCGGTCGAGGTTCTTCTGCATGTTGGCCGGGTAGACCAAGAGCTTGTCGATCACGCCGGTGAGCCGGGCCAGGGCGAAATCGAGCGTCACCGTGGCGTCCGGGCCGATCATCCGCTCGACGGACGAGTGCGAGATGTCCCGCTCGTGCCAGAGCGCGACGTTCTCCAGCGCCGGGGTCACGTAGCCGCGCACCATGCGGGCGAGCCCGGTGATGTTCTCGGTGAGCACCGGATTGCGCTTGTGCGGCATGGCCGAGGAACCCTTCTGCCCCTCGGAGAAGAACTCTTCCGCTTCCAGCACCTCGGTGCGCTGCAGGTGGCGCACTTCCGTCGCCAGCCGCTCCATCGAGCTGGCGATCACGCCGAGCACGGCGAAGAACATGGCGTGGCGGTCGCGCGGGATCACCTGGGTCGAGACCGGCTCCGGCTGAAGCCCCATCTGTTCGGCGACGTATTCCTCCACCCGCGGGTCGATATTGGCGAAGGTGCCGACGGCGCCCGAGATCGCGCAGGTCGCAACTTCCTTGCGCGCCGCGATCAGCCGTTCCTTGGCGCGGGAAAACTCGGCGTAGGCCTGGGCGAGCTTGAGGCCGAAGGTGACGGGCTCGGCGTGGATGCCGTGCGAGCGGCCGATGGTCGGGGTGAGCTTGTGCTCGAAGGCGCGCCGCTTCAGCGCGGCGAGCAGGGCGTCGAGATCCTTGATCAGGATGTCGGCGGCGCGGGTGAGCTGCACGTTGAGGCAGGTGTCGAGAACGTCGGACGACGTCATGCCCTGGTGGACGAAGCGCGCCTCCGGCCCGACGATCTCGGCCAAATGGGTGAGGAAGGCGATGACGTCGTGCTTCGTCACCGCCTCGATCTCGTCGATGCGGGCGACGTCGAACACCGCGTCGCGGCCCTTCTCCCACACCTTGTCGGCGGCTTCTTTCGGCACGACGCCGATCTTGGCGAGCGCCGTGGTGGCGTGAGCCTCGATCTCGAACCAGATCCGGAACCGGCTCTCCGGCGACCAGATCGCGGTCATCTCGGGACGGGAGTAGCGGGGGATCATTGTTTCCAGAGCCTCAGACAGGTCGCGATATCGCGAAATCGTTCCGCGCGTAGCACGGCGCAGCCCGGCGCCTCAACGCGCCGCGCTGTCGGGATGTGCATCCGGAATGTGAATGGCTCGCCCGCGACGTCGGGCGACGGTTGACCAACCCGGCTCCCGGGACAACATCGTCGGCATGACGAGCGAGCCGACACCCCGCGCCTTCATTCCCCTCTCCATCGCCGTGCTGACGGTGTCCGACACCCGCGTGCTTGCCGACGACCGCTCCGGCGACACCCTGGCCGCGCGGCTCAGCCAAGCCGGGCACCGGCTCGCGGACCGGGACATCGTGCCGGACGAGATCGTGGCCATCCGCGAAAAGGTCGAGGGCTGGATCCACGATCCGTCCATCGACGTCATCATCACCACCGGCGGCACCGGCTTCACCGGGCGCGACGTGACGCCGGAGGCGATCGAACCGCTGTTCGAGAAGCGCATGGACGGCTTCTCGGCGGTGTTCCACCGGATCTCCTACGACAAGATCGGGACCTCCACGCTGCAGTCGCGGGCGACCGCCGGGGTCGCTGGAGCGACCTACATCTTCGTGCTGCCGGGCTCGCCCGGCGCCTGCAAGGATGCCTGGGACGGCATTCTGGTGCAGCAGCTCGACTACCGTCACCGGCCCTGCAACTTCGTCGAGATCATGCCCCGCCTCGACGAGCATCTGCGCCGGGGCGCCTCGGTCGTCCTCTGAGGCCCGCCCTCGACGCTCGCTGCGCCGCATCGACGAAGGGACCGCCGGGAACAGGAACCGCGGCCACAGCCGTCGGTTGATGTCGCGGTCAAGTATGAAACGATCAAGTTTCGGGAGACGCTCATGAAACAGATGATCGGCCTCACGGCGGCGCTTCTCATCGGCGCCGCGACCCTGAGCACGGCGGCGATGGCTCAGAGCGCGAACACCACGCAGATGACGGGTTCAAATGCCACCGGCGTGAAGCCCGAGGGCAGCATGAACAAGATGTCCGGCGCTGGCGGCCCGACGAAGTCGAAGAAGATGACGTCGAAGAAGAGCCGGATGTGATCGGCTGAACGATCACGCGTTCCGAGGGCGCCGCAGGGCGCCCTTTTTCGTTGCGGAGTTCCTCGTCGTGGTTGCGTCACTCCTCCGGTCGGTCCTCCTTGCGGCGCTGATGCTGGCTGCTTCGCCCGGGAGCGGCGCCGCCGCGCCGCGGGTCGATGCGCGGGCGAAGGCTTGGGTCGCCGGGGTCGTCAATCGCATCGGCATGGCGGATCGCGCTCCGGCACCGGGACGCGGCGGGCAGGTGACGATCCGGGTGCGGATCGACGCGAAGGGCGCGCTCGACGGCGTCGAGGTCGAGGACGGGCCGGCCGCGCTCGGCGAGCGGGCGATCCGTGCCGCTCAGGCGGCCGCTCCTTTCCCGCCGCCGCCGGCCGGGCTGCTCACGTTGGAGGGTTTCACGGAGCTCAGCTTCCCCCTCACATTGCGGTGACGCCGCGACGCGGGCGCCTGTCATCGAATCGTCGCGGATGGATCGGAAAGGCAGGCGTTCCGATCGCGAGGAGAGCCCCGCTCCATGGACTTCCACCGCCGCTTTACCGTGCTGATGTGTACCCCCGCCTTCGATCCGGATGATCTGGAGGGCGCGCGCGTCAACCAGATCGTCGCGGCGGTGGAGCAGCGCGGCTTCGAGGTGGTGCGCGCCCGGCGCGTCGAGGACGCCTCGATCGCGGTGCAGACCGACGCGGCGGTCGGCTGCCTCGTAGTGGATTGGGGCAAGCGCGGGCTCGACGGCAAGGCGGCGGCCCTCATCGACATGATGCGCCGGCGCGGCCTGGAGATGCCGATCGTCATCATGGTCCGCCGCAAGCGGCTGGAGGACATTCCCGTCGAGCTGCTCGACTTCATCGACGGCTACATCTTCCTGGCGGAAGAGACCCCGGAATTCATCGCCCGCAACCTCGTCTCCCGCGTGACGCAATACGCCGACACGCTGAAGACGCCGTTCTTCGGCGCGCTGGTCGATTACGCCGAGGAGGGCAATCAGCTCTGGACCTGCCCCGGCCATAACGGCGGAATCTTCTACAACCGCTCGCCGATCGGCCGCATCTTCGTCGAGCACCTCGGCGAGGCGATCTTTCGCGACGATCTCGACAATTCCGTCCTCGATCTGGGCGATCTCCTCACGCACGAGGGCCCCGCGCTGAAGGCGCAGAAGGAGGCCGCGAAGATCTTCGGGGCGGAGAAGACCTACTTCGTCCTCAACGGCACCTCGGCCTCGAACAAGGTCGTGCTGGGCTCGCTGGTGGCCGAGGACGACCTCGTCCTGTTCGACCGCAACAATCACAAGGCCGCCCATCACGGCGCGCTGCTGCTCGCCGGCGGCATTCCGATCTTCCTGGAGACGGACCGTAATGCCTACGGCCTGATCGGGCCGATCTACCATGAGGCGCTCGACGAGGGGCGCATCCGCGAGAAGATCCGCGACAACCCGCTGGTCAAGGACCGCGACGCGTGGCGCAAGGAGCGCCCGTTCCGCTGCGCCGTGATCGAGCAATGCACCTATGACGGCACGATCTACGACGCGCAGGCCATCGTCGAGCGGATCGGCCACCTCTGCGACTACATCCTGTTCGACGAGGCCTGGGCGGGCTTCATGAAGTTCCACCCGCTCTACCAGCGCCGCTTCGCCATGGGCCTGACCGGGCTCGACGAGACCTCGCCGGGCATCATCGCCACGCAATCGACCCACAAGCAGCTGGCGAGCTTCTCCCAGGCCTCGCAGATTCACACCCGCGACGGGCATATTCGCGGCCAGACACGCCGCGTCGAGCACAAGCGGCTCAACGAGAGCTTCCTCGTCCACGCCTCGACCTCGCCGTTCTATCCCTTGTTCGCCTCGCTCGATGTCGGCGCGCAGATGATGAAGGGCCGCTCCGGCGTCGTGCTGTGGGACGACACGATCCGGCTCGGCATCGAGTGGCGCAAGAAGGCGCGCGCCATTCGCAAGGAGTTCGAGGAGCGCGAGGCCGACCCCAAGCGGCGCTGGTTCTTCGATCCCTTCGTGCCCGACGTGGTGACCGGCCCCGACGGCGCCGAGACCCCGTGGGAGTCGATCCCGACCGACGCGCTGGCCTCCGACGCCCGCTACTGGGAACTGACCCCGGGCGCCGCCTGGCACGGCTTCACCCATGTCGGACCCGCCGCCGCGGCGCCGGGCTTCGCCATCACCGACCCCAACAAGCTCACGGTGCTGACGCCCGGCTTCGACCGGAAGACCGGCGCCTATACCGAGCACGGCGTGCCGGCGCCGATCGTCGCGCAGTACCTGCGTGAGAACCGGATCGTGCCGGAGAAGAACGACCTCAACTCCCTGCTCTTCCTGCTGACGCCGGGCGTGGAATCGTCGAAGGCCGGCACGCTGATCTCCGGCCTCGTCGCCTTCAAACGGCTGCACGACGACAACGTGCCGCTGGAGGAGGCGATGCCGGAATTCGTGGCCCGGCGGCCCAGGCGCTACCGCGGCGTCGGCCTGCGCGACCTCTGCGCCGACTACCACGCCTTCCACCGCGAGTCGGGCACCTCGGCGCTCCAGCGCAAGCAGTTCATGCCCGAGCACCTGCCGGAGATGGTGATGGCGCCGAAGGCCGCCGCGCAGATGCTGACCCGCAACCGGGTCGATTACGTGCCGATCGCGCAAGCCGAGGGCCGCATCGCCACGACCCTGATGCTGGTCTATCCCCCCGGCATCGGCACGGTGCTGCCCGGGGAGCGTCTGGATGAGCGGGCGAAACCCATGCTCGACTACTTCAAGATGTTCGAGGCGGCCGCCAACCTGTTCCCTGGCTTCGAGGCCGAGATTCAGGGCGTCTACCGCGAGACCGACCCGGACGGGCGCATCCGCTTCCACACCTATGTCGTGCGCGAGGGCGCCTGATGGCATCGGGTGCGGCGGCGATCTCGCCTCACGCCGACGTGGTGATCCGTCCCTCGTCGGATGCCGACGTGGCGGCGATGATCGCGATCTACGAGCGTCACATCCGCCGGGGCGTCGGCGATACCGGCGATTTCGAGGAGGAGCGTCTGCTGCCCGACGAGCTGCGGCGGCGGCGCAAGAACATGCGCAGCAAGCGCCTGCCCCATCTCGTCGCCGAGCGGGGTGGGCAGATCGCCGGCTACGCCTACGCCGTGCCCTTCCGCAAGCGCCCGGCCTACCGCTACGCCCTCAAGCACTCGATCTACGTCCATCCCGACCACCTGCACGCGGGAATCGGGCGCCGCCTTCTGCCGGCGCTGATCGAGGCCTGCGCGGCGGGCGGCTACCGGCAGATGATCGGCTACATCGACGCCAGCAACGAGGCCAGCTTGCGCCTGCACGAGGCGTGCGGGTTCGCTCGCGTCGGCTACCTGCCCGCCATCGGCTACAAGTACGGGCGCTGGAGCGACAGCGTCATCGTGCAGTGTCCGCTGGGGACCGGCGCCGACGACCAGCCCTCTGCCTGGAGCCGGCCGGAGCGGGCATTCTCGTTTCCCTCGACGTCCTGAAGGTTCGTCATCGCGAGGCGGAGCCGAAGCGATCCAGGGCTCCGCTCTCTGCGAAAAAGGTGCGCTGCCGGATCGCCTCGCTGCCGCTCGCGACAACGGCGGATGCGTCCCGCCCTCACTGCGCCCGCTTTTTTGCGTCGAGCCGGCGCGCAACTTTCCGCCCGATGCACTAGATCGATGACAGAAAGTCTCTCCCAGGGCCGCCCGCATTTTTTCCGCGGGGCGGCGCATCGTTGCTCCGAGCTGTTCCCATGACCATCCTCGCACCCTCGATCCTCGCCGCCGATTTCTCCAGGCTCGGCGAGGAGACGCGGGCCATCGCGCAAGCCGGTGCCGATTGGATCCATCTCGATGTGATGGACGGGCATTTCGTGCCCAACATCAGCTTCGGCCCGGCGGTGGTGAAGGCCTTGCGGCCCTGGACCGACAAGTTCTTCGACGTCCACCTGATGATCGCCCCGGCCGACCCGTACCTTGCCGCCTTCGCCGAGGCCGGAGCCGACGCGATCACGGTCCACGTCGAGGCGGGCCCGCACATCCACCGCTCCCTCCAGACGATCCGATCCCTCGGCAAGCGCGCGGGCGTGGCGTTGAATCCCGGCACGCCGGCCTCGATGATCGAGCCGGTGCTCGACATGGTCGATCTCGTGCTGGTGATGACGGTCAATCCCGGCTTCGGCGGCCAGAGCTTCATCCACTCGGCCCTCGAGACGATCTCGCGCGTCAAGGCGATGACCGCGGGCCGCGGCATCGACATCTCGGTCGATGGCGGCATCACCCCGGAGACCGCCGGGCCGGCGGCAGGCGCCGGTGCCAACATCCTCGTCGCGGGCTCCGCCGCCTTCAAGGGCGGCACCGACAAGTACGAGAAGAACGTCGCGGCGATCCGCGCCGCGGCCGATGCCGCCGCCGGGCGGGACGGCGTGCGATGCTGAAGGCGCTGATCTTCGACGTCGACGGGACCCTCGCCGAGACCGAAGACCTCCACCGCCAGGGCTTCAACCGCGCCTTCGAGGCGCTCGGCCTGCCCTGGCACTGGTCGCCGGAGCTCTACGCCGAACTCCTCAAGGTGATGGGCGGGAAGGAGCGGCTCGTCCACTACATCGAGCGCTTCCACCCGGAGGAGGCGGACGGCCTGAAGCGTCGGATGCCGGAGATCCACGATCTCAAGACGCGCTTCTACGGGGAACTGGCGGAGAGCGGCGGCCTCGCCCTGCGTCCCGGCGTGCGGCGCCTCGTCGAGCAGGCGCGGAAGCAGGGCGTGCGGCTGGCGGTGGCCACCACCACAAGTCGGCCGAACATCGACCTGCTGCTCAGGCTCAACTTCCCGGACGGCGCGCAGCCCTTCGACGTGATCGCCGCCGGCGATGAGGCGGCGCAGAAGAAGCCGGCCCCCGACATCTTCGCGCTCGCCGTCCATCGCCTTGGCATCGATCCCTCCGAGGCGATCGCCTTCGAGGATTCGGCGGCCGGCATCCGCTCGGCGCTGGCCGCGGGCCTGCCGGTGCTCGCCACCCGGAGTCGCTACACGAAGAGCCACCGGCTCGACGGCGCCTTCTCCGCCGTGTCCGATCTCGGCGAACCCGACGCGCCGCACAGCCACCTCCAGGGCCATGTCTGGCCCGACGGCGTCGTCACCCTCGAGGCGTTGCGCGACTGGCATGCGGGGCATCTGCGCGGAGCGGCGTGAAGCCCGTTATCGCGCCCTCGTCACCGCAGTTCCGCTTCCCAATCCGCCCCGGCGCGGTCTATCAGGTCGGCCGCCTTCCGCTCCGGGTCGCGGGTCCCGGAACGGCGCCGCGCCGGGCGTTTCGCGCGCCGCGCGGGAGGCCGGGACCCTGCCGCATCGCCCTCACACCGCCGGACCGTGGAGCCTGATGCGCGAGCCGAACGCGATCGATTTCTGGCGCGGCTTCGCGCTGGTGACGATTTTCATCAACCACATCCCCGGCAACTTCTTCGAGCGCTACACCTTCTCGCAATATGGCATCTCGGATGCCGCCGAGCTGTTCGTGTTCCTCGCCGGCTGGTCGATCGGGCTCGCCACCCGCGGGCGCGACGGCCTGCCGGAGCCGCGCCTCACCACCGTGCTGCGGCTCCTGTCGCGCACGATCGAGGTGTACCGCGCGCAAATCACCATCATGGCGCTGGCGCTCGCGATGATCGCAGGGTGCGCGCTCTATCTCGACAATCCGCTGATCCTCGAATGGCACAATGCCGGCGGCTTCTTCGCCGACCCGATCCAGACCATGGTCGGCGTCGTGCTGCTCACGCACCAGCTCGGCTTCTTCAACATCCTGCCGCTCTACGTGGTGCTCATCGCCATCGCGCCGGCGGTCGTGCTGATCGGTCGCGTCAGCCGGGCGCTGCTGCTGGCGCTCTCGCTCTCGCTCTACGGGGCGAGTCTCGTCTTCGAGTGGAACTTCCCCTCCTGGCCCGGGGAGGGCGACTGGTTCTTCAACCCGCTCTGCTGGCAGCTCCTGCTGGTGCTGGGGTTCCTGTCGAACGAGGCGACGCGGGAATCGGAGCGGCTGCAGCGCCTGTGGCGGCGCCTGATGCCGCTCGGGATCGTCATCGTCGCGGTCGGCGTCGTCCTGGCCGTGCTGGAACTGCGGCCCGATCCGATGCTGGCACCCGAGCCGCGCCTGGTCTTCACCTTCGACAAGACCTACCTCTCGCCCGCCCGGCTGGTCCATTTCTGCGGCATGGTGCTCGCCTTCCAGGGCGTCTTCGCCCTGATCGCCCCGCATGTCGGCCGCCTGGCCCGCTTCCTGTCGGGTTTGGGGCGCAATTCGCTCGCCGTGTTCTCGATGGGATCGCTGTTGAGCCTCGCCGGACAGTTCGTGCGCTTCCAAACCGGCGGCGGTATCTTCGTTGACATTTCGGTCGTAGGCTCCGGCCTGATCGCACTGGGTTTCACCGCATGGTTCGTCGAATGGCGTTCCCGCAGACCGCGGCCGACGCGCAAGGCACCCGACGCCGCCTCGCCCGCCGACGCGCCGTCCTCCTCTCCCTCGGCCTGAGCCTCGCCTCGCCCGCTCTGGGCGAGACGTCGGGCGCCGCGCCGATGCCGGCCGCACCATCGGCGGCCTCGTCACCCGCGCCGGTGGAGGCGCTGGATCAGAGCCTGTCGCCCGAATGCCGTGTGCCCGGCTCGAAGCTCTACACCCTGGCGCGGCTCAAGGCGGTGAAGGCCGCGCTGAAGGAGAAGCGGCCGATCCACGTCCTCTCGATCGGCTCGTCCTCGGCGGGGCTCGGCGCATCCGCGAGCTACCCGGTGAAGCTGGAGAACGCCCTGGAGCAGGCGCTGCCCGACGTTCAGGTCGAGGTCGAGGCCCGCGGCCTGCCCGGTGAGGTGGCGAGCGGGGCGGGCGAGCGGCTGCGCTCCATGGTTGCCGAGATGGAGCCAGACCTCGTGGTCTGGCAGGTCGGCACCAACGACGCCCTCGCCCGCGTCGACATCGAGGCCTTCGGCGAGGCGCTCGACGAATCGGTACAGTGGGTGAAGTCCCACGGCATCGACATCGTGCTGATCGATCCCGTCTTCACCGAGAGCTTGGCCGACGACGCCTACTACACGCAGATGGTGCGCACCGTGCAGGAGGTGGCTCGCCGCGAGGCGGTGCCGCTGGTCCACCGCTACGCGGCGATGCGCTTCCTCTCGACCCAGCGCACCACCGAGGCGCATATGCTGGGCCGTCATTTCCGGCTCAACGATCTCGGTCTGCGCTGCATGGCCGAGCACGCCACGCGGGCGATCACCCTGTCGCTGCTTCAGCCGGAATCGGCCAAGGAGGGCATGAAGGATGGGATCAAGGATCCGGGCAAAGGGGATGCGGTGACGGCCGACCACGCCACGTCGGACACCTCGAAGACCGATCCGGCCCAGACCGGAACGCCCGGTCCCAGTCCGGTCCCGAAGCAGCCGTAAGCCCGCCACGGCTGTTTTGTCAGGCCCTCTTAACCCGCTCGAAATCCCGCGCTTCCTAGGCTGAGACCCGAGCGTGCCGGCCCTTCCCGCGCCCGGCGCCCTTTCGGATGGCGCCCCATGGCAGCGGACAAGGTGATCGCGGGCGGCCTCCCGCCATCCTCGATCGAGACGCTTCTCGTCCGCCTTCGGACGGGGCGAGCCACCGCGGCGGTCGCCGCCCTCGGCGTGTTCGCGGTCCGCATCGGCGCGGCCGGGTTCGCCTACGGGGCGCAGGTCCTGATGGCCCGCATGATGGGCGGGGCGGAGTACGGAGTCTTCGCCACCGTCTGGGTCTGGATCGCCATCCTCGGCCACACCGCGACCTTCGGCCTGTCACAGGGGGCCTGCCGGTTCCTGCCCGCCGATCAGGCGACGGGACGGCTCGACAGCGTGCGCGGCTTCCTCCTCGGCGGGGCGCTGGCCAGCCTCGGCGGCGGGCTCGCCCTCTCGCTCGGCGGCCTTGCCGTCGCCTTCTTGCAGGGCGGCCTGCTCGCCGGCCCCTACGGCACGCCCATTCTTGTCGCGGCCTTCGTCGTGCCGCTCTTCGCCTTCCAGGACTATCTCGAGGGTGTGGCCCGCAGTCAGGGCTGGCCGCTTCTGGCCATCGCGCCGCCCTACCTTCTGCGTCAGGCCCTGATCATGGTGGCGATGATCGGTGCCGTGCTGGCGGGTGCGCCGGCCGAGGCCTGGGTCGCCGTCGCCTGCACGCTCGCCGCGACAGGCCTCGCCGCCGCCGTCCAGGCGGGACTCCTGCTGGCGCGCCTGCGGCGGCATCTGTCGCACGGGCCGCGCCTCTACCGCTGGCGGCTGTGGCTGGCCGCTTGCCTGCCGATCGCGGCGGGCGATCTCGCCGCGAGCGCCTTCGGCTTCGTCGATGTCGTGATCCTCGGCTTCCTCGCGCCGCCGGAAGCGGTCGGCCTCTACTTCGCCGCGACCCGCATCCAGCAATTCGTGGCCTTCGTGCATTACGCGGCCTCGGCCACGACCGCCCAGCGCCTCGCCGCCGCCCGCGCACGCGGCGACGAGGCCGGCCTCGCCGATCTCGTGCGCCTGCAGGCGCGCTGGACCTTCCTGGCGACGGCGGGGATCGGGCTGGCCGTCGTCGCGGTGTCGCCGATGCTGCTCGGCCTGTTCGGCGAGGGGTTTCGCGCCAGCCTGCCGGTTCTGGCGATCCTCGTCGCCGGCAGCGTTGCGGCGAGCCTGTTCGGCCCGGCCGAGGATGTGCTGACGATGCTCGGCGGCGAGCGGCTCTGCGCCGGGGTCACCCTGGCGATGCTGGTCCTGGCCGCCGGGCTCTGCCTCGTCCTGATCCCCTGGCTCGGGGTTGCCGGAGCGGCGGTCGCGGTGGCGCTGGCCCAGACGCTGCGCGGGTTCGTCCTGGCGCTCGGGGCGCGGTCGCTCCATGGCCTCGCGACGCCGGTCGTCGGGTTGTCCCGGCGGAGTGCCGCCCGGTGATCCGCGCCCCTTCCCTGTCAGGATCGCCGCGGATCACTGTCGAGCCCGTCGCCGCGCTCGCTGCGGACGCCGCGGCCTGGGACGCACTGGCCGCCGGGGCCGTCGCGCCCCATCCGTTCTACACGCGGCCCGTCGTCGCGGCGCACCGCGATCACGGCCTGTGCCATCCCCGCCTCTCAGCCGTGATTGTCCGCGAGGACGGGCGGATCGCGGCCCTGCTGCCCTTCGCCCTGCGCCCCGACATCACCGGCCTGGGTGCCGCGATCGCGCAGCCGTTCCACTCGCCCTACGTGACCGCGACCACGCCGCTCGTCGCCGACGGTCCCGGCCTGGAGGGTCGACTCGACGCCCTGGTCGAGGGCCTCGCGCTCGCCTCGGGTGGGCGTCCCTGGCGCTGGCCGCTGCTCGCCACCGAGGGGCGACCCGGAGCCGGGCTCCTCGCCGCCATGGAGCGGGCCGGCTGGCAGGTCGGCACCGTCGCAAGCTTCGAGCGCCCGGTTCTCGACCGGCGCGCCGATCACGACGCCTTCCTCGCCGGCCACCCGCACAAGAGCCGCCTCAAGGATCTGCGCCGCCGCCGCCGCCGGCTGGAGGAGGCCGGGACGCTCACGCTCGAGAGCACGACGGAGGGGCCGGCGCTGGAGCGGGCGCTGGAGGATTTTCTCGCCGTCGAGGCCGCCGGCTGGAAAGGCGAGGCCGGCACGGCCCTGCGCAGCCGCCCGCAGACGGAGGCCTTCGCCCGCGCCCTGTTCCGGCCGCAGGGTGACCCGGTGAGCGTGCGGGCCGACCTGCTGCGCCTCGACGGACGCACCGTCGCGGCCAGCCTCGCCCTGATCTCAGGCGGGACCGCCTATCTGCTCAAGACCGCCTACGACGAGACCCTGCGGGCCCAGGCCCCCGGCCTGGTGCTGGAGGAGGCCATCGTCCGCGCCCTCCACGCGGACGGCTTTGCCGGGCGGCTCGATTCGGCGACGCTGCCGGGCTCGGCGCTGGAAAGCCTCTATCCCGAGCGCGAGACCATCGCCGAGATCGTCGCGCTGCCGCCGGGCGCCGGCTTGATCTCCCTGGAGCGGCGCCTGCGTCTTGCCCGGTTCGAGCATCGCGCCCGGGCCGAAGCCAAGCGGCTGCTGCGGCGGGGCTGACACGCCACCCTCAGCGCGCGGTGTTCTCGCCGTTGTTGCGCTGGACGCAGCGGTAGCCGGCGAAGCAGTTCGGATCGTCGAGAGTCGGTTCGAAGGCGGGCCGGGCGGTCACCTCGTTCCGGCAGTCGCCGCTCTCGAAATGCACCATCTCGTAGGCGTTCGGGCTCGTGGCGAGCACGACACGGCGCTGCCGCGCGACGATGGCCTGCACCGCCGCACAGGTCAGGGACGGGGTGAAGGGCCGCTCCTGCGCCGAGGCCGCAGTCGCGGCAAGGCCGAGGATTGCCGTGCCGAGGCACAGAGCGTGAGGGAGAAGGAGCGAGCGCTGCATCGTCGTGGGGCCTGTCCGGGTTGCGCCTCTTCCGGGCCAGGGGAGAAGAATCCGGCGGAAGATCCTGTGTTCTGCCCCTTGAATCGGGTTCGCGCTAGGTCGGTTCTCCGCTCCCGCGGGCGCCGCCACGAGGGAACCGGATCGATCGCGCGGCTCTTCACCGGGAAAGACCCAGGAGACAGGCCGTGAACTCGAGCGACGCGACCCGCCCCGACGATCCGGTCGAGACACCGAGTGCCCGGACCTACGAGCAGCGCCCGGTCGCCTCGCCGGTTCCGGGGCACCGCTCCCCGGCCCCGACCGAGCCGGGAGACATGGGTGCCGAGCGGGCCGAGGATGGATCCTCGCGCGAAGGCACCGGCTCGGCGGTTGGCCAGGGCGGCGACTGATCACCTTGCCGGCACGAGCGGGGATGAGCCCGTGACGATCCACATCTGCGTCACCTGTGGGACCAGCTTCCCGGACGCGCCGGCCCCGCCCGGCCGCTGCCCGATCTGCGACGAGGAGCGGCAATACGTGCCCGCCTCCGGCCAGGACTGGACGACGCCCGACAGGCTCGCGGCCGCTCACGCCAATGCGTGGCGGCAGGCCGAGCCCGGGCTGTTCGAGATCGAGACGCAGCCCCGTTTCGGCATCGGCCAGCGCGCCTTCCTGCTGCGGACGCCCCGGGGCAACTTTCTCTGGGACTGCCTCGCGCTTCTTGATCCGGCCACGGTTGCGCTGGTGCGGTCGCTCGGCGGCCTTGCCGGCATCGCCATCTCCCACCCCCACTATTACACCGCGATGCCGGACTGGGCCGCCGCCTTCGACGCGCCGGTCTACCTTCACGCCCGCGACCGCGAATGGGTGATGCGCCCCGACGACCGCATCGTGTTCTGGGAGGAGGACGAGCGCGATCTCGCGCCCGGCCTGACCCTGATGCGCCTCGGCGGCCACTTCCCCGGCGGCGCCGTACTGCACTGGCGGGACGGAGCGGGGGGACGTGGCGCGATCCTCGCCGGGGACATCGTGCAGCCCGGCGCCGATCGGAAGAGCGTCTCCTTCCTGTGGAGCTATCCGAACCGGCTGCCGCTCTCCGGCGGCACCGTGGCCCGCATCGCGACGCGGCTCGAAGCGAAGGCGTTCGCGCGCCTCTACGGCGCCTTCGGCCTGCATATCGCGGAGGAGGCGGGCACCGTCGTCAGCCGTTCGGCGGCACGCTATCGGGCCCTGCTGGAGGAGGATCAGGCCTGAGATCGTCCCTCGCGCCGCCCCTGGCGGGTCTCGGGAACAGCGTCGCGCCGGCGAGCGTCCCCAGCAAGGCGGCGAGGACGAAGCGCCAGGGCTTGCGAGGGTCACCGGCCGTGCCCGTCTCGGTCGTCGGCATTGCAGACGTTCCACTTGAGGTCGGGAAGAGACGTCGGGTCTTCGCGTACGCCTTTTAACATCTCCACCGCGATCCCGGCCAGGGACGGCGCGAGGGGAAGAGAGGAGGCGATACGCCGATCCCGATCGCCTCCATGCTGCAGAAGCGGGTGACGCCGGAGGGCTCGATCGCCGTGACCGCCTCGCGTTGCGCCAGGGGGCGGCTGCGGCCTATAAGCGGAGCCCCCGACACAATCCCGCGCGACGTCGAGGATCCTTTCTCTTCGAAGGAGCCCTCCGCCCGCACGAACGAGAAGACGAACCCGCCATGGCCGGGCATTCCCAGTTCAAGAACATCATGCACCGCAAGGGCCGCGTCGACGCGGTCCGCTCGAAGGTGTTCAGCAAGCTCGCCCGCGAAATCACGGTGGCGGCCAAGCTCGGCACGCCCGACCCGTCGATGAATCCGCGCCTGCGCGCCGCCATCCTTGCGGCCCGGGCCGAGAACATGCCCAAGGACAACATCGAGCGCGCCATCAAGAAGGCGGCGGGCAACGAGGGCGAGAACTACGAGGAGATCCGCTACGAGGGCTACGGCCCCGGCGGCGCCGCCCTGATCGTCGAGGCGCAGACCGACAACCGCAACCGCACGGCCTCCGACGTTCGCTCGGCCTTCACCAAGTCGGGCGGCAGCCTCGCCGAGACCGGCGCCGTCGCCTTCATGTTCGACCGGGTCGGCGTCATCGCCTTCGCTCCCGACGTCGCCGACGCCGACACCATGCTGGAGGCCGCCATCGAGGCCGGCGCCGACGACGTGCGCTCGGATACCGACGGCCACGAGGTCACCTGCGCCCAGGATGCCTATGGCGAGGTCTCGAAGGCGCTGGAGGCCCGCTTCGGCGAGCCGCGCCGCACCGGCTTGATCTGGAAGGCGCAGAACACCATCGACGTCGATGACGAGACCGGCGAGAAGCTGATCCGCCTCGTCGAGGTGATCGAGGACCAGGACGACGTGCAGAACGTCTACGTCAACTTTGCGCTCTCCGATGCGCTGGTGGAGAAGATGGGCGCGTAGCGCCCGCACGTCCTCAGCGATCGCTCCCTACCGCTGACGGTGAGGAGATTTCCCGCAGGGGAACCTTGCTGCCGATTTGTCGCGCGGACCGCCGAGGTCCGCGCGCTATATGCCCTGCGACGCTGGCCCTGAGCCGGCAACCGACGACGCGCAAGGCCCCCCTTCCCGACCGATGCAGGACCGTCCGCTCATCCTCGGCATCCATGGCCTCGCCAACAAGCCGCCGAAGGAGGAGAAGCAGGCGTGGTGGGCGGCCGCGATCCGCGAGGGTCTGCGGCGCAATCTCGGGGAGGATCCGGGGGATCTGTCCTTCGAATTCGTCTACTGGGCCGACCTGCGCTACGACGCGCCGCTCTCCGAGGACCACAACCGGGAGCCCTACTACCCCGCCCGGGGGAGGGGGCCGTTCCCGAGTGCCGATGGCGCCTGTGCCCCGACCCTGACCGACCGGCTCTACCGCATCGTCGAATGGGCGCAGGAGAAGACCGGGCACCTCGTTCTCGACGATTTCATCATCGAGCACCGGCTCGACGACCTGTGGGGCTATTACGAGGACGGCACGTTTCGCGAGGCCGCGCGCGAGCGGCTGCGGGAGGCGCTGATGCAGCATGCGGACCGGCCGCTGCTGATCGCGGCCCATTCCATGGGTTCGCTGATCGCCTACGATGTGCTGCGGCAGCTCGAGCGCGACGGGCGCTGTCCGCGGATCGCCCACTTCGTCACCATGGGTGCGCCGCTGGGACTCGCCGAAATCAAGCATCGGCTGGCCGAGGAGCACGGCGCCTTGCAGGTGCCGTACGCGGTCGCCCGCTGGAGCAATCTCGGCGACCGTGAGGATCTGGCGACCGTCGGCACGACCTTGGCCGAGGCCTATGTCCCGAACGCGGCGGGCGTCGGCGTCACCGATTGCCCGGTGGTCAATGCCTACCGGCGCCCGCGTGGCGGCGTGAACCCCCACAAGTCCTACGGCTATCTGCGCACGCCGGAGTTTTCGCGAGCTGTGGCGGCGTTTCTCGATGGGGAGCGGGGGGCTGCACCCGTCGAGCTGTCGGGTGTCGAGGGCGCCTGAGGGGCGTGGTCCCGCCCGTCATCGCGAGCGTCGGCGAAGCGATCCAGCGGCGCGACCTCCCCGAAGAGCGCGCTCTGGATGGCTTCGGTTTCGCCCCGCGAGGACGGGAAGCTTCAAGCCAATCGCCGCCGTCGTTCCACCAACTGCATGATGATCGGTGTCAGGATGAGCTGCATCGCCAGATCGAGCTTGCCGCCGGGAATGACGATGGAGTTGGCCCGACTCATGAAGCTGTCGTGGATCATCGAGACGAGGTAGGAGAAGTCGATCCCCTTCGGATCCTTGAAGCGGATCACCACCATCGACTCGTCCGCCGTCGGGATCCAGCGGGCGATGAACGGGTTCGAGGTGTCGACCGTCGGCACCCGCTGGAAGTTGATGTCCGTCCACGAGAATTGCGGGCAGATCGTCTGCACGTAGTCCGGCATCCGGCGCAGGATCACGTCGGTCACGGCCTCGGTCGAGTAGCCGCGGGTCGAGCGGTCCCGGTGCAGCTTCTGGATCCATTCGAGGTTGATCACCGGCACCACCCCGATCTTGAGATCGGGATAGCGGGCGAGATCGACGTTGTTGTCGACGACGCAGCCGTGCAGGCCCTCGTAGAACAGCAGGTCCGAGCCCGGCTGGAACGGCTCCCAGGGCGTGAAGGAGCCCATCGGCACGCCGTAGCGGGCCGCGTCCGCGTCGTCGTGGGCATAGTGCCGGGTGCGGCCGGTGCCGGACTCGCTGTAGCTGCGGAACACCTCCTCCAGCTCGGGCAGGAGGTTGGCCCGCGGCGCGAAGTGGCTCAGCGTCGGCTCGTGCGCCATCATCGCGCGCATGGTGTCGCGATCGTAGGCGTGGAAGCCGTCGCCCTCGATATAGACGGCGCTGACGTCCTCCCGGCGGAAGATCTGCTCGAAGGTGTTGCGGACGGAGGTGGTCCCGGCCCCCGAGGAGCCGGTGACCGAGATGATGGGGTGACGCGCCGACATGGCTCTTCAGATGAATCGGGCCGAGTGCTTGGTTCCAGAAGGCGATGATCCCGCGTCATCGCCTTCTGCTCGCGCGAATGCGCGGCGGCGGTCGTCCGCCGGACGCTTCGTCTCCGACCATAGGCCGGGGACTATGCACCCATTGATCAACTCCGCATCAGGCCGCGCTGGCCGAACAGCGGCGAGCGGCCGGCGCTGGGCTGGCGCCCGTCATAGTACTTGGCCACGCACTCGACCTCCTCGGTGGATCCGAACACCAGCGGCGAGCGCTCGTGGATCTTGGTGGCGACACGCTCCAGAATGCGGTGCTGGCCGTCGGTGGCGGCGCCGCCGGCCTGCTCGATCAGGAAGGCGATGGGGGCGGTCTCGTAGAGGAGGCGCAGGCGCCCCTGCGCGTAGCCCTTCCGGTTGTCGCCCGGATACAGGAACACGCCGCCGCGGATCAGCACGCGCTGCGCGTCCGCCACCAGGGCGGCGGTCCAGCGCATGTTGAAGTCGCGGTCGCGCGGGCCTTCCGTGCCGCGCAGGCAATCCTCGATGAAGGATTTCACCGGCCCGTCCCAGTGCCGGACGTTCGAGGCGTTGATCGCGTATTCGTTGGCGGTCGGCACGATCTTCATCGCGTCGTGGGTGAGGCGGAAGACCTTCTCCGCCCGGTCGAGGGTGAAGATGCGGGTGCCGTTGCCGAGCGTGACCACGAAGGTGGTGGCCGGGCCGTAGACGACGAAGCCGGCGGCCGTCTGGGTGGTGCCGGGCGTCAGGAACGAGGCGTTCGGATCCTCGCCCCGTGTCACCGGTCGGATGCCGAAGATGGTGCCGACCACCATGCCGACGGCGATGTTGGAGGAGCCGTCGAGCGGGTCGATCGCCACCGCGAGCGGCGCGTCGCGCTTCAGCTCGACCACGTCCTCGGCCTCCTCCGAGGCGACCTGCGCCACGGGGGCCTGTTCCAGCGCCTGCATGAAGCGCTTGTGGGCGATCACGTCGAGCGCCTTCTGCACGTCACCGTCGCTGTTATGCTCGCCCTGGGCGGCGAGGTCGCCGGCGAGCGATCCGCGGCCCACGGTCTCGCTCACGTCGATCGCGGCGGCGGCCAGCGCCCGGATCGTGGCGGCGGTGTCGGCCAGCGAGGCGTCGCGCGCGACCTCGGCGTCGAGATGATCGTCGAGGGATGACCCGTTGGGCTTCGTCATCGTTCTAAGGCTCGCTCCCGTCGAGGCCGCGTGACACGTTCAGGTCCTGCGCAGCGTTCTTGCCGGCCATGCGCGCGCGGAGGCATGCAGGCCCGTTGGAGACTATGATACTCTGCGGCGAGGCGGCAGCGCCAGACGGCAGGGGAGTGCTGTCGAAGGTTTTCTAAAAAAACTTGTGGTGCCCCGCAAAAAAACTAAAAACGAGGCATGCGCAATCTCTCGCTCAAGCAGCTTCAGGCGGTGGCCGCGGTGGCGCGGCTCGGCACCATGACGCGGGCCGCGCAGGAGCTGAACGTCACCTCCGCCGCGCTCTACGCCCGTATCCGCCAACTCGAGGAGGAGGCCGGCCTCCTCCTGTTCGACCGCACGCCGACAGGCCTCAAGCCGACCGATGCCGGCCGCGAGATGCTGTGGGCGATCAACAGCATCAACACCGTGCTGGAAACCTGCACCGACCGCCTGCGCACCCTGAAGGGCGGCGGCGGCGGAAGGGTCGGCCTCGGGGTGGTCTCGACGGCGAAGTACTTCGCGCCGCAGGTGATCGCCGGCTTCATGGAGAGCCACCCGAAGGTCGAGATTTCGCTCACCGTCGGCAACCGCCAGGACACGATCGAGGCCCTGCGCAACTACGACATCGATTTCGCGATCATGGGCCGTCCGCCACGGGACTTCGCCATCGAGGCGGAGACGTTCGGGCCTCATCCGCTGGTGCTGATCGCCGCCCCCGACCATCCGATGGCCGGGCGGCGCGGCCTGACGCGGGCGGATCTGTCGGAGGAATCCTTCCTGGTGCGCGAGGAGGGCTCGGGCACCCGCTCGGTGTTCGAGGAGTTCATGAGCGGCGTGATGATCCGCCGAGCCAAGCTCGGGATCGATTCGGGGTCGAACGAGACGCTGAAGCAGGCGGTGATGGCGGGCCTCGGGATCGCGCTGCTGTCGGGCCACTCGGTGGCGGCGGAGCTGGCGAGCGGGCGCCTCGTCCTGCTCGACGTGGAAGGCTTGCCGATCCGGCGCGACTGGTACGTCGTGCGCCGCGCCGACAAGGTGCTCGGCCCGGCCTCGGACGCGTTCTGGGACTATCTCGCGCAGGAGGGGCGCCGCTTCCTGCCGACTATCCCGGGCGGCTTCTTCGCGGAAGGGTCTCTGCCGGCGCCCGCACCCAAGGCCGTCCGCAGTCCCGCGGAGGCGGGCGAATGAGCGGCTCGATCGAGAGGATCGTCATCGTCGGAGCGGGACAGGCCGGCTTCCAGGCCGCCGCCTCGCTGCGGGAGGCGGGATTTTCCGGGAGCCTGACCCTGGTCGGCGAGGAGGCCGCGCTCCCCTATCAGCGCCCGCCGCTGTCGAAGGCCTACCTCGCCGGCAAGACCGACGCTCGCGGCCTGCTGCTGCGCCAGGAGAGTTTTTTCGCCGAGCATCGCATCGACCACCGTTCCGGGACACGGGTGACGGCGATCGACCGGGCGGAGCGCAGCCTGCTTCTCTCGGATGGCGACCGCCTCGCCTACGACCACCTCATCCTGGCGACGGGCACCCGCAACCGGGCGCTGCCAGTACAGGGCGCCGATCTCGCGGGCGTGCGCCAGCTCCGTTCCCTCGACGATGCCGATGCCCTGCGATCGGCGATCGCCGACAGCCACCGGATCGTCGTGGTCGGCGCCGGTTTCATCGGCCTCGAATTCGCGGCCGTCTGCGCCGCCCGCGGCCTCTCCGTCACGGTGATCGAGGCCGCCGAGCGCGTGATGGCGCGGGCGGTCTCGCCGGAAACGTCGGAGGCGTTCCGCACCTTCCACGAGGAGGCCGGCGTCACGTTCCTGTTCGGGGCGGGCGTGACGACCCTCGAGGGGGAGGCGGGACGGGTCGCCGCCGTGCGGACCGCCGATGGGCAGAGCCTGCCCGCCGACCTCGTGCTCGTCGGAATCGGCGTGGTGCCGAACCAGGAACTCGCGGCGGAAGCCGGGCTGACCGTGCGCGACGGCATCGAGGTCGATGCCTTCTTGGCGACGAGCGATCCGGCGATCTCCGCCATCGGTGATTGCGTGCGCTTCCCGAGCCGCTTCGCCGCGGGGATGCCCGGCGGCGACCGGGTGCGGATCGAGTCGGTGCAGAACGCGGTCGATCAGGGCCGCTGCCTCGCCGCCCGGCTCACCGGACGGCCCGCCGCCTACGACGCGGTGCCGTGGTTCTGGAGCGATCAGGGGCCGCGCAAGCTCCAGATCGCCGGGCTCGCCGCGCCGGGTGACGCCAGCGTCCCGCGCCGGGCTGGCGCCGGATTCTCGGTGTTCCGATTCCGCGACGACGCGCTCAGCGCCGTCGAATCGGTCGATCGCCCCGCCGACCACATGGCCGCGCGCCGCCTTCTCACCTCGGCCAAGCGGCTGACGCCGGAGCAGGCCGCCGACCCGAATTTCGACCTCAAGGCCCTGGCGACGGGGTGACGCCCGCCTTCAGCGGTCGTTCTCGGTGGTGAGCTGATCGACCCGCGTCCCCTCGTTGCCGCCCCGCTGCTGCTCGGAGAGCCGCACGCCCGCCGTGGCACCGTTGGTGAAGACGATGCCGCCCTGCATCAGGGCGCTGCGAAGGGCCTCGACCTGGCCGGAGGCGGGATCGCCCGTACCGGCCTCGAAGCCCTTCACGAAGCCCTCGTCCAACCCGGAACGGCGGGCCAACTCCGTCTCCGACCAGCCGAGCAGGCCGCGGGCGGCCCGGCACTGGGGCGCCGTCATGGTGTTGGGCGAGGCGCCGCTCGACACTCCTTCGTCCGATCCGGTCAAACCGCTCTCCTCACTCATGCCATTGCCTGTGCCGCTCGCGCTCCGGGTTGCTTCGCCTCACGATGCGGCCCGGAAACGCTCAGGCGCTCCATCAACCCTTCGAGAGGCCGGTTCGTTTCGGCAAAGCTTGTGAGAAACGGTCTTTCGGCCCTCACCGCCGACTCGCTCGGCGAAGCGTCCTGGCGCACAAGGCTTGCGGCGCCTGGATCGGGCAGGATCGCCGTCGAACCGGATCCTGAACGGGTCTTGACCATAATTGTGCTTGAATCTGTGTCGATTCCCCCTAGCGCCCAGAACCAGATGCCAGGATCGGGTCCGCGGCCCGAATGTTTCGGAGCCTGCGCGCCGCAATGGGCGAAAGAGTCGAGAGCCGTGTCCGCGCCGCGCGCGGCCAGCCGGGCTCCGGGGTGAGGCAGCCGAGCAGAAAGGGGGCTGAACGATGAACAGGATGCTGACCACCGCGCTGGCCTGCGCGGTTGCCGCGTTCGCGGCCGCGCCGGCTACGGCGCAGATGGGCATGGGCGGCAACTCGTCCGGCTTCGGCGCCGGCAAGCAGCCGGAGAAGAAGCCGCAATACGTCCCCGGGACCAAGCCGCAGGAGAAGATGTTCCCCCTCGGCTCGATGTGGACCGCGGTCAGCATGAACGGCAAGCCGTTCACCGGCGCCGACCGTCCGAGCTTCATCATCGACACGCAGTACCGCGCCCGCGGCTACGGCGGCTGCAACACCTTCACCGCCACCGCATTCCCCCTGCGCGAGCAGCACCTCGCCGTCGGTCCCTTGGCTCTCACCAAGAAGACCTGCGACAAGGGTCTGGCGGCCTCCGAGCAGGCCTTCCTCATCGCCCTGCGCACGGCGGGCAAGTGGGATCTCGACGGCTCGCAGCTCGTCATCCGCAGCCCGAACGGCGAACTGCGCTTCGACCGCGCGCTGTAGCGGCCGCGAGCCCGGACACCGTACCGGCCGCGCCGGCGCCATGTCCTGTCGGCCGCCCGGTTAAGACACCGTTGACGATGATTCGCGGACGAACGTCCGGGTTCACTTTCCGTCAGGCTCCCGGGCCGTTTCCTCGTGCGCCTCGGTCGCGCCCCGCGCGGCCGTCCACGCGGAGAGACGGAATGCGGATCGGCCGGGTTCACAAGCGCGTCGTCCCGAGGGTGCGGTCGGCGACCGCCGCAGCGCGCTACGCCTTCGTCCGCGCCCACCACGAGACAGCCGCGAGCCTGGCGGTCGTCGCGACCGGTTCGGGGATCGTCATCCTGATTCTCGCGACCCGCCTGATCGGGGCCTGAGGCCCGGCGCCGGCTTGTATCCGCCCTGTTCAGTCTGCGCATCGAAGATGACAATACTGTCGTTTGCGCGCGGAAAAAGAAAATAAAATTCTCCGGATAAGCTCAACCGTGCGCTTCACGTGTAAAGGTGGGTATCCGCCGGGCGGGAAGCTCGACGGAGCTTGCGAAATCGGCTACGCGTCGCCGCAGCGGCCACCGCTTCGGCGGGAGCGCTAAGTTTCTGGTTTCGCATCGGCTTTGCCAAGGACCCGGCCAAGGACTGGGTCAAGGACCCGGCCAAGGCCTGGACCAAGGGCCGAGCCCCGTGCCGGTCATCCGCGTTTGGACCGATGCCGAAGCCTCTCGTTTTGGCGCGCGCTCCTGCGCCGGGCCGTTGACCGCATCGGCACGGGAGCGCTCAAGGAGCGGACAGACGATGACAGACACCTCCACCCCGGACGTCCGGAAGCCCGGACACGGCCGCGTCTACGGCTCGATCACCGAGACCATCGGCAATACGCCGCTCGTGCGCCTCAACCGGCTCACCAAGGAGCGGGGCGTCGATGCCGAGATCCTGCTCAAGCTCGAATTCTTCAACCCGATCTCGAGCGTGAAGGACCGCATCGGCGTCAACATGATCGACGCGCTCGAAGCCTCCGGCCGGCTCAAGCCCGGCGGTACGCTCGTCGAGCCGACCTCGGGCAATACCGGCATCGCGCTGGCCTTCGTGGCCGCCGCCCGCGGCTACCGCCTGATCCTGGTCATGCCGGAGACGATGTCGCTGGAGCGGCGCAAGATGCTCGCCTTCCTCGGTGCGCAGCTCGAGCTGACCCCCGGGCCGCAGGGCATGAAGGGCGCCATCGCCCGCGCCGAGGAGCTGCTGCGCGAGATCGACGGCGCGGTGATGCCGCAGCAATTCTCGAACCCGGCGAATCCGGAGATCCATCGCAAGACGACCGCGGAAGAGATCTGGAACGATACGCAGGGCCGGCTCGATGCCTTCGTGGCGGGTGTCGGCACCGGCGGCACGGTGACCGGCGTCGGCGAGGTGCTCAAGCCCCGCTTGCCGAACCTCAAGGTGTTCGCGGTGGAGCCGGTGGACAGCCCCGTGATCTCCGGCGGCCAGCCGGGCCCGCACAAGATCCAGGGCATCGGTGCTGGCTTCATCCCGGACAATCTGCACACCGACGTTCTCGACGGCGTCCTGAAGGTCTCGAACCAGCAGGCGATCGACACGGCGCGGGACCTCGCCAAGTTCGAGGGGATCCCCGGCGGCATCTCGACCGGCGGCAACGTCGCTGCGGCGCTGGAACTGGGGGGCCGTCCCGAGTTCCAGGGCAAGCGCATCGTCACCGTCGCCTGCTCGTTCGCCGAGCGCTACATCTCCTCGGTGCTGTTCGAGGGAATCGGCTAACATTCGAGAGGCGGTGTGGGGCTGCGACGGCCCCGCACCGCAACTCCTCCGATCCCGGGTTGTTGTCCCGGTCAGATCTGGAGGATGATGATGTCGCAGACTGCTCCCGACCGGCCGTCGCTCAGAGAGTTCGATGCCGACGCGGACCGCAACGGCCAGAATTTCGGCACCGATTCTTCGCTCGACCTCGGCGTGCCTTCCCGGACCCAGGCGGACCTGAAGAGCAATCCCGACGGCACGGCCGAGACCGCGCGCATCGCCTCCGGCACGGATCGCTCCGGCGCCTCTCGGGACGCGGTGGATCAGACCGAGGCGGAAACACCCGAAGAAAATCTGCGCCGGATTTCCAATCCGTCCTCCCGGACCGAGCCCGATGCGACGGCACAGGAGGCGATCGAGCGCGCCACCGCCGCCGTCGGCCAGGAAGAACCGCCGCGCCATGGCGGGTCGGAGGGAAGCCGTGATGGGAAATGAGAACCGGCCCGACGAGGACCTGAGCAATACCGGCACCCGCAAACCCGACGAAGCCGTCGGCTCGCGCGGTCCACGTCCGGCCGGCGGCGGTCATCAGACGGCCGAGCAGGCGGCGATCACCGGCCAGGGATCCGGGGGACGCTCGGATGCCGAGCGGCAGGGCGAGTGGAGCGACAGTCGGGGAAGCGAGACGGCGGGACGCACGCCGCCCGCGCTCGGCGGCTCCTCCGGCGGCCATTCCGACCGCAAGGCCTCCGCCGGTCCCCGCGAGGGGGAGCCCGTCGCGGGCGAGCCCGACCGGGCCAAGCGGTCTTGACCGGCTCGGCCCCTGCGCCGGATTCCCGAGGGAGCATGACAATGAACGGGCAAAACGGGGACGACCGCGAGCCGGATCGGGAGCGCCGGGACGGGGCAAAGCCCGCCAACAGCGCCCCCGACGCGGTCAAGGATCCGAACGAGAAGACCGACGGCAAGCCGGGCGTGCCGTCCCAGGGGAACGAGACCGACCCCGGCGCGGGCTGAACCGGCCTGCGGCGGGGGGCCTCATCGGCGCTTCAGGCCGCCTGCTTCGGCGCCTGTTCCAGAAGCTCGTCGGCGGGGCCGAAGAACTCGAACCGGACCCGCTCCGCCGGAACGCCGGCGCGGGTGAGCCCATGCGTCAGCGCGGCCAGGAACGGCTTGGGGCCGCACAGATAGTAGGTTGCCCGCTCCGAAGGCGTGTTCGCCACGAGCCAATCCGTGGTGATCAGCCCCGCCTCGTCGAAATGCGCGCCGGGTCGGTCCTGAGGATCCGGCTCGGCGTAGAAGGTGCGGGCCGACAGGTTTGCCCGGTTCGCGACGAGACCGCGCACATGCTCGCTCATGGCGTGGACCCGCCCGTTCAGGGCGCCGTGGATGAACCATGCCGGGCGATCCGGCGCTTCGGCCGCAATGCTCTCCAGCATGCTGATCATCGGGGTCAGTCCGACGCCGCCGCTGACGAGGACCACCGGCTCGGCACTCTGACGGTCGAGGAAGAAGTCGCCTGCGGGGGCGGCGACCTTGAGAACCGTTCCGGGCCGTGCCTGCGCGTGCAGCCAGTTCGAGACGAGGCCGGCCGGCTGGTCCGTGCCGGCCTCGCGCTTGACCGTGATGCGGTAGGCGCGGGCGTTCGGGGCGCAGGAGATCGAGTAGTTCCGCTTCAGCACGCCCCGGCCCGGAAGGTCGATGAGGAAGCCGAGATACTGCCCCGGCTCGTGACGCAAGACCGGACCGCCATCGGCCGGGACCAGCACGAACGAGCGGATCGTCTCGCTTTCCGGAGTGACGCTCTCGACCACGAAGTCGCGCCACCCATTCCAGCCGCCGGTCTTGGCCGCCTGATCCCGGTAGATCGTCGCCTCGCGGCCGATCAGCAGTTCCGCCAGGAACCAGTACGCCTCGCCCCAGGCCGCGAGGATCTCGGGGCTCGCCGCCTCGCCCAGCACGTCAAGGATCGCCGCGAGCAGGGCGTCGGCGACGAAGGGGTAGTGTTCCGGCAGGATGTTGAGTGCGACATGCTTCTGGGCGATGCGCTCCACGGCGCCCGTCAGCACACCGAGATTGTCGATGTTGCGGGCATAGGCCAGAACAGCGAGGGCAAGCGCCTTCGGCTGCGATCCGGTCTCACCGTGGTGCGATTGATTGAAGAGATCGCGGATTTCGTCGTTCTGGAACAGGCGCTCGTACATGCGCCGCGTGATGGCGAGGCCGTGGGTCTCGAGGGCCGGAACGGTGGCTTTGACGACGGCGATGGTCTGCGGCGAGAGCGAGGCGGGCATGGGCGAGTCCAAAGATCCATTCGACGCGCACCTTTTGCCGTACTGCTCTAAAAGATTCAACTGAAATGTACCTTATGAACCCATCGGATCCGTCATGCGTCTGACCCGCTACACGGACTACGCCCTGCGCACCCTGATCTATGTCGGCATGCGCGAGCCGCGGCAGAGCTCGATCGCCGAGATCGCACGGGCCTACGCGATCTCCGAGAGCCATCTCACCAAGGTGGTGCATCAGCTCGGCCGGCTCGGTCTGATCCGGACGATCCGTGGGCGAGGCGGCGGCTTGCGGCTCGCTAAGCCCCCTGCCGAGATCGTCGTCGGCGCGGTGGTTCGGGCGACCGAGGACGACCTCGCACTGGTCGAATGCTTCGCCGTAGGCGCCTGTGTCATCACCGCGCCCTGCCGCCTGCGGCGGGCATTGGGGGAGGCCCTGGCGGCCTTCCTGGCGGTGCTGGACCGCTACACCCTGGCCGACCTGCTCGGCGGGGCGGAGGGCGACGAGATCGCGCGGCTGCTCGGCTTGGCTCCGCCACCTGCCGCGGCGGGCGGACTGCCGGTACCCGAGCGCGAAGGCGCCTGACGCGACGCTGTATCGGCCCGCCCTCAGAGCCCAAAGGTAGGCCGAATGCGGGATTCCGAAGGGGTTAGCCGCAGCGGAAGCGACGTGATCGGCGCATCAGGTCGCCGCCGGCCCGGCTTCACGGACGACGCACTGGACCCGTGCCCGACCCGGTTGCGTCAGGTCGGTGTCCCAAAGTCATGGCGTCGACGCGCCTTCTCACGGCGAACCGGCCCACTTGGCCGGACAGCGCACTAGGCCGCCGCCGCCTCGACCCGGTTCCGGCCGGAGGACTTGGCGCGGTAGAGGGCGGTGTCGGCGCGCTTGAGCAGGTCGGCCGGGCTGGAATCGGTCGGGCGCCGCACGGAGACGCCGACCGAGACCGTCACCCCGATGTCGCGCGTCCCGCCCTCAATGGCGAAGGGCGTCGCCTCGATCCGCTCGCGGATGCGCTCGGCGATGGCGCGGGCATCGGGCAGTTCCGCGCCCGGCACCACCATCACGATCTCCTCGCCGCCGTAGCGGGCGAGGATGTCGATCGGCCGCACGTACTGGCGGATGCGGTCGGCGAAGGCGCGCAGTACCTCGTCGCCGGCCTCGTGGCCGTAGGTATCGTTGATGGATTTGAAGCGGTCGATGTCGAGAAGCAGGCAGGCGAGGCCCTTCTGCTGCAGCGCCGCCTCGCCGAAGACCGGGCCGAGATGGCGGTCGAGATAGCGCCGATTGTGCAGGCCGGTCAGGTCGTCGGTGATCGCGAGCTCCATCGAGGCCTGGAGCGCGCCGCGCAAGGTCTCCGAGAAGCGCCGCCGCCGCACCTGCGTGCGCACCCGGGCGATCAGCTCGTTGCGGTCGACCGGACGCAGCAGGTAGTCGTTGACGCCGAAGTCGAGGCCGCGGGTGATGCGGGCCCGCTCGTGCATCTCGCCGATCATGATCAGCGCCATGTTGCGGGTCCGCTCCAGCGAGCGGAGCTGACTGCACAGGCGCAGACCGTCGAATCCTTCGAGGTCGAGGCTGACCAGGGCGAGATCGAACCCGCCGTCCGGCGCCCGCACCAGGGCGCGATGGGGATCGCTCTCCACGGTGACCTGATGGTGCTGGGAAAGCGCCGTGCCGATGCGGTCAATGGCGCTCGGCCGGTCCTCGACGAGGAGGATGCGCGCGCCCTCGCCGGTATCGGCAGCGGCGAGAACCAGCGGATCGGGACCGCCGATCTCGCGCGTCGCCAGGGCACGGGAGCGCAGCTCGTCGGTCACGGCCTTCAGCCGCACCAGGCTGCGCACCCGCGTCATCAGCGCGGTGTCGTCGATCGGCTTGGTGAGGAAGTCGTCGGCTCCCGCATCGAGACCCCGCAGGCGGTCGGCGGGCTGGTCGAGGGCGGTCACGATGACCACGGGCAGGTGAGCGGTGGCGGGGTTGGACTTGAGCCGGCGGCAAACCTCGAAGCCGTCCATCCCCGGCATCATCACGTCGAGCAGCACGACGTCGCAGGCACCCTTCTCGCAGATCGCCAGGGCATCGGGGCCGTTCATCGCCACGACCACGTCGAAATACTCGAGAGACAGTTTCGTCTCGAGCAGCCGTACGTTGGGGTAGAGATCATCCACGATCAGGACGCGAGCGGACATCGTTCCTCCGATGCGCGGCCTTCACGACCGCGACGGCATTCAGTCCGTAGAGGTCTCAGGGAGCGCCGTCATCGCCAATGTAGCGGCGGACCGTTGCCAAAAACTTGGCAACCGAGATCGGCTTGGACAAATAAGCCTCGCAACCCCCTTCACGAATGCGTTCCTCGTCGCCTTTCATTGCAAAAGCGGTGATAGCGATCACGGGAATGTTACGAAGGTCGTCGTCGTCCTTGAGCCATTTTGTCACTTCCAGGCCCGAGACTTCGGGAAGCTGGATGTCCATCAGAATCAAGTCTGGGTGGTGCGCGCGCGCCAGTTCAATCGCCTCGATACCGTTGGCGGTCTTGAGGGTCGCGTAGCCGTGCGCTTCCAGCAGATCGTTGAAGAGCTTCATGTTCAGCTCGTTGTCTTCAACGATGAGAACGGTTTTCTTCATGACCTGCTCCGGCCCGGTCGCGATGGCGTTCCAACCCGTGGCCCGGCCCTCGTACTCTCTTAAACTGCCACTCGTTGATGAAACGCAAACTTGATCATAGTGATGGCGCGAGCGAACGTCTCGCGATCGATGTGCTCGGATGGCTCGCCGCCGACGAAGATCGGTTGTTCCGATTCGTGGCCGCCAGCGGCCTGGAGCCCGGAACGCTGCGCGAGAGCCTGCACGATCCCGGCTTTCTCGGCGCCGTTCTCGACCATGTGATGAGCGACAAACCGTCGCTGCTCGCCTGCGCCGAGGCGCTCGGGGTGAGGCCGGAACGGATCGCCTCCGCCTGGCAGCGCCTGCAGCCGCCGCCCTTCGACGAGGGCGGGTGAGGCGGTCTTCTCCGATCCTACCGCGCCAGTTCCCGCAGGCCGAGCCGGATCAGCGTCTTGGCCTCCACAGTGTCGGCACCTTCCCCCAGGCCCTTCAGGGCGGCGGCGATGGCGGCCGAGGCCTGCACCTGGGGATAACCGAGATTGACCAGGGCCGAGATCGCGTCCGCGACCGGCTGCGGTGCGGTCCTGTCCTCGACCGCGCCGGTCAGGGCGACGAGGGCCGGATCGACCGGAGCGAAGGCGGGCGCCTTATCCTTCAGTTCCGCGACGAGGCGGGCGGCCAGGCGCGGGCCGACGCCGGGAGCGCGGGCGACCGCGCCCTTGTCGCCAGTGGCGATCGCGGTCGCGAGGTGGGCCGGCTCCAGCACCGACAGCACGCCGAGCGCCACGCGGGCGCCGACGCCCTGCACGGTCTGGAGCAGGCGGAACCACTCCCGCTCGGCGTCGGAGCGGAAGCCGTAGAGGCGAATCATATCCTCGCGCACATGCGTCTCGATCGCCAGATCCGTGGCCTCGCCAGGCTTGGGCAAGCGCTGCAGGGTGCGGGCCGAGCAGTGAACGACGTAGCCGACGCCGTTCACGTCAAGGATCACGAAATCCTCGCCGTAGGAATCGACGATCCCCTTGAGCTTGCCGATCATTTGAAACCGTCGATCCTCGGAGGGTCCGTTGCCGCGTTCGGCCTAAGGCCATATCCGTCGTGGCGGCACAACCGACAAGGTGACCACATGAAGCGCACGCTCGCCCTCGCCGCCCTCCTGCTGGCAGGCTTCACCCTGGCCGCGCCCGGCGCGGCCCCGGCCCAGGAGGCTGCCCCGGCCCTGACCAAGGATCCGAAACAGGTGAAGGCCGGGCGTTACCGCCTCGATCCCGCCCACGGCAAGATCACTTGGTCGATCAGCCATCTCGGCTTCTCGACCTATTACGGCCAGTTCACCGACGTCTCGGGCGACCTTACGCTCGATCCGGCCGCGCCGGACAAGAGCACCCTCTCGATCAAGATCGGCACCGGCAGCGCCAACGGGCTGAACGACAAGCTCAACGCCCATCTCAAGCAACCGGACTTCTTCGACGTGGAGAAGTTCCCCGAGGCGACCTTCGTGAGCCAATCGGTCGAGCCGACGAGCCCGACCACCGCACGGGTCAACGGAACGCTGACCCTGCGCGGCGTGTCGAAGCCGGTCTCGTTCGATGCCACCTTCAACCAGGCCGGCGTCAATCCGGTCGACAAGATCTACTCCGTCGGTTTCGACGGCCGGACGGAGATCAAGCGCTCCGATTTCGGCGTGAACGCCTTCCTGCCGCTGCTCGGCGACGAGGTGACGCTCCGGCTGGAGGGCGAGTTCAAGCTCCAGTAGGCCTCGGCGCGGCCCGCGGGTTTGCGGCAAGGCTTCGTTCACGGTACGTACCTTATCGGTTCGATGCTCTGAAGGAGGCCGAGGCCATGACCACGGACGTCCGCATACTCGGCATCGATCCCGGCCTCCGCCGCACCGGCTGGGGGCTGATCGCGGCGCGGGGCACCAAGCTGTCCTATCTCGCCTGCGGCGTCGTCACCTCGGACGGGGACCTACCCCTGGCGCTGCGCCTGCGCGAACTGCACGAGGGGCTCACCCGCATCGTCACGACCCACGCGCCCGACGAGGTCTCGGTCGAGGAAACCTTCGTCAACAAGGACGCGCAGGCGACGCTCAAGCTCGGCCATGCCCGGGCCGTGGCGCTCCTGGTGCCGGCGCTCGCCGGATTGCCGGTGGCGGAATACGCCGCCAACCTGGTGAAGAAGACGGTGGCCGGAAACGGTCACGCGGAGAAGGCCCAGATCCAGGCGATGGTGAAGTTCCTGCTGCCGAAGGCGGAGTTCAAGCTCGCCGACGCCGCCGACGCGCTCGCCATCGCCATCACCCATGCGAGCCATCGCGGCGCCATCGCCCTCGATCGCCGCCACGCCGTCGCCTCCGGCGGAGGGCCGGGGGCGGCCCGCATCGCCGCGGCGCTGGCGCGGCTCGACCGCTGACATCGGCGACGATAATTCGGCGACGAAGACTCGATGATCATGCACCGATCAGGACCGGCCGCCCCTGCCGTGGCCGGGCGTCCGATCTTCGGAACGATGCTTACGCGGCTCTGACATCGACGAGGAAGCGGGCGACCTCCTGCCGTAGATGATCGGCCTGGGCCGACATGTCGGAGGCGGCCTGCAGGACGTGGTCGGCAGCGCGTCCCGTCCGTTCGGCGGCCTCCGTGACCTCGGCGACGTGACCGGTCACGGCGCGGGTGTCCTGCGCGGTCCGGCCGACCCGATGCACGATCTCGTTCGTGGCCGCGCCCTGCTCGCCGACGGCACCGGTGATCGAGACGGACACCGTATCGATCTCGCCGATCCGCGTCGTGATGCTGCCGATCGCCGCCACGGCCTGACCGGTCACCCCCTGGATCCGCGTGATCTGCGTCGTGATCTCGTCGGTGACTCGCGTCGTCTGGGTGGCGAGCGCCTTCACCTCCGAGGCCACCACCGCGAAGCCTCGCCCGGCCTCGCCGGCGCGGGCCGCCTCGATGGTGGCGTTCAGGGCCAGAAGGTTGGTCTGGCTGGCGATGTTCGAGATCAGGGCGACCATCTCGCCGATCTGCGCGGTGGCGGCGCTGAGGTCCCGCACCACGCCGGCCGTCCGGTCGGCATCCGTCACCGCCCCGCGGGCGAGGTCGGCCGATGCCTGCATCTGGCGGCCGATCTCGACGACGGAGGTTCCGAGCTGCTCGGTCGCCGCCGCCACCGCATCGACGTTCGCGGCGGCCTCGCCGGCCGCTTCGGTCATCCGGGCGGTGCGCTCGGCCGTGCGCTGGGCGGTGACGCTCATCGTCCGGGCGGTCTCGCGCAGCTCGGCGGCGGAGGTGCCGACCGTGCCGACGATCCGGCCGACCGAGGCCTCGAAGCCGTCGGCGAGGCTGCGCACCATCGCCCGGCGCTCGGCGGCCGCGCCGGCCTGGGCGGTCTCGGCTTCGAGGGTACGGCTGCGGATGAGGTTGTCCTTGAACACCCGCACGGCGGCGACCATCGCCCCGATCTCGTCGCGGCGGCCGGTATCCGGCAGGGCGACGTCGAGATCGCCGCCCGCCAGCCGCGTCGTATCGCGGGCGAGGCCGACCAGGGGCTTCGACAGCGTCCCCGCGAGCCAGAACGCGACGCCCGCACCGGCTCCGACGGTCGCGGTGGAGAGGCCGAGCATCAGCCAGATCTTCCACGACATCGCCGTGCCCGTGGCGTCGATCTGCGCCTGCGCCTCCTGACCGGCCAGGGTCACGGCCTCGTCGAGATCGCGGCCGACCGCCGCGCCGTAGCGCGCCATCACGGCGAGGGTCGGAATTTCGCGCGCCTTGCGCAGCCCCAGAAGGATCTCCGCGCCCGCGCGCCATTGCCGGGCTTCGGCCTCGGCGGCGTCGGACAGGGCGAGCATCCGCTCCGAGAGCGCCGAGGCCTTCAGGCGCCCGAGCCCCGCCTCGAGGGCGTCGGCGTTCGCGGTGAACTCTCCGCCGATCCGGGTGACGTCGAGGAGGTCGGTCATGGCGGTGACCCGCGCCACCAGGGCTTCGGCCCGGCGGAAGCGGTCGCGGGCGGTGCGGCTGGCCTCGCTAGCCTCGACCGCGCGCCCGGCCAGGCCCGAGAGTTCGCCGAAGGCGGAGAGGCCGGTCAGGCCCGTCATCGCGGACAGGAGCCCGCCGAGCAGCATGAAGCCGAGGAGCGGCAACAGGATCTTATGGCGAATCGACATCGCGGGGCCGTCTCGTCGTTCGTCTGAAAGGGGGAGGGCGGGCGTGGGCCGGAAGGCCGGTCAGTTCGGCAGGTTCGGCAGGGCCGTCTCGGTCTGGTCCGCGGTCAGCGAGCGCAGGAAGGCGATCAGGTCCGCGCGCTCGCCGTCGCTGAGGCTGACCGGCTTCATCAGCGGCGACTTCGAGGGACGCGACACGCCGCCGTTCTCGTAGTGCGCGATGATCGCTTCGAGATCCGCGAACTGACCGGCATGGCCGAAGGGCGCCCGGTAGCTGAGGTTGCGCAGGCCCGGCGTCTTGAAGGCGTGCGTCGCGTAGCGGTCGTCGGGATCGAAGGCGGCGCGGCCGATATCCCTGGTCTCCACCCCGATGTCGTGGAACTTGTTGTCGGTGAAGTTCCAGCCGGTATGGCAGCCCGAACAGGCCGCCCTGCCGGTGAAGAGCGCGAAGCCGCGCTTGGCCTCGCTCGACATCGCCGCCTCGTCGCCGTCGATCCAGCGGTCGAACGGCGCCCAGCCGGAGACGACCGTCCGCTCGTAGGTGGCGATGGCGGTCAGGATCGTGTCCTGCGTCACTCCGCGGCCGGGAAACAGCGCGTCGAACGAGGCCTTGTATTCGGGGATGCGCTTGAGGCGGGCGACGATCTCCGGAAACTTGCCGTCCATCTCGGCATCGGCGGTGATGGGTCCCATCGCCTGCGTCTCGAGGTTCGGCGCGCGCCCGTCCCAGAACAGGGTCGGGATCCAGGCCGCGTTGAGCACCGAGGGGGCCTTGCGGGCGAGGGGCCTGTTGGTGGCGCCGATCGCTCCGGGCACCGGCACCTCGAATCCGAAGGACGGGTTGTGGCAGCTCGCGCAGCTCAGGTTCTGCTTCCCGCTCAGGCGGGGATCGAAGAACAGCATCTTGCCCATCGTCGCCAGTTGCGGCGAGTAGGGGGCCTCCTCCGGGAACGGGATGTGCGTCGGGCGCTTGTAGGCGGCCTTGCCGGCTTTAAGACTTTGGGCTCCTGCGGCTGCGGGAACGAGGCAGCCGACCAAAAGCCGCATCGAGACGATGAAGCTGAACTTCGAACGCATGGGAACGACCTGAAAAACTGACCGCTGCTGTTGCGATCACTTATCAAATACAGGTCTTAAGAATTTTTGTTCAGCCGATCTTTTGTAAATATAGTAATATATCTCTGGTTTCATCATGGCGATCGAAAGACAAGAGACGGTTTAAGATGAGTATAATTTCCTAATTTGAACAACAAATGACCGATCATGCGGATTATTTCGGTTGCAGGCTGTCTGATCGGCTCGCTTGAGCATTGAAACCACGCCTGCCTCGAAGGATGGAGTCGGGGAGGCTTGCAGACGTCGCCCGCCCCCGTCCGGTCGAGCGCGATTCTAGCCTCTGAGATCGAGCAACACCTTGCCCACCGCCTCGCGGCGGACGAGAACCCCGAGCGCCTCCGCATAGGCCGCGAGGGGATAGGTGCCGTGCACCTTCACCGTCAGCTTGCCCTCCGCCGCCCAGGCCAGCAGCTGGGCTTGGTTCGCCCTGTGCGTCTCCGGTTCGCGCTCGACGAAGGCGCCCCAATGCACGCCCTGCACGTCGATGCCCTTGAGCATGATGACGTTGAGAGGGAACTTCGGGATCTCGCCCGCGGCGAAGCCGATCACGAGGAAGCGGCCCTTCCAGCCGAGCGAGCGCATGGCGGGCTCGGCGAGGTCTCCGCCGACGGCATCGTAGACGACGTCGACGCCCCGCTCGCCGGTGAGGCGGCGCAACGCCTCCCGCAGGTTGTCCGCCCTGTAGTCGACGAGATCGTCGGCGCCGTGGGCGCGGGCCGTCTCGAGCTTTTCCGGCGAGGAGGCGCAGGCGATGACGCGCGCCCCGAGAAGCTTGCCGAGTTCGACCGCCGCAAGCCCGACGCCGCCCGAGGCGCCGAGCACGACCAGGGTTTCGCCCGGCCGGATGGCGGCGCGGTCCCGCAGCGCGTGGAGCGTGGTGCCGTAGGTGATCGAGAGTCCCGCGGCGACCTCGTCGGAAACCGCGTCCGGCACCCGCGCGAGGCGCATGAGGGGCACCGCGATCCGCTCGCGGGCGGTGCCGTGGCTGAGATGGACCATCACGCGGTCGCCGACGGAGAATCCCTCCGCGCCCGGCCCCAGGGACTCGATCACCCCGCAGGCCTCGCCGCCCGGCGAGAACGGCCGTTCCGGCTTCACCTGATAGCGGCCGGCGATGATCAGCGTATCGAAGAAGTTCAGCGCGGCGACCCGCACCCGCACCAGCGCTTCGCCGGGCCCCGGCACCGGATCGGGAAGATCCTCAAGGCTCAGATCCTCCGGGCCACCGAGCCGGCTGCACACCAGGGCCTTCATGTCCGCGCCGTCTCCCTCGTCTCGCCGGTCATCCCGCAGGGCCGCCCCGACGGACGGGGAGCCGGGCGGAGCGCCGCGTTCGATGACGCTCATGCCCGCTCGCGCGCCGTGAGCGCAAGACGCCCACGGTAGGGCAAGACGCCCACGGTAGGGCAAGACGCTCCCGTAGGGCAGGACGCTCACGGTCGCTCGTAGGTCCCCGTGAGCAGCCCCTTGGCGATCACGTTGCCTTGAAGCGCCTCGAGCAGGGCGCCGCGACCCGGTGAGGCGGGCAGCTCAGCCGGGCGGGCGAGCGCGAAAACCTGAAAGAGGTAGTGGTGCGGACCGTGGCCGGTCGGCGGGTCCGGCGGGAGCCAGCCGTCCTTCAGGAACGAGTTGCGGCCGAGATCGTGCCGGGCTCCCTCGCCCGCCGGGCTCGCGAACGCACCCTCCGGAAGGCTCTGGTCTTCCGGCGGCAGGTTCCAGGCGATGAGATGAACGAGGGGGTGAGGGGAGGGCGCGTCCGGATCCTCCACGAACAGCACCAGGGCGGCGGCAGCGTCCGGCACGCCGGAGACGGCGAGCGGCGGCGAGAGCCCTTCGCCGTCCGCGGTGTAGCGGGCCGGGATCGCCGTGGTGTCGGGGAAGGCCGCGCTCGTCACGCGGAGCGTCGCGGGCGCCTCCGCCGCGACGGTGTGGAACGCGGCCTTCTCCGCGCCGGCCCTGACGCCGGACAGGGCCTCGCCGAGGGCGTGCGGCAGCTTCTCGAGCATGTGCGAAGGTCTCCGCTTCCTCCTGGAGATCCCTCAACGAACACCGCCCGGCTTCGTTCAGGCGGGGCGGTGCGCCGCGATCATGTAGTTCACCCCGGTGTCGCGGCTCGCACGCCAGGAATCGTTGAGCGGGTTGTAGACCACCCCGGTCGTGTCGGTGACGGTGAGTCCGCCCGCCGCGAGGTCGGCGGCGAGTTCCCGCGGCGTCACGAACTTCTCCCAGTCGTGGGTGCCCCGCGGCAGCCAGCGCAGCACGTACTCGGCGCCGACGATGGCGAGCGCGAAGGAGCGCATCGTCCGGTTGAGGGTGGCGGCGAACAGCAGGCCGCCCGGCTTCACGGTGGTGCAGCACGCGTGCAGAAAACCGGCGCGGTCGGAGACGTGCTCGACCACCTCCATGGCGAGCACGATGTCGAAGCGTTCGCCGCGCGCCGCCACCGCCTCGATGGTCTCGTCGCGGTAGTCGATGCTCAGCCCCTCGGCCTCGGCATGGGCGCGCGCGGCCGCGACGTTGCCGGATGCGGGGTCGAGCCCGGTCACGCTGGCGCCGAGCCGGGCCAGCGGCTCCGACAGCACCCCGCCGCCGCAGCCGATATCGATTACGCTGAGCCCTTCGAGGGGGAACGGGGCGGCCGGATCGCGGTCGAAGATGCGGCAGGCCTCGTCGCGGATATAGCCGACCCGGACGGGATTGAACTTGTGCAGAACCGCCATCGGCCCGCGCTCGTCCCACCAGCGCGCGGCCAGGGCGTCGAAGCGCGCCACTTCGTCCCGGTCGATCGAGGCACCCGTCATCCGGCTCACTTTCGCATCGTTTGAACCTGCGGTCCGTCCGATTGACACGGCCGGGGGGCCCTTGTACCCGCCGGGCGCATCCCCGGTACAGCCGCGCCGTGTTGTTTTCCTGAGGCGACGCGGCGCGCCGGCCTCGCGGCCGGCACCGTGGGGACAAGATGAGCAGACCGGACGCGACATGCCCCGTTTGGTGATGAAATTCGGCGGCACCTCCGTCGCCAACGTCGACCGCATCCGCAACGTGGCGCGCCACGTCGCCCGCGAGGTCGCGGCCGGCTACGAGGTCGCGGTCGTGGTCTCGGCGATGTCGGGCAAGACCAACGAACTGGTCGGCTGGGTCAAGGATGCCGACCCGCTCTACGGCGCGGCGGAGTACGACACGGTCGTGGCCTCGGGCGAGCAGGTCACCTCGGGGCTTCTCGCGATCGCGCTCAACAAGGACGGCATCAAGGCCCGCTCCTGGCAGGGCTGGCAGATCCCGATCCACACCTCCGAGGCGCACGGCTCGGCCCGGATCGAGGGCATCGACCCGAAGAATCTCGACGCCGGCTTCGCCCGCGGAGAGGTTGCGGTCATCGCCGGCTTCCAGGGCGTCCATGCCGAGACCGGCCGGATCGCGACGCTCGGACGCGGCGGCTCGGACACCTCGGCGGTCGCCATCGCCGCCGCCATCGGCGCGGAGCGCTGCGACATCTACACCGACGTGGACGGGGTCTACACCACCGATCCCCGCGTGGTGCCCAAGGCCAAGCGCATGGAGCGCGTGACCTTCGAGGAGATGCTGGAGATGGCATCCCTCGGCGCCAAGGTGCTGCAGGTGCGCTCCGTCGAGCTCGCCATGGTGCACCGGGTGCCGACGACGGTGCGCTCCTCCTTCGATCCCCCCGATGCCGCGCGGCCGGGCACCCTCATCTGCGACGAGGACCAAATCGTGGAACAGCAGATCATCACCGGCATCGCCTTCTCGAAGGACGAGGCGCAGATCACCCTGCGCGCCGTGAAGGACAGCCCCGGCATCGCCGCGGCGATCTTCGGCCCGCTGGCGGACGCCAACATCAACGTCGACATGATCATCCAGACCGTGTCCGGCGATCAGTCCACCACCGACATGACCTTCACCGTGCCGGCCGCCGATTACGAGCGCTCCCGCGCCATCCTCGACGCGCAGCGCGACACGATCCAGTTCGGCCAGATCGAGGGCGCCACCGACGTGGTCAAGGTCTCGGCGATCGGTGTCGGCATGCGCTCGCATGCGGGCGTTGCAGCCAAGGCCTTCCGGGCGCTGGCGCAGAAGGGTATCAACATTCGCGCGATCACCACGTCCGAGATCAAGTTCTCGGTCCTGATCGACGCCGCCTACACGGAGCTTGCCGTTCGCACGCTCCACTCGCTATACGGCCTCGACCAGGCCTGACCGTTCCCGTCGGCGCCGGCCCATCGGCTCACAAGCCGGGGTTGCGCCGGCCGACCCGGATTGACGACACGATGCCCGCTGCGCCCGGAGGCCCGCGCCTGCTGCTGCGCCGGCTCCGCGAAGCCATGGCGGAGCCGGTCAGCCCGCAGCAGCGCCTCGACCGGATCGTCGTCCTCATCGCGGCGAACGTGATCGCCGAGGTGTGCTCGGTCTACGTGGTGCGCGATGACAACACCCTCGAACTGTTTGCAACCGAGGGTCTGAACCGAGACGCGGTCCACATCACCCGCATGCGCGCGGACGAAGGCCTCGTCGGCCTGATCGCCAAGACCGCCGAGCCGCTGGCGCTCTCGGACGCGCAGTCGCACCCCTCCTTCTCGTATCGGCCGGAAACGGGCGAGGAGATCTACCACGCCTTCCTCGGCGTGCCGCTCCTGCGGGCCGGGAACACCCTCGGCGTGCTGGTGGTCCAGAACAAGACCTACCGCGTCTATTCCGAGGAGGAGATCGAGGCGCTCCAGACCACTGCCATGGTGCTGGCGGAGCTGATCGCCTCGGGCGAGCTTCAGGCGCTGTCGCCCGGCGCCGGCACCGCGGCGCGCCGCCCGGTGAGCCAGCGCGGCGTGGCGCTCGCCGACGGGATCGGGCTCGGCCACGTCGTGCTGCACGAGCCGCGCATCGTCGTGAAGACGCTGATCGCCGAGAACGTCGAGCGCGAGATGGAGCGGCTCGAAGAGGCGATCGAGGATGTGCGCTCGGCGATCGACGAGCTGGTCGAGCGCGGCGACGGCCTCAGTTCGGGCGAGTCCCGCGAGATACTCGAGACGGTCCGCATGTTCGCCCACGACAAGGGCTGGCTCCGGCGGATGCGCGAGGCGGTCCAGTCCGGCCTCACGGCGGAAGCCGCGGTGGAGCGGGTGCAGTCGGACAACCGCGCCCGGATGCTGCGCCAGAGCGACCCCTACCTGCGCGACCGCCTGCACGATCTCGACGATCTCGCCAACCGCCTGCTGCGCCGCCTCGTCGGCCAGGAGGGACGGAGCGGCGACGGCTTGCCGGAGAACGCGATCCTGGTCGCCCGCTCCATGGGGCCGGCCGCGCTCCTCGACTACGACCGCGCCCGCCTGCGTGGCGTGGTTCTGGAGGAGGGCGGGCCGACGAGCCACATTGCCATCGTCGCCCGCGCCCTCGGCATTCCCGCGGTCGGCGAGATCGCCAACGCCACCGGCCTGTGCGATTCGGGCGACGCGATCATCGTCGACGGCCTCTCCGGCGAGGTGCAGATCCGGCCGACGCCCGAGGTCGAGGCGTCCTATGCCGAGATGGTGCGCCTGCGCGCCCGGCGGCAGGAGCAGTACCGGGCGCTGCGCGACGTGCCCGCCGTCACCCGCGACGGCGTGAAGATCGGCCTGCACCTCAATGCCGGCCTGCTGGTCGATCTCACCCATCTGCACGAGACCGGGGCGGAGGGCGTCGGCCTGTTCCGCACCGAGCTGCAGTTCATGATCGCCGAGCGCATGCCCTCGGCGGCCGAGCAGCAGACGCTCTATGAGGCGGTCTATTCGGCCACCGGTGACCTGCCGGTCACGATCCGCACCCTCGATATCGGCGGCGACAAGATCCTCCCCTATATGCCGGCTCTCGAGGAGGAGAACCCGGCCCTCGGCTGGCGGGCGATCCGCATCGGGCTCGACCGGCCGGCGCTGCTGCGGGTGCAGTTGCGCGCACTCCTGAAGGCCGCGGCCGGGCGCCCGATCAAGATCATGTTCCCGATGGTCGCCACCGTCGAGGAGTTCACCCGCGCCCGCGATATCGTCGAGCGCGAGAAGGCGCACCTGCGCCGCCACGGCTACGTTCTGCCCAGCGATTGCCGCCTCGGCGCGATGGTCGAGGTGCCCTCGCTGCTGTTCCAGATCGACGAGATCGCCCGCGAGGCGGACTTCCTCTCGGTCGGCTCCAACGATCTGATGCAGTTCCTGTTCGCGGTCGATCGCGAGAATCGGCGCGTGGCCAACCGCTTCGATCCCTTGTCCGGGGCGGCGATGCGGGCCTTCCGCCTGATCGCTGACCGCGCCGCCGCGCAGGGCTGCCCCGCCACCGTCTGCGGCGAGATCGGTGGGCGCCCGCTGGAGGCGCTGGCGCTGATCGGCCTCGGCTTTCGCGAATTCTCGATGTCCCCGGCGGCGATCGGTCCGATCAAGGCGATGGTGCTCTCCGCCCATGCCGGCGAGGTCGCGCAACTGATCGAGACCGAACTGAACCGGGTGACCGACGGCGCCTCGGTCCGGCCAGCGCTGGCGGCGTATGCGAAGGCCAACGGCGTGCCTATCTGACACGCTGTCCGGCCGGGCCGGATCTTCCCAACCATCCGTCAACTGTCAGATCCGTCGCGAGTATAGTCAGGGCGATGACCCCCATTCCTTCCGATCGCCTCGACGCCATCCTGGCTCGGCACGCGTTCGTCACCGCGCAGCTCGCCGACGGTTCGGCCGACGCCGAGAGCATCGTGCAGCTCTCCCGCGAACTGTCCGAACTCGACGGCGTCGTGGCGGCGATCCATCATTACCGTGCAGCCGAGGCGAACCTCGCCGGCATCCGCGCGCTGATCGACGAGCCCGGTGGCGATCCCGAGATGCGCGCCCTCGCGGCCGAGGAGAAGCCGGAGGCCGAGGAGGCGCTCGAACAGGCCCACCGCGCGCTGCAGCTCATGCTGCTGCCCAAGGACGCGGCCGACGAGAAGAGCGCCATCCTCGAGATCCGCGCCGGCACTGGCGGCGACGAGGCCGCTCTGTTCGCGGGCGACCTGTTCCGCATGTACGCCAAATACGCCGAGTCGAAGGGCTGGCGCGTCGAGGTGATCTCGGAGAGCGAGGGCACCGTCGGCGGCTATCGCGAGGTGGTCGCCGAGGTGAAGGGCCGCTCCGTGTTCTCGCGGCTCAAGTTCGAGAGCGGGGCGCACCGCGTCCAGCGCGTGCCCGACACCGAGACGCAGGGGCGCATCCACACCTCCGCCGCCACGGTGGCCGTGCTGCCGGAGGCGGAGGAGGTCGACGTCGTCGTCAACGAGGCCGACCTGAAGATCGACACCATGCGGGCGCAGGGAGCGGGTGGCCAGCACGTCAACAAGACGGAATCGGCGATCCGCATCACCCACATCCCGACGGGCGTGGTGGTGTTCGTGCAGGAGGAGCGCTCGCAGCACAAGAACCGTGCGCGGGCGATGGCGCTGCTGCGGGCCAGGCTGTTCGATGCCGAGAGGTCCGCCAAGGATTCGGCGCGGGCCGCCGACCGCAAGGCGCAGGTCGGCTCCGGCGACCGCTCCGAGCGCATCCGCACCTACAACTTCCCTCAGGGCCGCGTCACCGACCACCGCATCAACCTCACCCTCTACAAGCTGGAGGAGGTCATGGCCGGCCCGGCGCTCGACGAGGTGATCGACGCGCTGGTGACCGAACATCAGGCCGAACTGCTGGCGGCCGAGGGAATGGCGTGAGGGGGCGGCGTCTGGCCCTGTCGCGTCCGCGGGGGAGGGCGCCTCGCGGATGCGGGGCGGGAGAGGCGCGGAGGACCTCGCGCGTTGTCCGGCATGTCCCCTGATTTCGCGCCGGCCCTGTCCCGCGACGCCGCTCTGCGCCGTCTCGTCCAGAGCTTCGAGGCGGCCGGCCTGCCCGAGGCCCGCACGGATGCCCGCTTCCTCGCCCTGCACGCCCTCGGTCTCTCGCCCCTCGATCTCACCCTGCGCGGGCGCGACCCCCTCGGCGAGGCTGGCGCGGGAGCGCTCCGGGGCGCCGCGGCGCGGCGCCTCGCGGGCGAGCCGGTGGCGCGAATCATCGGCGCCTGGGAGTTCTGGGGACTGCCTTTCGCCCTCGGACCGGACACGCTGGTGCCGCGGCCCGACACCGAGAGCGTGGTGGAGGCGGCACTCCGCCTGTTTCCCGAGCGGGATCGGCCGCTACGCCTGATCGATCTCGGCACCGGCTCCGGCTGTATCCTCGTGGCGCTGCTGCACGAGCGCGCCAACGCCTTCGGCATCGGTCTCGACCGGGCGCAGGGCGCCCTGGCGGTCGGCCGCCGGAACGCGGAGGCGAACGGCGTCGGGGACCGTGCCGCCTTCCTGTGCGGCTCCTGGCTCGAGGCGCTGACGGGACCGTTCGACCTGATCGTCTCGAACCCGCCCTATATCGCCGCCTCCGTCATCGCGACGCTCCAGCCGGAGGTGCGCCTGCACGATCCGCGCGCCGCCCTCGACGGCGGGGAGGACGGTCTCGACGCCTACCGGGCGATTCTCTCGGGAGTCGCCCAGCGGCCCGGCCTGCTCTCCGCGGGCGGCGCCCTCGTCCTGGAGATCGGCTACGACCAGGCGCCGGCCTTGACCCGCCTCGCGCAGACGGCGGGCTTTGCCGAAGCGCGGGTCGGCCGGGACCTCGCCGGCAACGATCGCGTCGTCACGCTTCGGCCATCCTTGGCGGGCAGGTGACGGGTCGAAGGGGTGGATTCGGGGCCGGGGCGCGGCGCGAAGCACCACCGAACCCGCAGAAATCCGGCATAAGCCGACGTTGCTCCGAAAAAATGCTTGTTGTCGAGGGCGTCAGTCACTAGCTTAGACATGCAGACCGCCAACGGCCCGTTGAGCGTCTCTCACAAAACTCCCGCTGCGCCGTGACGGCCAAAGGGAGCTCCCGAATTCCGGGAGTTTTGTGAGGCACTCTTTAAGACGGTATCGGCAGGATCGGTTTTGACCGTGTCCTCCGGCTTCGGACGGTCTTCCCACCATCGAGCGGACGCGCTCCGGCAGTCGCGGCCAGGCTCGGTGGGATCGAACCTGACAGTCGAGGGATGTCTCGCGGCGCGCCGAACGGAGCGCAGCCACCGGACGAGCGGCAAACATCGCGGGATGTGCGCGCTCGGGCGCCCTGCGCCCGGCCCGTTTCGCCCGCGAGCAGGGCTCCGGCGCTGTCAGTCACGCTGAGCGACAGGTAACGAGGGTCAATCGAGGCCGATGAGACCAAACCAGAATCGACGGATGCGGGGCCGCAATCGGCCCAAGGGTCCGAATCCGCTGACGCGCTCCTACGAGTCGAACGGTCCCGACGTCAAAATCCGCGGCACCGCCCAGCACATCGCCGACAAGTACGCCCAGCTCGCCCGCGACGCTTTGGCGAGCGGCGATCCGATCGCGGCTGAAAACTACTTCCAGCACGGCGAGCACTACTTCCGCATCATCACCGGCGCCCAGGAGCCGGGTCGTCCGCAGGCCAGCCAGGGCTATGCCCGCAACGGCTTCGACGAGGACGAGGACGGCGACGAGGAGGCCGTGCAGGGCCAGACCGCCGAGGGCGGCCGCCCCGGCTTCGGCTACGGAAGCGACGAGTACGGCGATCCGGCCCAGCAGCCGCAGCCGTTCGAGCGCCACGACTTCGACGGCCGGAACCAGGGCCGCGACCGCAACGATCGCAATCAGCGCTTCCAGGGCCGCGACCGAAACGATCGCAACGAGCGTGGGGATCGCAACGACCGCGGCCAGCGCTTCGAGGGCAACCGGCAGGATTATAACCGCGGCGAACCGCGTCAGGATTTCCGCCAAGATCGTCAAGATCGCCAGGACCGGCCCGAGCGCCAGGATCGCCAGGATTCCCGTCAGGACTATTCCCGTCAGGACGGTCACCGCCAGGATTATCGGCAGGACCGGCGCCAAGATTACCGGCAGGATTTCGGCCAGCCGCCTCAGGAGGGCCGTGACGGCCCCCGTGAGAACCGCCGCGATGCGGCGCGGTTCGAGAACGGCCGTCCCGATCTCTCCGAGGCGCCGCGTCAAGAGCCCCGCCAGGAAGCGCGCCCCGAGCCGCGCCAGGAGGCTCGCGTAGCCGAGCCGCGTCCGGAGCCCCGTGCCGAGGCCGCCCCGCGGTCCGAGGGGCCGGTGCGTCCCGACAGCCCTGCGCCGCGGCGCGGGCGCGCTCGTGCGAGCGAAGCCAGTCGCGCCGCGGCGGCCGAGGTCGCCGATCCGTCGGCACTGCCCGCCTTCCTGATGACGGCAACCCGGAATCCGGCACCGCCGCCGGCCGAGGCCGCGGCGCCGCGGTCCGCGCCGGAGCCGCGCGAGGCGGCGCCCGCCGCCGAGCTTCCCTCGGGCGACGAGGCCCCCGCGCCCAAGCCCCGGCGTCGCCGGACGCGCTACAAGGGCGCCGAGGGCGAGGCTGCCCCGGAGAAGGCCGATACGCCGGACGCGGCCGAGTAAGATCGGCCCGCCCGCGCGGTGTTTCAGCAAAGCCCCGATCCACCATCCCACAGGGATCGACCGGATCGGGGATGACGAACGGCCCGAGGGAAACCTCGGGCCGTTCTTGTTTCGGGTGGCTGTGAGCGTGGTATGCCGGCCGCCGAGGGTCTGCCTCAGCGCAGGTAGTTCACGAGGCTCATCTCGGAGAGGATCGAGGTCACCTTGTAGCTCGCCTGCAACTGCGTCTGCAGGCTTAGGAGCTTGGCCGCGACCTCTTCCGTCGACACCGTGTCGACACCGTCGAGGGATGCCTCGAGCGTTGCCTTGGTGGTGTTCGCCACCGATTTCGCGTTGGCCATGCTGCTGGCCGCGAGGCCGAAATCGGTGCCGAGCTGCTCCAGGCTTTGCTGGCCCTCGCTCGCGGTGAGCAGGCTCGCCGACCGGCTGGAGACCGCCTCGAAACGCGCGGTATCGACCGTGCCGGCGGACGTGGTGAAGCCTTCGGCCGCCATCGCGGCGATGCCGGCCAGCGTCCGGCGGATCGCCTCCTCGTTGGCTTGCGCGCCGATCTCCACCGTCCGGCTGGTGCCGGCCTGCACGGTCGCCGTGGCCCGGGGGTCGGCGGCGGTGTCGCCCTTGTACCAGATCACGGTCTTGGCGCTCGCGGTCTCGGCGTAGCCGTTGCCGTCGGCCGCGACACGTCGCGGGCTCAGGCCCTCGACGGGCGACCCCTCGAAGAAGTTGAGCGAGGCGCGCGCCGTCGAGCTCGCCGAGAGTCCGGTGTTGGCGGCCGCCGTCAGGGCGTTCTGGAGCGCCCGCGACAGGTTCGCGGTGGTGTCATCCGGCGTCGCGCCGATGGCGAAGGCCGCCGTGGAGGCGGGATCGGCGGTGGCGGCGGCCGTCAGGGTGATCGTCTTGGTCGTGCCGTCATGCAGGCCGAGCTTGAGCGTGATGGAGTCGCCGGCCGCGACCCCGTTGCCGACCGTGAAGGAGGTCGAGGCGGCCTGCCCGTTGGCGAAGGCGGCCGTCACCCCGGGAGGGTTCGCGCTCTGCACGCTGGCGATGTCGGCTCCGCCGAGCGCCCGCTTCAGGTTCGCCGCGGTCTCGGCCGTGGTGCTGCCGATGGAGAAGGCACCCGCCGCGTTCCCGGCCTCGCCTGCCCGCGCCGTCAGGTCGAGGGTCTTCTGACTGCCGTCGGCGAGCTGCACGACCACCCGCACCTGCGCACCGTCGACGGGCTGCTGCGCGAAGTTCAGGGAGACGTCCGGTTTTGCCCCGGGGATGAAGCTGGCGCCGAGGGTCGCGGCGTTCGAGCTCGACGCGGCCATGAGCGCGAAGCCGAAATTCGCCCGCGCCTCCGGGTTCGAATCCTCGAAAAGGCTGACCGTCCGTGTGCCGATGCCCTGGATCAGGCGTCCGTTCCCCGAGGGGCCGAGATCGGCCTTCTTCTGCTCGGCAATCAGCGCCTTGAGCCCGTCCAGGCCCTCCGCCGGGATGCCGTCCATCATGGCCTGCTGGGACACGACCGGTTGCGTGTCGGTGGCCCGCCCCGAGAAGACGTAGACCCCGCCCGCCTGCTGATTCAGGGCATCGACGGCCGCCGCGAGGTTGTTGGCGGCAAGCTGCACGGTGGTCGCCGGCAGGGTCTGGTTGCGGGAGGCGACGTTGCCGCTGAGATTGGATCGGGTGCTGTCGGAGAGCGACTTGAGCTGGGTCAGGCTGGCGCTCGTGAGCTTCACCCGGGTCTCGGCCGAGGTGATCGCCGCGAGATAGCCGTCCTGGGCGCTGATCGCCGCGTGGGCGCTGAGGCTGGTGGTGCGCGCCACGCCGAGGCCGCCATAGGTCTCGGCGGTGCGCCCCGTCGAGAGCTGCTGGGCCAGCCCGTCGAGCTGGTTCTTCATGCCGACGAGGCTCGCCGACTGGCGGTCGAAGCGATACGTGCCGGCGGCGAAGGCGGAAATGGTCATCGGCGGTTCCGCAGCTAGATCCTGAGCAGGGTATCGATCATGTCGCGGGCGGCGGTCAGCACGCGGGCGTTGGCGGCGTAGGCCTGCTGGAGCGCGATCAGATTCGACATCTCCTCGTCGATATTGACGCCGGAGGCGGAGGCGAAGCGCCCCTGCGCCGTCGAGAGGGCGATGCTCTGCCCCTCGTCGAGATCCTGCGCCGCCGCCGCCGCCGCCCCCTGCACCGAGATGACGCCCTGGACGAAGTCCGCGACGCTCGAACGTGTCGGCGCGTCGATGCCGCTGATGCCGCTCGACGAGGAGAACAGACGCTGCGTGCCCGTCAGCGCGCTGTAGAGGGCCTGGGGCCGGGTCCCGTCCCCGGTGCTCGATCCGGCGCCCGTCCCGGTGATGCCGACGAGGCTGCCGGCGCTGCCGACCACCGCGGGGTTCACGGCGATGCGCTGGGCGAAGCCGGTGAGCTGCGAGCCGCCGTCGAAGGAGCCGGTGTAGAGCGCGGCGGACGCGCCGTCGACGAAGAGCGGAATCTGCGTCGTGGAACCCTTGATGTCGCTCGACGAGGTCACTTGCGTGACGCTGGCGCTCGCGGCCACCAGGGTGGCGCCGCCGGTCGACAGGATCCGCATCGCCCCCGCCGCGCCCCCCGGGGCGCTCGACACGGAGTAGCCTCCCCCGAGGGCGGCGGCGATCGCGTCGCGGACCGTGGCGGGGTCGCGGCCCGGACCGGGCTGGGGGATGGTGAACGGGATCACAGTGGCGTTCGCGTCGTCGGTGTTCCCGGCCGGGATCGCCGGCGGCGGCGATTGATAGGACGGCACCAGGATGATGTTGCGTTGCGTCCCGCTCCCGTCCTGGACCGTCAGAGTGAGGGCATTGCCGGCCGAGAGTCCGGTCAGGTCGATGTCGAAGCCGCCCTTGGTGCCGTCGGTGGGAACCGTGCCGGTGGCGAGACGGTCGGACATCGCCCGCGACAGGCCCGCCGCGAGGTCGTCGAGCTGGCGCTGGGCCTGCGGCAGCACCGTGTCGCGCAGCTCGATCGCAGCGGCGATCGAGCCAGATCGGATCGCTCCGGAGGCGAGCAGGTCGATCTTGCCGCCGCCGGGCGTCGTCGCGACGATGGTGCCGACCCCGCTCTGCGACGGGTCGGGATCGTAGAGCGCATTGGCCGACAGCGTGCCGCGGCGATCGAAGCTGAGCGAGGCGGCGTCGGAGCGGTCGAGCAGGGTGACGCCGGAGCTCGTCAGCACGCTCACGCTGCCGTCGCTCTGTGTGACGGCGTTGATGTCGATGAGGCCCGAGAGGCTCGTGAGCGCTTGGTCGCGCTGGTCCTCGAGATCCGGGCGGCTCGGGTCGCCGGCCGATGCCGCGACGATGCGGGTGTTGAGCTTGGCCAATTGCGCGAGCAGGCTGTTCGCTTTCTCGGTGTCGATGTCGAGTTGCGTCTCCAGCCCCGAGCGCAGGGCCTGAACTCCGTTGGCGGCGCTGCCGATGCGTGTGGCGATGTCGTTGGCCGCGCTGAGCACCGTCGCCCGCGCGGCCGTCGAGGTCGGATTGGCCGCCAGCGTCTGAAGCGAGAGCGTGAAGCTGTTGAACACGCTGTCGAGCGCCGTGCTGTCGCCCGGGCGTCCGTAGAGCGTGTCGAGCTGCGAGCGCGTCTTGGACATCAGGGAGGTGTAGGAAGCGCCCGATGTTTCGGAGCGGAGCTGCTTGAGCGCCGCGGCGTCGAGGGCGCGCCCGATCGTGCCCGTGGCGACGCCCGCATTGCCCGTGCCGGAACTGACGGGCGAGAGCGTGCGCCGGACATATCCCGCCGTGCCGACATTGGCGATGTTCTGCGAGACGACCCCGATCTGGGCCTGCGTGACCCGCAGGCCGGCGGTGGCCGTGCTGAACGCGTCGAGAGCCAAGGCGTCTCTCCTCCCTCAGGGACCGGTCAGCGGATGACGTTCAAGAGGTCGGAAATCATCGTCTGCGCCGTGGACATGACTCGCGTGTTGGCAGAGTAGGCCTGCTGGGTAACGATCATCTTGGAAAATTCCGCAGCAATGTCGGTATTCGATTGCTCGACGTTCGCACCGACCACGGCCGAGTCCTTGAGCCCGATGATCGCCTCGCCCGAGGCGACGGTCTGCTGGTAGTTGCCCAGCGAATCCGGTTTCAGCCCGTCCGGATTGACGAACTGGGCCACTTCGATCCGGGCCAGCCCGATCACGGAACCGTTCGAGTACTTGCCGCTGATGATGCCGTTCTCGCCGACCTCGACGGAGTTCAGCGAACCCGAGGCGTAGCCGTTCTGCTTGAGGTCGTTGGTGGTCACCGTGCCGGAAGCGGCGGCGTATTGCGTCAGGCCGCCGCTGATATCGAGGCCGACCGAGCCGACGTTGACGCCGTCGACCGTGAGGTTGTTGATCGGGACCGTGCTTCCGGTCGGGGCGGTCAACTGCCCGCTGGCGCTGAAGGTGAAGGCCTGGCCCATATTGGACCAGCTCGTCTGGTTGCCGGCGACGCTGGTCTTGTCGGCGATGAACAGGTTCCAGGTGTCGCTGGTGCCGGTCGCCGCGTCGCCGGCGGCCACCTTCGCCCACCGGCTCTGGATGCTCACGGGGGAGCCGGAGGCGGTGTAGACGGTCAGCGCCGGGCCGGCGACGCTGTTGTCGATCAGGCTCTGGGCGTTGCTCTGGGACACGGTGCCCCCGGTCGCGCCGTTGGCCGGCGTCACCCGCGCGTCGGTACCGTCGCTGAAGGCGGAGAGCAGGCCCTTCGATGAGGCGGCCGTGGTGGTGGCGGGCGATTTCGGCAGGTTGGCCGAGTAGGTGATCGTCGTCGTCGGCTTGGCCGGGATGATCGCGTTGGAGATCTTGATCGCGCCGGTCCCGTTGGTCTGGCCCGTGACGGGGTCGAGGCTCGCGCCGACGAGGTAGGAGCCCGCACCGTTGACGAGGTAGCCGTCCTTGTCCGGAGCGAAGTCGCCGCGGCGGGTGTAGAGGTTGGCCGTGGAGAAGCTCTCGCTGCCGCCCGCGTCGGTGGTCTTCTTGCGCACCACGAAGAAGCCCTCGCCGTCCAGGGCCATGTTGGTCGAGACGCCGGTCGAGACCTTGTTGCCCTGGATCGAGTTGGTGAGCTCCGAGAAGGCGCCGACCGAACCCGCGGTCTGGTTCCTGGTGTTGCTGCTGTCGACGAGCATGTCGACGAAGCCCGTATCGATGCGCTTGTAGCCGGTCGTCTGCGAGTTCGCGATGTTGCCGGAAATGTTGCTCAGCGAGAAGGATTGCGCCTTCAGGCCCGAGACCGCGGTCTGAAGCGCGGAAAAGACGTCCATGGCGTTGACTCGCTCCACAAGGCCGCACGGGGCGGTGGATGCGGGGGCGCAATCGCCGTGCCAGGGTTAAGTTGCTGGAATTGTTGGGGTGGCTCCGCGCCGTCTCGGCAGATTTGGCTCATCTCGCCGGGCCGCGCGGCAGTTTCTGCCGGGTGCAAGCGTGTTTACGACCCGTTATCGCTACGGCCGCTAGGGTGGATGCTGAGCTTTCGCGTCGGACGGCATCCATGAAGAACAAGAGGACGAGCCTCGTCCACCTGATCTACTTCTCGCGCCTGACCATCTCGAACGAGCCGGCCCTGCGCGCGAAGCAGATCGGCGACATCACGCGTCAGGCTCAGAAGAAGAACGAATTCGCAGTGATCACGAGCTTCCTGATCATCGATCAGAATTTCGCGATCCAGGTCGTCGAGGGCGAGCGGCAATCGGTCAACGAAACGTTCCAGCGGATCGCCGCCGATTCCCGACATCGCGACGTCCAGATCGTCGAATGGCGCGAAATCGCCAAGCGCGAGTTCGTGAGTTCGTTCACTACGGTGAGCCGGACGGCCGCCAACGAGCCGCACTTCGCCAAATCCGGCCTTCTGCCGATGCTGCAGCGGGGAACGCCGAAGGGCAGCGCCATTCATGGGCTGGCCGTAACGCTTCAAGCCGAATCGATGGCCAAGCAGGGCATCGACCATCTGTTCGTTTGAGCGGGCGGGCCATCTCGGCCCGCCCTCCAGAGTTCCTGTTGAGACACGACCTCGGACGCCATGAGCGACACGCTTCCCATCCTCATCGTCGATGACCAGCCCAAGCTCCTGCGGCTGATCATCGAGTTGATGTCCCGCCTCGGCTTCCCCGACGTCGAGGGTGTGTCCGACGGCCCCGAGGCCCTCAAGCGCATGCGGGAGCGCCGCTACGCCCTGGTGATCTCCGATCTCGCCATGGAGCCGATGGATGGGCTTCAACTCCTGCGGGAGATCCGGGCGGACGACAGCCTGATGAACACGCCCTTCATCCTCACCGAGACCTCGTTCGATTTCGAGGACATCAACCACGCTCACGTCGCGGGGGCCGATGCGTTCATCCTCAAGCCGTTCGACATCAACCTCCTGAAGACGAAGCTGAAACAGGTGCTCAACCGCAAGCCGCGCCGCCGCGAGGCGCCGCTGCCGTCCGAGTCGACGCTGAGCCAGGAATTTCCGTTGCTCGGCAAGTTCTGACCGGCGCGATCACCGCTGTCCGAACGCCTCGGCCGCCCCGACACGGCAGTGTCGGGCTCCGTGATCTCTGCCCGCGTTTCCGCCCATGGTCGGGCCGCGCGGGGCGCGAGCACGGCCCGGATCCGCCGTCCCGAACGGTTCAACCGAATCCGCTCGGCGACGCATCCCGTGCCCGTTCCAGACACTTGGCTGACTCGCCAAATACCCGCGATCCCGAAGAAAAAACGATCTGTGGTTGGCATTCCGTGAGGCCCTCTTAACCCAAGCCGGGCATTCCTGCCGGCAGCGGAGAAGAAGGTCGGATCAGCGATGCAGGCGCGGGCCGTACATCAAGCAATCGCGAGCCGGCAGCCGGTCGTGCGAAGCGGCCGGGCAACGATTTGCGCAGCGGTGCTTCGAGCCGGCCTGTGGCTGTGCCTGATCGTGATCGGATCGCTCATCGGCGTGCTCGCGGCTTCGCTCCCCGCGGATCCGGCCGCGCGTGCTTTGCTCGTCGCGGGCGTCGGCGCCACGGCGCTCGCCCTCGTGCTCCTCGTCGTGTTCCGGCTGGCCCAGTGCCTGACCGCGGCGATGCGTCTGGCCGAGGAGGCAGCCGGGCGCATCGCCACGGATCCGATGCCGGCCGCCGCGGGCACGGGCTTCGCGGAGCTCGACGCCGTCCTTGCCAAGGCGGGCGCGGTGCGGGCCGATCGCGACGCTGCCGCCGAGGGGGCGAAGACGGCCGGCCTCGCCGTCCTGAAGCGCCGTGAGGAGGAGTTGAGCGATCGCATCGCCCGACTGAACGCGGCGCTCGACACCCTGTCACTGGGCTTTCTGCTCTACGACCGCGATCACCGTCTGCTGGTGGTCAACCGCCGCTATCACGAGATCTATCAACTGCCTCCCGGCGCGGTGACGCCCGGCATGCCGGCATCCGAGGTGCTGCGCAGGAACGTCCAGTCCGGCAATCTGCCGGATCGGAGCGAGTCCGAACAACTCGCCGAGATCGGTGCGCTGATCCGGTCGGACGCGGTGCCGACCCAAATCCAGCATCTCGCCGACGGCCGCGTCGTCGCCGTCGAGATCCGGCCGATCGACGGCGGCGGCTTCGTGGCGATCTACGAGGAGGCGACCGAGCGCTGGAACGCCGAGGCCCGCATCGCCCATATGGCTCGGCACGATGCCGTGACCGACCTTCCCAATCGCGTCCTGCTGCGCGAGCGGATCGACGGGGCGATCACTCAGGCACGGCGCGACACCGGTTTCGCCGTGCTCTGTCTCGACCTCGACAACTTCAAGCAGGTCAACGACACCCTCGGGCACGCGGTGGGCGACGAGTTGCTGCGGGCGGTGGCGCACCGCCTCAGGGCCTGCCTGCGCGAGGTCGATACCGTCGCCCGCCTCGGCGGCGACGAGTTTGCCGTCATCCAGGCCGGGGTCGGGGAACCGGCGGATGCCGCGACCCTGGCTCAGCGCATCCTCGACGTGGTGAGCGCTCCCTACGCGCTCACCCATCATTCCGTCATCGTCGGCGTCAGCATCGGCATCGCGCTCGCGCCCGGAGACGGGCTTGAGGCCGAGCGCCTGATGCAATGCGCCGACGTCGCCCTCTACCGGGCCAAGGGCGACGGGCGCGGCGTCTACCGGTTCTTCGAGGCGGAGATGGATGTTCGGCTCCAGGCCCGGCGGTCCCTCGAACTCGACCTGCGCGCCGCGTTCGAGGCGGAAGCGTTCGACCTGCACTACCAGCCGATCTACGACCTCGCGCAGGAGCGCATCTGCGGCTTCGAGGCACTGCTGCGCTGGACCCACCCGACCCGCGGACGGGTCTCGCCCGCCGAGTTCGTGCCGCTCGCCGAGGAGATCGGCCTCATCGTGCCCCTGGGCGAATGGGTGCTGCGCCGCGCCTGCCGCGAGGCCGTCGGCTGGCCCGAGGGCCTCAAGGTCGCGGTCAACGTCTCGGCGGCGCAGTTCACCTCGAGCGCGCTGATCGGAACGGTGAAGGCGGCCCTGGCCGAGAGCGGGCTGCCCGCCCGCCGTCTCGAGCTGGAGATCACCGAGAGCGTGCTGCTGGTGAACGGCAGCGCCACGGTTGCGATCCTGCACGGGCTGCGGGACCTCGGGGTCCGGATCGCCATGGACGATTTCGGCACCGGCTATTCCAGCCTGAGCTACCTGCGCAGCTTCCCCTTCGACAAGATGAAGGTCGACCAGTCTTTCACCCGCGACCTGACGGTGGAGCAGGGCTCAGACTTCATCGTGAGGGCCGTGGTCAGCCTCGCCGCCAGCCTCGGCATGACGACGACCGCCGAGGGCGTCGAGACGCCGGAGCAACTCGCTTGGCTGCGCGAGGAGGGGTGCGACGAGGTGCAGGGATACCTGTTCAGCCCGCCGGTGCCGGCGAGCGCACTTCCGGCCCTGCTCGACCTGTGGAACGGGCGCAAGCGCCGCGCCGCTTAAGGCGCGACCGCAGGGCCGTCCGGCTCCGTCCGGCGGCGCTTCAGGCCGCCGCGGAGGCCGGCGGCCGCTCACGCGACACCTTCGCCGCCGCCTCGCGCAACGTGCCGAGACCCGCCTCCGCGGCCATGCCGGCGGTGGCCAGGTGCCGGCGGTAGGCCCGCGCTCCGGGCCGTCCGTTGAACAGGCCCAGCATGTGCCGGGTATAGGCGTGGAGCCTGAGGCCCCGCTCGAGCCCCGCCGCGATGACCGGTTCGAACGCCTCGACCGCGGCGAAGGCATCGGCCACGGGCGCCGGCTCGCCGAACAGGTCGGGATCGACGTCGAGCAGCAGCGCCGGCTCGGTATAGGCGGCCCGACCGATCATCGCTCCGTCGACCTCGGCGAGCCTGGCCTTGGCGGCGGCGATGTCGGCGATCCCGCCGTTGATCGCGACCGGCAGATCGGGATGGGCCCGTTTCAAGCGGGCGACGCGGCCGTAATCGAGGGGCGGCACGTCCCGGTTCTCACGCGGCGAGAGACCCTTCAGCCACGCCTTGCGGGCATGCACGATGAGCCCGTCGACCCCCGCCGCGACGACGGCCGCGGCCAAAGCGTCGAGGGCTTCCTCGGTGTCCTGATCATCGACGCCCAGGCGGCACTTGACGGTGACGGGCACGGACACCGCCGCCTTCATGGCCGCCACGCACGCACCCACCAGATCCGGCTCGCGCATCAGGCAGGCGCCGAAGCGCCCCTCCTGCACCCGGTCGGAGGGGCAGCCGACATTGAGGTTGATCTCGGCGTAGCCGAAATCGGCCGCGATCCGTGCCGCGGCCGCGAGGTCGTTCGGATCGGAGCCGCCGAGCTGAACCGCGACCGGGTGCTCGCCGGCATCGAAGCCGAGCAGCCGGTCGCGGTCGCCGTGCAGGACGGCGCCGGTCGTCACCATCTCGGTATAGAGGCGGGTCCGGCGCGAAAGGGTTCGGTGGAACGCCCGGCACTGCCGGTCGGTCCAATCCATCATCGGGGCCACGCTGAGGCGCCACCCGCTGAGAGCGTCCAGTTTTTCGGCCGGCGTCGACACGTGCGCCCTGTTCGTTGCGATACGGGTTCGCCCCGGACCGTCCAGCAGGACCGATGCACGGGACGGATTGATCGGGCGCACAATCCGACCCGAGACGCCGGCGGCCGGGTTCCCGAACGCCGACGCAGCGGGGTTCCGACGCGCCGTGAGCCGGAAGCCGTCTGTCGGGACATTGTGCGCGATGAGCGTCCCGATATCACGCCTCGCCGGGGCCCGGAAGAGGAGGCGGCGTGAGGCAAGGCGTCGTGACGGCTTCGGGAGGCGCGCTCGGTTGCTGCCAACCCGATCCCCGGACACCGCAAGATCCGGCCCCCCGCGGGGATCGGCCCGATTGAGTAGGAGAGCGATCCGGCCCGTCGCGCTTCGACGCCGGGCGCACAGGGGGAACGGCTACGACGCGGCCGGGGGCGGCATTTCGTGAAGCCGAAGGAAGGCCGCCGCGAAAGCCTCGGCGGTCTCCTTGGTCAGGTCGGTGACGACGAGACCTTGCGCGGTGACGGCCCAGAGGCCGTCTTCGTTCTGGAAGACGCTGATCGCCGTCACGGCCGGTCCCCCCGAATGGGCTCGCCCGGTCAACGATCCCGCTGCGCGGCGTGTTCCACTTCGGTGCGCCGCGCAGCGGCCCTCATCGACCCGCGAGCCGAGCCTCGAACTTCGTCGGCCCTCGGCGGTGCCCGGAAGGCTCAGTGCTTGTGGCCGTGGCCATGCTCGTGGTTGTGCCCATGATCGTGCCCATGGGCGTGCTTGTGGCCATGCCCGTGATCGTGCCCGTGATCATGCGCGTGGCTATGATCGTGGCCGCAGCTTCCGTGAGCGTGGTCGTGATCATGCGCATGATCATGACCGTGGTCGTGATGCGCGTGGGCTTCGTGACCGTGGCCATGGTGATGATGGTCATGGCCGCACTGGCTATGATCGTGGGCCGCCTTCTCCGGCTTGAACGCACGGTTGACCGGATTCGCCGCGCAGCCGGCGCCGCGGACCAGTTCGGCGGCGCGGGCCGGAACGTAGAGAACGTCCGCGCCGACTTCCGCGGGAACGTGCTCGCCGCCAAGCTGCCAGGCGAGGCGCAGCAGACGGGCCGGATTGCCGGCGCGGACTTCCAGCAGCGCTTCCTCGGCGGCGCGCACGCCGACGAGGCGTCCATCCTCGAGCTTCAACGCATCGCCGTCCTCCAGGCCCGCGGCGCGGTCCAGGGCAAGATCGATCGAGAGCCCGCCCGCCGTGGTCAGATGCGCCCGCGCCAGACCCCGTGCGGCGTGGTCGAGGGTCACCGTATCGACGACGAGATCGGTCCGGACGGCGGCCTTGCGGACGATCAGGCTGGCTTTGGGCATGGTGATCCTCGGTCATGAGCCCGTCGGCAGCAGGCCGGATCCGGGCGATTTTGCAACAGGCGCGGTCTCAGATGGCAGGCGCAGGGCGAAAAGTCATGCGCCGATGCAACCCGCCCCAATCTTGGCCGTTTCATGTGCCGTCGGTGGCAGCCGGTGACAAATCAAGGCCAAAACGGTGCCCCGCGCCGGCAACAGGCCCGATCGCCGATGCACAAGGGAGTTCGGACCACCATGAAGAGACTCATTGCCGCCGCCCTCGCGGGCAGCCTCGCGCTCTCGCTCGGTGCCTGCAACACGCCTCAGGATCGGGCGCTGGGCGGTGCTGCTCTCGGCGCGGGCCTCGGCGCCGCGGTCGGTGGCCTCGCCACGGGACGTGCCGGCGGCGCGCTCGCCGGTGCGGCGATCGGCGGCGCGGGCGGGGCGATCGCCGGGGCCGCCACGGCGCCGCGCTGCCCCTACGGCACCTTCCGCGACGAGTACGGCAACGTCTACTGCCGCTGATCGCGACGCGCTCCTTACGGAAAGGGCCGGGGCTTGCTGCCCCGGCCCTTTCCTTTTGCGGTCGGTTAAAGCACGGGGCTTGCGCTGCGGTACGGTTTGCGGCGTTAAGCCGTCACCAACGCCCTCGCCGCATGACCTCGGAAGCCTCCTTGCCCGTCCCGGATCCCTCGCGTTCCCGTCTTACTCCTGCCGGCGGCGCCCGATGAGCACCGGGCTGTGGGGCAAGATCGGCGGGGCCGGAATCGGCGTGCTGGTCGGTGGGCCGATCGGGGCGCTGGTGGGCAGCGTCGCCGGCCATTTCCTCATCGATCGCGAGGGCGCGCCCTTCGGGCCGACGCCGCGGGACGTGGTGTTCACGACCGGGCTCGTGGCACTCGCGGCCAAGATGGCGAAATCCGACGGCGTGGTGACCGATTCCGAGATCCAGGCGTTCGGGCGCGTGGTGCAGGTCGAGCCCGAGGCGCGCGCGGGCGTGCAGCGCCTGTTCGATCTCGCCAAGGCGACGACCGACGGCTTCGAGGCTTATGCCGGGCAGCTCGCCTCGGCCTTCGGCGAGGAGCCCGCCCTGCTCGAGGACGTGCTGGACGGCTTGTTCCACATCGCCACCGCCGATGGGGCGATCCACGAGGGCGAGGCGCGCTACCTGCGCTCCGTCGCCGACATCTTCGGCTTCGACGAGGCCGCCTTCCGCCGGATCGCCGCGCGGCATGTGCGGCTCGCCGACGACCCTTACCTCGTGCTCGGGCTCGAACGCTCTGCCGACCCGGCAGCCCTCAAGGCGCAGTATCGGCGGCTGGTGGCCGAGAACCACCCCGACCGCGCGCTCGCCCGCGGCCTGCCGCCGGAGGCGGTGGCGATCGCCACGCACCGGCTCGCCGCCATCAACGCCGCGTGGGACCGGATCGCGGCCGAGCGGGGATTGACGTGAGCTTCACCGCCGACAGCGCGCTCGTGCAGGCCGTGCTCGCCTCGCCCAATCGCGGCGCGCGGGTCGGCGACGCCCTCGACATGCTGATCCTTCACTATACCGGCATGCCGACCGCGCAGGGGGCGCTGGAGCGCCTGCGCGATCCTGCCGCCGAGGTCTCGGCCCATTACTTCGTGTTCGAGGACGGGCGCATCGTGCAGATGGTGGCCGAGGCCGACCGGGCTTGGCATGCGGGGGCCGGGGCCTGGGCGGGGGCGCGCGACATCAACTCGCGCTCCATCGGCATCGAGATCGCCCATCCCGGCCATGCCGGCGGCCTCCCACCCTATCCGGAGGCGCAGATCGAGGCTCTGGCCCGGCTCGCGGGCGACATCGTGGTCCGGCGCGCGATCCCGGCGCACCGCGTCCTCGCCCATTCCGACGTGGCACCCGCCCGCAAGGAGGATCCGGGCGAGAACTTCCCCTGGGAACGGTTGGCGCGCGACGGCGTCGGGCACTGGGTCGCGCCGGCGGCCATGCGCGACGGGCGCTTCCTCGCCATGGGTGATACCGGCCAGCCCGTCGAGGCCCTGCAGGCGATGCTCGCCCTCTACGGCTATGACCAGCCGGTCACCGGACACTTCGACGAGACGATGCGCGCGGTGGTCACCGCTTTTCAGCGCCACTTCCGGCCGGCCCGCATCGATGGCGTGGCGGACGCCTCCACCATCACGACCCTGCGCGACCTGATCGCCGCGCGGCCTGCCTGAGCTCGGACCGACCGCGGCTCGCCGGGAAATTTCGGAAAGATTATCGGCCTCCCGGCGTTTCGTCGCCACCGTCTTCGCACGGCCGCGCGTCGGATCCCGCTCGTCTTCAATGTTCGTATTCCACTGGATCGTCGGTGTCCTGGTCGGCGCAGTTCTGCTTGCCGGCCTGGCGCGGCGCCTGCGCGCGCCGTACCCCGCCTTCCTGGCGCTGGGTGGGGTCGCTCTCGCCTTCATCCCCGGCGTGCCGAGCCTCAGTCTCGATCCCGAACTGGCGCTCGCCCTGTTCCTCGCGCCCGTGCTGATGGATGCGGGCTACAGCACCTCGCTGCGCGACCTCGTGCGCAACGCCCGCCCCATCGCCGGACTCGCCGTCGGGGCAGTGGCGGCCACGACCGCGGCGGTCGCGGCGGTTGCGCTCTGGCTCGTCCCGGACATGCCGCTCGCGGCCGCCATCGTCCTCGGCGCGGTCGTGGCTCCGCCCGACGCGGTGGCCGCTCTCTCGGTGCTCGGTCACGTCTCGCTGCCGCACCGCCTCGCCACGATCCTGCGGGGCGAAAGCCTGCTCAACGACGCCGCCTCGCTGATGATCTACCGGCTCGGCGTGGCCGCCGCGGTGACCGGCTCCTTTTCCGTCTCCGAGGTGGCGCCGGCCTTCGCGATCGGCGTCCTCGGCAGCCTCTTGGCGGGACCGCTCGCGGCGCTCGTCTACTTGCGGATCCTGCGCCACGTCGAAGAGCCGATGAGCGTGATCGTGCTGCAGTTCTCGGCCGCCTTCGGCCTCTGGATGGCCGCCGAGGCGCTGGAACTGTCCGGCGTGCTGACCGTGGTGACCTTCGCGATCACCGTGGCCCGCCGCGCGCCCGGCCAGACATCGCCGCGCCTGCGGGTGATTTCGAACGCGGTCTGGGACACGGCGATCTTCGTGCTCAACGTTCTCGCCTTCGTGCTGATCGGCGAGCAGATCGGGCCGATCCTCGCGCGGATGACGCCCGAGCAGGAATTCGCCTACGCCTCGGTCGCGGGGGCCGTGGTCGTGACCGTGATCCTCGTTCGCATCGCCTGGGTGCTGCCGGCAAGTGCCATCCGCCGCGTCGGCTTCGGCACCGGTTCCCCTCATCCGGATGACCTGCGCCAGGACCGCGATCTCGGTCTCGGCGCGGGCTTTGCCGTCTCGTGGTCGGGGATGCGCGGCCTCGTCACCATCGCCACCGCCCTGGCCCTTCCCGAGGGCGGCCCCGGCGGGGGCGGGTTTCCCTACCGCGACCTGATCGTGCTCACCGCCTTCTGCGTCGTGATCGGAACGCTCGTGGTCCAGGGCCTGACCCTGCGCCCGATCCTCGCGCGGCTCGGCCTGGAGGATTCCGATCCCGTCGGCCGCGAGGTGGGCCGGGCTCGGGCCGAGGCCTACGGGGCGGCGGTCGAGGCTTTGAGCGACGACCGCACGGAGGCGGCAGACGCCCTGCGCCGGGAGTTCCACGCCGCCCTGGCCAAAGCGGAGGCGCATGAGGAAGGTCTCGCCCCAGAGGGATTGCCGACCGACGCGCCGCGCCGCCGCGCGATCCGTGCCGCCCGCGACCGCCTCCTCACACTGCGCCGGAGCAGCCGGATCGGCGACGATGCCTATTTCGTGCTGGAGGAGGAGCTCGACTGGGCGGAGCTCAATGCGACGCCACGAGGCGAGGCCTGACCGGTACGCTGCGGCCGGTGGAGATATGCGTTACTGACGTTCACAGAACGGCAAAATCCGATGATTTCGCGCAATGCAGCAGTGCTCGAACTGCGGTATGAAATCCATTGGAGCGTTATCAATCTCAAATTGCGCAATTTCTCCCGTGAGTAGTCTGCTGCCGCCCGTGATTGCAATCTTGTCGGCAAGTTCATATTGATAGGGCGGTTCATGAGACTGAATTCCGATGGCGTTCTCCGGCCGCACTGAGTGAATGTCTCCAAAGAACTGTGTATGATCGGTCGATCCAGTCGTGAATTCTGGACAAAGTTTCTGAAGACGCGTTAAAGGTCGCGAACTCGGAACGGCGATGACAGAGAACCGCTGTCGGGAACGGGCCGGGACAGCCAGCCCCTCGCGCATCATGCCATGGCCCCTGTCCAGCGGCCTATTCGCGATCCTTCATGTCGTCCCGCTGCCCGCTTAGGCGGACAGGCCGTGGTCAGGTCCGATGTTGAAAGCCATGTTCGAGCCGTCAGCCCCGTGTCCGCAACTGCTGGAGCGATCCGATGCGGGCGTTGCCCGAGCGGCCGGTTGCCCCTTCCGGGATCGGTCGTGCTGATGGTCGCGAGCGCAGTCTGCCTTGTCACCGGTGTCGGGCTGGCCGCCCAGGCGCACCGCTTCGGCGCGCGCTCGACGCACGCGGAATCCCTGGCCGGTGTCCTCTTGATCCTCGGCCTCGCCATGATCGGCTTCGGATTGCCGGTGTTTCGATGACGGCTCGTCGTGGAGAATAGGTCTGCCCGAGGCGCCGTCTTCATGACGCCCGTCATGCCCGGTCCGGGCGATCCCTTCGGATCGGTGGAACCGAGCCTCGCTCAGCCCAGTGCAGGGTTGCGGATTTGGGGTCGGCTGCGATCGGACAGCGACCATATCGAGTCAGCGTCACCGGCCGCCACGGGCAGCGAGCCGCGCTTCGATCGCATCCCACACCGAAACCGCGAGATCGGGGCCGCCGAGCCGCTTGATGGTGCGGATGCCGGTGGGCGAGGTCACGTTGATCTCGGTGAGGTGCCCGTCGATCACGTCGATGCCGACGAGGATCAGGCCGCGGCGTCGCAGTTCCGGGCCGATGGTCGCACAGATCTCGCGCTCGCGCTCGGTCAGCTCGGAGGCGCCGGCCGCACCGCCGCGGACCATGTTGGAGCGGATGTCGCCCTTGGCCGGCACGCGGTTGATCGCTCCCATCGGCTCGCCGTCGACGAGGATGATGCGCTTGTCACCCTCCGTGATCTTTTCCAGGAAGCGCTGCACCACCCATTGTTCGCGGAAGGTGGCGGAGAACAGGTCGAACATCGACCCGAAGTTCGGATCCTCCTCCGAGACCCGGAAAACCGCTGCGCCGCCATGCCCATGCAGCGGCTTCATCGCGACGGTGCCGTGCTCCCTGCGGAACGCCTCGATCTCGGCGCGGTCGCGGGAGATCAGGGTCGGCGGCATCAATTCCGGGAAATCGAGGACGAACAGCTTTTCCGGCGCATTCCGGACCTCGGCCGGATCGTTGACCACCAGGGTGCGCGCGGCGACCTTCTCCAGCATGTGGGTGGCCGTGACGTAGGCCATGTCGAATGGCGGATCCTGGCGCATCAGCACCACGTCGACCTGCGCGAGGTCGATGCGCTCCGGGCTTCCGAGGCTCGCATGCGCGCCCTCGACATCCTGGACCGTCACCGGCTGAGCGTAGGCCGTCACCAGACGGCCCTGCATCGAGAGACGGTCCGGCGTGTAGGTGTACAGGGCGTGGCCCCGGGCCTGCGCCTCCAGCATGAGGGCGAAGGTCGTGTCGCCCGCGATTCGGATCGACTGGATCGGGTCCATCTGGACCGCGACGGTCAACGCCATGCTCATCCCCGGATTGCTGCGCGTTCCGCCGAAACGGCGGGCTCGCGGAGAGCCCGCTTCGCTCCGATCCCGGATCGCTGAGTGTCCTCTGCCTCAGCGCTGGCCGCGGGGCTGCGAGGCTCCCCCGGTCCGGCGGTCGTAGTCGCTGATCGCGGCCTTGCATTCGGGCGAGAGGCGAGGGCGGTTGCGGGTCATGCAGGCATCGGCATCGGAGCTGTTCGGATCGACGCCCGCGCAGAGCCGGAAATAATCATTGGCGCAGCCGAGCTGAAGTCCCTGGTCCTCGCGCTGAGCCTGAGCCGGGCTCGCGGCGACCAGCGCCAGCAGCGCGAGGGGAGCCAGTCTCAGAGCCGCGGACACGCCGCGCACCGGCCTGCCAAATCGTGAGAAGTCCGGACGCATCCTGTCTTGTCCTTCGCTCGATCCAAATTGGGTTGGCACCGCATATCGGGCATCCCCCCTCGTTAGCAAGCGCAGCACGCCGCCGTTGCCGTGCACGTTTTGTGCGCATTCCCAGCGCGTGCACACGCGTGGAGTGGGCTCTGGAAGGAGACCGCGGGGCGCGAAAAGAAAGGGCCCCGCAGCGGGATCCGCGCGGGGCCGAAGTCGAGGGAGGAAACGCCCGCCATGGGCGAAGTCGGCATCGCAAGGACCGTGCCGATGACGTCACAGATCCGGCTGAGGGCGCCAGCGAATGCGCGCGAGGAAGGAATGGGGCGTGCGCTGAAACACTCCGTTAACCACGTCGTGCTGAGCTTTGCCGAGATCGCCCGGCCGGGGCGGGCCCGTCCCGCCCACGAGGAGCGCCCGCCCGACCCCGCCAATCCGTTCCGGTAGGCGACGGGCGGGAGCCGGCCGCCACACACATCGACGGGACAGGTCCATGCCCTTTTCAGAGACGTTCTCGCCCGCCCGATCCGCGAAACCCACCCGCCGCGAGCGCGGTGCGACGGCCTCGGTGGTTCCGTTCGTCCCCGTTACGACCCGGCGCTTCCGCCGTGAGGCGGACGATGCGCCGCTCGGTCAGATCCTGCTGTTCACGGGGGTGCGCTACGAGAGGATGCCGGAGGCCGAGGCCCTGCCGGTTCCGCGCCGCCGCCGCTCGTGACACCCGCCGGCTCGCGATCCTTCGTCCCGTTTCGCGCCGGCCTGCTGCTGGCGCCGCTGCTGCTGGGCGCCTGCGCGCAGGAGGGTGATTTCGGCCGACCGGCGCCCAGCGCCTGGAACCGGCTGATCGAGTCCACGGGGACTCTGGCGGCCCGCGAGCGCGGCGCGCCGGCCTCGGTCTTCCCGCTCACCGACGACGAGGTGGCGCTGCGCGACCGCGCCTGGCGTTTCCTGATGCCCGCCGACAACCGGGCCGCGTTCGAGGATGCGCTCGCCAACCTGACCCGGGCCCGCGTCTTGCCCCCGCGCTGGCGGCATGACGACATTCCCGCCTATCACGCTGATTTGATCTCGGAAGCGTTTCGCTCCCCTGTCTCTCGCTACCGCCGGTTGTCCGACGACGCGATCGCCGATGGTCGGTTGATCCCGCCCTTCGTGGCTGTCGCCGGGCGCGTCTTCGAGGCCGATGCAGTGCGGCTGCGCGCCTTGCCCTTCTCCGAGAGCCTCGACGGATGGGACGTGCGACAGGCCGCGATGCGCGTTGCTGAGAACCGCTGCCTCGTCGCCTGGACCCATCTGGAGGCATCCCTGCGGATTGCCCGCTACCGATACGCGCTCGAGCATTTTCTGGTCGAGATGCCTGCTCGCGAGGCCGCTTCCGCGGAGCAGGCCGTCGCGTTCCTCGAGGGGCGGCGGCCGCTTCTCGACCCGCTGCTGCCGCCGGACGCGGCTGCCCGCTGCGGCCTTGTCGAGCCGCCGGTCCTGGCCGCGCCGGCCGTGGTCAAGCCGGTCGTGGCCAAGCCGGTCGTGGCCAAGCCGGTCGTGGCCAAGTATTAGCCTCGCTTCGAATTCGGCAGGCCCATCAGTTCGGAGTGAAGGGGATCGATGCGAACCATCGTCTACGCGGATGGCGGCTGCGACCCGAATCCCGGTCCCGGCGGCTGGGGCGTGGTGATCCAGGATCCCGCCGGCACGGTCGAGCTGCACGGCGGCGAGCGCGCCACCACCAACAACCGCATGGAGCTGACCGCCGCGATCCGCGCCCTGGAGCATTTCCCTGAGGGAGCGCAGATCGAGATGCGCTGCGACAGCCAGTACGTGGTCAAATCCGTTACCGAATGGATGCGCGGTTGGAAGGCCCGGGGCTGGCGCACCGCCACGGGGCCGGTGAAGAACATCGACCTGATGCAGCGCCTCGACACGCTGGCCGCCGCCCGTGACGTGCGCTGGACCTGGGTCCGCGGCCATGCCGGCGAGGCCGGCAACGAGCGCGCCGACCGGCTCGCGGCCCTGGGCCGGCGCGAGGCCCTGAGCGGCAAGGCCTCGGGTGAGACGGTTCCGCCGCCCGCCGATGCAGCGCCTGCGATCGCTCCGCCGGCTGCGCAGCCGGAGACGACGCAGGTGACGCTGAGCGCCGATCTCGCCCGGGCGGTGTCGCGGGCCGCAGCCCGTGCCGGCATCAGCCCTCAGGCCTATCTCGAGGATGCCGTTCGGCTGGCGCTGGAGCTCAAGCCCCCGGGGGTCGCCCGCGTCCGGGCCGAACTGCAGAAGGCGTCCTGACAGGGGGCCGCTGCGGCACGATGGACGCGACCTTCTTCGATCGTCCCGCCGCGACCGTCGCCGCCGCGCTGATCGGTCACGGGCTGCTCGTGGACGGTGTCGGAGGCGTCATCGTCGAGACCGAGGCCTACGACCGGACCGATCCGGCCTCGCACAGCTTCGCCGGGCCGACGCGGCGCAATGCCAGCATGTTCGGGCCGCCCGGCCGCGCCTACGTCTATCGCTCCTACGGCCTGCACTGGTGCCTCAACCTCGTCTGCGAGACCGGCAGCGCCGTGCTGCTGCGTGCGATCGAGCCGACCATGGGGCTGGAGACGATGCGCGCCCGCCGCGGGCTCGATGCCCAGCGCCTGCTCTGCGCCGGGCCCGGCCGGCTTGCCCAGGCGCTGGGCATCGACCTCTCGCATGACGGCCTGCGCCTCGACCGGGCACCCTTCGCTTGGGGTGCGCCGCAGGGACCGGTCACGGTCGCCGCCACGACCCGTATCGGCATCAGCCGCGGCGTCGAAGTGCCCTGGCGCTTCCTCGTGCCCGGCTCGCCCTATCTCAGCCGACCGCTGCCGAGGGCGAAACCCGGCGCCGGTCCGGCGGGGTAGAGGTCAGGTCTCGGCCAGGCCCGCGCTCGATTGCGAGGGAGCCCGCCCGTGCGGCGTGCCGAGATATTCCTCCGAGCGCATCTCGATCAGGCGGGAGGCGGTGCGCTCGAACTCGAAGGCCTCGCGACCTTCCGTGGCGGTGTAGAGGCCGGTCGGCTCGGCCTCGGCCGAGGCGACGAGCTTCACATGCGCGTCGTAGAGCGTGTCGATCAGCGTGATGAAGCGCTTGGCCTCGTTGCGGTCCGCCTCGCCCATCACCGGAATCCGCGAGACGATCAGGGTGTGGAAGCTGTCGGCGAGCGCCATGTAGTCGGAGGCTCCGAGCGGCGTCCGGCACAGGTCGTCGAAGCTGAAGCGGGCGACGCCGCCGGCCTCTTCCGGCACCGGCACCGCGCGCCCCTTCACCCTGACCGTGCCGGCGGTTCCCCGCGCGCGCCCCGCGAGCGCCTTGAAGGCGGCGTCCAGCGCGGCCTCGGCCGTCGCATCGGCCGGCACGTGGTAGACCGAGCTGCCGCCGAGCTTTTCCAGCCGGAAATCGGTGCGGGAATCGAGGCGCAGCACCTCGACCCGCTCCTTCAGCTCCGCCACGAAGGGCAGGAACAGGGCGCGGTTGAGACCGCCCTCGTAGAGCCGGTCGGGCTCGACGTTCGAGGTCGCCACCACCGTCACGCCGCGCTTGAACAGGGCCCCGAACAGGCGCCCCAAAATCATCGCGTCGGCGATGTCGGTCACCGTGAACTCGTCGAAGCAGAGAAGCGTCGCTTCCGCCGCGAGCGCGTCGGCCACCGGTGGGATCGGGTCGTCGCCCGTCACTTCGCCCCGCTTGAGGGCCTGCCGGTGGGCGTGGATGCGCTCGTGCGCGTCGGCGAGGAAGCCGTGGAAGTGAACCCGGCGCTTCGGCCCCAGTGCAGCCTCGTGGAACAGGTCCATCAGCATCGTCTTGCCGCGGCCGACCGAACCCCAGATGTACAGCCCCTTCGGCGGACCGGCGTCGTCGTCCTTGCGCCCGAACAGCCAACCCAGCGCGCTGCCCTTCTTCGCCCGCCGGCGGCGTTCCAAATTCTGCGCCAGACGGTCGAGGGCCTGGACGAGGCGGATCTGCGATGGATCGCGCTCGATCGCGCCCGAACTCACCAGGGAATCGTAGCGCTCGCGCACCGGGCCGGGCGGGACCGCGCCCGCACGGGCATGGTCGGAAGGAGCGTGACTTTCGGGCATCCCGGCCGATCGTTCGCGTGAGGAGGCGCCTCGTTCGGCGGGCGGGCCGGCGGAGACGGGAGATGTGGCTTGTCCGCTCTGCCGCGCCGCGGCACGGCGATCAAGCCGGCACGGGTCAACCGTGCAAACATGCGCTCCGATCCGAAGCGCCTCGCCGGCGCAGCCGGGGCCGCGCCGCGATCCCCGTACGGCGAGGGGGCGACGCTACTGGGTGATGCGGGCCACTTTAAGGGCCTGGTCGAACATCGCGCCGAGCGAGGCCGTGATGTCGGCCGCGCTGTTGGCCGTGAAGAAGAGGCCCGGCGAGGCACATTGCCGGAGTGGATCGGCGAGGGTCGGGCTGAATCCGTTGACCCGGCCATTCTCCCAAATGATGTAGCTGTCCTTGCTGTAGTTCTGGACATACCTGTAAGGGATGTACAGGACAGAGATGATTGCACCTGCGTCCTTCAGCGTCTTGCAATTCGCCGGATCGATTTGAGCCGGTTGAGATCCATTCCAATCTGCATTGGGGTAATTCTTGAACTTCGAAGGGTTGCCGGGGAACGTTTTTCCGTCTTTCCAAGCTGAGTAAGATTGACTGTTCTGCATGCCGTCGGTGATGAGGAAGACGAACGGCTTCGGGTTGGTCGTGCTGGAGCCGTTGCCGTATGTCTGGATGGTCGACTTCATCTGCGGCAACGCCGTCTCGAAATGGGTGCCACCGCTCCCGGTGCCGGTCTTCGGATCGTTGTTGGTGAAGAGCTGTGTGCTGCCGGTATCGAGCAGGTTGGTGAAGGCCAGCGGCCATTTCTGACTGCACTGGGCCGCCGTCTTCAGCGAGGTCAGCGAGGTGGTGGTGTCACTGAGCGGGGCGAGCGTCGCCAGTCGGTTGATGAACGGGTAGATGCCGATCCGGTACTGGTTCGGAACGACCGGTGTCGAGGCCCGGTCGAGGAGGGCGCAGACGGCGTTGTTCACCGCGTCAGACCGCAACTGGATCTTTCCGGCTGCCAGGTTCCAGCCCTTTGCAGATGGGAAATGGCACGCGAACTGGCAGTTGCCCTGACTCTCGATGCTCTGGCTGGCGAGCTTCGCCGCGTCGGCGTCGGTGGTCGGCAGACCCATCGAGCCCGACACGTCGACCATCAGGTAGAAGTCGGAGTAGCCCGCCAGGTCGGCTGAGGCGGTGACGGTGTTGCTGAAGGTCGTCGCCGAGACTCCCAAGATTTTCCCGAAGATGCTTTGAACCGTCGCCGTATAGGTGATCGTCGCGGTGAGCACGTTGCCGTTCCGTGTCACCTGCGGCGACGACAGATCGACCGTCGCGAACGACACGCTTCCGGCATTGATGTTGAAGGCCTTCAGAGCCTGGTTCTGACCCGCGGTGAGGCCGGCCGTCGTCACATCGCTCTGCTTCGCGTTGGCGGCGATGTACTCCTTGGCCGTCACGACACCGGCGAGCGCCGCATTGTCCGCCGCATTGTCGAGCCGCGTCTTGCCGGTGATCGCCACCCCGTAATCGACACCGAGGCCGACGAGGCCGATGGTCGGGATCACCGCCAGGGCAAACATGACGTTGATGCTGCCACCGTGATCGGAGGCCAGAGCGTTCGCCCGGCCCTTGAGCCGGCTTGCGCGGGTCAAAAGCCGGTACATCTGGTCGCAATCCCGTCGTTGTTGGCCGTATCGAAGTTCACCAGCGAGGCGTAGCGCGGCAGCACATAGGCCGATCGCGCAATCCGTATCGGCGGAACGAAGCCCGAACCGAAGGTCGGCTCGAAGTCGAACACGACGTCGATCGCCACCAGTGATCCGGGGCCGTAGGAGGAGCGCGGTAGGGTGGCTCGGCTCGGCGGTGCATCGTCGTTGGCCGGCAATTGCGCGGTGTCACAGGGCCGGTAATTGTCGCCGCTGGCCGGCTGTTGTGTGCCGGTGGTGGTCCAGACGACGTTGGCATCGTAGCAGCTGCTCAGGTCACCGCTGGTGCTGGTGCTGTTCTGACAGGCCGCGTTCTTCGCCCTGAACTGAATGGCGGCGTAGTTGATCGAGATGGTCTGCCACCACGCGACGCCGCGGCGCTTGGCATCCTTCATCACGTAGGGAAACAGCACGAGCGTCGCGTCGAAGCTGAAGTGCAGGTCGGTGGCGTTGACCGCTGCGACCGTCGTGTTCGGCGGCGGCGTGGCCTGCGAGATCATCTGGCTGATCGAGTGGGCGACCAGTTCGACCTTCCGGGTCGCGTCGATGTAGGCGACGATCTGGATGCTGGCGAACATGATCAGCAGCAGGGTGGGCAGGATCAGCGCGAACTCGACGGCGGCCATGCCGCCCTCCGCCGCGCGAAAGCGTGCGACACGAGCCGCGAGTGCGGCTTGGGCGGCCCGGAGCCGCGCCGCGCTCCGGCCCTCCGGGAAGCGTTCCGCTGCCGCATGGGTCTGCGCCGCGGGCGCGAGGGTGGGAGGGGCCACCATCAGTACTGCTCGTTGCGGAAGGCCGCGGCCGAGATCGCGAGATAGGCCGGCTTGCCCTTGAAGGTCGCTCCGCCACTCAACCAGGACGCGATCGGCGCGGGCAGGAAGGTGACCGGATAGACGACCTGCAGGTACTGGTAGTCGCCGCGGCTGCCCAGATTGAGCACGCCGGTCCCGGTCGCCAGATTGGAGACGATGAGGCCGTTCAGGTCGGGCGAGACGAAGGAGTAGTAGCCGCTGGGTTGCGACGTCTTCGGCACCACGTAGAGATTCACGATGATGTCGTTGCAGGAAAACGTTGCTGGCAGATAGGCACAGACGCTCTGCTTGAAATTCTCCAGCGTCGCCGCCGTGGATTGCGATTGGAGGCCGCCGGTCAGGATCTGGCGTGAGGCCCGCACCGTCGCATTGTCGACCATCTGGTTGATATACAAGACCAACGCAGTTGCCATTATGAAGAACAGGGTCAAAATGAAGGCTGTGCCGACCAGGGCGAATTCTACAGCCGCTGCGCCCTCTTCATTTCGAATGTAATTCGGTTGTCGCCGCATGAATCCAGACTAACGGAGAGGATTTAAATAAAAGATAACATGATGTTAGAAATCCGGGGCTTTGCTGCTTGCGCGCAGACCCGATCTCAGCCCGGGCAGGTCGGCGCGCGGCCCGATCCGCGGCTCGGGTGTCGATCGGTCCCGGCAGACCAGCCATGCGGCCCGGCGTGAAGATCAGGCACTTTGGTGCATTGCGAGATGAGCGATCTCGGGCCAGATCCCTGCTGACTGCGCCGGGAGGGGGGAGCGCGGACGATCACCGATCCGGCACGCCGCAAGAGTTCCTCGCGCCCCCGATGTCTCTCCCCAATTTCCTCGCGCCTGCCGTTCCCCCCTCGCGGCAGCCTGTCCCGCGTCGCGGCCGGACGAGCCTGCGCCGTCTCTGGCCGAGCGACACGCCGGCGGTGCGCGCCTTCTTCCTCCGTCTCGATTCTGAGACCCGTGCGAGCCGGTTCATGGCCGCGGTCGGCGATCGGATGGCGGCGGACTACGCGGAACGGGTGACGGTGATGTCGGGCATGGTCGTCGGCATCTTCGTCGGTGACACCCTGCGGGCGCTCGGCGAGTTGCGTCCGCTCGGCCCCGGGCCTTCCGGAGTCCGGCGCGCCGAGGTCGCGCTCACGGTCGAACCGGGGTTTCGGCGGGCGGGCCTCGGCGCGTTGCTGCTGCGGCGTCTCGTCGAGGCGGCGCGCAACCGCGGCATCGCCGAGCTTTGCCTGCGCTGCCTGCCCCACAACGTCGCCATGCGACGGCTGATCATGGGATTCGGTGCGCAGATGCGCCTGGAAGAGGGCGAGAGCGAGGGAACGATCCGGCTTGCCCGGGCGACGCCGCTCTCGTTGTGGCAGGAGGGGGTCGAGGCCGCTCTCGATTTCCAGCTCGCCGTGGCCGCTCTGCCCCTTTCCATAAAGCTACCCCGTGCGGCCTGAGCCGCGCGCCTCAGCCCGACTCGCCGGGCCAGCCCACGATGCGCTCGACCAGTTCGTCCTCGGCAAACTCCTCCTCGTTGCCGGCGACGCGCCCGCGCACCGAGATCCCCGCCTCGTGGACGCTCGCCCGGCGGCCGGTCTTCAGCGGATGCCAAGCCGGCAGGTCGCGGCCCTCGCGCACGAGGCGGTAGGCGCAGGTCGGCGGTAGCCAGGGGATCGTGCGCACCGCCTCCGGGGTGAGGCGCACGCAGTCCGGCACGCGCTTGGCGCGGTTGCGGTAGTCGCGGCAGCGGCAGGCATGGGTGTCGAGCAGCGTGCAGCCGACATCGGTATGGTGGATCTCGCCGGTGTCGTCGTCCTCCAGCTTGAGCAGGCAGCAGCGTCCGCAGCCGTCGCACAGGCTCTCCCACTCCGCCGGGCTCATCGCCTCGAGGCTCTTCACGCGCCAGAACGGCCCGTCGCTGCGCTCGGCCATGTCTGGCGCCTCGCTCGCCTTGTTCGTCTCGTTTCGGGACAGGGCGCCCCTCCTGCCGCATGGCGCCGCCGGGAGCAAGCAGGGCTGCGATCTCCGCCATCCGAGGGCCGGATTCGGCTGTCAGGATCGTCTTAAGGTTAATGCGCGGTTGACGGGGCGACGAAGGGGCGCCGGCCCGTCCTTCGCGTTCCTTAACGGAAGCGAAAGCTCGCGGGCCGGCGCGTGTCCTGATACAGAACGTATCGGGATATCGTTGTCCGTCAGCATCGCTCCCGCGCCGACCCGGCCAACGTCGAGAGAAACCGGAATCCGCCTTGCGCCTGCCCAGCCTCAAGACGCTGAAGACGCGGATCAGCCGCGCGGCCCTGGCCTTCGACGCCTGGGTCAACGCGGGCCTCTACGAGGGCGGCCATTCGACGACGGAGGCCTACGAGCGCTTCCAAGCGCGGATGCAGGTCTTCTCCGTCCGCGGCTGGAAGCGCTACCTCCTCGACCTCACCAGCGAAGGCGTCACCATCGGCACCGCCGGCGCCCTGCTGCTGCTGTTCCTGGCTCAGCCCGCCTTCAACCTCACCAGCGACAATTGGCTGAAGGCCCAGGATCTCGCCGTCACCTTCCTCGACCGCTACGGCACCGAGGTCGGGCGCCGCGGCATCAAGCACGACGACTCCCTGAAGTTCGACGATTTTCCCGAACTGATGATCAAGGCGCTGCTCTCGACCGAGGACCGGCGGTTCTACGAGCATTGGGGCATCGACCCGATCGGCACGGCCCGCGCGCTGGTCTCGAACTCGTCCGGCAAGGGCAACATGCAGGGCGGTTCGACGCTGACACAGCAGCTCGCCAAGAACCTGTTCCTGTCGAACGAGCGCTCGCTGGAGCGCAAGATCAACGAGGCGTTCCTGTCCTTCTGGCTCGAGACGCACCTGACCAAGAACCAGATCCTCAAGCTCTATCTCGACCGCGCCTATATGGGCGGCGGCACCTTCGGCGCGGTGGCGGCGGCGGATTACTATTTCGGCAAGCGGCTGCAGGACATCACCCTGGCCGAAGCCGCGATGCTCGCCGGCCTGTTCAAGGCGCCGACCAAGTACTCGCCCAACGTCAACCTGCCGGCCGCCCGCAGCCGGGCGGTGGACGTGCTGCACAACATGGTCGAAGCCGGCTTCGTCACGGAGGGCCAGATCCAGACGGCGCTCCGTAACCCCGCGACGCCGGTGACCCGCACCAAGGACATTACCGCCGACTACTACCTCGACTGGGCCTTCAACGAGGTGAAGCGGCTGGCGGATGCGGGCAAGCTCCGCAACGACCGCGTGCTCACCGTCAAGACGCCGCTCGACCTCTCGATCCAGCGCTCCGCCGACCAGGCGGTCGAGAACATGCTGCGGCGGCTCGGCGACCAGTACGATGTGGACGAGGCGGGCGTGGTGATTCTCGATCCCGACGGGGCGCTCCGCGCCATGGTCGGCGGCGCCGATTACGGCGAGAGCCAGTTCAACCGTGCCACCGACGCGCTGCGTCAGCCGGGCTCCTCGTTCAAGCCCTACGTCTACGCCGCGGCGCTCGCCTCGGGTCTGTTCAAGCCGGATACGCCGGTGGTGGACTCGCCGGTCTGCGTCGGCAACTGGTGCCCGCAGAACTACGGCCGTTCCTATTCCGGCCGCCAGCCGATGTGGCTCGCGGTGGCGAAATCGGTCAACACCATCCCGATCAAGATCACTACCGCCATCGGCAAGGGGATGGGCATCACCCACGAGTGGAAGGCGGCCAAGGCCGGCCGCGAGAAGATCATCCAGCTCGCCAAGGCGATGGGCGTGACGACTCCGCTCACCGACACGCCCTCGCTGCCGATCGGCGCCACCGAGGTGACGGTGATGGACCAGGCTGCGGGCTTCGCGGTCTTCGCCAATGGCGGACGGGTCGCCAAGCCCTACGTCGCCACCGAGGTGCGCAATTCCAGCGGCGAGGTGATCTACCGCCACGCCGACGAGAAGCCGGTGCAGGTGCTCTCGTCCCAGGTCACGGCGGACATGAACTACATGCTCAACAAGGTCGTCGAGGAGGGCACCGCGCGCAAAGCCCAGATCGAGGGCGTGAAGGTCGCGGGCAAGACCGGCACCACGAACGGCTACCGCGACGCGTGGTTCGTGGGCTACACCGGCAATTATGTCGGCGCCGTCTGGTACGGCAACGACGACCACAGCCCGACCAACAAGATGACCGGCGGTTCGCTTCCCGCGATGACGTGGCACGAGATCATGGCCCCCGCCCACCAGGGCATCGAGCTGAAGCCCTTGCCCGGCCTGAACGATCGCAAGGGCGTGCCGCAGGCGGCCCAGGCGCAGGCCGACGGCGCGGCGGCGGCGGCCAGTTCGAGCGGCCGGCTCTCGCGCCGCTCCTTTGAGGTGCTGTCGAACCTCAACGGCCTGTTCCGCACCGTCGAGTCCAGCCGGTCCGCCGCCAAGCCCGAGCCGGCCCGCTCCGGTGCCGTCGTCCCGGAGCGGATGCGGGCGCCCGGTGTCTCCCCCGTCGACGTCGCCGAGGGCGCGCGCGCCTCCGGCGGCTTCGGGACGCCCTGAGTTCGTCGCATGGCCCTGTCGAGTGGAGTCGGCCCGGCGACCGGAATCCCGGGTCGCGAGGATGTCCGCCGGGATCCGCGTGAGGACCACGGCTCGCGCCTGCGCCGCCTCGCGCGCGGGGCCGCCTCGCGCAGCTCGCGGGTGGGGCTGTTCGTCTACGCTCTGACCCTCGGCGGCCTTCTGGGCCTCGCCAGCGCCGACTACGCCACCAGCGGCGGCTATCCCTTTGGCGGAACGTCGATCGGGAGCTGGACGGCGTGGCCGCGGGCGGGTTCGCTCGACACCGACCCCTATGCCCGCGCCGTCAACGCCCGCCGCGGCGACATCCCTCTCGCGATCGGCGAGGGCATGCTGCTGACGGCGGCCAGCGACGATGACGGGCGCGTCCTTGACGCCACCTGCACCTACCGCCTCGCGGGCGTCACGCCGCCCGCCCGCGCCTGGACGATCACCGTGACCGGACGCGGCGCACCCGCGACGGGGCAGGAGCCGGTGCGAACGGGTTTCACCTCGACCGAGATCCTGCGCGAGACCGACGGCCGCTTCGCGATCCTGCTCAGCCCCGAGGTTCAGGCGGGCAACTGGCTGCCGATGCCGCGGCCCAGCGGCCCGGTGCGGCTGGCGCTCCGCCTCTACGACACACCGGTCGCCGCGAGCGTCGGCTCGCTCGACCGCGACAGTCTGCCCGCGATCGAGCGGACGGGATGCGGGTCATGAGCCGGAGCGCCTTCCTTCTCGCCACCGCCTGCGGTCTCGTCATCGCCGGCATCGTCCATATCGCGACGGTGCTGGCGATACCGCGCTTCTCGGAGGGCGACGCCTTCACCCGTGCCCGAGCGAGCGAAACCCTCGACCATCCCTTGCGGATACACGGACTCGCGGGCGGTCCGCCTGCGGCCGGCGGGGCATGGCTGCCCAACCCCGACCCGGCGGTCTCGGTCGGCGTGTGTTCCTACGATCTCGACGACGGCCCGATGCGGGTCTCGGCTCAGTCCGGCTCGCTGATGCTCTCGGTCTCGATGCACAGCCGCCGGGGCGCCTTCTACGCGGTGACCGATCAGGCTGCGGTGCGCGGCGGCCTCGATCTCGTGGTGATGACCCGTGCGCAGTACGACGAGGCGCTGGCCAACGACGTGGCCGGCGAGGTGACGCGCGACGTGCGCATCATCGCCCCCGCCCGGCGCGGCTTCGCCGTGGTGCGGGTCATCGCGGCCCTGCCGAGCGAGCGCGCCGCGGCCGACGCGGCGGTCCAGGCGGTTTCCTGCACCATCGACAGCCCGGCCGAGCCCACCGGGGACGAAGCGGGAAGCGGCAAGAGCTAGCGCCGCGTGACTGCGCATGGCGGCATGCCTTCAGGCGTGCGCGGCGCCCAAGATTCGGTCCCCGCTCCGATCGAGTGCACGCCCTGTCATGCCGGCCACCGCAAAAGCCATGCGCGTGGTTCGATTGTACCCACGGCGTTTTTTCTTTAGGGTCCGGACCTTAGGTCTGTCACAGGGATTCCGCCGCACGACTGCCGTCGGCCGGACGCCTGCCGCGGAGGCTCACAGGGCCGAGAGGCTACTGCCTTCCGTGCAAGGGTCTCGTCCGGCAACGTCGGCGGATCGCGAGGCGGCCCGACGATTCGCGGAGGCGGCTTGCCGCCCCATATCTGCCGGTGTCGAACGTCCCGCGGGTTCGAAACGCCAGTGTGCCGTGTGCGCACCGAGGAAGAGTGTCATGAGTCAAACGGGCCGCGATGACCCGCAATCCTTGGACAACCAACTCTGCTTCGCCGTCTATGCGGCGGCGCACGCCTTCGGCCGCGCCTACCGCAGCCTGCTGGCCCACCACGAACTGACCTACCCGCAATATCTCGTGCTGCTGGTGCTGTGGGAGGAGGAGGGCCTGTCGGTGAAGGAGATCGGCAGCCGCCTCTTCCTCGACTCGGGCACCCTCACGCCGCTCCTCAAGCGCCTCGAAGCGTCCGGCCATGTCCGCCGCGCCCGCGACCGGCCGGATGAGCGGCAGGTCAGCATCTTCCTCACGGAGAAGGGGCGCGGCCTCAAGGGCAAGATGGACTGCCTGCCCCACACGGTGGGCGGCATGACCGGGATGACCCTCGACGAGCGGCGCGCCTTACTCGACAGCCTCGCCCTGATGCGCGACGAACTGCACGCCCGCGCCGGCGGCACCGATCTGGCTGCGGTCAGCGCCGCCGGCTGACGGGTTTGCCCCACTTGCAGGCCGAAGGCCCGCCCGCGGACCGTAATGACAGACCGAAAATGAGAAAGCCGCCCCTCGGGGCGGCTTTCCGTTTTTTTGGAAGGGTGACCTGCAGGGGCCGCCCGGGGCTCAGGACTTGGTCTTGAGGTAGGCGATGATGTCGTCGACCTTCTTCGGGTCCTTGATGCCCGGGAAGACCATCTTGGTGCCGGGCACCTTCTTCTTCGGGTCGACGAGCCACTCCTTGAGGTTGGCCTCATCCCAGGTGATGCCGGACTTCTTCAGCGCGTCGGAGAAGGCGTAGCCGTCGGCACCCTCACCGGCCTTCGCACCGACGACGCCCTTCAGGGTCGGGCCGACGCCGTTCTTCTCGAAGTTGTGGCAGGCCTTGCAGGGGGCGAACGCCTTCTCGCCGGCGGCGGCATCGCCCTCGGCATGGGCGGCAACAGGGAGCAGCAGCGCGAAGGCGGCGCCGAGGATGAGATGACGCATCGTTTTTTTCCTCCTTGGAACGGCCGAAGCCGGCTTGCTTATGGCAGAGCTTGTAGCCTTAGAACAGATATAGACTAAGGCGGGCGGGCGTCCAGCCGAGGCTGCTTCACGAAGACGCTCACGTTCCTTTCGGCGGCTGCATGGGTCGATGGGAACCACTCGTGCGTCTCGAACGTGTTTCGGCTAGATCGAACCTCCGGCCTCGTCCAGGTGAGACTGGCGCGTGGCGGCTGAAGCGGGGCTGAAGGTCGCGGGCGCCCCCTGTGGATGGCTGGACGTCGGAGGCTTACCGTCGAAGTGAGCCAGGTCCATGAGCCCGGTCAACGAAGGCGTCCGAGCAAGGACGCCGAACAAGATTCTGGAGGAGATGCCGGCCATGTCGATCGCCTTCCCCGCACCGGATGCGGATGTCGTCGCCCGCCGTGAGGCGATCATCGAGGGGCTGTCGGCGTTGGTGGCGCCCGAGGCCCTGGTCACGACGGAGGACGAGCGCCGCGCCTTCGAGACCGACGGGCTCACCGCCTACCGCAAGATGCCGCTCGCCGTCGTGCTGCCCTCGACGACGCAGGAGGTCTCGGCGGTGATGGCCTTCTGCCATGCCAACGGCGTGCGGGTCGTGCCCCGCGGTGCCGGCACGTCGCTCGCCGGCGGTGCCATCGCCCAGGAGGACGCGATCATCCTCGGGGTGGGCAAGATGACCCGCATCCTCGACCTCGACTTCGCCAACCGCACCGCCCGGGTCGAGGCCGGCATCACCAATCTCGCGATTTCCGGAGCGGTCGCGCACGAGGGCTTCTTCTACGCCCCCGATCCGTCGAGCCAGCTCGCCTGCACCATCGCCGGCAACATCGCCATGAATTCCGGCGGGGCGCACTGCCTGAAATACGGCGTGACGACCAACAACCTCATGGGCGTGACCCTGGTGACCAACGACGGCACCGTGGTGGAGATCGGCGGCGAGCACCTCGATTCCGGCGGCTACGACCTGCTCGGCCTGATCTGCGGCTCGGAGGGCCAGCTCGGCATCGTCACCGAGGCCACCGTGCGCATCCTGCGCGCGGCGGAAGGGGCGCGCCCGGCGCTCGTCGGCTTCTCCTCGGTCGAGGATGCCGGCGCCTGCACGGCGGCGATCATCGCCGCGGGCATCATTCCCGTGGCCATCGAGTACATGGACCGCGAGGCGATCCTCATCACCGACGACTTCGCCAAGGCCGGCTACCCGCGCGACGCCGCGGCGATGCTGATCATCGAGGTCGAGGGATCGGACGAGGAGTGCGAGGACATGCTGGCCCGCATCGAGGCCATCGCCGCCCGCTTCAACCCGACGAGCATCCGCGTCTCGAAGTCGGAGGCCGAATCCGCCGCGATCTGGAAGGGCCGCAAATCCGCCTTCGGTGCCACGGGCCGCATCTCCGACTACATCTGCATGGACGGCACGATCCCGACGGGCCAGCTCGGCCACGTGCTGGAGCGCATCGAGGCGATCTGCGCCGAGCAGGGTCTCCGCGTCGCCAACGTGTTCCACGCCGGCGACGGCAACCTGCACCCGCTGATCCTGTTCGACATCAACAAGCCGGGTGAGTTGCAGAAGGCGGAGGCCGCGGGCGACGCGATCCTGAAGCTCTGCGTCGAGGTCGGCGGTTGCCTCACCGGCGAGCACGGCGTCGGGATCGAGAAGCGCGAGCTGATGCGCTTCCAGTACGCGCAGGAGGATCTCGAACAGCAGATGCGGGTCCGCAACGTGTTCGATCCGGCCTGGCTCATGAATCCGGCCAAGGTGTTTCCGCTGGAGGGCCGGGTCGCGGCCTGACCGGCCACGGAACGGTTGCGGTCCCGGTCGGTTGGCGTCTCACCCGATCGCATCGAGCCGGGACGTCGGTTCCGGGCGATGCTTCAACGAGAGGCTCACGCGATGAAGCATTCGATTCTGACTGCAGCCGTCCTCGCCCTCGGCGTCGCCGCCTTCGCCGGTCCTGCCGAGGCCAAGGGCTGCCTCAAGGGCGCCGTCGTCGGCGGTGCGGCCGGCAGCATGGCCGGCCACGGCAAGGCCGGGGCTGCCGCGGGCTGCGCCATCGGCCACCACGAGGCCAACAAGAAGGACAAGTCCGGCGGACAGGGCTCGCAACAGGGCCAAACGCAGCCCAGATAAGTCCGCTCGCGACAGTCCTGTCCGAGTCAGCGAAGCGTTCCGTCGTGCCGCGCTACTTCTTCCACACCCGCATCGCCACCGACACGCTCACCGACGAGGAGGGCGTGGAGTTGCGTGATGCCGATCAGGCGTGGCGGGTGGCGCGGGCGACGATCCGGGCGAGCCTGGAGGACGAGGGCAGCGATCCGCGTCTGGTCGCGGCCATTCTCGTCGTAACCGACGAAGCGGGCGACATCGTGCTGGAATTCCCTTTCGCCGAGGCGCTCGAGGCGATGGACGATCCGCCCGAGCCGGGGGAGGGGACCCTGCACTGACCGGGCGGAGGGAGGATCACCCTTCCCGCCCGAGCCGCTCGCAGCGGAACGCCCCGTAGCCGCTGCGCGCCAAGCGCTCGGCCAGCGCCGGCAGGAACACCTCCGCCTCCGCCGCCAGCGTCCAGGGCGGATTGATGACGACGAGGCCGGTGCCGGTGAGGCGGGTGGGATCGTCGGGCCGTTCGATCATCAGGTCGAGGCGGAGTGCCGGCCGCTCCAATCCCGCATCGAGCGCGGTCGCCATGCGGTCGACGCCCGAGACGTCCTTGATCGGATACCAGCCGAGATAGATTCCGGTCGGCCATTTCCTCGCGGCCTTCAGAAGCTGCATGCCCAGTCGGTCGATCTCACCGCGCTCCTCGTAGGGCGGATCGATCAGCACGAGTCCGCGACGCTCCGGCGGCGGGATCAGGGCGTTGAGCGCGGTCCAGCCGTCGAGATGCAGGGTCTTGGTGCGGGAGTCGCTGGCGTAGCGCTGCGCCAGCGTCTGCGCATCGGCCGGGTGCAGCTCAACGAAGACGCCCTTGTCGCCCGCGCGCAGGTGCTCGCGGATGATCGCGGGCGAGCCGGGATAAGTGGTGGCGCCGTGGCGCGCCCGCACCGCCGCGACCGCCGCCCTGTAGGGCGCGAGCAGGGCCTCGACCTCGGGTTCGAAGGCCAGGTCGAGCCGGCCGAAGCCGTCGTGCCACTCGCCCGTGCGCCCGGCTTCGTCGGCTTCGAGATCGTAGACGCCGAGACCCGCATGGGTGTCGATCGCCCGGAACGGCTTGTCCTTGGCACGGAGATGTACGAGCACCCGCGTCAGGACGAGGTGCTTGAGCACGTCCGCGAAATTGCCGGCGTGGAAGGCGTGACGGTAGTTCAGGGCGCGTTCCTCACTGTGTAAGGCCCGCGCTTATCAGGAAAGTCGTTCGCGCGTCAGCGCGCCGCTTCGACCGAGACCTCGCCCGCGCGGCAATTCTGGCGCGCGACCTCGGGGCAGGGGGTGAACCCGCGCAGATCTTTCGCGAAGCAGATCCGCACCTCCTGCAACTGTCCGCGGCGGCAGGTCACCGACATCATGTCGGGGCGTAGTCCCTTGTTGGCCATCACGAACTGCCGGGCGATCTCGATCGGGGCGGCGCGCATGTCGCCCTGCGGCTTCACGAAGGCCTCGGGGATCGTCACCGCCTCGCGAGCGGTCTTGACCGCCTTGAAATAGGCGACCGGATCAAGGCCGGAGCAGGTGCCGTGGGTGCGCCATTCGTGGCGGGCGAGGCCCTCGCTCGGCATGACCTCGCCCGCGGCCTCGACCGCGTTGCGGGTAAGGGGGCGCTCCACCGCCGAGCAATTGGAGGGGTAGCCGCGCTCGTATTGCGGCCACAGTCCGTGCACCACGAAGCCGAGGCCGCGGCCCGGCGCGCATTGGCCGTTGCGGTCGCGGCGCCCACCCTCGCCCTCGCAGTAGGTCGGCGACCACGACAGCGCCAGCACGTAGAAGTCGAAGCTGCCCGGCTCGCCGCCGCGTCGAAAGCCGCCGAAATCCTGCGCCTGCGCGCCGGAGGCCAGGGTGAGGCCGAGGGCCAGGGCGGCGAGGCGGCGAAGGCGGGGCATGGACGGGACTCGGGGGGCGGGACGTCTCAGGACGATGCCGGGCGCGGGCTGCAAGTCAAGCGTGTACCCGCCTCGTTCCGCATGTCCCCCATTCAGGGCCGGGCCATCCGGCAGGCGGTGGCGTAGGCGTAGGCATTGTTGCGGTCGAGGCCGTGGACGCAGAAATCGACGCCCCAGGTCGAACCGATGATGCCGAGGCTCTCGCGCACCGAGTAATCGACCTTGCGCCGTACCCCGTCCGAGGTCGTGGCGAGCGCCGAGCAGAAGCGGCGCGGAATGAAGTCGACGCCGTAGGGTCGCCAGGCCGTGCGCTCGATCCGCTCGTAGGAGACGATCGTCAGCGACGAGTTCCAGAACTTCGCCTCCTTCTCGGCGAATTGGGTCGAGACCTTCTCCAGCACGCCGGCATCCTGGCAGCCGGGAATGTCGGCGTCGTAGGGGAAGGTCTGCTCCTCGGCCGGCGAGATCTCCTCGCGGCCGGAACGGGCGAGCGCCGGCAGCACGGAGGATGCCGTGAAAAGGCCGAGCGCCAGGACGGCGAGGGGAAGGTTCGGGCGCATGCCGCTCAAAAATCCGCCTGTTGAGGGTGTCGTGGCGCGACGCTCGCCTCGAGGCGTGTCGCGCGGGGCACCGGATGGCGAGAGACGATGCGCCGCCCCCGGCCCAAGTCAAGCTTGGACCGGGCGGGAGCGCCGCTTTTGACCGACCCTGGGGTGCGCCGGGCACACCTCCAAGGGATTAATAGATCGGCTCGTCCGAGGCGTGGGGGGCGGCCAGCGACAGCGGCTCGTAGGTGGCGTCGTGGGCCGGTACCGGCGTGCGCGGCCGGCCGGGGGCCGGGGCCACGGCATAGGCCGTGGGCGCCGGGGCAGCGGGCGCGCGGGCGACCCGCGTGCCGGTGGCGCGCGAGGAGGTCGGCGCGACGCCGTAGGGATCGTCCTCCTCCACGTCGATCGGCGCCTGGGTCGGGATCGTCTGACGCGCGGGGGGGCGCGGCGAGGCCAGCGGACGGGGCGAACCGTCGGCGGCGTTGAGCTGCGACTCGAACTTGAGCAGCGGCTTGCAGATGCGCTTCAGGCCGCGCGGGTCGTGCATCGCCAGATCGACGTGGATGTGGTCGTAGTGGAACACGTTCGAGCCCGGCGCGAGCACCGTCGAGAAGCGGGCGCAGGCCCCCACGAACACCTCGCGCAGGAAGGCCTGCTCGGCCTCGGTGCCGCGCCAGCCGCCCTTGACGGTGATGACGTGGCCGTCGGCGAGCGTGAAGGACATGATGTCCAGCGCGTTGCCGAAGGAGTGCTCGGAGAGCTTGGCGCCGGCCTGGTTGTTGCGGCCGCGACAGGAATAGGAGCCCGCGTTGATCTCGGCCACCGGCACGCCGAAATACAGGTTGGCGGCGGGCTGGATCGTGTCGGCGAGCCACGCCTCGGCCTCGGCGAGGGCCGGGCAGGCGAGCGTCATGCGCTGCTTGAGCGCCACCGAGCCGCCGCCGAGCCGCGTCACCCGGAACGGCTGCTGCATGCCGCAGGGGCCGGGGCCGTCGATCTCCTTGGCGAGCGAGACATAGGCCGTCGGCTGCACCAGCTTGCGGGCGATGCACATCTGTTCGGCTTGGTCGCGCCATGCCTCCCGGCGCTCGAACCGGTTGATCGCACAGCCCGTGAGCCCCGCGCCGAACAGCACCAGAGCCGAGAACGCTAACGCTTTACGCCACATGGACGGGACGATGCGCACCGTCCCGTAAACGAGCCGCTAACGATGCCGGATCGGATCCACCCCCGTGTGGAGTGCTGTTGACAGATTCGATACGGGCCGTGACTCGGGGGACATGATCTCGCTCCTCGACATCCGCGCCCGCATCGCGGACGGCACCCTCTCCGCCACGGGCGCAATTCGCGCGGCGCGTGAGCGGATCGCCGGGCGCGACCCCTCCATCCGGGCCGTGCTGCGCATCGCGCCCGAGGCGGCGGTGCCAGAAAGCGGGCCGCTCGCCGGCATCGCGGTGGGCATCAAGGACATCATCGACACCAGCGACATGGCCACCGAGTTCGGCTCGGGCATCTATGCCGGCTGGCGGCCGAGGGCGGATGCAGCGATCGTATCGCGGCTGCGGGCGCTCGGCGCCGTGCCGCTCGCCAAGACCGCGACCACGGCATTCGCCGGCCTCGACCCGGCCGCGACGGTCAATCCGCGCGATCCCGGCCACACGCCGGGCGGCTCCTCCTCGGGCTCGGCGGCAGCGGTCGCCGCCGGAATGCTGCCGCTGGCGCTCGGCACGCAGACCGGCGGCTCGGTGATCCGACCGGCGGCCTTCTGCGGCGTGGCGGCGATCAAGCCCTCGTTCCGGCTGCTGCCGACGGTGGGCGTGAAAACCTTCTCCTGGGCACTCGACACGGTCGGCCTGTTCGGTGCCTCGGTGGCCGACATCGCCCACGCGCTGGCCCTGGTCGCCGAGCGGCCGGCCATCGAGGCATCGGCGCCGGAGCGACCGAGTCTCGCCCTCTGCGTGCAAGACTTCGCCGGCAGCCCCGACGCGGACGCTCTCGCGGCGCTCGACCGCGCGGCCCGCGCCGCCGAGCGGGCCGGAGCCTCGGTGCGCGATCTCGTCCTGCCTGAGCCGTTCGCCCGGGCCTGGGCTGCGCACCCGACCGTGCAGGATTTCGAGGCGCGCCAGGCGCTCGCCTGGGAATACGCCGAGCACCGCAACGCCCTGCCGCCGGTGCTGCGCGGCCAGCTCGACCGGGCGCAGGATCTCACAGCCCCCGATTACGACGCAGCCCGCCGCGAGGCCCACCGGGCGCGTCGTCTCCTGAAGGACCTGTTCTCCGACATCGATGCGATCCTGACCGTCTCCAGCGTCGGCCGCGCCCCGCGCGGGCTCGGCTCGACGGGGGATGCGCGCTTCAACCGCCTCTGGACCCTGATGGGCGTGCCCTGCGTCAACGTTCCGGTGCCGGGCGACGGCCTGCCGCTGGGTGTGCAGGTGATCGCCCGCTTCGGCGACGACGGGCGCGCTCTGGCCGTGGCGCGGATGATCGAGGGTGCTCTGAGGCGGGCGTGATCCACCGGCCCGGTGGTTGCGCGCACGTTCCGGCCCTGTCCAGGGCGGTCCGAGGGGAGGTTTCGGACGGCCGGAGAAGCTCAAATCCGGCAAATGATTTGCCACGCGGCCCGGATCGGGCGGATCGACTTGTGTTGCCCAGCGACAACAAATATAACAAAGATCAATATGACGGCATTATGAAGTAACGGCTCGCGATCATCCGGTTCATCGGTCCTTCCGGCGGTTTCGCCGATTCGGATGCCGGAGAACGATCCATGCGTTTCGCGGACAGTGTCTCGCTCGCGGCCCTGCTCGTAGGCGCACTCGGCGCACCCGCGGCACACGCGCAGAGCGCCAACATCTCGGGGGCCAGCGCCAACGCCATCAATCTGCTCGGCCCCTATCTCGATCTGAACGCCACGCCGGCCGGTCGTGACACGCTGCAGCGCAATCTCGACAAGGCCGTCGAACTCAACACGGCCGCGAGCCCCGCGCGCCGCTCGCTCGCCATGAGCGACAAGAGCCTCTTCATCTCGACGGCGGCGAGCTTCTCCCCCGCCGGGCTGACCGGCTTCGGAGCCGGGGCAAGCCTGGCGGGCGGCCTTCCGGCGCAGGCCGCCATCAACGGCATCGTCCCGCAGCAGCCGGTCGGCGGCCTCGGCGCCCGCCTCAGCGCGATCTACGTCCAGGGTATCGCAGGCGGCGACGCCGGTCCGCTCGGAGCGGTCCAGCGCATGCTGGCCTCGGCCTTCGCCTATGACGGGACGAACAACGCCGTCGCCAAAGATTACTTCGCCAACGGCGCGGCCCGGAATCCGCCCGTACGCCCGGCCGGCTACGTGCCGGTCCCTGCGGCGGCGCCCGCAGGCTTCGGCCTGCCCCGCGCCCACGGTCTGCCGAACACGACCGACAGCGTGTACGATCTCGCCTACGGCGTCACCAATCGGGGGCCGGGCCAGAACGTCTACGGCAGCTCGCGCCCGTTCCAGGTCGCGCCCGACCGGATCAGGATCTTCGATCCGTCCGCTGTGGCCGGCCTCGAGACCAACGCCGCGTTCCCGAGCGGACATGCCGGCTACGGATTCCTGTACGGCACCCTGCTCGCGATGGCGGTGCCGCAATCCTACCAGGGCATGCTGGCGCGCTCCGCGGAGTACGGCGAGAGCCGCGTGGTGCTCGGCGTGCACTATCCCCTCGACGTGATCGGCGGCCGCGCGCTGGCGAGCTACGACATCGCCCAGGCGCTCACCAACCCGCTCTACCTCAACAACGCCACGACCACGGGCACGGCGCTCGACATGCCGAGCCTGTTCACCCAGGCCTCGACGCAGATCCAGGGCTATCTCGCGGCGCAGTGCGGCACCACCGTCGCGGCCTGCGCGCAGAGCGCCGCCAACACCGCCGGCAACCCGTACCTGGTCACCGAGGCCAACGCGGCGCTCTATCGCCAGCGCCTGACTTACGGGCTTCCGACCCTGAGCTTCGCCCAAGGGCCGCGCGAGGCGGCGCCGGCCGGCGGCCCCGACGCCGCGATCCTGCTCGCGCCGGTCTACGGCGGCAGCAGCACCGCGGCCCAGCGGATCGCCCCGGCGGGCGGGCTCGCGGCGAGCCTGCAGACGGGGACGATCAACCAGATCCTCGTCAACACCCAGACCGAGGCGCTCGCCGCCTTCTACGGCACGCCGCTGAGCTACTGGACCCGCATCGACCTCTACGCGGCCTCCACCTATTTCGGGAACGTCACCGGCACGCTCCAGCTCGATCCGCGCGACCGGATCGCCACCGACGTCACCGTGGGCAATGCCGGCACGCTGATCGCCGACGGCGCGATCGGCGGCCGCGCCGCGGCGGCCTCGGGCGGCGTGCTCGGCGGTGCCGGCACCGTCGGCGGGCTCCTGGCCCAGAGCGGCGGCACGGTCAGCCCCGGTGGCGGTCAGGGCGGCTCGCCCGGGACGCTGACGGTGGCGGGCGACGCCCGCTTCGCCCCCGGCTCGACGCTTCGGATCGAGACCGCGACCAATGGGGCTTCCGATCGCGTCGCGGTGACCGGCCAAGCGGTTCTCGGCGGCACCGTGGCGCTCGCGCCGCTCGCCGGGGTCGTGAACCCGACCGGCCGCTACAGCATCCTCACCGCGAGCGCGGTGAGCGGCCGGTTCGACGGCGTGAGCGGACCGGGCTACGCCTTCCTGGCGAGCGGTCTCGACTACAACACCGGCCGCACCGTCGACCTGACGATCGCCCGCAACGGCACGCCGTTCGCGGCGTTCGGCCGGACCCGCAACGAGGCCGCGGCGGCGGCCGGGCTCGATGCCGCGGCCGGTTCGGCCCTGAACGACCGCGTCGTCGGTCTGACCGCCGCGCAGGCACCCGGCGCCTTCGCCGGGCTGACCGGCGACGTCCACGCAAGCACGACGTCGGCCGCTTTCGAAGCCGCCTCTTTCGTGCGCGAGACCCTGCTCGACCGGCTGCGCCGCGGCGGCACGCCCGCGATGTCCGGCACCGTGCCGGCGACCTACACCGCCGACCTGCCCGGCCGCTCGGCGCCGATGGCCGTCGCGACCCTCGATCCGCGGGTGTTCGGCCTGTGGGGCCAGGGCTTCGGCAGTTTCGGCGACGCCCGCGGCGACGGAAACGCCGCGGGGCTGACCCGTCAGACCGCCGGCTTCGCGCTCGGCGCCGACCTGCGGCTCGAGAACGGTTTCCGGATCGGCGTCGTCGGCGGCTACAGCCGCACGAACCTCGACACGGACGGGCGCCGGCAGACGGGCGAGATCGAGAGCGCCTTCGGCGGCGTCTACGGCGGCACCGAGTTCGGCCCGGTGGCCCTGCGCCTCGGCGCGGTCTACGCCGACAACAGCCTGCGCACCCGCCGCAGCGTGACGCTGCCCGGCCTCTCCGAGACCGAGACGGCGCGCTACGGCGGCCGGACGATCCAGGGCTTCGGTGAACTCGGCTACCGCTTCGCCCTGTCGGCACCCGGCGCTGTCCTGTCCCCGAACACGCCGGCGCCGCTCTCGTACATCGAACCCTTCATCGGCGGCGCCTACGTCCATATCGGTCAGGATCGCTTCCTCGAGGCCGGCGGGGCGGCGGCCCTGCGCGGGCTCGGTCGCGATAACGACGTCGGCACGGCGACCGCGGGCCTGCGCGCCCAGACCCTGCTCGATCTCGGCTCCGGCGCGCCGGTCGCGGCTCACGGCCTCGTCGGCTACCGCCGCGCCTTCGGCGACGTGATCCCGACCGCGCTGCTCGCCTTCCAGGGCGGCGCGTCCTTCGTGAGCGCCGGACTTCCGATCGATCGCGATGTCCTGGTGGCGAGCGCCGGCCTCGATCTGCGGCTCTCGGCCAGCACCACGCTCGGCCTGGCCTATACCGGTCAGGTCGGCGCCCGCGCCCAGGACCACGCCGTCAAGGGAGGCTTCACCTATCGCTGGTGACGGTTGGGCCCTGCGGCGCCGCAGGGCCGGTCCGCTTCACGAGACGGCGCGGATCGGCCGGATCGGGTCTCAGGGCAGCGGTCTCTGCCGCTCCACGAGCGGCAGATCGATGGCGCAGTGCAGGGTGGTCTCTTCCAGTTCGTAGCGCGTGCGCGCGTCGAGGGTGTAGGGCAGCGCCTTCTCGATCAGCTCCCGTCCGTAGCCGCGCCGGTCCGTTGGCGGCTCTTCGCGCGGACGCTCGATCCCCGTCTCGTTCCAGTGCAGGGCGAGCCGCATCCGGCCGTTCTCGGTATAGGTGCGCCACGTCACGCTCAGCCGCCCCGCGCGTCCGGCGAGCGCCCCGTATTTGCGGGCGTTGGTGGCGAGTTCGTGCAGAGCCAGCGCGAAGGTCTGGACCGTCGCCTTGCGCAGCCGGACGGGCGGGCCGTCGAGTTCGATCCGGTCGGCGGCCTCCCAGGCGCCGAGGGCGTCGAGTTCCGTCGAGATGAGCGTGTGCAGGGTGATCGGCTCGATGCTGGAACGCGAGAGCAGCCCCTGCACCCGCGAGAGCACCGCGAGCCGGTCGTAGAAGCGCCTGCGGAACACGTCCATCGAGGCGCTCCGGCTCATGGTCTGCTCGGCCAGCGAGCGCACCACGGTGATGAGGTTGCGGGTGCGGTGCTGCAGCTCGGCCACCATGACGTCCTGCTGTTCCTGCAGGTGCCGCAGGTCGTCGATGTCGGTCGAGGTGCCGAGCCATTCGACGATGCCGCTGCCCTCACGCAGCGGCAGGGCGCGTGTCTGAAACCACCGGTAGCGGCCCTCGCAGGCGTGATAGATGCGGTAGTCGATGGTCAGGCGCTCGGCCGTGACAGCGTTGCCCCAGGCGTTCCGGGCTCGCTCGCGATCCTCGGGATAGACCGCCTCGAGCCAGCCGAAATCCCGGCTCTCGGCCTCGGTCTGGCCGGTATAGCCGCACCATTGCCGGCTCGCCCAGGTCCACGCGCCGCCCTGTCCCGCCCGCCAGATGAGCTGGGGGATCCCTTCGACCAGCACGCGCTGCCGCGCCTCGCTCGCGCGCAGCTCCGCTTCGGCCTGGGCCCGCTCCGCCGCCTCCCAGGTGCGCGCGGCGACCTGCTCGATCAGCGTCGTCTCCGAACGCGTCCACCTGCGCGGCTGATGGTGGGTGATGTAGAGGACGGTGCGCACCCGGCCGTCGCGGACCAGCGGGACCGCCACGAAGCTGCCGACGCCCCCCTCTCTCCAGACGACGGGGGCGGCGACGCTCGAGACATCCTCTACGACGACCGTCTCGCCGTTGCGGAACCGGCTGTGGATCGTCTCGCCGAACAACCGGAGCGGCATCGGCCCGAGGCGGGATTCGGCCCCGCCGACATAACCGACCTGCTTCTCGACCCGCTCGCCGTCGGCGGAGATGCGGGCATAGCCGACCCGATCGACCCCGAGATGGCGTCCGAGCGCCTCGACGACGCTGTGGAGAGCCGCCTGCGGATCGGTCAGTCCCTGCAGCCGGTCGGCGAGATCGAGCAGGAAGGCTTGTCGTGCCTCTTCCGCCCGCAGGTTCTCGGCGGCGAGATGCTGGTCGTGGATGTCCGTGGCAGCGCCGAACCAGCGCAGGATCCGCCCTTCCGCGTCCCGCGCCGGCGCGTGCCGGATCAGGAACCAGCGATAGGCGCCGTCGCGGCGGCGAAGACGCTGCTGCCGCTCCAGAGGCTGGCCGGAGGCGAAAGCCTCGACGGCGATGCGTTCGATCTCCGCCCTCTCGTCGGGCGGGACCGCCGCCAGCCAGCCGCCGTCCTGAACCTCCTGCACGGTCTGGCCAGTATAGTCGCCCCATTGCTGGTTCACGACGACGACCTTGCCCTCGGGATCGCAGTTCCAGAGCAGGCTCGGCACGAGTTCGGCGAGGGTGCGGAAGCGCTCCTCGCTCTGGCGCAGGGTGTCGGCAGTCCGCTTGCTCAGCAGCGCCTGAAGGATCGCCGGAGCAAGCGCCTCCGCGGCGTCCCGATCCTCCGCCCGGTACCCGCCCTCGCGGTTGCCGAGCCCGATCATCCCCACCGTCACTCCGTCGCGCTTCAGCGGCACACCGAGAAAGGCCTTGAGCGGCGGGTGACCGTGCGGCGCGCCGATACGATCCGGATGCGAATCCGGGTCGTTGGCGATGAGGCTCTTTCCGTCCTGCAACACGCGGCCGTAGATGCCGTGGATCTTCAGCCCCCTCGGGGGCACGCCCCTCGGAAAGGCCGGGTCGTCCATGGCGAAGTGCTGCCAGCCGCGATCGCTGATGGAAATCTCATCGAATTCGCAGCTCTCGTGATTGACCTCACCCATGAAGCTGAAGGCGCTCTGCGTCACGTCCTCGGCGACGGCGAGGCAGACGCGGCCGAGCTCCTCCTCCGTGGGCGCGGTCAGCGCCTCGCGGAAGATGCGGTTGATCCCTTCGAGCACGGCGTTCTTGCGCCGGATGTCCGCCTCCGCCCGGCCGCGCTGCACCGCCGACCAGATCCGCTCGGCGACGTCGCGCAGCAACACGACGTCGGTCTCCGTCCATTCCCGTGGGACCGAGTGCGTGACGCAGAGCGCGCCGACCAGACGCCCGTTCTTGATGAGCGGCGCGCCCAGGCAGGCCGCGATCCGCAGGGCCGCCAGGGCAGGACGGTGCGCCTGCGGGACCGCGGCCGAGGTCTGCGTATCGGACACGACGTGGCACCGGCCGCGGCGGAGGATGTCCGCCGACCATGCGAAGTCCGCGATCCGGTACTCGCCGGCCAGCGAGGGGACGTCGCCGCGAAGGTGGTCCCAGGCAACCCGCGCGAGGCCCGCCGTCTCGTCGATGGCGACGTAGTAGGTGCGGTCGACCTGCAGCCGCTCTCCGAGCAGCCGGCACGCCTGTTCCTGGATCTCCACCGGGTCGGTCAGTGTCCGCACCGCGTCGCTCAGCGCCAGGAGAAAGGCCTGCCGCTTCTCGCGCTCTCGCAGGGCCGTCTCGGCCGCTCTGGACCCGGTGACGTCGTCGTAGACGATCAGCAGCCTGTCCTGCGCCTGCGGATAGGCGGAGACCTCGAACCGGCATCCCATCGGCCCGTCCGCAGGGTCCAGCCGTGTCGGCACGCCCGCGGCGGCGACCCGCTCGTAGGTCTGCAGCCACCGGGCATCGAAATCCGGCATCACTTCGCGCGCCGCCCGTCCGCGCAGCTGCGCCGCCGATAGGCCGGTCATCCGTTCGAAGGCGGGATTGAGCGCGATGTAGCGGAGGTCGACGGCCCGGCTCTGTGCGTCACGGACGAGTTCGAGCTCGCACAAGCCCTGTCCTGCCGCCTGGAACAGGGTGTCGTACCTTTCCTCGCTGACCCGGAGCGTCGCCTCGCGCTCGACGCCGCCGGGCATTGCCCCGATTCCGGTGACGAGCGCCAGAACCCCCGCCACGGCGCCGTCGGACCCGCACACGGGACTGAGGCAGAGCGTCACTCCGGGAGGGGAGGCCTCCCTTCCCAGTGCGAGGCCGGCGGCGGTGACCGTGTCGCCGGACCAGGCGCGCCGCAGGAGGCGCGTCAGCTCCTCCGCATCAGGCGTGGTCCGCGCGAGGGCGGAGAAGTCGTGCCCTGTGGGAACGGTGCCGAGAAGCGAGGTGAAGGCGTCGTTGCACAGGGCCGTGAGCGCCGGGCCCCAGGCCAGGGCCGCCGGTGCGCGCAGGGTGGTCACGAATTCGTGGGCGGAGCGCAGCGACGTATCCGAGCAGGTCTCGATCGGGTCGAGCGGCGTCCCGGCCCGATCGTCCTCACGAATCCGCCGATCCGGCGTGCCCGGATACGACGGACGGCCGGACGGATCCGTCTTCGCGCCCATCCCACACCCCGCTGTGGCTCGATGGGCTCAACCTAAGAGACAGTCCGATACGCTTGTAAAGCACGCGTCGGTTGGATCGGGCGTGTCCGGCGCTCGAGCCGACCGAGCCCCGCCGAACCCGATTTCGGGCCGGCGGGGCAATCGGATCGACTACGCTCCGCGCAGGGACGAGAGATCGAGCGGCAGCGAGCGCAGGCGCTGACCCGTCGCGGCGAAGACCGCGTTGGCGATGGCCGGCGCCAGCACCGGCACGCCGGGCTCGCCGATGCCGGTGGGCGCGACGTCGGAGGGCACGATGTGAACCTCCACCTGCGGCATCTCGGAGATCCGGGTCGGCTGGTAGCTGTCGAAGTTTCTCTCCTGCACCACGCCGTCCTTGAGGGTGATGCGATTGCGCAGCACCGCCGAGAGGGCGAAGCCGACCGCACCCTCGACCTGGGCGCGGACGTTGTCCGGGTTCACCGCCACGCCGACATCGACCGCCGCGACGATGCGGTTGACCTTCGCCGTGGAATCGCCGGCCGTGACGTCGGCGACCATCGCCACGTAGGAGCCGAAGGATTCGTGCACGGCGACGCCGAGGCCGCGGCCCTTCTCGGAGGGTTTCTGGCTCCAGCCCGATTTCTCGGCGGCGAGGCGCAGCACGCCGGACAGGCGCGGGGCCCGGGTCAGCAGCGACAGCCGGTAGGCGACCGGGTCGGCGCCAGCCGCATGCGCCAGTTCGTCGATGAACACCTCCATGACGTGGGCGGTGTGGGTGTGGCCGACCGAGCGCCACCACAGCACCGGCACGCCCTCGCGGGCATTGTGCACCTCGAACCGGTAGGCCGGGAGCGCATAGGGCGTGTCGGAGGCGCCCTCGACGGTGGTGGAGTCGATCCCGTTCTTCACGAGCATCGCCTCAAAAGGCGAGCCGATCATGATCGACTTGCCGACCATGGCGTGGCGCCAGCCGGTGATCTGGCCCTTGGCGTCGAGGCCGGCCTTGACCGTGTGATAGACCTGCGGGCGGTAGTAGCCGCCGGCCATGTCGTCCTCGCGGGTCCAGACGAGGTGGACCGGTGCCTTGCCGTCCCAGGCCTTCACGATCGCGGCGGCCTCGGCGAAGTAGTCGGCACCGGGCGTCGCGCGCCGGCCGAACGAGCCGCCAGCCCATTGCGTGTGCAGCCGGACCTTGTCGTTCGTGACGCCCAGCGTCGCGGCGAGCACGGCCTGCTCGACCGTCTGGATCTGGCAGCCGGCATAGACGTCGTAGCTGCCGTCCGCCGCCCGCTCGATCGTGGCGTTCAGCGGCTCCATCGCCGCATGAGCGAGGTAGGGGAAGGCGAATTCCGCCTCCAGCACCTTGGCGGCGCCCTTGATGCCGGCATCGGCATCGCCCGCCTGCGAGGCGACGAGGCCGGGGGTCCTGGCGGTCTCGCGGTACTCGGCGAGGATCGCGTCGGAGGAGCGGGTCTCGGCGGCGGCGTCGTCCCAGGTGACCTTGAGCGCCTCGCGAGCCTTCATCGCGCTCCAGGTGTCGCGGGCGATCACCGCTACGCCGGTGGGGATCGTCACGATGCCGACGACGCCCGGCATCCCCTGGGCGGCCTCCGCATCGACCGCCTTCACCGTGGCGCCGAAGCGCGGCGGGTGGGCGACCACCGCCGTGACCTGGCCGGGGCGGCGGATGTCGAGGGAGTAGATCGCCGTGCCGTCGGTCTTCGCGACCGAATCGATGCGCGGCACGCGCCCGCCGATCAGTGTCCACTCGGCCGGCGTCTTCAGGCGCGGCTCCTGCGGCACCGGCTTGGCGGCGGCGGCTTCCGCGAACGCGCCGAAGCGCGCCTGCTTGCCGGACTTATGGCTGATGACGCCCTTCGCGACGGTGATCTCGCCCGCCGGCACGCCCCATTTCTCGGCCGCCGCGGCGACCAGCATGGCGCGGGCGGCGGCCCCCGCCTTGCGGAGCTGGAACCAGGAATTGGCGATCGCCGTCGAGCCGCCGGTGCCCTGAACGGGACCCATCAGCAGGTTGGCGTAGAGCTTCGCGTCGGCCGGGGCGAAGGCGACGCGCATCTGGCTCCAATCCGCGTCGAGTTCGTCGGCGAGGATGGTGGCGAGGCCGGTCGTGTTGCCCTGGCCCATGTCGAGGTGCTTGATCATCACCGTGACGGTGTCGTCGGCGGCGATCCGCACGAAGGCGTTGGGCTGGGCGGGGGCCTTCGACAGCGCGTCCGAACCTTCCGCGGCGCGGGCGCCCTTCAGGTCGAGGCGGAAGGCGAGCAGCACGGCGCCCGCCGCCGCGCCGGTGAGGAAGGCGCGCCGCGACGGAACAGGCGCATCGATCGTGTCGAGCTTGAGCATGCCGGGCTCCAAATCTTGATAGGCTGCGAGGCGGCTCAGGCGAGCGAGCGGGCGGCTTCGTGGATGGCGGCGCGGATACGCTGATAGGTGCCGCAGCGGCAGACATTGCCGTCCATGGCGCCGTCGATATCCGCGTCGGTCGGCTTCGGGTTGTCGGTGAGCAGGCCGATGGCCGACATGATCTGGCCGGACTGGCAGTAGCCGCACTGGACCACGTCGAGGCCGCGCCACGCCGCCTTCACCGCATCGGCCACCTTGCCGTGGACGCCCTCGATCGTCGTGATCTTGGCCTCGCCCACGTCACCGATGCGGGTCTGGCAGGAGCGCACCGGCTGGCCGTCCAGATGCACCGTGCAGGCGCCGCACTGGGCGATGCCGCAGCCGTACTTGGTGCCGGTCATGTCGAGCTGGTCGCGGATCACCCAGAGCAGGGGCATGTCGGGGTCGGCATCGACCTCCCGGACCACGCCGTTCAGGTTGAGGGTCAGCATGGGCGCACTCCGCGATCGACGTGCCGCACGAAGCGCCCGGGCTCGTGGCCGCCGATCCGCCGGGGAAGGCCGCCGTGGGAATGCTGCTTCGACGTCACTTGGAATCGTTCCGATTCTGATCCCGGATCGCCATTCCTGATGTGCGGCAGCGCACCTGAATACGAAATGGGTTTTCGCCGACCCGGATCGGCGCAATTCGCCGGAGTGTCGAAGCCGCTTCTTAACGGTTCGCGGGCAGGCTGTGGGCTCTCCACCTCGCCCCGTGCGCCGCAAGTCCACGACCGGCCCCACGTCCCGCTCCCGATTGGCGATCTCGACTGTTATGGCCGACCTCACAGCGGAGATGGTGCAAAGGGGACGCGGACCCTCGTCGCAGGAGGTGGCCAAGCGCCGCGGCATCGCGCGCGACATGCGCTCGGCCCGGGAGCGGCTGACCTCGACGAGCGGCCTGGAGCGGGCCTTCGATTACGAGTTGCTCCGCCTCTACGCCCAGTACCGGGTGGGCGCGGGCATCCCGCTCCTCGTGCTGGCGCTGGTGGTGGCCGGGGCCTCCTCGATCTGGGTGCCGGCCGTGACCGCGGCCGTCTGGGCGACCGGGGCGCTCGCGGCCACCGCGATGATGCTGATCCTCAGCCGCCGCTTCCTGCGGCAGGCACCGAACAGCCTGCCACTCAAGCGCTGGGGACGCCTCTTCATCGCCGCCGAGTTCGGCCAGAGCCTCGCGTGGGCGATGCTGCTGCTGGTGGGCGTTCCCGATGCCCGCACCCTCGCGCTATTCGGCCTCGTCATCATCGCGGCGGTGACGACGATGCTCGCCGCGACCGTGCCGGTCGCCGCCCTGTCGGGCCTTCTGCCGCTGATGCTGGCGGCGGTGTCGCTGCTGCTCTTCTCCCGCGACATGGACACGATGCTCCTCGTCGCGATGACGGTGGCGAGCCAGATCTTCTTCGCCGGGCTGGCGCGGCGCCTCTACGCCTCCGCCGTCGGCACGCTGCAATCACGGGCGGAGAAGGACGCGATCTTCGCCGAACTCGAGCAGGCCAAGGCCAATTCCGACGAGGCCCGGCGGCGGGCGGAGGAGGCGAACCTCGCCAAGTCCCGCTTCCTCGCCACCATGAGCCACGAGCTGCGCACGCCCTTGAACGCCATCCTCGGCTTCTCGGAGGTGATGAAGAACGAGGTGTTCGGCGCCCACGCCGCCCCGGCCTACCGGGAATACGCCACCGACATCCACGACAGCGGGATGCACCTGCTCAATCTCATCAACGAGATCCTCGACCTCTCGCGCATCGAGGCCGGCCGCTACGACCTGAGCGAGGAGGCGGTGCAGCTCGCCCATACGGTCGAGGAATGTCGCCACATGATGACCCTGCGCGCCCGCAGCAAGGGCCAGACCTTCGCCAGCCTCATCGACGATTCCCTGCCCCGCCTCTGGGCGGACGAGCGGGCCCTGCGCCAGATCGTGCTCAACCTCCTGTCGAACGCGGTGAAGTTCACGCCGCCGGGCGGCGAGATCACGATCAAGGTCGGCTGGACCTCGTCGGGCGGGCAGTATGTCAGCGTCAAGGATTCCGGGCCCGGCATCCCCGAGGACGAACTCGGCACGGTGATGTCCTCGTTCGGGCGCGGCTCGCTGGCGATCAAGACCGCCGAGCAGGGCTCCGGCCTGGGACTTCCGATCGTGAAGGGGCTGATCGACCTCCACGGCGGCGGCTTCCAGCTCAAGTCGAAGCCGCGAGAGGGCACCGAGGTGATCGTCACCTTCCCCGCGAGCCGCGGCATGGACGCCCTCGCCGCCGTGAACCTCGGCGACGGGACGGCCGCGGCCGAGGCATCCCCGTCCCGCCGGGCGCGGGCGGCCTGAGGAGGCAGATCAGTCCGCGCGTCTCAAGCCAAGCGTCTCACTCCGCGCTCTTGCCCGAAACGCCCGCCTGCTCGAACGTCGCCATGTCGCGGTGGCAGGCGAGCGCGCCCTTCAGGAGGCCCAGCGCCAGGGCCGCGCCCGAGGCTTCGCCGAGACGCATGTCGAGCGAGAGGACGGGCTTGAGGCCGAGCCGCTCCAGCACCGCGCCATGCGCGCCTTCCGCCGAGCGGTGGCCGGCGAGGCAATGATCGAGGGCGTGCGGGTCGGCGGCGTGCAGCACGGCGGCCGCCGCGGTGGCGACGTAGCCGTCGAGCACCACCGGCACCCGCTGCAGCCGCGCGGCGAGGATGGCCCCGGCCATCGCCGCGATCTCCCGCCCGCCGAGCCGCGCCAGCACCGCCAGCGGGTCGCTCAAGTGATCCTTGTGGGTCTCGATCGCCAGCCGCACCGCCTCGGCCTTGCGGGCGAGGCCGGCCGCGTCGAGCCCGGTCCCGCGCCCGACCCAGTGCTCGGCCTCGCCGCCGTAGAGCGCGGCGTAGATCGCCGCCGCGACCGTGGTGTTGCCGATCCCCATCTCGCCGACGGCGAGGCAATCGGTGCCCGCCGCCACCGCCTCCATGCCGAAGGCCATGGTGGCGACGCACCCCTTCTCGTCCAGTGCCGGGCCGGAGCAGATGTCGCCGGTCGGCAGATCGACGGCGAGGTCGAACACCCGGAAGCCGAGGCCGTAGGCGGCGCAGAGCTGATTGATCGCCGCGCCGCCGGCGGCGAAGTTGTCCAGCATCTGCCGGTTGACCGAGGCCGGGAAGGCCGAGACGCCGCGCTCCACCACGCCGTGGCTGCCCGCGAACACGCAGACCATCGGCCGGTCGAGTGTCGGCTTGGCCTTGCCCTGCCACGCGCCGAGCCACTCGACGAAGCCTTCGAGCCGCCCGAGCGCCCCCGGCGGCTTGGTCAATTGCGCGTCCCGCGCCCGAATCGCCGCGATCGCGTCCCCGTCGGGGCCGGGCATCTCGGTCAGCAGGCGGCGGATGTCGGCGAAGGGGGAGGCGGCCGGGTCTGAGGTCATCGAAGGGGCTCTGAAGTGTCGCTTGCGCGTCGGGTGCGGGGACACCGCGAAAGGAGGTCGCCCGATCGGCGCGGGAATTGCCACCGGATAGCCGGCGGCGCCGCGTAGCAGGCAGGAGGCTCCGGGCGCTATAGAAGCGGACGGGCCTGCGGGTCCAGGCGGCGAGTCAGAGGGGGACGGGATGATCGAGCGCAGCGGCCGCGATCTCGGGCCGCCCTTTCCCGGTGCGGAATGGGTCTACGACCTCGCCGCCTGCCTCCGCTTCTTCACCCGCCTGCCGGTCCCGCCCTTGCCCGACGAGCCGGCGCCCTATGCCGCACCGGATTTCCGCACGGTGCCGCGGATGCTGCCCCTGGCCGGCCTGCTCATCGCGGCGCCGGCCGCCCTGATGCTGGTGATCGCCTGGGAGATCCGCCTCGGGCCGTTCGTCGCCGCCGCGCTCGCCCTCGCCACGCTGGCACTGATCACCGGCGCCATGCACGAGGACGGCCTGGCCGACGTCGCCGACGGGTTCGGCGGCGGGCAGAGCCGCGAGCGCATCCTGGAGATCATGCGCGACAGCCGCATCGGCGCCTATGGCGGCACCGCTCTGTTCCTCGGGCTGGCGCTGCGCGCGGCGATGCTCGCGACCCTGCTCGACCGCTCCGGCTCACTCGCCGCCGTCGCGCTCCTCTTCGCCGCCGCCCTGTCGCGGACGGTGGCGCTGGTTCCGCTCGCGATTCTCGACCCCGCCCGTCCCGGGGGGGCAGGCGCCGCCGTCGGACGGCCGACCCGTGCGACCCTCGCGGTTGCGGGGCTGATCTGCCTGATCCTCGCCGGCATCGCCGCCGCCCTCGGCCTGCCGCCGCTCGGCCTCGGCCTCGCGCTGATCCTGGCGCCGCTCGCGGCTTTCGGCCTGAGCGCCCTCGCCGAGCGGAAGATCGGCGGCCAGACCGGCGACGTCGTCGGCGCCTGTCAGCAGGTCGGCGAGATCGCCGTGCTGCTGGCCCTGGTGGCGGCGACGGCATAGGCGAGGGCCGGCCCGATGCTGAAGATCTTCCGACGGCTCTTTGCCGGCCAACGGCGGGGGCTGCAGAGCCGGGGAGCGTCCGACACGCCTGCGGAAAAGATCGATCGCGCCGACACCGCCGAGCGGATCGAGATCCTGGCCCGCGGCGGCTTCGAGTCCAGGGCCTCGACGCTCGAGACGATCCTGGACGAGTACCTCGACCCCGATACGGTCGATCCGCAGGACCGCCGCTGGGTCGAGGCGGAGGTGGCCCGCGCCTTCGCGGCGAAGCGGGCCGACGAGGTGACGTGGCCGCTGGAGACGGATTTCGACCGGCTCGCCGTCGCCTTCGACGCGCTCGACGCCCGCGGGATCATCGCGCTGCATTGCGCCGGCTACACCCGCTCCGACGGGATCTCGGACGCGGCCGAGGTGTACCACCAGCGCAGGGAGCGCGGGCGCGCCTCGCGCGGGTTCGTGTTCTACCACGGGCAGGATGTCGAGGCCGTCCTCGTCGACCGGGGCCTCTATCTCGCCTTCGGCGCGTTCGACGAGCGCGACGAGACCATGGCCGCCATCGCCGCCGAGATCGTGGCCGCCGTGGAGGCGCAGGGCCTGCGGACGGAGTGGGACGGCGACGTCGGCAGGCGCATCCTCGTTCACCCGATCCGCTGGTTGAAGCGCAGCCCGTCCGACGACCCGCGGGAGGGATAAGGTTTCCGATCAGACCTTGATTCACGGCCCCGCTCCGTCCCATCTGCACGGGCGATGCTGGCGACTCCTGCGAAAAAACCCTCCTCACCCTGCACCAAGGTCTGCGTGCTCGATGCCGTGACGGGCCTGTGCGAGGGCTGCGGGCGCACGCGCGACGAGATCGGGCTGTGGGGCTCGCTCTCCGAACCGCAGCGTCTGGCGGTCATGGCGGCGCTGCCCGAGCGGCTGCGCCGGGCCTACCCCGAGCGGGAGCCGCGCGCGTCATGATGTGGGCCGGGCTCGCCATCCTCGGGGTCGGCTTCGTCGTCCTGATCGCCAACCACGACGGCGGCCCGGTGATGGGGCTCGATCCGGATCAGCTCGCCGGCCTCGTCTCGATGACGGCGCTGCTCCTCCTCCTCACCGCGGGGCGCTGGCGGCAGGCGCTCGCCATGCCGGGCCGGACCCTCACCTCGATCCTGATCTGGCTCGCCATCGGCGCGGTGATCGTCGTCGGCTACACCTACCGCGACGACGCGCAGCGGGTCGGCGCCAACGTCGTCGGGGCGCTGCGCCCCGGGACCGCCGTGGTCGGCCCCGGCGGCGAGGTGACGATCACCCGCCGCTCCGACGGCGATTTCTCGGTGCTGGCGGAGGTGAATGGCGGCTCCGAGGAACGCTTCGTCTTCGACACCGGGGCGAGCAGCGTCGTGCTCACCGCCACGACCGCCGAGCGGCTCGGCATCCGCCCGCCGGAGAGCGCCTTCACCCAGCGGGTCTCCACCGCCAACGGCACCGCGCTCACCGCGCCGATCCGGCTCGACTCGATCACGGTCGGGCCGATCACCGAGCGCAACGTCAACGCGATAGTGAGTCGGCCGGGCGTGCTGACCACCAACCTGCTCGGCCAGAGCTTCCTCGACCGGCTGCCCTCCTACGAGGTGCGCGGCGACCGGCTGATCCTGCGCAGCCGGTGACGGCGGTTTCCGCCGGCATCAACGGTCCCTTTTACGTTTTGAGACGTCCGCGGACCGACGCGCGCCCATCGGCACCGCGCCGGCCCGGCGCCACCTCGCGGTGGGGCTTCGTCGGCAGGTTGCCTCGGCTGTCGGTCCGCTCCTTGCCGGGCAGAGCGGCGGCCAAAGGCGGGGCGGGTGCTCACGTCGCAAGGCCGACCACCGCGCGGCGGCGGAGTGCGGCGGCCGGGCGATCTCGCCTGTTGCGCGGGAAGCGCGCCGCCTTGAGCGTTCGCTCGTCCCGCCCGTCGGCGCCTCACATCACGCGGCTCGGCTGCGCCGCCGGGGCAGGCCTATTAAACGTGTCACGGGTCGTCCTTCGGTGCAGGCCAAGCAGCTCTCCGATGATCGCGCCGAGCAAGTGGCAGAAGCAATCGTCAGTGAGGCAGACGTCCCTGCCTATTCCCGCACCGATCGGTCAGAAGCCGACTTCGGTATCGTGCGCGGCGACTTGAATTTTAGGTTCTGAAACCAAGGCCCTGGCTTGTTTCTTGCGTGAAGGAGTGAACCGCAGCCGCGGGAAATCGTTTGAACGGCTCAGCCTTCCCGGAGCGTGTCATGGACCCGCTCGGCGGAAGGTTGTGAGGGGAGCGTTTCGAACGGAGACTCTGAACGTGGCCACTCCTGCCTATCCCGCCACCCGGCGCCTTACCCTGGTCGCAGGATTTGCGGCTGCCCTGCTCGGCCTCGCGCCGCCGGCGGCTTTCGCTCAATCCGTCACCGCACCGGTCGTCGAGGCCCCCGCCATCGAGGCGCCGACCGCGTCCAATCCCGGCAACGGGCTGCCTCAGGGCGCGCTGGTCTTCCACGGCAATTATTGCGGCCCGGGCAGCCGCGGCGCCGGCCTTCCTCCGGTCGACGCCCTCGACCGGGCCTGCATGCACCACGATGCCTGCTCGCCGCCCGTGGGCGAGGGGCTCCCCACCTGCTCCTGCAACGACCGGCTGGCGCGCGAGGCCGCCGTGGTCGCCCGCACGCCGCGGATCGACGACGAACTGCGCACGGCGGCGGAGTTCGTCGCACTCGGCGCCAAGGCGCTCGCCTGCGAACCCTGATCGTTTCGCCCCAATTGTAGATCGGCGCGGAACCCCGGTTCCGCGCCGGGACCGCCTTACGGCGCCTCGGGCGTCTCCATCGGAATGCCCAGCGCGTCGAGGCCTTCCTCGAGCAGCGAGGCCGCGTCCGGAGTGCCGAGCAATTCGCGCATCACCGTGTCGCCGGCGGCCTCGCGCTCCTTGGCGAAGCCGACCGCCGTCTTCCACTCCGCCGCCTCGTAATCGCCGCGGCCGATGTAGAGGAGCGCTCCGAGATCGGCGCGCTCGTCCTCGTTGAGGCCGGCGATCATGCTGCGGATCTCCTGCTCGGTGGCGTCGTCGGTGCCGCTGGTCAGGATGTCGATCGAGCCGTCGTCGGTCGGGTTGGAACCCGAATCCGGGTCGGTCACGCCTTCCTTCACCTCGACGGCGCGCAGCCGAAGGATGATCTCGGTGACCTTGTCGAGGGCGATGTCCATACGTCACTCCAGCTTCGACGGGCCCCGCCCAAGACGGAGGCGCGTCGGGTTCGAACGGACCGCGCGGGATCCGTCGCGGTCGTCCGGACCAGCCGGTGACATCGGGCCGCAACGGGGGCGCAGAGCCTCGACAACCCGTGGCGTGGCCATTGGTTCGGTGCGGCTGGAGCGCCTTGCCGGGCGGGATGGCGCGGGGGTGACGGATACGGCCACCCCGTGCGGGCTGAAATGCGCGTTAGGCGCGGGGCGGATACCCGCCCGTCTCGGCGGGCACGGTCCGCGCCGGACGCTCTTCCTCCCGCCGGTGCCACATCAGGAGCAGGGCGGAAACCACGAGCCAGGGACCGGCGATCCCGATGAAGAACGACATGGGCGCATCTCCCGCGCGGCGGCCTCCGTCGATGCGAGAGAATCCGTTCCGCGCCGAAGGATGATAGGCGCTGCCGCCGAGCCCGCAAGCCGGCCGTCAGACGAAGAGTTCGGGACGGCGCAGGCGCAGGGCGAGCAGGAGCACCAGCGTCTTCATGTCGGTGATCTCGCCGGCCTCGCTCATCGCCGCGAGGGCGGCGAGCGGCATCTCGACCACGGTGATGGCCTCGTGCTCCTCGGCCAAGCCGCCGCCCGGTCCTTCCCGGTCGCTTTCCGCGTAGGGAGCGAGGAACAGGTGCATCCGCTCGGTGGAGATTCCCGGAAGGCTCCACACCGTGGAGACCGGCTCGAGACGCGACAGCCGCAGCCCGGTCTCCTCGAAGGCCTCGCGGCGCACGCCCTCCGCCGGATCGGCCTCATCGAGCAGGCCCGCGGGCACTTCGAGCAGATCGGCCACGCCCGCGGTGAAGAAGGGCGGCGCGCGGAACTGGCGGATCAGCAGGGCGACCCGACGCTCCGGGTCGTAGGGCAGCACGCACACGGCCTCCCCGTGATCCTCGATCTCGCGGGTCACCTCGGCGCCCTCGGGCGTCGTCACATCGGCGACGACGAAGCTGGCCCAGCCGTCGTGAACGGTGCGGGTGCCGCGGATCTCGGGGGGCATGGCGTCTCCAGAAGGACTTGCAGGAGGGCTCGAAGGCGGGCGTGTCCGGGTTCAGGTCGACTCCGCCGCCCGGTCGGCGCCGCGGCGAATCAGGAAGCGCAAGGCCGGCCCCTGCCGTTCCTGCGCCTCCAGAGCGGCCCCTTCCTCGCGGACGACGTTGGGGATGTCGATCCCCGCCAGCGGATCGGTGGCGGTCACGGCAAGCCGCGCTCCGGGCGCGAGCGCCCGTAGGGCTTTGCGCGTGCGCAGCGCCGGAAGGGGGCATTTGAGGCCGCTGAGGTCGAGTTCGACCGCGTCTCCGTTCGAAATCGCGGCCTGCAGAGTGTCGGACATGGCCGCGGCGTAGCACGAAAAACCCCGTCGGCTGGAGTGAGCCGGCGGGGCGATGTGTTTCACGGATCGCAGGCGTGGCTACCAGCCGTAGGGGCCGTAGCCGTAATAGCCGCCATAGGCCGGGTAGGCGTAGCCATAACCGCCATAGTAGCCGACGGGGCGGCCATAGCCGTAATACCCGCCATAGGCCGGGTAGTCGTAGTAGCGCGGGGCCGCGCTGGCGGCGATCGCACCGCCGATCAGGCCGAGTGCCGCGCCGGCCGCCAGGGCACCGCCGACGTTGCGGCGATAACCGTAGCCGTAGCCGTAACGGGGACCGTAATAGCCGCCGTAGTAACCGCGGCGCCAGCCGACGGTGTCGACGGTGGTGTTGCCGCCGCCGACCTGGGCGGCATTCATTGCGGGTAGAGGCGCGGCCTGTGCGGGCGGAACGGCCGTCACGGTCAGGCTCGCCGCCGTGAGGCCGGCCAGCGTCAGGGTCGTGATGCGGGACATGGATGCGGACTCCTTAGCTATAAGGAACACGCACAGGAACAACGAACCGCCGAACGCGTTCCAACGGCAAAGCTTGCCCGCGACGAAAATTCCTAAGGCTGGGCTGGTCGATGTCTCCCGCCGAGGCAGGGGCCGATTGGCCGGCCGCCTCTTCGTCGGTCGCACCGGCCGCCAGATCCGACCATGTCGCATCCGGCATGGTCCCGATCCCGTCTCGATTCCGACCTCCGATCGACCTTCACCGCGTCCACGCCGACGGGCGCCAACCGCGCTGCGCGACCGGCGATCGCGGAGCTGCAAGCGAAATGGTCGAGATCCGCCGCCGACCTCAGAACGTGCAGGCGGTGAAGGCCGGCTCCACCGACTTCTCCCAGGCGGTCTCGTAATCGGCGAGTCGGTCCTCCGCATGGCTGCGGCCGGCGGCGATGATCGCCTCCAGCGGCTGGAGGTAGACCGCCTCGTCGCGCCCGTTTCCGTCGCGGCGCGCCCGCGCCTGCAGCCCGGTGCGGGCGATGGCGAGCGCCTCGGCGGCCACCGCGCCGAGGCAGCGCCCGCCGATGCTGGCATGGAGCCCAAGCCGCGGCACGGCGGCGCGGATCGATTCGCGCTCGTTGGCGGACCAGCCGCGCACCAGATCCCAGGCGGCGGAGAGCGCCGTCTCGTCGTAGAGGAGGCCGACCCAGAAGGCCGATTGCGCCGCGATCATCGCCGGGCCGCCGACATCGGCGCCGCGCATCTCGAGGAAGCGCTTGAGCCGCACTTCCGGGAAGACGGTGGAGGCGTGGTTGGCCCAGTCCGACACCGTCGCCCGCTCGCCCGGCAACTGCGCGAGGCGCCCCTCCATCAGGTCGCGGAACGAGGCGCCGGCCACGTCGTGGTAGGTCTCGCCGCGCTTGACGAAGTACATCGGCACGTCGAGCAGCCAGTCGACATAGGCCTCGTAGCCGAAGCCCTCGTCGAAGGCGAAGGGGAGCATGCCGGTGCGGTCGGCGTCGGTGTCGCGCCAGATCTCGGAGCGGCGCGACAGGAAGCCGTTGGGCCGCCCGTCGGTGAAGGGGGAATTGGCGAAGAGCGCCGTGGCGATGGGCTGGAGCGCGAGGCTGACGCGCATCTTGCGCACCATGTCGGCCTCTGAGGCGAAATCGACATTCACCTGCACGGTCGCGGTGCGCAGCATCATGTCGAGGCCGAGCTTGCCCACCTTCGGCATGTAGTTGCGCATGATGCGGTAGCGGCTCTTCGGCATCTGCGGCGTCGCCTCGCGGGTCCATTTCGGACTCATGCCGAGGTCGAGGAAGCCGATGCCGAGCGGTTCGGCCGCGCGCCTCGCCGCCGCGAGGTGCTCGTCAAGTTCGGTGACCGTCGCGTGGATGTCGGGCAGCGGGGCGCCGGAGAGTTCGAACTGCCCGCCGGGCTCGATCGAGATCGCGCCCCCGCCCTCGTTGTTGGCCAGCCCGATGATGTTGCCGGCATCGAGAATCGGTTCCCACCCGGTCTCGCGGCCGAGGTTCTCCAGAAGCGCGCGGATGCCGCGCTCGCCCTCGTACGGCACCGGGGCGTGGTCTGCCGTGTAGAAGGGAATCTTTTCGTGCTCAGTGCCGATGGCGAAGCGCTCGCGCGGCTTCTCGCCCGCGGAGAACCACGCGATCAGTTCGTCCCGCGTCGTCAGCGGGGTTGTGTCGGACGTGTCGCGCGCCATGCGCTGCCTCGAAGGTAACGTCGGTCGAAGGGGGTCAGCGGCGCGCCGAAGGTCCGCCACCGGACGGGGCCGGCAGCGGCCTCACCGGATGTCGTGTCCTTAGAGGACGCCGCAAGACTGAACAACGCGCCCGCCGACCGCATGGCAGACATGCCTCAAGCTTCTGTTTACCGCCTCGGACCGGGCGATCACGGATTCGCGAAATACCGGGCGTAGGCCGTCCGCTCGATGCCCGCCCGAAGGAGGATCTGGAGCAGCAGCCGCGCCTTCAGACCCGACAGATGACCGGCCGAAAGCGCACCGCGCGCCAGCAGATCGATCTCGCCGCCGGGATATCCGTATGTGCGCGAGAACACAGGGCCCGCCTGCGTCCGCGAGGCGAGGACGACCGGCATCCGCTGCACAAGGGCGGAGACGATCTCGGCGAGGGCCTCCGGCACGTGGCCCGCACCCATCCCCTCGATCACGGCTCCGCGGAACCCGAGGTCCGGCAGGGCAGCGAGCAGCCGCCCGTCGTCGCCGATGCCCACCTTCAGCAGCGCCACCGGGGCCGATTCCTCCGCCAGGGGCGCCGCGAGGACGGGACCACGGTGGGATCGCAACCAGATCCGGACCTCGCCCTCGACGACGAGGCCGACCGGGCCGGCGAGCGGCGAGCGGAAGGCGGAGGGGAGGGCGGTGTGAGCCTTCTGCACCAGGCGCGCGGCGTGGATCTCGTCATTGAGGACGGCGACCACGCCGAGGCCCCGCGCCGCCGGGCTGCCCGCGACGATCGCGGCGGCCAGCAGGTTGCCGGGCCCGTCGGCCCCGGCGCTCTCCGGCCCGCGCATCGCTCCGGTGACGACGACGGTCTTGTCGCCGTCGACCAGAGTGTCGAGGACGAAGGCCGTCTCCTCGATCGTGTCGGTGCCCTGGATCACCACCGCGCCGTCGAGATCACCGGCGAGGCGCTCCCTCAGCGTGCGCGCCACCCCGATCAGGTCGTCGAGGGTCAGCCCGGCGCTCGGCCGGCGCAGCGGCGAGAGCGTCTCGATCGCTGCCACCGCCGCGAGCCCCGGCACCGAGGCCGCAAGGTCGGCCGCGGTCAGCGTCGGTACGATCCCGCCCTCGGTGGAGCGGGTCATGGTGATCGTCCCGCCGAGGGACAGGAGGAGGATGCGGGGCTTCGTCATTTTTCAAGACATCCTCTTCCAAGACATCCTCGTGGCGGCCTCGAATCGGGTCGGCTCACCGCGCGTCGCCGAGCACCGCCTGCACCAGTGCCAGCACCGCCACCGCCGCCGTGTCCGCCCGCAGAATGCGGGGACCGAGCGACAGCGCGACCGTGTTGGGGCGGGCGGCGATGAGCGCGCGCTCCTCCGCGTGGAACCCGCCCTCGGGGCCGACCAGCACCGCGAGCGGCGGGGGCGCCGCCGGATCGGCGGCGCCGCGAAGGGCCGCCACCGGATCGCGCACGGGCGCGTCCTCATCGCAGAACACGAGCAGGCGCTCCGCTTCCAGCGCGTCGAGGCAGGCGGGCAGGCGGGCCGGCTCGCCGATCTCGGGCACGGAAAGGATCCCGCACTGCTCGGCCGCCTCGATCGTGTTGGCCTGAAGGCGGTCGAGCTTGAGCCGCTCGCCCTGGGTGAAGCGGGTGAAGACCGGCTGCAACCGCCCGGCGCCCATCTCCACCGCCTTCTGCGCCATGTAGTCGAGCCGTCCCGTCTTCAGGGGGGCGAACAGGTAGTGCAGGTCGGCCGGCGCCGGCTGCGGCCGGGTCTGCGCCACCACGCGCAGATCCGCGCTCTTGCGGCCCTGCGGCACGATCTCGGCGCGCCACTCGCCGTCGCGGCCGTTGAACAGCAGGACGGGCTCGCCCTCGGCCCGGCGCAGGACGGTCAGCAGGTAATTGGCCTGCGCCCGCTCCAGCGGGAGGACGCGGCCTTCCGCCAGATCCGCTTCGACGAAGAGGCGAGGGGCGGTGAAATCGTAGGCGGCCATGGTCTCTCGCAGGCAGGCCGGTCTCGTCGCGTGGCGGCCCTCGCCTGTCAATCGGCTCCCGGCGGGTGGCTGATGCGAAAATGTCACGACTCGCCGGTTTCGAAGCGTTTCCCACGCTCGCGGCCCCAGGGCGGCAGAACGCACCATTGGCGCCACAATCCCGTGCGCAGAAGAGTGCCGCATCGAAACACGTTCAAGCCTCTCAGCCGGACCCGCCGCGCCAGCGCCGTGGTCGTTGCGCCGGGCGGGCGCTGCGGGATCGGGGGCACACCCGTCGCGGCATGCGGGGAAAAGGACCGGGCCGAATGTCTGCCAGGATGACTGCATCGACGAAGACCGCCGCCGCTCTGCTCGGCCTTGTCCTGCTGGCCGGGCCGGCTGCGGCCCAGGGCATGGGCGGCATGGGCGGGATGCCGCTGCCGTCGATGGACACGCCGGCCGAGCCGGCGCCCTCGGCGGCAGCGCCGATGAGCATTCCCGCGCCCATGGCACCGGCCGCTCCGGCCCAGTCCGTGCCGCAGCAGGCGGGCACCGATTGCGGCGCGATCCAGAAGACGCTGATCGAGCGCAAGAACCTCGTGGCCAAGGCCAATGCCGCGTCGAATTCCAAGAAGAAGATGACGCCGCAGGAGGCCTGCTCGCTGTTCGGCCAGCTCCAGGCCAACGGCACCACCGGCATCAAGTGGATCACCGCCAACAAGGAATGGTGCTCGATCCCCGATTCGTTCTCGGAAGGCTTCAAGGCCGACCACAACAAGGTCGCGGCGATCCGCACCAAGGTCTGCGGCATCGCCGCCCAGGCCTCGAAGATGGAAGCCCAGGCCAAGGCCCAGGCGCAGAACGGCGGCGGCGGCGGCGGCGGCCTGCTCGGCGGTCCCGGCTTGTCCGGCGCCTTCCGCATGCCGCAGGGCGCGCTCTAGCGGCGCGCTCCGACCCGCCAGCGCCTCCTCACCGTTGCCCCCTTCGTCCGAGCCCGGCTCCGGCCGCGTCGCCGACGCGGTGGCCGGCCACTGGGCCGACCGGCTCGCGCCGGCCGCGGCGCGGCCCTATCTGCGGCTCGCCCGGATCGAGCGGCCGGTCGGCTGGTGGCTGCTGCTGCTGCCGTGCTGGTGGTCGGCGGCGCTTGCCGCCATCGCCGCCGGGAATCCCGGCCCCCATCCCGGCCACCTCGTGCTGTTCCTGATCGGCGCGGTGGCGATGCGCGGGGCCGGCTCGACCTACAACGACATCGCCGACCGTCGCCTCGATGCGCAGGTGGAGCGCACCCGCTCGCGCCCTCTGCCCTCCGGACAGGTGACGACGCGGGCCGCCGCCGCCTTCCTCGTGGCGCAAGCGCTGGTCGGCCTCGCGGTGCTGCTGCAGTTCAACGCGACCGCGATCCTCGTCGGCCTGCTCTCGCTGGCGCCGGTGGCGATCTACCCGTTCATGAAGCGGGTGATGCCGATGCCGCAGGCGGTGCTCGGCCTCGCCTTCGGCTGGGGGGCGCTGATGGGCTGGGTCGCCGTGTTCGGCCGCCTCGATGCGCCGGCCCTGTGGCTCTACGCGGGCACGATCCTCTGGATCGTCGGCTACGACACGATCTACGCCGTGCAGGACATCGAGGACGACGAGATCGTCGGCATCCACTCCTCGGCCCGGCTGTTCGGAGCGCGGCTGCGCCCGGCGGTGGGTCTCTGCTACGCCGGCACCGTCGCCCTGTTCGTGCCGGCGCTGGCCGGTGCCGGGGCGGGACCCTTGGGCTGGCTCGGGCTCGCGCTGTTCGCCGCCCATCTCGCCGGCCAGGTGATACGGCTGTCGGAGCGGGACGGCGCGCGGGCCCTGGCGCTGTTCCGCTCGAACCGCGATGCCGGCCTCATCCTGTTCGCCGGGCTCGCCGCCGACGCTCTGTGGCAGGGCTGGCGCTGATTCGGCCGTGGCGGGGGCCGGTCCCGGCGCCATATCCGGTCGCATGAGTGAGAAAGATCCGCACCGGCCGCCCGACGATGCCATCGCCGAGGGAGCTCGCGCCAGGGCCCAGGGGCGTCCGCGCGACGCCTGCCCCTACCCGTTGAACTCGCCCGAACGCACCGAATGGCTCGAGGGCTACGACGGCACTCCGGCCGACCGCGCCCCGGACGGCCCGCTCGACAAGGGTTGAGGCGAGGTCTCGCCTCAGCTCCGAGAGATGATCTCGCTCTCGCCCCGGTGGATGCAGGGCCGGGCCGGGAGCCGGGCGGTCTTGCGCCGCACGAGGAAGCGCGGGCGACGCCCGCTGAGCGCGGCGTGGCGGCGGCGCTGGCGGCCCTTGCCGAGCACGACCGGGCCGAGTTGCTGCGAGACCGGGACGATGTCGCCGTCCTCGCGCAGCAGCATCCGGGCCAGCCCTCCCTTGGACGAAACGTCGCGCCACACCGCGACGACGTCCTCTTCGGGAAACGGGCCGAGCCGCATCGTCACCTCGCTGTCGCCGTCGACGAGGAGCAGGGCGAAACGGTCCTCGCCGCAGGCATCGGCCGCCTCGTCGGCGAAGGCGAGGGCCACGCCGACCGGCCTCACACCGCCATGGGCCGCACCGAGAACCGGCAGCGGCGTCACCGGCGCCACGGTGCAGTGCGCGCTCGCCTCGTCATCGCAGCCGGGCCGACAGTTCAGATTCGCGATCTCGAAAGTCATCATCGGTTCGACGCCTTATCCCGTGTCGCGGTCTCTGTCGGACGCGCTGATCTGACAAGCACAGTGCCGGTCGTCTCCCCCAAGGCGCCTTAAGAGTGAGCGTTAAGCGTTCGTGGATCGAGCCGAACTCTACCGAATGCTCAACGGACCCTTGCCGGGATTGGTGCAAATGTCGGTAACCCTCGCAAGGGGCTGGGACCGGGCCGGGGCCGGGTGTTGAGGCAGAAGCCGCGGCGGTGCCGCGTCGGATCGTCCCAAAGGCGCCGCAGCCGGCTTTGCATCGCTGCATTTCCGAAAACCGGTGACCACTTTTCCGATCGATGCCCTAGAACGAAGGGGCGTCGGCGCCGTTCAAACGGCATGAGGCCGGCCTCGCACGAACGGCTCCGACCGGATCCATGACCCAAACGACATCCTCTTTCGCGGCGCTGCGGCCCGTGCTGCACGACGCGATGCGGGAGGCCGCCGCGCTCGCGCTGCCCTCCTTCCGGACGGGCGCTCACACGACCGCGCGGGTCTGGTCGAAGGCCGGCGGCTCGCCGGTCACCGAGGCGGACGTCGCCGTGGACGCCTTTCTCAAGGTCCGCCTGTCGCAGATCGAGCCGCGGGCGGCCTGGCTCTCGGAGGAGACCAGCGACGACCCGGTGCGGCTCGGGCACGACCTCGTCTGGATCGTCGATCCGATCGACGGCACCCGCGCCTTCCTCTCCGGACATCCGGACTGGTCGATCGCGGTGGCCCTGCTGTCCCACGGGGAGCCCGTGATCGGCGGCGTCTTCGCGCCGGCGACGGACCACTTCTACGAGGCGGTGGCGGGCGAGGGGGCGACCCTCAACGGAGCGCCGATCCGCGTCGCGCCGCAGGAGACGCTGGAGGGCGCGCGCGTCACCGGACCGAAGCCGTTCCAGGATCGCCTGCTCGACGGCGCGGCACGGCTCGGACCCCGCCCCACGGTCACGGTGATCGAGCGCGTGCCGTCGCTGGCGCTCAGGCTCGCGCGGGTGGCCGAGGGCCGGATCGACCTCGGCCTCGTGTCACGGGATGCGCGGGACTGGGATCTCGCCGGCGCCGACCTCATCGTGCGCGAGGCGGGCGGGGTGGTCTGCGACCTGCAGGGCCGACCGGCGGTCTACAACCGTCCGGAGCCGCGCCACGGCGAGTTGATCGTCGTACCGCTCTCCCTGCGCGATCCGACTCTGGCCGCCCTGGACGCTTGATCGTGGGCCGGCCACGGCCGGTCATCGCGTTCGGGTCGATCGCCGCGGAGTCCGCCCCGCGCCGTCATCGCTTCGGCCTCACCTCGCGATCATGGTGGTGGTGGCTGGACCGGACCAATCGTCTGGAAGGCCGCTCGCTCTACCGGCCGGAATTCACCCAGCGCACGAGATCGCCGAGGACTTGGCTCAGAGCCGCATCGAGGCCGGCGGCGGCGTTCTGGGGATCGACCTTCGCCACCGGCACGCGGGCGGTGAAGACGCGGGCGTTCACGACCCGGCCGCTGCCCTCGGCGATCAGCTTGGCCGAGAGGTCGACCACGGCCTCGCCGGTTCCGGAATTGATGTCGAACTCGCGGATCTCGCTGACGAGTTGATAGTCGGACGGCACCTTGTCGCCGGGCCGCGAGACCGAGCGCAGGCGACCGGTATTCTCCAGGCTCTGGATCACCCGCGTCTGGATCAGGCGGGGCAGCCGGTCGGCCCACTGGCCGCCGCCGAGGAAGGAGAGGGAGCCGCCGGGCTCGCGCACGATGATGCGGTCGGCCTCCATCGGCTGCAGGCCGACGGGCTCGGACACAACGATGGAGCGTGCCGTGCCGCCGGCCCGCGCCTGGCCCGGCAGGGCCGCGAGATCGAAGGTGAGCGGCGTGGCGCCGCCGCCGCAGCCGCCGAGGAGCGCGAGCGGCGCGAGAAGGGCACCCGTCCGCAGGAGGCGACCGGACAGGAGACGGCCGGGCGAGCGAGGGAGAGGGGCAGGCGAGTGGGATAGACGCGTCATACGCTCGGGCACCGTCCGTTCGCTGTCGGGGACACTGACTTCCCCTCTAGCACGCGAGAGCATACGCCAACGCCCAAGCTGCGCCGTGCGTGCCGACACATCAGCCGGAAATGGGGTCGCTCAGCGGCCACCGTTGTATTCTGGCAACGACGGCTTGCCGCCGAAGATCACCTGTGACGGGTCGCGCTCCAGGCTGCGGGCGGCGCGGCTGAGGGTGTTGAGCGTGCGCTGGCCGTCGGTCGAGAGGGCCTCGACCTCGCGGCGACTCGTGCCCGACAGCCGGTTGAAGCTCGTCGAGATGTTGGCGGTGCGCTTGTCGAGGTTCTCCGAGAGGGTGCGGAACGCCCTGCCGGCCTCGCGCACGGAGATCGCCGCCTCGCGGATCTCGGCGAAGGTGCCCGACCCCTGTTGACCCGAGGCCGAACCGAGGAAGCCCTCGGCCCCCTTCAGCACGCCGTCGATCCGGTCGGCGGAGGCGCTGAGCTTGGCCGCCAGCGCCCGGGCGTCGTGGAGCCCGGCCTCGATATCGGGGCTGGCATTGGCGAGCGCGGTCGAGAAGGTATCGGCGTTCTCGATCACCCGGTTCAGGCGCTGGCCGTCCACCGCCTTCACGAGCCCGGTGATCGAGGGGCCGGCCTCGGCCAGCGTCTTCGAGAACGACTCGACGTTGGCCAGCGTCCGGTTGATCGCGCCCTCGTTGCCGGCCACCACCTTGTCGAGGCGCTGGAGCACGTCGTCGGCCCGCTGCGCGATCTGCTTGGCGGCGGCCATCATGTCCTGGATGTCGCTCGAATCGGCGAAGATCGTCGGCATCTTGTCGCCCGAGCCCGGCGTGAGAGCCGGCGCGTCGGCGCTGCCGCCCGAGAGCGCGATCTGCGAGACGCCGGTCAGCATCGCCGAGTCGAGCCGAGCACGGGTATCGGCGCGCAGGGGCGTCGAGGGATCGACCTGCACCACGGCGACGACGCGGCGCGGATCCTGCGGCAGCAGGCGCACGTCGAGTGCCTCGCCGACCTTGATGCCGTTGAACGACACGGTCGAGCCCTTGGCGAGCCCGCCGACCGAACCGGAGAAGACGATGCGGAGCGCCTGGGTCGCCTGTCCCCGCGATCCTCCCTGGAGCCAGAACACGAAGCCGAAGGCGGCCAGCACGACGCCGATGGTGAAGGCGCCGATCAGCACGTAGTTTGCGCGAGTCTCCATCGGCTCAGCTCTAATCCCGGTCCGTGGGGCTGGAGCGGTGCGCAACCGCACCGGGGGCGATCATCCCGCGCTCAAGCATGGGCATAATCCGGCGGCACGGCCCGAGCCGGCGTGGCGATGGCGCGGGCGCGCTTGCCGTGGAAGTAGGCGCGCAGCCAGGGGTGGTCGCTCGCCAGCATCTCGTCGATGGTGCCCTGCGCGATGATCCGGCCGTCGCCGAGCGCGGCGATGCGGTCGCAGGCGGTGTAGAGGCTGTCGAGATCGTGCGTCACCATGAAGACGGTGAGGCCCAGCGTCCGCTTCAGGGTCGAGACGAGATCGTCGAACTCGCCCGCACCGATCGGGTCGAGGCCCGAGGTCGGCTCGTCGAGGAACAGGATCTCCGGGTCCAGCGCCAGCGAGCGGGCGAGCGCCGCGCGCTTGATCATGCCGCCCGAGAGTTCCGAGGGGTACTTGTCGGCGGCGTCCGGCCTGAGGCCGACCATCTCGATCTTGAGCCGGGCGAATTCGTCGAGCAGCCGCTCGGAGAGCTTCAGATGCTCGCGCATCGGCATCTGAATGTTCTGCTTGACGGTGAGACCCGAGAACAGGGCGCCCTGCTGGAACAGCACACCCCAGCGCTGCTCGAGCTGGCGGCGCCGGGCGACGGTGAGGCCGTCCACGTTCTCACCGAAGATCTCGATGGTGCCGGAGCGCTTCGGCACTAACCCGAGGATGGTCCGCGTCAGCACCGACTTGCCCTGGCCCGAGGGGCCGACAAAACCTAGGATCTCGCCGCGGCGGATGTCGAGATCGAGCCCCTTCATCACCGTACGGTGGCCGAAGCCGACGACGAGATCGCGCACGCGGATAATTGCGTCGCTCTGGCCGGAATCCGGCGCCGCCGAGGAAAGGTGAGGCGTGGTCAAGGGATCGGTCCGGATGTCGTCTGCCCGCATGATGCTAGAAATCGATCGCTGCGAAGAAGACCGCGAACAGCCCATCCAGCACGATCACCATGAAGATTGACTTGACGACTGAGGCGGTGACGTGGCGCCCGAGCGATTCCGCCGAGCCCTCGACCGCGAATCCCTCGATCGTCGCGATGATCCCGATGGTCAGCGCCATGAACGGCGCCTTGATCAATCCGACGGCGAAATGGTGGAACGATACCGCCGCCTGGAGCCGTGCCAGGAAGGCATCGACGGTCATCCCGCCATAGATCGCCGCGGTCAGACCGCCGCCCGCCAGCGCCGCGAGCGAGCCGAGGAAGGCCAGGATCGGCAGGCCGATCACCAGGGCGAGGATTCGCGGCAGGATCAGGATCTCGATCGGGTCGAGGCCCATGACGCGCAGGGCATCGACCTCCTCGCGCATCCGCATCGAGCCGATCTCGGCGGTGAACGCCGAGCCCGAGCGGCCCGCCACCATGATCGAGGTGAGCAGCACCCCGAGTTCGCGCAGGATCAGCAGGCCGATCAGGTTCACGACGAAGCTCTGCGCGCCGAAGCGCTGAAGCTGGAAGATGCCCTGCTGCGCAACGATGCCGCCGACGAGGAAGGAGATCAGCACGATGATCGGCACGCCGCGAAGCGCCACCTGTTCGAGCTGGTTGACGAGGGCCGCCATGCGGAAGGTCTGCGGCCGGCGCGCGACCCGGCCGCCGGCGGCGACCACCTCGCCGAGGAAGGCGATGCCGGACAGGATCTCGTTGCCGCCTCGCGCGACGCGCCGGCCGGTGCCGTCGAGGAGGCGCACCAGCGGGTTGCGGGTGTCGCGCGGAGCCGGCTCCGGCTCGCGCAGGCCCATCTCGCCGAGCAGGATGCGGTGCTCGGGCCGGGCGCCGGCATAGGCCAGCCGCCCGCCCGCCGCCTCGATCTCGGCGCGGGTGCGTTCCAGCACCCAGGCGCCGAGCGTGTCGAGACGCGCCAACCCGCTCAGATCCACCAGCACCGGTTGGGATCGTCCCTGCGCCGCGATCTCAGCCGATGCGCGCTCCACCGCCGGACCCTGGTCCGCGGTCCAGCGGCCGTGCAGGATCACGCGGCCGCCGCCCGCATCGAGGTCGGCGCCCGCGGTCTCCAAGGTGCCTGAGCCGTCTGCGATCCGCACGCGCCGCTCCCGCTTCCGCTCCGAAAATCCTGAAACGAAATCCTTACCAAGATGCGTCGAATCCGAGCCTTCGGGCTCGACGTCGCGGCCGAACGAGGTCGCTGCTCGGGGCGCCGCCCCGATCCTCGCCGAAGAGGGGTGCCCTCGGAGTCCCGGTTTCGGGATCGTGTTGGAAGCGCTGCCTATACCTTACGGGTAGAGCCGCCGCCAAATCGGCGGGGATCATGGCGGCGTTGCGCCAGCGCGACGAGTGCCAGTCCGGCGAGCGCCAGCGGCGCCATCATCAGGAAGGTCGCGGAGCCTCCGAACGAGCGGTAGACCGCGCCGCAGGCCAGCGTCGCCAGCGCCGAGACCAAGGCGGTCGAGGCGCCGACCGTGCCCTGCGCCCGGCCGCGGGCCCCTTCCGGCGCGAAGCCGGAGACCGCCGCCATGACGCCGAGATGGGTCGCGCCGAAGGTGAGGCCGTGCAGCATCTGGAGCGGCAGGAGCAGGGCGATCTCCCCGTCCGCGAGGCTGAGGCCGAGGGCCCGCAGCAGGGCGGCGCCCGCGCCGAGGCCGAGCAGGCGGAACGGGCTGCGCCAGCGCGCCGGCCAGCGACCGACGAAGGCGAACAGGGCGATCTCCGCCGCGACGCCGATCGCCCAGAGCGCGCCGATCCAGGGCGCTGAGACCCCGTGGCGGGCCCAATCGAGGCTGCCGAAGGCGTAGATCGCCGCGTGGCTCGCCTGGATCAGCGCCGCCGCGGCGATGGACAGCCACAGCACCCGCGGCAGGGGCGGGGAGCCTCCCCTCTGGGTAAGAGGCTCGACGGCGGGGGCGGCCTCCCGGCCGGTGGCCGCGACCGTGGTCGCGACCAGGGCGAGCCCGGTGAGCAGCAGCGGCACCGCCACCCGGTCGCCGAGCACGCCGAGAAGCGCGCCGCCCGCGAGGTTCGCGGCGAGGAAGGCGACCGAGCCGCACAGGCGGATGCGGGCATAGTCGATCCGTTTCGACTTGCGGGCGGCGGCGAGGGTCAGATAATCGATGCTCGGCACCAACGGGGCCTGCGCCACCGCGTTCACGACGATCAGGGCGCCGAGCAGCGCCGCCGCGAGCGCGGCGGCCGCCGGCATCAGGGCATAGCTCAGCGCCAGTGTGAGGCTGCCGGCGACAAGCAGCGTGCGCGGGCGCACACCGCGGTCGATCAGGCCCATCAGAGGGCGCGTCGCCATGACCTTCGTTGCGATCGGCAGAGCAAGCAACAGGCCGATCAGCCCGGCATCGAGCCCGAGCGCGCCGAGCCAGACAGGCATGAACGGCATGGCGATGCCGATCTCCACGAAGACCACGGCGTAGAGGAGGCCGAGCCGGACGGGATCGGGCTCACCGGTCGGGGCTGTGCGTGTCACGGGATCGCGGCGAAGCGGGCCGCCCCTCTCGATCGGCAGAAAACGTCGCGCGGCGGGGCGAAGCGGGGAAAAGCGTAAGCCGCCGTTAAAGCGCTCCTGTCAATCTCGCTCCGACCGTCAATCGTCGCGGCATGCCTCGCGGGGGTGCCGAGTCCGTGCGGGGTGTGATGTCGAGTTCCCGTTCTCTGACGCCGCTGGACGCGTCGCAATACGATGCCATCGAGGACGCCGTCCGGGAAACCGAGCGGGGCCGGTGGTTCCTCACCGAATACGCGCGCCGCAACCGCAACGCCGACACCGAGGTGCTGCTGGACGCGATCCGGCGCATCGAGAACGTCGTCACCACGGACCGGCCGGACGACGTCGGCCGCTTCCGCGGCGACCTGATGGAGATGGCCGATGCCATCGCCCGCACACGCGCCGAGGTGGCCGCCCTCTCCGCGCCGGAGCAGGGCGAGAGCCGCCTCACCGTCGCCTCGGAGGCCCTGGACGCGATCGTGCGCGCCACCGAGCGGGCGACTTCCGACATCCTCAGCGCCGCCGAGGAGGTGCAGGAAGCCGCCTGGACGCTGCGCGAGACCGGTGCCGATCCCGAGCTGTGCGGCGCCCTCGATCGGCACGCCACGCAGATCTATACCGCCTGCTCGTTCCAGGATCTCACGGCACAGCGGACGAGCCGCGTGGTCCATACTCTGCGCTACCTCGAGAACCGCATCGCCTCGATGATCGGGATCTGGGGCAATCCCGACGAGTTGGTGCCCTCTCTCGCCCCGCAGACCCATGCCGAGGCGGCCGCCCTCGATCAGAGCGACGTCGACCGCTTCCTCGACATGGAGGGGGCGGTGCCTGCCCCGGCCAGGGCGACCCTGCCGCCGTTGCCGGCCGTGGCCCTCGACGACGATCTCGCCTTCCTGCCGGAGAGCCGCGAGACGGAGCCTGCCTTCGACGAGGCGCCGATCACCGCCGAGGCGCTGGCGCCCGCCATGCTCCTCGCCGAGGAGGGGGCCGCCGAACCCACGTCCCCCGAAATGCTGATTGTGGAGGCGGTCGAAGCGGAAGCCGCGGCCGAACCGGCTCCGGACGCCGTCTCCGAGCTTCCGGATCCGGCGCCCGTCGAGGCTGCGCCGGATCCGGAGGATCACGGGATCCTCTCCGACATCGACGCGGAGAACGTGGAAGCCGACGGGATTGAGGAGGCCGATCCGATCGCCGACCTCGTCGTCCCGAGTGAGCCCGAAGCGGCCATGCCGGCGGCCCAGCCGCTGGTCGTCGCCGTTGCCGAGGTGGGCGCCGAGGACGATCTCGCCCTGGCCTTCCCCGATCTCGATACGCTGAGCATCGAGGAGAAGATCGCGCTGTTCGCGTGAGGGCGTGACGGATCGAACCCGTGCGGCGCTTCATGCCGCATCGATCCGTCGGAAAACCGGCGGCCCTTTTCGAGCCGATGGCGTATAGGGGCCCGCGTCATGGCCCTGCATCTCCTGAAGCTGTGCGTCGGTCCCGCCTCCATCGAGGAGCTGGAGGCGCGGATTGCCCATAACCGGGCGGAGGCCGTGCGCCTCGGCCAGGAGCCGGTGACGGCGCACGTCACGCGCATGTTCCCCAAGCGGGCGCAGGCCATCGCCGGGGGCGGATCGATCTACTGGGTGATGAAGGGGACGCTGACCTGTCGCCAGTCGATCCGCGCCATCGAGCCGGTCACGGGAAGCGACGGGATCGATCGGTGCCGGCTCGTGCTCGATCCGGCGGTGACGCCGGTCTCGCCGCGCCCCTGCCGCCCGTTCCAGGGCTGGCGCTACCTCGAGGCCCGCGATGCGCCGGCCGACCTCGACCGGGCCAGTGCCGGTGAAGTCGCCGAGATGCCCGAGAGCCTGCGGCGCGAACTGGTCGCTCTGGGATTGATCTGACCGGAGGTTTGACCGGGCGCCCGCGCCTCGCGGCGTAGTCGCCGGGATGGCCCCGCGCCGGAGGGTGCGAGGCCGGGGTCGATCAGGCCGCTTCCTTCAGTCGCACGGCGCCCGGTGTGATCCCGAGGCGGTCGGCGAGATGCCAGCGCAGTTCGCGCGGCGAGTGATACTCGTAGGAAGGGTCGATGAGGTGGCTGAGGTCGGCCTGCGCGTTGCGCGCCTGCGTATCGACCACGCTGTCCACCCGGAAAGTCGCCGCGTTGGTCACCGGCGAGATGGCGCCCTCATGGCGCCGGAACTCGAATGTCATTGTCTTTTCTTCTTTCTCGCCGGATCCCGCGCCACCTTCTGGCGTGGCCGGCGTCGTTTCTGGTTGTTTTGTGTCGTCTTGAATCGGCGGCGCCCGCCGTGAGGCACCCCTGGAAACGCGTTTCCGGGGTCCTACTAGCCGGTGGGTGCCGCTTCGTTGGTCATCAGATGGCGCGGTCGGGCCGGCTCTGCACCGGCCCTGAGGCGGATTAGACCGCCTGAAGGTTGCCGGCCGCGTCCTTGCCGCTGCGCTTATCGGTCAGAACCTCGTAGGAAACCTTCTGGCCCTCGACGAGGTTGCGCAGGCCGGCCCGCTCGACGGCGGAGATGTGGACGAACACGTCCTTGCCACCGTTATCCGGCTGGATGAAGCCGTAGCCCTTGGTCTCGTTGAACCACTTAACAGTCCCAGTATCCACGAATAGTTCCTTCGTTCTTCACACGCCACGCGCAAGCATCTGCTCGAAGCGAGCACGTGGTAGCGTCCGCCGATTTTGCGGGATGACGGGCGATGTGCGGATCAATCGAAGCCTTTCGCCTCGCCGCGCCCGTCAGAACTGTATGTAGGCCGCCGTTGCGGCCTTAACAAGGCAGAATGCGATTCGACCGGCGCGGAGCCTCGTGCGAAGCCCCGGACCCGATCGCGGAGTACCGCTCCCGCCACCCTGTGACAAAGCCCTGGGCCGGTGCATATATGAACGTCAATCCAGGCGGTTACGGGACCGCCCTCAAGGCAGTTCGGTCAGGCGGTTCATGGCGGGTATCTCGGTTTCCCTCGAAGGCGCGAACATCCAGCTTTCGTTCCAGAAGGACGACCAATCGACGGCGGTGGTCATGGACGCTCGCGCCGCCCGCGCCCTCGTGCGCGCCGTCGGCCAGCTCCTCACGGCCATCGACGATGACGGCGAGGTCGACCTGGCCGATGAGAACGGCGACGAGGAGGTCGCCATGCTCGACGTGACCTCCTCGGCCATCGAGGTCGGCACCGACGAGCAGGGTCAGGCCGTGGTGGCCCTTCAGGCCGGCGCGCTGCCGCCGTTCCAGCTTCGCCTGACCGACGAAGAGGCCCGTCACGTGGCCTCCAGCCTCAGCGAGATCCTGGCCGCGCCGCGCGACGTGAGGACCTCGCACGGCGGTCATTGAGGGCCGTCTTCGAGATCCGGCCGGAACCGGTCTCACAAGCACTTGTCCGCCGCGTGTCCGCTGGGGGGGGATCGCTCTCGTATCTGTCAGATCGCGGCCCTTCGATCCTGTCGAAGCCGGCGGTGCCCTTCGGCCTAGCGAAGGCAGCCCTGCGGCTCGCTGCCAGCGGCGGCCTGTGCGCTCGGCACGCGGCAGCTCATCCGGCACCAGAGGGACGGCGATGGGGTTGCCGTGTGATCCATGGCCGCACCTGTCTAGGCATCGACCCCCGTCCCGATGATCGGTCCGCCAGGACGATGCCGGCGGCGCCGGTGCCGACCACCCTCATGCGTACCGGGACGGTCTGCGGCTGAAATTCCGGCTCCGTGAACGTGGTCCCGAACGTCACTGAGCGCGGCCCATCGAGCGAGCAGAGGGCATCGGACCGATCTAGTTCCTCGTGGTGGCGATGGAGGCCCCGGGCCGATCGGAAGTGAACGCGATCGGCAAGCTCATGCCGCTTTCGCACGTAGCTGGGCTTGATCCGACGAGCGCGGCGGCCACTCATTGCCTGAACATCCCACTCAGCCCCCGCCTCTGCATGCAGGAGAATGAGCGCTGAGGCAGGTGAGTCTCACCACCGGCGGGCAGAGAGCTGGATGGTGTGAAAGTTCGGCGTCGTCAGAGGGCTGGGCTGCAATCGTGCCATGAGACGACCCATGAGACGACCGCGCCCCGATCTCGCGACCGGGGCGCGGCGTCCCTTGGATCAGAGCCGGATCCCGGGATCCGTCGGGCCACCGGGCAGGTAGTCCGGCTCGGAGCCGGGGCCGCGCGGCTCGTCGATGTTGGGATCATCGACCGGGTAGGGCGTGCGCGGACCGGTCGGGCCGATATCCGGCTGGTCGTCGGGCTGCGGGGGCGGCGGAAGATCGCCGGGGATCTGTCCGCCGGGAGTGGGCTCGGGGGTCGGGATGCCGGGATTGGCCATGGACCGCCTCCTTCGTTCGTTTCGGGGGATGGCGGTCCAACACCTGCCTCCTGGTCCGGTTCCGTTCTTCCTTCGTCTCCTCGCCCGCTCGCCTGCGGCGCTCACACCGCAGGCGGGACACCGCTCGGAACCTCGTCCCGGGCGATCGGTTGGCCCGGCAATTCCCGATACAGACGGAGCCAATGCCATGCCCGATATCCGCGAGGCCAAGATCCTCATCGTCGCCACCGACGGCTTCGAGGAGAGCGAGTTGACGGTCCCGCAGACCAAGCTGAAGGAGGCGGGTGCCAAGGTCACCGTGGCAAGCCCGCAATCCCGCCAGTCGAAGGATGCGATCCGCGGCTGGGACAAGACCGACTGGGGCAAGAACGTGCCGGTCGATCTCGACATCGAGAGCGTGAACCCCGCCGATTACGACGCCCTCGTTCTCCCGGGCGGGCAGATCAACCCGGACAAGCTGCGCCTCGAGCCGAAGGCGCTGGAGGTGGTGCGCGCCTTCCTCACCTCCGGCAAGGTGGTGGCCGCGATCTGCCACGGCCCCTGGCTGCTGATCGAGGCCGGAGCGGTCAGGGGGCGCAGCCTGACGTCGTTCGCCTCGATCAAGACCGACGTGATCAACGCGGGCGGAAACTGGCAGGACAAGGAGGTCGTGACCGATAGCGGCATCATCACCAGCCGCAATCCCGGCGACCTCGATGCCTTCTGCGCCAAGATCATTGAGGAGGTGAAGGAAGGCCGTCACGAGCCACGCCAGCTCGCCGCCTGATCCCGCTCCCTCGAACGACAAGGCCGCCAGCCTTCGGGCCGGCGGCTTTCTCATGCCCGATCCGAGCCGATGCTGGGTCCCGTGCGTCAGCGTTTGGCGACGGCCTTCTGCAGCTTTGGCCGCTCCGAGGCTGCGCCGGCCATCAGCTTGGCGAGGTGGTCCTGGTCGAGTCCGCCGAGGCTCGCCGGCACGACCGCCGCCTCCGCGCGCTCGGCCTTGCGCGAGGCGATGGAGCCGGTGGTGACCGGATCGGCGAGCGCCGCCACCGGCAGGGCCGGCGTTGCGGGCTCGCGCTGGACGCGCATCGCCCAGTGGGCGGCGGTGGAGAGGACGGCGATGGCCAGGATCGCCTTGATGCCGCCGGTCAGGAAACGCCGCATGGTCGGGCCCGAAAACGCAGGGAACGCGGCCGGTTCCCCGACCCTTCGCCATCATCGCGCAGGATCGTGAACGAACCGTCCAGGATCGTGCCGACGAGGCGTGCCGGATCGGGAAGGCCCGCTCGCGCGGGCCTTCGCTGCCTCACGTTCTGTGCGCAATCTCCGCCGGAGTCTTCTGGTTCTCCGGCTCCGCCGCCCTGCGGGTGCGCCACAGGCTGTAGACGACGCCGAGGGTGAGCAGGACCAGGGTGACGACGAGCGAGACCCACGGCGGCAGGTGAACGAGTTCGAGGGTGTCGGCCACCACGATCTTGGCGCCGATGAAGAGCAGGATGAGGGCGAGCGCCGTCTTCAGATAGGCGAAGCGGTCCACCATTGCCGCGAGCGCGAAGTAGAGCGCGCGCAGGCCGAGAATGGCGAAGATGTTCGAGGTGTAGACGATGAACGGGTCGGTCGTGATCGCGAAGATCGCCGGCACGCTGTCGACGGCGAAGATCACGTCCGCGATATTGACGAGCACCAGCGCCACGGCGAGCGGCGTGAGCCAGCGAACGGTCTTACCCGTCTTCGGGTCCGGCTTGCGGACGATGAAGTGTTGGCCCTCCGGCTTCTCGGTGATGCGCACCCACTTCTTGAGAAAGCGCATCGAGGCGCTGTTCTTGACGTCCTGCTCGTCCTCTTCCTTCGAGACCAGCATCTTGATGCCGACATAGATCAGGAAGGCGGCGAAGACCGAGAGCACCCAGTGCGCCTGCTGGACCAGGGCCGAGCCCAGCCCGATCATCAGGCCGCGCAGCAGCACTGCGGCGAGGATGCCCCAGACCAGGACCCGGTGCTGCGCTGCCCGCGGCACGCCGAGGGAGGTGAGGATCACGGCGATCACGAAGACGTTGTCCATCGACAGCGACTTCTCGATCACGAGGCCGGTCACGTATTCCTGGGCCGGATCGAAACCGAGCATCCACCAGATCCAGCCGCCGAAGGCGAGGCCGAGGGTGAAGTAGAAGGCGGTGAGGAGCAGGCTCTCCTTCACGCCGATCTCGTGGTTCTTGTCGCGGTGGAGCAGGCCGAGATCGAAGGCGAGCAGGCCGGCCACCAGGGCGTGGAAGCCGAGCCACATCCAGACGGGCTTGCCGAGCCACTCGTGGGTGAGAAATTCCATCATCATCGTGCGGGACCGGATGCTTCGCTTTCGGGAGAGCATCGGCTCCGACATCGCGGAGGCGTCTGCCGCATCCCTCCCGAACGGGCCGCCGAACCGGCGGACGAAGGGCCTCACCGGAGTCCGGGGGCGTCGCGAGGGACACGGTGCGCGTTCCGCCAGAGGGGCCCGCAGCCGATGTCGGGCAGTTAGAGGGGAGATCGCGTCGAATCAAGGGCAGCGCGATTTTCCGCCCTCCGCGTCACTCAGACAGCGAATGGTGGCTTTTCGAGCCTGCGCCGCTTGACAGCGCCGGCCGCACGGGGCCCTGCCGCGGATCATGGATGCGGATCGAGAGAACGAAATCGCCGTCGTCGGCGGCGGGCCGGCCGGCCTCGCGGCGGCGGAGCGGCTCGCCGAGGCGGGCCGGTCCGTCACGGTCTACGAGCGCATGCCGTCGGTCGGCCGCAAGCTGCTCATCGCCGGGCGCGGCGGGCTCAACCTCACCCATTCCGAGCCGCTGGCGGACTTCCTGGCGCGCTATGCCCCGGTCGATCCGCGGCTGCCGGCCGCCGTCGCGGATTATCCGCCGGACGCGCTGCGGGCGTGGTGCGAGGGGTTGGGCGAGACCACCTTCGTCGGGTCGAGCGGCCGGGTCTTCCCGCAAAGCTTCAAGGCCTCGCCGCTGCTGCGCGCCTGGCTCGCCCGCCTCGATGCTCTCGGCGTCACGATCCGCACCCGGCACCGGCTGGTGGGACTGGAGGACGGCGCGCTGAGCTTCGAGACACCGGATGGCCCGCAGGTCGTCCGGCCGCGGTCGACCTTGCTCGCACTCGGCGGCGCGAGCTGGCCACGGCTCGGGTCGGACGGGGCCTGGGTTCCGCTGCTGGAGCGGAACGGCGTGACCGTCGCGCCGCTCAAACCCGCCAATGTCGGCTTCCGTGTCGCGTGGTCGGCGCATTTCGCGCAGCGCTTCGCGGGCGAGCCGCTCAAGCGCCTCGCCGCGCATATCGGCGGGGCAAGCGCCCGCGGCGAGGCCGTCGCCACGGCGGACGGCATCGAGGGCGGCGTGATCTACGCGCTGTCGCGGCCGATCCGCGAGGCGGTGGAGCGCGACGGCACCGCCGAACTCAGCCTCGACCTCCGTCCCGATCTCGGCGCCGGGGCGCTGGCGGCGCGCCTTGCCCGAAGCCGCCCTGGTGAGAGTCTCTCCACCCGCCTGCGCAAGGCGGCCTCGCTGAGCCCGGCCGCCATCGGCCTGCTGCGCGAGGCGCACGCCAACGCCCTGCCGCCGGAGGCGGACGCACTGGCGGCGGCGATCAAGGCGGCGCCCCTGCGGCTCGTCGCGCCGGCTCCGATCGCGCGGGCGATCTCGACCGCCGGCGGCGTCACCTTCGCCGAGCTCGACGCGCACTTCATGCTTCGGGCGCGGCCCGGCCTCTTCCTGGCCGGCGAGATGCTCGACTGGGAGGCGCCGACGGGCGGCTACCTGCTGCAGGCTGCCTTCGCCAGCGGGCGTGCGGCGGCGAAGGGGATGCTCTCTTGGCTGGACGGCCGGAGCTGAGCCCGGCTCAGGGCCGGGCGCAGATCCCGACCATGCCGCCGCTGCCGGCCGGACACGACGCTTTGGTGTCCCCTTCGAGGGCCGCCGCGCCGCTAGCCTGACAGGTGGCGGAGGCCAGGACCTCGCCCGCGTCGCAGATGAGCGTGCAGCCCGCATCGGTGCAGGCACGCGCCCGCACGACACGGAACGGGGCCGCCACCGTCGCGGCGGACTCGGCTTTCGGACCCGCCTCACCCTTGGGGCCGCGCTCGCCCGCCGGACCCTGCGCGCCCTTGGAACCCTGTTCTCCCTTGGGGCCCTGTTCTCCCTTGGGGCCCTGTTCTCCCTTGGGGCCCGGTGCACCCGCGGGCCCGGCCGGTCCCGCTTCGCCCTTCGGTCCGGCCTCACCCTTGGGTCCAGCCTCACCCTTGGGCCCCGCCTCGCCCTTCGGGCCTGTGGCGCCCGCGGGACCGGGCGGTCCCTGGAGCCCGGCACTGCCCTGCGGTCCGGCCGGACCCGGCTCGCCCGGCTTACCGGCCGGCCCCTCCGGCGCGCAGTTGGCGACCACCGCCTCGCGCTCGTCCTCGCCGGCCTTGATCACCGCGACGCAGGTCGCGGGCCGGTAGGGCAACCGGAATTCGAAGCGTCCGCGCCGATCGGAGAGGACGGAGATGTCGTCGTCGAGGATCACGGTCACGCCGCTCCGGCGCACGCTGCCGGTGACCTGCAGGTTGCCGCCCTCGATGCGCGCGTCCCAGATCTGGATCGGCTGAACCGGCTGGCTCGGTGCCTTCGCGCGGGTGCGGGCCGGTCGCGATTGCGCTGCGGGCTGGTCCTGGGAAGGGGCCTGCGCCTGCGCCGCCGGCCCAGCGAGGGCGAGGCCCAGCGCGATCAGGATCGGCGCGCGCATCGGGCTCCGTCGTCCCAGGCTCCGCGTCTTCGGCATCCTCGCTCCTCCGCTCCTGTCCCGCGCGTCTTCCGGCGTGGCGGGGGCAGGTTTCGGTTGCGGGTCGCTCAGGGTCAAGCCCGGCCGTCCCTCCACAACCGTCCACAGTGCCCGTCCACAGGACAAGCCGTTCCATGATCTCGCTCTTCCCGGCTTCGTCCACAGACGGGTGCGCCGAGCGGCCGGGACGGCGCGGCCGCCCCTGCGCGACCGGAGAAAAGCGCGAGCCATCGATGAGCCGATATCCTAAGAAGGCCGGCAAGGACCCGGTCCGCCGACGACCCGCGGGATGCGACGGGGATGCGACGGGCCGGGCCTTGCGACCTCGAGACCGAACCGCCGCCATGCTTCGCCCGCTTCTCGCCACCCTGCTTCTTCTCTCTCCCGTCGTGCCGGTCGCCGCGCAGGCCGACGCGTGCGACGCCCTCGCCGCCCGCATCGCCCAGGCGACCGGGGCGAGGAAGGCCGGCCGTCGGGTCGGGCCGAGCATCGACGTGAGGGCGGCGAGCGGGGTCCGGCTCGATCTCACCTGCCGCGCGCAGCCCATCGTGCAGGCGTCGTCGGGCGATCCATCGCCCTCCGCCGAGTATTTCCGCGAGCTGACGATCGCCGCCGAACTCGTCGTCGGCGAACCGGCCGCGACCGTGCAGCCGATCCTGGCGCGGGCCTACCAGACCGCCCTGCGCGAGGGCCGCAAATCCTTCATCCAGCAGAACGGCTGGTCGGCGAGCTGCTACACCGACAGCGCCGGCGCGCTTCGCACGCTCTGCTCCGTCGGACGCATCCCGACGGAGTGAGATGCTATCCGCTCGAGCGGACAGCGTCTCGGCGGGCCTGTGCGACGCTCTGCCGGCTCGGGTCAGGGGCTGACAGTGCGGGTGGCCTGAGACCGGCCGCCGCTCTTTCCCGATCGTTCCCGCTTGAACGAAAGGCACGCCCGCGCCAATGCGGAGGGCAAGAACTCCATCGCACGGATCGGGCGCAGGGATCGAGCGCAACGCTCAGGCGCATGGATCGGGCGAAAGACATTTGGTGAGGAAAACCGCGATGGCCGTCCCGACCGTCAACCACCTGTTCGGCCTCGTGCGCACCCATTGCCCGGCCGAGCCGGGCGCCAAGGTCTTCATCGAGACGCCGGACGGCGCGCGCTACACCTACGCCGACCTGATCGCCCGCTCGGGCGCCTACGCGAACGCTCTCCAGGCCCTCGGCGTGAGGCCCGGCGACCGGGTCGCGGTGCAGGTCGAGAAGAGCGCCGAGGTGATCTTCCTCTATCTCGGCGCGGTGCGGGCGGGCGCGATCTTCCTGCCGCTCAACACCGCCTATACCGGACCCGAGATCGCCTACTTCCTCGGTGACGCGGAGCCGGCGCTGTTCGTGTGCGACCCGGACCGCGAGGGCGACCTATCGGCGGTGGCCGCGCAGGCCGGCGTGCCGCAACTGCGCACCCTCGACGCCGCCGGGCACGGCAGCATGGCCGAGGCCGCCGACGCGGCGAGCCCCGATTTCGCCGACGTGCCGCGCGGACCCGACGATCTCGCCGCGATCCTCTACACTTCGGGAACGACCGGGCGTTCCAAGGGCGCGATGCTGAGCCACGACAACCTGGCATCAAACGCCCTCACCCTGGCGCAGTACTGGCACTTCACCGACCGGGACGTGCTGATCCACGCCCTGCCGGTGTTCCATACCCACGGGTTGTTCGTGGCCACCAACATCGTGCTCGCCACCGGCGGCACGATGCTGTTCCTGCCCCGGCTCGACGCGAAGAAGATCCTGGAATTGATGCCGCGGGCCACCGCGATGATGGGGGTGCCGACCTTCTACACCCGCCTCCTGAAGGAGCCCGGTCTCACCCGCGAGGTGGCGGCCCATATGCGCCTGTTCGTGTCGGGCTCCGCGCCGCTCCTGGCCGAGACGCACCGGGAATGGGAGCATCGCACCGGCCACGCCATCCTCGAGCGCTACGGCATGACCGAGACCAACATGAACACCTCGAATCCCTACGAGGGGCCACGGCGCGCCGGCACGGTCGGTTTCCCGCTGCCCGGGGTGACGCTTCGCGTGGTCGAGCCCGAGACCGGCGCGCCGCTCGGCCCCGAGGAGGTCGGGATGATCGAGGTCAAGGGCCCGAACGTGTTCCAGGGCTACTGGCGCATGCCGGAGAAGACCGCCGCCGAGCTGAAGGTGGACGGGTTCTTCATCACGGGCGATCTCGGCAAGATCGACCGCGACGGCTACGTTCACATCGTCGGCCGCGGCAAGGACCTCATCATCACCGGCGGCTACAACGTCTATCCCAAGGAGATCGAGACCGAGATCGACGCGCTTCCGGGCGTCGTCGAATCCGCGGTGATCGGTCTCGCCCATCCCGATTTCGGCGAAGGGGTGACGGCGGTGGTGGTGCCGGGCGAGGGCGCACCCGACGAGGCGTCGGTCCTCGCGGCCCTGGAGGGCCGTCTGGCCAAGTACAAGTGCCCCAAGCGCGTGCTGTTCGCAGCCGAATTGCCGCGCAACGCCATGGGCAAGGTGCAGAAAAATCTTTTGCGCGAGGCCCACGCCGACCTCTATCGCGGCTGAGGGCTGGTCTCCCGACCGCGATCGCTCCGGAGGCGGATCGACCGCCGCCGGATTCGTCCGAGCCGTGACGCACCGTACATGCGCAGCGCTGGCGCTCTCAAGCCTGTGATGCGATGCTTCGCGGTGCAGGTGGTAAGAGCGGGCGATATGGTTCCGGGGGTGAGCCGTCCCGGCGGCACGCCTGCCGCTGCGAGCCCGCGGTGTGTGTCTTGTCCGAACCGCGGAGTTTTCTTCGAACGTGACCAGCAGTACCGAGCAGGACCGGATCGATGCCGAGCTGGTCCGCGTCTCCGACAGCTCCGATCCGTTCGCCGCCGCCGTCAAGGCGACGCGGATGCCGATGCTCATCACCGACCCGCACCGGGCCGACAACCCGATCATCTTCGTCAATCAGGCCTTCATCAAGCTGACCGGCTACGCCCGCGACGAGATTCTCGGGCGCAACTGCCGCTTCCTGCAGGGGACGGAGACGGATCCGCGCGATGTGGCGCGCATCCGCGATGCGATCGAGCGGCGGGTGCCGATCGAGCTCGAGCTGCTGAACCACAAGAAGAGCGGCGAGGTGTTCTGGAACCGCCTCCTGATCTCGCCGGTCTTCGACGACGAGGGGCAGCTCACCTACTTCTTCGCCTCGCAGTTCGACGTCACCCTGGAGCGCGACCGCATGGTGCGTCTCCAGCGCGACCGCGACGCGCTGGAACAGGAGGTCGAGCGCCGCAACGACGCCCTCACCCGCAGCGAGCACCGCCTCGAATTCATGCTGGCGGCCGGCCGGCTCGGCGCCTGGAGCCTCGACCTCGCCGAGCGCCGGCTCGTCGCCTCGGACCTGTGCAAGCAGAATTTCGGCCGTCCTCTGGGCGAGCCCTTCACCTACGACGATCTCGTCGAGGCCGTGGTGCCGGAGGATCGCGAGCGGATGCAGGCGGCGATGAAGGCCGCCATCGACCGCCGGTCCGATTACGACGTCGAGCACCGCGTCTCGGCGCCTTGCGGGGAGGTGCGCTGGGTGCAGCTGCGCGGCCGGGCCTATTACCGGGCAGACGGGGCGCCGCTCTCCATGGCCGGCATCTCCCTCGACGTGACCGAGCGCAAGCGGGCCGACGAGCAGCGCGCGCTGCTCGCCGCCGAGATGAAGCACCGGGTGAAGAACTCCATCGCCACGGTCCAGTCGATCGCCCATCAGACCCTGCGCAACGCCGCCTCCCTGGACGACGCCCGCCGCACCCTCGACGCGCGCCTCAACTCGCTCGCCAACGCCCACGACATCCTGACGTCGGAGGCGACCGCCGGCGTGACCCTGGCCGAGGCGGTGGAGAGCGCCCTGCAGCCGTTCCGGGTCAGCCCGCGCAATCGCATCCGGGTCGGCGGGCCGGAGGTGCGCCTCACCTCGCGCCTGACCCTGGCCATGGTGATGGCGCTGCACGAACTCGCCACCAACGCGGTCAAGTACGGCGGCCTCTCGAACGATTCGGGCCGTGTGATCCTCAACTGGGAAATCGAGGGGACGGCGTCCAAGCGCCTGCTGATGCGCTGGGAGGAACTCGACGGCCCGCCGGTCGAGAAGCCGTCCCGGGTCGGCTTCGGCACGCGGATGATCGAGCGGGTGCTGGCCGCGGAGTTCGGCGGCGAGGCCAAGATCGATTACCGCGCCCGCGGCCTCGTTCTCACCGTCGAGGCGCCGCTGCCGGAGCGCGAGGGCGGCTGACGTTCGTGGTGACGTCATGACGGCGTTCCGCGTCATCGCCTTCTCTCATCTTGAATTTTTCCAGGGGATGCCCCGCGCTCCGAGGGAACGGCCAAGCCTGATCGGGGGTTGAACCGCGTCTCACAGAAAGGCGCGTGCGCCCGACCCCGCCGAACGATGCCGTCCTCTCCCCCGACCTCGCCCCGATCTCCCGCGGAGGGCACGGCCTCCGTGCTCTGGACCCTGATGATGGGTGCGGCGCTGGTCGCGCTCGCCGCCGCACCCCGGCGCCGGCCCGACGACGAGCCGCAGGATCAGCCGGATCCGCCCGACGCGAAGGAGCGCAACGGCGGCGCCCATTCCCACGAGGGCCGCTCGGCCCGCTGGGTGGCGGCGACGCAGCAGGACCGCGGGCGCGCGGCCGACCATCCCGGCGAGATCCCGTCTCCCGGCTGGTGGGACATCGCCACGCGGGTCTACCTGGAATTCAACAAGGACCGGGTGCTCTCGGTGGCGGCGGGCGTCACCTTCTACACCCTGCTCTCGCTGTTTCCGGCCATCGCCGCGCTCGTCACCTGCTACGGGCTGGTGGCCGACGTGAACACGATCAACGTCCACCTCGCCACGCTGCACGGGGTGCTGCCGGAGAGCGCCATCGACATCATCGGCGAGCAGGTGAAGCGCATCGCCACCAAGGGCAGCGGCACCCTGGGCTTCACCTTCTTCACCAGCCTGACGCTGTCGCTGTGGAGCGCCAACGCCGCGATGAAGGCGATGTTCGATGCGCTCAACGTGGTCTACGAGGAGGAGGAGAAGCGCAACTTCTTCTGGCTCAACGTCCGCTCGCTCACCTTCACCGCGGGCGCGCTGCTGTTCATCATCCTGGCGCTGATGGCGATCGTCGTGCTGCCGGTGGTGTTCAATTTCCTCGGCCTCGGCGACGGCGCGCGCCTCATCGCCATGGCGCGCTGGCCGGCGCTGCTCGTCGTGCTGCTCGGCGGGCTCGCCGTGCTCTACCGCTACGGCCCGAGCCGGGAACGGGCGCGCTGGCGCTGGGTCGGCGCGGGCAGCGTGGTGGCGGGCCTGCTGTGGCTCGCGGCCTCGATCCTGTTCTCGTGGTACGTCGCCAATTTCGGCAACTACAACGAGACCTACGGATCCCTCGGCGCGGTGATCGGCTTCATGACTTGGATCTGGATCTCGGCGACGATCGTGCTGCTCGGCGGCGAGATCAACGCCGAGATCGAGCACCAGACCGCCCGCGACTCGACCACGAGCCCGCAGAAGCCGCTGGGACAGCGCGGCGCGCGCATGGCCGACACCGTGGGCGCGGCGGCCTGAGGCTCGGACAACGTATCATCGGTTCTTGCGCGAGAGGGTCGCACTCGTGACAAGCGGTGCCCGGCACCATTTTGCCGAATGAGAAACGAACCGAGGAACGCGACAATGGCCGGATCCGACGTCATCGGGGCAGATCCCGGACTTCGTACGGAAGACGAGTGGCGCGCGGCGCTGACACCTGAACAATATCACGTGCTGCGCGAGCACGGCACCGAGCGGGCCGGCACGAGCGGCCTCAACGCCGAGAAGCGCCCCGGCACGTTCTCCTGCGCCGGATGCGGCGCCCCGCTGTTCGAGAGCGGCACCAAGTACGAGTCGGGCAGCGGCTGGCCGAGCTTCTTCGCGCCGCTCGACGGCGCGGTCGAGACGCAGGTCGACCGCAGCCACTGGATGACCCGTACCGAGGTGCATTGCGCCCGCTGCAAGGGGCATCTCGGGCACGTCTTCGAGGACGGACCGGCGCCGACGGGTCTGCGCTACTGCATGAACGGCGTCGCCCTCGGCTTCGAGCCGGAGGGTTGAACGCATCGGAATCCATGGGCTTCATCCCATGAATTCCACGCCTTTTCTGCCTCCAGGCTTGCGGCGTGGTTGTTTCGGGCTCAACACTTCGCCATGAAGGCCCCTTGAAGAAGAGGTTAACGCCCCGGTCTTCGCGAACCGCCCCTGTCCGGTACGGTGGGCGGCCGCCGATCCCGCTCCGGATCGGCGCCCCGAAGGCCGAGCGTCCGGGCCGGTCCCGGACCGGTGCATGCCGACCCGCGGAGGGAAGTGAATGAGTGTCGTTCGCCGGTTTCTCGTGGCGCCCTCTCTGGTCCGCCTCCTGCGGAAGGAGAGGGGCGGCTCCCGTGTCACCGAGGGCTACTTCGCGCCTCAGGCCGGACGGACCTCGTTCGTGCGCCTGCAGGGCACCAACTGCTTCTTGGTGCTGATGACCGGCTCCGAGGGCGCGATGGCCGAGGAGCGCACCGAGGTGCCGCGCGCCCACGGCGACGCCCTCCTCGACGTCTGCCAGGGCCGGGCCGTCTACGAGCGCACCACGGTCTCCCTCGGCGGCTCGGCCGAGGCGCTGGTCGATCGCTACGTGCGTCCGTCCGGCCTCGATATCGTCAGCCTCGTCTTCCCCGATGCCGCCGCCGCCCAGAGCTTCACGCCGCCGGTCTGGTTCGGCACCGAGGTGACGACGGACAAGGCCTATGACGGCCAGTCGATCGCGCTCACCGGCGTCCCGACCCCCGGCGACATCCCCCTCAGCAACGCCGCTCTGGATGCGGTGCTCGACCTGATCGAGCCGCGCTTCGGCTCCAATCGCCCGCCCTTCTCCCCATCGAAGCCGACGACACCGTCGCGGGAGACCTCGGCCCCCGCCCGCTCGCTCGAGCCGCCGCGCCACCCTCCGATCCCGGAGGCGCTCCTCGCCGCGGCCGTGGCTGAGCCTGCAACGGCGGCCGAGGCCAAGTCGGAGGAGCAGCCTCAGGCCGCCGAAGAGCCTCTCCCGGCGGCTGCCGCCGAGCCCGCGACCGAGGCGCCCAAGGCCGAGGAGGCTCCGACCGAGCCGCCCCGGGCCGAGGAGCCGGCAGCCGAGCCCGTGCCGGAGCCGGCCCCTGAATCGGCCTCCGCCGAGGAGCCCGCCTCCTCCCAGGCGGTCGAGGCGGCCAAGCCGGAGGAGACGCAAGGTGCGGCCGACGCCGGCAAGCCCGCGGGCGAATCCGGGGAGCGGCTGGCGCCGGACGCGCGGATCGACGACGTGATCGAGAGCCTGTCGAAGGCGCTGGGCGCGGCGATCCGGAACCCGCAGGAGCCGGGCCGCGACGAGGAGGTGACCGAGGCGTTCGAGCGCTGGCAGGTCCGGCCGCGCCGCACGCAGCAGACCTGAGCGGCGGCCGCCCCTGAGAACCGATGAGATCTGAGAAAGCCGGCCCCGGCAGGGGCCGGCTTTCTTGCTCCGTCCTCGAACGGTGGCGGTCTCCGGGGCGAGGAGGGCGCCTGCCGCGCGCTGCCGAACCCGCCTTCAGACCTTGCAGGTCGAACCGGCCGGCAGAAGCTGGGGATGGCGCCCCGGCACACCGGAACCGGAAAGGGCTACGCTTCGTTGGCTGGCATCCGGTCGCTCCCAGCTCGCGCGGAGCGCCGGTTAAGTCTGCCTAACAAATGAGGAATCTCCGCCATGAGACGTCTCGCCATCGCCGCTGCAGGTCTGATGCTGTGCCTCCTGCCCATCGCCGGTGAGGCTCAGGCCCAGGGTATTCCGGGCGGCATGCGCCGCGGCGCCGCCGAGGGCGATCGCGTCGCCGGACCGATCGGCGGGATCGTGGGCGGCGCCGTCGGCGGCGCGGTGGGCGGCGTGAACGGCGCGCTCGGCATCGATCCCGGCCGTCGCGCCTACCGCACGCGGATGCGCTCGCACCGCCACGACCATCACCACCGCCGCCATCATCGCCACTATCGCTGAGGCCGGCTGGCGGCGTCATCGCGCGGGGGAGGGGGCGCTCTCCGCCGCGCGTGCCGGCGCATCAGGGCATCCTCACCCAGGAGGGCGAGACCCGAGGCGACGATGATCGCGGCGCCGAGCATCGTCCAGAGGCTCGGCACGTCGCCGAACAGCAGGTAGCCCAGCAGGACCGACCACAGGATCTGCGTGTAGATGAACGGCGCGAGCAGGCTCGCCGGGGCCCGCGCATGGGCCAGCACCAGCAGCCAGTGCCCGATCGTGCCGAACAGCCCGACCGCGATCAGCATCGCCCAGACCGTGCCGGAGGGCGGCGCCGTCCAGATCCAGGGCAGGAGCGGGCTCATCACGGCGAGACCGCCGAGGCCGGTGTAGAACATCGTCGTCGCGGTCGAGTCGTAGGCCGCGAGCTTGCGGGTCACGATCACGTAGACCGCGTAGCAGAGCATCGCACCGAGGCTGAACAGGATGGCGGGCTTGGCCACCAGCGCGTCCGGCCGCACGATGACGAGGACGCCGACGAAGCCCGCCACCACCGCCGCGAGCCGCATCCGCGACGACCATTCGCCCAGCAGCGGACCGGCGAGCAGCGCCACGGTCAGCGGCGCGGCGAACTGGATCGAGATCGTCTCCGCGAGCTGGAGCGAGCGCAGGGCGAGGAAGTTGAAGGCGGTCGAGCCGAACAGGAGCAGCGAGCGCAGGATCTGCAGCGGCAGGCGCCGGGAGTGGGACACGCCCGGCCGCGTCACCGGGTTGATGAACGCCGTCACCAGCGTGACGCTGACGGCGTAGCGCATGAAGGTGGTGAGCAGCGGATCGACGCCCGTCCCAGCCAGCACCTTGCCCGTGGCGTCGAGGCCGGCGAAGAACACCGGGGCGATGCACATCAGGGCGATGCCCACGAGGCGGCGCGGATCACGGGCGATCGATCCTGCCGCTTCGCCGGCCTGTCTGGCGGACACGTCTCACTCCCAGTTTCCGACCCACGTCCGGATCGAGGCCGTAGACCAAGCCGGCGTCCGGCGCAGCCCGATCGGCGCAGGTCTTCTCCTCTGAACGAAACGAAAGCCCGCTGACTTCAACGGTTTTTGCGCGCCGGCCCCGTCACGCCTCTGCGGCGAAGCCGGCGCCCGGCTCGTGGATCGGGCAGCCGTTCTGCGCCGCCCGTAACCCGGCGGAGGCGGGATAGGCGGCCCGGCGGGCGCGCATGATCGCGCCGAGCGGCCGATGCGCGGCGAGTGCGTGCCAGGGGTTGAAGGCCAGACCGTCGTCGATCCGCCGCATCTTGTCCTCGCTCCAGGCGTCCTGGCGCGGCACGGTCAGGCGGGCCACCGCGACGTAGGGGCTCTGGTCTTCCGGCCAGGGCTGCGAGGCGTCCTCGACCGGCATCGTCTCCTCGTCGGTGCGCAGCTGCTCGACGGAGGGACGGTAGGGAATCGGGCTCGCAGCGCTCACCTCGGGCCTCACGGAGGATCCGCCCGCCCTCGCAGGGCCGGTGCGGAACCAAACCGTGATCGGTTGCGGCCGTTCAGCCGCGCGCGGTCACGCTCGCGCGACCGGGCCGTCGAGGGGAGCGAGGCGGGGCTCGGGCGCCAGCGCCGCGGACGGGCCGGGTCGCCGGGGTCGGGCGAGACGCCGGGCGAGGCCGGGCAGATCGACCGAGCTCTCGCTCTGCGACGCCTGACCGAAGACCCGCCGGTCGAGGCCGGCGATGTCGCGCGCCAGATCGGGCTCGCCCCTCCAGAGCGCGGCGAGATCCGGCTGCGCCTGCTCGGCGCGGCCGAGCGCCGCCCGGAACGCCGCCGCGTCGCCCGAGGCTGCGGCGAGGCGCAGGGCGCGGGCCTGCCCGCGGTCGAGGCGAAGGCGGCCGGGGCCGGTGCGGAAGCCGATCAGCGCGAGTCCGAGACCGAAGGCGGCAAGTGATGCCGCGGCTAGCACCGGCCAGGACGCGGGAGCCGCGGCCTTGAGATCCTCCTCCCGGTCGGCGAGGCCGCCGCCGATCTGGCGGGCGGGGATCTCGGCCTCGCGCTGGGTCCGCGTGAGCGTGTCGAACCAGGGGATCTTGATCGCGTCGAGCGGGATCACCTCGGAGACACCCTTCTTGATGTCCCACTGATAGGTCGCCCGCGCCACCGGGCCGGTGGGCGTGATGATGGTCTCGCGCTTCACCGGGCCGGCGAAGGTGATGATGCCGCGGGTGCGCATCACCGGGCGCGGCGGCAGCCCTTCGGCCAGCATGCCCTGCGCCTCGAGGGTCACGATCCGGCGGGCCGTGTCGCCCTTGTTCAGCGTCTCCGGGTCGGGATCCCAGGAATCGGTGATCGACACGTCCCGCGCCGGCAGCCACCAGGGCTCGGCCGCGTCGGGGCCGCCGGTCGCCCCGGTCCAGGCCGCGACCGGGAAGGGCACGGGCTCCGAGCGGACGTCGATCTGCTTGCGCTCACCGTTGTCGTTGATGGTGAGGCGGTGGATGAACGGATCGATGGTGAAGGTCCCCGTATGCTGGGGGAAGACCGCGATGGTGCGCTCGAATTCCAGCGCCATCTGACCGTCGGGCAGCCGCGTGCGGCCCCAATGGTCGCGGCCGAGCTGCGTCCAGGAGAAGTTGACCAGCGGCGGCTGGCGCATCTCCTCCAGCAGAATCTGCGTGCGATAGACGCCGCGCAGGCGCAGCAGCACCATCTCGCGGGCATAGGGCTGGGTCCCGTTGGGGAGGTCGGGCGTCACCGTGAGGGTGAGGTCGCCGGGCTCGATGGCGCGGGCGGGCGTGAGGACGGCCAGCAGGATGAGGCAGAGCGCCGCCAACACTCCCCTCTCCCCTCTGCGGGAGCGGGTGGCCCGCGAAGCGGGTCGGGTGAGGGGAGCGCCCTTTCCGGAAAGACCTGAGCCGGCCCCTTTCGCGCCTGCTCCGCAGCCACCCTCCCCCGCAGAGGGGAGAGGGGTGTTCGCGCGGCGCCGGAGAACGTCGAAAAGAATCACCACGGGTTGCTGCCTCCCGGGATGGCGGTGCCGGCCTCGATGCGGCGGGCCTGCTCGGCCTTGAGGCGCAGCTTCAGGAAGCGGCCGGGCTCGTCCGGCAGGGTCTGGAGCCAGAGCCGGTCGGGATGAATCTCGTGGGCCTCGAAGCTCTTTGTCACCCGGCGCGCCTCGCGCTCCGGAGCGGCGGCGACCATGGCCGAGCCGGCGCCCTGGCGGCCGCGGCCGGCCGCGTCGCTCGCCGAGCCGCGGGCCTGACCCTTGCCGGAATCGATCGCCTGCTGCTCCGCCTTGCCGCGCCGTGCCACCGGGCTGGTGCCGGGCAGCGAGGCGGACGAACTCGCCTCCTTGTTGCCGGCCAGACCCTCGCCGCTGGAGGTGGCGCGGATGTCGTCGTTCTGGTCCTGGTTGGCGGTGTTGTTGTAGCGGGCGCCATACTGGGCCGAGGCGTTGGCGATGCCGCCGCCCTTGCCGCGGTCGATCTCCTCTTCCAGCGCCCTCGCGATCAGCGAGCGGTTGGCCTGCGCATCGGCGTCGCGCGGATTGTAGGTCAGCGCCTCGTCGTAGGCGTCGAGCGCGCCCTTCAGGTCGCCGGATCGGGCGAGCGCGTTGCCGAGGTTGTAGGCGCCGCGCTTGCCCTGCGCCCGGAACAGCGGAATCGCCTCGTCATAACGCCCGGCCTCGTAGAGGGCGGCGGCCCACCAGGCGGGCACCTCGAACACGTGAAGGGCCGCGCTCGGCAGCCCGACCGCCATCAGGAAGCGGCCCAGCGTCGTGCGCGGCTCCGACACGAGCAGCAGGCCGAGGATGCCGATTCCCGCGAGCGCGAGGCCGGCAATGCGCGCGAGCCGCCGCCAGTTGCGCGGGAAGGCGATGGGAAGCGTCCGCCGGAGGGGCGTCGCTCCGGCAAAGAGTCGGGAAGGAGCGGGCGCCACCATCATGCGCTCCGACGGAACAGGAGAAGGGCCGGCACCAGCGCCAGCAGCAGCAGCCAGCGGCCGAAATCGGCGAAGGCGAGCACGCCGAAGCCGCCCGCCGCAAGATGCTGCGCGGTCGAGGCGCCGACGCGGTCGAGCACCGCCTGCGGGTTGTCGATGTCGGCGGCACGGCCGCCGCCCGCACCGGAGAGCCGGTCGAGGGCGGCCCGGTCGGGGCGGGGCGCGCCGGGCGGCAACGCCTTGGCGGCGGGCACGAACAGGGCGTGGAGCTGCCAGCCCTTGTCCCGGATCGCGGCGGCCTCGCGCTCGGCCGCCTGCCCGACGCCGTCGCCGTCGGAGATCAGCACCACGTCGGCGGCGACGACGTTCGCCTCGGCGAGCGTCCGGCGGGCGAGCGCCAGCCCGCGCTCGGGATGGCTGCCGCGGTCGGGCACGGTGTCGGCGTCGAGCGCGAACAAGGTGGTGGCCAGCGTCTCGCGGTCGTTGGTGGGCGAGAGGGCGGTGTAGGCGTCGCCCGCGTAGACGATCAACGCCAGCGAGCGGGTGCCCGCGGCCTCCGCCACGGATTGCGCGGCCTGCCGCGCCTCCTTGAAACGCCCGCCCTCGGTCACCGAGCGGGAGAGGTCGAGCACGACCACCGTGGCATCGAGGTTGCGGAAGGTCGCGGCTTCCGGGCGCTCGATCGCCGGGCCGGTGAGCGCCAGCGCCAGGACGCCGGCGGCGAGCGCGGCGGCGAGGTTGGCCTGCCGCCGCCCGCCGAGCAGGGCGCCGCTTCGGGCGAACAAGGCCATCAGGTGCGGATCGACCGCCTTGCTCCAGTCGCCGAGCGGGGCCGAGCGCCACGCGGCGCGCAGGGCCAGCACGGCCACGATGGGCAGCGCCAGGAACCAGAGCGGGCGCAGCAGGGTGAGGGACTCGATCATGGACTTGTCCCGATCATGTCCGGCGCCGCGTCGCCAGGAGCCCGCAGGCGCACAGGAAGGCGAGGGCCGCCGGCCAGGGCCAGAGATCGCGACGCAGGGGCAGCGGCGGCGCCTTGGCCCGGCCGCCCTCCAGCTCGTCGATGGCGCTGGCGACGGCCTCCAGATCGTCGGTGGTCTTCACGCGGAAGGCGCGTCCGCCGCTGGTCTCGGCCATGGCCCGCAGGGTCTCGACATCGACCACGTCCTGCTCGTTGTTCGGGTTGTCGGCCATGTCGATCGGCCCGAGCGCGATGGTGTAGACGCGCACGCCGAGGTCTTTTGCCAGCGCCGCCACGTCCTTGGGCGCGGTCTGGCCGGCATTGTTGGCGCCGTCGGAAAGCAGCACCACGACCTTGTCGCGAGACGGGGGCGGACCGCCGCCCTCCGCGTTCGCCACCTGGGCCGGCGCGAGCCGCTTGAGGGCGAGGCCGAGGCCGTCGCCGATGCCGGTGGAGCGCCCGACCAGACCGATCGTCGCCTCCTCCAGGGTGCGGGCGACCGCCGCCGTGTCGAAGGTGGGGGCTGCGGCGACGTAGGCCTGATCGGCGAACTCGACGAGGCCGATGCGGTCGCCGGCCCGGCGGCGGATGAACTCGGCGCCGACGCGCTTCACCGCGGCGAGCCGGCTCACCGTCTCGCCGTCGAGGGAGAAATCCTTGCGCTCCATGCTGCCCGATAGATCGAGGGCGAGCACGATCTCGCGGGCCGAGGCCGGAAGCGCGAGGGCGGGCAGGACCATGCGGGGGCCGGCGAGCGCGACCACGAGTGCCACCCAGAGCGTGCCGATGAGCCAGAGCCGCCGCCGTCCGCGGGCAGCGATGGACTCGGAGCCTTCCGCACCCCGGACGAGGGTGGGCGGCACGCGCAGCGCGCCGCTGCCTCCCTCGCGCTCCGGCGGGATCAGCCGGGCGGCGAGCGGCAGGGGCAGGAGCAGCAGGGCGAGCGGCGTCGCGAAGTCGAAGGCGGAGACGAGGGCCGTGAACCAGGCGGGCATCGAGGTCAGGCCCGGATCTGTGCGAGCATGCGGCCGAGGCCGGCATCGATCGCGGTCGGATCGACGGCTTCGGGACGCCGATAGAGGTCGTCGGCGAAGACGCGGCCCGGACCGCTGCGGAAGAAGTCGGTGCCGAAGGTGGCATCGAGCGTCGCCGCCCAGGCGGGGCCGCGGGCGCGCGCCGCCTCCTCACCCTTCAGCGTGCGCACCACCCGGCGGAGAAGACGGGCCTGCGCGACGCGCCGGGCTTCCGGCTCCAGCCGCGCGGCGAGCGCCAGCTCCCGCAGGGCCGCCCGGCGCAGGGATGCGCCGCGACGCGCGCGGAGCAGGCGGATCCCGCCGACGAGCAGCGCGAGACCGAAGCTGAGGACGATGGCGGCCACCATCTCGGGCTGCACCGCCCCGCTGCCGCCGGTGGGCAGATGCAGGCCGCGCAGGGCGGAGAGGTCGGGGGTGGCGGTCACTCCTTGCCCCTCCCCGCATGCCCTCTCCCGGCCTCACAACACCGCATCGAGCCGCTCCATCAGGGGGGCGTAGCTCTCCGGCCCGGCCTCGACGTCGATGCGCAGGCCGTCGACGCCGCAGGCATGGAGGCGGGCGAGGCGCGGATCGAGTTCGTCGGGGGGCGTCGCCCCGCGGCGGGCCTGGACGGTGCCGCGTTGTCCGTCGGGCAGGGCGTAGGGATAGAAGCCGGGCGGACGGGTGCGTTCGAAGGCGTCGCTGACCAGCAGCAGGCGGATCGACAGCCGCTCGGCGAGCCCGGTGATCAGGCTCTCGAAATCCGGCCCCGGGGCGTCGAGGGCGCTCGCGACGACGAGGTGCCCGCCGGAGGGCAGCAGTGAGCGCGCGAGCGCCAGGGTGTCGGTAAGCGGCGGGTCGTCCGCCGCGGGGCGCGCCAGGGCGGCGGCGTGGGCATGGGCCATCGCCCCGGTGACGGCGGTCATCGCCCGCTCGCCGCCGGCCGGGCGGACCACCGAGGGCTCGCCGGCGCCTGCCGCGATCAGGCCGATGCGCCCGCCATCGCCGACGATGCGCCAGCCGAGCAGCGCCAAAGCCTCCGCCGCCGCGACCGAGCGCAGCGCCCGCCGGGTGCCGAACAGCATCGAGGGCCGGAAGTCGGCGAGCAGCACCACGGCGCGGTCGCGCTCGTCATGGTGGGTGCGCACGTGCAATTCGCCGGTGCGGGCGGTGGCGTTGCGGTCGATGAAGCGGCGGTCGTCGCCCTCGGACCAGGGCCGCACGTCGTCGGGCTCGGATCCGCGCCCCCGCTTCCGCGTGACGATGCCGCCGGGCAGGCCGGCGATGGTGCGGGTCGAGGGTGAGACGCCGCGCCGGGCGAGGTGGCGCAGGCTCATCAGCCCGGCCCCCGAGAGATGGATGCCGGGGGCGTCGGTCGGGTCGCTCGCGGGCGCCGCGGTCGCGGTCATGGCGGCTACAGCGCCCGGGTCCGCTCGACCAATCCGCCGACGATGCCCCGCGTGGTGCGCCCCTCGGCCGCCGCGCGCCAGGTCAGGCCGATGCGGTGGGACAGGGCGTCGGCGGCGAGCTCCGCGATGTCCTCGGGCACGACGTGGTCGCGGCCGTGCAGGTAGGCCCGCGCCTTGCCGGCGACCATCAGGGCCAGCGTGCCGCGCGGCGAGGCCGGGTGCTCGATCGCCGCGCGCAGTTCCGGCGCGACGCTGTCGCCGCGGGTGCCGGCCACGAGCCGCACGAGATAGTCCTTGAGAGCCGGCGAGACGTAGGTGGCGAGGGCGGCCTCGCGGGCGGCGATCACCTCGGCGACCGAGAGCCTCACCGGCATCGCCTCGGCGTGGTGGTTCAATTCGCCCTCGACGAGGTCGAGAATGCGGCGCTCGGAGGCCTCGTCGGGCATCTCGACGACGACGTGGAGCAGGAAGCGGTCGAGCTGCGCCTCCGGCAGCGGGAAGGTGCCCGCATGCTCGATCGGATTCTGCGTCGCCACCACCATGAAGGGGTCGGGCAGGCGGTGGGTGTGGCCCGAGACGGTGATCTGCCCCTCCGCCATGGCTTCCAGCAGCGCCGACTGCACCTTGGGCGGGGCGCGGTTCACCTCGTCGACGAGGATCAGCGAGTGGAACAGGGGTCCGGGCAGGAACTCGAAGGTACCCGCATCCTGGCGCCAGACGGTGGTGCCGGTGAGGTCCGCCGGCATCAGGTCGGGCGTACACTGCACGCGGGCGAAGGAGCCGTCGAGCCCGTCCGACAGCCGCTTGACCGCGCGGGTCTTGGCGAGCCCCGGAGCCCCCTCGATCAGCAGGTGCCCGCCGGTCAGGAGCCCGATCAGCAGGCGTTCGACCAGCTTGTCGGCGCCGATCAGCCCGTGGCTCAGTCCATCGCGGAGCTGGAGGATGCGGTCGCGGACGGGAGCCGGCTCCGCCGCGGGCCGGGCGAGTGCCTCGACGCTCATGCTCGGGCCTCTGCCGGCGGCCCAAACGCCGCTGCCCGCGCTTCGAGCGCCGGTCGAGCCTCGACCATCGTCGCAGGAGAACGATCCTGCCGCATGCGCGTCTCCTCAGCGTGGGTTCTTCTTATGGGTCCCACAATCCTGCCGGTGTGCCCGCTGCCCGGTCGCCGCGTCAATCCCGCGCCGCGACCCTGGCCACGGGCAAATTGACCGGTTTCGACGGAGGCGGCGCGAGTCGGTGACGTTTCGTCACGCAACCGTCACGCTTGTGCGACAGCGGGGAAAACCTGCGATACCGAACCACTCCCCGAAAGGTCCGATGCCCGGCCCGTTTCCCTTCCCCACGCCCGAAGCCCTGAATTCCGGCATCAGTCTCGCGGTCGCCTTCGGCCTCGGCACCCTGATCGGGGTCGAGCGGCAGTACCGGCAGCGCAGCGCGGGCCTGCGCACCGCCGTGCTGGTGGCGCTGGGCGCCGCCGCCTTCGTCGATCTCGGCATGCGGCTGACCGGCGGCGAGGGAGCGACCCGCGTCGTGGCCTACGTCGTCTCCGGCATCGGCTTCCTCGGCGCCGGCGTCATCATGAAGGAGGGCATGAACGTGCGCGGCCTCAACACCGCCGCGACCCTCTGGTGCTCGGCGGCCGTCGGTGCCTTCTCCGGGGCCGACCTGCCGCTCGAGGCCTGTTTCGTCACCATCGCCGTGCTGGCGGGCAACACGCTGCTGCGCCCGCTCGTCAACCTGATCGACCGCATCCCCATCGACGAGAGCGCGACGGAGGCGACCTACGAGGTGCAGGTGACGGTGCCCGCCGAAGCGGCCGGTCTCGCCCGCGACCTGCTGGTGGAGCGTCTTGAGGCGGCGGATTACCCCGTCGGCACCACGGAGGTGGAGGAGCGCGGCGAGACCACCGTCGATGTCATTGCCACGCTCACCGCGACGACGGTCCATTCCAAGGATCTCGACGCCGTGGTGGCCGATCTGGCGAAGCGGCCGGAGGTGCGTCACGCCACGTGGACGGTGCAGACGGGGGATTGATCGGGCCCCGCGCCGGGGCCTACGGCCGCACGCATCCCCCCGTGCGAACGCGGATGAGCGACGATGAGGAATCCCGAACGACACGCCCTGATCGTCGGCGCTTCCCGCGGCCTCGGTCTCGGCCTGACCGAGACCTTCCTGCGGCGCGGCTGGCGGGTCACCGCGACCCGGCGCGTGAGCGCACCCGGTCTCGAAAGCCTCTCGGCGCAGGGCGCACGGGTCGAGACGACCGATATCGATGACGACGCGTCCGTTGCCGCCCTGCGCGATCGGCTGGATTGCGAAACCTTCGACCTGATCTTCGTCGTGGCCGGCATCCTGGGGGAGTCGGACCGGCCGCTCCACGCGGTGCCGCGGGCGGTCCACGCGCAGGTCTTCCTCACGAACGCGGTGAGCCCGATCCTGTTCGCGGAGGCGTTCCACGACCGGCTCGTGTCGGGCGGTACGATCGCTTTCATGTCCTCCGGGCTCGGCAGCATCGGCCTCAACACCGACGGCGGTTGGGAGAACTACCGCGCCAGCAAGGCGGCGCTGAATACCAATGCCCGGAGCTTCGCCGCGCGCCACGCCGCCCGCGACTTCGGCGTGCTGCTGCTGCATCCGGGCTGGGTCGCCACCGACATGGGCGGCGAGGGCGCCGACCTCGACGTGGCGACAAGCGCGGCCGGCCTGGCCGACGTGATCGAGGCGAGGGCCGGCCGGACCGATCTCGCCTTCCTCGACTACCGGGGCGAGACGCTGCCCTGGTGAGCCTAGGCTTCCCTCCGACCGGTTGCCGCGACCCTGGGGAGGGCGCGGGACCGGCCTCAGCGGCGCGGGTCGAGGGGCCGGCTGCGGCGCTCGACCACCACGGTCGGGCGGCTGCGACGCTCGACGATGACGGCACGCGGCGGTGCGCGGTTGGGGCTCGCCGGAGCCAGGATGCGTTGCTCCTGGGGCCGATACGCGGGCCGTGCCGCCGCGGCCTTGGCGGCGGCGACCACGTGCGGGCGTACCTCGTCCGGACCGAGGCCGATCAGCCCGCAGGCGATCTCCACCTGCTGCTCAACGTCGTCGGCGAGGTCCTGGGCGGCGGCGACCGCCTCGTCCACGGTCGGCGGCTCGCGCCGCACCCGGATCGGAGGCAGATCCTGGAAGCTCTTCGGGGTTCTTTTCACGGCACGACTCGCGGTCTTCATGCACCGATCTTAGGACGGCCCGCCCGGTTTGTGCATTGCACACAAATCGGACGTGACGGACCGCCGGCCGCATGGCTGCCGGGCGGACGCCCCGCTCGTCGAGCATGCAGGATGCGCGCCGACAAGGAGCGCCGCCAGCACATTCGTTGACGAGGCCGTCCCGCCGGGTCCGGCCCGCGACGGTCAAAGTGTCGCGGCGGCGCAGCAAAGCGAGCGCCCCGCGAAGCGGCCGACCCGGGCTGAGGAAATCCCCGGGCTGAGAGCGCGCCATCCCCAATCCCGCCCCGATCCTACGTCAGTCACGCTCCTCACCATGCCAGACGCTCCTGATCCCCGCCTCACTCCGGCTCGTCCCGATCTCGCCGATATCCGCCTGAAGGGCACCGTCGTGGCGGAGCGCTACGTGGCTGGCGAGCCGGCACGGGTCGTCGTTCCCGCCGCACCCCTGCGCCGCGCGCCGCGTCTCGAGGCCGGGCTCGAAACCGAGGCGGTGATGGGCGATGCGGTGACGGTGTTCGAGGTCCGCCAGGAATTCGCGTGGGTCCAGATCGCCCGCGACGGCTATGTCGGCTACCTGCCGGAGGCGGCGCTCGGGCCGACCGATCCGGCGCCGACCCACCGGGTCACGAGCCTGCGCACCTTCGTCTATCCGGCCGCGGACCTGAAGCGCCCGCACGTCGCCCATCTGAGCCTTGGCGCCGCCTTCGCGGCGGAGGCGCGCGAGGGCGAGTACTGGCGGCTCGCTGGCGGCGGCTTCGTCTTCGCAGGCCATGCCGCGCCGCTCGATGAGGCCGAGGCCGATTATGCGGCCACCGCCGAGCGGCTCGTCGGCACGCCCTATCTCTGGGGCGGGCGCACCAGCCTAGGCCTCGATTGCTCGGGCCTCGTCCAGCTCTGCCTGCAGATGGCGGGGCGTCCCTGCCCGCGCGACGCCGATCAGCAGGAGCGGGCGCTCGGCGGCGCCCTGCCGCCCGGGCTCGACGGGCTCCGGCGCGGCGATCTCGTGTTCTGGAAGGGCCATGTCGGGCTGATGCTCGACGCTGATCGGCTGATCCACGCCAACGGCCACCACATGGCGGTGGCGGTCGAGCCGCTGCGCGAGGCGGTCGAGCGCATCGCCGCCAAGAGTTTCGGCGCCGTCACCTCGATCCGGCGGCTCGATCCGGTCGCCTGAGGGCGCTCAGCCGGCGCGGACGCGATCGGGGGCCAGTGAGGCCACGGCCTCTGCCAGGGCATCGACCTGACCCTCGTCGTGGACGGCCGAGAAGGCGACCCGCAGCCGCGCCGTGCCCGGCGCCACCGTCGGTGGCCGGATCGCGACGACGAGGAAACCGCGCGTCTCCAGCGCCGCCGAGACGGCAAGGGCCGCCTCGGCTTCGCCGACGAGGACGGGCACGATCGGGCTCTCCGCCTCCGGCAGCCCGAGCCGCGCGGTGAAGCGGCGGGCCAGCGCCAGCGGCCGGGCGGCGCGCTCCGGCTCGGCCTCGACGATCTCCAGGGCTCTGAGCGCCGCGGCGGCGGAAGCCGGTGGCAGGCCGGTGGTGTAGACGAGGCTGCGGGCCCGGCTCGTCAGCAGGTCGATCACGGGCCGCGAGGCACAGAGATAGCCGCCGTAGGAGCCCAGCGTCTTCGACAGCGTCCCCATCTCGAGCGGTGCCCGCAGGCCGGGCTCGACCACGCCGAGGCCGTGGGCGTCGTCCACCAGCGTCCAGGCGTCGTAATTTTCCGCGAGGCTCAGGATCTCGGGAAGCGGCGCCCGGTCACCGTCCATGCTGAAAACCCGCTCGGTCAGGATCAGCGTCCGCCGGGCCGCGCCGCGATGCGCGGCGAGGGCCGCGCGCAGCTGCCCGACATCGTTATGGGCGAAGCGTACGACCTGTGCGCCCGACATCTTCGCTCCCGCGAACAGGCAGGAATGGCCGAGGTCGTCGATCAGGATCAGGTCTCCCGCGCCGACCAGGGCCGGGGCGATGCCGAGATTGGCGAGGTAGCCGGAGCCGAAGACCAGGGCCGCCTCCTTGCCCTTGTGCCGGGCGAGCCGCGCCTCCAGCGCCGCCAGGGGAGGGGCGTTGCCGGTCACCAGCCGGGAGGCGCCCGCGCCCGCGCCGTAACGCGCGAGGGCCTCGGAGGCGGCCGCGATCACCCGCGGATCGTGGGCAAGGCCGAGATAGTCGTTGCAGGAGAACGAGACGAGGCGGCGGCCGCCCCGCTCGGCCGCCGCCTCGGCGCCGCGGGCGGTCACGACCAGCCGGCGGCGCAGGGCGGCGGCCTCCAGGCCGGCGAGCTTTTCCGCGGCGAAGGCGTCGAGGCTGTGCGAGTGGTTCGGCGACATGGCGCCTGAAGGCGACGGGTCCCGGGGGATGTCAAGCCGCCGGCCGGCGTGAACCCGGCGCGGGGCGGCGCGTTGCTCCACCTCTCTCGGAACACGCCGCCATGCTGCGTTGCCTCATCCTGGCTGTCCTGCTCCTGGCCGGTGCCTTCGCGATCACGGTACCGGCCTCCGCCGGTCCGGCCCAATCCTACCTGTTCGGCGAGCAGCGCTTCCGCAACGCCTGCCGGCCACCGCTGAAATACGCGGCCGGGGCCTGCGTCCGCCGCTGCCCGGCGGGCTACCAGAGTTTCCGCGGATATTGCCGCTTCCGCAACATGCGGTGGTGATCGTTACACGGCCGGCTTGCGGCGCGGTTCGCACCGTGCGAGCGTCAGCCCGTCCGATACAGACGATACGGGAGAGCCCAGACCGCTCGTGAAGGGAGGTCATGGCGCCGACGGAGCAACCACCCCCGGAAACTCTCAGGCACAATCACCGTATCGTTGGACAATCTGGAGAGAGGCGCCGTCCGGCGTCCACCGAAGGAGAAACCTCGCTCGGCCACGGGTGAGGGAAGCTCTCAGGTAAGCGCGACAGATGGGGGCAACTTGCCAGCCGGCCGGCGGGCAAGAATCGTCTGTCGTGGAGTGCCCGATGAGCCTGCAAGCCTCCGGGGCCGTGAGCCCTGCCGCCCCCAGTCCCGCTGATCCGCTGGCCCAGACGCCGCTGCACGCGCTCCACCTGCGCCTGGGCGCCAAGATGGTGCCGTTCGCGGGCTACGCGATGCCGCTGCACTACGCCGCCGGGCTCCTCAAGGAGCACCTTCACACCCGCGCCGCGGCCGGCTTCTTCGACGTATCGCATATGGGCCAGATCGCGCTGACGACGCGCTCCGGCGACGTGGCGGAGGCGGCCGGCGCTCTCGAAAAGCTCGTACCGATCGACATTCTCGGGCTCGAGGACGGGCGCCAGCGCTACGGCTTCCTGACGGACGCGGCCGGCGGCATCCTCGACGACCTGATGGTGGCGCGCCTGCCAGACCGGCTGCACGTCGTCGTCAACGCCGCCAACAAGACGGCCGATCTCGCCCGGATCCAGGCGCATCTTCCCGATGGCGTCGCTGCGACGCTCGTTCCGGACGCGCTGATCGCGCTCCAGGGGCCGAAGGCCGCGGACGTGCTCGCGCGCTTGGCGCCGGCGGTCGCGGCGATGCGGTTCATGGACGTGCGCACGATCGATCTTCTCGGTACGCCCTGCCTCGTCAGCCGCTCCGGCTATACCGGCGAGGACGGGTTCGAGATCGCCGTGCCGGCCGAGCGCGCCGAGGCGGTGGCCGAGGCGCTGCTCGCCGCGCCCGAGGTGATGCCCGTCGGCCTCGGCGCCCGCGATTCCCTGCGCCTCGAAGCCGGCCTCCCCCTGCACGGCTCCGACATCGACGCCGGCACCAGCCCGGTCGAGGCGAGCCTCGCCTGGGCGATCTCGCCCGCCCGTCGCCGGGGCGGCGCCCGCGAGGGCGGTTTTCCGGGCGCGGACCGCATCCTCGCCGAGATGAAGGCGGGCCCCGGCCGCCGCCGCGTCGGCCTGCGCCCCGAGGGCCGCGCGCCGGTGCGCGCCGATGCCCCGCTCTTTTCCGCGGAGGCCGGGGGCGAGGCCGTCGGCCGCGTCACGTCCGGCGGCTTCGGCCCGAGCCTCGGCGCGCCCGTTGCCATGGGCACCCTGCCATCCGTGCTCGCCAGCCCCGGCACCCGCGTCTTCGCCGAGGTTCGCGGCCAGCGTCTTCCCCTCGTCGTCTCCCCGCTCCCCTTCGTCCCGGCCGGCTTCAAGCGCGGTTGATTGTCGTCAGATCAGGAGTTCGAACCATGCTGCGTTTCACCGACGAGCACGAATGGCTGCGCCTCGACGGCGAGGTCGCCACGGTCGGCATCACGGCCCATGCCGCCGAACAGCTCGGCGACCTCGTCTTCGTCGAGCTGCCGAAGGTCGGCGCCCGGCTCACCAAAGGCGAGGCGGCGGCGGTGGTCGAGTCCGTCAAGGCGGCCTCCGACGTCTACGCGCCGCTCTCCGGCGAGGTGACCGAGGTCAACGAGGCGGCTTTGTCCGACCCGGCCTCGGTCGGGGCCGACCCGCAGGGCGCGGGCTGGCTCTACCGGCTCAAGCTCGACGACGTCTCCGCCATGGACGCGCTGATGGACGAGGCGGCCTACGCCGCGTTCGCGAAGTAGGCCGCCGCACAGCCCTTCCCCCGACGGATCCCGGGCTCGCCCGAAATCCGGAAAGCATCCGCCCAAGTCGGGCAGGCCCGGATTGGGTGGTGGGAGGGTGGCCCTCGCGTCAGCGAGGGTCGGGAGAGGGGAGCGCCATGTCCGGAGGGACCCGAGCCGGCCCCTCACCCGCCCGCTCCGCGGGCACCCTCTCCCGCGAAGGGGAGAGGGAAAGCCGAAGCTTTCGCCCGAGAGGCATCCGATGAAATACGATCGCCACGATCCCTTCGATTTCGCCGCCCGGCGCCATATCGGCCCGAAACTCTCCGAGATCGACCAGATGCTGGAGACGGTCGGCGCGAAGTCGCTGCACGCGCTGATCGACGAGACTCTGCCGCCCGACATCCGGCAGGCGGAGTACATCGATTTCGGCGCCTCGCTGACCGAGCGGCGCTCGCTGGAGAAGTTGCGCGCCACCGCCAACAAGAACCGGCTGCTCGTCTCGCTGATCGGCCAGGGCTACCACGGCACGACGATGCCGCCGGCGATTCAGCGCAACATCTTCGAGAACCCGGCCTGGTACACCGCCTACTCGCCCTACCAGCCCGAGATCAGCCAGGGCCGGCTGGAGGCGCTGCTCAACTTCCAGACCCTGGTCTGCGACCTGACCGCGCTCGACGTGGCCAACGCCTCGCTCCTCGACGAGGCCACCGCCGCGGCGGAAGCCATGGGCATGGCGCGCCGCGTGGCGAAGTCGGACAGGAACGCGTTCTTCGTCGACCGCGACTGCCTGCCCCAGACCATCGCCGTGCTGAGGACCCGCGCGGCGCCGCTGGGCTGGGAGATCGTCGTCGGCGATCCCTTGGATCTCGATCCGTCCGCCGTCTTCGGGGCGTTGTTCCAGTATCCCGGTGTGAACGGCGCGGTTCACGATTTCTCCGACGTCATCGCCGGTCTGCACGAGTCCGGCGCGCTCGCCGTGGTCGCCGCCGACCCGTTGGCGCTGACGCTCCTCAAGGCACCGGGCGAGATGGGCGCCGACATCGCCGTCGGCTCGATGCAGCGCTACGGCGTACCCATGGGCTATGGCGGCCCGCACGCCGCCTATCTGGCGACCCGCGACGCCCACAAGCGGGCGCTGCCCGGCCGCATCGTCGGCGTGTCGGTGGATGCCCGCGGCAACCGCTCGTATCGCCTCGCGCTCCAGACCCGCGAGCAGCATATCCGGCGCGAGAAGGCGACCTCGAACATCTGCACCAGCCAGGTGCTGCTCGCGGTCATCGCCTCGATGTTCGCGGTCTATCACGGGCCGGCCGGACTCAAGGCCATCGCCCTGAGGGTCCACCGCGACGCGGTGCGTCTCGCCGCCGAGCTGGAGCGCCTCGGCTTCACCGTCGAGCCGAAGCACTTCTTCGACACCATCACCGTGCGGGTCGGCGCGTTCCAGGGCGTGATCCTGAAGAGCGCGGTCGAGAACGGAGTGAACCTGCGCAGGGTGGGCCACGACCGTGTCGGCATCAGCGTCGATCAGCGCACCCGGCCCGACATCCTGCAGGCGGTCTGGCGCGCCTTCGGCGGCACCGATCTGACCTATGACGAGACCTACCCGGAGCCGCGCCTGCCCGCGGATCTGGAGCGGACCTCGGAGTACCTGACCCACCCGATCTTCCACATGAACCGGGCCGAGAGCGAGATGACGCGCTACATGCGCCGCCTTGCCGACCGGGATCTGGCACTCGACCGGGCGATGATCCCGCTCGGCTCCTGCACGATGAAGCTCAACGCCACCGCCGAGATGTTGCCGATCTCCTGGCCGGAATTTTCGGAGCTTCATCCGTTCGTGCCGGAGGATCAGGCCGTGGGCTACCGGGAGCTGATCGACGATCTCAGCCAAAAGCTCTGCGCGATCACCGGCTACGACGCGATCTCGATGCAGCCGAATTCAGGTGCGCAGGGCGAGTATGCGGGGCTGCTCGCCATCCGCGGCTATCACCTGTCGCGGGGGGAGGGCCATCGCACGGTCTGCCTGATCCCGTCCTCCGCCCACGGCACCAATCCGGCCTCGGCGCAGATGTGCGGGATGAGCGTGGTGGTGGTCGGCGCCGACGCCCACGGCAACATCGACGTCGAGGATTTTCGCACGAAGGCCGAGCAGCATGCCGACAAACTCGCGGCCTGCATGATCACCTATCCCTCGACCCACGGCGTGTTCGAGGCGCGGGTGCGCGAGCTGTGCGAGATCGTCCACCGGCACGGCGGACAGGTCTATCTCGACGGGGCCAACCTCAACGCCATGGTCGGGCTGGCGCGGCCCGGCGACATCGGCGCCGATGTCAGCCACCTCAACCTGCACAAGACCTTCTGCATCCCGCATGGCGGCGGCGGGCCGGGCATGGGGCCGATCGGCGTCAAGCGGCACCTGATCCCGTTCCTGCCCTCCGATCCGCGCACCGGCGAGGAGGGGGCGGTCTCGGCCGCCGCCTTCGGCTCGGCCTCAATCCTGCCGATCTCGTGGAGCTACTGCCTGATGATGGGCGGGCGCGGCCTGACCCAGGCGACGCGGGTGGCGATCCTCAACGCCAACTACATCGCGAGGCGGCTGGAGGGCGCCTATTCCATCCTCTATGCCGGGCGGAACGGGCGCGTCGCGCACGAGTGCATCGTCGATGTCCGCCCCTTCCAGAAGAGCGCGGGCGTCACCGTCGAGGACATCGCCAAGCGCCTGATCGATTGCGGCTTCCACCCGCCGACGATGAGCTGGCCGGTGGCGGGCACGCTGATGATCGAGCCGACCGAATCCGAGACGAAGGCCGAGATCGACCGATTCTGCGACGCCATGCTGGCGATCCGGGAGGAGATCCGGGCGATCGAGGAGGGTCGGATGGACCGCGCCAACAACCCGCTCAAGAATGCGCCGCACACGGTGCAGGACCTGATCGGTGCCTGGGAGCGGCCCTATTCCCGCGAAGCCGCCTGCTTCCCGTCGGGATCCTTGCGCATGGACAAGTACTGGCCGCCGGTGAACCGCGTCGACAACGCGTACGGGGATCGCAATCTCGTCTGCTCCTGCCCGCCGCCGGAGGCGTATGGGGAAGCGGCTGAGTAGCGGCCGGCCGCCGGACCCTCCTCCGTTTGCGGAGGAGGGTGTCCGCGAAGTGCGCGGGAGAGGGACTGGCAGAGGTCGGCTCGGAACGACGCTCCGCTCTCCCGCGGAGAGGAAAGAGGATGGGCTGACGGGTTTGACTCAATGGCCGCCACCCCCCATCCCGACGCCCATGACCGCGCTCTCCTCCCAAAAGCTCTGGCGTCCCTACACCCAGATGAAGACGGCCGCGCCGCCGCTGGAGGCGATCGCGACGCAGGGCACGCGCATCACCCTGAAGGGTGGACGCGAGCTGATCGACGGCATCGCCTCGTGGTGGACCGCCGTCCACGGCTACAACCATCCGCACATCGCGGCCGCGATGGCCGACCAGCTCATCCGCATGCCGCACGTGATGTTCGGCGGGCTCACCCACGCCCCGGCCGAGCGGCTGGGACAACGTCTCGCCGCCCTGCTGCCGGGTGATCTCAACCACGTCTTCTTCACCGATTCCGGCTCGGTCGCCGTCGAGGTCGCCCTGAAGATGGCGGTGCAGCTCTGGCTCAACCGCGGCGAGACCGGCCGTACCCGGGTGCTCGCCTTCCGCGGCGGCTATCACGGCGACACCATGGGCGCGATGTCGGCCTGCGACCCTGAGGAGGGGATGCACCGCCGCTTCGGCGCCTACCTGCCGACGCAGGTTTTCTGCGAGTTGCCGCGCGACGGCGAGCGGGAAGCCGCCCTCGACGCGGCGATGGCCCGCCACCGCCACGAACTCGCGGCGGTGATCGTCGAGCCGTTGGTGCAGGGCGCCGGCGGGATGCTGACCCATCCGCCGGAGGTGCTGGCCACGGTCGCGCGGCTCGCCCAGCGCCACGGCCTGCCCCTCATCGCCGACGAGATCTTCACCGGGTTCGGCCGCACCGGGACGATGTTCGCCTGCGAGCAGGCGGGTGTCGTGCCCGACATCCTCTGCCTGTCGAAGGCGCTCACCGGCGGCACGATGGCGCTGGCCGCGACCGTCGCCACCACGGAGATCTTTTCCGCCTTCTGGTCCGACGACCCGTCGGCGGCGCTGATGCACGGCCCGACCTTCATGGCGAACCCGCTCGCCTGCGCGGCGGCCAATGCCAGCCTCGACCTGTTCGAAACCGAGCCGCGCCTGGATCAGGCCCGCGCCGTCGCCGCGCGCCTGGAGGCGGGTCTCGCCCCCTTGCGCCGGCTGTCCGGGGTGCGGGACGTGCGCGTGCTCGGCGCGATCGGTGCGGTGCAGTTCGCGCAGGCTCCGGACCTCGCCGACCTCAAGCGGCGCTTCGTCGAGCGCGGCGTCTGGGTACGGCCGTTCGGGGACATCGTCTATCTCACCCCCGCGCTCACCATCGACGAGAACGATCTCGGCCGCCTGATCGCGGCGGTGACGGCGGTGACCGAAACCGCCGCCTGAGGCCGGTTCGCCCCGACCGTTCGACCCGGCGGCGCGGAGCTTGCAGGCCTGCCCGAGGGAGAGCCGAAGCACCTCCGGGACCCTGCAACCCGCAGCGGGGTTACTCGTTGGATCATCGCAGCGCAGCGGTTCCCGGCACGGGAAACGGCCAAGTCTGCAAACATCGGGTCTGCGAACAACAAGTCTGCGAACAACTTGGGTCGCTGGAGCAAATCGGGGAGAGCTTAAGGTGGCGAGCCAGACCGAAACGACGAACCCGGAAGCCGACCGTCCCGTCATCCTCATCGTCGAGGACGAGGCCCTGACCATCATGGACCTCGGCGACGTGCTGGAAGAGGGCGGTTACGACACCGTACAATGCGCCTCCGCCGAGCGCGCCCTCTCCATCCTCCAGGCCCGGCCGGATATCTGCGGCCTCGTGACCGACGTGCAGCTTTCCGGCCGCGTCGACGGATTCGAACTCGCGAATTCCGTCGCCCAGGCCCGGCCGAACCTGCCGATCCTGATCGTGTCCGGCCGCGCCTCGCCCGACCCCGAGCGTATGCCGGCGGGCGCTCAGTTCATCGCCCGCCCCTGCGCCGGCGAGGACATTCTGGCCCGTCTCAAGGGGCTGATGCCGCAGTGCTGAGCACGGCGCGCCCGTCCGCCACTATCTGCGCCAGACCCTGCGCGAGGCCGTAGCGCGGACGGAACCCGACTTCGTCCGCAAGACGCCGGATGTCGGCCTCGATGCAAGCCGGCTCCGAGGGGCTGAGCGGGCGTGCCCCGAAATCGAGCAGGTCCGGCCGGCCCGTGAGCGTCCCGATCGTCTCCAGGATGTCGCGCACCGGTACGGCCTCGCCCGAGCCGATATTGACGGGCCCCTCCACCGCCGAATCGATCAGGGCCGCGAAGGCGGCGCCCGCATCGATGACGTGGAGAAAGTCGCGGCGCTGCCGGCCTTCGCTGGTGGCAAGCTGCCGGCCCGCGAGCAGCGCCCGCGCCGCGTCGCCGACGAGCCGGCCGGGCGTCTCGCCGGGGCCGTAGAGGTAGAACAGCCGCCCCCAGGCGAGGGAGAGCCCGACCCCGGCCGCGTAGGCTTGCAGGACACGGCGAAGCCCGTCCTTGGCGGCCCCGTAGAGCGTTGCGGGATGGCATGGGGCAGCTTCGGTCAGGCGGCCGCTGCGAAGGCTTTCCGCTGCAGTCTCCGTCCCGGCAGGCGGGGAGGGGGCTTCGGCGACCCCGGCGTCGTGCCCCGCTCCGCGCGCCCGGGGAGAGGGGGCGTCCGCTTCTGCACGCGGCAGCCGTTCGATGCCGGTCCAGTCGTACTCCGCACAGGTTCCCGCCACGACCGCGCGGGTGCCGCCCGCCTCGCGAAACATCCGCACGAGGTCGAGGCTCGCCGCAGTCCAGTCGAGGTTGTCCGGCGCCTGCCAGTAGCGGCCGGGCGTGGTGATCCAGGCGAGGTGGAGGAGGTGGCTCGCCGAAGCCGCCTGCACGGCGGCGCGCCTCTGAGCCGGATCGAGCAGGTCGGCGGCGTGGAAGGCGTGGGCGCCATCGGGGGCGGTCCGCCCGAGCCCGTGCACCTCGAAGCCGCGGGCCGCGAGGGCCGCCACCGCGTGGCGGCCGACGAAGCCGGCCCCGCCGGTGACGAGGACCCGCCTCACCGCCCCGCCCAGTCGGGAAAGGCGAGGTCGCGCGGCGCGATCACGGTGATCGGCTCGGGCCATGTCAGCCCGAAGGCAGGGTCGTCCCAGCGCACCCCGTCGGCGGCGGCGGCCACGAAGGGCCGGTCGATCATGTAGAGGATCTCGGCATCGTCGCTGAGCGTCTGGAAGCCGTGCGCGAGGCCTGCCGGGATGTAGAGGGCGTGGCGGTTCGCGGCCGAGAGCGTCACCAGCGCGGTCCGCAGATAGGTCGGTGAGCCGGGCCGCAGATCCACCACCGCGTCGTGGATCGCGCCGGCCGTGCAGCGCACCAGCTTGGTCTCGGCGTGCGGTGCCGTCGAAAAGTGCAGGCCGCGCACCGTGCCGCGGCGGTGGTTGAACGACACGCTCGACTGGGTGAAGCGACCGATCAGCCCGCGCTCGGACAATTCGCTCTCGCAATGCGTCCGGGCGAAGAAGCCACGCTCGTCCGTGTGCGGCTCGGGCGCCACGCGGAACAGGCCGGGCAGCTCGAGTTCCTCGAAGATCATCGGGCTTCAGAACACCGTCAGTTCGGGGATCGCCACGGCGAAGCGACCGCCCCAGGCGCGGATGGCGGCCATCTCGCCGGCGATCTCGTCCTTCAGGTTCCAGGGCAGGATCAGCACCGTGTCGGGGCGCAGGGCGAGAAGGTCGTCGGGCGAGACCACGGGGATGCGGCTGCCGGGCAGCCACGTGCCCTGCTTGTGCGGCGAGCGGTCGGCCACCGCCCGGACCAGTTCCGGGCCGATGCCGCAATAGTTGAGGAAGGTGTTGCCCTTGGCCGCCGCACCGTAGGCGCAGACCGTGCGGCCCGCCGCCCGCTCCTCGATCAGGAAGCGCAGCGCCGCGCATTTGATGTCGGCCACCGCCTGCCCGAAACCGGCGTAGCCGGACGGATCGAACAGCTTCGCGCCCCACTCGGCCAGCACCACGCGCTCCAGCCCCGGGGTCGGCTGGTGGGAGGCGGCCTCGTGGCAGGCGAAAACCCGCAGCGAACCGCCATGCGTCGGCCATTCCTCGACGTCGAACACCCGCAGGCCCTGCTGGCGCAGGATACCGATCACCACGCCGAGCGAGAGGTAGGAGAAGTGCTCGTGGTAGATCGTGTCGAACTGTCGATGCTCGATCATCCGCAGCAGGTGCGGGAATTCGAAGGTCGCCACGCCCTCCGGCTTCAGGATCTCGGCGAAGCCCGCGGTGAAATCGAGGATGTCGGGCACGTGGGCGAGCACGTTGTTGGCCGCCATCAGGTCGGCCTTGTGGCCCGCGGCGGCGAGCCGCCGGGCGGTGTCGCGGCCGAAGAAGGCGACCTCCGTCGGCACGCCGCGCTCCACCGCCACGCGGGCGACATTGGCCGCCGGCTCGACGCCGAGCACCGGCACGCCGCGGGCGACGAAGTATTGCAGCAGGTAGCCGTCGTTGCTCGCGACCTCGACAACCTTGCTCTCCGGTCCCAGCCCGAAGCGCTCGATCATCGCGGAGACGTAGCCTTCCGCGTGCCGCAGCCAGCCGGCGGAGAAGCCGGAGAAGTAGGCGTAGTCGGAAAAGATCGCCTCGGGGCTCTCGAAGGCTTCGAGTTGGACCAGCCAGCAGGCGTCGCAGACATAGGCGTGGAGCGGGTGGAAGACCTCGCCCCGGTGCCGCCGCTCCGGTGTGACGTAGGAGTTGGCGAGCGGCGACAGGCCGAGATCGCAGAAGGTCCGGGTCAGGGCGGCGCCGCAGGCGCGGCAGGTCGGGGCGGTCACGCTTGGACTCCGGCTTGAACTCCGGCTCGGACGCCAGCGCGGTCTCCGGGCTGGCCCAGCGCCTCGTAGCGCGCGATCTCGGCCGCGGCCAGAGCACGGGGATCGGCGCCGGAGGCGGCCGCGCGGTACCAGGTGGCGGTCCAGTCGAGCGCGGTATCGAGGGTCAGACGCCGGTCCCAGCCGAGGCGGGCGCGGGCCTTCGAGGCATCGACCTTGAGATAGGTCGCCTCGTGCGGATGCGTCCGTTGCGACAGGTGCCAGCCGGCCCCGTCGCCCCAGCCCCGGGCCAAACGCTCGACGAGGTCCGCGACGGGCCGGCAATCCTCGTCCGCCGGTCCGAGATTCCAGCCCTCCGCGAAGGCGTTGCCGTCAGCACCCGCGAGACATTCGGCCAGCCGCAGGTAGCCGGCCAGCGGCTCCAGCACGTGCTGCCACGGGCGGATCGCGTGCGGCGCGCGGATCTCGACCGATTGCCCGGCCCAGAACGCGCGCACGATGTCGGGGATCAGCCGGTCGGCCGACCAGTCGCCGCCGCCGATGACGTTGCCGGCCCGGGCGCTGGCGATCCGCGCCGGGTGGCCGCCCGCGCCGAAGAACGAGGCACGATAGGCGCTCGTCACGAGTTCGGCGCAGCCCTTGGAGGCGCTGTAGGGGTCGCGCCCGCCCATCGCCTCGGTCTCGCGGTAGGCGTAGGGCCATTCGCGGTTCTCGTAGGCCTTGTCGCTCGTCACCACGACGACCGCGCGCACGCTGGGCGCGCCCCGCACGGCCTCCAGCAGGTGGACGGTGCCCATGGCGTTGACCGCGAAGGTGCCCACCGGATCGGCGTAGGAGGGCCGTACCAGGGCCTGCGCCGCCATGTGGATCACGATATCCGGCTGCGATGCCGCCATCGCGTCGGCGAGCGCCGCCAGGTCGCGGATGTCGCCGATGCGGGACCGCTCGGACGGGAAATCGATCGCCTCGAACAGGTTCGGCCGCGTCTCCGGCGCCAGGGCGAAGCCGGAGACACGGGCGCCGAGCCGGGCGAGCCAGAGGCTCAGCCACGCGCCCTTGAAGCCGGTATGGCCGGTGAGGAGCACGCGCTTGCCGGCCCAGAAGGCGGGATCGGGATTGAGCGCGGCCATCACCACACCTTCCAGGGGGCGTCGCCGCGGGCCCAGAGCTCTTCGAGGTGCTTCTTATCGCGCAGGGTGTCCATCGCCTGCCAGAAGCCGGTGTGATGGTAGGCGTGGAGCTGCCCGTCGCGGGCGAGGCTCTCCAGCGGCTCGCTCTCCCACACGGTGGCGTCGCCGGCGATCCGGTCGAGTACACGGGGCGAGAGCACGAAGAAGCCGCCGTTGATGGTGGCTCCGTCCCCCGCCGGCTTCTCGCGAAAGCTGCGGACGGCGTCGCCCGCGAGGTCGAGGGCGCCGAAGCGGCCCGGCGGCACCACCGCCGTCAGGGTGGCGAGGCGCCCGTGCGCCCGGTGGAAGGCCGCGAGCCGCGTGAGGTCGATATCGGCGACGCCGTCGCCGTAGGTCATGAAGAAATCGTCCTCGCCGAGATAGTCGCGCACCCGCTTGAGGCGTCCGCCGGTCATGGTGGCGTCGCCGGTCTCGATCAGCGAGACCTTCCAATCCTCGGCCGCCGAGCGGTGGAACTCGACATGGCCGCGGCCGAGATCGAGCGTGACATCGCTCAGATGCAGACGGTAGTTGAGGAAGAATTCCTTGATGACGTAGCCCTTGTAGCCGAGGCAGATCACGAACTCGGTGACGCCGTGGGCGGCGAAGATCTGCATGATGTGCCAGAGGATCGGCCGTCCGCCGATCTCCAGCATCGGCTTGGGGCGCACCACGGTCTCCTCCGAGAGCCGCGTGCCGAGTCCGCCCGCGAGGATCACGGCCTTCACGGTTGGTCTCCGAGGTTGTGCTTCGTCGCCATCATCGCCACGCCTCTACCATGCGCTGCGCGGCGAGCGGAAACCGCTCGGCATCGAGCGCGAAGGCAGGCGGGCGGATGCCGAACGGATCCGGGTAGTACGGATCGCGGGCGAGCCTCGCGCCCCAGCGTCTGCGAAACCGGGCTTGCTCGGCGGGATCGACGGTGGGGATGCGGTTGCGGCTCTCGTAGTGATGCAGCCGGGCCTCGGCGCAATAGACCGTGCGCAAGCCCCGCTCGCCGAGACGCAGGCAGAGGTCGATGTCGTTGTAGTTGATGGCGTAACCCTCGTCGAAGCCGTCGATTCCCTCGAAATCGGCGCGGCGCACCATCACGCAGGCGCCGGTGACAGCGAGATAGTTGCGGTTGGCGAGGCTGGAGCCGTGATAGCCGGCGTCGTCACCCGCAAAGCCGCGGCGGACATGGTCCGGCAGTCCTTCGCCGAAGACGACCCCGGCATGCTGCAGGCCCCCGTCCTCGAACAGGAGCTTGGGGCCGACCGCGCCGACGCCGGGGATGGCCAGCAGCGCGAGCATCGCCTCGATCCAGTCCGGCGTGATGACGCTGATGTCGTCGTTGAGGAAGACCAGCACGTCGCCGGTCGACGTCCGGGCACCGAGGTTCATCTTGGCGGCGACGTTGAAGACCGGCTTGTCCCAGGTGACGGTGCGCGCGCCGAACCGCTCGACCGCCGCGCGCGTCTGCGGTCGCAGGTCGCCGTTATCGACCGCCACGATCTCGATTGTTGCGAAGGTGCTGGTCTCCCGGATGCTCGCGAGGCAGGCGGCCAGGAGATCGATGGTGCGCCCGCCGATGGTGCTGTCGCGCCCGGCGGTCGGGATCACGAGGGAGACGAGCGGGCGGGTCTCGAGCCTGCGCCGCAGGGCGAAATGTTCGGGGCCGAGGGTGCGGACGGCGTCGAGTCCGCCGGTGCGCCGGGCGCGGCGGGCGAGCGCGCGGGCAGCGGCTTCTGGGTCGGATCCGGCAGGGCGGCGATGGTAGAGCACCTGCGCGAGGTGCCCGATGCGGTCGCTCCGCTCGGTCAGGCGCAGCGCGAGGTCGTAGTCGTGTGCGCCCTCGCTCTCGCCCGGGAAACCGCCGACCGCCCGCACTAGGCTGGTACGATAGAGGGCGAGTCCGCCGATGTAGAAGCTGCTCTCAAGCGTCTCGGGCGACCAGTCCGGCTTGAAGCAGGGATCGCAGCGCTCGCCGTCCGGTCCGATCCTATCCTCGTCCGTGTAGAGCAGATCGAGATCGGGCTCGCGGGCGAGCTGTCGGACGAGGACAAGGAGGGTGTGCGGCGCGAGCCGGGCACCGGGCTCCACCGTGGCGAGCCAGGGGCCGCGCGCCTGCGCCAGCGCCGCATCGAGGGAGGAGGCGGTGCCGTGGGCGCGCGGGACGATGCGGATGCGGTCGTCTTCTGCCGCCAGGGCCCGGAGCGCGGCCGAGGCCTCGGCGGCGAGGCACAGCTCCCAGTCCGGATAGATCTGCGCCCGCAGGCTCGCGACGGTCTCCGCGACATGAAGCGAATCGTCGCCGGCCGTCATGAGAAGCGAGATCAGCGGACGCTCTGGCAGGGCCGCGAGGCTGGCCCGCATGGCCTCGGAAGAGGGCAGAGCCCTGGCTTCGACCGCCTGGATCCAGGCGGCGTAGGTGGCGGGCGGGCGCCGGGTCTCGGCAGCACGGGTGAGGCGGCGCCAGATCTCCCGCGGCGGCGTGCTGCGCACCAGCCCGAAGGCGCGCCGCAGGAGCCGCAGGGGCCGACGCTCCTGCGGCGGCAGCCGTTCGAGGATCTTGCGCGCTGACAGGAGGGCCGCCTCGATCCGGCCCGCCGGCTCGACCTGCACGGCATCGATGCGGAAGCGTGGCCCCGCCTCGGCCGCTTCCAGGCGCAGCGCGCGGGTGCCGGGGGGCAGGCGAATCAGGTCGTCGGTGCCGTCCGCACGCCGTGTGAGCCGGTAGCGGCGCGGCTCCGCCTCGCCCGCGGCGTCGACGGCGAGCACCGGCTGCACCGCCTCGGGGCGGCAGCGGATGCGGATGCGCGTCGCGGACAGGGCCGCCACCGCCGCTGCCGGTCCGAGGGCGAAGGTCGGATCGGGGCCGGTCGCGATCCAGCCCCCATCGTCCGCGGGCCGGCGCAGGTCGCGCAGGGGATAGAGGCCGAGCGCCTCGCGACGCCTCATCGGAACGGCCCGGTGTCTCGGTTGCGTTGGACGCTCATGCGGCGCCGGAATCCATGAAATCGGCCGCTCCGTGAAGCGATTTCTCGAAAGAGCTGTGTCTTGTCTCCCCGACGGCGGCAAAGCGCGGCGTTTCTGTCATCGAAGTTTCATGGGCTGTCGGCAGATGCTTGCCCGGCGGGCCGCCTGCAGTTCATCCTCTCGGGCAGCGTTCGAGGGCCCGCGCGTCCGTGAAGGGAAACCGGATCATGTCGGCGGCAAACGAAGCGGTCGCCGTGGCGGCACACGGCGAGGCCACCGGAACGTCGGATGGCCGAGGCGCGCAGAAGGACCGCGCGGGCAAGACCGTCAAGCGGCTGCGTCCCCCGGCGGCCAAGAGCGTCGGCTGGGCGCTGGTCCAGGCGGCGCGGCTGCATCGCGCCCGGGTTGGCGACCGGCTCGCCGAACTCGACCTGTTCGCCGGCCAGGAGCAGGTGGTGCAGGCGCTCGCCGCCGCCGGCAGCATGACCATGGGCGATCTCGCCGCGACCCTGCGGGTGCGCCCACCCACCGCCTCGAAGACGATCTCGCGGCTCGCCGCCCTCGGCTTCGTCGAGCGCCGGGCCGAGGCCGGTGACGGGCGCATCGTGCGCGTGCGCCTGACCGAGACCGGGATGGCCAAGGCCGCCGCCATCGAGCGCATCTGGGACGAGGTCGAGGCCGAACTGCTCGAAGACTTCGACAACAAGGAGCGGCGCCGCCTGCGCAAGCTCCTGCGCCGCGTCGCCCGCAACCTCGCGGAAGCCGCGGGCGTGAGCGGCCACGAGGAAGCCGATTCCGAAATCGACGGCGAGGTCGACGACGAGGACGAGGCCCTGCTGGGATCGGCGGCCTCCGACGCGGTGGCGCGATCATAGGGTGCCGTCCCGGAAGGCGGGCCGGCTTGTCCGAACCCGCTGAGAAACGAGCGCCCGGAAACAGGCGCCCGTCCGACGGTTTCAGGCCCGACCGACCGGCACCATGTCGGCAAGCTCGCGCCGGGGCGGATGTGCGAGGGCGGCGGCCAGCATCGCTTCCAGGACGATGAGGTCGGTTTCCGGATCGGGTTCCCAGCCGCAGGCGCAATGTCCGTCCGGCCCATGCGCGGCGGCCACCTGCCGGTAGAGCGTGCCGACGGTGCGCGCCGCCGCCTCCAGCGCGGCCATGACATGCATCGGTTCCCGCTGAAGCGCCTGCCAGAAGGCGACGGTGAGCGCCCGCTCCAGCATCCCCTGCGCGTGTCGCTCCGCCGCGTCGGAGGGAGGCGTGCCGAGACCGGCGCTCATGCCCGAACCTCCGTCCGCATCCGCGCCCGGGCTTCGACCGGCACGAGGCGCGGCGGCGTCGCGTCTCCGGGCTCGAGCCCGACCAGGGTTTCGAGGCCCCCCCGACTCAGCGCGAGGGAGGAGCCGTCCCACCACGCGAGACGGACGGCTTCCAGCACGTTTTCGAGAGTCGCGAGCAGAGCGGCGAGGCCGCCCGCGCTGTCGCGAACCGGGGGCGGCCTATCGGCCCGTGCGGGCCACCGGCCGTCGTGAGAGACGTTCGGGAACAGGAGAATGTGCGCCATGGGTCCACCATGGCTCCAACTATAGTTGGTATGCAAGCATTCTCTAAAACATTGGAAATACTTTAAATATCCTCTATTTTGAGCTGTTACAGCATCGATTTAGAACAATTCAATCGGCGCTGGAAAACTCCCGTCCCGTCTCGGCTTGGCCGAGACGCTCATCGCACGGGTTGATCGAAGGAGGTTGTGGGGAAGGGCTCGTCCCGGAGGGTGAAGTGCCACCATTCCTGGGCATAGGGGACGAAGCCGGCGCGAATCATCGCGTCGCGCAGGCGGCGGCGGTTGCGGGCCTGCTCCGGGGAGAGGCCAGGAAAATCGGTCGCCGACGCCTCGTCGAACAGGTCGAAGGGGGTGCCCATGTCGAGCTCGGCCCCGTCGGCGCGGCGCACCAGCGTCAGATCCACCGTCGAGCCGCGGGAATGCGACGAGCGCTCGGCGATGTAGCCGAGGCGGAAGAGATCGGCCTTGTCGGTCCGCGGGTAGTAGGCGGGCTTCATGCGCGTGTCGGCGGGGTCGCGCGCCCAGGCCGCGAAATCCGCGACCGCGCGGCGCGGGCGGTAGCAGTCGAACACCTTGAGGCCGAGACCCTCGGGCGCCAGCGCCGCCTGGACCGTCGCCAGCGCCCGCGCCGCCTGCGGCGTCAGCAGGCAGCGCGGCGCCTCGTAGCCGGCGATGGGGCGGCCGATGAAATTGTCGGAGCCGGCATAGCGCAGGTCGAGGACAAGGCCCGGCACCACGCCGCCCGCATCGACGAAGGGGCCGGCCTCCGTCGCGGCGGGCTGGGCGGCGGCGAGGGCGAGGCCCGTCAGGACCGTGCGCATCAGGTCCGCCATGCCAGCAATCCCGCGCCGGCGGCGATCAGCGCGACGCCGGCCCAGTGATGCGGCGCGAGGCGCTCGCCGAGGAAGAGGACGCCGAATACCGCGACCAGGACGACGCTCAGCTTGTCCAGCGGGGCGACGCGGGCGGCCTCGCCCAGGGCCAACGCCCGGAAGTAGCAGAGCCAGGACGCACCGGTGGCGAGCCCCGACAGGGTCAGGAAGACGAGGTTTTTCGTCGAAACACGGCCAAGATCCGACGCCTGTCCCGCGGTGACGACGATGGCGCCCGTCAGCAACAGGATCACCACGGTCCGGATGAAGGTCGCCACGTCCGGCGCCACGCCGTCGATTCCGACCTTGGCGAGGATCGCGGTGGCGGCGGCGAACCCGGCCGAGAGCAGGGCCCAGAACCGCCACGACAGGAGAAGATCGGCCACGGGAAGCCTCCGCTACAGGGCGTGGCGCATGACGACCAGCGCCAGGGCCAGCCCGCCGATCCCCGCCAGCACCGAGACGAGGACGTAGGCGAGGGCCGCGAGCCCGTCGCCGCGCTCCATCAGGGTGACGGCCTCGAGAGAGAAGGTCGAGAAGGTGGTGAAGCCGCCCAGGATCCCGGTCGCCACGAACAGCCGGGCCTGGAGGGGGCCGCCGCGCGCGGCCATCCAGCCGGTGACGATCCCCATCAGGACCGAGCCGACGATGTTGATGCCGAGCGTGCCCCACGGGAAGCTCGATCCGAGCCGCACGGCCCAGAGATTGACCCCGTGGCGCAGCACACCGCCGAGGCCGGCACCGAGGAAGACGAGGAGGGTGTTCAAGTCTGAAGGCTCGGGAAGGGGCGCCGGGTGATCACCTCGGTCGACGAGGTGTGGCGCCGGACGCAGGCTGACGATCTTACAGACGCTTTCCCGTTCATCACAGCCGTCAGTCCGGGGCCGCGTCGCGGAACCCGGAAACCACCCGTGATGCGTCGTTGGAAGCAGGGCGTCGCGGCCGGTCGTGGAGTCCGGGTTCGCCTTCGGCGCCCCGGAATGACGATCGCCGGAATGCTGCGCCGCCGCCGCGATCGGACGGCTCTTCGATCTGTCGACGCGCCCGCCTTGCGCGGAAGCCAATCCGACGAGAGGGACCCACCGACGGAGCCGGTGGGTCCCTTCGGTTCATGACGGTGCTGATCAGCCCTCTCCTATGACCTTGTCCGGCGTGATCGGCAAGTGGCGGATGCGCTTGCCGGTGGCGTGGAAGACCGCGTTCGAGATCGCAGCGGCCACGCCGACGATACCGATCTCGCCGAGACCCTTCACGCCGAGCGGGTTCGCCTTGTCCTCCTCGTCCACGAAGATCACGTCGAGGTCGTGAATGTCGGCGTTCACCGGCACGTGGTACTCGCCGAGATTGTGGTTCATGAACCGGCCGATGCGGTGATCGAGCATCGATTCCTCGTGCAACGCCGAACCGATGCCCATGACGATTCCGCCCAGGATCTGGCTGCGGGCCGTCTTGAGGTTGAGGATCTTGCCCGCCGCGATGGCCGAGATCACGCGGGTGCAGCGCACGATCCCGAGCTCCTCGTCGATCTTCACCTCCGCGAAGATCGCCGAATGGGTATAGGCCTCGTATTGCTGGGCGAAGTCCTTGTCCGGAGCGGCCTCGCCGGTCGCCTCGAGCTTCTGCGTTCCGGTCGCCTTCAGGACGTCGGCCAGCGCCACGCTCTTCGAAGGATCGCCCGTCACCTCGATGCGGCCGTTCGAGAACACCACGCGCTCGAAATCGGCGTTGGCCAGCGGCGAGTTCTCCATGCCGCGGGCGAGCTTGAACGCCTGCTCGGCGATGTCGCGGCAGGCCTTCATCACGGCTGTGCCCGACGAGGCCGCCGTCCACGAGCCGCCCGCCACGGGGGCTTTGGCGAGGGTGGTGTCGCCGAGCTTGGTCGTGACATGGTCCAGCGGCAGGCCGAGCGTGTCGGCGGCGATCTGAGTCAGGATCGTGTAGGTGCCGGTGCCGAGATCGCCCGTCTGGTTGCCGACCTCGAGCCGGCCGTCGGCGGTGAGCACCGCGTGGGCGCTCGACTGCATCATCATCGATTCCCAGATGCCGGTCGCCATGCCCCAGCCGACGAGTTCGCGGCCCTCGCGCATGGAGCGCGGCTCAGGGGTGCGGCGGCTCCAGCCGAAACGTTCGGCGCCCTGGCGGAAACACTCCTTGAGCGCCTTGGAGCCGAACGGCTTCTCCTCGGTCGGATCGCTCTCGGTGTAGTTCTTCAGCCGCAGCGCGATCGGATCCTGGCCGGTGGCGTAGGCCAGCTCGTCCATCGCCGTCTCGATGGCGTAGACGCCGGTCACGGCGCCCGGCGCGCGCATGTCGCCTGGCGTGGGAGTGTCGAGCTTGGCCAGGCTGTAGGTGAGCTTGACGTTGTCGCAGTCGTAGAGCACGCCCGACCAGTTGACGACGACCTCCTGATAGTCCTCGTAAGACGAGGTGCCCTGCACCGCGTCGTGCCTGAGCGCGGTGAGCTTGCCCGAGCGGTCCGCGCCGAGCGAGACGGTCTGAAGCGCCTCAGAGCGGTAGGTGAAGGACCACATCTGGTCGCGGGTCAGCGTCACCCGCACCGAGCGCCCGAGATCCTTGGCCGCCAGCATCGCCAGAAAGAGCTGGTATTGCGGGCGAAGGCCCGAGCCGAAGCCGCCGCCGAGATAGGGGTTCAGGACCCGCACCTGCTCCGGCTTCAGGCCGAAGGCGCTGGCGATGTAGTCGTGGGTGTTCGAGACGCCCTGGATCTTGTCGTAGACGGTGTAGGTGCCGTCCTTCTCCACCACGACGGTGGAGGCGTGCGGCTCCATCGGGTTGTGATGCTCGTCGGCCATCCGGTACTGGCCGTTCACGCGGATCTCCGCGGCGTCGAACGCCGTCTCGGCGTCGCCCCACGGCTCCGGCGGCGGCTTGATGCCGGCCCGCTTCATCGGCGGATCGTAGGCCTCGGGCGCCTGCGCCGCGAGGTCGGTGCGGGGCGCCACGACCCCGTAATCGACCCGCACCAGGGAGGCGGCGTAGCGCGCCGTCTCGAAATCCTCGGCCACGACGAGGGCCACCGGCTGGCCGGAGAAGACGATCCGGTTGGTCGCCAGCGCCTGGAACGGCGCGCCGGGGGGCGCCACCGCGTCCTGGTAATCCTCCGGGTTGTCGGAGGTGGCCGGGCGGTTCTCGTGGGTGATCACCTTGATGACGCCGGGCACCGCCTCCGCCGCGGAGGCGTCGATGCTCCGGATGCTGCCCTTGGCGATGGCGCTCGACACGACCACGCCGTAGGCGAGGTCGGGCGCGGCGAACTCGCCGGCATACTTGGCGAGACCCGTGACCTTGGCCGGGCCGTCGACGCGGCTGACGGCGCTGCCGACGAACCGGTCGCGGCCAGCCGCCGTGCTGATCTGAACGGTCATGGACGGCTCCTTACTGGATGCGCTTGTCGGACTGGGACTGGGGTGTGCCGGCGGCGGCCTGCTCCAGGCCCCGGACGATGGCGCGGCGCGCCAGCTCGATCTTGAAGCCGTTGGTCGATTGCGGCTTGGCCTCGCGCAGGACGAGGTCGGCGGCCGCCTTGAAGCTCTCGCGCGTCGCCGGCCTGCCCTGCAGCAGGGCCTCGGCGTCCGTGTTGCGCCAGGGCTTGTGAGCGACGCCCCCGAGCGCGAGGCGCGCGGTGCGGATGGTCCGCCCGTCGAGTTCGAGCGCGGCCGCGACCGAGACCAGCGCGAAGGCGTAGGAGAGCCGGTCGCGCAGCTTCAGATAGGTATGGTGCCCGGCAAAGCCCCTGGCCGGCAGATCGACGGAGACGATGATCTCGCCGGGCGCGAGGTTGGTGTCCTTGGCCGGATCGTCACCCGGCAGGCGGTGGAACTCGGCGAACGGGATCGCGCGGTCGCCCTGCGGCCCGCTGACCCGCACCGTCGCCTCCAGTGCGGCCAAAGCCACGCACATGTCGGAAGGGTGGGTGGCGATGCAGTGCTCGCTGGTGCCGAGGATCGCGTGGATGCGGTCGACGCCGCCGATCGCCGAGCAGCCGGTGCCGGGCTCGCGCTTGTTGCAGGGCGTGGCCGTATCGTAGAAGTAGTAGCAGCGGGTGCGCTGCAGTAGGTTGCCGCCGGTGGAGGCCGCGTTGCGCAGCTGCGCCGAGGCGCCGGCCAGGATCGCGTCCGCCAGCAGCGGGTAGCGCTCGCGGATGCGGGCGTCGTAGGCGAGCGCCGCGTTGGTCACGAGCGCGCCGATGCGCAGGCCCCCGTCGCGCTCCTCGATCTTGTCCAGCGGCAGCCGGGTGATGTCGATGAGCTTTCCCGGCCGCTCGACATCGTACTTCATCAAGTCGATGAGGTTGGTGCCGCCGGCGATGAAACGGGCCGCCGGATCGCTGCCGAGCGCCTGCACCGCCTCCGCCACCGTGCTGGGACGGACGTAATCGAAGCGGTTCATCGGGCGCCTCCCTGCTGCATCACATCCTCGATCGCGTCGACGATGTTGGTGTAGGCACCGCAACGGCAGATGTTGCCGCTCATCGCCTCGCGGATCTCGTCGCGCGTCTTGGCGTGGCCCTCGTTCATCATTCCGACGGAGGAGCAGAGCTGACCCGGGGTGCAGTAGCCGCACTGGAAGGCGTCGTGCTCGACGAAGGCTTCCTGGATCGGGTGGAGGCTGTTCGTGCCCTCGCGATGGGCGAGGCCGGCCAGACCCTCGACGGTGGTGATCTCCGCGCCGTCCTTCATCACGGCGAGCGTGAGGCAAGAGTTGATGCGCGTGCCGTTCACCAGCACGGTGCAGGCGCCGCACTGACCATGGTCGCAGCCCTTCTTGGTGCCGGTCAGGTCGAGGCGCTCGCGCAGGAGGTCGAGCAGCGTGGTCCAGGGCGCCACCTGAAGCTCGCGCCGCTCGCCATTGATGGTGAGCGTGATGCCGATTGTCCCGACGCCGCCGGGCGAACCGCTGTCGATGAGCATGGTTACATCCGTGATGAGGCGCGAGCCCCACACGGACGAAGCGCGGGCCGGGAGGCTTCGCGAGGACCGAACAGGGAGCGCGTCTTGAAAGGGCGCGGTCTTGAGGGCCCGCGCCGGGTCGTGTCGATAACCATTCCAAGGTGACCCTGTTCCGCTCGGCCGTTGGAGCCGACGGACCGGCCCGATCACGGGCCGGCGGGATACGGGGCGGCTTCCCGTCGGGGGTGGGGCGAAGGGCCGGGTGAAGGGCGGGGTTACGCGCGGCGAGAAGCTCGGCTAACGCTTGCCCCGCACGCCGACTTCGAGGAGCCGCCATGGCCGATGCACTCGACCCCGTCCTCAACGACATCGACCGCGATCTGGACAACAGCCTGGAGCGGCTGTTCGCGTGGCTGCGCATCCCCTCGATCTCGACCGACTCGGCCTATGCCGGCCATTGCCGCGAGGCGGCGCAGTGGCTGGAAGGGAACCTGACTGCGCTCGGCTTCGAGACCAGCGTCGAGGAGACCTCGCTCCACCCCGTCGTTCTGGCCCACCGCCCGAAGCCGGGCGCGCCGCACGTGCTGTTCTACGGCCATTACGACGTGCAGCCGGTCGATCCGCTGAATCTCTGGCGGACCGCGCCGTTCGACCCCCGCATCGAGGAGGCGGACGGCACGAAGCGGATCGTCGCCCGCGGCGCATCCGACGACAAGGGTCAGGTGATGACCTTCGTCGAGGCCTGCCGCGCGCATCTCGCCATGAACGGCGATCTGCCGGTCGGGGTCACCATCCTCATCGAGGGAGCGGAGGAGAACGGCTCCCAAGGACTGCCCGAATGGGTCGAGGCCAATCGCGAGCGGCTGAAGGCGGATGTGGCGCTCGTCTGCGACACCGGCATGTGGGACCGCGAGACTCCGCAGATCACGACCTCGCTGCGCGGCCTCGCCTATTATGAGGTCAAGGTCACCTGCGCCGACCGCGACCTCCATTCCGGCTTCTTCGGCGGCGCCGCGGCGAATCCGATCCACGTGCTGTCGCGGATCATCGCCGACCTGCACGACGCGGATGGCCGCGTGACCCTGCCGGGCTTCTACGACGGCGTGCGCGAGCCGCCGCCGGAGCTGCTGGAGCAGTGGCGCTCGCTCGGGCTGACGCCCGAGAAATTCCTGGGACCGATCGGCCTGAAGCAGCCGGCGGGCGAGCGCGGGCGGCTGCCGATCGAGCTGATCCAGTCGCGGCCGGCCTGCGACGTGAACGGCATCATCGGCGGCTATACGGGCGAGGGGACCAAGACCGTCATCGCGTCCCAGGCCTCCGCGAAGGTCTCGTTCCGCCTCGTCGACGACCAGGACCCGGAGCAGCTCTCGAAGACCTTCGAGGCCTTCGTGCGCGAGCGCGTGCCCGCCGACTGCTCGGTGGAGGTGATCTGCTACAAGGGCTCGCGGGCGGTGGCTCTGCCCTACGACATGCCGCAGCTCGCGGCCGCGCAAGCAGCCCTCTCGGCCGAATGGGGCCGCGAGGCGGTGGCGGTGGGCGCCGGTGGCTCGATCCCGATCGTCGGCGATTTCAAGCGCATCCTCGGGCTCGACACCCTGCTGATCGGCTTCGGCCTCGACGATGACCGCATCCACTCGCCCAACGAGAAGTACGAGCTGACGAGCTTCCACAAGGGCACACGCTCCTGGGCGCGGATCCTCTCGGCGCTGGCCGAGGCGTGATGCCGGATCGGATGGGCGAGCGTCGGCTTCTCCGGCTGGGATCTCCGGCAGCATGAATGCGGCTGCCCTCTCCGGACTGTCGAGCGGTGCCCCTGCGTCGCTGCCCGGCCAGCTGATCGAGGCCGCGCCCGACGCCTGCGTGCTGCGCTTCCCCTTGCCGCCCTCGCTGCCGATCCCGCTGCACGTGTCGGCGCCCGAAGGTTTGCGTCTGGTGACCTGGGCCCTGGACGGGCTCGGCGCCGGTGCGACGGAGGGGCCCGTCTGCCTGCTGGTGCTCGAAGGCGACGGCGCCGCCCTGCGCGACAGCGTGACCGTCGCCACCCATTTCCGCGATCTCGCGGTGCAGCCCGCCCCCGCCTGGGCCGACGCCCTCAGCGCAGCCGAGCGGATCCTCCTCGCGCGGGCGCTGCTTTCCGCGGGCACCGCCGGCCTCGCGCCGCTCGGACGCCTGTTCGGTCTCGTCGAGGCGGCGATCGCCGCGCTGCCGGCCGCCGAGGATGCGCCGGATCTCGCGGACGAGGACGGCGGCTGGTCGCTCGGCGGTACGGCGGTTCCGCACGGCCTGCTGTTTCGCACCCGCGCCGGCTGGGGCTGTGCCAGGGTCGCGCGCTCACGCCTGCGCTTCGGCAATCATCCGAGCAAGCATCCGCGCCAGAACCTGACGCTCGAACCCGTCTGGGGGGCGCCTCCCGAGGGTCTGCCCGAGCGCTCCTACGCGCTCAGTGCCCACGGCTTCACGGCGCTGACGAGATGACCTTCGTGACGCATATGGGCCTCGTGACGCGATGGGCCGCCTGATGCCGCCCGACAGGCCGGACAAGCCAGCGATCCTCGTGCTCGCGCCGATGCCGGCGGCGCCCGTGAGTGCCGGCAACCGGCGCCGGCTCGCGGCCACCTGCGAGGCGCTGACCCGCGGCGGCTTCGCCATCGACCTCGCCTATTACGCCCACGAGGATCAGATCTACCGCCGTTTCGGCCAGCACCCGCCGACCGACTTTCGGGCGATGGAAGCGACGTTCCGGAACGTCTTCCTGATCGAGGCGCGGACCGTGATTCCGCTCAAGACGCGCGCGACTTCGTTCGGGATCGACGAGTGGTGCCCCGACGAGGTCGGCGCGTTCGTCGCGTGGTACTTCTCGGCCTATCCCAACACCGGCGCGGCGCTGGTCAACTACGTCTTCCTCTCGCGCGCCCTGGAGCGGGTGCCGCCGGGCGTGTTGACGCTCATCGACACCCACGACCGCTTCGCCGGCCGCCAGAACCAGTACCGGCCGTTCCGCGCCGAGCCGAACTTCTTCTACACCGACGCGGCCGGTGAGGCGCAGGGGCTGTCGCGAGCCGACGTCGTGCTGGCGATCCAGGCGGCGGAAGCGGGCATTTTCGCCGGCCAGACCGACAGCCGCGTCCTGCTTCTGCCGCCGCATTTTCCCGCGCGGAAATCCTTCTCCGTGCCCGATCAGGTCAAGCGGATCGGCTTCCTCGGCCACGGCAACGACCCGAACCTGTTCTCCATCGGCCGGTTCATCCGCGTCTGGCGCGACGGCTGGACACCGGATCGCCCCGAGCTCGTCATCGCCGGCGAGATCTGCCGCAGCCTGCCCGGCGTCGAGGGACCGGGCGTGCGGCTGCTCGGCTATCTCGACCGGCTCGACGAGTTCTACGCGCAGGCCGATCTCGTCGTGGCGCCGATGCTCATGGGTTCCGGGCTCAAGATGAAAGTCGGCGAGGCGCTCTCCTTCGGTCGCCCGGTGATCGGCACCGAGATCGGACTCGAAGGCTTCGAGCCCGAGGCGCCGGCCCATCGCTGCCGCGACGCGGAGGCGGTGAAGGAGGTGGTGCTGGCGGTGGCCGACGATGCCGACGCGCTGGCGCAACTGACGCGGGCGAGCGAGGCGCTGTTCACCCGCTACGCCGCGGCGGCCCTGGCGGCGGAAGCGGAGCTGACCGGGCTGCTGAGGGCGCGTTGCGGTGACCGTGCCCTCGCCTCGCCCGCCAGGCAGGATGTGGGGCAGGGAACTCCTGAAGCGGAGCGAGCAGGTACGTTCCGAGGCGGCGGCCTCGTTCTGACCTGCGAGACCTCCGCCCGCTCCCTGCCCGCCGCCGACCCTGATCTCGGGGTGCTGGTCGCTACCGAACGAAGGCCGGGACAGGGCACGGCGGACGTCTACACACCCCGGCGGCAGCGCTGGTTCGCCCATGCGGACGCCTCCGTCGACGGCGCGCCGCCGGATCTCGGCGCCCTCGACGTCGCCCTCTCGCCCGAATGGGTGCGTGACCGTAAGCTGACGCCCGAGACCCGCGTCGCGCTCGCCCGCAGCTTCGCGGGCATCCAGGCCGATTGGGAGACGCGAGGCCGGATCGTCGGCCGCGCGGGGGATCGCATCGAGATCGCGACCCTGCTGCCCGGCGTTCTCGTCAACGGCACCCATCCGGCGGTGGCCTTCCTGATCGCGGAGGAGGGGGCTTCCGAACTGCGCCTCGAACGGGTCACGCCGCTCCACCGGCGCGGGACTGATATCTATGCCGATCTCACCGGCCGTCTGCCCGCGCCGCTCCCCGTGAGCCTGTCCTTCCGCGCGGCTTCCATGCCGTCGGACGGCCGCCGCCTCCTGTTCCTCACCGATGACGGGATCGGCCGGATCTTCCTGGCGGAGGACGCGGCCCAACCCATGACCGGACCATGAGCGAGATTCCCGCCGTTCCCCTGCTCGACACCGTCGATCCCGGTATCGGGCGCCGCGCGGCGCTCGCCGAGGCCGCGCTGATCTTCGACGCGATCGTCCGCAACGGCGTCCGCCTCGCCTTCGCGCCGCAGCCTGAGCCGGACGTCTCCATCGTCATCGTCGCCCGCGACGCCCGCCACCTCCTGGCACTCACCCTCACCCGCCTCTGCGCGGGGCAGGTTCTGGCCGGCGTCAGCTTCGAAGTCGTGCTGGTCGACAACGCCTCGGCGCCGGAGACCCGCGCCCTCTACCGGCATCTCGACGGGGTCACGCTGATCGAGAACGCCACCAACACCGGCTTCGGCCCCGCCTGCAACGCCGGCGCGGCGCGGGCGCGGGGGCGCTACATCCTGTTCCTCAACCCGGATGTCGATCTCCTGCCCGGCGCGCTGGCGGCGATGGTCGCGACCTTCCGCGAGTACGAGGGCACCGGCATCGTCGGCGCCCGACTCGTCTTCCCTGGCGGCGTTCTGCAGGAATCCGGCGCGGGCTTCCGCGACGATGCCGGGCTCACCCATCCGCACGGCCGCGGCAACGCCGACCCCTTCGCCCCCGAGCACGCCGCGACCCGCGATGTCGGCTACGTCTCGGGCGCCGTGCTGATGATCGAGCGGGACCTGTTCGAAGGCCTGGGCGGCTTCGACCCGCTCTTCGCCCCGGCCTATTTCGAGGACACCGACCTCTGCCTGCGCTGCCATCAGGCCGGGCGGCGGGTGATCGTGCAGCCGCGGGCCACGGCGATCCACTACGAGAACGCCACCAGCGCCCGCCGCGAGGATGTGGAGGCCCTGCTCGATCGCAACCGCGCCCGCTTCCTCGACCGCCACCGCGCGAACCTGTTCGCGCAGGGGCCGCAACCGAGGGGAACGGGCCTCCTCGACCACGATCCCTGGCGCCTGCGCGTGCTCTACGTGGATGACCGGGTGCCGCATCTCGATCTCGGCGCCGGCCTGCCGCGGGCCAACGCCATCCTCAACGCCATGGCGGGTCTCGGCTACGCGGTGACCTTCTTTCCGAACTACGAGGCGGATGCGGAGGAGGCGCAGCGCTACCGCGATCTCGATGAGCGCATCGAGATCGCCTATGCCAGCGGCGACGACGGCTTTGCCCGCCTGATCACCGAGCGGCGCGACCATTACGACGTGCTGTGGGTCAGCCGGCCGCACAACATCCTGTTCGTCACGCAGGCGCTGCACGCCGCCGGACTCGACCCGCGGGGCTTCGTGCGATCGAAAGTGATCTTCGACTCGGAAGCCCTGTTCGCGCTGCGCGACTTCGTGACCGGGGCCGCGACCTCGGGCAGCGCGGTCGCCGCCGATCTGGCGTGGCAGGCCGAACGTGAGACGCGCCTGTTCGGCCTCGCCGACGCCGTGGTCTGCGTCTCGCCCGCAGAGGCGCGGGTGCTCGCCCGCTACAGCGCCTGCAACGCCACCGTGCTCGGCCACGCCCTGACGCTGCCGGAGGCGCCGACGCCGGGTTTCGCGTCGCGGAGCGGTTTCGTCTTCGTCGGCGCGCTCGCCCGCGAGGGCCAGCCCAACGTCGATTCCCTCGATTGGTTTTTCGGGAGCGTCTGGCCCCTCGTGCGCGGTGCGCTGCCGGAGGCGGCACTGACGATCGTCGGCGGAATCGCGCCGGAGATCCGGGAGCGCTACGCCCGGGAGCCGGGCGTGCGGGTCACCGGCCGGGTGCCCCAGACCGAGCCTTATCTCGATGCCGCCCGCGTCTTCCTGGCGCCCACGCGCTTCGCAGCCGGCATCCCGCACAAGGTCCACGAGGCGGTGGCGCGGGGGCTCCCCTGCGTCGTCACGCCGATCCTCGCCGATCAGGTCGGCTGGGAGGATGGCGCCGGCCTTCTCATCCGCGATTGGCGCGATCCGAAGCCCTTCGCCGAGGCGCTGGTGGCGCTCCACGAGGACGCCGCCCTTTGGGATCGCGTCCGGACGGAGGGAGGACGGAGAATCGCCGCGGATTGCGACGCCGGTGCCTTCGCGACGGCGATCCGGGCGCTCTGCGAGGCGCAGGTGGTGGCATGAGCACCTCTCCCGTCGCCCGCCTCGTCGGCCTCGCCACCGGCCTCCTGCGCCGCGCCGTGATCGGCCGCGTGCCGAAGCTGTTCGACACCGCCTATTACCGTGAACGCAATCCGCGTGTCGCGCGCAGCGGCCTCGACCCGTTCCTGCACTATGCGTGGTTCGGCGCCCGCCGGGACCGCAACCCGAGCGCGGACTTCGACACCGCCTTCTACCGCCGCCAGAGCGGCCGGACCCGGCTCGATCCTGTCCGCCATTACGGGCAGATCGGCGCAAAGCAGGGCCTCGATCCGAGCCCCGGCTTCAGCACGAGCCTCTATCTCGCCCGCTACCCCGACGTGGTCGCGGCCGGAATCAACCCGCTGCTGCATTTCCGCACCGATGGCCGGGCGGAAGGGCGCGAGGCGGCACCCTCGCCGATCGAGCCCGATCGCCTGCGGGCACTCGACGGCGTGGCCGAGGACCATGTTCTCACCTTGCCCGAGGCGGAGGGCGGGCGCTTCGCCCTGACGCTGCTGCGCGAGAGTCCGCTCGACGGCGCCGCGGATTTCGCGCCACGCTTCTGCCTTCAGCTCTGCGTCGACGGCGTCGAGTACGACGCCCTGCTCGACGCGTTCCGCGCCTTCGAGACAGGCGGGCATGAGGCCCTGGCCCTTGAGATCGACACCGGCGCCGGTCCGCACCCGCCGATGCCGACCCAGCTCCTCGCCTTCGAGCGCTGCTTCGTCTCGCGCGAGCGCGACGGCCGGGTGCTGCGTCTGCGCTACGCCGAGATGCGGGCCTGGGACCTGCGGCTCAAGCGCCCCGGCGTGGCGGCGGTGTTTTCCGGCGGCCATTTCTCCACACAGCGTTTCGCGAAGGGGGAGGGGTGGCCGGCGGCCTGATCCCCGCCCGGCATCCGGGAAACCGGGGCGGCGACGCGCGTTCCTCCGTGAAGGACGCGAGCAGGTTCATCACCATGAGCGACGACGACCGCCAGCCGCGCGCGGAGCGCCCCGATTCGACCGGGACCAATTCCAGGCCCCGCGACACCACCATCGGCCAGACCGGCGAGGGCATCCCCGACGATAGCGGGCGGCCGGTGCAGGTGGACGAGGCGGAGGCCAAGCGGATCGAGGAGAAGATCCGCAAGCTCTGAGGGTGGCGCGGAGCACTTCTGCCACCGTCGCGATCCGGATCGCGGACGCCGAGCCTCGCGATGACGGAGAGGAGGACCCATCCGTCATCGCGAACGTCGACGAGCCAAGCCGGCAGCGCGAGGGTCGGCCTCCGTCCTGTGGCCTTCTCCGTCTCAGACCGTCCGCTCGGAAAAGATCGCCTTCTTGACGATGGCGTGGACGCCCCAATTGCCGTCGACGACCTGGGTGATGCCGAAATCGACGGCGACCGACATCAGCGAGATCGCCTCGTCCTCGGTCAGACCCTTCGCCTGCATCAGGAACTGACGCATCTTGCGGAAGGCATCGCGCATGGCGAGGTCGATGGAGGATTTCTGGAAGATCGCGTTCTGCGCGTCCGGCCCGAGATCCTTCAGATAGTTCGGGTAGCTGAAGCCCGAGAGCACCCAATCCTCGCTCGTCTCGATCATCGGGAAGTCGAGGGCCTCCAGCGAGGTGCCGGCGAGATCGGCCTTCTTGTGCAGGATGAACTGAAAGGTGCCGGTGAGCGAGCACTCGATCGCCGTGCCGCACAGCTCCGAATCACCCTGGCTCGCATGGGGGTCGCCCACCGAGAACAGCGCGCCGGGCACGGCGACGGGGTAGTAGAGCGTCGCGCCCTTGCCGATGCGCCAATTGTCGATGTTGCCGCCGGTGTAGCTCGGCGGAATCGAGTTCACCATGTCGGCCTCGGACGGCGCCAGGCCCATCGTGCCGAAATGCGGGCGGATCGGCACGCGGATGCCCTTGAGCACGTCGAAGCTGCGCCGGGTCTTGGTGTGATCGACCGGTAGGCCGGGATAATCGATCGTCGGGTGGTCACGCCCGTCGGGATCGGTGACGCCCGGCCAGGGAAAGCTGTAGACGGCCTTGGCCCAGTCGCGTTCGCCGCTGGCATCGACCTCGTAGATCGTGACGACCTCGCGTTTGTTGCCTCCCAGCATGTCGTTGTAGTGGTAGCCCCACCACGCCGCGGCGTTGCTGCCGAAGGTCCGGCCCCTGAATTTCGGGTTGGCGGAGGGGCGCGGCGCGACGTCGAGGATGCGCACCTCCAGAACGTCGCCGGGCTCCGCCCCGCGGATCGCCACCGGGCCGGTGCAGATATGGACGCCGAGCCCGCCGCCGGGGCCGAGCTTGGAATCCTCCGGCCCCGCGCCGCGGCGGGCGACGCCCTTACGCTCCTTGGTCCAGAGGAACACGCTCTCGGCGCCGGGATCACCCGTCACCATGCGCTCGGCATCGTCGTTGGCGTGGTGGGTCAGCGTCTCGATGGTGACGAAATCACCCGAGTCGATCTCGACCTGGGGTTTGAGCTTCTTCGAGAAGTAGCCCCAGTGCACGGTCTCGGCATTGGCCGGGAGGTGGTAGTGCGCGGTCTGCTTCAGCCGGCCCGCGCTGCTCTGCGCCAGCGCCGGGCTCACCAGCGTGAGCCCGCCCGCAGCGAGGGCGGCGGCCCCTCCGGTCGCGACGAAACCGCTCTTCAGGAAGGCACGCCGTTCCGGCTCCATGTCGCGCCGATAGCGCAGCCGATGCTCGGCGAAGGCGGCACAGGTCGGGTCGTCACCAAGGCACATTGCAGACTCCAGGCGCGTTCAACGCATGGATCTGAATGCAAAATCACAGCCAAGCTCGAGCCCCGTCGCCCGGCTCGGGCGACGGGCCTCGATCGGCGGGGCTCACTCCGAGAGCGGCCCGGCGCCCGGCTCGGCTTCGGGGGCGGCGTCCTGTACGGCTCCGGCCTGGGCCTCGACCACCGCCGCGGCGGTGACGTTGACGATGCCGCGCGCCGTCACGGAGGGCGTGAGGATGTGCGCCGGCTTGGCCGGTCCGATCAGCAGGGGGCCGACCGGCAGGGCGTCGGCGAGCACCTTGGCGAACTGGAAGGCGATGTTGGCGGCGTCCAGGTTCGGGAAGACGAGGATGTTGGCCGCACCCTTCCAGTTCGAACCCGGAAGAACCCGGTCGCGCACGAGTTCGGACAGGGCCGAATCCGCCTGCATCTCGCCGTCGGCCTGGACGTCCGGCGCGCGGGCCTGGATCAGTTCGAGGGCGCGACGCATCTTCTTGGCCGAGTCCGAGTCCGACTGACCGAAATCGGAGTGGCTCAGGAGGGCGACCTTCGGCGTAAGACCGAAGCGGCCGACATGGTTGGCGCAGGCGATGGCGACGTCGGCGATCTCCTCCGCGCTCGGATTCTGGCGGACATGGGTGTCGGCCAGGAAGTAGGCGCCCTTCTTCGTCACGATGAGGCTCATCGCGGCGAAGTCGAGGAGATCCGGCGCGAGGCCGATGATGTCGCGGATGACGCGCAGGCGGGTCTCGAACCGGCCCTCCAGGCCGCAGATCAGGGCATCCGCCTCGCCCCGGCGCACGGCCAGCGCGCCGATCACCGTGCTGTTGGTGCGCACCAGCGTCCGCGCGAGGTCCGGCGTGATGCCGCGCCGCCCGGCGACCTCAAGGTAGGTCGAGACGTAGGCGCGGTAGCGCGGATCGTCTTCCGGGTCGATCAGGTCGAAATGCTCGCCGTGGCGAAGGTCGAGGCCGAAGCGCTTGATGCGGGTCTCGATCACCCGCGGACGACCGACCAGGATGGGGCGTGCCACCTTGTCCTCGACGACGACCTGGGCCGCGCGCAGCACCCGCTCGTCCTCGCCCTCGGCGTAGATGACGCGCTTGGGATTGTCCTTCGCCTTGGAGAAGATCGGCTTCATGATGAAGCCGGAGCGATGCACGAAGCGGTCGAGCGATTCCGCGTAGGCCTGGATGTTCTCGACCGGCCGCCCGGCCACGCCCGAATCCATCGCCGCCTTGGCCACCGCGGGCGCGATGCGCAGGATCAGCCGGGGATCGAACGGGCTCGGGATCAGCGAATGGGGCCCGAACGGCCGGGCCTCGCCGCCATAGGCGCGGGCCACGACGTCGGAGGGCGCCTCGCGGGCGAGCGCGGCGATCGCCTTCACCGCGGCCTTCTTCATCTCCTCGTTGATCGCGTGCGCGCCGACGTCCAGCGCCCCGCGGAAGATGTAGGGGAAGCAGAGAACGTTGTTGACCTGATTGGGGAAGTCCGAGCGCCCGGTGCAGATCATCGCGTCGGGCCGCCGCTCCTGGGCAAGGTCCGGCATGATCTCGGGATACGGATTGGCGAGCGCCATGATCAGCGGCTTCTCGGCCATCTTCTCGAGATATTCGGGCTTGAGCACTCCGCCCGCCGAGAGGCCGATGAACACGTCGGCGCCGGGGATCACCTCGGCCAGGGTGCGCGCCTGAGTCTCTTGCGCGTAGACGTCCTTCCAGCGGTCCATCAGCTCGGACCGGCCCTTGTAGACCACGCCCTTGATGTCGGTGACCGTGATGTTCTCGCGCTTGGCGCCGAGGGAGACCAGCAGGTTGAGGCAGGCGAGCGCCGCCGCCCCCGCGCCCGAGGTGACGATCTTGGCGTCGGGGAGCTGCTTGCCGGCCAGTTCGAGAGCGTTGAGGACGGCGGCTGCGACGATGATCGCGGTGCCGTGCTGGTCGTCGTGGAAGACCGGGATGTTCATCCGCTCCCGACAGCGCTCCTCGACCTCGAAGCACTCCGGCGCCTTGATGTCCTCGAGGTTGATGCCGCCGAAGGTCGGCTCCAGCGAGCAGACCACGTCGACGAGCTTGTCGACGTCCTTCTCGTTCACCTCGACGTCGAACACGTCGATCCCGGCAAATTTCTTGAACAGGACCGCCTTGCCCTCCATCACCGGCTTCGAGGCCAGCGGGCCGATATCGCCGAGGCCGAGCACGGCCGTGCCGTTCGAGAGCACCGCGACGAGGTTCTGGCGGATCGTGAGGGTCGCGGCCTCCTGCGGGTCGTCGTGGATCGCCATGCAGGCGGCGGCCACGCCGGGGGAATAGGCGAGCGCGAGGTCGCGTTGGTTGCCGAGCGGCTTGGTGGCCTGGATCTCGAGCTTTCCCGGTTTCGGCAGTCGGTGGTAGACGAGCGCCCCGGACTTCAGATCCTCGGACATGTTGTCGGCCATGGCGATGCCGTCCTCTTCCGCTCGTTTATGCGCGCCCGCACCCTCGTTTCTCGGGGGGCGCTGTTGAGGCATCTGTTGCAACGGCTGAAGCGGGGGCGCAACCCGCACAACGAAACCCGACTTCATCTCGAAAAGCTGGCGCGCCGCTGGAATTTTTCAATCGGGCCATACTCTTACGGGCGGCCGAAGGTACGCTTCCCGGAATCGGGGCGTCGGCTGACGATCGGCCGGTATTGTTCCATCGCCGACAAGGTCGAGATCCTGCTCGGCGGAGACCACCGGCTGGACTGGATCTCGACCTATCCTTTCGCTGCCATGTCTGGATTGTGGCCGGGGGCGAATGCACCGCAGGATTACCATGCCTCGCGCGGCGACGTGACCATCGGCAACGATGTCTGGCTCGGCTCGGGCTGTCTGATCCTGTCGGGGATCACCGTGGGCCACGGCGCGGTGGTGGCCGCCCATGCCGTCGTCACGCGGGACGTGCCGCCCTACGCGGTCGTCGCCGGCAATCCGGCGCGGATCGTGCGGCGCCGCTTCGACGAGGCCACCACCGCGGCGCTCGTCGAGGCGGCGTGGTGGGATTATCCGCACGAGACCGTGATGCGCTGGATCCCGCTGCTCCAGAGCGGCCGGGTGGAGGAACTCATCGCCGCGGTGAGGGCCGAGCGCGCCGTTGCGGGACCGCCCCGATTGCCGTAACCGGCCAGCAAGATCGTCAGGAAGTCACGACCCATGTCCGAAACGCCCCCCGACCGCCTCTCGGTGAATCCGAACAGCCCCTTCTACGACGAGGCGATCCTCGCCCGCGGCGTCGGCATTCGCTTCAAGGGCGTCGAGAAGACCAATGTCGAGGAGTACTGCGTCAGCGAGGGCTGGGTCCGGCTGTCCGCCGGCAAGGCACTCGATCGGGCCGGCAACCCGATGACGGTCAAGCTCAAGGGCCCGGTCGAGCCGTATTTCCGCGAAGAGGGCTGAGGAGAGGCCCGACGCGGGAGCCGCTCGATCGACGCGGACACCGCCTCGGCTGGCCCGCCCAGCGTTCGAGCCGCGCCCGATCCGCCGTTCCGGCGGGTCAGCCGGCCTTCGAAGGGGCGATGAAAACGAAGAACCCCGCCGGAGCGGGGTTCGTTGGCGGGGTGAGATGAGGCTGGCCGTCAGACCGCCATGCGGTCCTCGCCCTCGAGCGGCTCGCGCAGCACGTAGCCGCGGCCCCACACGGTCTCGATGTAGTTCTTGCCCTCGGAGGCGTTGGCGAGCTTCTTGCGCAGCTTGCAGATGAACACGTCGATGATCTTCAGTTCCGGCTCGTCCATGCCGCCGTAGAGATGGTTGAGGAACATCTCCTTGGTGAGCGTCGTACCCTTCCGCAGGGAGAGGAGTTCCAGCATCTGGTACTCCTTGCCGGTGAGGTGCACCCGCGAGCCGGAGACCTCGACGGTCTTCTGGTCGAGGTTCACGATCAGGTCGCCGGTGGTGATGACCGACTGGGCATGGCCCTTCGAGCGGCGCACGATGGCGTGGATGCGCGCCACCAGCTCGTCCTTGTGAAACGGCTTGGTGAGGTAGTCGTCGGCGCCGAAGCCGAGGCCCTTCACCTTATCCTCGATGCCCGCCATGCCCGACAGGATCAGGATCGGGGTCTTCACCTTGGCGACGCGGAGCGAGCGCAGCACCTCGTAGCCCGACATGTCGGGAAGGTTCAGATCCAGAAGGATGATGTCGTAATCGTAGAGCTTGCCGAGATCGACGCCCTCCTCGCCGAGGTCGGTCGTGTAGGTGTTGAAGTTCTCGGACTTGAGCATCAACTCGATGCTCTGCGCCGTCGCGCTGTCGTCCTCGATCAGAAGTACGCGCATCGTGATCCCCACCGGACAGGCCGTTTCGGGGCGCTTGAGACAAGCCGCCGCCGGTCGTCCGCCGACGGCCTCGGCGGACGCTCCCTCATTCCCACTTTCGAAACGCTATTCCTTAACCGTTAACAAAAGCCGAATCCCGCTTGCAAGCGCTGTCCCTTTCGAGTCCGGGACCGATTCTCGCCATGGTTGGCGATCTGTTCTCCATCCGCAGGGGCTTTTCCAAGGCCGAGAATCCGTGCCGCCGGCTAACCCCTTCATTTCGCTGAGGTTGGCCGTTCTGTTGCCGAAAGGAGACGGATACCATTCGTCGCATTTTCAATACGCTCCAGCCGAGGACGCCCCCGGCGGAGCGGGGTCCGAGCACCTTGGCGGAGGACCGCGCGGTGTTAAGACATCGGCCGGTTCGGTGACGAATGGCGGTTAACGGGGTCGAGGGCGCATGACGCAGGAGCGCGGCTCCGGGGGATTGTCGGCGGCGCTCGCCGCGCTCTCGACCGTCGAAACCCTGGAAACCTTCGGCCGAGTCACGGCGATCCGGGGCCTCCTGGTCGAGGTGGCCGGTCCGGTCTCCGCCATGCGGCTCGGCGGCCGCATCGATGTGGTGGTGGAGGGCGGCGGAGCGGCGACGTCGACCGCGACCGTCCCATGCGAAGTCATCGGCTTTGCCGGCGACCGCGCCCTCGCCATGCCCTTCGGCTCGCTGGAAGGTGTGCGCCGCGGCTGTCCGGCCCTCGTGCGCGACGAAGCGGCGGGGGCCATCCGTCCCTCCAACGCCTGGCTCGGACGCACGGTCGACGCCCTCGGGCGACCCATCGACGGGCTCGGCCCGCTCGCCCAGGGCCCGGCGATCTATCCCCTGCGGGCCGACCCGCCGCCGGCCCACGGACGAAGGCGGGTCGGGCCGCCGCTCGACCTCGGGGTGCGCTGTATCAACACCTTTCTCACCATGTGCCGCGGGCAGCGCATGGGCATCTTCGCCGGCTCCGGCGTCGGCAAGTCGGTGCTGCTCTCGATGCTGGCCCGCTACACCGCGGCCGATGTCGCCGTGATCGGCCTCGTCGGCGAGCGCGGGCGCGAGGTGCAGGAATTCCTGCAGGACGATCTCGGCGCCGAGGGTCTTGCCCGCTCCGTCGTGGTGGTGGCGACCTCCGACGAGCCGGTGCTGATGCGCCGCAACGCCGCCTACGTGACGCTGGCGATCGCCGAGTATTTTCGCGATCAGGGCGCCCAGGTGCTGTGCATGATCGACTCGATCACGCGCTTCGCCATGGCCCAGCGCGACATCGGGCTCGCCGGCGGCGAGCCCCCGACCGCCAAGGGCTACACGCCCACCGTCTTCTCCGAGCTGCCGCGCCTGCTCGAACGGGCGGGGCCGGGGGTCGGGGAGGGAGCGATCTCCGGGCTGTTCACCGTGCTGGTCGAGGGCGACGACCACAACGAGCCGGTGGCGGATGCCGTGCGCGGCATCCTCGACGGCCATATCGTCATGGAGCGGCGCATCGCCGAGCAGGGGCGCTATCCGGCGATCAACGTGCTGCGCTCGGTCTCGCGCACCATGCCGCGGTCCTGCGACCCGGCCCATCTCCCGACGGTTCGCCGAGCGCGCAAGGTGCTGGCGACCTATTCCGACATGGAGGAATTGATCCGGCTCGGGGCCTACCGCGCCGGCTCGTCGCCGGAAGTGGACGAGGCGGTGGCTTTGATGCCCGATCTGACGGCTTTTCTGGGGCAGGGTAAGGAAGAAGCAACCTCCATCGGCGAGGGTTACGCCCGGTTGGCCGCCATCGTCGGCGGCGGGTGAGGCGGCTTCGAAAGCGCGTCGGGTCACGGTCCGGAAGGATCGCGGCGCCGATCGGGCCGCTTTCCAGCGTAGCGTGGAGTGGATGGCCCGACATGAAATCGCGTGACACTCTGATCCGGCTGCGTCGGTTCCAGGTGGACGAGAAGCGCCGCCGGGTTGCCCAGATCGAGATGATGATGGCCGACTTCAACCGCATGGCGGCCGAACTCGACCGTGAGGTCGCGCAGGAGGAAGCCCGCGCCGGGATCTCCGATCCGGCCCATTTCGCCTATCCGACCTATGCCCGCGCCGCGACCGGCCGCCGGGACAACATGCGCCAGTCGGCCGCCGCCCTGGAGGGCCAGCTCGCCGAGGCCAAGGCCGAGCTCGGCGAGGCGTTCGAGGAACTGAAGAAGGTCGAGATCCTGGAGGACCGCGAGCGCTCCGCCGAGCGCGCGGCCGAGGCCGCCCGCGAGCAGGCCGAGATGGACGCGATCGGGTTGCGCGCCCGGGCCTGACCGGCTGGATCGGGTCGGGCGTCGGCGGCGAGGCCGGCGACGCCGCGCGCGCCGGCGGTGAGCCTGCAGGACGGCCGGATGGGGCGTTGCGCAGCCGCGTGCTGCCTGCGGTCTGTGGCTTCGGCCCGTCGACTGCCGTGCGGCTGCCCCATGGAACCGTGAAGCGACCCTTCGGTTTTAACCTATGTCGTCGGCATCGCGCCGCCCTCGCGCGCTCCGCTTCTTCATAGGTGCGACATGCGGCAGTCTGGAACCGGGATCCTGCTCGCGGCTCTCCTGACCGGCGCCACTCCCACGCTCGCGTTTTCGCAGAATGTCATGGCCCTGGATGGCAGCGGTTCTCGAGCGACCGTCTCTGCTGCGCGCGAGGTGACGGCGACGGCCGTGGCCCGGAACGTGATCACGCCGGACGGCATGGGCTATCGGGTCGACGTCTTCGGCGCAGCGCCCGGTTCGCGGGTCGTGGCTGCTCAGAACCTCATCACCCCGAACGGGGCGGCCCCCGTCCCCAACGTGAATGATTGCACCTTCATCCGGGACCCGATCGCCTTGCGCGATTGCATCAATCTCTACGAGGGCCAGCGCCTCGCGCCGGGACCGCGTGCCGGCGCGCTTCGCCAGGGTCTGATCACCGATGAGGGACTGATCGAAGCCGCCGGTCCGATCCCGGGCTCGAACAGAAGTCGGTCCGGCAACCGGGAACGGACAGTTGCACCCGATGCGAAGGGGTCCAACCCCGTCTACATCCAACAGGTCGCGCCTTAGCTCCTGATCGCCCATTCACGGGATCGGCCCGGCACGATGCCGATTCGGCTTCTTCTATTTGAAGTTGTGTATCGAATCCGGTACTCTGTTCAGCTGCGCATAATCCTCTCTGAACGCGACTCTTCGGCATGAAACCGTCATGATCGGGCGGCAAGACCCGGTTGCATCGAGACGGTCGCCCCGGTTCCGCTTGCGATGCGCGCGGCCGTGGCGCAGGAGAGACCGCTCCCGAGGAGGCGGCCGGCATCCATGAAAAAAGTCAGTGAAATCTTCTGGGGGCTGGTGGGCCTCGCCGCGGTGGTGGGGTCCTGCTACCTGCTCTGGGGCGAGTTGAAGACCCTATCCTGGGCCAGCATCGAGGCGGCCTTCGCCGCCATCCCGATCCACCACTTCCTGCTCGCGGCCCTCTCCACGCTCGTCGCCTATGCCGCGCTCGCCTGGTACGACCGGATCGCGCTGCTGCATCTGGGCGTGCGCCACATCTCCTGGCTGTTCGTCTCGGTCTGTTCCTTCACGACCTACGCGCTTTCCCACAATATCGGCGCCTCGGTGTTCTCCGGCGCCCTGGTCCGCTACCGCGCCTACACCTCGAAGGGGCTGTCGGCGGCGCAGGTCGCGGTGCTGGTGGCGCTCTGCTCCTTCACCTTCGGTCTCGGCACGATCCTGCTGGGCGGCTTCGTACTGGTCTACGATCCGGGCCTGCTGGCGCGGCTCGACAACCTGCTCCCCGCCGCGCTCACCAACCCGGCCACCTCGCGGCTGGTCGGTTTCGGTCTGCTCGCCTTCGTCGCGCTCTACGTCATCGGCTCGGTGCTGCGCTTCCGCCCGCTGACGATCCGCAACTTCAAGATCGAGTATCCCCGGCCCGGCATCATGGTGCGCCAGCTCATCGCGGCGCCGCTCGAACTGCTGGGGGCCGCTGGCATCATCTACTTCGCCCTGCCGGACGCGTTGAATCCCGGCTTCATCGCCGTTCTCGGCATCTTCCTGGCCTCGTTCTCCGTCGCGCTGGCCTCGCACGCGCCGGGTGGGCTCGGCGTGTTCGAACTCGTGTTCTTCACCGCCATGCAGCTTCAGACCGATGCCGAGAAGGCCCCGGTCCTCGCCGCCGTACTGATCTTCCGCCTGTTCTACCTTCTCATCCCCTTCGCGGTGGCGATCGTGGTGGTGCTTCTCTTCGAGCGCTCCCGACTCTCGAATGCCCTGGGCAAGAACACCAAGGCAGCGCCGGAGCCGCCGCTGGTCGCACCGGGTCTCGACAGTCACGTGATCGAGCAGCGGTTGGAGAAGAAGGCGGTCTGATCCGCAGTCCCGAGCCAATTTGCGGCGGTCGCCTCCCGGAGGCGGCCGCCGCATGCGTTCCCGTCGATGGAAGGTTCCGTGCACAATTCGTCGCAGTGACGAACGGCGTGCCGATCCTTACGTCACGCCGCCGCAGTGGACGAATGAGACACGCGGGCTTGCCGCCCTTTCAGGAACGGTTAAGCTTCGACGGATTGGGGGGCATTGAGGCTCCCGGATGGATATCATGGCTTCGATCAAGATTCGGGTTGCCGAGGACGGCACCTGCTCGATCTGCCGCAACGGCACGATCATCAGCAGCGGACTCACGCGTTCGCAGGCCGACCAGATGGTCGCCGTCCTGCGCGCCATCGAGGGACACGCCTGATCGGCCGCGAGCCCTGAGCGAGCCTTCGCAAGGTTCCTGGGCAGCCCGGTCGGCCCAATCCTCCGAGAGCACCTTCACCTTAAAGACCTGAAACCGAGCCCGCCCTCGCTTGAGGGCGGGCTCGGTTCTTTCTCGTCCCCGCCGAGCTGAGAGCTTCACACCGAGCCGACCGTCCGCAGGCGTGCGCGGGAATGGATCTCCGCCTGACTCATCACCGGGGTCTCGCGGCGGAAGCGCTCGATGATCGAGCGGACGAAGGGGCGAGCCTGGACGGAGGTGACGAGCACCGGCATCTCGCCCATGCGCGCCGCCTGCTCGAAGCGGTCGCGCACCGTGTTGACGAACTCGGTCAGCTTCGACGGCTGCATCGCGAGGTAGCGCTCTTCCCTCTCGCCGACGATCGATTCGAGGAAGGTCTGTTCCCAGGCCGGCGACAGGGTGATGATCGGCAGCGTCCCGTCCGGCCCCTGGTACTGCGCGCAGATCTGCCGGCCGAGGCGGGCGCGGACATGTTCGACGATGTCGCGCGGGTTCTTCACGTGGCCCGCGACCTCGGCGATGCCCTCGACGATGGAGCCGAGGTCGCGCACCGAGACGCGCTCGGCCAGCAGCAATTGCAGCACCCGCTGGATGCCGGTGGTGGCGATCTGCGAGGGCACTACCTCCTTGAGGAGCTCGGTGTGCTCCTTGGGCAGCTCGCGCAGGAGCTTCTGCACCTCGACATGGTTCAGGAGCTCCGAGACATGGGCCTTGATCAGCTCGGTCAGGTGCGTCGAGATCACGGTGGCCGCATCGACCACGGTGTAGCCCTTGAGTTGGGCCTGATCACGCAGGCCGGCATCGATCCAGGTCGCGGGCAGGCCGAAGGTCGGCTCGAGCAGGTGCTGGCCGGGGAGCTGCACCTGCCCGCCCATTGGGTCCATCGCCATGAACTGGCCGGGGAAGACCTGGCCGGTGCCGGCCTCGATCTCCTTGACGCGCACCACGTAGGTGTTGGCCTCGAGACTGACGTTGTCGAGGATACGCACCGAGGGCATCACGATGCCGAGTTCCGACGCGAGCTGGCGGCGCAGAGCCTTGATCTGGTCGGTGAGCCGATCCTGGCCCTCGCCGTTGACGAGGGCGAGGAGCGCGTAGCCCATCTCCAGCTTGAGGTCGTCGAGCTTGAGCAGGTCGGTGACGGTCTCCTCCGCCGGCGCCGCGCCGGGGGCGGCGGAGCCCGGCATGCCCTCCACGGCAGCGGGCGGGGCCTCGCGCTGCGTCTTGGCGATGCGCCAAGCCGCAAAGCCGGCGGCGCCGCCGAGCGCGAGGAAGGGCAGCATCGGCATGCCGGGCAGGAGCGCGATCAGGAACATCACGCCCGCCGACATGCCGAGGGCCTTCGGATAGTTCGCCATCTGCTTGCCGAGCGCCTTGTCGGCCGAACCCTTCACGCCGGCCTTCGAGACGAGGATGCCGGCGGCCGTCGAGACGATCAGCGCCGGCACCTGGCTCGCCAGCCCGTCGCCGATGGTGAGCAGGGTGTAGGTCTTGGCGGCCTCGGCGAAGCCGAGCCCCTGCTGGGCGACGCCGATGATGATGCCGCCCACCACGTTGATGCCGGTGATGAGCAGCGCCGCCACCGCGTCGCCGCGCACGAATTTCGAGGCGCCGTCCATGGCGCCGAAGAACGAGGATTCCTCTTCGAGCGCGGAGCGCCGTGCCTTGGCCGCCTTCTCGTCGATCAGGCCGGCGGAGAGGTCGGCGTCGATCGCCATCTGCTTGCCGGGCATGGCGTCGAGGGTGAAGCGGGCCGCCACCTCGGCGATGCGGCCCGAGCCCTTGGTGATGACGACGAAGTTCACGATGATTAGGATCGCGAAGACGATGATCCCGATCACGAAGTTGCCGCCCATCACGAAGTGCCCGAAGGCCTCGATGACGTGACCGGCCGCCGCGGTGCCCTCGTGACCGTGGCCGAGGATCAGCCGGGTCGAGGCGAGGTTGAGCGCCAGCCTCAGCATGGTCGCGATCAGGAGCAGCGTCGGGAAGACGGTGAATTCGAGCGGATTGTCGATGAACAGCCCGGTCATCATGATCAGCACGGAGAGGATGATCGAGACGGCGAGCAGGAGGTCGAGCAGGACCGCCGGCAGCGGGAAGATCAGCACCACGAGGATGCCCATCACCGCCGTGGCGAAGAACAGGTCGGAGCGCTTCGACAGCGCCTGCAGGCTCGACCGGTCCGGCAGGCGCAGGGACGCGAGGCCGCCGAGCCCGCCTGCCCCCGCCGGTACGGCCTTGGCCGCTTCGCTCATCGCGCCGAATCTCCGAAGACGAATCGCGCCGGCCATCCGCAGGCCCGCACCCGGCAGGATTTGCCGGGTTCAGGGTTAGCGAGACGTTAACGCCGAGGCATGCGGAACCTCGGCTGGCGACAGGGCTTGGTCAGGCAATCGGTCCGGCCCTCGGCTTGGCATCCTGCGGACGAGCCTCGCTCATGCGTCTCCTTCCCCTTCTCTGCATTGCCCTCCTGATGCCGGCATCGGTCCGGGCCGCGCCGGAGCCCGGGGCACCGGCCGTCGCCCCGGCGGAGAAGGCCCACGGGGCGGTGGGGACGCGGCTCGAGCCCGGCGCCAACAGCTTCACGGCCGCGCAGGTGCGGGCCCGGCTGGCCGAAATGGGTTTTCCGGAGGTCGCCGACCTGCATCTCGACGGGCAGGGTATCTGGCGCGGGCGGGCCGAGCATGCCGGCCGCACGCTGCGCGTCGGCATGGACTACCGGGGCGAAGTCTCCGCCGAGTGAGACACACAGCTTAAGGCACGCCGGGTGAAGCCGGTCGATGCCCGAGACAGACGAGAGGAACGACCATGGCAGCACGCGCCGTCACCGCCCTGTTCGACAGCCAGGAGGACGCCGCCCGCGTCATCGACCGCATCGAGGCCGCGGGCGTGACGCGGGCGGATATCGGCATCGTGTCCCTCAACGCCGCGGATCGGCCGGCCGGCTCGGTGTCCGTGCCTTCAGCCGACGCGTCAGGCGTGGCGACGCCCGAAGCTTTGGGCGGGCACGAGAGTTCGGCGGCGGAGGGGGCGGGAGCCGGTGCCACCGTCGGCACCGTGCTCGGCGGTGGCGCCGGATTGCTCGCAAGCCTCGGCCTTCTCGCGATTCCCGGCGCCGGTCCGGTCATCGCCGCGGGATGGCTCGTCGCGGCCCTGTCGGGCGCCGGGGTGGGGGCGGCCGCGGGCGGGCTGATCGGTGCCCTGACCGGCGCCGGCCTGAGCGGAGCCGATGCCGAAACCTATGCCGAGGGGATCCGCCGCGGCGGGACCCTGGTGACCGTGCGGGCCGACGGTGAGGTCGCCGACCGGGTCATCGCGCTCATGCAGCGCGGCGGAGCCATCGATCTCGATGAGCGCGCCGAGGGTTGGCGGGCGCAAGGGTGGACCGGCGGCACCACCGGGGCACCGCCCGCGACTGCAACGCCCGCGCCGGTTCCGGAGCCCGCCCTGGCGCCTGATCCGAGCACCCCGGCCGATCCCACAGCCCCGCACCCGACCCGTCGTCCGCCCAACGAGATCCCGTGAATCGGCAGGTTCAGCTGTAGAGATACTTCCGGATCACGACGCTGAGGCCGAACACCGCCATCGCCACCAGCGCGACGATGCTCGTGATGAGGTGACGGCGCGGCTCGATCGCCGAGATGGGAACCACCGGGCTGACCACGGGCGTGAAGAATTCGATCTGGCGGTTGGCGATGATGCGCGCCTGCTCGCTCGCGGCCAGCACCTTGTTGTAATAGAGCTGAGCGTTCTTGCGCTCGTTCTCCAGCCCCTCGAACTCGGTCATCGCCTCCGACAGCAGGCGCCGCTGATCCGGATCGGTGCTGGTCATCTGCCGTTCGATTTTCTCGATGTTGTCGTCGAGATCCTGGATCTGAGCCTTCAGGTCTTGGATCGGCCGCCGCTCGGGCGAGAGGTCGCGCAGGCTCTGATTGAGCTGGACGGAGAGCTCGATGCGCTTCTTGCGCAGCTCCGCGATAACCATGAGGTTGTTCTTGTTGGCCGATTGCGCATCCAGCACGCCGGCGCGGTTGCGCAGGTCGCGCATGGCGCGCTGCACGGTGAGCAGGCGTTCCTCGGCATTCTTGAGCTCGCGCGTGCTCTCGGCGAGGGCAGCGTTGCGCGACCTGACGCTGAGCTCGTTCACCATCCGCTCGCTCTCGTCCATCAGCGCTTGGGCGAGCCGGTAGGATTCCTCCGGATCGAAGGCGGCGACATTCAGGGTGACGATGCCGCCGTTCGAGTCGACATGGGTCGTGACGCGCTTGCGCCAGTAGCGCAGGAACAGCTCGATCGGCTCGTTGGCATCGAAGCGCGAGAAGAAGTCGATGCCGTCGCGCGAGTACATGTCCCGCAGCGGCATCTGCCGCTCCATCGCCTCGACCATCTGCCGGCTGGCGATGTAGCTAATCGTGATCAGCGTGTCCTGAGCGATCATCTGCTTGGACATCGAGCTGTTGCTGCCCGTCTCGTCGCTCTGCACCTTGTCGACGTTGCCGAGCGCCGGCCGCAGGGCGAAGCGCGCCTCGGTGATGTAGCGGTCCGAGGCGATGAGGTAGAAGTAGCCGGCGGTGACGAGCGTCGGCAGCAGGAAGAGGACCAGGAAGAGGGCGGGGATCCACGGATCGCGCCGGATATGCGTCTGGTAGGCGCGGATGCCCTTCTTGTGATCGGATTGCCGCGCGATGCGCGCGAACCGCTTGAGCGATTCCGCGACGGCGGTCGAGCGGTCGGCGGTGGTCAGCGGTGCGCCGCTCGGACTGCTGATCTCGGTGCTCATGGTCTCGGTGCCCGCACGCCCCCAGCGGTTTGCCGCGCGGCGCTCAGCGCCGCGGCGGACCGCATGATTCCGTCTGTGACCCGCCCTCGCGGCGAAAGCGTGTCCGATCTGCCGATGGAGGTCGGCTCGACGCCGGACACGCGGCCGGTGCGGTGGTCGTCAGCTGTTCAGGCGGCGATAGGCCGTGATCGCCTCATCGACGTCGTCGTACACCACCGCCTGCCCGTTGATCAGGATGAGCGCCTGACTGCAGTACTCGCGGATCTGCTCCATGCTGTGGGAGATCAGGATCACGTCGGCGGTCTCCCGCCGCTTGTTGAACACGTCGGCGCAGCGCTTCTGGAAACGCGCATCGCCCACCGAGAGCGTCTCGTCGATGAGGTAGGTGTCGAAGGGAATCGCCATGCTCATCCCGAAGGCGAGCCGCGAGCCCATGCCGGAGGAATAGGTGTTCACCGGCATGTTCAGGTAGCTGCCGAGTTCGGAGAAATCCTCGACGAATTCAAGCACGCGGCGCGGATCCTCGCCGTAGATCCTGGCAACGAAGATGACGTTGTCCCGTCCCGTCATCCTCGGATTGAAGCCGCCCGCGAAGCCGAGCGGCCAGGACACGCGGAGGCCCCGGGAGATGCGGCCGCGGGTCGGCTCCTCGACACCGGAGATGAGCTTCATCGTGGTCGACTTGCCGGCCCCGTTGATTCCCATGATGCCGTAGCTGATGCCGGGCTTCAGGGTGAAGTTCACCCGGTCGAGGATGGTGCGACGCCGCCCGTAGGTGGAATAGACCTTGGTGACGTTCTCGAAGCGGATCACGGGTCGATTGGCTCCGTCGGCGAACGATGCGGGTCGGCCCCGCGGCCCCGGGCCCCCCGCCTGACGCCCATCGCCCCGCCGACAACCGGCGAGGCTCGGCACTTTGCGCCGGGCACAAAGCCGGAAAAAGCGGCGAATCTGGGGATGCCGTCCGCATCCCCCCATGGGCGATCCCGCGCATTGCCGGCCGCCCGCGACTGTCACCGGGTGCAGGTGACTAGACCACCGGATCTCCGTTCGTCGGTCACGAACGCTTCGGTGACGCGACGCCGGCGCGCCGCAACGCCTCGGCGAGGGCGCCGTCCTGCGGCGGGGCCGCGGGGGCGGGGCGGCGGGACGGTGCCTCGGAGCGGGGGACGCCGCCGCGCGGCGCCGGCGCGCCGTCGACGGGGTCGTCCAGCCGCATCGAGAGCGAGATGCGCTTGCGCGGCACGTCCACGGCGAGCACCAGGACCCGCACCACGTCGCCGGTCTTCACCACCTCGGACGGCGAGGCGATCCGCTTGCGGGCCATGGCCGAGATGTGGACGAGCCCGTCCTGATGCACGCCGACATCGACGAAGGCGCCGAAGGCCGCGACGTTGGTGACCACGCCCTCCAACTGCATGCCGGGCTTCAGGTCGCCGATCGTCTCGACACCCTCCTGGAAGCTTGCCGTCCGGAAGGCCGGGCGCGGGTCGCGGCCCGGCTTCTCCAGCTCGGCGATGATGTCGCGCACGGTCGGCACGCCGAAGCGCTCGTCGGCGAAGGCCGCGGGGGAGAGCTGGCGCAGCGCCGCCGCGTTGCCGATCAGCACCCGGATGTCGCTCTTCGTCGCCTCCAGGATGCGCCGCACCACCGGGTAGGCTTCCGGGTGGACGCCGGAGCGGTCGAGCGGGTCCTCGCCGTCGGGGATGCGCAGGAACCCCGCCGCCAGTTCGAAGGTCTTCGCTCCGAGGCCCGGCACCTTTTTCAGACCGGCGCGGGTGCGGAACGGGCCGTTGGCATCGCGGTGGGCGACGATCTTGTCCGCCACCGACGCGCCGAGGCCCGAAACCTGGGCGAGCAACGGTCCGGAGGCGGTGTTCACATCCACCCCCACCGCATTCACCGCGTCCTCCACCACCGCCTCGAGCGAGCGCGACAGCTTCTGCTCGGTCACGTCGTGCTGGTACTGGCCGACGCCGATGGATTTCGGGTCGATCTTCACCAGTTCCGCCAGCGGGTCCTGCAGGCGCCGGGCGATGGAGACGGCGCCGCGATGCGACACGTCGAGATCGGGCAACTCGCGGCTGGCGATGGCCGAGGCCGAGTAGACCGAGGCCCCGGCCTCCGACACCGTGACCTTGGCCATCTTGAGATCGGGGTTGGCGGCGAGGATCTCGGTGGCGAGCCGGTCGGTCTCGCGCGAGGCGGTGCCGTTGCCGATGGCGATCAACGCCACGCCGTGCTGGCGGCACAGGCGTGAGAGCGAGGCCACGGCCTCCTTCCAGCGACGCTGCGGCTCGTGCGGGTAAGTGGTCTCGACGGCCACCACCTTGCCGGTGCGATCCACCACCGCCGCCTTCACGCCGTTGCGGTAGCCGGGATCGAGCCCCAGCGTCGCGCGCCCACCCGCGGGGGCGGCGAGAAGCAGGTCCTTGAGGTTGCCGGCGAACACCTTCACCGCCGCCTCCTCCGCCCGCTCGAACAGGCGTGCGCGCAGATCCGCCTTGATGCCGGTGCGGATCTTGGTGCGCCAGGCGGTGCGGACGGTCTCGAGGAGCCAGGCATCCGCCGGGCGGCCCCGGGCGGCGACGCCGAACCGGCGGCAGATCGCCAGTTCGAACGGTCCCGGCACGCCGGGCACGGTATCCTCGCCCTCGGCGGTGAGGGCGAGATCGAGCACCTCCTCCTTCTCGCCGCGGAACAGCGCGAGCACCCGGTGCGACGGCATGCGCTCCAGACGCTCGCGCCAGTCGAAATAGTCGGAAAATTTCTGGCCCGCGGCCTCCTTGCCCTTGCGCACCTTCGACACGGCCTCGCCGCCGCGCCAGACATCCTCGCGCAGGCGGCCGATCAGGTCGGCATCCTCGGCGAACCGCTCGATCAGGATCGCCCGGGCGCCCTCCAGGGCCGCCTCGATGGTCTCGATCCCCTTGGCCGCGTCCACGAAAGCCTGCGCGGCCCGCTCCGGTGCCGTCTCCGGTCGCGTCAGCAGCGTCTCGGCAAGCGGTGCGAGGCCGGCCTCGCGGGCGGTCTGCGCCTTGCTGCGGCGCTTCGGCCGGAAGGGCAGGTAGATGTCCTCCAATCGTGCCTTGGTGTCGGCGGCGGCGATGGCGGCGGAGAGCTCCGGAGTCAGCTTGCCCTGGGCGCGGATGCTCTCGATGACGCTGGCGCGCCGGTCGCGCAGCTCGCGCAGGTAGCCGAGCCGCTCCTCCAGGCTGCGGAGCTGCGCGTCGTCGAGCGAGCCGGTCGCCTCCTTGCGGTAGCGCGCAATGAACGGGACCGTGTAGCCGCCGTCGAGCAGGTCCACGGCCGCGGCCACCTGCCCCTCGCGCACGCCGAGCTCCTCGGCGATCAGCAGATTCACGCTCTTCACGGGATCGGGCCTCGGTCGCGGTGGCGGGGAACGTCGTGCGGCCGTCCTTCTCCGATCGGGCCGGATGGCGCAAGCGACTCCCTCGCCCGGGGATGCCGCGGCTCAATCGTCCGAGCTGTAGACGCTGTCGCCGACGAAGATCATGTCGCGGTCGATCTCGGGCGGGTCCTTCTGCGAGCCGTAGGCGAAGAACAGGCGGCGGCTGCGTCCGTCCGCACCGGTCAGCGTCAGGGTATGGCGGTCGAGGCGGTACCGGCCACCCTCGGGGCCGCGGCGACGGCCGATCGTCGTGCCGACGCCGGTGCTCGCCCCGGAATTGATGGCGCCGACCGAGCCGCCGCGCCCGTAACGGCCGTCGGCCCTGAAGTCGTAGCGGCTCTCGACCGCAACCGCGACGTCACCGCCCATGGCACTGTTGCCGCCGCCCGACAGGCGCCGGTAGGCGCGCGCCACGCGCTCGTCCGCAGCGGCCGGAAAGGCGCGGAAGAAGCTGCCGTCGCCCAGGGCGTAATCGGCCGGCTTGCCGTCCGCGCCCGTCAGCACGAAGCCCTGACCCTTACGGGTCCAGCGACCGAAGCGGCGCGGCTGTGCCATCCGCTCGGCGGCGAGGTCGACGTCTTCGAGCGCCGTCTCGCCGATCTCGTAGGTGGTGCCGTCCTTGAGGACGATCAGCGGCTCGAAATCGACGATCATCATGCCGCCGACGCCGAAGCCGGTGGCAGAGCGAAAATAGACGCCCTCCACCGCGTCCCAGTTGGCGGCGTGACGGGGCGGGGCCGAGGCGTCCGGAACGGGGCCGGGCAAGGAAGGCGGTGCCGGCCGGGGATCGGCGACGGGCGGATTGACGTCCCTCGACGCCGTCGGCGACGGTTGAGCGGAATCCGGCGAGGGCTCGGCGCCCGCCCGAGCCTTCGGCACCAGCCCCGCCTCGGTCAGCGCCAGCGCCCGCAGCTTGGCGGCGGGAATGAAGGCGTTCGAGAGAGTTGCGAGGAAGCGGGGCACGACGCCGAGCTGCCGCGCCGCCTTCCAGCCCGCGTGGTGAAGCACGGCGCGCAGCTTCACCTGCTCGGCGAAGGCGGCCCGGCTCGCCGCCTGCGACAGCGGCGGCTTCTCCGCCAGCGGCATCACGAAGCGGCGGCGGACCGCCTGAAGCGCCTCCGGACCCGGTTCCGCCGTCGCGTCGTTGGCGACCATCCATTGCAGGACGATGAAGGCGGTGAGCACGTCGCCGGCATCGGCCGGGTCGAGACCGGTCCCGTCAAGGAAGCTACGGAAGATCGCGTCGTAATCGTACTTCGCGAGTTCACGGCCGGCCTCGGCCGCCGCGATCGGGTTGGTCGTGCGTAGCTCGCCCAGGTGGCGCTCCACGGTCGCCCGGCGCAACTCCGGTGTGGAGGCGAAGGGGAGGCGCCGGTCCGTTCCCGCTGGCTCGGCATCGCGTTCCCCCGGCGCCGGGACGGTCTCGCGCAGCGATCGGGCGTCGAAATCGGCGCTGTGCCTCTGGGCCTGCGGCGGGCGGAGATCCTGGCGGAGGCCGGGCGCGGCATCCTGAGCGAGCGTCGGGCTCCCCAGCAGCAGAAAGGCAGCGGCGAGACCAATCCTTGGCCCAGGCCGTGCGGGGAGGGCGGCCCAGGCGTCGCAGCTCGACGCGCTTCTCGTACTGGAACGGACGCTTGCCGCCGCGGTGGCGCGCGGGCTCGTCCGCGCGGCCGGATACGGGGGGCACCATCGCGCCGGAAGACCCGCGGCATGTGCCGCTGACGCTGCGCGACGGGCGCCGCGGCACAGCTTTCGGAACCAGGGTTCTGCCGGTCGGGACCGGGACGTCAGCAGCCGCGGCGACACGGGGGCTGTCGAGGCGAGGTGAGGAGGGCTGAGGCGCATGGTCAGTCTCGGGGCCGCTCCGGCCCGCAGGCGGAGAGGGGCAGGCGGGCGAGGAGGAAGACGCGGTTCTGCGCATCCGGCGGAACGAAGCGGCCCTTTTCCCGGCACGCCGCGTCCGGGCTGAAGCCGGGCTCGCGCACCACCGGCTCGGAGAGCCGCGAATCCGCGTCGTCGTTGACGATCCGCAGGCGGCCGTCGGGAAGAAGATCGACGGCGAAGCTGCCCGCGCAGCTCGCGCCGCGTCCGCAGCGGCGGATGCGTCCTCCGGTCTCGGCGCAGCCGATTCCGCCCTCGGCCCGTCCGCCGTCGGTGAAGTCGACGCGCAGCGTCAGATCGAGCTCCGGATCGATCCGGTCGGCCTGGGGGCGCAGTGCGATCAGGCCGCGCGACGAGCCGGAAAGATGGATCGCGCTCACCACCTGCCCCGGATGGCGGGCGAGATGGTCCGCGTCGTAGCGGCGCCCGTAGCAGGCGCCCGCCACGGGAAAGGCGCGCTCGGCGGCGAAGCCGACACCCTCTGCCCGGGCGCTTCCGGCGGGAAGCAGCGCGAGAGCCACGAGGAAGCGGGCAAGCTGCGGCATCGAGGGCCTCGGACCGATCACGTTCGACCCCTTCCGGGAGCGCGGGCGTCGCGGCATCCGCGTCACGACAGCCACGCGCCGATGACCGCCCGCAGGCCGATGCCGAGCCAGATCACGAGCGTCAGCAGCATGAAGGGCAGCAGCAGGATGACCAGCCAGCCCATCACCAGGAGCGTGTAGAGCAAGCCGCCGATATCGATGCCGGCGACGAGGCAGGGATGCGCGCTCGCCTCGTCGACCCGGCAGCCGGTGAGGTGGGCGAGCACGAATCCGAGCCCGAACAGCAGGGCCGGCGTCCAGACGAGCAGGGTCACGGCGAGCATCATGCGCCGGCTCCATCGCGGCAAACGTGATCGGTGCGGCTGTCGTCCATCCATGATGCGCCCTCGCGGTCGATCCTGTCGCGCGTCGGACCGTCTCCGGACCGGCGCCGCCCGCTGCCGGCGACGCGGTGTCGGCGGTCGCTGTTCACAGGGTGAAGCTCGCGACCCAGATGCGCCGCCAGCCGGACCCGGCCGGCGCGACGACGACTTTCACCGCCCGCCGCCCATCGATCGTCGTCTGGCCTCCGGCGCTTTCCTGCGGTGGCACCGCGATCCAGCCGTCGAACGCGGAGGCGAGGCTGCCGAGCCCCGGATCGATGCCTGCCTCGAGGCCCTTCGGCAGGAGGCGGGCGGCGAAGGCGTCGGCCTCCGCTTCCGGCGCGTCGAGGCGCAGCAGCACCAAGCGGTCGATCCCGGCCTCCGTGTGGACGCGCAGGTCGCGCTGGCCGGGCGGCAGGGGTGTTTCGAGGAAGGCCTCGATGGCCTCCGGGCTCATCGTCGTCGGCGCCGGGGTGCAGGCCGCGAGGGCCGGCAGGGCGACGAGGGCGGCGGTGAGCGCGCGGAAGGGCTCGCGCCACGTCGGCTCCGACCTGTGGCGGTCGCCGAAGTCCCGCGGTGATGGGGCGTCGAAGCGGTCGTGCGACGCGTCCCTGCATTCCGTCATGCCTCTTGCCCGCGTCACGGCTCGCGCCGGTAGACGCCGCGGAACGTGACGTTCATGCCGCCGCAGGCGAGGTTGTCCTCCACCACCAGCCAGGGTCCGACGCGTCGCAGCCAGACCTTGCAATCGTACTCGCCGCCCTTCGCGACCGGCAGCGTCGCGTTCTCGCCCATGGCGAAGCTGGCACCGTCGCCTGCAGGCGTGACCGTGCCGGAGATCTCGCCGAGGTTGACCCCGCCGCGCTTCACCCGCTCGGGATCACCGAGGCCCCAGGTCGCGTCGCCGGTCACGGAGAGCGTGCCGGGTTTATCCCCGCGCTTCACCTGGATCCGCCCCTCCGCCTGGGTCCAGGTGCCCAGCCAATCGTCGAGGGCGACGGAGGGCGGCGGTTCCGCAGCCACTGCCTCGGCGGGGAGCCAGCCGGTCCGGGCGAGGTCACCCTTCGCGCCGCGATAGCTGGCGCAGACATAGCCACCGTTGCGCTCTCCCAGGATCACGGGATCACCGGCCACCAGATAGGCCCGCTCGCGGCATTCGGCGCTCGGGGCGGGGCAGCCATTCTGCGCGAGCCCGTCCTTGACGAAGGCTGTACGGCCCGCCGCAACGATTCGCCCGAAGCCGAGAGTCGGCCCCTCCGAGAGCGAGGGCGTGCGCCGGCACTCGTTCTTCGCGGGCAATGCGCGATCCTGCGCGCCCGCGGCCCCGGTTGTGGCCAGAAGCGCCACGAGGACTAGGCCGCGTGACCCGCGCCGCGCCTGACGGATAGGATGGGAGTGGATCAAGGGAGCGCTCTCGTCCAGAATGATGCGAAGGGGAATCGGGCCATGGATGGCGGCGGCCCTGGCCCTCGCCGTCGTCGCGGCGGCGGGTTGGCGCCTGCGCGATCTCCTGGCGCAGGATGCCTGCCTCAATGCGAGGGGCGCGTGGCGGGACGGTGCATGCCGGCGCTGACGACCTTTCGTGCCGCCGTGCATCGGCGGGGTATCGCACAGTCCTAGTTCACGCCTGCCGGATCGGTGTGGCCGGCGGTGCGCAGTCCAGCGTGGGCGAGCGGGACAGCGGGGCTCGGCCGGCGCCTCATCGCGGCGTCACCGCATCGCGACCGAGGCGGCGACGCGCTCGGCGCGGGCCAGCGCGTCGGCCCGGCCGGCATCGGCGACCCCGATCACCCGAAGGTAGCGCCCGTCTTCGAACACCGTCGTCTGCGTCAGGCCGAGCGTGCGCCCCGTTCGGGTATCGGTGCCGGTGCCGCGCAGGCGAACCACCACGGCGTCGCCGCGGGTACTGCGCTCCTCGTCGGTGACCGCGACGTTGGTCAGGTCCTTCTGCGCCGTGAAGAGCCGGCGGGCGTAGGCCGCCTCCGCGCCCGCCGGCACCGGCGCCTGCCCCAGCGAGGGCGTGACCACGACCACAGGCTGCTCGCGCCCGGGATCCACGTCCTTCGGCCCCTCGGTCAGGAGTAGGCCGTTGCCGGCGAACACCACCATCGGGCGGAAGCCGGCTGTGTCGCCGACGGTGAAGGGCAGGGCCGCGACCTGATCGGCGAGGCTCGCCTTGGGCCGGAAGGCGATCGTGCGCAGGGCCGCCTCGACCGTGGGGGCCGGCACCTGTTTGGCGGCCGCCTCGGGGACCTGGACGGTGACGAGGCCGGTGCCGGAGGCACCGCGCACCACGGCGACCCACTTGGTGTAGGCGAGCCCGTTGGCCCCCTGCGTCCCACGCAGGACAAAGCCCTCGCCGCCGGCCGTGCTCAGCGGCTCCAGCCCGCCTTTCACCCGGAAGCCGGACGGCGCCAGCGCCTCGGGGGTGAACTTCCCGTTGATCTGGTCCCAGGCTTCCGGCGGCATCTCGACGAGGACGATCGAGGCGCCCGACCGGTGCTCGAAGCCCGCGAAGCTCGCGGCCGGCTTCATGCCGGGCGGCGGTGCGAGGCCGAGCGATCCGGCGGGCGGGAACACCGGCTCGGCCGCGAAGACCGGCGCGGTGGAGACCATCAGCCCGGCGAGCAGGCCGCGTAGCATCCACCGGCCGGGAACGAGGCGGGCGAACAGGCCCCGCAGCGGGTTGCGACGGCTCATCGTGTCTCTCCGAATGGCTGAGCGCGAAAGGGCGTTCCGGACGATCCGGGCGCGGGTCAGCGGGTCGCGACGCGGCTGACGACGAAGGTGTTGCCGGAGAACTGGACCTGCCCCGGCGCGCTCATGTGCTCCAGCATCAGCCGCAGATTGCGGCCGAGCCGCGCCGAGTCGGAGCGGGTCTCGTACCAGTACTCGGCGGTGGCCCCGCCCGATCGGACCGGGCGATGGTGCTCGTAACAGCGGAAGGCGGCCATGTACTCCTCCGCCGCCTGCACCTCCTGCGGCGAGAAGCCGTTGAGGCGCACGACATAGGCCGTCGGCAATCCGCCGCAGGATTCGCCGCCGGCGGCTGCGGCAGGCGGAGGCTCGGCGCCGGGCAGGGCATTCGGCAAGGCGTTCGGAAGCGCGGCCGGCGGCCCGGCATCGGCGGCACGGCGGGGGGCGATCACGCCGTCGAGCTTGGCCGTGAGCGCGGTGGCCACGTCCGCGGCGATGCTCTTCGCTTCCGCGCCGACCCGTTCGAGCAGGCATTCCCGGTCGCAGCCCTGAGGCAGGGGTGGAAGCTGCAGCCCGGCCACCTCGAAGGCGCCCAGCGATTGCCCGGTGCGCAGGTTGAGGAGCCGGCCGGGGATGCGCACCTCCGGCCGCACGATGTCGGAATAGGCCGATTTCGAGGCCGAGGCGTAGACCTGGAACACCGCTACCACGTCGAGCGGCGGGTTCTGGACCGCGCGGGCGACCTCGATCAGCTCCGCGTCGCGGCGGCGGACCCGATTGGCCTGGGTGATCCCCATCGCCACCGCCGTCTCGTCGTAGATGTTGTAGCCGCGCAGGTTCATCGTCTCGGACAGTTCGGCGATGACGCGCTGGAAGATGCGGTTGCCGCGCGGCACGGAATCCTCGTCGGCATCCTCGCCCATCACGACGATGTTCGGCCGGGTCTGCGCCTCGGCCTGAGCGGCGAGGCCGAGGCAGGAGCCGCCGATCAGGGCGAGGGCGAGGAGGCTGTTTCGCGTTCGGGTACGCAGCATCGGGATCATCCTGTCTGTAGGTTCGTGTGCCGGCGGGTGTGCTGAGGGGGTCACTCGGTGCAGGGCAGCGGCGTCGGGGCCGCGCCGAAATCGTCGAGGTCGAGCGGCACCTGGCGGCGGGGATCGCCGGGCATATCGGCCGCGCAGCCTTGCTCGGAGACCGGCAGGACGAAGCGCAGGGCGCCGCTCGGCGCGGGCGCGATCAGGCTGACCTCGACCCGCCGGTTGATCCGCGCGAAGGGCTGGGACGGGTCCTTGGGCCGGACGGGTCCCCAGCCGTGGATGCGCAGGCGGCGCGAATCGATGCCGTAGGTCTCGACGAGATGGGCCTTCACGCTGCGGGCGCGGGCGAGCGACAGGCGCCGGTTGTAGCCGGGACCGCCGGCGGCATCGGTGTGGCCGGCGATGAGGAAGCCGTGGCCGGACAGTTCGCGGGCCTGCAGCGCCTGACCCAGCGGTTCGAGCTGGATGCGCGCCTCCGGCGTCAGGCGGGCGCTGTCGTAGGCGAAGAACACGGTGAGATCGACCGAGCGGGCCGGATCGACCCGCAGGCTCGGACCGCCGTCGCCGGGCGAGACCGCGACCGGCGCGGCGGGACGGCCCGGATTGCCGTCGGCGAAGGGGGCGAGCGAGCGGATGATCGCGTTGGCCGAGGGGTTCACCGCCCCGGCCTCGGCCCGCTCTGCGGCTTCGTCCCGGGCCGGGGGCGCTTCCGCTTCGGCGGCGGGCCGGCGGGTGCCGGGCACCTCGGTCAGCGGGTTGGCGCGGGCGGGCGCGAGGGCGAGAGCGAGGCCCGCCGCCAGCAGCAGCCTCAGGCGCGGATGCCCCGGGCGCGGATGCCGGACCGAAGCGATCCCGTCGGCGGTGCTGACGGCGCCGCGCGCCGCCTGCTCGCGGACTCCCCAGAGTGCCCCCATGGCTTTCGTCTCCCTCTCACGAGCCTTGCTGACGGGCCTTGCTCTCGGGCCTTGCCGCGGCCCCGTCCCACTCATCCCTGGACCTCGCAGACCGGCTTTCGCCGCCGGCTCGCGAAAAAAATCGTTCAGCGCCCGCGCAGGATCGCATTCATGCCGGCGGGATCGAGCGGCCCGTCGGCGGGCCTGGGGGAGGGCGCCGCGCCCGTCTTCGCAGGTGGGGTTCCGGCCGGCGCGTCCCCGGCGGGAGCGGCGGCGGCGACCGGGCGGCCCTGGGAGGCGGCGATCTCGGACAGGATGCGGCTGCGGCCGAGTATCGCCGAGAGCCGCGTGGCCTTGTTGAAGCTCGAGGGGTCCTTCGGGTCGAGGCCGCCCTCCTTGTGCAGGGCGATGCCGGCCACGGAGGCGTCGAACATCAGCGAGCCGGAGGAGCCGCCGAGCGTGTCGCAGCGGTGGCGCAGATCCGGCCCCTCGGCCTGATCCTTCATCGCGAAGCAGCGGAAGCGGCTCATCACCTTCGGCCGCCCGAGGGGATGATGGATCACGAGCATCGAGCGGTTGCCCGGCACGGTCTCGCCCGAAAGGCGGACGGTGCCGTAGGCAGCACTCGGATTCCCGGCGACGCGGGCGAGCGCGTAGTCGAGGCGGGCGTCGAACTCGACCGGCTTCGGATCGATCTCGAAGCGGCGCGAGCCTTTGCCGTCCAGCGTCAGGTAATCCATCAGGATCGACGCTTTGACCGGGGCGAGGTCGCCCGATTGCGGCAGGCAGTGGTGGTTGGTGAGAACGTAGTCTCCGGGGAGCAGCGCGCCGGTGCAGGAGGCGCCGACCTGCTGCCCGGTGCGGGCGTTCCGCAGGACGATGTCGACGCGTCCGATCGGGCGGGCCAACGCGGCGAGCCCGTCCTTCGGGTCGAGTTCGCTGATCGGCTCGAACGCGCCCTTGTTCTGGTCGACATAGGCCGCCGCGTCGCCCGTCGTCTGGCGCGAGGGGAGTTGCGCACGGCCGTAATCGGCGGGGTCGAAGCCGATGCTCTGCGCGCGCGCGGACGGGGCCGTGCCGATCACGGCCGGGCCCACCGCGAGCAGTAGGCCGGCGGCGATCGGGACCGATCGGGCGGGCCGGCGTCTCCGGCGAATCGGGGTCATCGTCTCCCTCCTCTCCGTCAGGGTCGTATGCCCGGCCCGTCCGGCTGGGTCAAAAGTCTCAGAGTGCGGACTGCGCACCCATCAGCGGGTCAGGGCATGGACCAGCCGCTCGTCCGGCGGCGCGGCGCCCGCCTCCGGCAGGGCCTTGGTCTCCGGCAGGGCATGGACGGCGTAGACGAGGTTCTGCCGGCCGCCCTCGCGCAGAAAGAATCCCTGGGCCCCGTCGGCGAGCCGGATCGGGGGCAAGGCGGCGGCGCGCAGTTCCGGGCCGATTTCGAGCCGCAGGCCCGGCGCCGCCCCGATGGCGAGCCCGCACAATTCGGGTACGAGCCGGGTTGGGGCGAGGCGCTCGCCGCCCTCCGACTCGACCGGGCGGCGCTCGGGCGGATCGGCGCCGAAGGTTACGCGGCGGCAGGACGAGCCGGGCGGTGCCCGTAATTCCTCGACGCGGATCGCGGCCGGCTTCTTCGCTGCGGGCGGGGAGGGCGGGGCGGTCTCCGCCTCACGCGCGGGGGCGGCCGAGGCGGGGCCGGCCGCCGGATCGTTGGCCGCGCCGATGACGGGAGCCGGCCGGCTCCCGAGCGCGATGAACCCCACGAGTCCGACGAGTCCGACGAGGCCGGCCGCCGCGGCGGCGCCCGCCGGCAGGGCGAGGCCCCCCCCGCTTCGGCGCGGTGCCGGCCCGTCCATGCCCTTCGGCGGCGTCAGCGCATCCAAGGCGGCCGGCACATCTGCGGCGGGCAGGATCCGCGGTGCCCCGGTCCTCACGAGGGCACGGAGGGCCGTCTCGGCCTCCGCCCGCTCCGGCCCCTCCGGCAGGAGAGCCGCGAGCGGCACATCCGGCGCCTCGGCGAGCAGGTCGCGGGAGCGCTCGATCTTGTCGAGGAGCGCGTAGTCGCCGGGCAGCACCGCGAGATCGCGATCGACCGCTCCGGTCGCCCAGAGAATCAGATCGGCCTGCGCCGGTTCCGCGACGAAGCGGTGGCCGTGCGCGGCGAGGCCGTGGGCGAGGCAGACCGGCACTTCCCAGGAGCGGCCGGCATCGAACGAACCCGACAGGCGCAGTTCGTGCGGGGATCCCGCCGCGCCGCCGAGCCGGGCGACGGGCCCACCCGGCGCGCAGAGCCGGGCGTAGTCGGCCGACCAGGGCAGGGGGCGGTAGTCGCCGTCGGCGAAGGCGGCCGGCGCCGGCAGGCCGGGGCGCGGGCTCAACGAGCGCAGGCGCAGCGGCCCCCTCGTGGTCGGGATCACGACGAGGATCGAAAGCCCGCTCATGCGCGCCTGATCCGCCGGGGTGCGGCCGGCCTCGTCACGACAGGTCGTCTCACAACAGGAACACCGCGCAGGCGGGATCGCGCAGCATCTGCCCGAGCCGATCGGCCTCGGCCACGGCCGGGTCGAGGGCGAGCAGGATCGTCCCGTCGACCGGTTCGCCGAGGTCGAGCCGCACCGCCTCGTCGCCGAGCCAGGCCTCGATCCGCCGTGGCATCCGCGCGTCGGGTCCGCGCAGGATCAGGAGCGGAGGCGTGCCCACCAGGATCTCCAGTTCGAACGGTCCGACCCGACGCCGCGTCAGCGCGCCGTCCGAGGCCGCCGCGGCGAGGGGCGCGTGGGCGACGGCCTGGGCGCCGAGAAGCGTGCGGTAGCGCCGGGCAGCCTCGGGATCGGAGCGGAGCGCCCGGACCACGGCGAGATCGACCGGGGCGCCCGGCTCCCGGTTGGCATGCGTCCAGAGAGCGGCGTGACTCGGCCGGGCCGCGGAAGGCCGCGCACGCGTCAGCGCGCGGGCGGCGTGGATCTCGGCGAGCAATCGGGCATCCTCGCTCACGCGGCAGCCTCCCCGGCATAGGCCGCCGCGAAGGCTGCCGCGAATAGGGACCGGTCCGCCGCGAAGGCCGCGTCGAGCGGGCGCTGCCGGGCGAGGCCTGCGAGCGACCGTTCCAGCCGGCCGGCCTCCTCGGCGAGGCGCAGGAGCGCGGTCTCGGCCGCGGCGAAACCTCGGGCGAGGGCGGCGCGGTCTTCGAAGCCGGACCGTCGCATCCGGCGCAGATCCGCCTCCGCCGCCTCCAGCACGGCGCGCGTCTCGGGATCGAGGCCGTCGCGCTCGGCGATGCGCAGGGCCGCCGCGATGCGCAGCATCCGGGCGAGGTGGGCCGCGAGCGCTCCGGCCCGCTCCTGCAGGGCCGCGTAGCTCCGGGCCTCGGCGCAGGTCGCCCGCTCGGCGACCTCGCCCCCGCCGCCGCCCCGACGCAGGCGGTTGGCGATTCCCGATTGGACCTGCCCGAAGCTCGCGGCCCGCAGTGTCGTCAGCGGGCGGGTGCGGTGGAAGGGTTCGAGGCGCAGGAGGTCGGTCAGCTCCTCGCGCTCGGCGCCGGTGAGGATCTTCGGACCTTCCGGCCAGTCGGCGAGCAGGGCCGCCAGGGTCTCGGCCGGCTCGGCGGCGGCGAGGTCGCCGAGGGCCGCGTCGAGCCGCTCCTCCCAGCCGGCATGCGCGTCGAGGGAAACGGGGGCGGACAGCCCCTCCAGGCCGCCGATGAGATGGGCGGCCGCCTCGAAGGTCACGAAGTGCTCGGCGACCGTGCGGAAGCCCGGCCGCTCGCCCGCCTCCATCTCGCCGCGCCAGAAGGTGAGGATGTCGTCGTCGGTGAAGGCCTTGCGCCCGGCCAGGAAGCCGAGGATCGCGCGGAATCGGCGCTCCAGTGGCGCCAGCGGCAGGTGCGCGTTGCGATAGGCGGAGAGGTGGCGGGCGAGGCGCTTGGCCAGGAAGGCGGCGCCCTCGGCATCGGGCGCGGCGGCAAGCTCGTCGAGCCAGCCCGTGACGGTGGCGAACTGCGCCAGATCCTCCGCCGTCAGTACGAATTCGGCGAGCGCGAGCAGCCGGGCGAGGCCGGCCCAGCTCGTGCGCCACGCCTCGCCGAACACCGGGCCGCGGGCGTCGGCGACGACGGTTCCGGAGAAGCGCGCGGTCACGGCCGCTGCGGTGGCGAGGCCGGGATCGAGCGCCAGGGTGACGAGGTCGCGGCCGCTTGCAGCCTCGGTCCCGCGGGCCAGGGCGGCGAGAGCGTGGGCGAGGTCCCAGAGCGGCTTGTCGCGGTTCGGGCGCACGGCGCCGGTGACGACCCGGGCGAGCCAGGTGCGGTCCTCGCGCGAGAGGTCGCGGCCGTCGCAGACGGCGGTCAGATCGGCCGCGCAACGCTCATCGTACCCGCCGGTCATGCGCCTCCCGGTGCCGGGGCGCCGTGCAACCCCTTGCGATTTCTCGATTCGCTGTATGGTTATCCCGAGCCCGGCCATCCGTCACCCTCCGGCGCCGCGTGCGGTCGCAGCATAGCCGCCGCATGGGCGGGCCAGAGCGCGATCCGGTCTCATGCGGGCCGGATGTTGCGGAGCGCCGCCGCGAGGCCGAGGTCTGCAGCGTTCATGAGCGAAATGCGGGCGGCTGCGACGGTGCGGGGCGGCAGCAGGTTGCCACCCTCACTTGGGCAGGATGTCGGCCGCGCGGGCGGTGGCGATCATCGCCTCGTGCATCGCCCCGTCGTCCACGTCCGACGTCAGATCCCCGAGCCGGTTGTCGAAGGCTTCGTTCTGCGATCCCATGAAGGCCCGGCGCTTTTCGGTGTCGCGGGGATAGGGCGTGGGGAACATCGCGATGCCGCGCTCGACCGCGGCGGCGTGCTTGGGCAGGTTCATCGCCTTCAGGGCATCGACGACGTCGGGCGCCAGCACCCCTGAGGAATTGAAGAAGGCTTGGTGCACCGAGCCGTTCAGCATTTCAGCCTCGAAGATCCGGACGACGATGATCCGCGCATGGGCGGGCGGCAGGGCGGCGAGGCGGGCCGCGACCGCCGCCGGCGCGTCGTAGTGGTTCAGGCAGGTCCAAAGCCCGCCGGTGAGAAAGGCGAGGCGGTCGTCTTCGTCCGCGCCGGAGCGCAGCGGTTCGTAGAGCGCCGCGAGTTCCGGCGAACGGGCGATCCGCGCCGCCGCTTCGTCGAGGAGGCGCGGAAGGGCGCGGAAGCGCTCGGACAGACGATCCAGGGCAGCGTCGAGCGCGGCATCGCGGATCTCGCCGTGGCCGTCGCTCCAGCGGTCGTAGCGCCGGGCCTGCGTGCCGCCGTAACCCGGCCCGAACAGGGCCGCTCCCTTGCGCAGCAGCGCGGCGTGCCCGGCCAATCCCTCGGCATCGAGGGCCTGGAGCGCGTCCTCGAGAAAGACGCTGTCGGAGAGGACGAAGAAGCCCTTCAGGCCGGTGGCGCCGCCCGTCCAGTGATCGAGCGCGGCCAGCACCAGCACGGACCGCTCCGCAGGCTTGAAGGTCGCCAGTCCCCGCGCGAGGGCGGCCCGCATCTCGGCCGCACCGGCCGCGTCCAGAGAGAAGCGGTTGAAGTCCCGGCGCGTGTCGGACTTGAAGAACAGGTCCGGCATGCGCAGCGGCACCACCCGGTTCTCGAGCGCCTTGGTCATCGGGTAGTGCCGAAGGGCCTCGAGGTCGCAGCCTCGGGCCGGCGGGCACGCTGCGGCGGTCAGGAGGCAGGCCGTCGCGAGCCCGAACCATCGTCCCGAGACAGGAGGACGGCGAGGCGGACGCTGCGGCACGCCTGACCCGGTCCGCCCGAGCACCTTCGCTTGACCGTCCATTTCGATCCTCGTCTCCCGGCGCTGTCCGCGGCGTCAGCGCACCACGATCCGCGCCGTCGCCTCGGTGATTCCGGGCGTCGCCCGGATCTTCTCGAGGAGGTCGAGCACGTCGGAGGGCTGCAGCAACTTGGCCTCGCCGTCCACGCCCGGCGCCGCCGCGAGCCAGCGCTCGGCGAGTTCCGGCGGCAGGCCGCCGTCGACGCCGAAGCAGGCGAAGAGGTTCTCGAACGGCTCGCCCGCCACGATCTCGTCGAGGCCGTAGCCGCGCGGGTAGCGCTTCGCCTCGCCGGGCTTGAGCGGTGCCGCCGAAGCGGTGTTGCCGCGCACCGGCAGGGCGATAAAGGCGGTCTCGTCGGGGGCGAGGACCCAGCAGTAGAGGCTTTGCCGGGCGCGTGCTTCGATGCGCATCTCCAGGCGCTGTCCGGCCGAGAACGGCGTGGCGGTGGCCGCCACCGTGAGACGCCCGGCATCGGTGCGGGCGGTCGCCGCGAGATGGTCGAGGAAGGGCCGCGGGGTCGGGTCGCAGCCGAGACCCTCGATCCCGATGCGCCGCCGCCCGGTCGGGGCCAGCACGGCGTCATCGCGCTGGAACTCCAGCTCCATCCACGATTGCCGGTTCGGGTCGGTCAGGAAGCGCCCGCGCGCGGTGACCGGTCCGGCACAGGCCGTGCCGGGGGGGCGGCGGCGCACGTCGAGGCGCCCCCCCTTCAGGATGCGGTTGGCCGAGCGCGCCTCGGCGTCGAGCGCGATGACGAGGCGGTCGGTGAGGGCGCCGGCGCAGGTGGAGTGTCCGCCCTCGGCCACGAAGGGGCAGACCTCGATGGCCTTCGCGTGCGGCGCCGCCGCGGCGAAAGTCTTTACGGCGCCCTCCATCACCGCGTCGATGTCGGCGACGGCCGCCCCGACGCGGATCGGCACGATCAGGGGCTCGCTCGTCGCCTTGCAGGCGGCGTTCCGGGTGATCGCCTGGAGGCGCAGGGCCGCGGTGTCGCCGGCCCGGCGCGGTTCCACCAGGAAGACGCTGGCATCGCCCGCGAAGGCCGCGCGGATCTGCGCCTCGGCCTCCACCCCCGACAGGCCGGACGTACCCTCGCGCAGGGCCTTGATCCGCACCACGTCGGCCGCCGCCGCGAGCCGCACGCGGCCGGTCGCCTGGAGCCGGCTCTCGACGGCGAGGCGCACCTCCTCCGCTTGTTCGCGGGAGAGCGCCGTCTGACCCGGCTCCACGCCGACCACGGCGAGGGTCAGGTCGGGCCGCCCGGCGCAGGCCGCCACCGCGTCGAGGAAGGGGGCGAGGGTGGCGGTGGCCGGATCGGCGCGGGCGGCCGCTGAGAGAAGCAGGAAGGCCGCGAGGAGGAGGAGCCTCATTCCGCCTCGTTCGCCCGGGCGTACTGGTCGAGGGCGCGGACGAAGACGGGATTGAAGCGGCCGTCGAGGGCCCCCGAATAGTAGGCGGCCTCCTTGACCGCGCGCTGCACGGTGCGGATCGTCTCCGGCTTCAGCTTCTGCGCCGCCGTATCCGTGGCCGAGACCGAGGCCGCGCCGAGTTCACCCTGCTTGAGCGCCCGCAGAACCATGTCGGCGGAGCGCACGCCGGGGAAGTAGCGGCCGAAGCCATTGTCGATCAGTGTCGCCATCGTCGCCATGGCGACGGGATCGCCCTTGTCGGCCGCCTGTCGGAACAGGTCGAAGCCCTGGCGCAGGTCCCGCGGGAAGCCGTAGCTGCCGGTGGCGTAATGCGGCACCAGCTTCGAGATCGAGGGGACGTCGCCGCCCGCGACCGCGCGCTTGTAGAGCGCCACGGCCCCGGCCTCGTCCTTGGGGACGCCGTTGCCGTATTCCAGCATCCGCGCGGCGTTGGCGAGCGCCACCACGTTCCCGGCCTCGCCCGCCTGCCGGTAGAGGCGGTAGGCCTCGGCCTGGCCGCGCTTCACCCCCTGACCGTTCTCGTAGAGGGCTGCGAGGTTGTTCATCGCCGAGACGCTGCCGGCTTTGGCGGCCCGGTCATAGGACGCGAACGCCTCCTTGGACCGGTCGGCCCGGTCGTAGGCGCGGCCGAGCTGGTAGGCGAGGCGGCGCAGCTGCGGGTAGGCGGCCGAGGCCCCGCGGCAGGCCTCGATGGCGGCGGAGGCCTCGATGCGCCCCAGCTTCACCCCCGGCACGCCCTTCGGCCGGTCGGGATCGTCGGTGCCGGCGGCGAGCTCGTCGCAGCGCTTCACCCGCGGATCGCTGCTCGGGTTCGTGCCGCCGAGATAGCCCTCCGCGAGACCGCGATAGGCGCAGACCTCGCCGCAGGAATCGAGATAGGCCTGATACTGTCGCGCGCCGCCGAACTTCGCCCAGTTCTCCTGGTCGATCGCCGCCGCATCGCGCTTGCGGCCGGCGAGCAGCCGGTCCATCGCCTGGGCGCGGTGGGCGCAAGCCTCACCGCACGTGCCGATGTAGGCCTCGAAGGCCTCGCGCGTGCCGAGGCTCTCGGCGCGGCGCCACGCCGCCTCGTCGCCGATCGCCGCGACGCCGCCGGCCACCGCCGCGACGGGGAGCGACGCCTTCAACACGATCGGCGCATCGTCGATCTCCGGCACCTGTTCGCGGCCCGAGGCGCGCCGCGCCGCCTCCTCGACCTCGCGGCGCAGATACCCCTTCAATTCCGGCCACTGAATCAGTCCATCGCCGTTGCCGGGCCCATCCTTGGCGTCGGCGAGCCCCGACACGCCCATCAGGAAGCGGCTGGTGAGAAGCCCGAGCTTGTTCGCCTCGTCCCAGTTGGCCGGTGTCGCGCCCGAGGTGGCGACGAGGCGCACGATCCCGCTCTCCGCCTTCGGCCGGGCCGGACTGAACCCGGGGGCCGAGACCGCGAGCAGGCTCTCGCCCTTGCGGCCCGTCTCGCCGGTGAAGCAGGCATCGACCATCACCACGAGCTGCCGCTCGGAGCCGATCTTGCGCTTCACGAGGTCGAGGTTGCGGTAGAGGGTTTCCAGCAAATAGCCGCTCTCGCCCTGGTTCGGGTTGCCGTCCTCGGGCAGCAGGAAGGGCTGTTTCGTCGCGAGATCCGGCACGCCGTGGCCGGAATAGTAGACGAACACGTTGGAGCGGCCCTCGCGCACGCTGCGCCAGAGCCGGCCCGATTGCGGGTTGCGCTCGGTGCCGAAGACTTGGTTGAACTCGTTGAGGGTCGCGTCCTTCAGGAGAAAGACGTTGCTGTCGCGGTAGCCCAGACGCTCGATCAGGTAGGCGCGGATCGCCTCCGCGTCGTTATGAGCGAAATCGACCGGGACCGTCTGCTTGTAGCTGCGGTTGCCGATCACCACGGCGACCGAGTCGGCATTGTCGGCGAACGGCGCCGTCTCGGCGGCGGCCTGGGCGGGTGCGATCTCGGCCAGCGCGATCTGGGCCGGCACGGCGAGGGCGAGGCTGGCGGCCAGGAGGAACACGGCATCGCGAATTGCTCTGCGCGCGGCGGATACCAGGCCCTGTCTCGGCATGCGGATCGTCCTCTTCTCGGCTCGCGGGCCGAGTCTCAAATCCTTGGAGCGGGGCACCCGCCTCGGGCGCCACCTAGGGGTAGCCGCTCGCTGACTGGGAAACAATGCCGCCCCGAAGGGCCCGCCGCACGGGCGAGGAGGTGGGGTCGTCCATCGTCCCTCAGCCTCCGGAGAACAGCACGAGGATGAGGCCGAGGGCGGCGAGGTGGAGCGGGCAGAGGGCGGTCAGCATCCCGTCGCCTCCCTACGGCAGGTAGAGGCCGCGGCCGCAGCGGCGCACCCGGCGGGCCTCGACATAGCCGGTGTAGCGATTGAACACCTCGACCGTGCGGTAGAGGCAGTACCGGCCGGAGTTGCGCCCGTTGTAGTAGACGCCGCCATTGTCGAGATCGACGCCGAGGAACTCCTGATTGCCGGTCGGCGCGGCGGCCTCCTGAGCGAAGGCGGAGGGCGCGGCGCCGAGGAGGCCGGCGCCGACGAGTGCCAGGATCATCACCTTGTTCATGTCGGTTCTCCCTGATCGGGCGGTGTCCATCCGCCTTCGCCAGGGGCATGGGAGCGACAGACCGGTTTTCGCGCGAACCGGCCTGAGAAAAAATCGCCGGGCGCCCGGCGAGGCTCAAGCCGCGGAGGTTTCCGGGCCCTCGATCAGGCGCAGGCTGCGGCGCAGGCTCTGCGGCGGATGGCCGAAGGCGCGCAGGAAGGCGCGCCGCATCCGGTCACGGTCGGCGAAGCCGGTGTCGCGCGCCACCACGTCCAGGGTGTGGCGCCCCTCTTCGAGCATCGCCTTCGCCGCCTCCAGGCGCAGCCGCTCGACCGCCTTGGCCGGGGATTGTCCGGTTTCCTCGCGGAAGAGCCGGCTGAACTGGCGCGGGCTGACGCTCGCGGCCTCGGCGAGTTCCTCGACGGTCAGCGGGTTGCGCAGGTGCTCCTTGGCGTAGACGAGGGCGCGGCGGACCCGGTCGGAGCGCGGCTCCAGTTCGAGCAGCGCCGAGAACTGCGACTGGCCGCCGGGGCGGCGGTGATAGACGACGAGCTTGCGGGCGATGGCGCGCGACAGCTCGGCGCCGTGGTCGTCCTCGATCAGCGCCAGCGTCAGGTCGATCGCCGCGCTCATCCCGGCCGAGGTCCAGATCGGGCCGTCGGCGACGAAGATTCGGTCGTCATCGACGCGGATCAGGGGAAAGCGCTCCTGCAGGTCGCGGGCATGGGCCCAGTGGGTCGTCGCCAACCGTCCGTCGAGCAGACCGGCCTCGGCCAGGGCGAAGGCGCCGGTGCAGAGGCCCGCGACGCGCCGCGAGGTTCGGCCGGCCCCGGCGATGTAGGCGCGCAGACGCGGCGTGAGCGGGCGCGGCAGCAATTCGCCGACCACCATTAACGTATCGGGAGCCTCCGCCAGCGGGACGGTCTCGATGCCGATGCCGAGCGAGGATCGGACGGTGCCGCCGCGCTCCGACATCACGAGCAGCCGGTAGGCCTCGCGGCCGAGATGCACGTTGGCGAACTCGAAGGCGGACAGAGCGGCCAACCCCATCACTTGGAAGCCGTCCTCCAGGATGAACCCGACCTGCCGCATCCGACGCTCCGCATCTATGTCCTGTTTTGACGTTTATACGTCATTTCAGACACGCCGGTCCAGGGATAGGGTCCTGCCATCGAAACGGCCATGCAGCCTCGGCAAACGCCGCGGCCGGCCTCAGGACAGGACCCGGACCATGACCTCGACCTCCGGCACCGTGCTCATCACCGGCGCCTCATCCGGCATCGGCGCCGTCTATGCCGACCGCTTCGCCGCCCGAACCCACGACCTGATCCTCGTTGCCCGCAACAAGGCGCGGCTCGATGCCGTGGCCGACGACCTGTCCCGCCGCCACGGCGTCGCGGTTCGGACCGTCGAGGCCGACCTGACGGAGCGCGCGGGTCTCGCCGCGGTCGAGCACATCCTCGAGAGTGATCCGTCCATCACCCATCTCGTCAACAATGCCGGCTTCGGCAGCGCCGCGCCGCTCGCGTCCGCCTCCGTGGACGAGATGGAACGGATGATCGCCATCAACGTCACCGCGCCGATGCGCCTGACCTACGCCGCGGTGCCCGCCTTCACGGCCCGCGGAGCGGGTACGATCATCAACATCGCCTCGATCGTCGCCATCGGGCCCGAGGTGCTGAACGGCGTCTATGGCGGCTCGAAATCCTTCGTCCTCGGCTTCAGCCACAGCCTGCGCAAGGAACTCGCCGGCACCGGCGTCACGGTGCAGGTGGTGCTGCCCGGCGCGACCGGAACCGAGTTCTGGGATGTCGCCGGCCTGCCCGCCAGCAACCTGCCGCAGGAGTGGGTGATGTCGGCCGAGGATCTGGTCGATGCCGCGCTCGCCGGCCTCGACCGGGGCGAGTTCGCCACCGTGCCCTCGCTTCAGGACGCTGCCGAGTGGGACGCCTGGGAGGCGGCACGGCAAACCATGCTCCCGCACCTTTCCAACGCCGTCCCAGCCTCGCGCTACCGCGCGGCTTGAGCCGATATCAGGTTTCGAAAGGATGAGTCCTTCCGCGGGTCGAGGGCGGATCCCTGGTTGAGGGGAAGCCGGGACATCACGCGGCGAAGTCCAGCCCGTCGCGGCCGGCAAGGCTTTCGCCGAGGAAGGTGATGAGCGGCTGGACGAGGTCTGCGGCCCGCTCCTCGCCGAGTACCATGACCTCGGTCATCGGCAGGGCCGGCCAGACCTCGGGGGCGCGCAGGATCTGCATGCCCTCCTGCAGGAATGAGCGGCCGAGCAGCGTCACGCCGAGGCCCCCCGCCACCGCCGCCTGCACCCCGGCGAGGCTGCTGGCAGTGCAGGCGGCATTCCATTCCCGCCGCACCGAGTCGAGCGCCGCGATCATCATCTCGCGGTAGCTGCAGGGCGGGGCGAGCATCACCAGCCGGGCAGGCTTGGTGAAATCGAGTTCGTAATCGGCGGAGGCGAGCCAGACGAGCGGCTCGCGCCAGATCACCCGGCCGCGGGGATGCGTGCCGCTGCGCTTGGCGATCACCGCGTCGAGCCGGTTGGCGTCGTAGGCTTCGAGCAGGGTGCAGCTCAGCCCGGTCATCAGGTCGATATGCACCCCCGGATAGAGCCGGCTGAAGCGCGCGAGCAGCTTCGGCAACTGGCCGGGAATGAAGTCCTCGGACACACCGAGCCGCAGGGTGCCGCTGGCCGGCGGCTCGCGCCACTCGCGCATCAGCTTGTCGTTGAATTCCAACATCTGGCGCGCGGCGACCAACAGGCGCTCGCCGTCCGGAGTCAGCCCGAGGGTGCGGCTGGTGCGGTCGAAGACGCGGCGTCCCAGGATCTCCTCGAGACGCAGTACCTTCTGGCTCACCGCCGATTGGGAGCGATGCACGACGTCGGCGGCGGCGGTGAAGCTGCCGGTCTCCGCCACCGCCACGAAGGCGCGCAGCAGGTCGAGTTCGAGGTCCGGATGGCGCATGGCCGGTTGGCGTCTCGGCTGTGAACGCGGACAGGCGGCAACCCGCCCCGGCCGTCACGCATCTTCGCGATCCGGATGACTTTCAGCAAGCAGAAAATCTGATCGCATCGATCAGAACTATGCGTTTCTCAACTTCATCGCGGCGGCGCATCCTTCGGCTCGCCGGTCCCGACGACCGGCCGGATGGGCTTCGAGCCCACTCCGCCTCCCTCGAAGAGGCCCGCCATGTCCGCCTCGACCGCCATCCCCGAGCCGCCCGCCTGCCATGCCCTGGCGGCTTCGTCCGCCCTCCGACGCGCCGGCGTAGGCTCGGCGCCGGCGCTTCTGCTCGGCGGCGCGATCCTGCTCTGGGGCGCGAACTGGCCGGTGATGAAACTCGGGCTCGGTCATGTCTCGCCGCTCTGGTTCTCGGCCCTGCGCTTCGCCACGGGCGCGGCCTGCCTGTTCGCGTGGCAGGCTGCCCGCGGCGCGGTGTGGCGGCCTCGGGGCGCGGATCTCCCCTTCATCGCCTCCATCGGCCTGCTGCAGATGATGCTGTTCACCGCGCTCGGTGCCGTGGCGATGACGCATCTGCCGGCCGGACGGTCGGCGATCCTGAGCTACACCACGCCGATCTGGGTCGTGCCGATGGCGGTGCTGGTCTTCGGCGAGCGGCTCGGGCGCCTGCAATGGGCCGGGATCGGGCTGGCGGCCCTCGGCGTCGCGATCCTGTTCAATCCGCACGCCATCGACTGGCGGGACGGCGCCGTGCTCGGCGCCCACGGGATGCTGCTCGCGGCCGCCGCCGCCTGGGCCGTCTGCATCCTGCACCTGCGCCACGGTCGCTCGGCGGCTTCCGCAGCGCAGCTCGCGCCCTGGCAGATGCTGCTGGCCGCCGCCGTGCTGCTGCCGCTCGCGCGCACGGCCGAGGGACCGTTCACCGGGGATGGGACCGTGACGTTCTGGGCCTGCCTGATCTTCGTCGGGCCGCTCGCCACCGCCTTCGGCTTCTGCGCCGTCAATGCCGCGAGCCAGCGGGTGCCGGCGAGCCGGATGTCGACACTGATGCTCGGGGTGCCCGTCACCGGCCTCGCGATCGCGACGGTGACGCTGCACGAGATGCCCGGACCCGACCTCGTCCTCGGCGCCCTGGCGATCATCCTCGGCATCGCCGCCACCGCGGTGCCCGCCCGCCTCACCCATCCGCACCGAAGGAAAGCCCGCAACTGACGCGGGCCTCGTCAAGCCAGAAGGAGTCTTCCCATGCGTGCCGTCGGCTTCCACAAATCCCTGCCCATCGAGGACGCGCAGGCGCTGCTCGACCTCGGGCTGCCCGAGCCCGTGCCGGGGCCGCGCGACCTACTGGTCCGGGTGCGGGCGGTCTCGGTCAATCCGGTCGATACCAAGGTGCGCCGACGCGCGAACCCGCCCGAGGGGCAGCCGCAGGTGCTGGGCTACGACGCCGCCGGCCTCGTCGAGGCGGTCGGCCCGGAGGTGACCCGGTTCAAGGTCGGGGACCCGGTCTTCTACGCCGGTGCGCTGGGCCGACCCGGCACCAATGCCGAGCTGCATTGCGTCGATGAGCGGATCGTCGGCCACAAGCCCGCCTCGCTGTCCTTCGCGGAAGCCGCGGCGATGCCGCTCACCGCGATCACCGCCTGGGAGGCCTTGTTCGATCGGCTCGACATCCGCCGGCCGGTGCCGGGGGCGGCGCTCGCGGTCCTGATCGTCGGCGGAGCCGGCGGTGTCGGCTCCATCGCCGTTCAGCTCGCCCGCCGGCTCACCGACTTAACCGTGATCGCCACCGCCTCGCGGCCCGAGACGGCGGCGTGGAGCCGGACGCTCGGCGCGCATCACGTCATCGATCACACCCGGCCGCTGGCGGCGGAGGTCGCGGCGCTCGGCATCGGCGCCCCGGGCTTCGTGTTCTCCACCACCCACACCGACCGGCACCTGCCGGAGATCGGCGCCCTCGTTGCGCCGCAGGGCCGGTTCGCGCTGATCGACGATCCGGCCGCTCTCGACGTGCTGCCCCTCAAGCAGAAGAGCGTCTCGACGCATTGGGAGTTCATGTTCACCCGCTCGATGTTCGCCACCGCCGACATGGACGCGCAGGGTCGCCTGCTCGACGAGGTGTCGCGCCTCGTCGATGCGGGCACGCTGAAGACCACGGTGGCCGACCATTTCGGAGCGATCTCGGCCGCCAATCTCCGCCGCGCCCACGCGCTGATCGAGAGCGGGCGGGCCAAGGGCAAGATCGTGCTGGAGGGTTGGGCCTGACCGAGGGCGGCGCTCCGCCACGGCGGTCGCTCGCCGGGCCGAGCGCGGCCCGTTTCCCGGGGCAGGCGGAGTACAGCCAATGCGCCGGCATGTCCGAAAATGCTGTGTTTATGGCGTTGCCGGGATCCGAGTCATCGATGACCATGGATACGGTCAGGCGGAGCCACAGGGGTGTCGGTCGATGGTGAGTCTCACGATCAACGGTCATCAGCATACGGTCGATGCCGATCCAGATACGCCGCTACTCTTCGTTCTGCGCGACGCGCTCGGACTGACCGGCACCAAGTACGGTTGCGGCATCGGCCAATGCGGTGCCTGTACGGTTCTGCTCGACGGGCAGGCGACGCGCTCCTGCCAGGTGCCGGTGGAGAGCGTCGGCGCGCAGGCCGTCACCACGATCGAGGCGATCGAAGCGGATCCGGTCGGCGCCCGGGTCGTCGCGGCCTGGATCGGGATCGAGGTGCCGCAATGCGGCTACTGCCAGTCCGGCCAAGTCATGGCCGCGACCGGCCTGCTCAAGGAAACCCCGAAACCCTCCGAGGACGAGATCGCCGCGGCAATGACCAACCTGTGCCGCTGCGGCACCTATAACGCCATCGCCGCCGCCGTGCGGCAGGCCGCGGCCTGACGGAGGCGAGGATGAACGATCTCACGCCCCTCCATCGCCTCGGCATCGGTGCCCGGCACCCCGTGGAGCCGGTGCAGAACCTGTCGCGCCGCGGTTTCCTCGGGATCGCCGCCGGTGCGCTCCTGCTCGGCATCGACCTGCCGGGGGAGGCCGCCGCCCAGACCCGGGCGGAAGGGCCGGCGGCGGTGGCGCCGAAACCCGGTACCCGCGTCGCCGCCTTCCTCGAGATCCGCCCCGACAGCTCCGTGCGCCTGCTCAGCCCGTTCGTCGAGGGCGGCCAGGGCATCAATACCGGGCTTGCCCAGACCATCGGCGAGGAACTCGACCTCGATCCGGCCCGGTTCGCCGTCGAATGCGCGCCGCCCGGTCCCGATTACGCCGTCGTCAACGGTCTGCGCATGACGGGCGGCAGCTTCTCGACCCGGTCGAGCTTCGAGGCGATGCGCCGGCTCGGCGCCACCGCCCGCGACATGCTGATGCGCGCCGCCGCCGCCCGGCTCGCCGTGCCCCAGGACAGCCTGACGACCGAGGACGGGCGCGTGATCCACGCCGCTTCCGGCCGGAGCCTCGGCTACGGCGAAGTGGCGGAAGCCGCCCTCGCGCTCCCGCCGCGGGACGACGTGGCGCTGAAGGACCCCAAAGCCTTCCGCTGGATCGGCCGTCCGGTGGCCCGGCTCGACATGCGCGACAAGGCGACCGGCCGCGCGACCTACGCCATCGACATCCGCGTCGAGGACATGCTGCACGCGGCCGTGCAGCACGCGCCGCAGCTCGGGACCGAGCCGCAGACAATCGCCAACGAGGCGGAGGTGCAGGGGATGCCGGGCGTCCACTCGGTTCACCGCCTGCCCGGCGCGGTGGCGGTGGTCGCCGATTCCTGGTGGCGGGCGCGCAAGGGCGCCGAGGCCCTGCAGGTCGCCTGGACGGATCCGGCCCCGGAGGGGACCGCGACGGTCTCGAAAACCTTCTCCTCGTCGGCGATGCTCGCCGCGCTGAAGGGCTCGACCGAGCCCGGCATCCCGGCCGAGCAGGAGGGCGATCCGGCTGCCGCCTTCGCGGGCGCCGCGCGGGTGATCGAGGCGGAGTACGACGCGCCCTATCTCGCCCATGCCCAGCTCGAACCGCCCTCGGCCGTCGCCCGGTTCACGGCGGACGGCAGCCTCGATCTCTGGCTGCCCAACCAGATGCCGGAGCTGTTCCAGCAAATCGCCGCGAAGACCGCGGGCCTGACACCCGAGCGGGTGCGCATCCACTCGCCGATGCTCGGCGGCTTCTTCGGGCGCCACTTCGCCTACGGCCCGGCCAACCCCTTCCCGCAGGCGATCCTGCTCGCCAGGGCGACGGGCCGGCCGGTCCGGGTTCTGTGGTCGCGGGAGGAGGAGTTCGGCATGGATGCCGTGCGCCCCTTGAGCTTCGCCCGGTTCAAGGCCGCGCTCGGGGCCGACGGAATGCCGGTGGCGCTCCAGACCACGGCGGTCGGCGAAGGCCCGATCGGCCGCTGGTTCGGCGCGCTGTTCAAGTCGCCGGTCGATTCCTCCGTCGTCGAGGGTCTCGACAAGAAGCCCTACGCGATCCCGAACCGGCGACTCGACTACGTGAAGGTGCCACATCCTGTGACGATCGCCTTCTGGCGCTCGGTCGGCCACTCGATGAACGATTACTTCTACGAGAGTTTCCTCGACGAGATCGCCGCAGCCGGCGGCCGCGACCCGTTCGATCTGCGCATGGCGCTGTTGAAGGACAGCCCGCGCCACCGAACGCTGCTCAGGGCGGTCGCGGATCTCGCCGGTGGATGGCGGCGCGGGCCGTTTCCGGCGGAGGACGGCACCCGCCGGGCACGCGGCATCTCGATGGCCTCGCCCTTCGGCTCGGAGACCGCGACCATCGCCGAGGTGTCGCTGAAGGACGGCGAGGCGCGGGTTCACGATCTCTGGATCGCCATCGATCCGGGCAGCGTGGTCAATCCGGCCATCGTCAAGCGGCAGGTCGAGAGCGCGGCGGCGCTCGGCCTTTCTTCCACGCTGCTGGAGCAGGTGGTCTACGAGAACGGCCAGCGTCAGGCGAAGAACTTCGATGCCTATCCGATCCTCGACCGTGAGCGGATGCCGCGGGTTCACGTCACCATCGTCGAGAGCGGGGCGCCGATGGGCGGCATCGGCGAGCCGGGGCTGCCCGGCGTGCCGCCCGCGGTGGTCAACGCGGTCGCGGCGCTCACCGGTCAGCGCGTGCGCAGCCTGCCGCTCGCCAAGACGCATCTGTCCGGTGTCTGAGGCCGTTCGGCGGGGTGGAGAAACGCAACGATGACGACGGCGGCGGTGTCACGGGAGGCGAGCCCGGTTCGTGCCGGTCCAGCGCCGCGCTTCGAATACTTGCCGGTCGCGCTGTTCGGTGCCGTGATGGGGCTCACCGGTCTGACCGTGGCATGGCGTCTGGCCAGTGCGCGCTACGGCCTGCCCAGCCTCGTCGCCGAGGCGATCGGCTGGAGCGCGCTCCTCACCTTCCTCGTCCTCGCCCTGGCCTACGGCGTCAAGGCGGTCACGGCTTGGCCGACGGTGCTGGCCGAGTTCCGCCATCCGATCGCCGGAAACCTGTTCGGCACCGTCCTGATCAGCCTGCTGTTGCTGCCCTTCGTGCTTAACGGGATCAATCCGTTGCTCGCAGCGGCGGCCTGGGTGACCGGTGCGGCCGGCATGGTGGTGTTCGCCGTCCTCATCGTCAGCCGCTGGATGGGAAGCCGTCAGCAACTCGCCCACGCGACGCCCGCCTGGATGGTGCCGGTGGTCGGCCTCCTCGACATCCCGCTCGCCGCGCCGATGCTCGGCCTGCCCCATACGCAGACACTGACCATGTTCGCGCTGAGTGTCGGCCTCTTCTTCGCGATACCGCTCTTCACCCTGGTCTTCTCGCGCCTCGTCTTCGAGGAGCCGCTGCCCGCGGGCCAGCGGCCGACGCTGATGATCCTGGTCGCCCCTTTCGTCGTCGGCTTCTCCAGCTACACCGCGACGTTCGGCCGGATCGATGCCTTCGCGGAGGCACTGTTCCTCATCGGCCTGTTCGTTCTCGTCGTGCTCGTCGGCCGTCTGCGCGACATGCCGCGCTGCTGCCCGTTCCGCGTCTCGTGGTGGGCCGTGAGCTTTCCCCTCGCGGCCACCGCCGTCGCGGCCCTGCGCTACGCCGGGCACGCGGACGATGCCGCGATCGACGTGCTGGCCCTGGGACTGCTCGCCTTCGCCACCCTGGTGATCGCGGCCCTTGCCGCCCGGACGGTGTTCGGGATCGCGCGGGGCGAGTTGCGCCGGCTCACGAGCTGACGGGAGAGCGGCGAACAAACCGGTCTGCCTCGGGGTTGCCGGGAAGAAGCGCGTTCCGCTTCGATCCCGCAAAGCCTTGAGGATGCTCATGACCGGCGACGAGACGTGGACCGATCGGTCCGAGCCCGGCTCACGATCGCGGTCGGACCGGGGATCGACACTGGCCCGCGGGCTCGTCGCCGGCGCCGCCGGCGTCGCCGCGATGACGCTCGCGAGAAGGTCGAGCAGAGCCTCACCGGCCGGCCGAACTCCTTCGTTCCCGCCCACACCCTTCGCCGCGTCCTTGGTCTGCCGGCGCGGCCCGATCGCGACCGGGTCGGGTTGAATTGGGCGATGCATTGGGGCCAGGGCATCGCCCTCGGGCCGCTCCGGATGCTGATGGCGGAGCGCGGAATGCGTGGTTCCGTCGCCTCGTTCCTGTTCCTGAACCTTCGCCTGCTCAACGATCAGGCGCTCGAGAACGCGACCGGCGCCGGCGCACCGCCCTGGACCTGGCCCCGCGACGAGCAGCGGATCGATCTCCTGCACAAGGCGATCTACGCCTTCGTCACCGGCTACGTCGCCGATGGCCTCGCACGGAACCCGGATCGCGAGCGACATCGTGGCCGGGCCGATGACGCGAGGGATCCTGATGACCGGGTCGATGACGCCGCGGATCCTGCTGGCGGACGACGGGGCATCCTCGGCCGCACGGCTCTGTCGCGTCGTCGGCGCACGGCCCACCCCAGCGAGCGTACGGACGCGCACCGGCCGTACGGCACGGTGAATAGGGCGTACGGCGTGCGAGTGGACACGCCCGATCGTGTCGGCGTGCCGGTGCTCGTCGTCGCCGGCGACGAATGGGAGGCCGAGTTGATGGCGGCGGAGGCGGCCGGTCCGCACGCCCGTGCCGAGGTGTTTCGCGAGCTGGATCGGGCAGAGATCCGAGAGCACGGGCTCGACCTGAATGAGCGCGGCAGCATCAAATCGCTGGCGGTGCTGAGGCTGTAGACGCGCCGCGCGTCGACGCCTGCCAACATCCTCGGCGGCAGGGGAACGCATCGCCTGCGGAAGGCCCCGTCAATCCGGTGATTTGAGCGTGGGCAGGCATCCCTGCACTTTCCGCGATTTTTCGATTGACCTCCGGCCGCGCGCCCCCTATACCCCGTTTCACCGACGGGGCGCCGCGGTCCACCGCTTGGTGGGCGAGGGCTTCGACGGTCTTCGGGATTGTCGGTGGAGCGGAGCTGA
>NZ_JACHOS010000009.1 GCF_014199985.1 Methylorubrum rhodesianum | reverse complement strand
GGCTGGGTCTGATCGTTGAACTGGCCCGCGGCCGAGGGCTGCTGCGCCAGCGCCCCCGACGGGACCCCCGCTAGGCTCGCCGCAACAAGCGCGCCCGCTGCCCATCCGAGGCGCCGTCCTCGCGGTTCTAAGCCCGCTGTCTCCGGTTCCTTGCCGTAGCCACCACCGCGCATCACGTCATCCCCTTAATTGTCGCCGTTGCGATCAAGACTTCGCTGACCTTCGACAGCACCGGATTGTGCAGCGCGCAATCCGACCGCGTTCTCGACCCACGAGGCTGCCGCACGCCTCGCAAGTGCCGTGCAACAGCCGATGTCCGATTTCTGGTTTTTGACTGAACGGCCGGCAACTCCGCGCGGAAGTCACCGGTACGTTCGATTCTTTTGCAATATGATCAAACCTCGCGCTTTTGCGTAATTTTTGATCACGTATCCTTGCTCTACTAGGCTCGCACCGAAATTCCTAAGCGGTCAACTGCGAATTTGGAGTTTTTGGATTTTGCGGCATCGTGCTTGCAAGCGTGCAACGAAGCGCCTGGAAACGGTTGGGTCGCGCCGCTGCCATCGCTAGAAAGAAAAAAAATGTCCTGTCGAGAAATGCACTCTTGACGCGCCGCAAACAGCCGCCGTAGCGTTTCTCTGCAAGAAACAAGTTTTACATCTTAAGCAGTGGGTCGGGTATCCGCTCAAAAATCAGGCAATTGCACAACAATTAAGGGGATCGACATGGACCTCACGCGTCGGAAGCTCTTGAAGCAGTCTTCGCTCGCTGCGGCAGCGATCGCTGCACCGCACCTTTGGCTGCCGACGGCCCGTGAGGCCTGGGGCGCGACGCTCAAGAAGGGGGAGCCGATCAAGGTCGGGCTGCTGTTCTCCCTTACCGGTCAGCTCGCGGTGCCCGAGGAAGATTCCACGCTCGTGATGCAGTACGCCATCGACGAGATCAACAAGAACGGCGGTATCGCCGGGCATCCGATCCAGCCGGTGATCGTCGATGCCAAGTCGGATTTCAACGTCTACTCGGAGAAGGCCAAGGAACTGATCATCCGCGAGAAGGTGATCGCTTTGTTCGGCTGCTACACCTCGGCGAGCCGCAAGGCGATCCTGCCGGTGGTGATGTCGCAGAACAGCCTGCTTTACTATCCGACTTGCTACGAGGGTGCGGAATGCACCCAGAACACGATCTGCACGGGTCCGCTGGCCAACCAGCACTCGAAGGATCTGATCCCCTACATGGTCAAGAACTTCGGCAAGAAGGTCTTCTTCGTCGGCTCGAACTACGTTTGGCCGAAGGAGTCGAACAAGAACGCCAAGATCTGGCTCCAGGAAGCCGGCGGCGAGCTGGTGGGTGAGGAATACATCCCCCTCGGCAGCTCCGAGTTCGGCCCCGTGCTCGGCAAGATCCGCGACGCCAAGCCGAACTTCATCTTCTCGACCGTGGTCGGTGCCTCCGACATCGCCTTCCACAAGCAGTTCAAGCAGGAAGGCTTCAAGGTCGATTCCATGCCGATCGCCTCGCTCACCACCGGCGAGATCGAGACCAAGGCCATGGGCGCGGAGTTCGGCGCCGGGCACTTCCTGTCGGCGCCCTACTTCCAGTCGCTCGAAAACCCCACCAACCAGAAGTTCGTCGAGAACTTCCTCAAGAGCAAGTACGGCAAGAACGGCTCCACCCACTACAACATGGAGGAGACCTATCTTTCGGCCTACGTGTTCAAGGCCGGGCTCGAGGCCGCGCTCAAGAAGACCGGCAACATCGAGGAGGTCACCTCGCGCATGATCCGCGACGTCAGCGGCGGCGTGCGGGTCGAGGACGACGTCTCGCCGGAAGGTCTGATCTGGATCGACGGCGACAACTTCAATTCCTGGCTCAAGCCCAAGATCGGCCAGTGCCAGGCGGACGGCAGCTTCAAGATCGTCTCGGAAGCCAAGGAGCACGTCGCCCCCGATCCGTACTCGATCTACCCGAATGCCGGGAAATGCACCGCCACGGGCCTCGTGGCCCCCGACGGCAAGAGCCGCAAGAACGTCATCTGACGGATTGCCGCGCAACCGCTCCGGCCGCGGATCCGCGCGGCCGGGCCTTCGCATTCACGGAGGTCCCGTGACGTCTCTCGACATCGCTCCGTTCGCCAACGCCCTGGTGCTGGGCTTGAGCATCGCCAGTATCTGGCTCATCGCCGCGATCGGCCTGACGATCATCTACGGCACCGTCGGGGTCATCAACATGGCCCACGGCGAGTTCATCATGCTCGGCGCCTACACCTCCTACGCCCTGCAGAGCTCGCTCGGCCTGCCGTTCCTGCTCTGCCTGCCCGCTTCCTTCGCCGTAGTGGCGCTCGTCGGGCTCGTGATCGAGCGTGGGCTGATCCGCTACCTCTACAACCGCCCCCTCGACACCCTGCTCGCCACCTGGGGCGTGTCGCTGGTCTTGATGCAGGGCGTGCGGCTGATCTTCGGCTCGGACCCGAAATACATCGCCGTGCCCGAGATCTTCCAGAGCAACGTCGAGATTGGCTTCGCCAGCCTCTCGGTGTTCCGTCTCGTCGTGCTCGCCATCACCGCGCTCATCGTCGCGGCCACGGCCTGGCTGTTCTACCGCACCCGCTTCGGCATGCAGGTGCGCGCGGTGATGCAGAACAAGGAGATGGCCGCCTCCTTCGGCATCAACGCCGACCGGGTCTACATGACGACCTTCGCGATCGGCGCGGGCCTCGCGGGCGTCGCCGGCTCGCTGTTCGGCGTGCTCGCGATCGTCCTGCCGACCATGGGCACGGCCTACGTGGTGCAGGCCTTCCTCGTGGTGGTGGTCGGCGGCGGGACGCTGATGGGCAGCGTCACCGCGGCGGGGCTGACGGGCGAACTCCAGTCGGTCTTCGCGTTCGTCACCAACGACACCTTCGCGCGCTTCCTCCTCTACGTGCTGATCGTCGTGTTCCTGCGCTTCCGCCCGCGCGGCCTCTTCGCCGTCGCCAAAGGCCGCCGATGAGCCGCCGATGCAACGCCTCTCTCGGAGGCCCGCCGGCCTCCTCGTTCCTTCCGCCCGTCATGAAGAGTCCCATCCGCAGATGACGACGCGCAATCTCTATCACAGCAAGCCGGCGCAATGGGCGGTCTACGGACTGTTCTTCGTAATCATTGCCCTGATCCCGGCCTTCGTCTCCGACGGCTTCCTGCTCAACCAGTTCGCCGTCTACGGCATCTACGGGATGCTCGCCCTCTCGATCAGCCTGTGCTGGGGCTTCGGCGGCATCCTCAATCTCGGCCAGGGCATCGCCTTCGGGCTCGCGGCCTACGGCATGGCCATGACCATGCAGATGCAGTCGCAGGATCCGGATTCGAATCCGATCCCGCCCTTCATGCTCAACAACAGCCTGGAACACCTGCCCTGGTTCTGGCAGCCGTTCTGGAGCACCGGCGGCGGCATCCTGCTGGCGCTCGTCGTGCCGACGCTGTTCTACGTCGTGTTCGGCACGCTGATGTTCCGCGCCCGGGTCTCGGGGCCGTTCTTCGCGATCATGTCGCTGGCGATGCTCTCGGCCTTCGCCACGCTGATCCTCGACATGCAGCCCTACACCAACGGCGCCAACGGCATCTCGCCGCCTTCGCCGCTGAGCATCTTCGGCACCGACATCGACCCCTACGGCCCGACCGCCTACTGGATCGTCTGCGGCGGGCTCATCGCCGTCACGGTCGGGGCGAAGCTGCTGACCCAGAGCAAGTTCGGCCTCGTCATCCAGGCCCTGCGCGGCGACCCCGAGCGGGTGCGCTTCCTCGGCTACAACGTCGCCCTCTACGAGACCTGCATCTACGCGATCTCCGGCTTCATCGCCGCGCTCGCCGGCTGCCTCTGGGTGATGCTGATCCAGTACGTCTCGCCGGCCCAGCTCGACACCACCTTCAGTATCGGCATGGTGATCTGGGCCGGGATCGGCGGACGCCTGTCGCTGCTCGGCGCGATCCTCGGCGCCTTCCTGATCCAGGGCGGCCAGAGCTATCTCGGCGACCAGTTCCTCGCGACCTGGCTGCTCGTTCTCGGCGCCTTCTTCATCGTGGTCGTGCGCTTCCTGCCCAAGGGGCTGGCGGGCCTTCTCGAGAAGGTGCTCGGCGCGCTCGCGCGCCAGCCGGGCAAGCACGCCCGCTCCGACCTGCCGCACGCGATCTCCGGCGCCCCGGCGGCGGGCGAGTAAGGGAGAGGATGATGGGCGTTCTCGAAATCCGCGACCTGCACAAGAGTTTCGGCGGCACCAAGGTCATCAACGGCTTCAGCCTCGACGTGACCGAACTGACCCTGTGCTGCCTCGTCGGCCCCAACGGGGCCGGCAAGACCACCACGATGGATCTCATCACCGGGCGCCAGAAGCCGACCTCCGGCTCCATCGTCCTGCGCGGCGACGACATCACCGCTCTGAGCGAGCACGAGATCGCCCAGCGCGGCATCGGCCGCAAATTCCAGGTGCCGGCGGTGTTCCGCGAACTCAGCGTGCGCCAGAACTTCGAGGTGGCCTATTCCCGCGAGGTCAACCCGTTCCGCAACATGCTGCGGCGGCGCCCGGCCGGCTTCTCGGCCAAGCTCGACGAGGTGGCGACCTTGACCGGCCTCAAGGATCGTCTCGACGTCGAGGCGGGCTTCCTCTCCCACGGCGAGACGCAGTGGCTCGAGATCGGCATGGTGCTGATGCAGAACCCGGCGATCCTGCTTCTCGATGAGCCGGTTGCGGGCATGACCGAGTCCGAGATCGAGAAGACCATCGTCTTCCTCAACGAACTCAAGCGCACCAACACCCTGATCGTGGTCGAGCACGACATGGGCTTCGTCCGGCAGATCGCCGACGTGGTGACAGTGATGCACATGGGCGCCTTCCTGGCGCAGGGAAAGCTCAGCGACATCGAGAACGATCCGCGGGTGCGCGAGGTCTATCTCGGCGAGCCGGAGGTCTGACGATGCTGCTCGATCTCGACCGCGTGACCTCCTACTACGGCAAGACGCCGATCCTGAAGGAGATCGGCCTCGGCCTGCCCGAGGGGCAATGCCTGTGCGTGCTCGGCCGCAACGGCGTCGGCAAGACCACGCTCCTGCGCACCATCATGGGCCTGACCGACCGGACCTCCGGCGAGATCCGGATCGACGGCGATCCCATCGGCAAGGCGCCGACCCATGTGCGGGCGAAGTACGGCCTCGGCTACATCCCCCAGGGGCGCCAGATCCTGCCGCACTTCACCGTCAAGGAGAACATCCTGCTCGGCACCTTCGCCCGCACCGATGGGCGCCAGGACGTGCCGGAACTCTGCCTCACCCTGTTTCCCTACCTCGCGCAGAACCTGCACCGGAAGGCGGGCCTGCTCTCGGGCGGCCAGCAGCAGCAGCTCGCCATCGCCCGGGCGCTCGCCACCAACCCCCGCATCCTGCTCCTCGACGAGCCGACCGAGGGCATCCAGCCCAACATCGTCGCCGAGATCGGCCAGACGCTGGGGCGGCTCAACAAGGAGTTCGGCATCACGCTGATCCTCACCGAGCAGCACATCAAGGTCGCGCGCAAGCTCGGCGACGCCTTCCTGATGATGGAGAACGGCCGCATCGTCGCCCGCGGGCCGATCGGCGAGATGACCGACGAGCTGATCGAGCGGCACATGACGATCTGAGCGCCTCGGGCGAGACGCAAGCCGTCCGGGATGTGTTCTGCCTGGACGGGGCGCGTTGCCGGAACGCTTCGCCGAGCCGCGCGACGACGGGGACATCTTTCGCGTTCAGCGTAAAAAACGTTTCCTCACAAGAAAAACTTGCTTGACCGATAGGCTGGAAGCGTCTTAAATTAGAATAACAAAGACGGGCGAAGTATTCGAAGCACTGCTTGCGAATACGATGGATTGACTTGCCCGGATCTCAACTTCTCAGCGGGGCATCGCGGCTCCGCCGAAATGGGCCGCTCGCCGGATCGCACCGGCAGCGCGTGCGCGCCCGCAACCATCTCCCGCCGCAACGGCGCGGCCGGGATCCACGAGGAGCGACGACGATGGAACCGATCCCGAAGAAGGGCACGCCCGAGCGCCAGCGCCTGATCGACGCGCACAAGGCCTGCATGGACTCGATGAAGGGGGTCGCCGGCAACTCGGTGCTGCTGTGCGAGACGCCCGGCGACACCACCGTGGTGACCGGCGGCGTCCACGCCGATCCGGTGCTCAAGCGGGTGCTGCTGCGCATGCGCGGCGAGAGCCCGAAGGGCAAGCTGATCGTGATCTGCACCAAGGTCGATGCCGAGTGGCGCATCGCCCGGCTTTCCGGCATCCGCGGCGTGCCCCCCGAATTCGTCGGCGACAAGATCTACACCGACGAGCAGGAGATCCAGCACGACATCTTCCTGATGCGTCTCGACGAACTCTCCGACAGCTACGGCTTCCCGGAAGACTATCACGAGGGCTGGAAGCGCAAGGACGACAACTGGCCGATCACCTGAGGCGGCCGGACTTTTCGCAAGACACGTCGATCAGCGCGAGGCCGTGACGCGCCTCCCGGCGCCCCGCGCGCGAGGACGCGCACGGACGGGCGTGGACCAGAGACGCTCCCCAAAGGATTGACCCGATGACCACCATGAGGCTGACCGGTTACGCCGACAAGTTCGGCGTCCATCCCGGCGATACGATCCAGTTTTACGTCAATTGCGACGGTCCGTCCGAGTACAAGGTCGAGATCGTCCAGATGATCAACGGCGACACCAACCCGCGCGGTCCGGGCTACATCGACAAGCCGGTCGATGCGGCGGTCAACGGCACCTATGCGGGCCGGAAGCAGATCATCCACGGCGGCTCCTACGGCTACGTGCCGGATGCCAAGCCGTTCCACGTCGAGAGCTTCACGCTCCAGTGCTGGATCTGGCCGACCGCGCCAAAAACCCATCCGCGCTACTGGAAGCACGGCCCGCAAGGGCTGGTGACCAAATGGTCGAACGAGTGCGGCTACGGCCTCTTCATCAACGAGGAGGGCTGCCTGGAGCTGCGCATCAACGAGCACCGGATCACCACTGGCGTGCCGATCCGCGACCATGCTTGGCATTTCTGCGCCGCGACCTTCGACGCCGCCACCGGCCTCGTGACGCTGATCCACGAGCCGCAGGTGGTCTACGCCCTCGATCCCGAGATCGAGCCGGTCGAGGCGAGCCTGAAGGTCGCGATCGCCCACGCCCCCGTGCCCGTCGCGCTCGGCGCCTATGTCGAGCGGCTGGCGCCCGAGGATCCGCTCGCCGCCTCCTCGAAGCCGGCCGGCGTGGTCTTTGCCGGCAAGTATAACGGCAAGCTCGACAGCCCGCGCCTCTGCAACCGGGCGCTCTCGCGCGCCGAGATCGAGATGATGAAGGCCGGCGCCCAGCCCGGCCTGACCGAACGGCGCAATGCCGGCCCGACCGGCAAGCTCTCCGAATGCATCGTCGCCGCCTGGAATTTCTCCGTCGGCATCGACACCCTGACTGCCAAGGACGAGGGGCCGTATCGCTTCGACGCCACGCTGGTGAACTGCCCCAACCGCGGCATGACCGGCTACAACTGGTCGGGCCAGAACTTCGACTGGAAGCACGCGCCGCAGGAATACGGTGCCATCAGCTTCCACGACGACGACGTGGACGACGCCCGCTGGACCTCCGACTTCACTTGGAGCGTGCCGGAGACCGGCGTGAAGAGCCGCTTCTACGCCGCCAAGCTGACCACGGCCGAGGGCGACGAGGAGTTCATCCCGTTCTGGGTTGTGCCGCGCATCGGCCAGGAGACCGCCAAGATCGCGGTGATGGTGCCGACCATCAGCTACATGGCCTATGCCAACGAGCACGTGGCCTGCAACGCGGGCGGGGCGGAACTGTTCGTCTACCGCGTGCCGATCATGCAGCAGCAGAACATGTTCCTGTCCGAGCACCGTGAATACGGCGGCTCGATCTACGACACCCACACCGACGGCACCGGCATCTCGATCTCGTCGCGTCTGCGGCCGATCCTGTCGATCCGGCCGAAATACGACCACTTCCTCGCCCAGGCGCCGTGGCAATACCCGGCCGACCTCCACCTGATCTACTGGCTGGAGACGATGGGCTACGAGTACGACGTCTTCACCGACGAGGACATCACCTACGACGGGCTCGCCCGCATCGAGAACTACAACGTCATCATCACCGGCTCGCATCCCGAGCACAATTCGGGCACCCAGCTCGACGCGCTCCACAACTACACCCAGCGCGGCGGCCGGCTGATGTATATGGGCGCCGACGCGTGGTACTGGGTCCACTCGTACCATCCCGGCTACGAGGACAAGGGCCGCGGCGTCGTCACCGAGATGCGCCGCTGCGAATCCGGCATCCGCACTTGGCGGGCCGATCCGGGCGAGTACTACCACCAGGGCACGGGCGAACTCGGCGGGATGTGGCGCTTCCGCGGGCGCTACCTGCACTCGGTGGCCGGCGTCGGCATGTCGTCGGAAGGCTTCGACGTCTCGAGCTATTTTTCGCGCACGCCGGACAGCCTGGACCAGCGCGTCGCCTGGGCCTTCGAGGGGATCGATTACGACGAAAAACTCGGCAATTTCGGTCTCGTCGGCGGCGGCGCGGCGGGTCTCGAACTCGACATCGTCGACACGATGCTGGGCTCGCCCCCGCACACCCTGACGGTGGCGACCTCGGCCGGGCGGCACACCGAGGCCTACCTCCTCGTCATGGAGGATTTCGGCTTCAACCAGCAGGGACTCGACGGCACCACCCATCCGCGGGTGCGCGGCGACATCGCCTATCACGAGACCCCCAACGGCGGCGCCTGCTTCGCCTTCTCGTCGATCGCCTATTGCGGCTCGCTGCCGTGGAACAACTGCGACAACAACATCTCGCGGCTGACCAAGAACGTGCTCGACCGCTTCGCGATGGATGGGCCGCTGCCGGCCCCGCCCGCGAGCGCGATCAAGCATCGCGGACGGGCCGATTACGACCCGACCCCGATGGAGCACCGCAGCCGCAAGGAGCGCGGCGAGCCGCTGCCCGCCTGAGCCCCGATCGTCCCCGCCGCGGCGGGGACCGTTCCGACGCTCCGCCCTTGCCCTCCTCGGGCGGAGCCCCGGTGGCAGCGCCCGTCAGCCCCGATGAACGCTGCCACCGGCCCCTTCACAGCTCGAGAGTGAGAGGAGTTCAGAGGAGTTCATGGCCCTCGCCGTCGCCTCCGCCGGCTTCGTGCCGGACCGCCCCGATCTCGGCCACCGCGCCGAGGGGCTCGACCTCGCCGACCCGGCCTTCTTCGCCGACAGCCTCGATCCGGCCGCGCCGCGCCTGCTGCCGCCGGCGGCCTACCGGACGCTCGCCTTCGCGGAACTGGAGGATGATGCGGTCTGGACCCGATCCTGGCTCGCCATCGGCCTCGGCGCCGAGATTCCGGCGCCCGGCGACCTCCTGCCCTTCACCGCCGGCCATCACGGCCTGCACGTCCAGCGCGCGGCCGAGGGCGGCCTCGTCGGGCGCTTCAACAAGGCCCAGCACGGCGGCTGCCGCGCGGTGCCGCTGCAGTGCCGCACCGGCACCAAGACCCGCTGCTCCTTCACCGCCTGCGGCTACAGCCGCGACGGCGCCGTCCTGCCCGCGGGACGGGAGGGGCCGACGCCGGCGATGCACCAGTATCTCGGCCTGCGCCCGGAGCGCCTGCTGCCGGTCGCCGCCCGCGCGTGGGGGCCAATGGTGCGGATCAGCCTCGACCCCGAGGCGGCGCCGGCCGAAGCGCCGCCGGACGGCCTGGTCGCGCGTTCCGGCGAGACGCGCCGGGCGGAGTACGCCGCCAACTGGAAGCTCGCCGCGCAGGCTCTGGCCGAGGGCGAACGTCCCGAGCACGCGCCGGACAGCCTGCATCTGAGCGGGCATCTCGCGACGGGAGAGGTCGCTGCCATCGCCGTCCATTTCCCCAACCTCGTCCTGATCGAGGCGCGCGGCGAGACTTGCGCGGTGATCCTCCAGCCGACCGCTCTGGGTCAGACGCTGCTGCGGATCGGGCTGCTCGGCCGGGACGGCGCGGAGCAGGGGGATCTCGAAGTCGCCTGGACGGCATGGCTTGCCGAGATCGCCGCCCGGATGGCGCCGGCCGTCGCCGCGCAGGCGGCGCTCACGCGCCCGGAGGCGGACCGGCCCCTTCCGACAAACGCCGCCGGTCTCTGGCTGCAGCGATGCATCGCCGCCCGCGTGCGGGCGCGGCCCGCCGCCACGGACACCCAGCCCCTCTATGCCACGGCTCAGGGCCGCGGCTGCTGACTTCTTGGGAGACGTCGATGAGCCTTGCCGTCCAACCCCTCGCGCCCGCCCTCGCCGACGGCGTCACCGCCTTCCAGGCCCGCGCCTACGACAGGGCGCTCGCCGTGTTCCAGCCGCTCGCCGAGGCGGGCGACCCGGAGGCGCAGGCGTGGCTCGGGGCGCTCCATGCCGGCGGGACCGGCGTCCCCGGCTCGCTCTCGAAGGCCTTCGAATGGTATCGCCGCGCCGCCGAGCAGGGCCACGGCCCGGCCGCGACCAATGTCGGGGCGATGCTGGCGATGGGGCAGGGCGTGGCGCAGGATCGCGCGGAAGGCGCGCGCTGGCTGGAGCGGGCCTCGGCCGGCGGCGACGTGATGGCGGCCTACAATCTCGCCACCCTGCTGGCCAAGGGAGACGGACTTCCGGCGGACCCGGCCCGCGCCGCCGCCCTCTACCGGACCGCGGCGGAGGCCGGGCACTACCCGTCCCAGGCCCGGCTCGGCCATCTCTACGCGCACGGGATCGGTGTGGAGCGCGACCGGGTCGAGGCCTTCGCCTGGCTCTCGCTCGCCGCCGGGCACGGCGTGGGCACGGCGCTCAACGCGCTGGAGGAGGTGATCAAGGAGATGTCGGCCGAGGAGAAGCGCGAGGGGGCCGCCCGGGCGCAGGCGCGCCGCACCGAGTCCGGCCGCATCGCCCCGATCCCCGCCTAAGGGGCGCCCGATGACCGCCTACAGCGTGCAGCAGATCAAGTTCGAATTCATCAGCTACGTGAAGGAGTTCGGCGCCGATTTCTCCGCTTGGTCGGTGGGCGTGGCGGAGGATGCGCCCGCCGCCCTGTTTCGCGAGCACGGGATCGACGAGACCCGCGACATCTGGCTGTGGAAGCCGGCGGTCTCGCCCGCCGCCGCGGCGATGGTGCGGGACTGGCTCTGCGGGCGCCAGGGCGCCGTCGCGCTGGCGGGGGAGGGGCGCCAGGTCTTCCTGTTCCGGCGCGGACCGGGGAGTGAAACAGCGGACGCGGGATAGAGGCACGGCGGCGTCGCCGAACCCGTCTCCCCTCGGTGCGGCGAATCGCCGGCCGGCGCGTTGTCGTCGTCAGCCGACCGTGACCGGAGCGTCCCCATGTTCGTTCGTGCCACCGTTCTACCCGTGGTCTCCCTCTTGGCCTCCCTTCTGGCCTCGCTCCTGGTCATGGCGCCCGGTGCTCAGGCCGCCCCCTTCGACGATCTGAAGGACGATCTCGCGGCCTGCCTTCGATTCGAGCTGGAGGGGACCAAGGGGCAGCGGCAGGGCTCGGCCACGGCGGGGGCGGAGCGCGCCCTCCAGCGATGCGCCGGCGAGATGGGCCGGCTCGAGCGGGCGGATCCGCGCCGGCTGCGGAGCGACCGCGGCCTCAGCCCTTCGACCTGGGCTGTGATCGAGAGCGTGTTCGGTCCCGGCAGCCGCGGGCGCCTGTCCGGTCTGCGGTTCTGATCCGAGGCAGCGTCCGCGCCTTCGGGGAAAGCCGATCCGGACGATGCCGCTCGGACCGGCTCGGCCGTCATCGCGGCCGGCGCCCGCAGCCTCGGCCTCCCGCGGCCAGAGAGCGCCCGATGCCCCCGTCGCGGAGGGTGCGAACCGGGCGCTCCTCAGGGAGCGGCGGCCGTTGAGGGGCCTCGTCCTCCGCCCGGCCGAAGGTCGTCATGCCGTGTGACGCCGCCCGGGGCTTCGCCATCGCCGCGGGCTGTGGCTTATAAGCGGGGGCGGGCCGCGGCGCCGGGCCGACGCGGGCCGCCCGAAGCGAGGGGGCTCCATGGCGATCGTCGGCATCGATCTCGGCACCACGAACTCGGCGGTCGCCGTCTGGACGCCGGAGGGGCCGCAGCTCATCCCCAATGCCCTCGGCGAGCCGCTGACGCCCTCCGTGGTCGGCCTCGACGCCGACGGGACGGTGCTGGTCGGCCGCGCGGCGCGGGAGCGGCTGGCCACCGAGCCCGAGCGCACCGTCGCCTCGTTCAAGCGGTGGATGGGCTCGGGCCACGTCACCCGGCTCGGCCGCGGCCAGAGCTTCCGCCCGGAGGAATTGTCGGCCCTGGTGCTGAAGAGCCTCAAGGCCGACGCGCAGGCGCATCTCGGCACGGAGGTGACCGAGGCGGTGATCTCGGTGCCGGCCTATTTCAACGACATCCAGCGCAAGGCCACCCTCGACGCCGCCCGGCTCGCCGGCCTGCCGGTGGAGCGGCTCGTGAACGAGCCGACCGCGGCGGCGCTCGCCTACGGGGTCGCGTCCAGGCAGGAGGGCACCGTCCTCGTGTTCGACCTCGGCGGCGGCACCTTCGACGTTTCGCTGCTCGAACTCTACGAGGGCGTGATGGAGGTGCGCGCCACCGCCGGCGACGTCGCGCTCGGCGGCGACGACTTCTCGGAAATTCTGGCGGGGGTGATCGCCGACGACCAGCGGGTCGCTCCCGACAGCCTCTCGCCGGGCGACCGCGCCCGCCTGCTGCGGGTCGCCGAGGCGGTCAAGCGCGGGCTCACCGCCGCACCGGAGGCGGCCTATGAGATCCGGCTCGGCGAGGCGGTGCGGCGGGGGCAGCTCGACCGCGCACGGCTGGAGGCCGCCGCCGCCCCGCTGCTGCACCGCCTGCGCGCCCCCCTGGAGCGGGCGCTGTCGGATTCCGGCAAGCGGCTGGCCGATCTCGACGGCGTGATCCTCGTCGGCGGCGCGACCCGGATGCCGGTGATCCGCAGCCTCGTCGTCCGCCTGTTCGGGCGGCTGCCCCTGGTCCATGTCGATCCCGACACGGCGGTGGCGCAGGGGGCGGCGGTGCAGGCCGGGCTCAAGGCGCGCCACGCCGCACTGGAGGAGGTGGTGATGACCGATGTCTGCCCCTTCACCCTGGGCATCGCCATCACCGAGAACGCTCGCACCGCCGGGACGACGCAGGTGATGCTGCCGATCATCGAGCGCAACGCCGCCGTGCCGGTGAGCCGGGCCCACCGCATCACCACGGTCCACGACGGCCAGGACCATATCGAGGTGAAGGTGTTTCAGGGCGAGAGCCTGCGCCCCGACGACAACATCCCGCTGGGCCAGGTTCCGGTGACGCTGCCGAAGGCGCCGGCCGGCGCCGAGACCGCAGAGGTGCGCTTCACCTACGACATCAACGGGGCCCTCGAGGTGGAGGTCGCGGTGGTCTCCACCGGCCTGCGCCGCCGGCAGGTGTTCCGCAACGGCGCCAATCTCGACGAGGGGGAGATCGAGGCGCGCTTCGCCGCGCTCGCCGCGATCAAGCTCGCGCCGCGGGAGCAGGCGGAGAACCGGGCATTGCTCGCCCGCGCCGACGCGCTCTACGCGGAGCTTCGCGGCGACCTGCGCCAGCACGTCGCCGGGCGCGTCGCCCGTTTCGAGCGCGAGATCGCCGAGGCGTCGGGCAGCGAGCCCGAGGCGCTGCGGGCGGCCTTCGCCAGCGAACTCGACGCCCTCGAAGATCATCGCTTCCGGTTTTGAGCCCCGTCATGAGCGACAGCGCCTGGCGCCTGCTCGGGCTCGAACCGACGCGGGACGCGTCGGCGATCCGCCGCGCCTATGCCCGCCGCCTCAAGCTCACCCGGCCGGACGAGGATGCCGAAGGCTTCCAGGCCTTGCTCGCCGCCCGCGAGCGCGCCTTGGCGGAGGCGCGGCGGCCCCTGTCCGAGGCGTGGCAGGACAGCGAGAGGGATAGCGGGGAGGAAGGGCCGGCAGACGAGCCGGCCGAGGCGTCGGAGGCCGGGGCGGCCGGGCCCGGCGGGGCGGGCGTGATCGTGGAGAGCGGATCGCCGGATCCGGGACCGGCCCCGGAGGTCGATCCCGCTCGGCCGGGGCCGCCCCTCGTGCGCGATCTCGAGAACCCGGCATCGGCGCCCGGTGCGCCGGCCCTTCTCGTGCGCGACTCCGACCCTGCGCCGCCGCCTATCGATGCTGCGCCGGCTACCGACGCTGCGCCGACGCCCCTGGTGATCGACATCGCGCCGCTCGAAGCCGGGCCGGCGCAATGGCAGGAGGCACGCGCGCTGGAAGCCGATCTGCCGCCGTTTCTGCGCGACGGGGCGGACAGCCTGACCGCGTGGCTGGCACGGGCGCGGCGGCTGCCCGCCGGGCCGCGCGCCCTGGCCGAGGCCGCGCTGCTGCGGGCGCTGTTCGGCCTCTGGCGCGGCCCGGACGGACGGCTGACGGCGAAGCGCGTCGAGGCCACCCGCGCCGCGATCCTGCGGGCCGCCCCGGTGTTCGGCTGGCCGCGGGAGGATGCGGTTCTCGCCGCCCGCTTCGATCCGCGGGATGCGGCCGTCGCCACCCAGATCCTGCGCGACGTGATCCCACCCGAGCCCGGCGATCCGGCCGTCGTGGCGGTGCCGGTCTTCCTCCGCGGACGCCTGCCGCTTCAGGCGGCCGACGCCCGCGCCTTCCTGGAATCCGCACCCCGCGCCCTCAAGGCCTACGAGGCGATGCGGCAGCGGGTGCCGCCACCCCGCCGCCTCTGCCCCTACGCGCTGCTGGCGCCGCATGTCTGGGCGGTGGCGCATCGCCGCTGGGGCGTGGCGCTCGCGGCCCTGGCGGGGCTGTGGCTCTCCTTCCTCCTGTCGAACGTCGCCATGGATGAGACCGGGGGTAGGGCGGTCGCCTGCGGCGCCCTCGCGCTCCTCGTCTGGGCGGGCACCGCCGCCGTGACGGCGGTCCGGGCGGACCGGATCCAGATCGCGGCGGCGGCCCGCGCCGCGCGCCGCGCCGGACGAAAGGGCGTGTACGCCCCGGCCGAACGCGCGACGCGTCTGCGCAGGGCCGGGGCGCGCATGGGCGGCTGGGGCTGGCTGGCGCTGATATGGGGCGGCTCCATCGCCTTCATCGGCCCCTATTTCGGGCTGATCGCCCTGATCGGCACCGCGCTCGGCGGCTAGATTACCGCCTCGGCTCGGCTGAGCGGGGACGGAGGGCGGCGCAGCCCCCGCCAGGGACGGACCGGACCCAAGCCGGATGCGGCGGGTGTGAGCGAAGCCCGGATCCGCCACTCCGGAGGGATCGGCCGGATCGGAGATGAGGGAGGAAACCGGCATGGACGGCACGCCCTACGGAATCGCGGATGCGGAGCGCGACCTTCGCGCCGCCCTGGGGCAGGCGCCGGCCGGGGCGGTCGCGGGCGCCTGGAGCGCCTCGACGATGCAGGCGGGGTATTCGGACATCTCGGGCGGCTACACCGATGCGGCGGGGCATGACGTGGACGCCGAGCCACGCAACGCCTTCGCCGCCGTCGAGGCGGCGGTGAGCCGCCTCGTCGAAGCGGGCGGCGCCCCCTTCAACCGTGTCGAGATCCGCTGGACGGCCGACCGCTTCCCCCTCTCTCTCCTCGGGCGGCCCGGCCGCGTCCGGGTGGAGACGTCGTTCGATCCCGGCATCGTCCCGCGCGGTCCCGAGGACCCGGCCTACGAGGCGGCCGCCGCAGCCCGCCACCGGTTCTGGGAGGCGCGCGGCCGCCGCGTCTGCGGCTACGCCGCGCAGGATCACCACGCCAACATCCACGGGCAGACGAAGTGGTTCGGTCCCCATCGCCGGATCCTGCTGCTGCGCCCGGCCGAGGGGCCGAGGGAGGGGGCGGCCGAGGGCGCGGTGCTCGCCACCGACGGTCTGTCCACGCCCTGGGCCGGCATCCCAGACCCGGAGAACGGCGTCGCCTGCGAGGTGGCCCTACGGCTGCCGCGGGGAGAGGCGGCGGAGACCGAGCGGGTGCGGCTCTGGACCAACATCCTGATCAGTCTCGGTGACCGCGTCGCGGACGGATATCGCGTCGCGAGGGATGTGGAGAAACACGGCGCGATCCTGTTCAGCCGCCTCCCGGCCGAGTGCGCGCCGTTCGAATACGTGATCCTCACCGGGGCGGCGGACGGCGCGGCGATCCCGGATCTGCCGTTCGGCTCCGTCCCGCTCCTCGAAGCCGTCCCGGTCACCGCGGCCGAGGTGGCCGGGGGCGATCCGGACGAGGCCTGGGAGGCGGGCACGGCCGGCGCGGCCCTCGCCCGGCGTGACAGGTCGGCGCCGCTCTGAAGCCGGCCCGACGCCGCAATAGGTCCGGCGCCTCGGATCGTGTCGCCCGCCGTCATCACGGGGGCAATGAAGCGGCCGAGCGGCCGTCATCCGATCCGTCCCGTCCCGATGCGCCCGACCGCTGTGGCGAGGCCTGCCGATGAGCATCCAAAATGCACGGATTAAAATTCAGGAACAAAGATCCTCGGCCCGGGATATCTCGACAAAAGGCAAGCTTCGGGGGAGTTCGATGCAAATTTTCGTGATCACATCATAGGTTGCTGCTGAGATTATTTGCCTCAATTGCTTTAAAATTTGTTGGTTTTGCAACGATCGATGGAGTTGCGCGCCTGCTCATGAAAGATCTTGCCCTCATCACGGGTGGTGCCGGCTTTATCGGCCGTCATCTCACGAACGCGCTTCTGGCTCGCGGATATCGGGTTCGAGTTCTCGACAGCCTGATCGAGCAGGTGCACGGCGACGGAGCCGCTCCACGGGGGCTCGATCCCGCGGTCGAGTTCGTTGAGGGCGATGTCCGGGATGGCGGGGTCGTGGCGCGGGCGCTCGCCGGGGCGACCCACGTGGTCCATCTCGCGGCGGAAGTCGGCGTCGGCCAGAGCATGTACGCGGTCGAACGCTACGTCTCGGTCAATGATTGCGGCACCGCGGTCCTGTTCCAGGCGCTGATCGAGGCGCCGGTGAAGCGCGTCGTCGTCGCCTCCTCCATGAGCATCTACGGCGAGGGGCTCTACCGCACGGAAGGCGGCGCCCTCGTCGAGGACGCGGTGCGAAAGGCCCGCAAGCCCGGCGAGCCCTGGGACCCGCTCGGGGCGGACGGGCATCCGCTGCGGCCCGTGCCGACCCCGGAGACCAAGCGCCCGGCGCTCGCCTCGGTCTACGCACTGACGAAGTACATGCAGGAGCGCCTGACCCTGACCCTCGCGCCGGCCTACGGCATGGAGGGCGTCGCGCTTCGGCTTTGGAACGCCTACGGCCCCGGCCAGGCGCTCTCGAACCCCTATACCGGCGTGCTCGCGATCTTCGCCGCCCGCCTCCTGAACGGCCAGCCGCCGATGATCTTCGAGGACGGCGAGCAGAGGCGCGACTTCGTCCATGTCGAGGACGTGGCCCAGGCCTTCGTGCTCGCGCTCGAACACCCGGCCGCCGTCGGGCAGGTCTACAATGTCGGCTCGGGCCAGGACCGCACCGTGAACGAGGTGGCCCGCCTGCTGGCCCGCGCCATGGGCCGCGAGGACATCGCTCCCCAGACCACCGGGCAGGCTCGCCTCGGCGACATCCGCCACTGCATCGCCGACATCGGGAGGATCACCCGCGAACTCGGCTATGCGCCGAAGCGCGACTTCGCGGAGGGCCTGGCCGAACTCGCCGCCTGGGTCGCCGAGCAGCAGGCGGTGGACCGCGTCGCCGAGGCGCGGCGCGAACTCGAAGCGCGGGGGCTCGTCGCGTGAGCGCCGCCGGCCCAGGCCCGGCCCTCGACCGCCGTCCGATCCTCATCACCGGCGGCGCCGGTTTCGTCGGCGCCAACCTCGCCGACCGGCTCGCCGCCGAGGGGCACACCGTCATCATCTACGACGCGCTGGCGCGCGCGGGCGTCGAGCGCAACCTCGCCTGGCTGATCGAGCAGCATGGGGACCGGATCGCGCCGGTGATCGCCGATATCCGCGATCGCGACGAACTCGCCCGCGCCGTGGGCGAGGCCGGCGCCGTGTTCCACTTCGCCGCCCAGGTCGCGGTGACGACGAGCCTCACCGCGCCGCGCGACGACATGGAGGTCAATCTCGGCGGTACGCTGAACCTGCTGGAAGCGCTTCGCGCGCGCGGGGAGGCGGTGCCGCTGCTCTTCGCCTCGACCAACAAGGTCTATGGCGGCCTGCCCGACGTGGCGCTCACGCTCGCGGGCGACGCCTACCTGCCGGAGGACCCGAGCCTGCGCCAGCGCGGCATCGGTGAGGATCGGCCGCTCGATTTCCACACTCCCTACGGCTGCTCCAAGGGCGCGGCCGACGCCTACGTGCTCGACTACGCCCGCACCTACGGCCTGCCCACCGTCGTGATGCGGATGAGCTGCATCTACGGCCCCCGGCAGATGGGCAACGAGGACCAGGGCTGGGTCGCCCACTTCCTGATCCGGGCGCTCAAGGGCGAGCCGATCACCCTCTACGGCGACGGACGGCAGGTGCGCGACATTCTCCACGTCGACGACTGCGTCGCGGCCTACCGGGCGGCGCTGGCACGGATCGACCGCGTGGCGGGCCGGGCGTTCAACCTCGGCGGCGGACCGGCCAACGCCGTGTCGCTGCGCGGGCTGATCGCCCATGCCGGGCAGTTGCTCGGCCGTGAGATCGCCGTCGAGACGGGCCCGTGGCGGCCGGGCGACCAGCGCTATTACGTGTCCGACCCGAGCCGCGCCGTCGAGGCGCTCGGCCTCGCGCGGCCGCTGTCGTGGCGCGAGGGCGTCGCCCAGCTCGCCGGCTGGCTCGGCGAACGGGTCGGAGACGATCAGTCCGCCGAACCGCGTCTGCGGCGGCAGCCGGAGGCCGCGCTGTGAGAGTCGCGCTGGTCAACCCCGCCTGGGACTTCCGCAACAGCATCTATTTCGGCTGTCGCGAGCCGCACCTGCCGCTCGAACTCGGCTACGCCGACGCCCTGCTCCGGGCCGCCGGCCACGAGGTGCTGATCGTCGACGCGCATCTCGAAGGGCTGACAACCGACGAGGCCGCCGACCGCATCGCCGCCTTCGCCCCCGGCATGACCGTGGTGACGACGGCGCCGACCTACCTGTTCTGGCGCTGCGCGCCGCCGGAGCTCCGCGTGCCGCGCCTCTTCCTCGACGCGCTTCGTGACCGCGGCGGTCGCACCGTCGCGGTCGGCCCGCACGGCTCGGCGACGCCGCGCCCCACCTTGGAAAAGCTCGGTTGCGACGTCGTCGTGCGCGGCGAGTGCGAGGAGATCGTCGCCCGCCTCGCCGACGCGGAGGATCCGCGCACGCTGCCCGCGCTCGCCTATCGCGCGGGGGAGGACACCGTCGTCACCGGCCCGCCCCATGCCGGCCGCTTCACCGACCTGCCGGCGCTCCGCTGGCCGGACGACTGGATCACCCGCCACCAGCACCACCATCACCGCTTCGACAGGGCGCCCGACGGACCCGGTGCGGAGGTCGAGGCCTCGCGCGGCTGCCCCTATACCTGCAGCTTCTGCGCAAAGATCGACTTTCGCGACAAGTACCGCCGCCGCGACCTCGATCCCGTGCTCGATGAGATCGACGGTCTGATCACGCAGGGCGCGACCTACCTCTACTTCGTCGACGAGATCTTCCTGCCGCAGAAACCGCTGCTCGAAGCGCTGGTCGGCCGGAATATCCAGTTCGGCGTCCAGACCCGGATCGACCTGTGGAAGCCCGACATGCTCGACCTGCTGGGCGCGGCAGGCTGCGTCTCGATCGAGGCCGGGGTCGAGAGCCTGACCGAGGAGGGCCGCGCCGCCCTCGACAAGCGGTGCCGCGCCTCGACCGACGACCTCGCCGAGCGCCTGATCTACGCCCGCCGCTCGGTGCCCTTCGTCCAGGCGAACCTGATCGCGGTGGCGGGCGACGACCCCGACCTCGTCGCGCGCTGGCGCGACCGCCTGCGCGGGCAGGGCGTCTGGGCCAACGACCCGGTCCCGCTCTACCCCTATCCGAGTTCGCCCGATTACCGCCGGCTCTGGGGCGAGCCCGACGACGGCGCCTGGGAGCGGGCGCACGCGCATTACCTCGGGCAGTTCGAGCGCTTCAGCGACATCCAGGAGGAGCGTCCCCTGCCGCTCTCCGAGCTGGAGGCGGGCTGCGGATGCCGGTGAGACCAGCCCCGGCCCACATCCTGATGACCGCCGACGCCCTTGGCGGCGTCTGGCAGTACAGCCTCGAACTCGCCGCCGGCTTGCGGCGGCGCGGGCTGACGGTGACGGTCGCGCTGATGGGACCGGCGCCCTCCTTCGAGGATCTGGCCCGGGCCGAGGCCGACTGCGGTGCCCGCATCCTGCCGACCGGCCTTCCCCTCGACTGGACCGCCGGGACGGCGGACGAGGTGACGGGGGCCGCCGCGGCGCTCGCCGACCTCGCCCGCATCCTGCGCGCCGACCTCGTCCATCTCCACGCTCCGGCCCTGGCTCTGGCCGCCTTTGATGTGCCGGTCGTGGCCGTGTGCCATTCCTGCGTCGCGACGTGGTGGGCCGCGCTCGGCGACGGCCCGCTGCCGGACGATCTGGCATGGCGCGCGCGGTTGGCGGCGGAAGGCTGCCGCGCCGCCGATCGGCTGCTCGCGCCGACCCGCGCCTTCGCCGAAGCGACGCGGATGGCCTACGGCCTCGACCAGACGCCGGAGGTGGTGCGCAACGGGCGCCGGCCGGCCGAGGCGCCTTCGGAAGCGGCCCCGGCCGCGCACGCCTTCACCGCCGGCCGGCTGTGGGACCGCGCCAAGAACGCCGCCGCCCTCGACCGGATGGCCGGACGGCTCGGCGCGCCCGTCTACGCCGCCGGACCGGCCGAGGGGCCGAACGGCGAGAGCTTCGCCGGCAAACATCTCCGCCTGCTCGGCCGGCTCGACGCGGCGCGGATGGAGCGCGAACTCGCGCAGCGTCCGGTCTTCGTCTCGCTCGCCCGCTACGAACCGTTCGGGCTCGCGGTGCTGGAGGCGGCGGGCGCCGGCTGCGCCCTGGTCCTCTCCGACATTCCGAGTTTTTCGGAGCTGTGGGAAGGCGCTGCCCTCTTCGTCTCGCCCGATGACGATGCCGCGGCGGCCGATGCCGTCCAAAACCTTCTCGCCGATCCCGGGCGGCGGGCGTCGCTCGCCGAGGCCGCCCGCCTCCGGGGCGCCCGCTACGGCACCGACGCCATGGCCGACGGCGTACTCGCCGTGGTCCGCGCTCTCCTGGGCGAGACCCGCAGCCGCACGCGCGCCAGACCTCTCTCAGGGGCCGCGGCATGAGGATCGTCTACTTCACCCACTCCCTCGCCTCGTGCTGGAACCACGGCAACGCCCACTTCCTGCGCGGCGTCCTGCGCGAGCTCATCGCCGAGGGCCACGCGGTCGAGGCCTACGAGCCCGAGGGCGCCTGGAGCCTCGACAACCTTCTGCGCGACCGCGGAGCGGCCGGGCTCAACGCCTATCGCACCGCCTATCCCGAGCTGTCGTCACGCACCTACGCACGTGAGGAGGAAGCGGTCGAGCGGGTGGACGGCGCCGACCTCGTCATCGCGCACGAGTGGAACGCATCGCACCTCATCGCGGCGCTCGGTCGAGCGCGGACAAACGGCCGGTTCGGCACGCTGCTGTTCCACGACACCCATCACCGGGCGGTCAGCGCGCCCGAGGAGATGGCCGCCTTCGATCTGTCCGGCTACGACGGCGTCCTCGCCTTCGGCGAGGCCCTGGCGCGGGTCTACCGGGCGCAGGGATGGGACGGCCGGACCTTCGTCTGGCACGAGGCCGCCGACACGAGGCTGTTCCACCCGCCGGCGGAGGAGGGCGAACGCGCCGGCCTCGTCTGGATCGGCAATTGGGGCGACGGCGAGCGCACCCGCGAACTCGAAACCTTCCTGTTCCGCCCGGCCCGGGCCGCCGGCCTCGCCCTCGACATCTACGGCGTGCGCTACCCCGAGGAGGCGCTGGCGACCCTGGAGCGCTTCGGCGCGCGCTATCACGGATGGGCACCGAACGCCGTCGCGCCCTCGCTATTCGCCCGGGCGCTGGCCACCGTCCACGTGCCGCGCCGCTTCTACGTCGAGGCCTTGCCCGGCATCCCGACGATCCGCGTGTTCGAGGCGCTCGCCTGCGGCATCCCGCTCGCCAGCGCCCCCTGGGAGGATGCGGAGGGGCTGTTCACGCCGGGCGAGGACTACCTTGTCGCTCGCGACGGCGCGGAGATGGAGCGCCACCTGCGGGCGCTGCGTGCGGAGCCGGGCTTGCGCCGGGCGCTCGCGGCCCGCGGCCTCGCCACGATCCGCGCCCGCCACACCTGCCGCCACCGCGCGGCCGAACTCCTGGCCATCGCGGCCTCGTTGTCCGCCCCCGTCGCAAGCCCCCGCAACTGGAGGCGCGCATGAAACGAATCGCGTTCTACGGCTCCTCGCTGCTGTCCTCCTACTGGAACGGCGCGGCCACCTATTACCGCGGCCTGCTGCGCGACCTCGCCGGGCGCGGCTACCACGTCACCTTCTACGAGCCCGACGCCTTCGACCGGCAGAGCCATCGCGACATCGACCCGCCGGACTGGGCCGAGGTGCGGGTCTATCCGGCGACGCCGGAGGCAATGCGGTCCGTCGCCGCCGAAGCCGCAAGGGCCGACATCGTCGTCAAGGCGAGCGGCGTCGGGGTGTTCGACGACGAATTGCTGGCGGGCGTCACCGCCGCCGCGCGGCCGGAGGCGATCCGCATCTTCTGGGATGTCGATGCCCCGGCGACGCTCGCCGAGATGCGCGGCAATCCCGGCCACGCCCTGCACCGGGCGATGCCCGATCTCGACCTCGTCCTCACCTATGGCGGCGGCCCGCCGGTCATATCCGCCTACGAGGGTTTCGGCGCGCGGGCCTGCATCCCGGTCTACAACGCCCTCGATCCGCAGACCCACCACCCCGTGCCGCCGGATCCGCGCTTCACGGCGGATCTCGCCTTCCTCGGCAACCGCCTGCCGGACCGCGAGGAGCGGGTCCAGAAATTCTTCCTCGTCGCGGCGGCGCGGCTGCCGGAGCGACGGTTCCTGCTCGGCGGCAGCGGCTGGGAGAGCCGCGGCCTGCCGGTCAACGTGCGCCATCTCGGCCACGTCTCGACCCGCGATCACAACGCCTTCAACGTCACGCCGCTCGCCGTGCTCAACATCGCCCGCGAGAGCATGGCGGCGGTGGGCTACTCGCCGGCCACCCGCGTGTTCGAGGCGGCGGGTGCCGGCGGCTGCCTCATCACCGATGCCTGGGTCGGGCTCGACCTGTTCCTCAAGGAGGGCGAGGAGGTGCTCGTCGCCCGCGACGGGCGCGACGTCGCCGATCACGTCGCGGCCCTGACACCGGAGCGCGCCCGCGCCATCGGCGAGGCCGCCCGCCGCCGCATCCTGGCCGAGCACACCTATGCCCGGCGCGGCGCGCAGGTCGATGCGATCTTGACCGAAGAGGCGGCGCGCAAGCGCGAGCGCCGGCCGATCGAGCGGAGCGTCGCATGACGGATCGGCGGCTCCGCCTCGTGGTGCTGGGCTTGAGCCTGTCCTCGTCCTGGGGCAACGGCCACGCCACCACCTACCGCGCCCTGCTCAAGGCGTTCGCCGCCCGCGGCCACGCCGTGACCTTCCTCGAGCGCGACGTGCCCTGGTACGCCGCCCACCGCGACCTGCCCGATCCGGACTTTTGCCGGCTCATCCTCTATTCCGATCTCGCGGAGTTGCAGGCGCACAGCGCGGCGATCCGAGAGGCGGACGCCGTCATCGTCGGCTCCTACGTGCCGGACGGCATCGCCGTCGGAAACCGCGCGCTCGCCTGGTCGCGGGGCGTGCGCGCCTTCTACGACATCGACACGCCGGTGACGCTAGCGGGGCTGGAGGCCGGCGCCTGCGCCTATCTCGGCCGGGCGCAGATCCGGGACTACGACCTCTACCTTTCCTTCACCGGCGGCCCGACCCTGGAGCGGCTGGAGCGCGCCTACGGCTCGCCGGCGGCGCGCGCCCTCTACTGCTCGGTCGATCCATTGGCCTATCCCGCCCTGGAGCGCCCCCCGGCCTACGATCTGAGCTATCTCGGCACCTACAGCCCCGACCGCCAGCCGACCCTCGAACGCCTCCTGATCGAGCCGGCCCGGCGCGCGCCGGAACTGCGCTTCGCGGTGGCCGGGCCGCAATATCCGGCCGGGATCGACTGGCCGGACAACGTCACCCGCATCGATCACCTGCCGCCGGACGCCCATCCCGAATTCTACGCCGCGAGCCGCTACACCCTGAACGTCACGCGCGCCGACATGATCGCCGCCGGCTGGAGCCCCAGCGTGCGCCTGTTCGAGGCCGCGAGCATCGGCACGCCGCTCCTGAGCGACGGGTGGGACGGGCTCGACGCGATCCTGGCACCCGGCCGCGAGATCCTTCTGCCGGAGACGCCCGAGGCGGTGCTCGCGATCCTGCGCGACATGCCGGAGGCGGAGCGCCGCCGGATCGGCAGGGCCGCACGCGAAATCGTGCTCGCCCGCCACTCGGCCGTCCATCGCGCCGAGGAACTCGAATCCTATTTGCGCGAGGCCGCTGCCCGCCGCCGAGACGGCGCCGCGGCGCCGGGACGCGATCTCGAGGTGATCTAAGGATCTGTTTCGACATCATCTTTTTCCGAAGGCCGAGGCCACCTTTCGGGACGACGATCCAGGCCGGAGGAACTGAGTCCATGAGGAGTCGAGCTTTGAGCGACCAAGGGGGCAACCAGGAGATCGTTCAAGACGGCAAGCACGTGCTCGTGGCCGGAGGCGCGGGCTTCATCGGCTCGCACCTCGTCGATGCGTTGCTGGCGCGGGGCGCCCGCGTCGTCGCCCTCGACAGCCTTCTGACCGGGCGCCACGACAACCTCGCCCATCTCGCCCGCGAGCCTCGCTTCGAACTCGTCGAGGCGGACGTGACCCAGCCGCTCCCGCCGCTGCCGCGGTTCGATCGCATCTTCAATCTCGCCTGTGCCGCCTCGCCGCCGCACTACCAGGCGGACCCGATGCACACGATGATGACGAGCGTCGTCGGCACCAACCGCCTGCTGGAGCGGGCGAAGGAGGATGGGGCACGCTTCCTGCAGGCCTCCACCAGCGAGGTCTACGGCGACCCCGAGGTGCATCCGCAGACCGAATCCTACTGGGGCAACGTCAACCCGACCGGCCCGCGCGCCTGCTACGACGAGGGCAAGCGCTCGGCCGAGACCCTGGTCTTCGATTTCGAGCGGGTGCACCGGCTCGACGTCCGGGTGGCGCGCATCTTCAACACCTATGGCCCCCGCATGCGGGCCGATGACGGGCGCGTGGTCTCCAACGTCGTCTGCCAGGCGCTCGCGGGCGAGCCGATCACCGTCTACGGCGACGGCGAGCAGACCCGCTCGTTCTGCTACGCCGCCGACCTCGTCGAGGGTCTGATGCGGCTGATGGACCGCGAGGCCACGCCCGGCGGTCCGGTCAATCTCGGCAACCCGCGCGAGATGACGGTGGCGGAACTGGTCGACCTCGTCACCCGGATGACCGGCACCCGCTCGGCGGTGGTGCGCCGCCCGCTCCCCGTGGACGATCCGCAGCGCCGCCGGCCCGACATCACCCGCGCCGAGACGCTTCTCGGCTGGTCGCCGCAGGTGCCGCTCGAACAGGGGCTGGAGGCGACCATCGCGTGGTTCGCCAAGGAAATCCGCCCGCCCGAGCCGGCGGTGCCGAGTCTCGGCCGCTTCGTCGGAAGCCGCCCGTTCCAGCCGGCCGAGCCGGCGCTCGGCGATCTCGCTCGAGGGCCAACGTGATGACAGTCCCGAGACCGGAGCCGATCCGCGTCGGGATCGTGGGCGTCGGCAATTGCGCCTCCTCCTTCGTCCAGGGCCTGCACCACTACCGCGGCGTGGCCACGGACGGGGCGGTGCCGGGCCTGATCTCGCCCGAGCTCGGCGGCTACCGGATCGACGACATCGCGATCGCCAGCGCCTTCGACGTGTCGGCGGAAAAGGTCGGGCAGGACGTGGCGCGGGCGATCCATGCGCGCCCGAACAACACCCACGTCTTCGCCGAGGTGCCGTCGAGCGGCGTCACCGTGCAGCGCGGGCCGACCCTCGACGGCATCGGCCGCTACCTGCAGGGGATCATCGAGGAATCCCCGGCGCCGGTCGCCGACGTCGTCGCGGAACTGAAGCGCAGCCGCACGCAGGTGCTCGTCAACTACCTGCCGGTCGGCGCGCAGCGCGCCACCGAGTTCTACGCGCGCTGCGCCCTTGATGCCGGCTGCGCGCTGGTCAACTGCATCCCCGTCTTCATCGCCTCCGACGACGCGTGGCGGGCCCGCTTCGAGGCGCGCGGCCTGCCGGTCGTCGGCGACGACATCAAGAGCCAGGTCGGCGCCACCATCGTGCATCGGGTGCTGGCCAACCTCTTGCGCGAGCGCGGGGTCAAGCTGGAGCGGACCTACCAGCTCAATTTCGGCGGGAACGCGGACTTCCTCAACATGCTGGAGCGGGAGCGGCTCGAGTCGAAGAAGCTCTCCAAAACCCGCGCCGTGACGAGCCAGCTCGACGCGCCCTTGGAACCCGGCAATGTCCATGTCGGCCCGAGCGATCACGTGCCCTGGCTGGAAGATCGCAAATGGGCGCAGATCCGCCTGGAGGGGACCGGTTTCGGCGGCGTGCCGCTCAACATGGAACTGAAGCTCGAAGTCTGGGACTCGCCGAACTCGGCCGGCATCGTCGTCGACGCCGTGCGCTGCGCCCGCATCGCCCTCGACCGCGGGCTGGGCGGAGCGCTCGGCGGGCCGTCGGCGTGGTTCATGAAGTCGCCGCCGGTGCAGTACACCGACGCGGAGGCGCGCGCGCGCACCCTGCGCTTCGCCGCCGGCGAGCCCGCATGAGGCGCGTCCTGTTCCTGCGCCACGGCAGCCATGACCGGCTCGGGCGCATTCTGTGCGGGCGGATGCCCGGCGTGTCCCTGAGCGAGGCCGGCCGGGCCGAGGCGCGGGCCGTCGCCGAGGGGCTCGCCCGGCGCCTCGCGGGCGCGCGGGGTTTGCGCCTCCTGTCGAGCCCGCAGCCGCGCACGCGCGAGACTGCCGCGCCGCTGGCCGAGGCGCTCGGCGTCGAGGCCGAGATCAGGGACGAACTCGACGAGATCGCTTTCGGCGACTGGACCGGAAAGCCCTTCGCCGCGCTCGAGGGCGATCCGGCCTGGAACGCCTGGAACACGGCACGCGGCTCGGCCCGCCCGCCGGGCGGCGAGAGCATGGCCGAGGTGCAGGCGCGGGTCGGCGGCCTGCTCGAGCGCCTCGCGGCGGAAGAGGGGGCGCCGGTCATCCTCGTGAGCCACGGCGACCCGATCCGCGCCGCGCTTCTGGGCGTGCTCGGTCTCTCTCTCGACGCCTACGACCGCCTCGTCGTCGCCCCGGCCTCCTGCAGCGAGGTCGAGCTCTGGCCCGGCGGCGGTCGCCTCGTCTCCCTCAACGAGCGGCTGGCGGGATGAATCGGGCCGATACGATGAATCAGGCCGAGTTGCGCCGGCGGGCGGAGGCCCTCGGGCCATGGTTCCACAACATCGATCTGGGGGAGGGCGTCTGGACTGCGCCGAACCATTTCCTCGGCGATTATCCCGGCTTCAAGTTTCGGCGTTTCGCCCACGCCTTACCCGCCGACCTCACCGGCAAGTCGGTGCTCGATATCGGCTGCAATGCCGGCTTCTACAGCGTCGAGATGAAGCGGCGCGGCGCGGCGCGCGTGCTCGGTCTCGATTCCGACGAGCACTACCTCGCTCAAGGCCGCTTCGTCGCCGAGCGGCTGGGCTACGACATCGAGTTCCGCAACCTCTCGGTCTACGACGTCGGGCGTCTCGGCGAGCGCTTCGACGTGGTGATCTTCATGGGGGTGCTCTACCACCTGCGCCACCCGCTGCTCGCCCTCGACCTGATCCACGAGCACGTGGCGGACGACCTCCTCGTGTTCCAGTCGATGCTGCGAGGCTCGCCCCAGGTCGAGCCTGTGGCGCAGGATTACGACTTCTTCGACATGGATGCCTTCGAGCGGCCGGGCTACCCGCGGATGCACTTCGTCGAGCATTCCTACGCGCATGACTGCACCAACTGGTGGATCCCCAACCGCGCCGGGATCGAGGCGATGCTGCGATCGAGCGGCTTTTCGATTCAGAGCCGGCCGGAGGCGGAGGTCTATCTCTGCCGCCGGGTCGCGGCGCCCTACGGGGCGCAAGCGGCCTATCCGGCGCGGCCCGACGACGGGAGACGTGATGCTTGAAGCGGTGATGCTCTGGAACGAGCCCAACAACAAGTCGCACTGGGATCCCGAGATCGATCCGGACTGGTTCCTGTTCGGTGAGATGGTTAAGGACGCCTCCCGCGCGATCCGGGCCGAGGCGCCGGGCCTGCCGCAGGTGCTCGGCGGCATTTCGCCGATCGATCCGCACTTCATGCGGCGGATGCAGGCGCAAGGCGTGCTCGACGGGCTCGACGCGGTGGCCGTGCACGGCTTCCCCCTCGACTGGAACCTCTGGCAGATCCACGAATGGCCGCAGAAGATCGCCGAGATCCGCGCGGTGACGCATCTCCCGGTCTGGGTCTCGGAGGTCGGCGTATCGAGCTTCGGCGCCGAGGAGGTTCAGGCCTGGGGCTGCCGCCGCACCGCCGAACTTCTGACGGGCCAAGCCCCCCGCATCCACTGGTACAGCCTCTACGACCTGCCGCTCGAATGGGGCGCCACCACCCGCCACAAGGAGGCGGAGGGCTCCTCCTATTACCGCCACTTCCACATGGGGCTCCTGCGCCAGGACGGCACGCCGAAGCTGGCCCTGGAGGAATTCGCCCGCTGCACCCCGGAATTCGGCCTGTGCCAGTGGTTCCACTACGAGGATCACCGCCTCGACGCGGCGGTCGCTTGGATGAAGCGCCTCGGCGTCACCCATCTGCGCACGGGCCTCTCCTGGGCCGACAGCTTCCGCCCCAATGCCCTCGACTGGTTCGACCGGCAGATGGAGGCACTCCGGGATTTTCAGGTGACGGCGACCTTCTGCTTCACGCCCGAGCACCGCGGCATCGCTCCGCATCACACCTCCGCGCCGCTGGTGCGCGAGGAGTTCTCGGAATTCTGCGCCGCGATGGTGCGCCGCTACGCCGAACCCGCGCAGGTAGGAGCCGGCGCCGTGCCGGTGCCGGAAATGCCGATGCTGTAGCGGCACACCCCGCGGCGCCTGCGCCATGCTAGAGACCCATCTTCCGAGACCTTGCGCCAGCGCCTAGAGCATTGCCTCGAGGGTGGTGCGAAGGAGCGAGGAATGGACATGCAGGCCGCGCCCGGATTCGCGGTTCCGCGCCTGGTGCCGCCGGTGCCGGCGCCGCCGGAGCGGGAATTGCCGACCCTGCGCTTCATCGCGGCGATGCGGGTCAACGGAATTGGCTGCTGGCCGGCTTCCGCCTACGAGGCGCCCCTGCGCCGCCGCCGGCTGTTCGGGCGCACCCGCTTCACCGTCAGCGATCCGGACCTCGTGCGGCACGTGCTCGTGGACAACGCCGCGAACTACGCCCGCACCCCGATCACCATCCGCATGCTGCGGCCGATGCTCGGCGACGGCCTGCTCATCAGCGAGGGGACGGCGTGGCGCCACCAGCGCCGCACGCTCGCGCCCGCCTTCACCCCTCGGGCGGTGGAGACGCTGGTGCCCCACATCCTCTCGGCCAGCGACGAGGCGGTCGCCGCCCTTGAGGATCCGGCCGCACGGGGCCCGGTCGATCTGTTCGCCGCGCTCCAGCGGCTTGCCCTGGAGATTGCCGGGCGCACCATGTTCTCCGTCGGCATGGCCCGCCACGGCGACCGCCTGCGCGGCTTCCTCGAAGCCTACGCCGCGCGGCTCGGGCGCCCGCACCTCACCGACCTTCTTGTCCCCTTGCGCTTCGCCACGCCCCTCGACCGCGCCCGCGCCCGCTTCCGCCGCGACTGGGTCTTCTTCCTCGACGAGGTCATCGCCGACCGCGACGAGGGCCAGGGTGGACGCGAGGTCGTGGGCGAGGCCCGCGACCTGCTCGACCTCCTGCGTGCCGCCCGCGATCCGGAAACCGGCCGGGGCTTCTCGCACGAGGAGCTGCGCGATCAGGTCGCCACGATGATCCTGGCCGGACACGAGACCACGGCGGTGACCCTGCTCTGGGCCTGCACCCTGCTCGCGCTCTCGCCGCAGACGCAGGCGGCGGTCGCCGCCGAAGCCGCGAGCGCGGAAAAGCCCTTTACCCGCGCGGTGATCGAGGAGACCCTGCGGCTCTATCCGGCCGCCTTCGTGCTGGCCCGCCGCGCCGTCGGTCCGGACGTGCTCGGCGGAGAGGCGGTCGAGGTCGGGGACAGCGTGACGATCTCCCCCTGGCTGCTGCACCGGCACCGGAAGCTGTGGCGCGACCCCGACGCCTTCGATCCCGGCCGCTTCCTGCCCGGCGCGCCGCCCGTTCCGCGCTTCGCCTACCTGCCGTTCGGGGCGGGGCCGCGGGTCTGCATCGGTGCGGCCTTCGCGCTCACCGAGGCGACCCTGGCGCTGAGCCGGATCGTCGGGCATTTCCGGATCGAGCGGGCCGATGCCCGCCCGGTGCTCCCGGCAGCCGTGGTGACGACCCAGCCCGACCACGCCCCCGCGTTCCGGCTGACGCGGCGGGCGTGAGCGGCGGAGCGCGCCGCGCGAACTCTCAAAAATCGACCGAGGCGGAGAGCAGCACCGTCCGCGGCGTTCCCTGGGCGAGGATGCCGCGCCCGGTCGTCGCCCAGTAGTTGTTGCCGGTCACGTTGACGACGTTCGCCCGCAGCGTCAGCGGCCGGTCCTGGAACAGGGTCGCGTAGCGCAAGCCGAGATCGAGCGTCGCCCAGTCCGGGATCTTCTGGCTGTTGGCCAGATCGTAGTACTGCGCCGAGGTGTAGATCACCCGGCCGGTCAGGCTCATGCCGGGCACCAGCCACGGCGGCAGGTCGTACTCGCCGTAGAGATTGAGCTGCACCTCCGGCACGCCGATCGCGACTCGGCCGACGTTGCGCGGATCCTGCGCCTGCACCTGCACCCCGTCGAGCAGGCTGACGCCGCCCAGCAGCCGGACGCCCGGCACCGGCTCGCCGAACACGGTGAGCTCGACGCCGGTGTTGCGCTGGCGCCCGTCGACCGAGAAGATCAGGGTACGGGCGTCGAGGAAGCCGAAGGGCTGCTCGATCTCGAAGGCGGCAAAGCCCAGGCCGAGGGCGCCGAGATCGAGTTTCGCCCCGACTTCCGTCTGGCGCGAGACCGCGGCCGGGAAGGCGGCGCTGGCGTTGACGGCGTTCACCGGCGGGGCCGGCGAGGTCAGCCCCTCGACGTAGTTGGCGTAGAGCGAGAGCCGTTCCCACGGCTTCACCACGACGCCGACGCCCGGCGAGAAGGCGCCGCTCTCGCTGGCGCCGGTGCGCAGGCCCGTGACGGGATTGTAGGAATTCACATCGAGGCTCTGCCAGCGCCCGCCGACCGTGAGAAGCAGCCGCTCGTCGAAGAGCGACATCGTGTCGGCGACGGCGAGGCTGCGGTTGATCCGGCTCGACGTGCGCGGCGTCGCGTTCGACAGGCCGACGGTCGAGCGCGGCGCGACGGTGACCGGATCGTAGAGGTTCGACACGATGACCGCGCCGACATTCTGCGCCGTCGGCTGAGCCAGGTCCTGCCAGAAGCCGACCGCGGCGAGGCCGAAGCTGTGCCGGATCGGCCCGGTCTCGAACGTGCCGCGCAGGCCCGCCTCGGCGGTCTGGTTCACGATGTGCATCGGCAGGTAGCTGATCGGGTCGCGGTAGTCGCCCCGGGCGTTGAAGATCGTCAGAATCCCGCCGAAATATTCCTGCCGGAAGTTCGAGCGGCCGTAGGCGCCGTAGAGCGTCAGGTCCGGCGACAGGTCGTACTCGACCCGTGTCGCGAGTTGCTGGTTGGCGCTATCGCGATACTCCCAGGGCTGCTGCTGGTTGAGTATCAGGTCGGGCGCGCGGGGGATGCGCACGCCGGCGGCCACGTTGCGGTTGCGCAGCGGCGACCGGAAGTCGAGTTCCTGATAGCCGAGGTCGAGCGAGGCCCGCAGGCGCTCGCCGCGATAGTCGAGGGCGAGCGCGATGCTGCCGAAATGAAGGCTCTGGTTGTCGATCGGCGTCGCGCCGTTGTTGACCGCGCCGTTGAAGCGGATGCCCCATTCCTTGGCCGCGCCGAAGCGACGGCTGATATCGACCGCCTTGTAGACCTGCGCGTCGGAGGCGTAGCCGAGGGTAACCCGGTTCAGCGGCTCCTCGAGCGCCCGCTTGGGGATCAGGTTGATGATGCCGCCGATATTGCCGAAGGGCGGGACGCCCGAGAGCAGCGTCGAGGGGCCGCGCAGCACCTCGACGCGCTCGATCGGCTCTACCGCCGGGTTGAACGCATCGGCGACGCCGAACAGGCCGTTGAAGGCGATGTCCTGGGCGAAGACCGGGAAGCCGCGGATGAAGAAGCCGAGAATGCCCGAGAAGGCCGGCACGTTGGTGCGGATCGAGGGGTCGTTGTTGACGACGTCCTGGACGTTGCGCGCCTGCTGATCGCGGATCAGCTTCTCGGTGTAGCTCGTCGCGTTGAAGGGCTGGTCGAAGGTGCTGCGGTTGCCGAGCAGGCCGAGGCGCGAGCCGGACCCGACCTGCCCGCCGGCATACGGGACGGGGGGCTGGCCGATGGTCCCGTTCGGCGGCGGCAGGCCCGCCGCGCGGGCGCCGCTCCCCGCCCGGCCCTCGACCGCCAGTTCCTCCAGCGTGACGGAGGAGGCCGGCTCGGAGCCGAGCTGGACGTAGCGCGGATTGACGAGGGTGATCGTCGAGGGGCCGGCCGCCCGGTAGGTCAGGCCGGTGCCCGCGAGCAGTTCGGCGAGCGCGTCGAGAGGCCGGAACGCACCCTCGACTCCCCTTGTGGTTAGGCCCTCGGTCAGGGCGGTCCGGTAGGCGAGCGTCAGCCCGGCCTGGCGGGCCAGGGCCGTCAGGGCCGGTTCGAGCGGCCCGGCCGGAACCGCGACCGGGATCCGTGCCGCAACCGTGCCGCCCGCATCCGACGGCCCGTCGGCGGTGACGGGAACGAGGCTGATCCGATCCGAGGCGAGCGGCGCCGTATCCCGGGCGCCCGCAACCGCCGTCAGGGCGATCAGCGACGCGCCCGCCAGAGCGAGCGGCCGCCCGCCCCGCGCCACTCCGCGTCGATCTCCCACCACCATGTCCCCGCGTCCCTGTCCTCGGCCGGGAGCGGCTCGGCCCGCCCCTGCTTCGATAGACAGGCGAGCCGCGAAACTCCTGACGTCGGAGCGACGGATTTTCCGATCTTTCTCACACGCCGTCCGATCGATCCCTTCGGGCAGGGGAGGGCGCCCGAACGCCGCGCGGGCTTGCCGATGCGCCTCCGCTTCGAGCAAGCGGAGGCGGTGTCAGGAGGCCGGTCGGACGAGGACGAGCAGCGGCGTCAGGCGGGTGAGGCGCAGCCCCATCGCGGCGGCGAGCACGTCGAGCGCCGCGTCGGTGTCGCGCAGGTCGAGCGTGCCGCTGAAGCGGCGGCCGCCGAGGGTCGAGTCCGTCAGCAGGATCCGGCCGCGCCGGTAGCGTTCGAGTTCGCTCAGGACATGGGCGAGCGGCTGACCGGAGACGGTGAGCTTTCCCTCGCGCCACGCGATCGTCCGCGCGACGTCATCCGTCCGAGCGACGAGCCCGCTGTCGGCGCTCCGGACGGCGACCTCGCCGGCCCGGAGCCGCGTCTCGCCGGTGCCCGTCGCGACATCGACACGGCCCTCGGTCACGCCGGCGGGGACCGCCCCGTCGATCCGGACGAAGAAGCGTGTCCCGACCGCGCGGGCCTGCACCCCGTTGCCCCGTACGACGAAGGGGCGCCCGGGATCGGGCACGACATCGAACACCGCCTCGCCGCGCAGGAGGGCGACGCCGCGCTCCCCGTCCGTGAACCGCAGCGCCAGGGCCGTATCGGTGTTGAGATCGGCCCGGCTTCCGTCCGGGAGGAGTGTGGTCTCGATCCCGCCCCGGCCGGTCCAGGCATCCGCCCGCATCCGGTCGACCCAGCTGAGCGGATCAGCCAGCAGGGCACCCAGACCGAGGGCGGCGGCGAGCGCCGCGAGGCCCTTCGGCGGCCCGCGCCGCCGCGGATCGGGCGCCCGCTGCATCGTGCGGCGCCACGCCTCCATCTCGGCGAAGGCCTCGGCGCGGGCGGGATCGGCCGCGCGCCACGCCTCGAAGGCGCTGCGGTCGGCCTCCGTCGCGTCCGCGGAGGAGAGGCGCGCGACCCAGAGGGCGGCCTCCTCGTGGACCGGATCGTCGGCCTCCTCCGACGCGTCCGGGGGCGTGCGCTGATTCATCCCGTAGATCTTGCCGTTGGTCTTGCCGGCTCTCGTCTTGCATGCCCGGCGGGGCGGGCGCGAGCGCCATCCCTCTCATAAAGACCGGTGAGGCCGGCAAATCCTGACACTCCGCCTTCAGAAAAAATCGCGGCAGGTGCGGCGGGTGTGGAGGAACGCCTTCATCAGGTGCTTCTCGACCATGTTGCGGCTGATCCCAAGCCGCACGGCGATGACGCCGTTGGGCAGGCCGTCGAGGGTGCTGAGCAGGAACACCTCGCGGCAGCGCGGCGGCAGCCGGTCGATGGCGGCCGCGACGAGGCGCAATTGCTGGCGCGCGATGATCTGCTGCTCGGGCCGCGCCCCTTCGTCCGTCACCTCCGCCGGGTCGAGATCCGTCAGGGAGGAGAACAGCCCCCTCTCGAGACGCCGCCGGGCCCCGAGGTTGAGCGCGACGTTGCGCGCCACGAAGAACAGGAAGATGCGGGGCTGCTCGATCTCCGTTCGGCCGAGTGCCTTCACGAGGCGCAGGTAGGTCTCCTGCGCCGCCTCGGCCGCGTCGGCGTGATTGCCCAGCAGGCGCATCAGAAAGCGTTGCAGCCTCGCACCCTCACATCGATGCAGAGCCTCGATCAACCCCGCCGACATCCCACCAGCCCCGAACCCCATGAACGCGTGACCGCACCATCCTTGGCCGCTATCGGAGGCGCAAAACCCGCATGGAGCAAGTCTGAAGGATTAGTTTTTACGAATTCCAGAGTATTGCTTCGTCTCAAATCAAGTCGTTGACGCCTCTGCCGGAATCGGGTGGGGAACAGCCTACGGCTCTATTGCCGATATCCTGTGCCGACATTCTCCGCCGATTTGTGTTGCCGCCGCGCAACGTTTGGCCGATCCGGTCACCCGCGCGATCCGGTTCTGGATCGCCCAGGACGAGAAAAGCCCGCGGCATCGATCCGATGCCGCGGGCTGTCAGGTTTCGAGATCCCAATTCAGGCGCTGGCGCGCTTGGCCTTCGGCTTCTGGTTGAGGACCGCATCGACCGGGAATTCGATGTCGACGCCGAGCGTCGAGACGCCCTCGCCGCGATCCAGCTTGATCTGCACCTTGTCGCGCTCGACCGTGACGTGCTTGGCGATCACGTTCAGGATCTCTTCGCGCAGGGTGATGATCAGGTCGGGCCGTCCGTTCTCCACGCGCTCGTGCGCGAGGATCAGTTGCAGGCGCTCGCGGGCGACCGAGCCCGAGCCACGGGGTTTGAGGAAGGTCAGAACACTCATGCGGCCCTCCGTGTGAACAGCTTGTTGATCAGGGATTTGCGGTCGGAGGGGATCGCCATCGGCACGGTCTCGCCCTTGAGGCGGCGCACGGCGTCGATGTAGGCGCGCGAGGGCGCGCAGAGCGGGTTGTTGAGGGTCACCGGGCAGCCGACGTTCGAGGCGCGCAGGACCTCGAGGCTCTCCGGGATGATGGCGAGCAGCGGGATCGAGAGGATCTCGAGCACGTCGTCGACCTTGAGCATGTCGCCGCGGTCGGCGCGGGCCGGGTCGAAGCGGGTCAGGATCAGGTGCTTCTCGATCGAGTCGCCGCGCTCGGCGCGCACGGTCTTGGAGTCGAGCAGGCCGATGATCCGGTCGGAGTCGCGCACTGAGGAGACCTCGGGGTTGGTGACGACGACGGCGACGTCGGCGTGGCGCATGGCGAGCTGGGCTCCGCGCTCGATGCCGGCGGGGCTGTCGCAGACGATCCAGTCGAACTTCTCACGCAGCTCGCCCATCACCCGCTCGACGCCCTCGTCGGTGAGCGCGTCCTTGTCGCGGGTCTGGGAGGCGGGCAGCAGGGAGAGGTTTTCGAGGCGCTTGTCGCGGATCAGCGCCTGCGGCAGCTTCGCGTCGCCGTTGGTGACGTTGATGAGGTCGTAGACCACGCGGCGCTCGGCGCCCATGATCAGGTCGAGGTTGCGCAGGCCGACGTCGAAATCGACCACGCAGACCTTCTCGCCGGCCTGCGCCAGCGCCGCACCGAGCGCTGCCGTCGTGGTGGTCTTGCCGACGCCGCCCTTGCCGGACGTGACACAAAGAACCTTGGCCATTCTCGTTTCCCCTTAACCCAAGGCTGCGATTCTGATCGCGCCGCCGTCGTTCCAGATCTGGACTGCTTGGCCGCGCAGGTGAGTGCCCATGTCCTCGGCCGTGCGGACGAGGCGGTCGATGCCGAGAAGCTCGGGCTCGAACTTGCGGCAGTAGATGCGTGCGCGAGGGTTGCGGGCGGCGCCCGCGATGGCCCGCCCGCGCAGGGCGCCGTAGACGTGGATGGAGCCGCCCGCGAGGATCTCGGCGCCCGAGGACACCGAGCCCATCACGGTCACGTCCCCCTCGCGGTGGACGATGCTCTGTCCCGAGCGCACCGAGCCCTCGATGGTGAGGGACGACACGCCCGGCTTCTCTTCCTCGAAGGCGGGTGCCTCGAAGGCATCGCCGGCGGGACGACCGCCGACGAGTCGCGGCGGCAGGAGCGCGGGCAGCGGAGCATCCGCACCCTCGATCCCGAGGATGCGGAGCTTGCGGGCCGACAGCTCGGCGATCAGGCTCTCCAACTCGGACGGCGCGGCTTTCAGGCCGGCGACGTCGAGGATCACGGCCCGGTCGTCGAACAGCGTGGCCGATCGCTTCAGGGCTGCGTCCAGCAGGGCGAGCCAATCGGCGAGAGGGGCTTCCGGCGCCAGCGAGACGGCGCGGAACACGCGGCCTCGCAGGGGCAGTGAAGGGCGGGTGGGAGCGGGGCTGGTCACGGGCGTTGACGTTTCCTTACCGACACGCCCATTGACCGCCGGGATGGTTACCGGGGGGTTAATTTTTAAGCGCACCGGGCAAGAATTGCCGGGCAAGATGTTCCACTCGTGCCCGCTCCGTCAGGAAAAGTCTCGTCCAGACAAGCGCTTGGCCGAAATGTGCCAGCAGAAACGATCCTTCGTCCCGCCTGTGCCCGTGGGATCGCCGGATCCTGTGATCGGTGCGAATCAGGCAATTCGTTTCCACTCCCGCGCGACACGAGCGCACAATTAGCTTGTTCAAGCCCGAATTAACCGGGCCTTAGGCGCTGAAAGCCATCATTTGTTTAAGCGCTGCCGCCGGGTAGCGCATTTGCCTTTCGGGTCAGCGTCATGCGTGCCATCGCCAACCTCTCCATCATCGCGAAACTCGTCGCCGTCTTCGCGTTGGTTCTCTTCGCCGTCTGCGGCTCCACGTTCATCAGCTGGCGTAGCCTCGGCACGATCGAGGAAGCCACCCGCTGGCGCGACCACACCTACCAGGTTCTGCTCGAACTCGACCGCTTGACGGGCAGCATGGTGGATCGGGAGACGGGCCTGCGCGGCTACCTCGTCTCGGCCGATCCCGCCTTTCTCGAACCGTTCAACGCCGGAGCCAAGGCCTATGCCGAGACGCTGGGCCGGCTGCGCACGCTCGTCGCCGACAACGCCGAGCAACAGCACCGCCTCGACGCCCTCGACGCCGCCGCCGGCCAGTGGAGCCGCGACGTCGCCGAGCGCGAGATCGCGCTGATGCGCGACGAGGGGACCCGGGAGCAGGCGCGCCGGATCGAGGCTTCCGGTGCCGGCAAGACCGCCATGGACACGGTGCGCCGGATCGCCGCCGCGATGGCCGGCGCCGAGGCGGGCCTTCTGGAGACGCGCGCGCGGATCGCCGAAGAGGCCGCGACCGCCTCCCGCTTCGCCGTCGCCGCCGGCCTCGCGGCGCTGCTGGTCGTTGCCGGCCTCGGCATTCTGCTGCTGCACGGCTTCGTCGTGCGCCCGGTTCGCCGGATGACCGGGCTGATGAGCCGCCTCGCGGAAGGCGATGCGAGCGTCGAGATCCCGTTCCGTGAGCGCCGGGAGGAAATCGGCGCGATGGCGAAGGCGGTTCAGGTGTTCAAGGACAACCTGATCCGTACCCGGGCCCTGGAGGAGGAGACCGCTCTGGCGCGGGCCGGCGCCGAGGCGCAGCGCAAGGCGGCGATGCGCGAGATGGCCGACAGCTTCGAGCAGGCGGTGAGCAGCATCGTCGGCACCGTCTCCGCCGCCGCCACCGAGCTGCAGGCGACCGCCCAGAGCATGGAGGGCACCGCCTCGCAGACGGCCTCGCAGTCGAACGCCGCCGCCGCCGCGGCGGAAGAGGCGGCGACGAATGTCGGCACGGTCGCCGCGGCGGCCGAGGAACTCGGCGCCTCGGTGCAGGAAATCGCCCGGCAGGTCACCGGCTCGACCACGCTCGCGCGCAACGCCGTGGTCGAGGCCGAGGGCACCGCGCAACTGGTGCAGGATCTGAGCGTCGCCGCGGCCAAGATCGGCGACGTGGTGGGGCTGATCTCCACCATCGCCGGCCAGACCAACCTTCTGGCGCTGAACGCCACGATCGAGGCCGCTCGCGCCGGCGAGGCGGGCCGGGGCTTCGCCGTCGTCGCCTCGGAGGTCAAGGAGCTGGCCAACCAGACCGCGCGGGCGACGGACGAGATCTCCGGCCAGATCGGGCAGGTGCAGGCCATCACCGGACAGGCGGTCGCGGCCATCGGCGACATCGCGGCCCGCATCCGCGAGATCGATGGGCTCGCCGGCTCCATCGCCGCGGCGGTCGAGGAGCAGGGGGCGGCGACCCAGGAGATCGTGCGCAACGTCTCCGAGGCGTCCGCCGGCACCGGCGCGGTGACGGGCAACGTCGCGCGCGTCGCGGCGGCGGCCGAGGAGACCGGGGCGGCGGCGAGCCAGGTGCTGGTCTCGGCCTCCGAACTGTCGCGCCAGTCCGAACATCTCGACGGCCAGGTCCGCCACTTCCTCTACACGGTTCGCGCCGCCTAGAGCATCATCCCGAAAGGTGGTGTGCGGCTTTCGGAAAAAGATGATGCAAAAACAGATCCCTAGCGCATCGTGCTGGATCCGATATCCAGCACGATGCGCTAGGGCGATCACCGCCCGGACCAATGCCCCCCTCGCCCCGCTGGCGGGGAGGGGGAAGCCGGCGCCGCACGCACGCGTTCCTGCGGGCAACGGACGCCCAAGAAAAAAGGCCCCGGTGCGTTCGCCGCACCGGGGCCTTCTCGTTGTCGTCGAACCGGACGCGGCGCTTAGGCCGACAGCGCTTCCTTCGAGCGCTCGAAGCGCTTGCGCTCGTTCGGGTCGAGATGGATCTTGCGCAGCCGGATCGACTTCGGCGTGACTTCCATCAGTTCGTCGTCCTGAATCCAGGCCAGCGCCTTTTCCAGCGTCATCCGGATCGGCGGCGTCAGGCGCACCGCCTCGTCCTTCGAGGTGGTGCGGATGTTGGTGAGCTTCTTGCCCTTGAGCACGTTCACCTCGAGGTCGTTCTCGCGGTTGTGCTCGCCGACGATCATGCCCTGATAGACCTTGGCGCCGGGCTCGATCATCATCGGGCCGCGATCCTCGAGGTTCCACATGGCGTAGGCCACGGCCTCACCCTTGTCGTTCGAGATCAGCACGCCATTGCGGCGGCCGGCGATCTCGCCCTTGTAAGGCTCGTAGGCCTTGAACAGGCGGTTCATGATCGCGGTGCCGCGGGTGTCGGTCATCAGCTCGCCCTGGTAGCCGATGAGGCCGCGGGTCGGGGCGTGGAAGACGAGCCGGAGACGGTTGCCGCCCGAGGGCCGCATCTCGATCATCTCGGCCTTGCGCTCGGACATCTTCTGCACGACGACGCCCGAATACTCCTCGTCGACGTCGATCACGACCTCCTCGACCGGCTCCAGGATCTCGCCGGCCTCGTCCTTCTCCAGGACGACGCGGGGACGCGACACCGCGATCTCGAAGCCCTCGCGGCGCATGGTCTCGATCAGGATCGAGAGCTGCAGCTCGCCGCGGCCGGAGACGTAGAACGAGTCCTTGTCGGCGGCTTCCTCGATCTTGAGCGTGACGTTGCCCTCGGCCTCCTTGAACAGGCGGTCGCGGATCATGCGGCTCGTGACCTTGTCGCCCTCGGTGCCGGCCAGCGGCGAGTCGTTGACGATGAACGACATGGTGACGGTCGGCGGGTCGATCGGCTGGGCCTGGATCGGCTCGTTGACGGCGGGATCGCAGAAGGTATCCGCCACGGTGCCCTTGAGCAGACCGGCGATGGAGACGATGTCGCCCGCCTCACCCACGTCGATGGGAGCGCGCTCCAGGCCGCGGAAGGCGAGGATCTTCGAGACGCGACCGGTCTCCACGACCTTGCCGTCGCGCGAGAGCACCTTGATCGACTGGTTCGGCTTGACCGTGCCCGACGCGATGCGCCCGGTGATGATGCGGCCGAGGAACGGGTTGGCTTCGAGCAGCGTGCCGAGCATCCGGAACGGACCCTCCTCGACGCGGGCCTGCGGCACGTGCTTGAGCACGAGGTCGAACAGCGGCGCGAGGCCGACATCCGGCGAGGCGTCGGGCGATTCGGCCATCCAGCCGTTGCGGCCCGACCCGTAGAGGATCGGGAAGTCGAGCTGCTCGTCGGTGGCGTCGAGCGCCGCGAACAGGTCGAACACCTCGTTCACGACCTCGTTGATGCGCGCGTCCGGGCGATCGACCTTGTTGATCGCGACGATCGGGCGAAGACCGATCTTGAGCGCCTTGCCGACCACGAACTTGGTCTGCGGCATCGGGCCTTCGGCGGCGTCGACCAGCACGATCACGCCATCGACCATCGAGAGGATGCGCTCCACCTCGCCGCCGAAATCGGCGTGGCCGGGAGTGTCGACGATGTTGACGCGGGTGTCCTGCCAGACGACCGAGGTCGCCTTGGCGAGAATCGTGATGCCGCGCTCCTTCTCGAGGTCGTTCGAATCCATCGCCCGCTCCTCGACCCGCTGGTTTTCGCGGAAGGTGCCGGACTGCTGGAGCAGCTTGTCGACCAGCGTTGTCTTGCCATGGTCGACGTGGGCGATGATGGCGATGTTGCGCAGCTTCATCGGGGTCTCGAAAACGTTCGGAAACGTGGAGCCCGGCCATAAAGCGGCGTGTCGCGGGCCGTGCTTCGACGGTCGTGACGCCAGTGTACGGATTCGGGCGGTATCGCGTCGCAATATAAGCTGGCGGTCGATCCGGCAAGTGCGGGCAGGCCGCCCTGCGACGAGGTCACACCCGCCGAGGGGACATGTCTGGCGATCCGGGAGGACAGGGACCATCCGCATGAGCGCGTTCAAGGATCACTTCTCGGACGTGAGCGCCGGCTACGCCGCCCACCGACCGACCTATCCGGCGGCGTTGGTGGATTTTCTCGCGGACGCGGCGCCCGGACGGGACCTCGCCCTCGATGTCGGCTGCGGAACCGGCCAGCTCTCGACGCGTCTGGCCGAGCGATTCGCGGCGGTGGTCGCCACCGATGCCAGCGCCGGGCAGATCGCGGCGGCGACGCCGGATGACCGGGTCCGATACCGTGCGGCTCCCGCCGAACGATCCGGCCTGCCGGATGCGAGCGCCGATCTCGTGACCGTCGCCCAGGCGGCGCACTGGCTCGACCTCGATCCGTTCTACGACGAGGTGCGCCGCGTCGCCCGCCCCGGGGCGGTGCTGGCCCTGATCACCTACGGCGTGCTGCATGTGTCGGACGCGGCCGCCGACCGCGTGGTCCGGCACTTCTACGACGCGGTGATCGGACCTTTCTGGCCGCCGGAACGCCGGCATGTCGAGGACGGCTACCGCTCTCTGCCCTTTCCCTTCCCGGCGCTGGACGCGCCGAGGCTCAGCATCGCGGTGGCGTGGCGCCTGGAGGACCTGATCGGCTATGTCGGGACGTGGTCGGCGGTGCGGGCGGCGGAGACGGCCGTCGGCGATGGGCCGATCGAGGCTTTCCGCGCGGCCCTGGCCGCGGCGTGGGGCGATCCGGCCACGCTCAGGCGCGTCACCTTTCCGCTCTCCCTCCGGGTCGGCCGCGTCGGGGGCGGGTGAGGCCGAGAGCCCCGCAGGAAGCCGGTTCGGCAGTGCCGGGGTCAGGCGGCAGGCCCGGACGCCTTTGTTGTTGAGGAGGGCGCGCCCGCATGCGGCGCGGCCCGCGATCTGCCATAAGCTGACCGGCATGATCCCTTCACCGCGAACCTGCCCGTGACCGACCGTCCTCCGATCCGCTTCCGCGGCCGATCCTTCCTGGCGATGGTGCTGGCCCCCGTGCCGCCGATCGATCAGTGGCTCGCCGAACTCGACGCGCTCAAGCAGCGGGCGCCCGCCTTCTTCTCGGTGCGGGCGATCATCCTCGACGTGACCGGCCTGCGCTTCGAGCGCTCGGATCTCGCCCAGCTCTGCGAGGAGCTGAACCGGCGCTCGATTACCATCCTCGGCATCGAGGGGATCGGCCCGACCTCGCTCGGGCCGGGCTTCCCGCCGCCGCTGGTGGGCGGCAAGCCGGTCGAGGACATCGCCCCGCCCGAGCCCGGTGCCGCGACGCCTGAGGCTCCCGCCGCCCAGGCTTCGGCCCCCGCGCTGGTGGCGCCGCCGGCGCCGTCCCGGCCGCGCTCCTTCGTCCTCGACGCGCCGGTGCGCTCGGGGCAGGTGATCCAGCATCTCGACGGCGACGTCACCGTGCTCGGCTCGGTGGCCTCCGGCGCGGAGGTGATCGCCGGCGGCTCGATCCACGTCTACGGAGCCCTGCGCGGCCGGGCGATCGCCGGCGCTGTAGGCGATCCGGGCGCGCGCATCCTCGCCCGCAAGTTCGAGCCGGAACTCATCGCCATCGACGGCCTTTACAAAACCGCAGACGATCTCGGGGGCGCCCGCTGGGGACAGGCCGTCCAGGCACGGCTCGAAGGGGACGCGATCATCCTCGTGCCGTTCGACTGACGTCGCGGCTCTGGTCCGCGCGGCCCCCTCCCTTTCATCCATGGTGCCGACATGCTGGCGGCGGATTTCCGCCGCCCCTTCGGCTCTGATGGCGGGAATCCGCCGCCGCCTGGCGCGGGATATCGGCCGGCCGATCGAAGAAACACCATGCGTCGCAAGTGCTTGCATGAAGATGAGCGCATCCTGCATGGCTGGCATGCACTCTGCAGAAGAGCTGGGGCCATCCGCACCGGCCGCAGAGCCGGGCCATCAGGGAGAAACCCCTTGCTCGACCGTCTTCGTCTGTCGCGTCGCCGCCTCGCGTCCCTCGCCGTCGCGACCGCCGCCCTGCTCGCGCCGCTCCCGCTCTCCGCGCAGGAAGTGATCCGCGTCGGCAACCTGAAGCTCGCCCACTTCGCCGGCGTCTCCTACGTCAAGGAGATCGCCAAGGAGTGCGGCATCGCCGTCGATCTCAAGATCTTCGCCAAGGGCCCGGACATCATGCAGGCGATGCTCGCCGGCGAACTCGATGTCGGCGCCACCGCCTCCGAAGCCGCGATCTCGGCCCGCGGCAACGGCGCGCCCGTCACCATCGTCGGCGGCTTCGCCCGCGGCGGCGCCCGCCTGCTCGCGACGCCGGAATCCGGCATCAAGTCGGCGGCCGATCTCAAGGGCAAGAAGGTCGGCGTCACCCGCGGTTCGATCCAGGAGGTGCTGCTCGGCGCCGAGATGGCCAAGCACGGCCTGAAGAACCGCGACGTCAACCTGATCTTCCTCGGCTATCCCGACCTCAACCAGGCGCTGCTGCAGAAGCAGGTCGACGCGATCATGCAGACCGAGCCGCAATCGGCCCAGGCCATCGCCCGCGGCTTCGGCGTCGAGGTGATCAAGCCCTACGACACCCCGGTCGGCTCGCCGATCCGCACGCTGGTGATGACGGAGAAGTTCTACAACGAGAAAAAGCCTCTCGCGGCCAAGTTCATGGAGTGCTTCGTGAAGGCGCAGAAGACCTTCATGGACGATCCGAAGGCGGCCGAGACCTTCGTCACGCAGGACGTGTTCAAGGGTCAGCTCACCGGCCCCGAATTCCAGGAGGCGCTCGCCAACTCGCCCTACACCCTGGATATGAGCGCCGACCACATCCAGAAGACCACCGACGTCATGGCCGAGCACGGCATCGGCAAGATGTCGAAGCCGGCCAAGGCCGTCGATTGGGTGAAGCTCGACCTGCTGGAGGCCGCCAAGGCTTCCGTCGGCACGAAGACGTCCGCCGGCGCGAAGTGAGGAGGTTTCCATGAACGCCCGCCTCAAACCCCTGGCCGAGGGCTTCGCGGTCCCCATCGCCGTTCTCGTGATCTGGCAGCTCGCCTGCACCGCCGGGCTCGTCAACCCGATGGTCCTGCCCTCGCCCGCCGCGGTCGCGGCGCGCTGGTGGGCCTATCTCGCGCCGCTCGAAGCCTATGATCCGGCCCACGGCTCGTGGTTCCTCTGGCTGTTCTCCGGCGAGATGCTGCACGACGCGATGGCCTCGCTCTATCGCGTCGTCGTCGGCTTCCTCGTCGGCGCCGGGCTCGCCCTGCCGCTCGGCCTGTTCATGGGCACGAGCGACGTGATCTACCGCCACATCAACCCCTTGATGCAGGTGCTGCGGCCGATCCCGCCGATCGCCTACATCCCGCTCTCGATCCTGTGGTTCGGCCTCGGCAACGCGCCCGCCGTGTTCCTCATCGCCATCGGCGCCTTCTTCCCGGTGCTGATGAACACCATCGCCGGCGTGCGGCACGTGGACGGGATCTACATCCGCGCCGCCCGCAGCCTGGGCGCGAGCCGGATGACGATCTTCCGCCGGGTCATCCTGCCGGCGGCCACCCCCTACATCCTGTCGGGGGCGCGGATCGGTATCGGCACCGCCTTCATCGTGGTGATCGTGGCCGAGATGATCGCGGTCAACAATGGGCTGGGCTTCCGCATCCTCGAGGCGCGCGAGTACTTCTGGTCCGACAAGATCATCGCCGGGATGCTGACCATCGGGGCGCTGGGCCTCCTCATCGACATGGGCGTCAGCCGTCTGAACAACCACCTGCTCCGCTGGCACCGCGGCCTGGAATCGTGAGGGAGACCATGTCCGTGCAACCGCATCCCATCGACGCCGTCACGCAGCGCGCCGTGCCGGTCGCCCCGCCGGCCGCCCCATCCCTGGCCGCCGCCCCCTCGCACGCCGCCCCGCACATCGTGGTGACCGGCGTCGACAAGGTCTTCCCCGTCCCCGGCGGCGAGGTCGTCGCCCTCAAGGACATCGACCTCACCATCAACCGCGGTGAGTTCGTCTGCCTGCTGGGCCCGTCCGGCTGCGGGAAGTCGACGCTGCTCAACGCCATCGCCGGCTTCTCGCACCCGACCCGCGGCGGCATCACCGTCGACGGCACCAAGGTCGCCGAGCCCGGTCCCGACCGGGGCATGGTGTTCCAGGAATACGCGCTGTTCCCCTGGATGAGCGTGGCGCAGAACATCGCCTTCGGCCTCGAGATCAAGGGGATGGGCCGCGCCGCGATCGAGGCGCGGGTGGCCGAACTCCTCGAGATGCTCAAGCTCACCGAGTTCCGCGACCGCTTCCCCAAGGATCTGTCCGGCGGCATGCGTCAGCGCGTGGCGATCGCCCGCGTGCTGGCGCTGGACAGCCCGGTGATGCTGATGGACGAGCCGTTCGGCGCGCTCGACGCCCTGACCCGTCGCTCGCTTCAGGACGAACTGCTGCGGATCTGGGCAGCCACCGGCAAGACCATCGTGTTCGTCACGCACTCGATCGAGGAATCGATCTATCTGGCCGACCGCATCGTGGTGCTGACCTACCGTCCCGGCACGATCAAGCGCGACATCCGGGTCGAGCTGCCGCGCCCGCGCGACAGCGCCTCGGCCGCCTTCAACGCCCTGAAGCGTGACCTCTCCGCCCTCGTCACCGCCGAGCAGCACCGCTTCGAGGAGGTCGAGATGAAGGGGCTGACGACGGATTGAGTCCGCTTCCGGTTGGAGCCGCCGACGAGGTTGGCGGCTCCCGCTTGCGGCCGTAATCCTATTCAATCCTCATTCTGAGGTGCCCGCGCGAGCGGGCCTCGAAGGATCTTCCAGATCGTGCGGGCTGGCTGGAGCCCCCTTCGAGGCCTCCGCTCCGGCACCGTCAGGATGGGGGTGGAGCGACGGATCGGCCCGTCGATCCATCGGGAGCATGCTGGCACGCACCGGCGCACAGAATCGCCATGCCCTTTCCCCGCGCCAAGGCCTTGCGTGCCCTGCTCCTCGCCGTGCTGGCGGTCGCGGCGATCCTCGTCGTGATCAAGGCGGGCGACGTGACCGAGGACCGCGTCGCCGCGAGCCTCGCCGGCGATGCCCGCCAGCGGGCGGAGATCTACGCCCAGAGCCTGGAGGGCGCCATCGAGCGCTTCGGCTTCCTGCCGGCGGCGGCGGCCCTCGATCCCCGGGTCCGGCAATTGCTGGCCGCGCCCGAGGATCCGGCGCAGGTCGCCACCGTCAACGCCTATCTCAAGCGGCTGAGCCGCGACGCCGGGGCCGGCGTCGTCTACCTGCTGGTCCCCTCCGGCCTGACCATCGCCGCCTCGAACTGGGACACGTCCCAGACCTATGTCGGCCAGGACTTCTCCTACCGGCCCTACTTCACGGAGGCGCGCGGCGGGCGGATCGGGCGGTTCTACGCCATCGGGACCCTCACCGGTGTGCCCGGCTACTTCATCAGCGCCCCGGTCGTCATCGACGGCGCCGTGCGCGGCGTGGTGGCGACCAAGGTCAGCCTCGATTCCATGGAGACGATCTGGCGCGAGGGCACCGACCGCGTGCTCGTGGCCGACGAGAACGGCATCGTCTTCCTCGCCTCCGACCCCACCCTCAAATTCCGCGCGACGGGGCCGCTCGACACCGCCGCCCGCGCGCGCATGGAGCGGACGCGCCAGTACGGGCGCGACGACTATCGCGTGATCGATCTCGGCCTGACGGAGACAGTGGGCGGCGTGCCGCTGGTCAGCCGGTCCGAGGCGGCGCCGCACGGTCGGGCCCTGTTCGAGCAGCAGGCCCTGCCGGCCTATGGCTGGACGCTGCTGCTCTTCGCCGACGCGGCGCCGGTGGCCATTGCCGGGCGCAGCGCCCGGGTCGGCGCGATCCTGGCGCTGGTCGTGCTCGGCCTGATCGGCCTCTACGGGAGTCAGCACCTGCGGCGGGTGCGCGAGAACCGCGCGGCGCAGCGCGAGCTCGAAGCCAAGGTCGCGGCCCGCACCGCCGATCTCAGCGCGGCCAATCTCAGGCTCGCGGGCGAGATCGAGGAGCGGACCCGCGCCGAGGCCAATCTCAGGGAGACCCAGGGCGAACTGGTCCAGGCCGCCAAGATGGCGACGCTGGGCCAGATGGCGGCCGGCATCACCCACGAGTTGAACCAGCCGCTCGCCGCGCTGCGGGGATTGGCCGACAATGCCTCCGCCTTCCTGCGCCAGGGCCGCGAGGCGGAGGCCGCCGCCAATCTGACCCGCATCGTGTCTCTCGTCGACCGGCTCGGCAAGATCACGGGGCAACTGCGCAGCTTCTCCCGCCGCTCGGGCACGGAGCGGGTCGCGGTCGATGTCGGTGCGGCGGTCTCGGAGAGTCTCGCGATCCTCTCCGCCCGCATCCGCGACGCGGGCGCGCGGATCACGACCGATCTCGATCCGGCGGCGCAGTGGGTGGTGTTCGAGCCGATCCGCCTGTCGCAGGTGCTGATCAACCTCGTCGGCAACGCCCTTGATGCCGTCAAGGGCCGTCCGGGGGCGGAGGTCGCGGTGCGCGCCTGGGCCGGGGAGGGGCAGGTCGTGCTCAGCGTCGAGGATAACGGGCCGGGGCTCGACGCGGCGGCGCTCACCCGCATCTTCGACCCGTTCTTCACCACCAAGCCGGCGGGGGAGGGGCTCGGCCTCGGCCTGCCGATCTCGCTGGCCATCGCCCGCGAGTTCGGCGCGACGCTCCAGCCCCGACCGATGCCCGGCGGGGGGCTCGCCTTCGACCTCGTGATGGACGTGGCGCGCGAGCCGGCTAAGGAGAGGCGTGAGGCGGCCGTGCCGGACAGGATGCGCCAGGGGATCAGCCATGTTTCCTGAGACGGAGCCGGCCTCCGCCGCGCGGGTCGTGCTCATCGACGACGAGGAGATGGTCCGCCTGTCCATGGAGCAGGCGCTTCAATTGGCCGGGATCGCGGTCGAGGCTTACGGCAGCGCCGAGGCGGCTCTCCCGGCCGTCACCCGGGACTTCTCCGGCATCGTCGTCAGCGACGTGCGCCTGCCGGGGCGCGACGGGCTCGAACTCCTCGCCGACATCCGCCGCCGCGACCCGGAACTGCCGGTGGTGCTCGTCACCGGCCACGGCGACATCGCCATGGCCGTCGCCGCCATGCGCGAGGGGGCCTACCACTTCATCGAGAAGCCCTTCGTCAACGATGCCTTCGTCGAGGTGGTCCGGCGTGCCCTGGAGAAGCGGGCGCTGGTGACCGAGAACCGCCGCCTGCGCAGCGCCCTCGACCGGGGCGACGCACCGGGCGGCGCGGTGGAGCGCTGCCTCGTCGGACAATCGCCGGCGATGCGGCGCCTGCGCGACGACGTCGCCTCGCTCGCCTCGGCCGCCGCCGACGTGCTGGTGCTCGGCGAGACCGGGGCCGGCAAGGAGCAGGTCGCCCGCGCCCTGCACGAGGGCGGCGCGCGGGCGGCCAAGCCCTTCGTGGCGATCAACTGCGGCGCCATCCCCGAGAGCATGTTCGAGAGCGAGATGTTCGGCCACGAGGCCGGCGCCTTCACGGGGGCGGGCAAGCGCCGCATCGGCAAGGTCGAGCACGCCAGCGGCGGCACGCTCTTTCTCGACGAGGTCGAGAGCATGCCGCTGGCGCTGCAGGTGAAGCTGCTGCGCGTGCTGCAGGAGCGGCGCATCGAGCGGCTCGGCTCCAATACCGGCGTGCCGGTCGACCTGCGGGTGGTCGCCGCCACCAAGGAGGATCTCGACGCGCTCTCGGAGGCCGGGCGCTTCCGCCGCGACCTGTTCTTCCGCCTCAACGTCGTGACGCTGATCCTGCCGCCGTTGCGCGAGCGCCGCGAGGACATCCCGCTCCTGTTCGAGCGGTTCCTCGTCCAGGCGGCGGTGAAGTACCAGCGCCCGGTGATCGAGGTTCCGCCTTCGCTGCGCCGCTCGCTGATGCTCGCCGACTGGCCGGGCAACGTGCGCGAGTTGAAGAACGCCGCCGAGCGGGCCGTGCTCGGTTTCCTCAGCCCGGATCTGGCCGGCGTTGCCGACGCGGCGCCGGGGCTCGACGCCCTGCTCGACCGGGTGGAGCGCCTCGTCATCGAGGACGCGCTCAAGGCCTCCGGCCAGCGCATCGCCGAGGCCGCCCGGGCGCTCGGCCTGCCGCGCAAGACGCTCTCCGACCGCATGCGGCGTCTGGGGCTGAGCGCGGGCGACTGAAATCCCTTCCAGCGAGAGATCGAACCCGTGACGCAAGACGCCGGCTGGCCGCCGCTCATTCTCGCCAACGCCCCCAACGGCGCCACCCGCACCAGGGCCGACCATCCGGCCCTGCCGATCACGCAGGCCGGGATCGCCCGCACCGCCGCCGAGGTCGCGGAAGCGGGGGCGGCCATGATCCACGTCCATGTCCGCGACGCACAAGGACGCCACCTCCTCGATGCGGACGCCTACCGCGCGCTCACCGCCGCGATCCGTGCGGAGGTGGGAGAGCGCCTCGTCGTGCAGATCACCTCGGAGGCCGCCGGGCGCTACGAGGCCCCGGAGCAGATGGCGGTGGTGCGCGCGGCGCGCCCCGAGGCGGTGTCGCTGGCGCTGCGCGAGATCGTGCCGGACGCCGCCGCCGAGGGTGCGGCGGCGGAATTCTTCGCCTTCGCCCGGCGCGAGCGCATCCTGCTTCAGGTCATCCTCTACGAGGCCGCCGAAGTGATCCGCTACGCCGAACTCAAACGCCGCGGCGTGCTCGGTGAGGGCGGGGATTTCCCGCTTTTCGTTCTCGGCCGCTACACCCCCGGCCAGGTCTCGCGGCCCGCCGACCTGCTGCCCTTCCTGGCCGCGGCGGGGGAGGGGCTGTCGCTCTGGGCGATCTGCGCCTTCGGCCCCCGCGAACAGGCCTGCGCGACCGTCGCCGCGGGCCTCGGCGGCCATGTGCGCGTCGGCTTCGAGAACAGCCTGCTCGCCCCCGACGGCCGCCCGGCCGAGAGCAACGCCGCCCAGATCCGCCGCGCCGCCGAGGGCGCGCGCGGGCTCGGGCGCCCGCTCGCCGATGCCGACACCGCGCGGGCGATGATGGCCTGACACCGTGTCCGCTTGATTGAAGCGGAAGGCCGCATCGGCCTGTTCGCGCCTTGCTTGAGCAGCGGCCGCATCCGCCATCCCGAAGGGATCGGCCGGAGCGGCGCGACGCGTGTCCATGTCCGGTTCGCCGCGCCTGGATGCGCTTCCTCGTGCCGCTCTGGCGGCCGCAGCCGGATCAGGTTCCGAACCGCGTCACCGTCGCTCGGTGCGGATGCCTCGCCCTCACCCCCGCCCCGCCGGCATCGTTCCGCCGGCCTCGGTGTGGCGGGAGCGCAGGCGGAAGCCGAGGATCAGCAGCATCACGCCGAAGGCCACGGCGTAGGCGCCGAGCCACCATGTCAGCACCAGCGCCGACATGCCGGGATTGATCAGCAGCACGATCCCGAACAGCACCGAGACGACGCCGCCCAGGCCCAGCCACCAGCGCCCGTAATGCGCGTGGAGGCGAAAGGCCGCCGCGATCATCAGCCCGCCGGAGAGGAGGGCCCAGGCCGCGACGAGGAGGACGAAGGCCCAGACCGCGGCGGCCGGCACGAGGAAGGCGGCGACGCCGACCACGAGGTCGAGCAGGCCTTCGAGCAGCAGGAAACCCCAGCGCTCGTGGCGCTGCGCCGCCCGCACCGCGGCGACGATGCCGAAGATGCCGTCGACCAGCATGTAGGCCGCGAAGAACAGCACCAGCGAGAGCACGAAGGCGCCCGGCGCGACGAAGGCGATGACGCCGAACAGGATCGCGAGGAGGCCGCGCAGGGCCACGAGCCACCAGTTGCGGGCCAGGACGGCGCTCATCGCATCGAGGCGCGCCGGTCCGGTCGGCGGCACTCCGGACGGACTCGCCATCCCGGAGACGTCGGATGATCCAGCCATCGAGCACACTCCTGCGCCAAATGCGGGCGGACCGGCGGGAGCAACCGGTCCGGCTCGCCCGCGAGCGAACACCCCATCCCTGCCGCAACGCAGCATCGCGCAGCCCGTTCCACAACCTCACATTCCAGAAGTTGTGCCGGGCGCCGTGCGGCCTCCCTTTCAGGTCGCGGTCGGCTGATATGCGCGCCGCGCCGGGGATGGAACTTCGGTCTCGTTCGTGTCTTCTGCAACCGAGGCGGGTTCACCCGAGGTTCGGCTCCGTTGGGCCGGCCTCTTTCGGCAAATTCCCCCGATGCTTGACGATCAGCGGCAGGCCGAGCCGGGCGTTGCGCCCGCGCGGCGGTCAGGAGAAGCGCCTGCGCGGGGCGCCGGGCCCGGTGACGAAGTGGATCGACCGGCTCAAGCCCTCAGGGAGGGCTCCGAACCGAACCGATCCGGCGATGGGGGCCAAGCTTCTGATGCGCCGGATTCCGATGCTTCGGACGACGAGAGGGAAGGCGGCGAGGGGCGACCGGGCGTGCTGCGCCGGCACCCCTGGTGGTTCGTTCTCGGCGGTCTCGCGGTGCCGGCCCTGGCTGTGGCCGCTTATGTCTATTGGTCGATCGAGCTGCATCCCTACGAGACCACCGACGACGCCTTCGTCGATGCCCGCAGCTTCACCATCGCGCCCAAGGTCGGCGGCTACGTCGTCGCCGTGCCGGTGACCGACAACCAGCATGTCCAGGCGGGCGATACGCTGTTCCAGATCGAGCCGCGCGACTACCGCGTCGCGCTGGAACAGGCCGAGGCGCAGGTTCAGGCCGCCCAGGCCTCGATCCAGAACGTCGATGCGCAGATCGAAGCGCAGAAGGCGCAGGTCGAGGTGGCGAAGGCCCAGGCCGAGACCGCGCAGGCGGCGCTGACCTTTGCCCAGGAGGATGCCGACCGCTACCGCAAGCTCGCCGAGCGCGGCGCCGGCACGATCCAGCAGTCGCAATCCTCGACCTCGACCCTGGAACAGCGCCAAGCCTCGCTGGCGAGTGCCCAGGCCAGCGTGGTCGCCGCCGAGCGGCAGGTCGGCTCGCTCCGGGCCCAACGCGCCAGCGCCGAGGCGCAGCGCGCCCAGGCCGAGGCCCAGCGCGACCAGGCCCGGCTCAACCTCGACTACACGACGGTGCGGGCCGCCCAGGCCGGGCGCGTGGTGCGCCTGACCGGCGGCGTCGGCGCCTATGCCCAGGCCGGCCAGAGCCTGTCGATGTTCGTCCCCGACGCGATGTGGGTCACGGCCAACTACAAGGAGACGCAGATCACCGACATGCGGCCGGGCCAGTCCGTCGATCTCGCGATCGACGCCTATCCCGATCGCAGGATCACCGGCCGGATCGCATCCGTGCAGCCGGGCTCGGGCACCGCCTTCAGCCTGCTGCCGGCCCAGAACGCCACCGGCAACTACGTGAAGGTGACGCAGCGCATCCCGGTGAAGATCGTGGTCGACAACTGGCCGGACGACGTCTCGATCGGCCCCGGCATGTCGGTCGTGCCGAGGGCCCACGTCCGGTGAGCGCCTCGGCAGCCCGAGCCACGGGCGGTCGGGCGAAGGCTCCGGGAGGACACAATCCCTGGATCGTCGCGCTCGTCGTGGCGCTCGCGACCTTCATGGAGGTGCTCGACACCACGATCGCCAACGTCGCCCTGCGCTACATCTCGGGGGCGCTCGCGGTGGGGCCGGACGAGTCGGCCTGGGTGGTGACGAGTTATCTGGTCGCCAACGCCATCACGCTGATCGCGTCGAGCTTTCTCGCCAAGCGCTTCGGCCGCAAGGCTTTCTTCATGTGGTCGGTGGCGCTGTTCACGCTCTCGTCGGTCCTGTGCGGCTTCGCCTGGAGCCTCGAATCGCTGCTGTTCTTCCGTGTGCTCCAGGGGCTCGGCGGCGGCGGCATGGCGCCGCTGGCACAGTCGATCCTGGCCGATTCCTTCCCGCCCGAGAAGCGCGGGCAGGCCTTCGCGCTCTACGGGGTCGCCATCGTCGTGGCCCCGGTGATCGGCCCGACGCTCGGCGGCTGGCTCTCCGACAACGCCTCCTGGCACTGGTGCTTCCTGATCAACGGCCCCGTGGGGGTGATCTCCCTCGTGCTGATGTACCTCCTCATCGAGGACAGCGAGGCGGCCAAGCGCGAGCGGCGCACCTTGCGCAGACAGGGCGTGCGCTTCGATCTCGTCGGCTTCCTGCTGGTGGCGACATTCCTCGGCTCGCTCGAGGTCATCCTCGACGAGGGCCAGCGCAAGGACTGGTTCGGCACCTCGACCCTGATGAACGTGTTCGGTCTGCTCACCCTCGTCTCGTTCCTCGCCATGATCCCGTGGCTGCTGAGAGCGAAGAACCCGGTCATCGATCTGAGGCTTCTCGCCCGGCGGCAGTTCAGCGCCTGCTTCGTGGTGATGCTGTTCACCGGCGCGGTGCTGATCTCCACCACGCAGTTCATCCCGCAGATCACGCAGGAATATTACGGCTACACCGCCACCCTGTCGGGACTGGTGCTCGGGCCCGGCGGCATCATGACCGTGGTCTCGATGCTCGTGATCGGCCGCGTCTCGTCGTTCATCCAGCCGAAATGGCTGATCGCCACGGGCGGGCTGATCGTGGCCCTGGGCCTCTACGACCTCACCCGGCTCTACGGCGATAGCACCTTCGGGTTCTTCGCGTGGTCGCGGATCTATATCGGCATCGGCCTACCGATGATCTTCCTCTCGGTGACCTCCGCCTCCTACGAGGGGCTGGCGAAGGGCCAGACCGATCAGGCCTCGGCGCTGATCAACGTGGCGCGCAACGTCGGCGGATCGATGGGCGTCTCGCTCGCCCAGAACGTGCTGGCCGACCGCAGCCAGTTCCACCAGAGCCGCCTCGTCGACACGCTCGATCCGTCGAGCCCGACCTACCAGCAGGCCCTGGCCGAGGCGACGCGCTATTTCCAGCAGCACGGCTTCGCCGGCCCCGACGCGCAGAACCAAGCCATCGCCTGGATCGGGCAGCAGCTCGCGACGCAGGTCGCCTACTGGGCCTATATCGACGTGTTCTGGGTGCTCGCGGCACTCACCGCCTGCCTCGTCCCGCTGGCGCTCATCCTGAAGACGGTGAAGCTCGGCGGCGCCACGGCGGCGCATTGACCGACGCCGAGATGCCGGCCGCTCGGCACCGAGGGTTCTGCAAGAGGGTTTCCGAGGGTTCGCCCGGCTCGGCAAAGATGGCACAAGCGCACGGCCGGAGCCGCTCCGGCCGTGCGGGGGACGCGGACATGACGGTGTCGAACGATGACGAGCTGGCCGGGCTGAAGCGGATCGGACGCATCGTGGCCGATACGCTGGCGGTGATGGGCCGGGCGATCGAGCCGGGCATGACCACGCGCGAACTCGATGCCGTCGGGCGGGCCTTCCTGGAAGTGGAAGGGGCGCGCTCGGCGCCGGAGACGGTCTACGCCTTTCCGGGCGCGACCTGCATCAGCGTCAACGAGGAGATCGCCCACGGCATTCCGGGCGAGCGTCGGATCGGTCCGGGCGATCTGGTCAATATCGACGTCTCGGCCGAGAAGGACGGCTACTTCTCCGATACCGGAGCCTCCTTCGCCGTGCCGCCGGTGACGCGCGCGGTCGAGCGGCTGTGCAAGGACGGGCGCCGGGCGATGTGGTCGGGTCTGCGGCAGGTCGGGGCCGGCAAGCCGCTCTCGGGCATCGGCCGGGCGGTGGGCAGCTTCGCGCACAAGAACGGCTACACGCTGGTGCGCAACCTCGCGAGCCATGGGATCGGCCGGTCGCTGCACGAGGAGCCGACCGAGATCGCAACCTGGCCCGACCCGTCCGAGCGGCGGATCATGCGCGAGGGCATGGTGCTGACGGTCGAGCCGTTCCTGTCGCTCGGCGCCGACTTCGCCGAGGACGGCGACGATCCCTGGACGCTCTACAGCCGGCCCAGCGCCCTCACGGTGCAGTACGAGCACACCGTTGTCGCCACGCGCAACGGGCCGCTGATCCTGACCATGCCGGGGCAGTGAGCGGGGCGCGGCGTCACTCTCAGCCCGCGTTTGCGTCGAGCCAGCGCTCGGCGCCGGAGAGGTCGTAGCCGTGGCGCGCCCCGTAGGCCGCCACCTCGTCGCGCCCGAGGCGTCCGGCCAGCACTTCGCCGATCACCCAGAGCGTCAGCGAGCGTGTTCCGCTGCGGCAATGGGCGACGACCGGGCCCGGCGCCGCCTCGACCGCCGCGTGGAAGCGCTCCACGGCCTCGCGGGTGAGGGTGGGGCCGGTCACCGGCAGGTCGAGATAGCGCAGGCCCGCCGCCTCCGCCGCCGCCCGCTCGGCCGCCGCGCCGGGCTGGCCCGGCTCCTCGCCGTCGGGACGGTTGTTGATGAGAAGGCTCACGCCCTCCGCTCCGAGGGCCTCGATCTCGGCAAGGCTCGGCTGGTGGGCCACGGAGAGCTTGGAATCGATGGTTGTCCGCTTCATGCCGCTCGTCCCCGATGCCCGTGGCCGGTATGCCCGCGCGGGCAGGGGTAACCTGGGCTCCGCGCGGCAACAAGGCGCGGGCGCAGCCTCAGCGGGCGCTCCAGGGCACCGAGCCGGCGGCGCACGTGACGCAGGGGAGGACGGGAGCCGCGGGGCCCCACCGTCCGTTTGCCCCGCGTCCGGCGGGACCGGAATGTTGAACGGAGAGACGGGGTGGTAGGGCGGCGCTCCCGTCGCTGGCGCGACGCGGATCCCGAGACGCACGGCCCGAAGCCGGCGGGCACGCCGGTCTGCCCGCTCTGCGAGCGCCCAATTCCTGCGCATGCGCGCCAGAGCCTGCATCACCTCACGCCGAAGCTGAAGGGCGGCGCGCACGGAGCGACCGTGCGGCTCCACCAGATCTGCCACTCGGCGATCCACGCCCGTTACAGCGAGGCCGAGATCGCCCGCAGGCTGGCCGAAGTCGAAGCCCTCCGCACCGATCCCGAGATCGCCCGTTTCCTCGATTGGGTGCGCGGCAAGCCCGATGATTTCCACGCGCCCACCCGTATGACCCGCGCGCGACGGGGCGACGGAGGTCTGCGTCGATAGGGCGAGGGTCGGAGTGACGGTCGGTCGTCCGGCTGACCGGATGAGATACGGTTCCAGTTGTGTATTCTTTCGACGAACCGGTTTTCGCTTCGTCGAAGGTGCGCTGGTCGATCCGGTGATCCTTCCGGAATTGTCGCATCGGCCCGCCCGGGCGTGGCGCCGGCTGGCCGATACGGGCGCAAGCCGTATCAATTCTTGAGATGCGTCCTGAGAAGCAGATCGATGAGTGCGATCATCGCGTCATGCTGTGGGGTTTCTCCGTCGTGTCGCAAGAACAGCGACACGCATTCCTCTCTCGTGCCCTGATCCCCGTCGATCCGGCGAACGACGGGTCGACCCTGCTCGTCGAGCGTCACCAGCCACCGCGTGCCGTCCGCCTCCGCATGCAGGTGGTAACATTCTTTTGATGTCCAGAAGGCATTGACTGGAACGCCGAGCACGTCTGCGAGTTCACGCAGGCGATTTGATTTCGTCATAGGAACGGGCCGGTCCTGATTCCGGAGAGGGTATACGTGCATGTTCTTAGACTGCCCTCATTATCAGGACAGCTGATCAGCAAAATGATGCAAACTCCTCCTTTGGTCGCCATCTTAGATTAACGTACGCGGGGTGTCGGGGTATGCCGTATGATACGCGTCGATACTGGCTTGGATCTCTACCTGACGCTCTGATTGCCTCCCAAGTTGGAATTTGGGAAACAGACCTGAGCAACGACCGAACCGTTGCCGATGCCGTCACCGCCACGTTGTTCAATCTCGACTCGATGCAGGCCGCGCACGGATTGCCTCTGGCGGCCTATGTCGAGGCGATCCTGCCGGCCGACCGGGAGGCGTTTTTCACCAGCCTTGATCGCGTCAGCGAGCATGGCGGCGTGTTCGTGGGTGAGTATCGCGTGTGCTCGGCAGCGAGCGGGGTGCAGTGGGTCCTGGCCCGGGGGCACTTCGAGCGCGATGACCAAACGGGAGAGGTCGTCGGGCGCGGCATCGTCGTCAACACGACCGAGAGCAAGCTCAACTGGCCGGCCGAGGATCGCACGTTCTTTGTCCTGCACAAGAAAGAGCCGCCGCTCGAGCGTCTCGCAAGCTACGCACTCCAAGCACGGCGCACGCTGGATGACGTGGCTGAGCACGAGAAGCCGGCGCTGCGACTGGCCGTTGATGCGTTGCTCTGGGCCGTCGGGCGGGCAATTGCCAAGCGAGGCCAACTCTGAAGAGCACCTCACGGCCGGAGAACCGCATCCGCTCGAAGTCGAAGACTATTCTTCGCGGAACTGAGCGAAGCGGCTTGCCAGCGAAGTCCCGTCGCTCGCCGGACGCACCGATGCTCGTCTCCGGGCCACACCGCCTGCCGCGGGAGTCGGCACAGTTGCTTCGGAAATTCTGCGAGAGCCTTGGCGGGACATTAACCGCGCAGTGAGATCGCCGAGCGGCGCTGGGCTGCCCTTAACCCTCGGGTGCGACGGTCGAGGCTCGATCCCGTCCGCACGAGGTCCGCCCGCCATGACCGCAGCGCCCATCGCGGCCACCCGCCCCCTTCGCCCGCTTCCCGAGGAGGCTGCCCGGCTCGCCTGGGTCGATGTCGCCAAGGGCCTGTGCATCATCCTCGTCGTGATGATGCACTCGACGCTCGGCACCGGCGAGGCGCTCGGCGGCGAGGGCTTCCTGCACGATGTCGTCGAGTTCGCCAGGCCGTTCCGGATCCCCGACTTCTTCCTGCTCTCGGGGCTCTTCCTCGGCCGAGTGATCGACCGCGACTGGCGCCTGTTCGCGGATCGGCGGGTGGTTCACTTCGCCTATTTCTACGCGCTGTGGGTGGTGATCCAATCGCTGTTCAAGGCCGGATCGATCGTCGCCGGGGCGGAGGGACCGGCGGACAAGCTCGCCGCGTTCGGCCTCCACCTCGCCGAGGCGCTGGTGGTGCCTTACTCGACGCTGTGGTTCGTCTACCTGCTCGCCGTGTTCTCGGTGGTGACGAAGCTGCTCCACCGCCGGGTGCCGCCGGCTCTGCTGCTCGTCGCGGCGGCCGTGCTGCAGATCCTGCCGACGAGCGGCCTGCCCGAACTGCTGGACGAGTTCTGCGAGCGGTACGTCTACTTCCTGGGCGGCTATCTCTTCGCCGAGTGGATCTTCCGCTTCGCCGACCGGGTGCGCGAGCGGGCGGGCCTGGCGCTCGCCGGCCTTGCCCTGTGGGCGGCGATGGAGGCCGTGTTCGTGTTCACGCCGACGGGGATCGAGAGCCTGCCGACGCTCGCGCGCCTTCCGGTGGTGAGCCTCGGGCTCGGCACCGTCGGGGCGCTCGCCATCGTCGCCTTCGCCGCGCTGATGACCCGCGCCGGTGGGCCGGTGACCGCCGCCCTGCGCGCCTGCGGCGAGCGGTCCATCGTGATCTATCTCGGCTTCTTCCTGCCGATGGCGCTGACCCGCACCCTGATCGCCAAGTTCAACGGGACTCAGCCCGATCTCGCCCTCGATGTCGGGCTCGCGAGCCTCGTCGTCACCGCGGCGGCGGTCACGGTGCCCCTCGTCTTCGCGCGGCTGGTGCGCGGCACGCCTCTGGACTTCCTGTTCCGGCGCCCGGCCGCCTTCCACATCGCGCCCGCACCGGCCTCTCCGTCGCGTCTGCGGCCCGGGCCGGTGGCCCCGCGCGAGGCATGAGTCGAAAGGCCCGACTTCGGAACCATCCCGCCCCGCTCGCCGGTTTGTCCCCTTTGGCCCGCCTGCCGTGGCGGGCGCGATGAAACGGAGCCGGAGCATGGTGCAGGAAGCGTCCGACGAGGGACATGCGGTGAGCGGGGATCCCGCCCAGGTGGTGCTCGACGCGCCGCGCGACCGTGCCTACTGGGCACGCCGGTTCGAGGTGCCGGCCGAGCAGGTGCAGGCGGCGGTCGAGGCGGTCGGCCCCGACGCGGCCCGGGTCGCCGCCCATCTCGGCAAGCCCTGGCCCTACGAGAAGAGCGGCATCGTCTGAGGCCGCCCTCCGCGTCCCTCCACGACAGGGCGGGTGCCTGACGGACCCGCCTCAGGCCTCCCGCCTCAAGCCCCCTGGGCGAGGATGGTGAGGCCCGCCACGGTGAGGGCGCCCCCCAGGAGGCGCGCGAGGACCGGCACGGCGACGGGCCGAGCCCCGGTCAGGCGGCCCAGGCCGATCCCGGCACAGTGCAGCGCCGCCGTGGCGGCGAGGAAACCGGTGCCGTAGCCGAGGCCGGCGGCGGTCTCCGGTCTCTCGGCGCCGTGGGCAAGTCCGTGAAACACGGCAAATCCGCCGACCAAGGCCATCAGCGCCGCGAGCGGGGCCTCGACGCGCAGGGCGAGTGCAAGCCCGAACGCCACCACCGACAGGCCGATGCCGATCTCGGCATGGGGCGGGACGAGACCCGCCAGGCCGAGCCCGGCCCCCAGCGTCATCATCGCGAGGAAGGCGAGCGGCAGCGCCCACAGGGCCCGGCCGCCGTAGAGCGCCGCGAGCAGGCCGACCGCGACCATGGCGAGCACGTGGTCGGCGCCCCCGAGCGGATGCAGGAAGCCCTGCAGGGCACTCTGCAAGCTGCCGTCGACGAGTCCGTCCATCTCGCCTTGGCCGACGCGGCCATGGCCGGGATGCGCGAGCCCCGCCTGCGGCAGAAGCACCAAGCCGGCCGTCAGGCCGGTCGTCGCGAGGGCCGACACACGCGTCATGTTCGATCCGACTCCCGTTGAGGTCTGCCCGGTGGAAAGCAAGAATGCGACCGCCCCTTGAGAGGCGCGGCGGCGTCCGCTCAGCCCTGCGCTGGCGCACCCGTGTCCTGGCTCGCCTCGAGATGGTCGAGGAGGTGGCGCTCGTAGGCGATCAACTCGCGCCCGCGCTTGATCGCGCGGTGATATTGCCGTGCCGAGAGCTCGTCCTGGATCGCCAGGATGTAGGGTCCCATGCTCGGCGACGCCTTCATGATCTCGGTGGCTTGGCGCACGAACAGATCCTCGGCCTCCGGCGGGTTGTCGGCGAGGTAGATGAACTGGAGCGTGACGCAGAGCCGCTTGGCGGCGGTGTCGGCCTCGGTCTCGGTGATGATTTCGCTCTCGCGCAGGAACTTGCACTGGTTCTCGATCACGAAGGTCGAGCGGCGGTCGCCATTGCGGATCAGTGCGCCGTTGATGATCAGCCGCTCCTGAGGTTTCAGTTCGATGCGCAGAGCCATGGTGAACAAATCCTTGATTGGGCAAAACGAAGAAAAGGCGGCGAACTTTTCTTAACCATGATCGCAGCGCTGATCGCGATGTGGGCGTTTGACGGGCGAAAGCCCCTGAATTCGATGGTCGGATTAAGGTCTCGGCAAGGCGCGGGGTGGAGGGTCCGGGTGTCGCCAAAAGGGCGGCATCAAGACCCACAAGGATCGCCCCCATGTCTTCCGGCATCACGCTTTCGGCCTCCACCCGTCAGAACCTGCTCTCGCTGCAGGACACCGCGGGCCTGACGGCCACCACTCAAAACCGCCTCGCCACCGGCCTCAAGGTTTCCTCCGCCCTCGACAGCCCCGTCAACTTCTTCACCGCGCAGAACCTGTCGAACCGCTCGACCGATCTCGGCGGCCTGCTCGACGGCATCTCGAACGGCATCCAGGCGATCCAGGCGGCCAACCAGGGCATCACCTCGATCCAGAAGCTGATCGACTCGGCCAAATCCACCGCCAATCAGGCGCTGTCGACCCAGATCACCACCACCGGCACCGCGACCAGCGACTTCGCCGCGTCCACGACCTCCTCCACCACCGTCAACTTCTACGTCAACGGTGTGACCAAGTCGGCGACCATCGCCTCCAACGCGACGATCGACGCGGCGATCACGGCGCTGAACTCGGCGGCCGGCACCAACGTGACGATGTTCTCGAAGGACACGACCGGCAAGAAGATCGTGCTGAACGCCAGCTCCGCGGTCGAGTTCAAGGCCACCGGCGACCAGGCCGCCCTCGGCTTCGCCCAGGGCACCACGAGCACGGCCAACAAGTACGGCTCCAGCAACGACGCCATCTCCGCCGGCAGCGACCTGACGGTGTCGGGTGTCGATGCCCGCAAGAAGCTGTCCGAGCAGTACAACAGCCTGCTGACGCAGATCACGCAGCTGGCCAAGGATTCGAGCTTCAACGGCACCAACCTGATCAGCAACGGCGATCCGTCCAACAAGCTGCACATCGCCTTCAACGAGAAGGACAGCTCCAACCTCGACGTGCAGGGTCAGGACCTCACGGCTGACGGCCTGAAGCTGACCTCGATCACCGGCAACTCGGGTTCCTCGGTGAACGGTCAGGGCAACTTCCTGCTCGATACCGACATCAAGGGCACCCTGACCAAGCTGGGTTCTGCCTCCGACACCCTGCGCTCGGCGAGCTCGACCTTCGGTTCGAACCTCTCCGTGGTGCAGAACCGCCAGAGCTTCTCGAAGAACCTGATCAACGTGCTCGATACCGGCGCGGCGAACCTGACCAACGCCGACCTCAACCTGGAAGCGGCCAATTCCCAGGCGCTCTCGACCCGCCAGTCGCTCGGCATCTCGGCGCTGTCGCTGGCTAACCAGGCACAGCAGAGCATCCTCCAGCTCCTGCGCTGATCGCGCAATCTGAGACGCTGGACTCCGAAAAGGAGACGGCCGGAGCCTTGCTCCGGCCGTCTCTCTCATCGAAAATCGAGAAATCTTGATGTCGAGAAGGGAGCGTTAACGCTACGGCAACCCGAGACGTGGTGAATTAACCCTAATGCCAGTTCGGTATCGATCTGAACGGGGTTGTCACCCATGTCTTCCAGCGTCACGCTTTCCGCCGCCACCCGTCAGAACCTGCTCTCGCTGCAGGACACCTCGGCGCTAACGGCAACGACCCAGAACCGCCTCGCCACCGGCCTCAAGGTTTCCTCCGCCCTCGACAACCCGGTCAACTTCTTCACCGCGCAGTCCTTCAACAGCCGGTCGGGCGACCTCGGCGCGTTGCTCGATTCGATTTCGAACGGCATCCAGACGATCCAGGCGGCCAACCAGGGCATCACCTCGATCCAGAAGCTGATCGACTCGGCCAAGTCCACCGCCAACCAGGCGCTGTCGACCCAGATCACCACGACCGGCACCGCCACGAACGACTTCGCCGCCTCCACGACCACCGCCACCACCGTGAACTTCTACGTCAACGGTGTGAGCAAGTCGGCGACCATCGCCTCCAACGCGACGATCGACGCGGCGATCTCGGCGCTCAACTCGGCGGCCGGCACCAACGTGACGATGTTCTCGAAGGACACGACCGGCAAGAAGATCGTGCTGAACGCCAGCTCCGCGGTCGAGTTCAAGGCGACCGGCGACCAGGCCGCCATCGGCTTCGCTCAGGGCACCACGAGCACGGCTGCCAAGTACGGCACCAGCAACGACACCATCTCCGCCGGCAGCGACCTGACGGTGTCGGGTGTCGATGCCCGCAAGAAGCTTTCCGAGCAGTACAACAGCCTGTTGATCCAGATCACGCAGCTGGCCAAGGATTCGAGCTTCAACGGCGTGAACCTGATCAGCAACGGCGATCCCTCGAACAAGCTGCACATCGCCTTCAACGAGCGGGACACCGCCAACCTCGACGTGCAGGGTCAGGACCTGACGGCCGACGGCCTGAAGCTGACCCCGATCACCGGCAACTCGGGTTCCTCGGTGAACGGTCAGGGCAGCTTCCTGCTCGACACCGACATCAAGGGTACGCTCTCCGGCCTGACCAAGGCCTCGGACACGCTGCGCACGGCGAGCTCGACCTTCGGTTCGAACCTCTCCGTGGTGCAGAACCGGCAGGACTTCACCAAGCGGATCGTCAACATCCTCGATACCGGCGCGGCGAACCTGACCAACGCCGACCTCAACGAAGAGGCCGCCAACTCGCAGGCGCTGTCGACGCGTCAGTCGCTGGGCATCTCGGCGCTGTCGCTCGCCAACCAGGCGCAGCAGGGCATCCTTCAGCTCCTGCGCTGATCGGCGGCATCGATCCGCGCAAGAGGGTTGGGGATCAGGGGCGATCGCGCGGAGCGGTCGCCCCTTTTCGTCGTGCGAGCCGCGCATCCCCGACCTGTGCCCGCCCCGTCGTGTCCGGGCGAGCGCGTCCATAAATCAGCCGCGTTGTGCGCCGCTTGATCGGCACCGACACGCTGTCCGTGGCGTGCCGGCCGGAATCCTCAAACGCTCGATGAACGCCATCCTGATCAAGCTGTTCGCGACCGCGCTGACCCTTTCCCAGGTCACGACGCGGCCGGACGCGGTGCGGACGCAGTTCGACCCCGCCAAGGACGGCCCCGAGGTCGTGGCGATCCTGCGCGACGGCTGCGCCCACATGCGCAAGTCCTTCGACATCGAGGACATCAATCTCGACGAACTGATCTCCACGGCCATGGAGGATCCGAGCGCGGTGGCCGGCGACAACGCGCCCAAGATCCTGCACGGGCTCGATCTCAACGAACTGAACACGAGCTACAAGCAGTTCTGCAAGGGCGAGAACCCGGCCAATTCCCCCTTCGAGGCGGGGGCGGTGATCGCCTTCTACAACAATGCCGTGAAGGACCTGCCCTCGGCCGAGGCCCTGCGCGACATCAAGCTGCCCAGCGCCAGTGTGATCCTCGACGGGGCGGGCAAACCGTTCTCGGAGACCTTCGAGTCCCACGGCCGGCGCCTCGTGGTGCCGATCAGCACGGTGCCCGACCTCGTCCGGCAAGCTTTCGTCGCGGCCGAGGACAAGCGCTTCTACCAGCACCACGGCATCGACGAGCGCGGCGTGATCCGCGCCTTCGTCGGCAACCTCGCTTCGCCTGGACGCCCGGCGGGCGGCTCGACCATCACGCAGCAGGTCGTGAAGAACCTGTCGGTGGGCGACGACGTCACCTACGAGCGCAAGATCCGCGAGATGATCGTGGCCTCGCGGCTGGAGAAGCTCCAGACCAAGCCGCAGATCCTCGGGCTCTATCTCAACGGGATCTATCTCGGCCGCGGCGCCTACGGCATCGAGATGGCGGCGCGCAGCTGGTTCGGGAAATCGGTGGGCGCGCTCACCCTGCCCGAGGCCGCCCTCCTCGCCGGCCTGCCGAAGGGGCCGAACTACTACAGCCCCGACAAGTACCCCGAACGGGCGCGGGAGCGCCGCGCCTACGTGCTCAGCCGGATGAAGGAAGAGGGCACGATCACCGAGGCGCAGATGACGACGGCGATGGCCTCGGACCTCGGCATCAAGCCGCCGGACGCTGCGCGCCAGGATTCCGGCTTCTACCTCGTCGATCACCTGACCCGGGAGGCGCGCAGCTTCGCCGGGCTCGAGTCGCTCACCAGCGCGAGCTACACTGTGCGCGCCACGGTGAATGCCGGCTTGCAGAGCGCGCTGGAGAGTGCGCTGCAGGAGGGGCTCGCGACCTACGAGCGCGGCACCGGCCGCGCCCGCTACGAGGGGCCGGAGCTGAACCTCGCCGAGACCGTGAAGAGGATCGAGGCCGCCTCACCCGCGCCGGAGCCCGCTGCCGAGCCGGTGCCGGAGGTGAAGAAGGGCGGCCGGAAAGCGGCTGCGGCGAAGGCCCCGACCAAACCCGCGGTGCAGCCGGCGTGGCAGCGCGCGCTGGTCTCCGCCCGGCCGCCTCTCTACGACGTGCGCTGGCCGCTCGCCGTCGTGCTCCAGACGGGCAAGAACGGCACCAGGGTCGGCCTGCCCGACGGACGGGTCGCGAGCCTGGAGCCGGGTCCCGCGCGGGGAAAACTCCAGCTCTACGATGCCGTGCGGGTGCGCCTGCGCGAGGGCAGGGGCAGCCTCCGCGCCGACCTGCGGGTGCGCCCCACCGTCCAGGGCGCGGCCCTCGTGCTGGAGAACCGCACGGGCAGAATCCTGGCGATGAGCGGAGGCTTCTCCTACCCGTTGAGCCAGCTCAACCGGGTGACGCAGACCGTGCGCCAGCCGGGCTCGACCCTGAAACCGCTGACCTACCTCGCCGCGCTGAACGCCGGCCTCCAGCCCAACACGCTGGTGATGGACGCCGCCGTGACCCTGCCGCCGATCGGCGGAACTGGCGATTCGTGGTCCCCGAAGAACTATGACGGCGGCGGCTCCGGCGCGACGACGATCCGGCGTGGGCTCGAATTCTCGAAGAACCTCGTCACGGCCCGCCTGCTCCAGGGCGGCATCGCCGCCAAGGCCCCCGACAGCCTGCAGCGGGTCTGCGACATCGCGCTGGAGGCTCAGCTCTACGCCGAGTGCGAGCGCTACTATCCCTTCGTGCTCGGCGCCCAGCCGGTTCGGATGATCGATCTGGCCAGCTTCTACGCCGCCATCGCCAACGAGGGCGCGCGCCCGAGCGCCTACGCCCTGGAATCGGTCGAGCGCGACGGCAAGCCGGTCTACAGCCATCCCGACAAGGCGCCGGTGCGGATCGGATCGGCCGACCGCGTCGCCTTCTACCAGCTCAAGACCATGCTCCAGGGCGTGACCCAGCACGGCACGGCCGCGGCGCTCTCGGGCATCTCAGCCTACGTCGCGGGCAAGACCGGCACTTCGGAGAACGAGAACGACGCGTGGTTCGCCGGCTTCTCGAACGAGATCACGGTGGTGGTCTGGGCCGGCTACGACAACGCCGACGGCGTGCGCCGCACGCTGGGCCGCGGCCAGACCGGTGGTCACGTCTCGGTGCCGATCGCGAAAGCGATCTTTCAGGCGGCCTGGGCCAACGGGGTCGCGCGCACGCCGCTGGCACCGCCGTCGCCCGAAGCGAAGGCGTTCATCGCCGACCTGCCGATCGAGCCGAGGAGCGGCCAGCGCGTCGCGGGCGGCGGCTTCATCGAACATTTCCGCCTCAAGGGGGGGCAGGTCGCCGACACGCAATACGCGCTGGTGCCGCGCGACACGCTCTATGCCATGCGCCCCGACGCGGAGGATGGCGATTACGGCAATGCCGAGGACGGGGCGGACGTCGCCGGCGACCTCTTCGGCAACCTGCCGGGCGGGCGCCGCAGCACCGACGATCCCTTCGCCCAGCGCCGCAGCGCCGAGACGGAGTCCGATCGGACGGCCGATCCCTGGGGCCTGCGCCGCGACCGGCGGGAGGACCCGCAAGCCTGGCCCGGCCGCGACCGCTACGGGCAGGTCAATCCGGTGCCGTTCGGCTCGCCCTTCGACGACGACGGCGACACCCGCGCCCGCCAGCGCCGCCGCGATCCCGACTACCTGTTCGGCGACGACCCCGGCTACTGACACCACGCCCTTCGACGCTTTCCCCTCACCGATTCATCCGAGGTCCGCTTTGCCCAGGCGATTTCCGGCCGCCCTTGTCGTCGCGCTCGCGCTGGCCGTGCCGGCCCAGGGGCAGGAAGCGGCGAAAGATCTTCCCAAACCCGCCGCCCTGGTCTCCGACCGGGTCAAGGACGTGCCGGCCCTGACCCCGGGCGACGCCGCGAGCCTCAAGCCCGGAACGGTCCTGTTCAGCGATCATCGCGAGGCCGCGTCCACCAACCCGGAGAGCGGCCTGATCGCTTTCGAGGCGTGGCGGAAGAGCCGGCCGCAGGAGGCCGCGGCGCTGAGTCCCTGGCCGGGCTACACCGAGCCGACCTACACCCAGACGGTGAACGGCGTCGCCAAGCAGCGTCACGAGACCCTGAAGGTCTACGTCGCGGAGGGGCGCTTCGTCGTCGCCAGGCCGCCCTCCGCCATCGACCTTGCCGCCTTCGCCAACCTCGATTTCCTGGCCAAGATGGACCCGGTGATCCGCCATAAGCGGCTCGACCCGGCCGAGGCGACACCGACCAAGGATCCGGCCGCCGCCTTCGCGAAGCGCCCCGACCGGCCCTGGTGCGGGGCCGGCGGCGTCTGCATCGAGTCGCGCTACGATCTCGAAGGCAAGCTGCCGCTGGGCGTGAAGCTCGCCAACAAGCTCGAACTCGGCACCTCGAAGAAGGTCGCGGAGTTCGTCTCGTTCCAGAGCGAGTTGCGGGTGCTGCCGCCGGGCGAGGCCGCGGGCCTCGCGGCGCTGACGAAGATCGACACGCCCGTGGCCGGCGGGCTCGAACAGACCATCTTCTGGGTCAACCAGATCCTGCGCTTCGGCAAGTTCCTGGCGGTGATGCAGCCGGCCCCGGACGACCCGAACCGGACGGTGGTGACGACCTACATGGCGCTCGCCATCAAGGCGGACGTGCTGGAGCGCAAGCAGGAATATGCCCGCGTGCCGGTGCTCAAGAACCTGCTGCCGGTGCAGGTCTTGATGGGCAATTCCTCGTTCAACACCGGAACCTCGATCAGTGCCGGTGTGCCGACCTACGCCCGCAACCGCATCGTCGCCTTCGCCGACGCCCTGGCGAAACGGTAGCCCACGTTCGGGGTGTCATCCACCCCTCACAAAACTGTGTGCAATGTCACTGCTGTCGCCGATAGGTCACAGACATTCACTGGTATATTGGATAAAGTTCAACGACTCGTTCCTGAGACCGCGAGTCACCTCAGTCGGCGTGCCCTTCATGGGCGCGCCGCTTTTTGTTGGCGTGTAGCCCTCACGGACTGCTGGGGCCTCCGGCGAGGCCGGCCAGGGTGAACAGGTCCACCGAGAGCTTGGCGCCGATCACGAGGGCGTCGGGGATGTTCTTCGGGTAGTAGGGAAACCGGGTCTGATCCGGGTTGACGATGTATTGCAGATTCGGTGTGAGCCGGATCGCCGGCGTGACCTGCAGCCCATAGTTCAGCTCCATCATGATCTGCTGCCTCGGGATCCTGCGGAACAGGCCGAGGGAAGCCTGGGCCGCCTCGATGTTGCCGAGCGCCAGGGGGCTGAAGGTCTGGCTGTTGATGACGAAGCCCACCGTGTCGTAGGGCCGCCCGGCGAAGGTGCCGGTCTGCAGCGCGCCGATCTCTAGGAAGTAATCCTCGATCAGGCGGCCGCCCGCGCCGGCCATCGCGACGCCGAACAGGGTGAGGCCCTGGATGCCCTTCGGATCGGGGCGCCAGACCATCTGATCGAAACGGGCATAGACGCCCGAGCGGCCGAAGCGGGTGGCGGGGGACAGTCCCGTCAGCACTGCCCGGCCACCTGCCACGTCGCGCACCGGATCCGTGTAGTCGGAGCGGTCGATCCAGCCGCCGATGCCGTAGTTGCGCGGCAGTTCGTCGTTGGTGAAGGACGTCGCGTAGCCGAGCTCGAACGGCACGATCGCGCCGGTCGCACCCCTGATCGAGAAATCGAGGCCGTTGTCGCCGGGCTGCTGGTGCAACGGGTTCACCTCATAGGCGCCGACGTGGAGGAACACCCGGTCGGTCAGCCAAGCCTTGGCGTGACCGCCCCAGCTCGCCACCGGCCAGAAGGTGAAGTTCGAGGTCTTGAACACGAAGGTCGGGTTGCCGCAGGCGGAGTTCGTCTGGAAGTTGCAGTAGATCGGCGAGTTGAGGAAGTTGATGTTCGCCACCAGGCGTCCGACCTCGATGTCGAGCCGGTTGTCGAACAGCTTCTGCTGGTAGGAGAGCAGCGTCAGACGTGTGGTCTGGCCGCCCCCGAAAATCTCCTGCACGCTCGTGTTGTTGCCGATGACGTCATTGGCGAGACTGCGGCCGTGGCGGTTGGTGACCGCGACATGGAACGAGCTGCCTTCGATTCCGGCCAGCCGCCGCAGGTCGGCGTCGATGCCGAAGAAGAGCTGCCCGGCCCAGGCCGCGCCCCGGCGAATGCCGCCGACGGGATTGGTCGCCCCCTGTCCGGTGTAATTGAGCAGGAACGAGAGGCCGTTGCCGAGGTCGAATGTGCCCGGCGGCAGGGTGGGAGGCGTGGCGGTCTGGCCGAGCACGTCGGCGGCGGCGGCCGCGCTGCCGTCGTCGCCGAAGCTCCGCCGGGGCGGCGCGCGCCGGGCCACCCGCCGCAGGACCGGGCGGCGGATCGCGGCCGGCGCACCGAGCCGGGGTCCGGCGAGACCGGGGGGCGCGGACGCCTCCTGCGCTTCGGCCGGCCTCGTTCCCCCCGCGAGCGCGGTGCAGAAGCCGAGCGCCGCCCATGCCGCCTTTCCAGCCTTCATCCCGGTTCCCTGCTCCCGACGTCCTCGCGGTCCGGTTGCCCGAACGCGAGTGCTTAATTCACTAGAAGTTGTATTGTGGTGCGCGGGCCGGGACGCGGTCCGATTGGCGAGGGCCGATGTCGATCGGGCGGTGCCGGTTGCGCCGGCGCCGCCCTTGCCGGTCAGGCCGCGCGCTTCTTGAGGAGACCGACCAGCAGGCCCGTGACCAGGGTGCCGACGGCGAGCGCGATCAGCGCGCCCGTCACGTTGCCGACCGCGTTGGGGATCGGCAGCACGAACAGGCCGCCATGGGGCACCTTGAGGGTCACGCCCGAGGTCAGGGCGATGGCGCCCGCGACCGCCGAGCCGGCCACCATGGAGGGAATCACCCGCAGCGGATCGGCCGCGGCGAAGGGGATGGCCCCTTCCGTGATGAAGGCGGCGCCGAGCACGGCCGCCGCGCCGCCGGCCTCGCGCTCCGGCGCCGTAAAGCGGGTCGGGAACAGCCGGGTGGCCAGCGCGATGCCGAGCGGGGGCGTCATGCCGCCGAGCATGACCGCCGCCATGGGCGCATCGACGCCGGAGGAGAGCAGCGCGGCGGCGGAGGCGTAGGCCGCCTTGTTGATCGGTCCGCCCATATCGACCGCCATCATCCCGCCCAGCACGAGGCCGAGCACCAGGGCGCTCGCCCCCTGCATGCCCTTGAGCCACTCGGTGAGCGCGGCGAGCACGGCGGCCACCGGCATACCGACCACATAGATCATCAGCAGGCCGGTGATCGCGGTGGCGAGCAACGGCAGGATCAGGACGGGCTTGAGGCCCTCCAGGTTCCGGTGCAGGCGGATATGCTTGTTCAGGAAGCTCGTCGTGTAGCCGGCGATGAAACCCGCCGCGATGCCGCCGAGAAAGCCCGCCTGGAGGTTCGCCGCCAGCATCCCGCCGATCATGCCCGGCGCGATGCCCGGCCGGTCGGCGATGGAATAGGCGATGTAGCCGGCCAGCGCCGGCACGATCAGGGCGAAGGCCGCCTTGGCGCCGATCTCGCCCAACGCGTAGCCGAGCGTGCCGGCATTCTCCGGTTTCATCGCGTCGATGCCGCCGACGGCGAAGGCGAGCGCGATCAGCATGCCGCCCGCCACCACGAAGGGCAGCATGAACGAGACGCCGGTCATCAGGTGCTTGTAGGCGCCGGCCTTCGCCTCGGCCGCTGCCGGGCGGGCGGGGCCGTCGGCCGTCGCCTCGGTGCCGCCGGCCGGCTGCATCTGCGCTTCGGCGAGCGCGGTGGCGATCAGGCCCTTGCCGTCGCGGATCGCTGCCTTGGTGTTGGTGGCGTAGACCCGTTTGCCGGCAAAGCGCGCCCGGTCGACCCCCGTATCGGCGGCGATGAGCACGATGTCGGCCGCCGCGATCTCCGGCGCCGTCAGGGCGTCGCGGGCACCCACCGACCCCTGCGTCTCGACGCGGACCTCATGGCCGAGCGCCTGGGCCGCCGCCTGGATGCCTTCCGCCGCCATGAAGGTATGGGCGATGCCGGTGGGGCACGAGGTGATCGCCGCGATCTTCTTGGGGCCGGCCGCAGCACCCGCGGCGGGGGAGGGCGCCTCGGCCCCGGTGATCAGGCGATCGAACACGGCGTTGACGTCACTCAGCACGTCCTCGATCGCCGCGCGGGCCCGGTGCAGTGCCCCGAACCGTCCCTCGCCGAGGTCGCCCTCGCCGACGAGCAGCACCGCCCGCGCCTCGGCGATGGCCGCCTCGGGGATCGGGTTGGCGCTCGTGCCCCTGCCGCGGACTTCGAGGGTGATCGGCGTGTTGCGCCGTCCGGCCGCCTTGCGCAGGGCCTCGGCGGCGAGGACGGCGTGGGTGGGGAGGTCTCCGCCTCCCACCACGGCCAGAAGCTGTGCCATGGGTTTCCTCCTCGGATTTTGTTCGTCCTGTCCGCGGCCCGCATTCCTCACCCGCACAAGGGGGAGGGTCGTTCCGGTCGCGCCTAGGAGATCTCTTCGACGCAGATCTCGGCGGCGATCGCCTCCACCTCCGCCCGTCCCGGAAGGTTCGCCCCCGTGCGGCTGAGCTTGCCCGCGGCGAAGGCGAGCGCCCGGCGAGCGAGATCGGACAGGGACAGGTCGTCGTGCAGCCCGGCGACGAGGCCGGCGACCAGGGCGTCGCCGGCGCCGACCGTGCTCGCCACCCGCGTCGGCGGCGGCAGCGCCCGCAACGCGCCCTCGGACGCGACGAACAGCGCGCCCTCGGCGCCCAGCGAGACGCAGACCAGGGCGACGCCCGCGCGCTGGCATTCGCGGGCCGCGTCGAGCACGTCCGCGAAGGTGGGCAAAGGGCGCTTGGCCCACTCCTCCAATTCGTGCCGGTTCGGCTTGATCGCGTCGGGAAGGCCGTCGCGGCCCGCAGCGAGGGCGGCGGCGAGCGCCGGTCCGGAGGCGTCGAGCACGACGCGGGTGCCCCGCCGCTTCAGCTCGGCGGTGAGCCGGGCGTAGGCGTCGGGCCCCAGCGAGCGCGGCAGGCTGCCGGCGAGCACGGCGAGGCTGCCGGGGCCGGTGAGATCGACGAGCACCGCCCGCACCGCCTCGACGGTGGAGGGCCCGAATTCGAGCCCCGGCAGATTGATGTCGGTGGTGTCGCCGCTCGCGGCGTCGAGCAGCTTGAGATTCGTGCGCGTCTCGCCGGGGATCCGGACGAAGCGGTCGTCGATGCCCTTGGCGGCGAGAAGCTGCGCGAAGGGCGCGGCGTTGTCCTGGCCCAGCACGCCGGTGACAGAGACGGGCAGGCCCCAATCGGCAAGGCAGCAGGCGACGTTGACGCCCTTGCCGCCGGCATCCGCCCAGACGGAGCGGGCGCGGTGCACGCTGCCGGGGTTCAGCGCGTCGAGGGCGACGGTCTGGTCGATCGCCGGGTTGAGCGTGAGGGTGACGAGGCGCATCGCTCAGGCTCCCGCGGCGGCGGCATCGGCGGCGCTGTCGGCGGCCGGGTCGAGGGCGCGCACGGCCGCCGCGTCCTCCTGCGTGCAGGCGTCCATCGCGAGGGCCTTGAGTTCGGCCATGTCGCAGGCCCGCAGCCGCGCCTTCACGCCGGGCAGGTCGCGGGGCGTCATCGACAATTCGTGGACGCCCAGGCCCGCGAGCAGGGAGGCGCCGAACGGATCGCCCGCGATGCCGCCGCACACGCCCACGAACCGCCCGTGCCGGGCCGCCCCCTCGCAGGTCAGGCGGATCAGCCGCAGCACCGCCGGGTGGAGCGAGTCGGCCTCCGGCGCGAGGTCGGTGTTCTGGCGGTCGATGGCGAGCGTGTACTGGGTGAGGTCGTTGGTGCCGATCGAGAAGAAGTCGCAGTGCCGGGCGAGCACGTCGGCCTGGATCGCGGCGGCGGGCACCTCGATCATGATGCCGAGCGGCACCTCCGGCGCACCGATCTCGTCTCGGATTCCCTCGCAGATCTCACGGAGCCGCAGCACCTCGGGGACCGAGGTGATCATCGGCATCATGATCGAGAGCGGCGCGTCCTTGCCCCGCGGCGCGTCGGCCGGCACGTGGTCCTTGGCCGCCCGGTAGAGGGCGCGCAGCTGCGGCTCCATCAGGTCCGGCCGGCGCAGCAGCAGGCGGGCGCCGCGCACGCCGAGGAAGGGGTTTTCCTCTTTCGGCAGGTGGAGATGGGCGGCCTGCTTGTCGCCGCCGATGTCGAGGGTGCGCACGATGAGCGGGCGGCCCGCCAGGGCCGTCAGCATTCCCGAATAGGTCCCGTACTGATCGTCCTCCGACGGCGTGTCGCCGCGTTCCAGGAACAGGAACTCGGTGCGCATCAGGCCGACGCCCTCCGCGCCCTGATCCAGCGCCATCGGCACTTGCTCGGGATTGTTGACGTTGGCGCCGATGGCGATGCGGTGGCCGTCCCGGGTTTGCGCAGGCTTGGCCCGCTCCCGCGCTTCGGTCTCGGCCTGCTCGCGCTGGCGCGTCTGCCACGCTTTCGCCGAGGCGATGTCCGCCTCGCTCGGGCCGAGGTAGAGCCGTCCGGCGGTGCCGTCGAGGATCGCGACGGCGCGGTCGGCGAGGGCCAGCAGTCCGGGGCCGCCGGCGACCACGGCCGGGATGCCCAGCGTGCGCGCCAGGATCGCGGTGTGCGAAGTCGGTCCGCCCTGGGCCGTGGCCAGCCCGATGACACGGGCCGGGTCGAGGCCGGCGGTGTCGGAGGGGGCGAGGTCGGGGGCGAGCAGGATGCACGGCGCGTCCGGCAGGTCGTGGCCGCTCCTCAGCGCCGGATCGATCTGCGCCAGAACCCGGCGGCCGACATCGCGCAGGTCGGCGGCGCGGGCGGCGAGCACGGGGTTGCCGAGCGCCGACAGCTGGCCCGCCATGCGCTCCACCGCGGCGTTCCAGGCGAAGGCCACGCCGTGACCCTCGACCATGAGCTGGCAGGCCAACGTAATGAGGTCGGTATCCGTGATCAGTTCGGCCTGCGCGGAGAAGATGCCGGCATCGGCCTTGCCCAGGCGCCGCTCGGTGTCGTCGGCCAGCGCCCTGAGCTGGCCGCCCGTCGTCACGAGCGCCCGGTGCAGCCGGTCGGCGCCGGATGTGAGCGGCTCGGGCTCGTCGGGCACCGCGACCTCGGCCGCCGCCAGCACGTGGATCGGGCCGATGGCGAGGCCGGGACTGGCCGCGATGCCGGCCATCACCCGCGGCGCGTCGCTGGGGTTCCAGCCAGCCACCGGGGCGGCGGCCCTGGCCGCGGCCTCCGCCGCGCGCGCGGCCGCCGCCTTCTCGCCGGCGCTCAGGCCCGTGACCGCGGCGCAGATCCTGGCCAGCGCGCCGGCCTCGTCGTCGCCCTCGGCCGAGATCGTCACCTCGTCGCCGCAGCGCAGGCCCAGCTGCAGCAGCGCGATCAGGTTCTTGGCGTCGGCGACCTGATCGCCGTGGCGCACCCGGATGCGGGCGGGCAGCGCGCGGGCGGTCTCGACCCAGTGCGCGGCCGGGCGCGCATGCAGGCCGGTCGGGTAGTCGACGGTCCACTCGAAGCGCTGGCGCAGGTCTGTGGCGGGACCGGTCGCGGCCGGCGCGGCGGCGTCCTCGCTCAGGGCCGCGGCGATGTCCGCCGCATTCTCGGTCGTGCGGAGCTGTTCGAGCCGGGCCTCGTCCTGGATCAGGCGGGTGAGGCGGCGCAGAACGGTGATGTGCGTATCCGACTGTGCGGCGATGGCGACCACGAGATGGGCGGTCTGGCCGTCATGCCATTCGATCCCGCCGGGAACCTGCAACACCGCGAGCCCGCTCTCGCGCACGAGGTGCCGGTCGTCGACCATGCCGTGCGGAATCACGACGCCGTGGCCGAGGAAGGTGTTCGCCACGCCCTCCCGCCGCAGCATGCTCTCGCCGTAGGCCTCTTCGATGCAGCCGGCGGTGGTCAGCAGTCCGGCGGCCTCGCGGATCGCGGCCTCCTTGCTCGCCGGAGCGGCGCCGAGCCGGACCAGCAGCCGCGGGCCCGCGCGTTGGGGCGAAAGGGTCGGTGTCAGCGCGAGCATGGCGTGCTCTCCTCACCCCAGGGAACCCGGACGGCTTCGCCGGCTCCATCCACGGCCTTCGGTCCAGCGGCCTGACCTGTTGTTCTTTATGAAAACGTTTTCACAACCTGCGTCAAGTGTGGCTCTGCATCAAAGTGCAAGCATGCCGCTTGTCACCATTAGAACCAGGTGGCAGAACCGTTTCATGAGGCTGAAAACGTTTCCCTGCCCATGAGCGTTGGAATCCGCGACGTGGCCCGCGTGGCGGGCGTTTCGACGGCGACGGTCTCGCGGGCGCTCGGCCGCGGCCCGGTCAGCGACGCGGTGCGAGAGCAGGTCGAGGCGGCCGTTCGCGCCACCGGCTACCGGCCGAATCTCTCGGCCCGGCGCCTGCGATCGAAGGCGGCGCAGACCATCGGCCTGATCGTGGCCGACATCCGCAACCCGTTCTTCACGGCGGTGAGCCGGGCGGTGGAGGATGCGGCCTACGCCGCCGGCATGCGGGTGATCCTGTGCAACACCGACGAGGATCCGGCCCGTGAGGCGATGTATCTGCGGCTGATGGAGGAGGAGCGCGTCACCGGTGTGATCTTCGCGCCGACCAAGGTGACGGCCGACGGGCTCAGGGCCGACAGCCTCTCCTTCCCCACGGTGTTCATCGATCGCTCGGGGCTGCCCGGAGCCCATGACAGCGTGGTGCTCGATAACGCGGCTGCAGCCTCGGCGCTGGTGGATCACCTCGTGGCGCAGGGCTTCAAGCGCGTCGGCGGCCTGTTCGGCTCCACCAGTTCGACGGCGCGGGAGCGTCAGGCCGGCTACGCGGCGGCGATGCTCCGCTACGATCTCGCTCCGCTCGCCCGCTCCGTGGCGCCGAACGCGACCGCCGCGGAAACGGAAGCCGTGCGCTGGCTGTCACAGCCCGACCGGCCCGAGGCGCTGATCCTCTCGAACGGGCTGATGCTGATGGGGGCGGTGCGCGCGGCGCGGACCCTCGGGCTCGCCGTGCCGAGGGACCTCGCGCTCGCGGGCTTCGACAACGAGCCCTGGACCGATCTGGTCGAGCCCGGCCTCACCGTGATCGAGCAGCCGGTCGCCGAGATCGGCTCTCAGGCGATGCGCCTCCTGTTCGAACGCATCGAGCAGCCGAGCCAGCCGGTGCGCAAGGTGACGCTGAGCGGGCGGGCGGTGCTGCGGGGCTCGACGCGGCGGGGGTGAGGATCCTTTTCCGGTGGCGGAGGCTCCGGCGGCTCGCTACCCGGCTTTCGCCTTGCCACCAAGCCGAGCCTTCGGGCTCGATTTCTTGCCGGCCTCGCTCGACCGAGACTTCGGCGCCGCGCGCAGCTTCTGCGCACCTCGGCTCAGGCACTCGTTCATGCGGGTCTGCCAGCCGTCGCCCGTGGCCTTGTAGGTCTCGACCACATCGGCATCGATGCGAATCGTCACTGGCACCTTGGGCGCCTGCGCCTTCGGGCGCCCGCGGCGCACGGACGTGACCGCCTCAAACTGCTGGGGGTTCAACACCTCGCGAGCCGGGCGCATCTCGGCAAGCTGCGCACCGGTCAGTTCGGGCGCATTGTCATCGGGTGTCACGGATGCCTTGCGAGCCATAGGCTACGCTCCTGTTTTGTCGCCCTGCGCAGAGAGATGACGCGAAAGCCGTCCTCTGTCGGAGAAAAGACGAGAAAAACCACCTCGCGGCCGATCTTGCCGAGTGCCTGGAAGCGCGGTTCCGGGTAGGCGTCGCGGTCATCCTCACGCACGAGAGCCGTGTCGAAGTCGAACCGCTCCGCCATGGTGAACGGCATGCCGCGCTCTTGGCGGTTCCACTCACTCTTGGCGGGATCGAACGTGATCGGCACGATTTAGTGTACGTACATAAAGCGCCGGGGCAAGCGCTTCGGGACCCGTCCGAGGCAGTCCTGCGGAAACACGGTCCCGCGCTTCCCTCAATGTGCTCCGGCGTGGGAATGCGCCTGCGCGGCGGCGACCCGGTCCGAGGCCTCCGAATGCACGGCGGGCTTGCGGCGGGAGAAGGTCAGGATCAGCACCGGCAGCACCAGCAGGATCAGCAGGGGCGCCAGCGCCATGCCGCCCACCACCACCAGCGCCAGGGGCTTCTGCACCTGCGAGCCGACCCCGGTGGAGAAGGCCGCCGGCAGCAGGCCGACGCCGGCGACCACGCAGGTCATCACCACGGGGCGCATCTGCGTGTAGCAGGTGCGCAGCATCGCCGGGACGCGCTCGACGCCCGCGGCCAGCAGGCCGTTGTAGGAGGAGAGCACGATGATGCCGTCCATCACCGCGATGCCGAGCAGCGCGATGAAGCCGATCGCCGCCGAGACGCTGAACGAGGTGCCGGTGAGCGAGAGTGCGAGGATGCCGCCGGCCATCGCCATTGGAATCACGCTGAGCGCGAGCAGGGAATCGACCACCGACGAGAAATTCATGAACAGCAGGATCGCGATGATGCCGATCGCGACCGGGACGGTCACGGAGAGGCGGGCGATCGCGCCCTTCATGTTGTTGAACTCGCCCACCAGCTCCAGCCGGTAGCCCGGCGGCAGCTTCACCTCGTTGGCCACGCGCGCGCGCGCCTCCTCGATGGTGCTGCCGAGATCGCGCCCGCGCACGGAGAACTTCACCGGCAGGTAGCGCTCCTGGGCCTCGCGGTAGATGTAGGCCGGGCCGGAGACGAGCTCGACCCGCGCCACCGCGCTCAGGGGGAACTGCACGGGGGCGCCGTTGGCCGGGCTCTGGCCGGCGATGCGCAGGTTGGCGATCGCCTCGATGCTCTGGCGGAACTGCGGCTGCAGCCGCACCATGATCGGGTAGTGACGCTCGGAGCCGGGATCGTAGAGGTCGCCGGCCGAGTCGCCGCCGATGGCGGTACGCACCGTGGTGTTGATGTCGCCGGGCGTCAGGCCGTAGCGGGCGGCGCGCACCCGGTCCACGTCGATCTCGATCGTCGGCTGGCCGAGCGATTGGAACACCGCCAGATCCTCGACGCCGTGGATCGTCGAGAGAACCCGCTGCACCTGCTTGGCCGTGTCGGTCAGGGTCTGCAGGTCGGGCCCGAAGATCTTGAACGAGTTCTCGCCCTTGATGCCGGAGACCGCTTCCGCGACGTTGTCCTGAAGGTATTGCGACAGGTTGAAGTCGACGCCGGGGAAGGCCGCCTGGAGCTTGTGCAGCATCTCCTCGGTGAGGGCCTCCTTGTCCATGCCGGGGCGCCACTGGTCGAGCGGCTTCATCGGCGCGAAGAACTCGGCGTTGAAGAAGCCGGCCGCATCGGTGCCGTCGTCCGGGCGCCCGTGCTGCGAGACCACGCGCTCGACCTCCGGGATCTGAGCGATGATCTTGCGCATCTCGTTGACGTAGCCGTTGCTCTCGCGCAGCGAGATCGTCGCCGGCATGGTGGCGCGGACCCAGAGGTTGCCCTCCTCGAGCTTGGGCAGGAATTCGGAGCCGAGATTGCGGCCGGCCATGCCGACGCCGACGGCGATCAGCGCGACGCAGGCCACCGTCACGAGTCGGGCGCCGATCGCGGCGCGCACCGCAGGGCGGTAGATCCGGTCGAGGACACGGACCAGGATCGTCTCCTTCTCCTCGATATGAGCCGGCAGCAGGTACGCTGCGAGCGCGGGCGTGACCGTGAAGGTGGCGATCAATCCGCCGAGCAGCGCGTAGGCGTAGGTCGTCGCCATCGGCCCGAAGATGTGGCCCTCGACGCCGGTGAGGGTGAAGAGCGGCAGGAAGCCCGTGACGATGATCGCCGCCGCGAAGAAGATCGAGCGGCTGACGTCGCCCGCAGCGAGCGCGATGCGCCCCGATTTCGCGTCGAGCCCCGGCGGCGGATAGCCCGGAATGCCGTGGCCGGACAGGCGCCGGAAGATCGCCTCGACCATGATGACGGTGCCGTCGACGATGAGGCCGAAATCCAGCGCGCCGACCGAGAGGAGGTTGGCGGATTCGTCGCGCGCCACGAGGATGACGACGGCGAAGAACAGGGCGAAGGGAATCGTCGCCACGACGATGAGGGCCGAGCGCAGGTTGCCGAGGAACAGCCACTGGATCACGAGGATCAGGAGGATGCCGACCACCATGTTGTGCAGCACGGTGTGGGTCGTCACCGCGATCAGGTCGGCGCGGTCGTAGATGCGCTCGATCTTCACGCCGGGCGGCAGGATGCCGGCGGCCTCGATCTTGGCGACCTCCGCCTTCACCGCCTCGATCGACGGCGTGCTCTTCTCGCCGCGGCGCATCAGCACGATGCCCTGGACGATGTCGTCCTCGTCGTTCATGCCGGCGATGCCGAGCCGGGGCTGATGGCCGATGGTGACGGTGGCGATGTCCTTCACCAGCACCGGGGCACCGCCGACCTGGGTCAGCACCGTGCCGTTGATGTCGTCCACGTCGCGGATCAGGCCGACCGCGCGCACCACCGCCGACTGGCCGCCGATGGCGACGCGGTTGCCGCCGACGTTGAGGTTGCTGTCGTTGAGGGTCTTGACCACGTTCGACAGGGTCAGGCCGTAGGCCATCAGCCGGTCGAGATCGACCGACAGCTCGATGGTCTTGGTCTTGCCGCCCCAGCCGATGGCGTCGATCACGCCCGGCACCGCGCGGAAGCGCTTCTTGAGCACCCATTCCTGGAGCGTGCGCAGGTCGAGGACGCTGTAGCCGGGCGGCGCCGTGAGCTTGTAGCGGAAGATCTCGCCGATCGGGCTGATCGGCGAGATGGTGGGCTTGGCGCCCGCCGGCAGCGGATCGAGCTGCTGCAGGCGGTTCAGGACCTGCTGCTCGGCCTGGAGATAGTCGAACTCGAAGCCGAATTGCAGCTTCACGTCGGACAGGCCGTAGAGCGAGATCGTGCGAACCTGCCTGAGGTTGGGCATGCCGGAGGTGATGCGCTCGATCGGGATCGTGACGTAGCGCTCGATCTCCTCGGCCGAGAGGCCGTCGGTCTGGGTCACGACATCGACCATCGGCGGGGTCGGGTCGGGATAGGCCTCGATGTTGAGGTTCTGGAAGGCGGCGAGGCCCCCGACCACGAACAGCACGAAGGCGAGGATGACGAGGGGCCGTTGCCGGAGCGCGAGCGCGACGATGCCGTTCATGGGGTCGGTTCCAGCCTCGCGCCGCTACGGCGCGGCCGGGGACGGCCCCGGCTCGGAATGCTTCTTTTCGCGGGGAACGTTGGCCAGGCCCGTCAGCCGGGCTGATCGGTCATTCCGTCGATGAACAGGGCGCCCTTCGAGATCACCCGCTCGCCGACGGAGAGACCTTCCGTGATTTCGATGTTGTTGCCGTCGAGAAAGCCGGTCTTCACCGGGCGGCTCTCCACGGCATTGCCGGCGCCGAGCACCCAGACCCGCGCCTTGTCGCCCTCGAAGATCACCGCCTGCCGCGGCACGGCGCGAGAGACGGTCTCACGCTCGTTGATGATGTGGACGCTGGCATACATCTCGGGCTTCAGCAGCCCCTTGGGATTGTCGATCTCGGCCCGCACGACGATGCGCCGGGTGGCGGGATCGACCGAGGCGCCGATGTAGTTGATCCGGCTCTCGAAGATCTGGTTCGGGTAGGCGAGCACCCGGAAGCGGATGCGCTCGCCGAGATCGACCTTGGCCGCATCGGTCTCGCGCAGCTGCGCGACGATCCAGACCCGGCCGAGATCGCCGATGACGTAGGAAGGATCGGAGCCGCCGGTGTTGATGTACTGGCCCGGGCCGATCTTGCGCTGGATCACGGTGCCGGAGAGCGGGGCGTAGATCGTCGTCTCGGGGTTGATCGCGCCCTTGGTCTGGAGGGCCTTCATGTCGTCGTCGGCGAGCCCGAGGATGCGCAGGCGGTTACGCACCGCCTCCAGGCCGACCTCCGCCGTCTTGGCGTCGTTCTGCGCGGTGGCGAGGTCGTTCTGCGCCGTCTGCAATTCCTTCAGCGTGGTGACGCGGGAATCGTAGAGATCGTGCAGGCGCTTCTCGGTGTTGGTCGCGTAGGAGAGCTGCGAGCGCGACTTGTTGAGCACGTTCAGTGCCGCGAGGAAATCGTTCTGCGCCTGGACCATCTCGTTGGCCTGGAGCGAGAACAGCTTGTCGCCCTGCTTCACCTGTTCGCCGGAACGGGCGAAGATGGTGATGACCCGGCCGGCATAGGGCGAGAAGACCGGCGTCGCTCGATACTCGTCGACGCTGATCTTCCCCTCGGTGGCGATGTCCTCGTAGAACAGGCGCTGCTCGACCGGCACGGTGGTGACGGTGGCGAGCTGGCTGGCGGTGAGCACGAAGCGCACCGGTCCCGTCCCCGGCGCCGCGGCGCTCACCGCGGCCGGCGTCGGCACCGCGGCATCGACCTCCTTGGGCCGCCCGTACCACACGGCCGCGGCCGCTCCCGCCCCCAGCACGCAGGCAACGAGCAGCTGCGTCCGCAGCCGCATCGTTCGCGGCGTCAGGTTTTCCTCGTGCGCCCCGCCCATCGTCGTCCGATCCCGCTTCGACCCAGCGCCTCGATTTCACGACGGGCGCGCCGCGCGCCGGTTGATTCGGCGTGTCGCTTGCGCGCAACCGAAGCTCCCGAATTGCGCCGTTACCGTGGCGGCTTGACGGGGGTATGACGGGATCGTTTCTTACAAATGAATACAAATCGGCCCCTCGAAACGAGGCGACCGAAATTTCGTCGCATATGGTTCGTGACGGCTTTCCCGGCGGCGTATCAGGGAACCGCACCGGGGGCCGCCACGGCCCTTTCCCCCGGGCTTTCCGTCGCTCCCTCGCCATCAACGCGGGCGCCGCTAAAGCGATCCGGCGCGCGGCCTTTCCCGATCGAGCATCACCCCGAATTGCGCGTATCCGGCGCTGCGATGACAGTCGGGCAGGCCCGTCTTCGCGGCCGGGTCGACGCCGTCAGTCGTCCATCTTCAGGGCGGCGATGAACGCTTCCTGCGGGATCTCGACGCGGCCGAACTGGCGCATACGCTTCTTGCCCTCCTTCTGCTTGTCGAGGAGCTTGCGCTTGCGCGAGATGTCGCCGCCGTAGCACTTGGCGGTCACGTCCTTCGACAGCGCCCGGATGGTCTCGCGGGCGATGATCTTGCCGCCGATCGCCGCCTGGACCGGGATCTGGAACAGGTGGCGCGGGATCAGGTCCTTCAGCTTCTCGCACATCGCCCGGCCGCGCGACTCGGCGCGGGTGCGGTGGACCAGCATGGACAGCGCATCGACCGGCTCGGCGTTGACGAGGATCGACATCTTCACGAGGTCGCCCTCGCGGTAGTCCGAGACGTGGTAGTCGAAGCTGGCGTAGCCCTTCGAGATCGACTTCAGGCGGTCGTAGAAATCGAACACGACTTCGTTGAGCGGAAGGTCGTAGACGACCATGGCCCGCTTGCCGACGTAGTTGAGGTCGATCTGGATGCCGCGCCGGTCCTGGCACAGCTTCAGCACGCCGCCGAGATACTCGTCGGGCGTCAGGATCGTGGCGCGGATCCACGGCTCCTCGACCGTCTCGATCTTCATCGGGTCGGGCATGTCGGCCGGGTTGTGCAGCTCCTTGAGCTCGCCGTCGCGCATCATCAGGCGGTAGACGACCGACGGCGCGGTCGAGATCAGGTCGAGGTTGAACTCGCGCTCCAGGCGCTCCTGGATGATCTCAAGGTGCAAGAGCCCGAGGAAGCCGCAGCGGAAGCCGAAGCCGAGCGCGGCCGAGGTCTCCATCTCGTAGGAGAAGCTCGCATCGTTGAGGCGCAGCTTGCCCATGGCACCGCGCAAATTCTCGAAGTCGGCGGCATCCACGGGGAAGAGGCCGCAGAACACCACCGCCTGGACTTCCTTGAAGCCCGGCAGCATCTGCGTCGTCTGGCGCTTGTCCTCCGTGATGGTGTCGCCGACGCGGGTGTCGGCGACCTCCTTGATCGAGCCGGTGAAGAAGCCGACTTCACCCGGCCCGAGTTCGCCGATATCGGCCATCTTCGGGCGGAACACGCCGATGCGGTCGACGCCGTAGGCGGCATCCGCCCCCATCATGCGGATGGTCATGCCCTTCTTCAGCACGCCGTCGACGATGCGCACCAGCACGACGACGCCGAGATAGACGTCGTACCAGGAGTCGACGAGGAGCGCCTTGAGCGGCGCGTCGCGGTCGCCCTTGGGCGGCGGCAGGCGCTTGACGATGGCCTCCAGCACCGCCTCGATGTTGAGCCCGGTCTTGGCCGAGATCGGCACCGCCTCGGAGGCGTCGAGGCCGATCACCTCCTCGATCTGCTCCTTCACCCGGTCGGGCTCGGCCGCCGGAAGATCGACCTTGTTGAGGACGGGCACGATCTCGTGGTTGGCGTCGAGCGCCTGGTAGACGTTGGCGAGTGTCTGCGCCTCGACGCCCTGGGAGGCATCGACGACGAGGAGGGAGCCCTCGCAGGCCGCGAGGCTCCGAGACACCTCGTAGGCGAAGTCCACGTGACCGGGCGTGTCCATCAGGTTGAGGACGTAGTCCTGGCCGTCCTCCGCCTTGTATTCGAGGCGGACGGTGTTGGCCTTGATGGTGATGCCGCGCTCGCGCTCGATGTCCATCGAGTCGAGCATCTGCTCGCTCATGTCGCGAAGCGCCACGGTGCCGGTCTGCTGGATCAGCCGGTCGGCGAGCGTCGACTTGCCGTGGTCGATATGCGCAACGATGGAGAAGTTGCGGATGTTGTCGATGGTGCGGGTGGTCATCAGGGTCTCCGGCACGGCGAACCCGTTGCGGGCTGGCGCGGCGCACGGCAGGTCTGTCGGGATTGGCCGGGCCGGGAATAGCAGCGGCGGGCACGCGCGCCAAGGCGGGGCGAGGCCGCGGGGTGGATCCTTCCCGCCAAGACGGCTGCCTCAAGTCTCCGGATGGGGGGGCGGAGCCTCCGCGCCGGCGGCCCGCGCTGCGGCGGCCATCGCCACCAGGGTCTTTCGCAACGCGCCCATGTCGCGCACCGGCTCGGGGTAGGGCACCCGCGCCGTGCGCTCGCCGGCCATCAGGTCGAGCCCCTCCGGATCGAGCCCGGTGAGGCGCCAGCCGGTACCGGGCTCGCCGGCACCCGCGGCGTAGAGGGCGAGCGCGTCGGCGTGATCCGCGTTCATGTGCTCGACGGCGCCGCGCTCGCCCGCAACGATCGCCTCGGCGCCGGCCATGTCGAGGAGCAGCTCCTGCGGCGTCAGGGTCGCCGCCTTGGCAAAACCTCCGTTGAGGTGGCCAGCCGCGGGGGTGAGGGCGAAGAAGCCGAAATCGGGAAAGTCGGCGTAGAGCTTGGCCTTCGGGTGGCGCGCCAGGAAGCGTTCGCGGACCCGCTTCTCGTCCGTGCGCGTGGCGCGCCCCGTCACGGTCAGGCGCGGATGGGCCAGCGGGTCGCCCTTGCCGCCCACCGAGAACAGCAGCGAGGCGCGCGGGTCCTTGTCGAGATTGCGCGTATGCGCCGAGAGCCGCGACATCAGCATCAGGGGCGTGCCGTCGACGTCCGTGGCGATGGTGACGAGGGAGGCGAAGGGCGTGCCGTCGGTCGCGTCGATCGTGGCGAGCGCCCCCGACCGCACGCTGCGCAGCAGGTACCGGGCGAGCCCGATCGCGTCGAAGGGCGCCTCGGATGCGGGCAGAGGTTCGGCCGGTCCGCGCCGTTCCTGCACGGGCGGCGTCGCGTCGTTGGCCATGGAAACTGTTCTCCCGAAATTTCGGGAACGAGCATAGCGCGGTGCAGGGTGCGCGCAGAAGAGCCGGCGGAGAGGCCGGGCGCGGCGCGTTGTCCGCCCTGTTTTTTTATCTTGGGGCCCTTCCGCCGAGCCGGCCGATAAGGCCAAGCTTAGACTGCCGCTCGCTTTTTTCGAACGATGGTCGTAAAGGACGAGACCCTCCGCACGGCCGGCGGTCCCCGATTTGCGGGGGCGGCGCCTGGCCGTCGCGGGCCCGCATTAAGGACGCGCCAGGGGCGGCGCGCGCGCCGTCAAGTCAGGGAAACTGCATGCCCACGATCGCCCTCGTCGACGACGACCGCAACATCCTGACCTCCGTCTCGATCGCGCTGGAGACCGAGGGCTACCGCATCCAGACCTACACCGACGGCGCCTCGGCGTTGGACGGTCTGCGTCACTCCCCGCCCGATCTCGCCATCTTCGACATCAAGATGCCGCGCATGGACGGAATGGAGCTTCTCAGGCGCCTGCGGCAGAAATCGGACCTTCCCGTGATCTTCCTCACCTCAAAGGACGAGGAGATCGACGAGCTGTTCGGCCTCAAGATGGGCGCGGACGACTTCATCCATAAGCCGTTCTCGCAGCGCCTGCTGGTGGAGCGAGTCAAGGCGGTGCTGCGCCGCTTCGCTCCGAAAGACGCCACCCCCGGCGCCGCCGCCCGCGAGGCGGACGCCGCCGCCCGTTCGCTCGAGCGCGGCCAGCTGATGATGGATCCCGAGCGCCATACCTGCACCTGGAAGGGCGAGCCGGTGACGCTCACCGTCACCGAGTTCCTGATCCTCCAGGCGCTGGCCCAGCGCCCCGGCGTCGTGAAGAGCCGCAACGCCCTGATGGACGCGGCCTACGACGATCAGGTCTATGTCGACGACCGCACCATCGACAGCCACATCAAGCGGCTGCGCAAGAAGTTCAAGGTGACGGACCAGAGCTTCGACATGATCGAGACGCTCTACGGCGTCGGCTACCGGTTCAAGGAGGGTTGAGACGATTTCCGGGAGATCCCGTCCGTCGATGCTCGCCCCCCTGTCCCGCCAGCCCGATTCCGATGAGGCCCAGGCACGCCCCGGCCTCCTCGCGCGTCTCGTCGGCTCCCTCACCCGCCCGCCGCTGACCTGGCCGCGCGACCTCTGGAACGCGGTCGGCCAGCGCGCCTCGTCGAGCCTGACGCGCCGCATCGTGGTGCTCAACCTCGTCGGGCTGATCGTTCTCCTGTTCGGCTTCCTCTACCTGAACCAGTTCCGCCAGGGGCTGATCCAGGCCCGGGTGCAGAGCCTGCTGATCCAGGGCGACATCATCGCCGGCGCCATCGCCGCCCAGGCTTCCGTCGACACCGACACGATCCGGGTCGATCCCGACAAGCTGCTGCAGCAGCAGGCCGGCGAGGGCCGCGACTTCGAGGATGACCCCGCCTCGCTCGCCTTCTCGCTCAACCCCGAGAAGGTCGCGCCCCTGCTGCGCCGCCTCGTGACCCCCACCGGCAACCGCGCCCGGGTCTACGACCGCGAGGGCAGCCTGCTGTTCGACACCCGCTCGCTCTACGCCCGCGGCGACATCGCCCGCAGCGACACGGCGGTGAAGCCCCCGAAGCCCAACGTGCTGGAGCGGATCTGGGACTTCATCGGCAACCGCATCCTCGGCCTCGTCGTCAGCGAGCGCTCGGCCCAGGAGGAGGCGGGGCCGCAGGACGGGCGCGCCTTCCGTGAGGTCCAGGCGGCGCTCAAGGGCTCGCGCGGCACCATCTCCCGGCGCAACGAGCGCGGCGAGACCATCGTCTCGGTGGCGGTGCCGATCCAGCGGGCCGGCTCGGTGCGCGGCGTGCTGATGGTCTCGACGCAGGGGGGCGACATCGACCGGGTGATCGCCTCCGAGCGCTTTGGCCTGCTCCAGGTCTTCCTCGTCGCGGCCGCGGTGATGCTGGTTCTGTCGATCCTGCTCGCGGGCGCCATCGCCGGGCCGGTGCGCCGGCTCGCCGACGCCGCCGAGCGGGTGCGCCGGGGCATCAAGTCACGCCAGGAGATTCCCGACTTCACGGGCCGCACCGACGAGATCGGCCACCTGTCGGGCGCGCTGCGCGACATGACCCAGGCGCTCTACCGCCGGCTCGACGCCATCGAGAGCTTCGCCGCCGATGTCAGCCACGAGTTGAAGAACCCGCTGACCTCCCTGCGCAGCGCGGTCGAGACCCTGCCGCTGGCCAAGACCGACGAGTCGCGCAGCCGGCTGATGCAGATCATCCAGCACGATGTGAAGCGCCTCGACCGTCTGATCTCGGACATCTCCGACGCCTCCCGCCTCGATGCGGAACTCGCCCGCGCCGAGGCGCGCCGGGTCGACCTCGGCAAGCTCCTCACCACCGTGACCTCGGTCGCCAACGAGCGGCGGCGCGCCAACGCGGCGGTGATCCAGTTCGACATCGAGCGGCCCGGCGCCGAGATTGAGGATCCGTTCCGCATCATCGGCCACGACAGCCGTCTCGGGCAGGTCGTCAACAACCTGCTCGACAACGCCCGCTCCTTCTCGCCGCCGGGCGCCAAGGTGCGGGTGGCGCTGCGCCGCCTCAAGAACGAGGTCGAGTTCGTGGTCGAGGACGAGGGGCCGGGCATTCCCGAACATGCCCTGGAGCGGATCTTCGAGCGCTTTTACACCGACCGGCCGGAACAGGGCTTCGGCCAGAATTCGGGTCTCGGCCTGTCGATTTCGCGGCAGATCATCCAGGCCCATCACGGCACGATCCGCGCCGAGAACCGCCCCGGCCCGGCCGACGAGGAGGGGCATCCGACGGTGCGCGGCGCCCGCTTCATCGTGCGCCTGCCCGTGGCCCCCCGGGCCGACCGCTACGGCGAGGACGACCTCGCCGCATGAGCGGGGAGGGTAGCGGAAAGGGCGCGTCCGGGGGAGAGCCGAGAGGGGAGACGGTCCACGCGAGCTGCGTGCTCCTCGACGAGGCCGGGGTGCTGATCCGCGGGCCGTCCGGATCGGGCAAGTCCGCCCTCTGCCTCGCGCTTCTCGACCGCTTCTTCCTCGAAGGCCGCCATGCCCGCCTCGTCGGCGACGACCGGATCCGGCTGGAGCCGCATCACGGCCGCCTCGTCGCCCGGCCACACCCGGCGCTCGCCGGCCTGATCGAGATCCGCGGCCTGGGGCCTCGCCGCCTCGCGCGCCACGCGCCGGCCGCGGTGCTCCGCCTCGTGGTCGATCTCGTGGCGGAGGCCGAGCGCCTGCCCGAGACGGCGGAGACGGCGCTGGTCCTCGGCGTCGCACTCCCGCGCCTCGTCCTTGATCCGCGCCATCCCCGCGAATACCTGATTCGCGAGGCGCTTCGAGCCGGCGTGGCAATGCGGACGCACCCGGCGGCTCTCGTGCCCGGCGGCGTCCGCGATGTGTAGCGCGGCTGCCACCTCCATGTCATGGTAGCGACGTTGCGTTCGTCAAAAGCGACGCGACCCGCTTGCGCTTCACCTTGCGCTGCACAAGATGGCGTCTCCGCTCACAGGGCGTTGGAACACGCTTCGATGATTGGAATGGTGCTCGTCACCCACGGGCTGTTGGCGACCGAGTTCAAGGCCGCCCTGGAGCATGTCGTCGGCCCTCAGAAGCAGGTCGAGACGATCACGATCGGCCCGGAGGACGATATGGAGCTGCGTCGCGGCGACATCATGTCCGCCGTCGGCCGGGTCAACTCCGGTCAGGGCGTCGTGGTTCTCACCGACATGTTCGGCGGCACCCCGTCGAACCTCGCCCTGTCGTGTATGAACGGCGGCCAGGTCGAGGTGGTCGCCGGGATCAATCTGCCGATGCTGATCAAGCTCGCCAGCGTGCGCGAGGCCGAGAGCCTCGGCGACGCCGTGCTCCACGCGCAAGAGGCGGGCCGCAAGTACATCAACGTCGCCTCGCGGGTTCTCGCGGGCAAGTAACGCGGGCCCGCAGTTCGATCTCTCCGCCGCACCGCCTTTCCTTCGCCCTGCTCCCGGCTTAACCACGTCGTCCCGCATCCGGAACGGCGCGCCCCGACGCGCCGCGACCGGCATGGAAGCGGCGGGGGAAGGGAGTGCCGGAGGCGATGAGCGAGAGCGTGGACGGCGAGGTCGAGCCGCAGCCGGAGGTGCCGGAGGGCGGTCTCGTCCGGATCCTGCCGATCATCAATCGCCGCGGCCTGCACGCCCGCGCCTCGGCCAAGTTCGTCCAGACGGTGGAGCGCTTCGCCGCGGGCGTGACGGTGACCCGCGGCGGCGAGACCGTCGGCGGGCGCTCGATCATGGGCCTGCTGACGCTGGGCGCGGCCAAGGGCACCACGATCGCCGTCGTCGCCGTCGGCGACGATGCGGGCGCCGCCCTCGACGCGATCGAGGCGCTGCTCGCCGACAGGTTCGGCGAGGACGAGTAGTCTTTCATCTCTCCCGGCATCGCGAGGTTCGGCGCGATCGATCCAGGGCGCGACATTGGCCCGACGCACGTGCAGGATATCAGGCGAGATCGGGATAAAGATCGCGCCAATCGGGATTGAGTCGTTCGATCAGGGCCAGCTTCCTGCTTCGTGAGCCAGCCTTGATCTGCTTCTCGCGCGAAATGGCCTCGATCATTGTTTCGTGCGGCTCGTACCAGACCAGAAGCTTGCAGCCGTAGCGGGCTGTGAAGCCTTCCGTCAGCTTGGCTCGATGTTCGTAGGCACGGCGCGGAAGGTTCGAAGTGACGCCGGTGTAGAGCGTCCCGTTGCGGGCACTCGCCATGATGTAGACGACAGGCTGCCGCATCGATCGCGCCTCGGGGCCAAGCCGTTCCCGCTTTGATCGTAGCGATACAATCTGTGGATGTCGCGCCCTGGATTGCTTCGCTTCGCTCGCAATGACGATGTGAATCGCCCTCGCCGTCATTGCGAGGCGGAGCCGAAGCAATCCAGGGCGCGACGAGAGCGGGAAGAGGCTGCCGCGTCGTGACAGCCTTCTCGCTTGCGCGAACGCATTCTACCCGCCCGGAATTGCCAACGGGTTCTCGGTCAGCGCCGCCCGGTCCGGTGTGTCCGGCGCGGGCTTGCCGAGGAAGGCGTCCCAGATCCGGCGGACGAAGGCCGGGTCGAGGTCGCGCACGATCAGCACCAGCCGCGAGCGGTGGTCCGCATCGGGCCAGGCCGGCAGCGTCTCCGGCGCGTGGACGACGTGCTGTACTCCGTGCACCACGACCGGCCGCTCGGGGTCGTCGGCGAGCGCCACGAGGCCCTTGAGGCGCAGGAGCTTCGGTCCGTGCGCCGAGCGCAGCAGATCCAGGAACATCTCGAAGGCAGGGCGCGGCACCGGCGCGTCGCTGATGAGGTGGAAGGCGCGGATCGCCGCGTCGTGCCGGTTCACGTCGTGATGATGGGGGCCATGGTGGTGATCCGGCTCCTCGGCGCCGAGCCACGCCCGCACATCCTCGCTCTTGCTCGTCCCCCGGCCGTCGAGGCCGAACAGGCCGCCGAGCAGGCGCTCGGGCGGCACGTCGGGCCCGTGGATCTGCGCGCCGGGATTGAGGGCGGCGAGCCGCCGGGTGAGTGCCTCCGCCTCGGCGCCGGGCAGGTCGGCCTTGGTCACCACGAGATGGTCGGCCACCGCCGCTTGCCGCAGGGCTTCGCCGTGCGCGTCGAGAGTGGCGGCGCCGTTGACCGCGTCGACCACCGTCACCACCCCCTGCAGCTGGAAGCGGATGGCGAGATAGGGGTGGTAGATCAGCGCGTGCAGGATCGGCGCCGGGTCGGCCAGCCCCGTGGTCTCGATCACGACCCGTCGGAACGGGTTGATTCGGCCGTTGTCGCGGCGGCGCAGCAGATCTTCGAGCGTCGAGATCAGGTCGCCGCGCACGGTGCAGCACAGGCATCCCGCACCGAGCAGGATCATCCCCTCGTCCACCGTCTCGATCAGCAGGTGGTCGAGACCGACCTCGCCGAACTCGTTGACGATCACCACCGTGTCGGCCAGCGCCGGGTCGGCGAGGAGGCGGTTCAGCAGCGTGGTTTTGCCCGCGCCGAGAAAGCCGGTGAGCACGGTGAGCGGGATCGGCTCGGGGCGGCCGGGCTTTTCGGATTGGGTCATGGCGCGACAGCTTTCGAAGTCGAATGCGCCGCGAGCGCCTCACCCCCGGAGGGCGTCCGGCTTCATGCCTCGGTCAGAAGGCCATGAAGCCCTCTCCCCGCACGATCACGGGCGGGAAGGGCGGGGGGTCGGATGTCGCAGCGTGTCTCGGCCCCGATATGACGGTGCCGGATGCCCGCGAAAACCCCTCACGACTCGTCGTTCTTCGCCTTGGTCGGCTTGTCCGCCTTCTTGGCGGCGGGCTTCGCCTCGGGCTTCTTGGCGGCCGGCTTGTGAGCCGGCTTCGCGGCCGGCTTGGAGGCCTCTTTGGCCGACGCCTTGGGTGCGACCTCGACCGAGGTGTAGGCGCTGGTCGCGGCCGGCACGCCCTTGTCCTTGCCGGCGGTCTTCGTGGCCGCCTTCGGCGCCGTCACGGCGGCGGCGCGGGCCTTGGCGGCCTTCTCCGAAGCGGCCTGCTTGGCGGCCTCTCTGGCCGCGTCCTTGGCGGCCTTGGCCTCGGCGCGCTTGCGCTGGGCCGCTTCGAGCGCCGCCTGCTTGGCCGCCTGCTTGGCGGCCTGCGCCTCCTGCTCCTCGCGGGCCAGCGCCATCGCGCCCTCGGTCGGGCTGCTGCCGATCCAGACCGGGATCGGCTGGAGCGGCGCCCGCGGCGGCAGGGTGCGCCCGCGGACATTGGCGTTGCCGAGGGCGGCGAAGGCGAGGTTGGAGGCGTCGGGCGTGATCGAGCCCAAGAGCTGCGTCGCGGCGCTGTTGGCACCGGGGCCGCTCGCCGTCAGGGCGCCGGGGCCCTCGTCCACCGGCATCGGCTTGCGCTTGTCGCAGATGTAGGGCCGCATGTCCGGCGGGGCGGCGACGTTGGAGGCCGGCAGCGATTCCAGCGTCGGCGCGGTCCAGCCCGCCGACTGGCCGAAGCCGTAGTCGAACAGGTCGGCGGCCTTGATGTCGCGCTCGCGGGCGCTCGGCTGGCCCATCACCACGGCGATGATGCGTCGGCCGCCGCGGGTCGCGGTCGCCACCACGTTGAAGCCGCCCGAGCAGATGAAGCCGGTCTTCATGCCGTCGGCGCCGGGATAGCGTCCGAGCAGGCCGTTATGGTTGGCCATCACCGCCTTGCCGTACTGGATCGCCGAGATCGAGAACAGGCCCTGCTGATTGGGGAAGTCCCGCATCAGCGCGCGGGCGAGGATCGCCATGTCGCGGGCGCTCGTCCATTGCCGCGGTTCGGGCAGGCCGTTGGGATTGTACCAGCGGCTCTCGCGCATGCCGATCCGGTGCGCGGTCTCGTTCATCATGTCGGCGAAGCCCTCGACGGAGCCGCCGAGCCCTTCGCCGATCGCCCAGGACACGTCGTTGGCCGACTTGACCATGATGATCTTGAGGGCGTTGTCGAGGGTGATCTGCGTGCCGGGCTTGAAGCCCATCTTCGAGGGCGGCTCGGCCGCCGCCGCCGGCGAGATCGTCAGCAGGGTGTCGAGGGAGACCTTGCCCTGGCGCACCATGTCGAGGGCGACGTAGGCCGTCATCAGCTTGGTGATCGAGGCCGGATACCAGGGGTCGGTCGCGCCCTGGCTGTAGAGCACCTTGCCGGATTCGGCGTCGACGACGAGGATCGGCGCCGTCACCGCCGAGGCCGCCCCGACCATCAAGCCGAGCGCGGTGAGCGAGCCGATCAGCCGTCCCCAAACACGGTTCACCATCGGGCCAATCTCGAAAGGGTGTGAGGGCGCGGGACGCCGCGGAGCAGGAATTCCGTTGCCGGCCCCGGACGTTCGTGAGGGATGCGTCCGGAAAGCGTCGGATCGAGGAGACCCGTTCATCAACGTGCCCTCCGTGGCGAGAGCATGGCAGACCAAAGGGTTTTGCCCACGGTTAAGCTGCCGATCCGGGTTGCGTTCCCGGAAATCGTGCCGCGCTTGGTCTTCCGAGGCTCCCGGGGGTAAGGGCAAGCCCTGGCAAAAAAGCGCGACGATGTCCTACGCGGTCAAGGAACTGTTCCACACATTGCAGGGCGAGGGGGCCCAGGCCGGACGCGCGGCGGTGTTCTGCCGCTTTTCCGGCTGCAATCTCTGGTCCGGCCGCGAGGAGGACCGGGCGGGCGCCGCCTGCCGCTTCTGCGACACCGATTTCGTCGGCATGGACGGCGAGGGCGGCGGACGTTTCGCGTCCGCCGAAGTCCTGGCGGAGGCCATCGCCGCGACCTGGGCCGGGGGCGCGGCCAACCGCTACGTCGTGTTCACCGGGGGCGAACCCCTGCTCCAGCTCGACGCGTCCCTGATCGCCGCCGTCCATGCCCGCGGCTTCGAGATCGCGGTGGAAACGAACGGCACGCTCCCCGCCCCGCCCGGCATCGACTGGATCTGCGTCAGCCCGAAGGCGGGGAATCCGCTGGTCCAGACCACGGGCGACGAGTTGAAGCTCGTCTTCCCGCAGGCGGAGGCGCCCCCCGAGCACTTCGCCGATCTGCCCTTCCGCCACCACTTCCTCCAGCCGATGGACGGGCCGGAGGCCGCCGCCAACACCGCGAGGGCGGTGGCCTATTGCCGGTCGGATGCCCGCTGGCGGCTCTCGCTGCAGACGCACAAGATCATCGGCATCCCGTAGCGGACGGGTGTCGGCGGTGCGTTCGTCACGGTCCTTGATCTCCTTTGCGCGCCGCACCGGCAACGATCGGCCCGAGGACTTGGGCATGATCCTCGGCCGAGACCTTGCGACCTGGGGCCTGCTCACGCTTCTCGCCCTGCCCGTCGCCGAGTTCTGGTGGCAGGGACGGCGGATCGGGCGGACACTCGACAGCGTCGAGAGGCCGGACTCGCCGTTCGCTTCCCTGCTGGGAGGGCTGGCCCCATCGCGCAGCGCGCCCGCGAAGTCGGCATGAAGCCGGGCCTCTTCTGCCCTCCGCTGCGTCCGAGCCGCCGCTGAGCCGGCACGTCCGTCAGCCGGACCGGCCGACCCGCTCGCGGGTCTTGCGGACCTGCCGGCGCCGGTGCCGGTCCTCGCGGCTCACCCGGTCGAGGATCGGGGCGAAGCCGTCCTCCGCCCCAGGCGTCGGCGCGGCGTAGGGGGCGGCGAGCGGCCGGAAGCGCAGGTCGGAGAAGTCGGCGAGGCAGCGGGCGCGGGCGAGGAGCTCTTCCGTCGAGCCGATGCCGCCGAGCCGGTCCGCGTCGAGGCGGAACAGCCCGCCTTCCTGCGAGAACAGGAGGTCGCCGTTGCGGTCGAAGGCGGCCCAGCCGGCGACCTGCAGCGGCACCGGCGGGCCGCCGGCGCACAGGCTGTGGCGCACGCTCTCGGGCAGCGACCGGAGCGGGTCGGCCGTGTACGCGCTGACCGCCCGGATGAAGGCGTGGCTCGAAGGCGCGCCCGCGGGGGCGTCGAGGATCCAGCCGCCCTCGACGGCAGGATCCGGCCGCCAGCGGCTCGCCGCCGGGCCGGATTGCGCCCGCGCCGTCACCACCGGCGCGTTCGCGCGGGTGAACGGCAGCACCGTGAGGCCGGGCGGCGGGGGAAGGCCGGGGGCGAGGTCGTAGGGGCCCTCGCCATGGGTCAGGACGAGCGTGTCGTCCGACAGGAAGAACCCGCCGCCGGCCCAGGTGTCGCCCTTCGGCCAGAGCGCGACGGCGGTGAGGAAGGGCGGTCGCGAGAGCACCGTCCAGGTCGCGAACGGCCCCCTGTACTTGCCGAGAAAGCTCACGAGCCATTCGCCGTCCGGCGACAGCCCGCCCCAGGACGGCTTCACCGTGCCCTTGAACCATTGCCCGACCTCGAACGAATCCTCCGTGCGGTCCCAGGCGATGAGGCAGGTCTGGTTCGAGGGGCCGCGCCGGTAGATCACCGCGCGCGGGCTCGCGGCGGCGAAGACCGGATAGAGGGTGCATTTCGTCGGAGGCAGTGACATATCCACGATCTCGGTGCGCCCGCCGGCCGCCGTCAACCCGCCGCGGCTTCCGCGGCGGGACCGTTCCAGACCCCGTGAAGATCACGCGATGAAGATCACCCAGGCCTTCACCTTCGAGGCGGCCCACCGCCTGCCGAACGTGCCCGAGACCCACCGCTGCCACCGCATGCACGGGCATTCCTACCGCGTGGAACTGACGGTGGCGGGCGATGTCGATCCGACGACGGGCTGGGTGGTCGATTTCTACGACATCGAGAGCGCCTTCGCGCCGCTCCTGGAGCGGCTCGACCACCATTGCCTCAACGAGATCGAGGGGCTGGAGAACCCGACCGCCGAGCACATCGCGGCCTGGATCTGGCATCGCGCCAAGCCCCTGATTCCAGGGCTCGCCAGCGTGCGGATCTTCGAGACGCCCTATTCCTGGGCCGAGTACGAGGGCGATTGACGGCCATGCCGGAGACAGGCGCAGCGGAGCAGGGAGATGGCGCCCTGGTGCTGTTCTCCGGCGGCCAGGATTCGGCGACCTGCCTTGCCTGGGCGCTCCACCGGTTCCCGCATGTCGAGACGCTCGGCTTCGATTACGGCCAGCGCCACCGGGTCGAACTCGACCGGCGCGCCGCGTTGCGGCAGGGATTGAGCGCCCTCGATCCGGTTTGGGCCGGGCGGCTTGGGCCGGATCACACGCTCCCCCTCGCGGCGCTCGGCGAGATCTCGGATACGGCGCTGACCCGCGACAGCGCGATCGCGCTGGCCAAAGACGGGCTGCCCAACACCTTCGTGCCGGGCCGTAACCTCATCTTCCTCACCTTCGCCGCCGCGCTCGCCTACCGCCGGGGCCTGCGCCACGTCGTCGGCGGCATGTGCGAGACCGACTACTCGGGCTATCCGGATTGCCGCGACGACACGATCAAGGCGCTGCAGGTCGCGCTCAATCTCGGGATGGAGCGCCGCTTCGTGCTGCACACGCCGCTGATGTGGATCGACAAGGCGCAGACCTGGGCGCTCGCGGAGAGCCTCGGCGGGCGCGCCCTCGTGGATCTCGTCGTCGAGGAGAGCCACACCTGCTATCTCGGCGAGCGGGGTACGCGCCACGATTGGGGCTACGGCTGCGGCGCCTGCCCGGCCTGCGTCCTGCGCGCCAAGGGGTTTTCGCGCTATCTCGCGGCGCGAGCGGAATAGGAGGCTTCCCATGCGTGCCGACGCCTTTCTCGAGGTCGTGAAGGCCTTGCCCGTCGCCCCTCTCGCCACCCTGGTGCCGAACGCGGGCGGCCTCGTCGTGGTCGCGCCGCACCCGGACGACGAGAGTCTCGGCTGCGGCGGGCTGATCGCGCAGGCCGTGAGCGAGGGGCGCGCCGTGCGCGTCGTCATCGTCAGCAACGGCTGCGGCTCGCACCCGAACTCCAAGGCCTATCCGCACGACCGCCTGCGGGATCTGCGCGAGGCCGAGACCGTGCAGGCCATGGCCGAACTCGGGCTCGGCTCCGAGCATCTCCACTTCCTGCGCCTGCCCGACGGCGGCGTTCCGAGCGAGGGCGCGGACGCCGAGGCGGCGGCGGATCGGATCGCCGCGATCGCCCGTGAGGCCGGGGCGAGCGCCCTGTTCGTGACGTGGCGGTACGATCCACATTGCGACCACACCGCGTCCGCCGCCATCACCGATCTCGCTCGCGCCCGGCTCCCCGGCATCGCCGCCTATGCCTACCCGGTCTGGGGCTGGACCCTGCCGCCGGAGCGCGAGGTCGGGCCGGCTCCGGAGGGGTTTCGCCTCGCCGTGGAGGGCGAGCGCGCGGCCAAGCGCCGGGCGGTGGAGGCGCACGCCTCGCAGGTCTCCGGCCTGATCGAGGACGATCCCTCCGGCTTCCAGTTGGAGCCGGCGATGATCGACCGGCTCTGCGGCCCGCACGAATGGTACATCGCCCTGCGCTGAACCCTCTTTGCGCTGCTCCCCTTCGATCGCTCCTCTTCATCGGCGTTTCAGGTTGGGGCTGGCAGGACGGGCGCGACCGCACAGCTTGGCCCGGACTGGAAACCCCGTGAGCACCACCAGCGTCGTCACGCTCAACAAGGGCCGCGATGCCCACCTCGCGCGCCTGATCGAGGGGCTCGCCCGCGGGACCGCCCCGGGCGAGGCCACGACCGAGTGCGTCGTGGTCGAGATGGGAGCCGCTCCGGAGCCGCTGCCGGAGACGTGCTTCCCGCTGCGGCGGATCGCGTTCCCGAGCGCCGGCCTGCCACTCGCCGCCGCGCGCAATGCCGGCCGGGCGGCCGCGTCCGGTGACATCCTCGTCTTCCTCGACGTCGATTGCATTCCCTCCGCCGGCCTCGTTCCGGCGCTCGCCGCGGCAGCGGCGGCCCATGACGGCCTCGTGTGCGGTCCGATCCGCTACCTGCCCGCCGGCGCCGTCCGCGACCGCTGGCGGGAGGCCGATCTCCTGCAGGCCGGCATCCTCCATCCGGCCCGCGACTTTCCGGACGGCGGCGTGCGGGAGACGAAGAATCCCGGCCTGTTCTGGTCCCTCGCCTTCGCGGTGCGGGCCACGACCTACGATCGGCTCGGCGGCTTCGACGAGGGCTACGACGGATACGGCGCCGAGGACACCGATCTCGCCTTCCGCGCCGCGGAGATCGGCGTGCCGGTGCTGCTGGCGGGGGTACCGCCGGCCTTCCATCAGCATCATCTCTCCTGCGATCCGCCGCTGCAGCACTTCGCCGACATCGTCCGCAACGCCCGCCGCTTCCGCGCCCGGCACGGGCTCTGGCCGATGGACGGCTGGCTCGATGCTTTCGCCCGGCTCGGCCTGATCGAAGAGCGCCGCGAGCCCGACATCACCCTCCTACGCGGCCCGAGCCCGGACGAGATCGCCGCCGCCCGCGTGCCGGCGGATCGGCCGTTCTGAGACAAGAGCCGAGCGAGAGCCTCATCGGCCGCTGGACGGCGGGTCGGCCGGTTCCGTCCCGCCCGCCTCGCGCTCCCCGGCCTTTCCGCTCGCCGCGCCCGGCCGAGGTGATATCCCGCCCGTCAGGCTGCGGTCGCCGGCCTCCGCATGGTCGGGGCTGCTCAGGCTCGGATCACCGGAACGGCCGGCGACGCTCGCGCCGGCAAGCCCCTCCGCCCGGTCTTCGCCGTTTCGCGCCGCTTCCATCCTCGCCTCCATCCGCAAGCCGATGATCGTGTCGCCTGGCTTGGTGGCGAAACCGACCGGGCCGGGCTGCGGTTCACGCCAGATCAGGTAATGTGGGAGCAGGCTCGCCGCCGCGCATGGTCTGAAAGTTTTGAAGGTAACGATCGTCCGGGACCGCCGCTTCTTCCAAGCAAATTCGTCCGAGACGCAAAGCATTGCCGCGTCCGGCGCCGCCGTGGTGCATCGCAATTGCCGCGCCTGTCCCTGGTGGATCAGCGCAAGGACCGGTGATTTGCCGGAAGCTCGATTGAAAAGTTTTAGAGATCGGTTCGAACTCTTCGGGGATCGGCCGGTTCTTCAGGCATAGCCTCCGACAATCGAGCCCCGGAGTTTCGATGAGCACCAAGCCCCCGCCCGTTCCGCCGGCCAACCGATCCGACAAGGGCCCGGGAAGCGCGCCTGAGACCGCCACCGTTCAGGGGCAGGCTTCCTCGCAGACGAAGGACCCGGACAAGATCGGCCAGTCTGGCAATTCGAAGGTCAACACCACCCATCAAGGCCACCAGCAGGATCGCTGAATGAGCACGTCCTCGAAGCACCCGAACGCCAACCGCCATCACGGCGGGCCGGGCAGCAGCCATCAGGACCGTTCGAAGCCCTACGTCGAGCCCGATCACGGTCCGGCGCCGGGAAGCCCGACCAACCATGCCAAATCCGGCGTGTCCGGAGGCGGTGGCGAGCGCGACGCGCACCACCGCCACAGCACCATGGGCCACGCCCCCGACCGCACCGACCGCTCCCACTGAGGACGGCGCCCAGGCCGGAGGCCGACATCGAGCGGCTTGAGCCGCTTCCGCATCAGGAGATACGCCATGGACAAGAGCCGCGGCCAGCACGAGTCCGATCGGGATTCCCTGCGTGACTTCAACGCCAACGCCGACCGCAACGGGCAGGATTTGGGGCAGGACAGCCCGCTCGACGTCGCCCGCCCCGCCGACCTCCAGCGCGCCCTGCAGGAGGATCCGAGCTGGGAGGCACAGGTGGCGCGCACCGCCTCCGGCTTCGACCGGCGCGACTCGATCGCGGGCGGAAGTGTCGAGTCGGTGGAGGCCACCGAGGCGGAGACACCATCCGAAAACCTGCGACGCATCAGCGATCCGACTTTTTCGCCCAAGCGCTGACCGGCGCGCCTGGTCAGGCCAAGATGAGGAGGATCGCGATGAACGGACGATGGCTCGCCGCGGTGACGCTCGGCGTCGCGATCCTCACACCCCTGCCGGCTGCCGCCCAGGAGACGGGCGGCGGCGCGGGCCGCGCCGGCAGCTTCGGCAATGCCGGCGTCAACGATCAGACCGGCACGGCCAGGAGCAGCGATCCGAATCCGGGCAGCGGCGGCATCACCCGCGATGGCGCCGGCGTGCTGTCCGACAAGCCGAAGACGCACGGCGCCTCGGGGCCCGGCACGACGGGGCGGGAGACCTCACCGGGGACGACGAACGACAAGTGAGTACGCCTCAGCGGGGTGTGGCTCGGGCGGCATGGGTCGACCCGAGCAAGCCTCCGGCGTGAACGCCGGTCAGTCCGCCGCCCGGCAAAGCGCCTCGATGGCGTCGGCGGTGCGCGCGAGCGCATCGGGCTCGGCGAGGCGCCGGACGATTTCCGGATCGAGGCTGAGGCCGGCGGCGGCGAGTTGCGGCCACGCCGCCGGTTCCGGCCAACCGCGATGGACCACCGCCGCACCGAGTCGCTCCAGCGCCTGCGCCTTGGCCTCCTGCTCGTCGTAGGCGCGCGGCTCGGGCAGGCACAGGAAACGCTTGCCCAGGGCCGCCACTGCGGTGACGAGTCCGTCGCCCGCACCCCCGACCACGAGGGAGGCGGGGGCGAGATGCGGGCGCACATCCGTGACCCAGCCGTGCAGGTTCAGGTTGTCCGGTGGCGACCCCGTGCCGGTGACCGGTCCGAGCACGTGCCAGGCGCGGTCCGGCACCGCTCGGGCGGCCTCGATCAGCGCCTCCAGCCGCCCGCCCTCGCCGCCGCGGCCGAACACCACGACGATGCGTCCGTCCTCCTCGGACGCGAGCCGCGCCGTCGCGTCGCCGAGAAAGCCGCCGTAGAGGGTTTTTTCGCGCACCCAAGCCGGCACGTCGCCGCCGTCGAGCGCTTCGGGGAACGGCGCGAGCAGGCGCGAGGCGGCCCGGAAGGCTTCCAGATGCGGCTGGTCGGTGCGGGTCCCGGACAGGCGCACGACGAGACTCGGGACCGACAGGAGGCGGGCGAGCAGCGCCACCTCCGCCGAGACGTCGACGACGATCAGCGCCGGATCGTGCTCCGCCGCCCAGGCCGCGATCCGGCCCATCCGCGCGCGGATGCCGGGATGGTTCAGCGGCACGTAGTGGAAGCATTCGGGGCGCTGATCCGCACCGTCTTGCCCGTCGAAGCTCCGGTCCAGGCGATCGTCGGGCAGATCGAGAACGGGGCCGGGCGCGCCCGAAGTGTCGAGGCCGTTGAAGCTGCCCATCAGCGTGCAGGGGCGCCCGAGGGCCTCGAGCGCGCGCGCCAGCGCGATCGCCCGCTGGAGGTGCCCGGCCCCTTGGTGATGGACGTAGTAGCCGACCGGACGAGTCATGCGCGATCCAGGAACAATGCGGCGCGAGGTTGGGCCGCCTCAACGACAGCCTGACCCTATCGCCGGCTTTCTCGCCAGCTTCATGCCGAATTCAGGCCGGCCTCACGCTGCCCGGTCGCGCCGCAGAGCCGCGAGGGAAGCGTCGAGCGCCGCCAGAGCCTCGTCGAGGCCGCATTCCGGGGCGGGGCCGTCCCGCGTCTCCAGGCGCGCATGGGCGCGCTCCACGAAGGCGATGTCGTTGGGGCAGGCCGCGAGATCGATGGCGGCGAGGTCCTCCGCATCGAGCCCGAGCGTCTGCAGGGCGGCGGGCGCGGCACCCTCGCGATAGGCGCGGCGCAGAGCGGCCCGGCGCAGGATGACCCGTTCCCAGTGGGACGCCACCGGCAGCCGGTAGGCCTCGCCCGCGCGCACGACCCGAGCGCGGCGCAGCATCTCGGTCGCCATGCCGCCCTCGGCGCGCCCGGCGGTGCGGGCGGAGACGAGCACCGACACGTCGGGGCAGTGGCGCAGGCGACCGCCCGCACGCTGGACGGCGCCGACCAAGGCGTTGTCCTCGCCGCGGGGCAGGGGGGGCAGGCCGCCCACCGCGCGGTAGAGCGAGGCCCGGAGCGCGAGGCTTCCCCCCGTGTGGTCGCCGTGGCGCGGCGCCGGATCGTGGGGCGGGGGATCGAGCGCATCTTCGAGAGCCCGCACGCCCGCCCAGTAGCGCTCGACCCGCGCGTGGAAGGCGGCGAGCGCGGGATCGGTGGCGCCCTCATCGTCGATCACCAGTCGGCCGCCGACGATCTCGGCCGTCTCCAGGGCGCGAAGGTTCGCCGTGACCCAGCCGGGAGAGAGCCGCGCATCGGCATCGGTGGTGAGCAGGACGCCCTCGGGCGCTCCCTCGCGCTCAAGCCAATCGGCACCCGCATCGAGGGCGCGGCGGCGGGCGGTGCCGACATGGGCCTCGGCGGCGGCGAAGGTCGCCTCGATCAGGCGCAGCGCCAGGGTGTCGAGCGCACCCGAAGCATCGAGGGCACGCACCGCCTCGACCGTCCCGTCGGTGCAGTTGTTGCTGACGATCACGACCTTCAGCGGCGCATCGACCGAAAAACCGTCCTGCGCGGCGAGCGCCCGCAGCAGGCGCGGCAGGCGCTCAGCCTCGTTGCGGGCCGGGATGCATACGACCGCCGGGCGGGAGGGCGCGGGCATGGCGTTCAGGCCGCCGGGCGTTCGAAGACGGCGGTGCGGGCGCTGTTGGCCGGCGCTCCGGCCAGAACCTCGCGGTAGAGTTCCTCGTAGCCGTCGGTCATCACGTCGGCGTCGTAGAGCGCCTCGGCCCGGCGGCGGCAGGCGCGGCGGTCGAGGGTAACGGCCCGCTCGATCGCGCGGGCAAGGGCCGCCACATCGTCGGCCGGGGCGAGCGCGCCCGAGAGGCGATCGACGATGTCGGGAATCGCGCCGCGGCCGAAGGCGGCGACCGGCGTGCCGCAGGCCAGGGCCTCGGCGACGACGAGACCGAACGGCTCCTCCCAGCGCGGCGAGACGATGGCCGCCCGCGCGCCGCCCAGCTGGCGCGCCAGTTCACGGTGGGAGAGATGGCCGACATAGGTGACATCCTTCCCGAGCCGCGGGGCGATCCACTCGTCCCAGTAGCGCGGATTCGGCTTCGGACCGGCGAAGCGCAGGCGCATTCCGGCCTGGCGCGCCGCATCGATCGCCAGATGCGTGCCCTTCTCCGGCACGATCCGTCCGCTCCAGAACACGTAGGCGGCCGGTTCGGCGAAGGGGCTGAAGGTGAAGGTCGAGAGGTCGATACCGTTGCCGATGATGCGGGCATCCGGCACGAGCGCCTGCCATTCCTGCGCCAGCGAGGGTGAGACGGCGGCGAAGATCATGCCGGGCTTGGCCGCGCGCACGCCCTCGGCCAGCGATTCGAAGGGCGGCGTGTGCAGCGCCGTCGTCATCGGCACGGGGAGCGTGTGGCTCGCGCGCAGCGGCAGGTCGTGCAGGCTGTTGTTGTGCACGATGTCGAAGCCGCCGTGGGCGACCGCCTCCATGATGCGCTCGTAGGCCGCGTGTTCCGCTCGCTCGATCCGCTCGCACGCCACCGGATCGCCCAGGGCGTCACCGGTCGGCGGACAGACGGGATTGGGCACCAGTGCCGGGTCGGAGCCCTCGGATGCGAACAGGGTGACCCGATGGCCCCGCGCCCGCAGCGCGCCGGCCAAGTGATGCGTGTGCATCTCGAGGCCACCCAGATAGGGCTGTCCGATCGGGAACTTGAGATGGGCGATGACGGCGATCTTCAAGGGCGTTGTCCGAAGTCGGCGGCGTGGAGGACTTGAGGCAGTCCAACGGCTAGGCTTTCGCCCACACCATCGCCCGTGCTCTAGGAACGCCCGATGAACGAACCCTTCAGGAAACCGAGAAGGGAGGATTAAATGTGTCGCAGCCGACCACTGCGCCGCGCGTCACGGCTCGGAGAGGCAAAGTCTTGGCGGAGGTCTTGGCGGAGGAGGGGGCGAACGACAGGACGTTCGCGTCTTCGCGCCAGTCCTCGTTCGGCGGGCGTCGCGCTTCCGGACGCATCCGTTAGAGGGCTGGGCGGGATGGGAAGAGGGCAGCCGCCCATCATCGCGACCATCCGCGGCGAGATCACGCGGCGGCATTCGGACGGCGGTCAACGGCTTGCGCGCCGCAGCGCGCTGGCCGGGCGGTCAGTCGAGGTGGTCGCCGTAGCGCTGGACGTGGTCGGCCAGCCCGAGGCCGTGGTCGCGCACGAGGCGTTCGGCGCGCTCCGCATCGCGGGCCTCCAGCGCCTCGATGATATGCACGTGCTCCTCGATCGACTTGGAGGCACGGTCGCCCTGGCGGAGCGCCGTGTTGCGGATGCCGCGCACGTGCATGAGCAGGTTGCTGGTCAGATCCTTGATCACCTCGCTGTGGCCCAGGGAGATGATCTTCTGGTGGAAGCGGATATTGGCTTCCGAGTACTCGCCGAGATGCTCGTAGGGCTTTCCGTCGAAGAATTCGGGGAAGGAGCGGCGCAGACAGGCGAGGTCCTCGTCCGTGGCGGCGGTGCAGGCGAGCCGTGCCGCCATGCTCTCTAGTGCCGCCCAGGCCTGGATCATGCCGACGATCTCGCGCTTCGTCTTCTTGACGACGAACACCCCGCGCCGGGGCTCGTTGCGCACGAAGCCTTCCTGCTCCAGCACCGTCAGAGCCTCGCGGATCGGTGTGCGGCTCACGCCGAGCGTCTGCGACAGGCCGCGCTCATCGAGCCGCACATCTCCGGACTGGCCGTAGATGTCCATGTTGGTGATGGCGGACTTCAGGGCCTCGTAGGCCAGCGTCCGCAGGCTCGTCGCCGGGACGATTGGCTTGATCGAGAGATTTTCCATCGCTTCGGATCGACCTTGATGCCGATGTGGATGCGCAGCCGGAGATGGGGCATCGAGCCGTTCGAGCATGGCGCCTCGCCTCTGGGAAGACAAGCCGGCTGCACCCATGCGTCCGGCTTATGCCTCTGGAATTCGCTCACGAGTCCACGCAGTTGTCCTGCGGAAAGCTCACAAACGTTGACGTCTGGCATCTGGTATGCCAGAAAGAAACCTTGAAGTCGAGACCTTCGGCATTCGCTGTGCGCAGGGCAGCCTTCCTTGGATGTGCCCCGTCCGCACTGCGTGAAAGACCGACCCGGCTTCCCGAAGGCGCGTGCCGGTCGACGCCATGGCCCGGCATCGTGCGAACTTGAGGCTACTCTCCTGGGGAGGAGACCTGCGATGGGCAAGGCGCTCGACGGCGTTCGGATCCTCGACTTCACCCACGTCCAGTCGGGGCCGACCTGCACCCAATTGTTGGCCTGGTTCGGCGCCGACGTGATCAAGGTCGAGCGGCCGGGGGCGGGCGATGCGACACGCCAGCAACTGCAGGATCTGCCCGGCGTGGACAGCCTCTACTTCACGATGCTGAACCACAATAAGCGTTCGATCACCCTCGACGCCAAGAACCCGAAGGGCAATGCCATCCTCTGGCGCTTGATCGCCGAGTGCGACGTCCTGGTCGAGAACTTCGCCCCCGGCGCGCTCGACCGCATGGGGCTGACCTGGGAGCGGTTGCAGGCGGCCAATCCCGGGCTGATCCTGGCTTCCGTGAAAGGCTTCGGCCCGGGCCGCTACCAAGACTGCAAGGTTTACGAGAACGTCGCCCAATGCGTCGGAGGGGCCGCCTCCACCACCGGTTGGCGCGACGGCCTTCCGATGGTCTCCGGGGCGCAGATCGGCGATTCCGGCACCGGCCTGCACCTCGCGCTCGGCATCGTCACGGCGCTCTATCAGCGCACCCAGACCGGCCAGGGACAGCGGGTCGATTGCGCCATGCAGGACGGGGTGCTGAATCTCTGCCGGGTGAAGCTGCGTGACCAGCAGCGCCTCGGCCACGGCCCGCTCATGGAATACAGCCAGTACGGCGAAGGCGTCCCCTTCGGCGAAGCGGTGCCGCGGGCCGGCAACGATTCCGGCGGCGGCCAGCCCGGCCGCATCCTCAAGTGCAAGGGCTGGGAGCAGGATCCCAACGCCTACATCTACTTCATCACGCAGGGGGCGGTGTGGGGGCCGATCTGCGACATCATCGGCGAGCCGGACTGGAAGACCGACCCGGCCTACGCCACGCCGAAGGCCCGCCTGCCGCATCTCAACGAGATCTTCACCCGCATCGAAGCCTGGACGATGAAGCACGACAAGTTCGAGGCGATGGAAATTCTCAACGCCTACGAGATCCCGTGCGGGCCGATCCTGTCGATGAAGGAGATCGCCGAGGATCCGATGCTGCGGGCCAACGGGACGGTGGTCGAGGTCGAGCATCCGACCCGGGGTGCCTATCTGACCGTCGGCAATCCGATCAAGTTGTCGGCGAGCCCGACGGAGGTCACCCGCGCGCCGCTGCTCGGTGAGCACACCGACGAGATCCTGCGCGAGGTGCTCGGCTGCACGGATGCCGAGATCGGCGACATTCTCGGCTCGGGCGCCGTCGGCGGCGTCCACCGCATCGCCGCGGAGTAGCGGTCGGTCTTATTTCTCCCTTCGCGAAGCGGTCGGACCTTGATTTTCGGGCGCTTGGTATGCCAGATACCAAGACGCCATTCCGTTCAGGGGAGCAATCGCCCTTCGGATCGGAATCCGGAGGATGCGGCGATGACCGAGAACGCTCTGGACGACGCTCTGGCCTATCTCGTGGAGGCGTTCGGGCACGTTTCCGAGGCCGAATTGCAGGCCTTCCTCGACGCGACACCGCGCGTGCAAGCGCGTCTCACCGGGCCGGCAAGCGATCGAGGCGTCTTCGATTGGCCAGTCGTCGCCAACGCTGCTCCGGCTGAAGCCTTCGATGTCGCTCAGGCTGCGCGGGCGTAGCGGTTGGCGGTCTGCGGTCTTTCGGGGTCATGCACGGACTGGGGATCCTGAGCAGCGTTGGAGACGGTCAGGCGATCAGCGAGCCTGACGACGAGCAACGCCTGCAGGGCGCCGAAAAACAGCAGCGCGGCGAGCCAAGTGGCGAGCATGATGACCTCCGATGATATCTGCTTCGGCGCGGGCCATGGTGCAGTGCACCAGGAATAGTCCTGCCTTTTTGGAATATGAAGTACAAAATACCAGATTCAGGCATGCGTCACGCGCACGTGGAGGCCCTGACGATCTGGTCCGGCAGCGACGGGTCTTCAATTTCCAATTGGATGAGACGTGTGACAGGCATCGTTGGATGTCGCGACGCGCGGTGAGTTGCGCTCAGGCGGTCACCTGACCGGTCTCCCCACCCCAGGCGCCGAGAGTCGATGTCTCGGTCGGACAGAGGTTCTCGTCGAGCGGCGATATGGTATCGGTCTGCGCCGGCAGCCCGGCAGCCGCGAGAGCCTGCGCCGTTTCGGGATCGGTGAGCGCGGCAGCAAGCGCCGCTTGATCCAAGCCGGTCAGGCGACCCCGCTCGAAGCGCGCGAAGACCCGTCCCGTCCCCCGCTCGGCGAAGCGCACCACGGCGAGCCGCCGCAGCACTTCCCGCAGGAAGCCCGCCTCCGGCGCGTCAGCGACGCCGCGGTAGACGTCCGCCGGACTGCGGGCGCTGATGTCGATCCGCCGATAGCGCTCGATCGCCAGCAGGGCTCTGGCGTCGAGGATGGTCATGGTGTCGTTCGTGCCGAAGGCGATGGTGAGCGGGCGGGCGCCCTTGGGCACGCTGTTGTCGAGGAACTCGAAGAAGACCGGGCGGTCTCGGCGCAGGGCCCAGGTGAAGAACAGCCGCGGCATGCCGGTATAGGCCTCGACATTGTGCGCGAGCAGATCCTCGACCGCCTTGTAGCGCCCGAACTCCTCGCCCCGCTTCCAGGCCCGCTCCACGGTTTCCTCGGGCGGCGTGACCATGAACTGCAGGTAGACCCGGTGACCGAACCGGGTCAGGAGCTGGCCGGCGCCGTCGGCCTCCGTCGAGAAGCTGTCGAAGCGGAAGCGGTCGATCAGCAGGTGCGAGAGGCGGCCATTCGCTGCCTTGCGGGTGATGTAGCGGTCGAGCTTGGCATCGACGATCTCGACTTCGTGCCCGGTCAGCGGTCCGGCATAGCGACGGGCGGCGCCCAGGCTGTCGTAATCGAGCAGGAACTTGCGCCAGACGTCGGGTGTGATGACGGCGAAATCCTGCCAGCAGGCGCCGATCCGCCCGGCGAGGCCGCGCTGGTAGGGCCGGATCGTGCTCTTGCCCGAGGCCGAGGCGCCCTTGACGGTCATCACCACCGGCTGCGCCTGGGGCGCCGGGCGATGGTAGCCCTCGGCCTCGGCGACGGCGTCGATCCAGGGGGCGATCAGCGCGCCGATCCGGTCGCTGCCACAGCGGTTGGTGACGAGGATCCCGGCGAGCCGTCGCAGCAGCGCGCGGTCGCGGATCAGCATGCCCTGCCGGGCGATGACGTGGCCGAACACCGTGCGCAGGGCCTCGCGGACCGCGCTCTCCAGGGTGTCCGCTTCGCCGGCGGCGGCGCACCGCGCGTCGAGACGCGCGAGAAGATCGGCTTGGCCATCGCCGGAGCCGGGGGCGATCCGGGGAGATGGCCGCTCGCGCGCGCCGAGCCGGACCAGCCGCCGCATCCAGCCCGATGCCGGCTCGGGCGCCGGTGCGGACGTCGCGTCGAGCAGCGCCGTCAGCTCGCGGTCGAGGAGCGCATCGGCTTCGGCGCGGACGGCGTCATACGTCGCGGTGACGGCGTCGAGGCGATGCGCCACGCCCTCGCGCAGGAGGGTAGCGACGATCCGGCGGAAGTTCAGGCCGAGATCGGCGTAGACTTCGCCGACCGGGACCGAGATGTCGGCCATCACCCGGATCAGCACCTCGTGGACGACGAGGCGCTCGGGGCGAAAGGGGGCGATCTGGGTCGCCGGCAGGCCGCTGAGGTCGGCGAGCTCAAGGATCTCGGGATAGCCGAGGGAGACGTTCTCGGGCCGGAACAGCGTGGCCAGCGGGCGCATCGCCCGCGGCAATCCGGGTTCGAGCCCCGGGTTCCAGGCATGGAAGGCCGGCGGGTCCGCCGCGTCCTCGGGCCCGGCGGCGAGTGAGGTGTCGGCGAGGGCCGGCGCGGCAGTGTCCATCGCGCTGGCCCTCCTCGTTGCGAACGGCCCGCCCCGATCAGGCGGCGGAGGCGTTCTCGATCGCCTCGAACCGGATCTGGTACGCCTCGCCCCAGAGGGTCGTCGCCCGCTCGTGCCACGCGGCGTCGAAGAACAGCTTGGCACAGAACGAGCTGCGCCAGATGCACACCGCGATGATGCGCTCGTCCAAGACGCGGATGTGACGGCTCTCCAGCCCGCCGGCGATGCCGAGGCGCGGCAGCATGTCGATGCTCGACGCACCGAATTCATTCTCGCCCGGGAAGACGATCGGGCACTCGACGACGGTCAAATGTTTCATTGGGTTTTCCATCACGGGCGCCTTTTCTCGGAGATATCGTCCGACCGGTTCCGGTTCATTCTCGCACAACGCCCGATGCGCTGTGTCCGCTCCGTTGGACGCGGTCCACAGCCACGACGCGCCGCGCGCAGCCCCGGTTGCGGGAACGATCGTGCGCTGAGGCGGATCTGTTTGCCTTCACGGATGCGGTGACGCCAGTGGGGTTGCCGCCTGCGCCTGGCCGATGTCTTGGCGGGTGTCTCGGCCGAGATCCTGGCCCGCACAGTCCCAGATGCTGAGGATTGCGCTGATGCGGCAGGATTCCATGAGGGCGATGTGATCGACCTTCCGTTCACAGAAGGTCTTCAGGCGCTCCTGAGCCGAGGCCCCGATATCGACGGCGGGGAAATCGTGGTCGGTGATGAGCCAGACGCTGCGGTTGTAGACCTCCGGCCCCTCGGCCGCCACGGCACGGAAGATGTCGCGCTGGGTGAGAAGGCCGGTCACCGTCTCGTCGGCCTCGCCCTCGACGACGACAAGGGCGCCCGTCTCCGATTGGGCAAGGAGTTGCGCCGCCTCGGCCACTGAACGGTCTCTATGGATGGTGCGGACGCCCGAGGCGTCCGGCGCACGGCGCATCGTTCGAAACACGGCGCTCCTCCATCGGCATGCCTCTCGACGGGGCCGCCTTGGAACGCAGGCTGGTATACAACATACCTATTGTCAATCCTGCGTTTTGAATTATGGTGCCGCCCCGTCCGGAGCGGCTGGCATGATCGAGCCACCGGATCTTCAAGCCCTGGAGCGACACGCGTCGCGCCGGGCCCCGCGATCGATCCGGGCCCGTTGCAGCGCCCAGCCTTCGATCTGACAGGCATATCGTCCAGGGTTCGGCAAGGCCAATCGGCGGAGGTGTCACCCGGAAGGTTCCGTGGGTATTATCGAAATATTGGAGCGCTGACCGTGTGTCCGCGTCGGTTCATTGCAGATACTTCCAATATTCAGATTTATACGTAGATCAATTTTGAGTCTAAGCTGAACAAAATGCTCGGAAAATCGAGCGTAAACTGGAGAGACGTCCATGACCCAATCTTCGACAACGCCGGTTCCACCACCGGCGAACCGCTGGCTGCAATTGCTGTTCGGCATCATCTGCATGTGCATGATCGCCAACATGCAGTACGGGTGGACGTTCTTCGTCAACCCGATCCAAGAGCGGCACGGCTGGGACCGCGCTGCGATCCAAGTCGCCTTCACTCTCTTCGTCGTGACCGAGACGTGGCTTGTCCCGATCGAGGGCTGGTTCGTTGACAAGTACGGCCCGCGGGTCGTGACGCTGGCCGGCGGCCTGATGTGCGGGCTTGCCTGGGTGATCAACGCCTACGCCGACTCGCTCACTCTGCTCTACGTCGGCGCCGTCATCGGCGGCACCGGAGCGGGCGCGGTCTACGGCACCTGCGTCGGCAACTCGCTCAAGTGGTTTCCCGACCGACGCGGCCTCGCCGCAGGCCTCACCGCGATGGGCTTCGGCGCGGGCTCGGCGCTCACCGTGGTGCCGATCCAGGCGGTGATCCACCATTACGGCTACGAATCGGCCTTCCTCTGGTTCGGCCTCGGCCAGGGTCTGATCGTGATGCTGATCGCCCTGTTCCTGGTGGCGCCGAAGAAGGGTCAGGTGCCCGAGATCGCCCGCGTCAGTCAGAGCCGGCGCGACTTCTCGCCGGGCGAGATGGTGCGCACCCCGATCTTCTGGGTGATGTACGCGATGTTCGTGATGATGGCTGCGGGCGGCCTGATGGCGACCGCTCAGCTCGGGCCCATCGCCAAGGACTTCCACATCGCCGACGTACCGGTCAGCCTCTTCGGCATCACCCTGCCGGCGCTGACCTTCGCCGCCACCATCGACCGGGTGCTCAACGGCGTGACCCGCCCGCTCTTCGGCTGGATCTCCGACCATATCGGCCGCGAGAACACGATGTTCCTCTCCTTCGGCATCGAGGGCGTGGGCATCTACATGCTGAGCCAGTTCGGCCACGACCCGATCATGTTCGTGATCCTGACCGGTCTCGTGTTCTTCGCCTGGGGTGAGATCTACTCGCTGTTCCCGGCGACCTGCGGCGACACCTTCGGCTCGAAGTATGCCGCCACCAATGCCGGCCTGCTCTACACGGCAAAGGGCACCGCAGCGCTGATCGTGCCGTATACCAGCATCCTGACCACCATGACCGGCTCCTGGCACGCGGTGTTCCTGGCGGCGGCCGCGCTCAACATCCTCGCGGCCCTGATGGCGATCTTCGTCCTGAAGCCGATGCGCCATGCCTACACCCGCGCACCGGCGGCGCCGGAGACCGAGCCGAAGACGGCCACGGCGCACTAAAACCCTATTCGGCCGGGCCACTGCCCGGCCGATTCCTCGACCCTCGTCGGCGCAAGCCGGGCCCACGGGATCCGGCCTGTGTCGACGCGTTCCATTTCGAACCCGCGCAGGCGCCGGAGCAGATCCGGCCGGCCCATCCATCCGGGCTGCTGTGCCGGGTTGCCGCAGCATCGCACCCGATCCGTCATTCCTTGGTATATTGTATGCCTAGCATCATCGTGCATGATGCGGCGCCAGGGGAGCATGAGAAAAGCATCAGGGAGATACCGGATGGTTCACCAACCGGCAGAGCAGAACGCGCTTACCAAGGCGCCTTCCGACGCGCCTTCCGCCAAGTGGTGGCAACTCGCCTTCGGCGTGCTCTGCATGGCCATGATCGCCAACCTTCAGTACGGCTGGACCCTGTTCGTCGATCCGATCGACGCGCAGCATCAATGGGGGCGCACGGCGATCCAGTTCGCCTTCACCATCTTCGTCGCCACCGAGACTTGGCTCGTTCCGATCGAAACGTGGTTCGTGGACCGCTACGGCCCGAGCATCGTGGTCGCCTTCGGCGGCCTCATGATCGCCCTGTCCTGGACGCTCAACGCCTACGCCGACTCGCTTTTCCTGCTCTACACGGCGGCCGTCATCGGCGGCATCGGTGCGGGCTCGGTCTATGGCACCTGCGTCGGCAATGCCTTGAAGTGGTTTCCCGACCGGCGCGGCCTCGCCGCGGGCGCGACGGCGGCGGGCTTCGGTGCGGGCGCGGCCGTCACCGTGATTCCGATCGCCAACATGATTGCGGCGAGCGGCTACCAGAAGGCGTTCCTGGTGTTCGGGCTCGGCCAGGGCGCCGTCGTGCTCCTGCTGTCGCTCTTCCTGCGCAAGCCCTCGGTCGCCGTGCCGATCAAGCGCAAGAACCTGCGCCTGCCGCAAACCAAGGTCGACCGCAGCCCGAAGCAGGCGGTGCGCACGCCCGTCTTCTGGACGATGTACGCGATGTTCGTCATGGTCGCCTCGGGCGGCCTGATGGCGGCGGCGCAGATCGCTCCGATCGCCCACGACTTCAAGGTCGCGGACGTGACGATGAACCTGTTCGGCCTGCAGATGGCGGCGCTGACCCTGGCGATCTCGCTCGACCGGATCTTCGACGGGTTCGGGCGGCCGTTCTTCGGTTGGGTGTCCGACAACATCGGCCGCGAGAACACGATGTTCATCGCCTTCGTCATCGCCGCCACGGCCTGCATTCTGCTGCTGGGCTACGGGCGCAACCCGATCGTGTTCGTGCTGTGCACGGCGATGTATTTCGGTGTGTTCGGTGAGATCTACTCGCTCTTCCCGGCCACCTGCGGCGACACCTTCGGCTCGAAATACGCCGCCAGCAACGCCGGGCTCCTCTACACCGCCAAGGGGACGGCGGCCTTCCTCGTCCCGTTCGCCAGTGTCCTGTCGGCGCGCTACGGCTGGTCGGCGGTGTTCGGCCTCATCATCGGCCTGAACATCCTGGCGGCCGCGCTCGCGGTCTTCGTCCTGAAGCCGATGCGGCGGCGCTACCTCGCGGCGGAAGCCGAGATCGCCGAGGCGGCCGAAGCGCGGGCGGTCAAGCTCGCATGAGGGTGCGGGCGGCCTCCTATCCCGACTGATGAGACACGCGCCGCGGCGGAGGACGCCCGGCGCGTTTCTCGTTGGGGCGTGACGGGGACGTGTCGCCCGCCCCAGCTCTGCCAAACGATTCCGATGAGCCGCAGAGCGATCCCGTCAGGCGGTCTTCGGCAATGAAGAGGATGGAGTCCGTCTCCCACTTTCTTCACGAGATCGCCGGCGCAGCCCGCAGCACGGCGTGTTCGGGCAGCGACCCGCGCACAAGTCTTGGGAAAATCGACGCCTCAATTCACGCGATTGTATCCGGCTCTGCGCCCGTTTCTTCAGGTCTGAATTGCGGCTGCAAAATCTCAGGACGCCAAGGCTCGGGACGCGTGACAGAATGAAGTCTGCCCGTCTCCGCTCCGACCGACTCGCTTGAACGACGCGGTGCCTGCAACGGCACACCACGAAAGCCGTCGGTTCCGTTTGACCACCCATTTGGTATTTGGTATGCCAGATCCGTCGAAGCAAGACCGGTCGTTCGACGCACGGTCCGCGCGCCGGGTTTGGCGTTGCGCAAGGCACCGCGCCGCATCGGCCCGACGCCATCGGGCCTTCAGCGGGACACGACAGCCAATCAAGAGGGAGAACGCCGCATGACCGTCCAGGCCCAGAACATCGATGCCATCACCGCGGGCGCGGTGCCCCACGAGGAGGCGGAGCTGACGGACGGCTTCCACCTCGTCATCGACGCGCTCAAGCTCAACGGCATCGAGACGATCTACAACGTGCCCGGCATCCCGATCACCGACCTCGGGCGCCTCGCCCAGGCCGAGGGCATGCGCGTCATCTCCTTCCGCCACGAGCAGAACGCCGGCAACGCCGCCGCCATCGCCGGCTTCCTCACCAAGAAGCCGGGCATCTGCCTCACGGTCTCGGCGCCGGGCTTCCTCAACGGCCTGACCGCGCTGGCGAACGCCACCACCAACTGCTTCCCGATGATCCTGATCTCCGGCTCCTCCGAGCGCGAGATCGTCGATCTGCAGCAGGGCGACTACGAGGAGATGGACCAGCTCGCCATCGCCAAGCCGCTCTGCAAGGCCGCCTTCCGCGTGCTGCACGCCGCCGATATCGGCATCGGCGTCGCCCGCGCCATCCGCGCGGCGGTGTCCGGCCGTCCCGGCGGCGTCTACCTCGATCTGCCCGCCAAGCTGTTCTCGCAGGTCATCGACGCGAGCGTCGGCGCCAAGTCGCTGGTCAAGGTGATCGACGCGGCCCCGGCCCAGCTCCCGGCTCCCTCCGCCATTGCCCGGGCGCTGGACGTGCTCAAGTCGGCCGAGCGTCCGCTGATCATCCTCGGCAAGGGCGCGGCCTACGCCCAGGCCGACGAGGCGGTGCGCGCGCTGGTCGAGGAGAGCGGCATCCCCTACGTGCCGATGAGCATGGCCAAGGGCCTCCTGCCCGACACCCACCCGCTCTCGGCCGGCGCGGCGCGCTCCACCGCGCTCAAGGATTCCGACGTCGTGCTGCTGGTGGGCGCCCGCCTCAACTGGCTGCTCTCCCACGGCAAGGGCAAGACCTGGGGCGAGCCCGGCTCGAAGCGCTTCATCCAGATCGACATCGAGCCGCGCGAGATGGACTCGAACGTCGAGATCGTCGCGCCGGTGGTGGGCGATATCGGCTCCTGCGTCGAGGCGCTGCTTGAGGGCATCCGCAAGGACTGGAAGGGCGCGCCCTCGGCCTGGCTCGAGACCATCCGCACGAAGCGCGAGGCCAACATTGCCAAGATGGCCCCGAAGCTGATGAAGAACACCTCGCCGATGTGCTTCCACTCGGCGCTCGGCGCCCTGCGCACCGTCATCAAGGAGCGGCCCGACGCGATCCTCGTCAACGAGGGCGCCAACACCCTCGACCTCGCCCGCGGCATCATCGACATGTATCAGCCGCGCAAGCGCCTGGACGTCGGCACCTGGGGCGTGATGGGCATCGGCATGGGCTTCGCCGTCGCGGCTGCCGTCGAGACCGGCAAGCCGGTGCTGGCGGTCGAGGGCGACTCAGCCTTCGGCTTCTCCGGCATGGAAGTGGAGACGATCTGCCGCTACGAGCTGCCGGTCTGCATCGTGATCTTCAACAACAACGGCATCTATCGCGGCACCGACATCGACCCGACCGGCCGCGATCCCGGCACCACCGTCTTCGTCAAGGATTCCCGTTACGACAAGATGATGGAGGCCTTCGGCGGCGTCGGCGTGAACGTCACCACGCCGGACGAGCTGAAGCGGGCGGTCGACGCGGCGATGGATTCCGGCAAGCCGACGCTCATCAACGCGGTGATCGATCCGGCCGCCGGCAGCGAGAGCGGCAACATCGGCAGCCTCAACCCGCAGAGCACGCTGAAGAAGAAGTGAGGGCGGCCTCCGCGCCTTGAGAGGACCGCGGTGCCCCGGCGCCGCGGTCTTCGTCGTTTCACGGCCGGGGCTGCCGACCGGCGCCACGGCCCCAGCAACCACCCACCTTCCTCATGCCGAGGTGCAGGGCGAAGCGGAGCCCCGAGCACTCCCGGACGTATCTGGCCGCAAGTGCCCAGGATTCCGGTTCAGGCGTGCTTCGAGGCTCCTTCGAGGCTGCTTGGCCGCACCTCACGACGGGCATGGTGGGCTCCATCAGGAACGATGCCCATGGCCTCCTCCGCCTTCGATCCGACCGCTCCGCTCGACCCCCGCCTCGCCGGGCGTCTCGCCTTCCTGCCGCGGCTGCCGACGAAGCCGCCGCTTCCCCCCGGCCGCCACGCGCTCGGCCTGTTCGAGACCCGCGACGCCGTCCTCTGCGTGCCCGAGCACATCGATGCGCGCCTGCCGACCCCCCTCGTGGTCCTGTTCCACGGCGGCGGCGGACATGCGGAGAAGATCCTGCCGATGCTGGAGGGGCATGCTCAGGCGCGCGGCTTCCTGCTGCTCGCGCCGCAATCGCTCCATCCGACATGGGATCTGGTCATTGTCGGCAACGGCCCCGACCGGGAGCGGCTTGACCGGGCGCTGGCCGAGGTCGCCGACCGCTTCCTGATCGACCCCCGCCATCTCGCCTTCGCTGGCCATTCCGACGGCGGCAGCTACGCGCTGTCCCTCGGCCTCACCAACGGCGACCGGGTCAGCCACCTGATCGTGTCCTCGGCCGGCTTCATGTCCGTTCAGGTGCAGGTGGGTGCGCCGAAGATCTTCCTGTCGCACGGGACCCGCGACGAGCAGATCGGCATCGATCGCAGCGCCCGTACCCATGCCCGGCTTCTAAAGGGGGCGGGCTATGACCTGACCTATGTCGAGTATGACGGCCCCCACGCCTACAATCCGGACGTGGTGGCTCAGGCCGTCGATTTCTTTCTCGGCGATTTCTTCGCCTGAAACGCCGCGTCGTCCCGAACAGCAGCGTCAGGCTTTCGGGACGATACGGAAGGGCCGATGCCTGTGGCGAGGCCTGCCGTAAGCGGCTCCACGCCCTAGGTCGATACCGTCTCGCGGGCGCCATTGTTGCGGGCGTCGGCGTCGGACAGCCGTGCGGCGGCGAGGTTGCCCAGCGAGACGGCGCCCATCAGGCAGCCCTTCGGTCCAAGCCCGCCGACCACTGCACGAAGCCGTCGCCGAGACCATTGATCGCCGTCACGCTCAGCACCGCGTTGAGCGCAACCGGGCGGGTCCAGGCACCGCAGGGCCATCATCACCGCGATAACGCCAGCCCCAGCGAGCGCTTCGGCGACCACGGGATCGGGGACGAACAGGGCGATCGTGACGCCGACCCGCGAGGCGACGAGATTACCGCCGAAGATCGACCGGCGCTGCGCCAGCGGACTCGAACGGCACCGCTGAAGTGGAGAACGGCGGAGGTGCCCATCGCCGCGACCGACGTCGGCCGTTCGGTGTCCGTATCCGGTGCGGCACGGGCTGACGGGCGCCGCTCGGGGAGAACTCGGCCGCGGGAGGACGTCACCGACTGCATATCCGGCAGGGCGCTGCAGCCTCGAGGCGGAGGCGGAGGCGGAGGCGCGTCGCGGCAGCCGGCGCGCGAGACGAGAAAAACCGGACCGACAGAGTCGGCCCGGGAAAGTCATCGGAGGAGGAAAAAACCCGGGCACCGTGCCCGGTCAAGCACTCCCGGGGCGATGCCCCGTCCCGGGAGAATCATGGCCGAAGGGGGGCCGGCCATCCAGCGCGGGCAGTCCGGGATCGGGGCTGCCCGCCGTCACCCGTCAGACCGCGCGGGCCTCATGCATCGCGGCGATCTGCTCGGGGGAGTAACCGAGGCCCGCCAGGACCTCATCGGTGTGCTCGCCGAGCAGCGGCGAGGCCTTGATGTCGACCTTCATGTCGGAGAACTTGATGGGGCTTCCGACGGTCAGGTACGAACCGAGCTTCGGATGCGGCACCTCGACGATGGTGCCGCTGGCGCGCAGCGACGGATCGGCGGCGATCTCCTTCATGGAGAGAACCGGCGAGCAGGGAATGTCGAACTTGCGCAGGATGTCCACGGCCTCGAACTTGGTCTTGTCGGCCAGCCAATCCTCGATGAAGGCGAAGATCTCGAAGATCTTGTCCTGGCGGGCGCGGGGGGTGTTGTAGGCCGGATCGTCGATCCACTCGGGCTTGTTGAGCGCCTTGCAGATCGGCGCCCAGGCGTGACCCTGGATCGTGAAGTAGATGTAGGCGTTCGGGTCCGTCTGCCAGCCCTTGCACTTGAGCACCCAGCCCGGCTGGCCGCCGCCGCCCGCATTGCCGCCGCGCGGCACCACGTCGGTGAACTCGCCGTGCGGGTACTGCGGGTACTCCTCGAGGTAGCCGATGGCGTCGAGACGCTGCTGGTCGCGCAGCTTCACGCGGCAGAGGTTGATCACCGAGTCCTGCATCGACACGGCGACCTTCTGGCCCTTGCCGGTCTTGTTCTTCTGGTGCAGCGCCGTGAGGATGCCGATGGCCAGGTGCATGCCGGTGTTCGAGTCGCCGAGCGCGGCCGCCGACACGGTGGGCGGGCCGTCCCAGAAGCCGGTGGTGGAGGCGGCGCCACCGGCGCACTGCGCCACGTTCTCGTAGACCTTCAGGTCCTCGTAGTGGTGGCCGTCGGAGAAGCCCTTCACCGAGGCGAGGATCATGCCCGGGTTGAGGGACTGGATGTGCTCCCAGGTGAAGCCCATGCGGTCGAGGGCGCCGGGACCGAAATTCTCGACCATCACGTCGGATTCGCGGATCAGCTTCTCGAGGACTTCCTTGCCCTGCGGGGTCTTGGTGTCCAGCGTCAGCGAGCGCTTGTTGGAGTTGAGCATCGTGAAGTAGAGCGCATCCGCGTCCTCGACGTGGCGGAGCTGGCTGCGCGTCACGTCGCCGGAGCCCGGGCGCTCGACCTTGATCACGTCCGCTCCGAACCATGCGAGGAGCTGGGTGCAGGCCGGGCCGGCCTGGACGTGCGTGAAATCGATGATTCTGATCCCGTCGAGCGGCTGGGTCATCTTGGTTTTCTCCCTCTTTCGACTTCGTTGTGGAGCGTCGTTGTTGAAAAATTAGAAGATAATATTTCTAGTAATATCGCTGAATGCCTTGGGTCTTGTCCCGGACCCTCGCTTCAGGCGCAGACCAGCGTACCCAGCGCCTCCTCAAGTTCCGCGACGCGGCGGCGCAGGTTGCGCTCTTCCTGGAAGCGCTCGGTCTCGTCGCGGATGATCGCGGCGATGCCGGTGACCTCACCCCCCGCGCCGTGCAGCAGCGCGACGGTGAAGGCGATGGAGAGCGCCCGTCCATCCTTGTGCAGGGCGGGCACCTTGAGCAGCGACGTGCCGTAGCGGGTCTCGCCCGTGCGCATCGTCTTTGCGTAGCCTTCCCAGTGACGCCTGCGGTGGCGCTCCGGGGTGATGAGATCGAGGGTCTCGCCGAGGGCCTCGGCCTCCGAGAAGCCGAAGATCCGCTCCGCGGCAGGATTCCAGGTGACGATGCGGCCGTCCGCGTCGGAGATCACCACCGCATCGCCGATCGCCGCGACGAGCCCGGATGTGTCGAAGGTCTGCGCTTGGGCCATCCGCCACCTCCCTTGTGCCGCCGCTAGCCCAAAGGCCGCACGGCGAGCGGAGAGGAACGATGTCCGTCGAGGATGCCGCGTTCGGTCATGGCAGGCGTTGCCTCCTTGGCTTCCCGGGTCCTGGGCTCCCCCGATTTCGGGTTCCCAGATCGAGGCCGCTCTTTGCGGTGGCTCATCGATTGGCATCTGGTATACCAGATACGAATAGCAGGTCAAGGCGCGCCGTGCGGTTCGAACGCCGGAGCGACAGCGCCGTTGATAGGGAGGCAAGGAGGCCAGGATGTCGGGCAAGCACAGCATCAAGATCCGGCAGATCGAGGCCTACGCCTTCCGGATCGAGTTCGGCGAAGCCTTCGTGCCGCTGCTGACGGACGAGCCCGAGCCGATCGGCGGCGGGACCGGCCCCTCGCCGGAGCAGGTGCTGATCGCTGCCGTGAGCAATTGTCTGTGCGCCAGCCTCGCCTTCGCGCTGGGCAAGTACCGGCAGGAGGCGGGCGGCGTGAGCGCCGAGGCGATCGGGCGCGTGGCCCGCAACGCGGAGGGCCGGCTGCGTCTCGTCGGGATCGAGGTCGATATCGCGTTGGGCGCACCCGCCGAGTCGATGGACCGGCTCGATCGGGTGCTGGCTCAGTTCGAGCAGTTCTGCACTGTGTCCGAGAGCGTCAAGGCCGGTGTTCCGGTGGCGGTCGCGGTGCGGGACGGGCAGGGAAACCGCCTGAAATAGACAAACCTGAAAACCGGGAGGAGCATCGATGAGCGCGAGCGAACGAGACGTGGCGCGGGAGCCGGAGGATCTGGCCCGGCTCTTCCACGAGCGGGCCAATGCCGGCGATGCCGAGGGGCTGGTCGCCCTTTACGAGCCGCAGGCCGTGGTCGCCGCGGGCGACATCGTGGCGACGGGCCACGACGAGATCCGCCGCTTCTACACGGATCTGCTGGCCCGCAAGTCGGACTTCCCCGAGCCCGAAACGCTGCCGGCGATCCGCAACGGCGACCTCGCGCTTACCTTCGCGCGGCTGCCGAACGGCGCGCTGTCGGTCGAATCGGCCCGCCGGCAGTCTGACGGGACCTGGCGCTGGGCGATCGACCAACTCAAGATCAAGCCGGTCAAGTAGGACTGACGTCTGGATCCGCGAAAGGGATCGACCCTTTCGCGGATCCAGGGCGGAGCTCTGGCTGAAGGGGCGTTGGGGCGCTGCCCCGACGCCTCGCCAAAGGGCTGATCCCCTCAATCCGCCGAGGCCGAGCGCCGCGGCGTGGCATTGCGCCGGCTGGCGAAGACGCCGGGGGCGGTGCCGGGGACCACGACGAGGCGCCGGACCTCACCGCGCAGGTAGGCCTGGAGGAAGCGGGTGTAGTTCTTGAACACGACGCAGCCGTTGGAGGCGCCGCTCGGGCCCAGCATGTAGGTGTGGGCGAGGATGCCGTCGCGCCCGTGGATGGCGGCCGAGCCGCCGACCGGGTTGAGGCGGATCGCCCGCACCCCGTGGAACAGGGCCTCGCGCTCCCGCAGGTCGTAGACGCCGGGCGGGGTGGCGCCGCGCATGCGGACGTGGACGTAGTCCGGGTTATCCTGGGCGACGCCGAGGCCGGAATGGGCCTCCAGCACCTCGCCGTTCGGCAGGGTCACGGTGGCGGCGCTGATATCGTAGACGGCCACGCCCGGCTCGGAGACCGGACCCGGCACGACGCGCCGCCGCGCGGCCGAGTCGACCGCGCCGCTGTCGAGCCCGGCATAGGCCATCGCCCGGTTCGAGGCCTGCGCGGGTGCCGAGGAGCCGGGCAGGTCGAACATCTTCTCGAAGAAGGAGCGGTCGTCGGTCACCGCAGCGCTGAATACGCTGCGGGTCGGCTCGGTCGAGGCCCGGGGCGCGGAGGCGGCCGCGACCCGGTTCGACGCGGCGCGGGCGGTCTGGGTCCGCGGCTCGAAGCGGAATTCCTCGGGGCGCCGCAGGGGAAGCGGCACGGTGAGCGCGACGCGCGCCGTCGGCGCGGCCGGACGCGGCGGAACGGCGGGTGGCATCACGGCGGGCGGCGCTTCGGCCATCTCGGCCGCGGGGAGGGCGGCCAGGGTCGCGACCGGCTCGGGCGTCACCGGAGCCTGGAAGGCGGAGGCCTTCGGAGCCTGTCGGACGAAGCCGCTTGTCGCACCGTCGAGGACCGGCGCGGGATCGAGCATCCAGGCGAGGCGGCCGGGCGCGACAGGCACGGTATCAGCCGGTTCGGCCTCGCTCGACACCTGCGCGCTCTGCGTAGGGACGGGCACGTCGCCGTCCTGCGGCTGCAGCAATCCGGCCCCGGCGAGGCCGCCGAGGGCGGTGAGCGCCAGCACCGCGAGGGGCGGCCCGCGCCGACGGCGGACGGCGGGCCGGGCGGAGCGGCTCTGAACGAGCTCGGCGATGTCCATGCGGGCGGTACTCGACAACGCGGATCCCGCACGGCCTCCCGCCGTCGTTCCTGGCATATCTGTGCCAGAATGACGATCGAGATGGCTTCGCCGATTAGGGAAGGATCAACCTTAAGCCTTCGTCATTGAACGGGATCTTGGTTAATCTTGCCTAAATCGCAGCCATATTCGTTCAAGCTTCGGTCGGCACCCAATTGTCCGCGCTGAACCGCGCTGCGGGTAGCCATGGCAGCCACGCTCCGGATGCGGCGCCGGCCCCTCAGTCCGACGCCGCATCGAACTGTGCCCGGCTGGTCACAGCGAATGTGATGTTGTTACATTTCATCGATCGTCCTGTTGACCCTTCGCCGCGGCGCAGCGAAGTTGCTATGGCCAAGGTTCCTTCGGACGTCTCTCCAGGGCATCCGGGGCTAAGAGGGAATTCGGTAAGCTCGTCCGGGCAAAGCCGAAGCTGCCCCCGCAACTGTGAGCGGCGAGCCCCTGTCAGGGATGGCCACTGGTGCGCCGCACTGGGAAGGCCGGGACGGGGGCGCTGACCCGTGAGCCAGGAGACCTGCCTTGGCACGACGATGTCCCCCGGGCGGGGTGTTCCGGCGGCGGGTCCGAGCGGCGAGAGCGTGCCCACGCGCTTCGCGGCCGGGCCTCCGCTCGAGCCCGTGCCCGCACAGCCAGAGCGCGCCCCGTGAGAGTTCGGACGAGCCTGAATGCCGTCACTGATGCCAGACCGGCCCGGCACCCGCGCTGGGTGCTGGCCGCACTGCTCTGCGCCGGCCTGCCCGGCGCGGCAGCGCGGGCGCAGGATTCGGTGACCCTGGAAGAGCTGGCGGTCGAGGGGGAGGGGCGCGGCCAGGGCAACGGCGCGCCGCACGGCCGGACGGCGGCGGCCGGCACGATCGGCCTGATCGGCCCGACGCCCGGCTACCGGGCCGACCGGGCGGTGAGCAGCACCAAGACCGACACGCCGCAGCGCGACGTACCCCAGGTCGTCACGGTGGCGCCGCGCGAGGTCATCACCGATCTCGCCGCCACCCGGGTCGACCGCGTCTTCAACTACACGCCGGGCGTGGCGCAGCAGAACAATTTCGGCGGCCTCTCGGTGTTCAGCTACGCCATCCGCGGGGTCACCACCTCCGAGATCTACAAGAACGGCTTTCCCCTGAATCGCGGCACGCCGCCCCCGCCGGACACGCAGAACGTCGAGCGCATCGAAGTGCTGAAGGGACCCGGCGGCGGTCTGTTCGGGCGCAGCGATCCGGGCGGCCTCGTCAACATCATCACCAAGCAGCCGACCGCGGAGCGCTTCGTCGAGATGGGGGGCCTGTGGGGCTCGTTCGGGCAGTTCCGCGGCACGGTCGATTCCGGCGGCGCGCTGAACGAGGAGGGCACGCTCCTCTACCGCTTCAACCTCGCCGCCGGGCGCCAGGGCAGCTTTCGCGACTTCGTGGACGGCGACCGGCTGCTCGTCGCCCCCGTACTGAGCTGGCAGATCACGCCGGACACGCGGATCACCGTCGAGACCGAGTTCCTGCGCAACCGCATCGTGTTCGACCGCGGCGTCATTGCGATCAACGGGCGGCTCGGGCTGCTGCCGATCTCGCGCTTCCTCGGCGAGCCGGGCCAGAGCACCTACCAGACCAGCAACACCATGCAGGTGCGGGTCGATCACCGCTTCAACGCCGATTGGCAGATGCGGCTCGCCACCCACTTCAACACCGGCACGCTGGAGGGCGAATCCGCCGAGATCCGCGCGATCGCCGCCGACAACCGCACCGTCTCGCGCGACCGCAACCTGCGCGACTACCGCTGGGACACGGCGATCGGTCAAGCGGAAGTGGTGGGCCGCTTCGATACCGCCGGCATCGGCCACACGCTGCTCGTGGGCTTCGAGCGCGAGAGCACCGACAGCCGGGTCGTCTACAACCGCTCGAACTTCCGCACGAGCCCCTACGCCATCGACATCTACGATCCGCGCTACGGCCAGCCGCTGCCGCCGATCACCATCCCGCGCAACAACCTCGAGCGGATCACCAACACCGCCCTCTACGCCCAGGACCAGATCAGCCTCAGCTCGGAATGGAAGGCGCTGGTGGGCGTGCGCTTCGACTTCTTCGAGCAGTCGTTCCGCGAGCGCATCCCGCGCTCCCAGGTCGATCAGACCTATTTCGCGGCGACCCCGCGGGCGGGCCTCGTCTACCAGCCGACCCCCGAGCTCGCCCTCTTCGCCAATGTCGGCACGAGCTTCCGGCCCAATATCGGGCCCGACGCCGCCGCCGTGGCGCTGTCCGGGCCGTTCGCGCCGGAAACCGGCATCGGCTACGAGGTCGGCAGCAAGATCGACCTTTACGGCGGCGGCTTGGCGCTCACCGCCACGGCCTTCCGGGTCGACCGGGAGAACGTGCTGACGCCCGATCCCAACAACACGGCCTTCTCCCTCGCCGCCGGTGCCGTGCGCAGCCAGGGCTTCGAGCTGACGGCCGCCGGCCAGATCACGGCGGAGATCAAGATCCTGGCAGGCTACGTCTACGCCGATGCGGTCGTGACCAAGGACAACGTGCTGCCGGTGGGCGCGCCGCTCATCAACGTGCCCCGCCACTCGGGCAGCCTGCTCGCGGTCCACGAGGTGCAGGCCGGGCCGTGGAAGGGGCTCGGCCTCGGCGGCGGCGTGCGCGGCGTCGGCGAGCGACCGGCGGATGCGGTCAACAGCTTCTCGCTGCCCGCCTACATCGCCGTCGATGCGCTCGCCTATTACCGCTACGAGAACTTCCGCTTCGGGCTGAACGTCGAGAACGTGTTCGACACCGAGTATTACGAAAGCTCGCTCAACCGCTTCCGGGTCTATCCCGGTTCACCCCGGCGCTTCACCGGAACCCTGACGGTGCGGTTCTGATGACGGCTCGGTCGGACGCCTGCCCGCTTCCACGCGCCCGCATCGGCGCCATCGATGCCCTGCGCGGGCTCGTGATGCTCCTGATGCTCGTCGATCACGTGCGCGAGTTCTTCTACCTGCACGCCCAGGTGAGCGACCCGGTCAACCTCGCCGCGACGCCGCCGGGCCTGTTCCTGACGCGTGCCGCCTCGCATCTCTGCGCGCCGGTCTTCCTGCTGCTGACGGGGCTTTCGGCGAATCTCTACGGACAGAAGCACGGCAGCCGGGCGGCGACCTCCGCCTTCCTGCTGAAGCGCGGGCTGTTCCTGATCGCCCTCGAAGTGAGCTTGGTGAACCTCGCCTGGACCGGCAGCCTGCTGCCGCCGGTCCTCTATCTTCAGGTGATCTGGGCGATCGGGCTCAGCATGCTGGCGCTCGCGGCCCTGCTCTGGCTACCGCGGCCGCTGCTGATCGGCGCGGCGCTGGCGATCATGCTCGGGCACAACGCCCTCGACGGCCTCGTTCTGACGCCCGATCAACCGGGCTACACGCCCTGGGCGGTGCTGCATCAGCGCGGGATGATCCCGCTGCCCTGGGGGGCGGCGCGCACCTCCTATCCGGTTCTGCCCTGGGTCGGCGTCATCGCGGCGGGCTACGCGCTCGGACCGCTCTACGCGCCCGGCTTCGATCCGGCGCTGCGCCGCCGGCGCCTCGTCACCCTCGGCCTCACGAGCCTGGCGGCCTTCCTGGCCCTGCGCGGCCTCGACGGCTACGGAGACCCGCATCCCTGGCAGGTCGGCAAGGACGGGGTCGCGACCGCGCTGTCCTTCATCAACCTCACCAAGTATCCGCCCTCGGCCGACTTCCTGCTCGCGACCCTCGGCCCCGGCCTGCTGCTGCTCGCCCTCTTCGAGCGCCTGCCGGAGCGGCGCCTGCGCTGGCTCACCGTCTTCGGCGGGGCGCCGCTGTTCTTCTACCTCGCCCATCTCTGGGCTCTGCGCCTGGTCTATGACGGCCTTGCCGGCCTCGACCTTGCCGGCGACTCCGGGCGGATCGAGGCCGGGGCACCGTGGCAGATCTGGCCGATCGCGGCGGCATTCGCCTTCGCCCTCTACCCGGCCTGTCTCTGGATGGTGCGGCTGAAGCGGCGCAGCGCGTGGCCCGGGTTGAGCTATCTTTAGGATCGCTCCCGACCCTACGACCGGTTGAGCCTGTCCCCTCGCCCCGCTTGCGGGGAGAGGGGGCTTCCGGGGCTACTGATACCCCTTCGGGAACGGATTCGGCTCGATCAACTCGGGGCTCTCGTAGACCACGTCGAACTGGCCGTCCGCCCGTGCCCGCGCCACGCGGGTCTTCGACCAGAGGTGATGGTTCTCGTGGATCTTCACGGAGCCCTCCGGCGCATCCTTCATCTCAATGCCGGGCGAGGCCTCGATCACCCGGTCGATCTCGAACGAACCCGCCTTCTCCACCGCCGCCTTCCAGAGGAAGGGGCTCAGATACGCCGCCTGCGTCGCGTCACCGATGACGGTCTTGTCGCCCCAGCGCTTCTTGAAGGCGGCGACGAACTTCTCGTTGGCCGGATTCTTGAGCGACTGGAAGTACTTCATGCAGGTATAGGCGTCGGCGATGTTCTCGCCGCCGATGCCGTCCACCTCGTCCTCGGTGACCGAGACGGTGACGAGCGTCTGCTTCTTGAGGTCGATGCCGGCCGCCTTGAGCTGCTTGTAGAAGGCGACGTTCGAGCCGCCGACGACGGTCGAGAAGATCACGTCGGGCTTCTTGAGCTTGATCTTGTTGATGACGGAGTTGAACTGGGTGTGACCGAGCGGGAAGTATTCCTCGCCGGCGACCGTCCCCTTCAGCACGCTGGTGATGTGCCGGGTGGCGATCTTGTTGGTGGTGCGCGGCCAGATGTAGTCCGAGCCGACCATGAAGAAGGACTTCGCGCCCTTCTCCTTGCCGACCCAGTCGAGGCCCGCCAGCGTCTGCTGCGTCGCCTCCTGCCCGGTGTAGATCACGTTCTTGGACTGCTCCAGGCCCTCGTAATAGGTCGGATAGTACAGCAAGCCGTTATACTGCTCGAACACCGGCAGCACCGCCTTGCGCGAGGCCGATGTCATGCAGCCGAACACGGCGGCGCAATGGTCGTTGACGACGAGCTTGCGCGCCTTCTCGGCGAAGGTCGGCCAGTCGGAGGCGCCGTCCTCCTGGATGATCTTGATCTGCCGGCCGAGCACGCCGCCGGCCGCGTTGATCTCCTCGATGGCGAGCTTCTCGCCCTGCGTCGTCCCGGTCTCCGAGATCGCCATGGTGCCGGTCAGCGAGTGCAGGATGCCGACGGTCACCTCCTTGTCGGTGACGGCGAGGGCTCCGGCGCCGGTCTGGGCGAAGGCGCGTCCGGGTAAGGCGCCCAGCAGCGGTGAGGCGGCAAGGCCGAGGAGCAGGCGGCGGCGGAGATGGAAGTGGGCGTCGTTTTGGTCGCGCGAGCGCATGTTGTCTCGAAATCCTTCAACGTCATCCGGCAGGTCGGCTCGAGGGACGGCCATCCGGCCGCCAGACGAAACCAATGCCCCCATTCGTATTTCGTCTCAGGAAACCGAGTTGCATCAAGGGGAATTGCTGGGCGCTCTGCCCATATTCTTTGCGATGTGCCGCCTGGTTGGCCTTTTGGAAAAATATCTACTTGCGCCGCCGCCCAGGCGCACATCCGCTCATGGCTTCGAACACGATCCGGAACAGCGCCTCCATGCCGGCCGAGAGGGCGCCGCCGTCCGGCGCGAGCAGGCGCAGGCCGAGGCCCGCCCCGTTGGGCAGCGGGCTCACGCCGGTCAGGCAGCCCGCCGCGTCCGAGGTCTGCCGCAGGAGGGGGCCGGCGAGGCGCGCATCCTCGGGCGCGCCGAGGACGACCATCGTGCCGTAGGCCCGGTGGCCGCCCATCGGCGAATCCGGGGCTGTGAAGGCCGCCCCGTCGATCCGGCTGCGCTCCCGCACCAGCGCGCGGCCCTCGGGCGTCCGGATCGTCAGGCCGAGGTCGAGCCGGTCGAACGGCCGACCCTGGCCGAGGGGATCGTGGCAGGCCACGCTCTCGGTGACGATGGCGCGGGCGCCCGGCTCGGCGGTGATCTCGGTCGAGACCGCGAGATGGGCGCCGGGAAACAGGATCAGCGGATCGGGATTGAGCGCGAGCAGGGCATCGGCCGCGATGGCGAGCCGCGTCTCCTGGCGGGTCGGTTCCGGCCCGCCGCGATGCACCACCGTGCCGGCCTGGGTCGTGACATGGGCCCGTGCGCCTGAGCGCGCCGCGATGTCGAGGGTGAGGTGGTCGGCGGCGTAGAGGCCGCCGGAGGCCGATTGCAGGTAGAGCGTGGCGAGATCTGGGCTCTCCGGATGCATCCGGAAGGCGCGGGTGATGTGGAACGGGTAGGGCACGACCTGCCGCGACAGCATGGTGGTACCGCCGCCGCGGGCGAAGACGAGGGAGGCCCGCACCCGGCGCCCGACCGGTGCGGCGGCCGCCTCGGCCGGGGCGGGCATCTCGGGAAGGCCGTCGAGCGACAGGGCCATCACGGGGCGAACAGCACGGCGCGGCAGATCGCGTCGGCCACCGCCTCCACGCCCTCGCCGGAGCGGGCATTGGTGGCGGCCACGGGCTTCTCGCCCCGCACCCGCGCGGCCTCGGCCAGCATCCCGGAGAGATCGACGCCGACATGGGGCGCGAGATCGACCTTGTTGATGACGAGGAGGTCGCAGCGCAGCACGCCCGGCCCGCGCTTGCGCGGGATGTCGTCGCCGCCCGCCACGTCGATGACGAAGATCCACCAATCGACGAGATCGAGGGAGAAGGTCGAGGCGAGGTTGTCGCCCCCCGATTCGAAGATCAGGAGCTGGAGGCCGGGAAACTTCGCCTCCAGATCGTCGCCGGCGGCGATGTTGAGGGTCGGGTCCTCGCGGATGACGGTGTGCGGGCAGGCGCCTGCTTCCACCGCCTCGACCCGGGCCGGATCGATCAGCCCGGAGCGGCGCAGGCGCTCGGCGTCTTCTTTCGTCACGAGGTCGTTGGTGACCACCGCGAGATCGATCCCGCGCGCCTGAAGCGCTGGGATCAGCCGCTCGATCAGCGCGGTTTTCCCTGAGCCGACCGGGCCGCCGATGCCGATGCGGGCGGCGGTGACGGGCTCGGACAGGGCGGGGGAGGGGAGAGCGGAAGCGGTCATCGCAGCATGTAGCGTTGGGCGAGCGGCAGGACGGTCGCGGGCTCGCAGGTGGCGAGCTCCCCATCGACGAAGACCTCGAAGGTCTGCGGATCGACCCGGATGTCCGGGCAGGCATCGTTCCAGAGCATGTCGGCCTTGGTCAGCGTGCGGGTGCCGCGGGCCGGCAACAGGCTTTTGCGCAGGCCCAGACTCTCGCGGAGGCCGCCTTGAATCGCCAGCGGGTGGACGAAGCAGGCCGACAGCCCCTGCTTGGCGAGGCCGAAGGCGCCCCATTGCGGGCGCATCAGCATCGGCTCGCAGGTCATCAGCGAGGCGGCGGAATCGCCCATGGCGCCCCAGGCGATGAAGCCGCCCTTGATCACCAGTTCCGGCTTGATGCCGAAGAAGGCCGGGCGCCAGATCACGATATCGGCCATCTTGCCGGGCTCCAGCGAGCCGATGTGGTCCTGGATGCCGAAGGTGCGCGCGGCGTTGATCGTGTATTTGGCGATGTAGCGCTTGATCCGGGCGTTGTCGCCGAAGCCCGGCCGCTCCTCCGGCAGGCTGCCCCGCTGGTCCTTCATCTTGGAGGCGAGCTGCCACGTCCGGCAGATCACCTCGTGGATGCGGCCCATGCCCTGGCTGTCGGAGCCGAGCATCGAGATCGCGCCGATATCGTGCAGCACGTCCTCGGCCGCGATGGTCTGCGCCCGGATGCGGCTCTCGGCGAAGGCCACATCCTCCGGCAGGGCCGGATTGAGGTGGTGGCACACCATCGTCATGTCGAGGTGCTCGTCGAAGGTGTTGACCGTGTAGGGATTGGTCGGGTTCGTCGAGGAGGGCAGGCAGTGGGGCAGCCCCGCCACGCGGATGATGTCCGGCGCGTGGCCGCCGCCGGCGCCCTCCGTGTGGTACATGTGGATCGTGCGCCCGCCGATCGCCGCCAGCGTGTCCTCCACGAAGCCGGATTCGTTCAGCGTGTCGGTGTGGAGCTGGACCTGGAAGTCGTGCTCGTCGGCGAAGGCGAGGCAGGAATCGATCGCCGCCGGCATCGCCCCCCAATCCTCATGGATCTTCAAGCCGAGCACGCCGGTCTCGAGCTGCTCCTTGAGAGCGGCGGGCTTATGCGTGTTGCCCCGGCCCAGAAAACCGAAATTGACGGGCCAGGCTTCCGCCGCCTGGAGCATTTTTCCCGTGTTGAACGGCCCGCCGGAATCGATGCCGACCGTGATCGGCCCGAGCGAACCGCCGAGAAGCGTGGTGATGCCGGAGGCGATGGCGTGGTCGGGCAACCCGGCGGAATCGAAGTGCACGTGGACGTCGATGGCGCCCGGCGTGGCGATCAGCCCCTCGCAGTCGCGCACCGTGGTGCCGGCCGATACGATCAGGCGGGGATCGACTCCGTCCATGATCGCCGGGTTGCCGGCCTTGCCGAGACCGACGATGCGCCCATCCTTGATGCCGAGATCGCCCTTCACGATGCCGATCACCGGATCGATCACGAGGACGTTGCACAGGAGGAAGTCGAGCGCGCCCTGCGCCGCCGTGACGCCGGGGGCGAGGCCGATGCCGTCGCGCAGCGTCTTGCCGCCGCCGTGCAGGCACTCGTCGCCGTAGACCGCGTGGTCGTGCTCGACCACCGCGATGAGCGAGGTATCGGCGAGCCGCACGCCGTCGCCGGTGGTGGGGCCGTAGAGGGCGGCGTAGTCGCGCCGAGGGATCGTGACCATGATTCTCAGTCTCCCTCAGGCGCCTTTGAAGCCGCGGGCCCGGGCGCGCGCCAGCGCGTCGGCGCGGGCGGCGTCGGAATCGAGCTTGCCCTGCGTCAGGTTGTTGAGGCCGGTGAGTTCTTTCGCGCCGCCGAAGCCCGTGAGCGTCACCGTCTTGCGTTGGCCCGGCTCGAACCGCACGGCGGTGCCCGCCGGGATGTCGAGGCGAAAGCCCAGCGCCTTGGCCCGGTCGAAATCGAGCGCCCGGTTGACCTCGAAGAAGTGGTAGTGCGAGCCGATCTGCACCGGCCGGTCGCCGGTGTTGACGACCTCCAGGCTCACCCTCGGGCGGCCGGCGCCGAGCTCGATCTCGCCCTCCGCCGGCAGGATCGCGCCGGGCTCCAGCGTGTCGGGCGCCGCGCCCTCCGCGGGCCGGATCGGCTCGTGGACGGTGACGAGCTTGGTGCCGTCGGGAAACACGCACTCGACCTGCAGGATCGGCATCATGGAGGCGACGCCCGGCATCACGTCGCCGGTGGTCAGGATGGTCGAGCCCCAGCCGATCAGGTCGGCCACGGAGCGCCCGTCGCGGGCGCCCTCTAGGATCTCGTCGGTGATGATCGCCACCGCTTCCGGGTAGTTGAGCTTCAGCCCCCGTGCCCGCCGCTTGCGGGCGAGTTCGGCGGCGGTGAAGATCGTGAGCCGTTCCATCTCGGTCGGCGTCAGCAGCATCGGCGCGGCTCCTTTCAGTTCGCGAACAGGCGCAACTCGGCCTGGGCTTGGCGCATCGCGGCGATCTCGATCAGTGGGGTGAAGCCGGTGAGCTCGATCTCGCCCTCCGGTTCGGGCACCCGCTCATCCAGCAGTTCGGCGATCAGCGGCAGCGCGCCGCTCAAGCTCCGCTGCGCCTCGATGGCGCCGATGGCGCCGAGCCGCACCGCCGCCGAGGTCAGGCCGCTGGCGAAGAGGTAGCCGGAGACGGAGGCCGCATTGCGCTCGTCGAGGCCGAGGGCCGGCCACAGCGCGCCCTGCACCACGGGAAGATGTCCGAGTAGCCGGCCCGCCCGCACCGCCGCGCGCAGTTCGGCGGCGCCCGGCGTGCCGAGACGGGCATGCGAGGCGAGCAGCGAGGCGCCGTTGCGGCGGCTGCCGACCCGCATCGGTTCGGACAGCGAGGCGGCCTCGAGCGCCGCGTCGATGGCCGCGAGCCGCTCGATCGCCGGACCTGCGCGGTGGGCGAGGATCAGCGCGACCCGGTCGGTGCCGGCCCAGCGGAAGCGCAGGGCGGCCGCGAGGGTGCGGGCGAGGGCCGCCTCGTCGAAGGTGGGATTGTCCGCGATCAAGCCTTCGAGGCCGTTGGAGAAGGCGAAGCTGCCGCTCGGGAAGGCGGTGTCGGCCTGCTGGAGCGCGGTCAGGGCGGCGAGCAACGCCTCAGCCCTCCTCGCCTGCATCGACGGAGTGGGCGACGCGCCCCTCCGTGACCAGTGCGCCGAGTCGCACGAGGTAGTCCTCCGCCGGTCCCTCCAGCGCCACGAGGATCGCCCCGCCGTCGAAGCGCACCCGCCAGTGCAGGTTGCCGGCATGATAGCCGAGCTCGAGCGCGTCGGCAGCGTCCGCCGGTACCAGCCGCAGCCAGCGCTCGGTCCCGACGCGGGCGACCAGGGCATGATGGTCGTCGAGGACGAGCACGGCCCCGTCGAACAGGGACTGATCCCGCGGCAGGGCGAGCGCGATCTCCTCGCCGGCCAGCGTCTTCGCCCGGAGGCGGCGGCGGGCCACGTCGGCGCTCGGCACCCGCAGAATGTCGACCGCGCCGTGGTGCTCGAGGTGATGCAGGCGCTCGGCGAGACCAGCCTCCGACCGGCTGCCCAGAACGCGTTGGATCACACGCATACGCCACGACTCCGATACACACGACACCCCGCCCGACAGCGGGCCGGGTTGGTCTTCGGGCGCCGAAACCGCCGCGCGGTTCCTGCACCGCTCGGACCCTATGCGAAGATCAGGCCAGAATCGAGCGTAAAGAGAATTAATTTTTCTCAGAAAGAAAGCGTGTGTGGCGTTGGGCGCCGTTACCGCGATGCGACCAGCGGGTTGGTATCGCGGCCGCGGCCCGGGACGACCACGACGCGGCGAACCTCGCCGCGCAGATAGGCCTGCAGGAACCTGTCGTAATCCTTGAACGAGATGCAGCCATTCGAGGCGCCGTTGGGGCCGAGCAGATAGGTGTGGGTGAGTAGGCCGACGCGGCCGTAGATCGCCTCGCTGCCGCCGACCGGCGTGAGCCGGAGCGCCCGCACGCCGTGGAACGGCGCCTCGCGCTCCGTCAGGTCGTAGGTGCCCGGCGGCGTCGGGCCGCGCATCTTCAGATGGACGAAGCGCGGGTCGTCCATGCTCTCGCCGAGACCGGAATGCGCCTCCAGTCGCTCGCCGTTCGGCAGAACCACGCTCTGGGCACTGATGTCGTAGACGGCGATACCGCCTTCGCCGGCTGGCGGCGCGATCGGGCTCGGCGCGGTGAGCGGCCGGCGGGCGGCCGACTCGACGGCGCCGCTCTCCAGGGCCGTATAGGCGAGGGCCGGCGTGGGGGAGCTGGGTTTCTCGACACCGAGCAGCTTCTCGAAGAAGGTGCGGGTGTCCTCCGTCTCAACCGGCGCGGCCGCCACGGCGGTCCGGCGGGCGGCGAGCCGCTCGGCCCGGCGCAGGGCGGCGGCCGCTCCGAGGCTGGTCAGTTCGGGCGGGCGCCGCACCGGCAGGGGCACGCGCTGGGCGATTGCGGTCTCCCGCGGCGGGTCCGGAAGCCAGAACAGGGCCGCCATGCCGAAACGGGCGTCGGTGGGAGCGGGCAGTGGCTGCGGGCCCCACTCGGCGAGGGCGACATCCTGCGGCTCCACGACCTCCGGTGCGGGGGGCGGCGCTTCGGCCGACCCCTGAACCGGTTCTTGAACCGGTTCTTGGGCAACGGCCTCGGCCACCACAGCCGGCAGTGCCGCCGGCTCCACCGCGAGCGGCAGCACGACGGTGTGCCGGGGCGGCAGACCGAGCGATCCGAACGGGGCGGAGGAGGCCAGGATCAGCGCCGCGCTCAGATAGGCAGCCGTGGGCAGAGCCCATGAAAGGAGAGGATGTGCCATGCTCGCGCCGCCCGAAATCTCGTCCCGGAGCGGCCTTCGCTCCCGAACCGCCCTGTCGGCACGGGCGCGATGCCCCCGCCGCCGGCTCATGTGTCGTTAACCAAATGTGCGGCGGCACTCGGCGATTCTGGGGCGAGATCGTGGTCGGGCGGGGGTAAAACCGGAGCGGACTCTGGGCCGGGTCGGCAGAGGAAGACCGCGGCCTCGCCTCCGGTGAGCGTATGTCGGACGGGCGGTTTCGCTACTTTCGATTTCAATTCAAATATCCAGACGCTTGTCTGGCTCGGAAAAATCTCAATATATATTGTTTATTAATATTAATTGTACGATCTAGGCGATCTGGGTCGATGATTGCGCTTTTGATGAGGTGTGCAGGGTCCTGCAGTCCCTGAGTGCCTGAATCATTTCTGCGACCGGATATGGCCGCGAATCTGCTCGAAGGAGGCGCTGATGAGGTTCAGCGCGTGACGCCTCTTGCTGAGCAGATGCTTCATTTCGAGCTGAGCCGATCCGCGCGGCGGCCCCTCGAGGTCAGGCAGGGGCGGCAGGATATGGGCGTAGTAGGTTCGGCCGAGCAACCGGTGCAGCAGGCGTTCGCCTGGGAAGGGCTCGTTGTTGTTCAGGGCGCGCGCCGCTTTGAGAAGATTGCGGATGTCGTACTGTACGGGGCTGATATCCGGCACCTGTTTGGGCAGATCGAGCAGCGTATAGACCGCCACCCGCGCGGTGCGGATCGAGCTGTCCATCGTGAAGATGATGTCGTTCGAGGTTTCGACGAACTGGCCCATCAGGCCCAGATTCGTGCAGCCCTTCGGCACCACGTGCGGCCGGTCGCCCGCGGCGCGGGGCATGAACATCGCCGTGATGTAGGGCATGAGCGCGAGGCGTACCTTCGTCTTCGCCGCAACCGCCTCGCACTGATCGGCAATTCCGAGGTGGTAGCAGAGTTCGCTCAAGATCTCCCGGCCGGTACAGGCCGGCATCGGCTTCCTGACATGGTTTCCATCCCTGTCCATCAGGAGCGCGTAGGCCCAGAGGACCAGCACGTCCCGGGGCTGTCCCGGAAAATGCGGCTGGCGGTTGCAGGTCACGCTCAGCACCCAGTTCGAATCCGTGAAGGTGATGATTCCGCCCGTCACGGTCCTGCCCGAATAGGGATCGTTGACCGCCAACTCCCTCAATCGCTCGACGAGGGGCGAGGGTTCGCAGGTCAGCGTCACCGACTCCCACATCGATTTCTCGGTATCGCCGTAGAACTTTGCGGGTTTTCCGAAGACCGGGGATTTTTCGGCCAGATTCTTCCAGAGTGTCCAATCGCTGTCCTCGCCCGGATCATGCCGGCCGCGTTCAAGGACCGGGGCGCGGTCCATGTCGCCGTAGGCCGTGCCCTCGGTCATCGAGCCCGTCAGGGCGAAGACCACGTCCTCGGCCTCGACCGGAATGACCTCGTCCTTGCCGTCCGTCCGGGTCCGGATGCCCGTGACGGTCCGGGTCTCGCCATCGACGCTCATCGTGAGATCGTAGGCCCGTACGCCGAAGCGCACCGTCACACCGTGGCTCTGAAGGTGGCTGACCAGCGGGCGGACGAAGCTGTCGTACTGATTGTATTTCGGAAAGACGAGCGCCGACATGTCCGTCAATCCGTCGATGGCATCGAGGAAGCGGTGCATGTAGAGCTTCATCTCGAGGAGGCTCTGCCAGTTCTCGAAGGCGAACATGGAGCGCCAAAGAAACCAGAAATTTGTCTCAAGAAATCCAGGGCTGAAATATTGCTCGATCGTAATGTCGTCGAGATCTTCCTTGCGTTTGAGCAGCAGCCGGATCAGCTCCCATTGCTGGGATTTGCTGAGGCCGAACCTGGAGAAATCACGGATCTGTCCCTGGCGGTGCATGAGCCGCGCTTTGGAGTAGTTGGGGTCGCGGTCGTTGACGAGCCGATATTCGTCGAGGACGCTATAGCCCTCCGGCAGTTCGAGCGCCTGAACATCCTGGAACATGTCCCAGAGATTGTCGTAGTTCCAGTTCATCTCGCGGCCACCGCGGATGATGTAGCCGTCCTCCGGATTGCCGGCACCGTCGAGGGAGCCGCCCTCGACCGTCAGGGCGTCGAGGATCGTGATGTCCTCACCCTTCATGCCGCCGTCGCGGATCATATAGAAGGCCGCCGCCAGCCCGGCGATGCCGCTGCCGATGATCCAAGCCTTGCGCCCTTCCACCCGCCGGTCCGGCACGGGCCGGTTGCGCATGTAGGCGCCCATCATGTCCGGGGGCGGTAGCGTGTTGTCGGGCCGATGGCGCCAATAGGCCGCCGACGCGTCCGCTTCGACGATGAACTCGCGGCCTTCTTGGCTCGGATGGGCCCCAGCCATAGCGCTTCTCCCAGGAAAGCGGACGGTGTCCTGGCTCCGGTGTGACGGATCCGGCCGTTAGCGATTCGCCGTTGCGGGCATGGCCGCCGGGCGAGGGCTTGGCCCACGCACGGTTGAAACCTTGGTTTGCACGCCGGAGCATTGTCTCGGCCCAACGGTCGGGCAATCCAATGAGGCAGATCAATTGATGCTGCCGATTTGTGGGGTAGGATTGGAAATCCGCTCTCAAAGCTTGGTGAGGCGAAGGTTGTATCTCGGCAACGACACGGTTCAGAGTAAGGGCGTATCTGTAGATCTGCTTTGATTGCCGTGCATTTCAGCCGCATCGCAGATTTTGGTGGGCGCATGTGCGCTGCCATCGCTTCGGCGGTGGGTTTTCGGCGGATGCGCGACGCCGAAGAACTTCCAGAGCCATAGCGCGGAGGTTGCGCGGCTGTCGGCGAGATTTTCGGTGGTGATGCCGTCTGCTCGTTCCGGGTGTCTCCGTCGCCGGTCGGCGTCGGCAGGGTCGGTTCGGCATCCCGACCGAGCCGCCTGAAACACCCGTCGCGCCTCATTCAGCGAGGAGAAACGAATGGCAGCGAGGAGAGACGAATGGCCGAGCTTGTGGTGATTGGCTTCGAGGGTCCGCACGAGGCGGACCGCGCTCTGAACGAGTTGGCACGCCTGCAGTCCGAATACCTGATCGATCTGGAGGATGCGGTGGTCGCCCTTCGGACTTCCGACGGCAAGCTGCGGCTCAAGCAGAGCGTCGATCTGGTCGGAGCCGGGGCGGCCTCCGGCGGCATCTGGGGCGCGATGTGGGGCTCGCTGGTCGGCCTCCTGTTCCTCAACCCGCTGCTCGGACTCGCCACGGGGGCCGCTCTCGGCGCCGGTGCGGGGGCCCTGTCGGGCAAGCTCGCCGATTACGGCATCAACGATGATTTCATCCGCTCCGTCGCCGAGGCGGTGCAGCCGAACACCTCGGCCCTGTTCATCCTCGTGCGCCGAGCGCAGCCGGAGAAGGTCCTCGCGCAGATGTCGCAATTCCGGGGGCGGGTGATCCGCTCCTCCCTCTCGCCGGAGCAGGAAAGCCGCTTGCAGGCGGCTTTGGCGGGACGGGAGGTGTCGATGCCCGGAAGCGCCGAGGCGGCATCGCCGTCCGCCGACGGCACGGCCGCACCGGAGCCGGGGGTCGGCGGCAGCCCGCAACCTCCCGCCGGCGGCTCGACCGGTCCGACGGGCGCCTGATCGGCCTCGGATCGAATCCCGGCCGCCCTTCCTTCGGGACGGCGGATTTGCGCCTTGCTCAAGCGCCGCACGGAGCTTGCCGATACGGTTGTCCGCTTCGATCGGGCGCAATGCCGTAGGGAGTCATTCGATGGAAGCGATGTCGCCAGGACGCCGCCCCAGGACACCGCCTCAGGCCGGGATCAGTCGGCGGCGCCGGTTCGGGATACCGCGCAGGGCCCGTGCGACCTGCTCGGCCGAGTAGGGCTTGCGGACGAGGTCGAAGCCGTGCGCGTCGTCCTGCGCCAGCACGTCGCTGTAGCCGGTGGTCAGGATGATCGGCAGGTTCGGGTGGCTGGCCTTCAGCCGCCGGGCGAGCTCGACCCCGCCCATCCCCGGCATCACCACGTCCGAGAAGACGGCGTCGAACCGGAACGGCACCTTCTCGAACTCGACGAGCGCCGCCTCGGCGTCGTGCGCCCAGACGATCGAGTGGCCGAGATCCTCCAGAAGCTGCGTGCAGAAGCGCCCGACATCGAGGTTGTCCTCGACCACGAGCACGCAGAGCGCCCGCTCCTCGGCCGGGACTTCGGCCGCGTCCTCGCCTGTCTTCGCCTCCGGCTCGGGCGCGTCGACTTGGGGGAGATAGAGCGTGAAGGTGGCGCCGTTCCCTAGTTCGCTCGCCACGTCGATGTCGCCGCCCGATTGCTTGGCGAAGCCGATGACCTGGCTCAGCCCCAACCCTGTGCCCTTGCCCACCGCCTTGGTGGTGTAGAAGGGCTCGAAGATGCGCGTCAGATGCTCCGGTGCGATCCCGGTTCCGTCGTCGGACACCGAGAGCGCGGCGAAGGGCCCGGCCGCGCCGGCATGGCCGCGGATCGAGGGCAGCGCCGCCCCGCAGGCGAGCCGGAGCGTCAGCGTGCCCTCGCCGGCCACCGCGTCGCGGGCATTGACCGCGAGGTTGACCAGCGCGGTCTCGAACTGGCTCGGGTCGACCCGCACGTGGCAGGCCGCCTCCGGCACCTCCGCGACGATGCGGATACGGGTGCCGGTCACCGCGTTCAGCATGTCGGCCACGCCGCGAAGCCGCTCGCCGAGGTCGAACACCTCGGGCTTGAGGGGCTGGCGTCGGGCGAACGACAGGAGCTGGCTCGTCAGCTTGGCGGCGCGGTCGACCGTGTCCGACACCGCCTCCAGGTAGCGGCTTCGCCGCTCCTCCGGAAGGTTCGGACGGCGCAGGAACTCGACCGAGGAGCGGATGATGGTCAGCAGGTTGTTGAAGTCATGCGCCACGCCCCCGGTCAGCTGCCCCACGGCCTCCATCTTCTGGGCATGGCGGAGCGCCTCCTCCGCCCGGGCGAGCTGCTCCTGGCTGCGCAGCCGCTCGGTGACGTCCTGGGCGTACTGGAATGCGCCGATCCGCCGTCCTCCCGTGTCCCGCAGCGTCGTGAACCGAAGCTCGTAGGAGGAGCGCCGGCGCTCCGGATCACCGAACGCCTCGACCAGGGAGAACTCCTCCCCGGACAGGGCGCGGGACCAGACCGCCTGCGCCGCGGCGCGCTGGTCGGGGTGGCCGCCGAGCAGGACGAGGAGATCGTCGCCGACCCCCGGCCGCACGCCGTAGAGGCTCTCGAACTCGTCCGCATAGGCCCGGTTCACGGCGAGCACGCGGTAATCGTGGTCGAGTGCGGCCACGAGCGCGTCGGTGGTCTCGAACACGTCGGCCCAGAGCTTGCGCTGAGCGAGCGCATCCGCGACGCGCCGCTCCAGCGTGGCGTTCATCTCCTGCAGCCGCTCCTCGGCGAGCTTGCGGTCGTGGACATCCTCGACGACGCCGTACCAGCGGATGATCGCGCCGGCCGCGTCGCGTCGCGGCCGGGCGCGCGCCCGCATCCAGCGGTACTCGCCGGTACGGGCGATGCGGATGCGGTAGTCCACATCGACCGGCCCGCCCGAGGCGAGGCAGTTCGCGAACACGGTCATGGTCCAGGGCACGTCATCGGGATGAAGCGACTTGGCCCAGCCGGCGCCGTCCGGCTCGCCCGGGGCCTGCCCGGTCAGTTCGAGCCAGCGGTTCGAGTAGGACGTGATGTTGCCGTCCGGGTCGCAGGTCCAGGGCACCTGCGGATTGAGCTCGACCGTGTGGCGGTAATGGTCCTCGCTCTCGCGCAGGCGCCGTTCGCCGAGAACGCGGTCCGTCGTCTCGGCCGTGACGCAGAACAGGCCGCTGACGGCGCCGGCCTCGTCGTAGGCGGGCGAGTAGGTGAAGGACCACCAGCCCTGCTCGGGTCTCCCCTCGCGCGAGAGGTCGAGCATGACGTCGGTGAGCGTCTGGCTCTCGCCCGCCAGGGTCGCGTCCACCAGCGGGCCGATCTCGTCCCAGATGCTCGCCCAGACCTCGCGGAAGGGCTGGCCCAGGGCCGTCGCGAGCCGGTATCCGAGGATCGGCCGGTAGGCGTCGTTGTAGAAGCAGAGCAGGTCCGGTCCCCAGGCGAGAAACATCGCCGTGGGACAGGACAGCATCAGCGACAGCGCGCTGCGCAGCGATTGCGGCCAGCGCTCCGGCGGGCCGAGCGAGGTCGCCGACCAGTCGCGGGCGCGGATCTCGGCGCCGGTCTCTCCCCCGGGCGGCAGGAACGCGAAAGCGTCATCCATGATGCGCGAAGCCCGGGCCCCGAAAGTCCCCGCGCGCCGGCCTGTCCACCGCCTCGCACTCGGCGATGGTCGGACGGCCGGTCACAGCCGGTCGAACCGCGCCCGTCGGGCACTGCACGTTTCCAGGGGGGCGGCCAAGCATGGTGGTTGGGTAACCTATCGATTCATCGCGGGCGCGCCTCTCGGCCTGCGCCATTTCAGCATGTCCTGGATTGTAACCGGTCTGGTCGGCCGCCGGTTGCCACTCGATGCCGCAAGACAGTTGTGACGGTGCGGTGGATGCATCCGGCACCCTTCGTCGCTCGACGCGCTGTCATCGCCCACAGATCGGCCTCACTTTCGCCTGAGCCGGTCCCGCATGGTGGAACAATCCGGTAGCCCCAAGCCTGTCTGAACGATGAACCCCGCCACGACGAGCGAGCGAGAGGCTGCGCGCCTTCGCGCCTTGGACCGCTACCGGTTGCTCGACACGCCGCGCGAACAGGATTTCGACGAGATCGCGGAGGCTGCCGCCGAGCTGTGCGAGGCGCCCATCGCGTTGGTCAGCCTCGTCGGCGAGGGGCGGCAATTCTTCAAGGCGGAGGTCGGCCTCGGCGTGCGCGAGACGCCGCTCGAGACCTCCTTCTGCCGGCAGGCCATCCTGCACAACGACTTCCTCTACGTGCCGGACGCGGCGCGCGACCCGCGGTTCGCCGGCAATCCCCTCGTCAGCGGCGAGCCCGGTCTGCGCTTCTATGCCGGCGCCCTGCTGAAGACCGCCGAGGGCCAGCCGATCGGTACCGTCTGCGTCCTCGACACCCGGCCGCGCGAGCTGTCGGAGCGGCAGCGCCGCGGCCTGATGCGGCTCGCCCGCCAAGCCATGGCGCAGATGGAGCTGCGCCGCTCGCTGCGGGAGCAGGCGGAGCAGCGCCTGCTGCACGAGCGCATCCTCGACAGCGCCCTCGATTACGCGATCGTGGCGACCGATGCCGAGGGCCGCGTCGCCCGCTGGAACGCGGGTGCCGAGCGCATCCTCGGCTGGACCGAGGCCGAGATGCTGGGTCGGGCCATCGATGCGTTCTTCACCCCGGAGGATCGGGCGGAAGGCCGGCCCGAGGTCGAGATGCGTCTGGCCCGGGAGAACGGCAGCGCCCCGAACGAGCGCTGGCACATCCGCCGGGATGGGACCCGCTTCTGGGCCTCGGGCGAGATGATGCCGCTGACCTCCGAGGGCGGCGCCCTCATCGGCTACCTCAAGATCCTGCGTGACCGCACCGGGGCGCGTGCCTCGGAGGCGGCGCTGCGGGAGAGCGAGATGCGCTACCACTCGCTGGTCGAGGTCAGCCCGCAGGTGGTGTGGTTCGGCGACGAGGCCGGCAACATCACCTACTGCAACGCCTACTGGTACCATTACACGGGGCTGCCCCCCGGCGAGACCGGCGAGGCGAGCTGGATGGGCGTGATCCACCCCGACCATCGTGCGCGCGTTCGCGACGCGTGGCTCGCGGCGGCGCGGAGCCAGGGCGCCTACGAGGTCGAATTCCCCCTCCGCCGGGCCGACGGGCAGTATCGCTGGTTCCTGTCGCGGGCGCGGCCCGTGCGCGACGAGGCGGGCGACCTCAGGAGCTGGATCGGCACCACCCTCGACATCCACGAGCGCAAGGTGGCCGAGGAGCGTTTCGAGGCGCTCACCGAACTGGCCCCGGCCATCATCTGGTTCGGCAACCCGGACGGCAGCCTCAGCTACCTGAACGACCGCTGGTACGCCTATACCGGCCAGACGCCGGAACAGGCGCTCCCACTCGGTTGGGGCGAGGCCATTCACCCGGACGACCTCGACGGCCTGCTCCTGGCCTGGGACACGGCCCGCACCCGCGAGATCGTCTACGACACGGAGGCACGCCTGCGGCGTCGGGACGGAACCTATCGCTGGTTCCTGATCCGGGCCGAGCCGCTGAAGGATGCGAGCGGCGCGGTGGTCGGCTGGCTCGGCAGCAACAGCGAGATCCACGACCGGCGCCAGGCCGAGGAAGATCTGCGCAAGGCGCGGGAGCAGTTGTACCTCGCCGTCGAGGCCACCGGCACCGGCATCTTCGACTACGACCTCGTCACGGAGAGGCTGGAATGGGACGTGCGCACCCGCGCCCTGTTCGGCCTGAATCCTGAGGCGCCCGTCAGCTACGACGTCTTCCTGGCGGGCCTGCATCCGGACGACCGGGACTGGGTCGATGCGGCGGTCAAGGCCGCGCTCGACCCGGTCGGCAGCGGCAGCTACGACATCGCCTACCGGACCGTTGGGCTGGAGGACGGCGTCGAGCGCTGGGTCGCTGCCAAGGGACAGGTCTTCGTCGCCGAGGGCCGCGCCGTGCGCTTCATCGGTACCGTGCGCGACGTCACGCAGAGCCGGCGGGCCGAGCAGGCTCTGCGCGAGACCGAGGAGCGTTACCGCCTTGCGGCCCGCGCCACCAATGACGCGATCTGGGACTGGAACCTCGCCACCAACCACGTCCTCTGGAACGAGGCGCTCACGGTCGCCTACGGCTATGCGTCGGATGCGGTCGATCCGACCGGCGACTGGTGGATCGCCCACATCCATCCCGACGACCGGGCGCGGATCGACGCCTCCATTCACGCCGTCATCGACGGGACCGGCACCGCCTGGAGCGACGAGTACCGTTTCCTGCGCGCGGACGGCAGCTACGCCGACATCCTCGATCGGGGCTACGTCATCCGCGACGGGCACGGATCGGCCGTGCGGATGATCGGTGCGATGCTCGACATCAGCGAGCGCAAGCGGGCCGAGGAGCACCAGCGCCTGCTCACCGGCGAGTTGCAGCACCGGGTCAAGAACACGCTCGCCCTCGTCCAGGCGATCGCCAGCCAGACCTTCCGCAACGCTCCGGATCCGGACGCGGCCCGTGAAGCCTTCGCCGCGCGCCTGATCTCGCTCGGCCGCGCGCACGACATCCTCACCCGGTCGAGCTGGACCGAGGCCCCCATCATCGAGGTCGTCGAAGGCGCCCTGGCCGTCCATCGCGGTGCCGCGACGGCACGCATCCGCGCGAGCGGGCCGGGCGTGCTGCTCGGCGCCAAGGCCGGGCTCTCGCTCGCCCTGTCGCTGCACGAATTGGCCACCAACGCAGTCAAGTACGGCGCACTTTCCAACGAGGCGGGATCCGTCGATCTGCGCTGGCACGTGGTGCACGAGGGAGAAGTGCCCCGCTTCTGCCTGACATGGACCGAGCAGGGCGGTCCGCCGATCCTGACGCAGCCCTCGCGCCGCGGCTTCGGCTCGCGCCTGATCGAGCGCAGCTTCGCCGCCGAGGTCGGTGGAGAGGTCAAGCTCACCTACGCGCCGACCGGCCTCGTCTGCCGCCTCGAAGCGCCGCTTGCCTCGATGCAGGAACCGCGCGGCGAGGCCGCCGCCTGAGGCGACGCGGGACAAGGTTCGGTCCGGACGGCCCGGCGGACCGATCCCCCGCGTCGGCGCTCGAAACAGGGGCGGCCTCGGCATCGGGGCGGCCAATGACGGGACGGATCGCGCGTCGGCGACGCGTACGTATGAAAAAATTCAGGCTTGTGCATACTCACGATTTGAAGTCTGGTCCCGCTCGGATGCCTTGAGCCCGGGTTGCCCGATGTCGCCGCTCCTGACACACCTGCTCGCATCGGCCGGCACGCTCGACGCGACAAGGCTTGCCAGTCTCGCGCGCGATCCGGCCGTGGTGGGGAACGCGTCGCAAGCCACGGCGCCGCCCGCACCGGTGAAATGCGGGGCCACGATCCCCAGCCCGGCCGCGGGCCTGAAGGCCGCTTTGTCTTCTCCGATCCCGGCCCTGCCGGACACCACCGTCGTGGTCCGCGCCGCGGAGATCGCGCGACCGCGCGACCGGGCTCACCTACGGCTTTGCAACAGGAGCACCGCCCCGATGAAACCGACCGCCCTCCTCGCCGCCCTTCTCGCGCTCACCGCCCCGGCCGCCGCCCACGACCTCTGGCTCGACCCGACCGGCAGCGGCGTGCAGGTGCTCTACGGGCATCCCCACGAGCCGGAACTGCCGAGCGCGGGCAAGCTGATGAGCCTGAGCGCCTACGAGCCCGCCGGCGCGGTGGCGCTGAAGGCCAGGCTGGAGGCCGGCCCGGCCCCGACCCTGAGCGCCGCCCATCGCGGCGACGCGCTGTTCGCGGCTGCTTACGACAACGGCTACTGGGTGCGCCTGCCCGACGGCAGCTACCGCAATGCCAGCAAGCGGATGCTGCCGCAGGCCGACAAGAGCCTGTGGTCGGTGAAGTTCGCCAAGGCGGTGTCCGGCCCGGCGGCGCCGTGGGGGACAGTGGTCGGCCAGACGCTGGAGATCGTTCCGCTGGAGGCGCCGACCTCGGCCTCGGGCCAGATCCGGGTGCGGGTGCTGTTCGAGGGCCGTCCGCTCGACGGTGCCAGCGTGGTCGCCACCGACGGGGTGAGCTTCAAGAGCGAGGCGGATCAGGCCCGTGCGACGACGGACGGCTCGGGCGTGGCGGTGGTGCCGCTGCGCCGCGCCGGCCCGCAGGTGCTCGGTGTCAGCCACCGCGTCACCCCCTCGCAGACCCCGGCCCTCGCCGATGCGGATAGCTACGGTGCGACGCTCGCCTTCACGGTCATCGACCCGAAGACCAACTGAGACGAGAGCCGCCTGATCGAAGCGGAGACCGTCCTGACCCGGTTTCGCAGTGCCTGAGCAAGGCCCGGATCCGCCATCCCGAAGGGTGATGCGGATCGGGTCTTCGGCCGCCGCTCCGGGCGGGCTGCCGTTGCGCCCGCCATCTCATGCGTCAGCCTGAGCGTGGCGGGATGTCCTAGAGCCGTATCCGGTCTGATTCCGTTAGGCCGGATACGGCTCTCGGTCATTGTTCTGACGTGCACTCTTTCGACGAATCGGCAGCCGCTTCGTCGGAATGCGCTCTAAAATGAGGGCTTGTTGCCGATACACCGGCAGCGCTTAGATTTGAGCACTTTGCAGCGGCCGCTGCAGCAGGCGGCGGGGCCACGTCCGACCCAACCGTTACCATGACATTCAATGCTCATGTCGCGGGTCGTCATGATCTGTCCGGGCCTGCTCATCGCAGGAGCCGCTGAGTAGATATTCACTCCCATCAGCGTTGCAGTAAAAATTGCGAAGATGGCGGCATTTGGCATGACGTATCCTCCATTGTCATTTGATGTTCGACTGGATGAATAAGTGCCGCGGCGGCTTGCTTCTACCACAAGATGTTTTTTTTGTGCGACTCGCAATTTGCTTGTAATGTGCGAATTGGCTCGGTGTCTCGGTATCTTCGAAGGCGGCGCGAGCCGGGGATCAGCGGCGCACAGTCGGTCGCTGAGATGTGGTTTGGGTCCAATCTCGAAGAATTCCGCAGGCACCAGGCGCGCTATAAGTGGGCGGGAGTTCAGCGGCCTGTTCGAGCAGGATGTCGATGAAGGCGCCAAGCTGCAGGTTGGCCGGGGTGCCGGCGTCGCGGTCCACGCTGGGCTGCCGGGCATCCGTCAATGGTACCCGGATTCCGGCGTGACCTTGCCGCGGAACAGCCAGTAAACGTAGGCCGTATAGCCGAGCACCATCGGGACCAGGACCGCCGCACCGGCGAGTAGAAAGGCTTGGCTGCTCGGATGCGTGGCCGCGGCCCAGATCGTGATATCCGGCGGCACGATCATCGGCCAGAGACTGATGCCGAGGCCGATGTAGGACAGCAGGAAGAAGCCGAGCGCGCAGAGGAAGGGCATGAGCTCTTCCCTTCGCTCCAGCGCGCGTTGGAAGCGCAGCGCCAGCAGGCCGACGAGCACGGGAACCGGCGCCCCGACGAGGATGCCGGGAAAGGAGAGCCATCGCTCGCGGAAGGGGATGCTGAGGACAAGCATCGTGAGCGAGACGATCGCGATCAGGAGCAGAGTCGCCAGGCCGAGCGGGCGGGCGAGGCGGTAAGCGCGGATTTGCAGCTCTCCCCCCGTCTTCCAGATGAGCCAGCACGCTCCGAGCAGCCCGTAGCCGACGACCAGTGCCGCGCCGGTCAGAAGGGAGAACGGGGTAAGCCAGTCCCACCAGCCGCCGGCATAGGCCCGGCCGTCGATGCGAATGCCCTGAACGAGGGCGCCGAGCGCGATGCCCTGGCAGAAGGCCGCTACGTAGCTTCCCCAGGAGAAGGCCCGATCCCACCAGAGCTGACCCCGCGCTGTCACCATGCGGAAGCGCATCTCGAAGGCGACGCCGCGAAACACGAGGGCGAGCAGCATCAGGATCAACGGCATGTAGAGCGCCGGCAGGATCGTCGCGTAGGCCAGCGGGAAGACGGCGAACAGGCCGCCGCCGCCGAGGATCAGCCAAGTCTCGTTGCCGTCCCATACGGGCGCGACGGAGTTCACCATCACGTCCCGGTCGGCCTTGGCGGATACGGCCGGGAACAGGATGCCGATACCGAGATCGAACCCGTCCATCGCAACGTAGAGGAACACGGCCGTGGCGATCAGGAAGGCCCATATCAGCGTGAGGTCGAGAGACATCGCCGTCGCTTCCTTCACTCGGCCGGCTGGGCATTCGGGGCGGCAGCGAGCGCCGGGGCTGGGGTGATGCCGGCGGTGCGGACCGGCTGGCCGGTGGGCGGGCCCGCCTCGTGCGGTCGCGGCGGCTGATTGAAGAGGTGCAGGAGGTACCAGATGCCGGCCCCGAACACGACGAAGTAGACCACGGCGAAGGCGGCGAGCGAGGCCGCGACGGCGGGGGCGGCGATGGGTGAGGCGCTGTCGGCGGTGCGCAGCAGCCCGTAGACCGTGAAGGGCTGACGCCCGGATTCCGTCACGACCCAGCCCGCCGTGACGGCGACGAGGCCGGACGGACCCATCGCGACCGCGCAGCGGTGCAGCCACCGCGCGGTGTAGAGGCGGTCGTTCCAGCGCAGATAGAGGGAGGCCACGCCCAGCGCGATCATCAGGAAGCCGATCCCGACCATGACCCGGAAGGCCCAGAACACCAGCGGCAGGTTGGTCGGCCAGGTGTCGCGCGGCATCGCCTTCAGCCCACGTACCTCGGCGTTCAGGTCATGGGCGAGATACAGGCTCGCGAGCCCCGGGATGCCGATCGCCCAACGCGTCGTCTCGACCTGTGCGTCCGGCCAGCCGAACAGGATCGAGGGTGCGCGCCGCTCACTCTCGAAATGGCCTTCCATCGCCGCGACCTTGGCGGGCTGATAGTGGTAGGTGTTGCTCCCGTGCAGGTCGCCGAGGACCAGTTGCACGGGGGCGACGATCGCCGCCATCCACATCGCCATCGAGAACATCAGGCGGGCGCGCGGGTTCGACCGGTCGCGCAAGAGGTGCCACGCCCCCACCGCGCCCACGATCATCGCGGTGGTCAGGTAGGCGGCGGTGACGGTGTGGGCGAAACGGAAGGGAAACGAGGGGTTGAAGATCACCGCCCACCAATCCTGCGGCGCGAAGTGGCCGTTGGCGTCGATCACGTAGCCGGCGGGCGTCTGCATCCACGAATTGGCCGACAGGATCCAGAAGGCCGAGATCAGCGTGCCCACCGCGACGAGGCAGGTGGCCAGGAAGTGGAGGCGCGGGCCGACGCGCTCCAGACCGAACAACATGACCCCGAGAAAGCCCGCCTCCAGGAAGAAGGCCGTCAGAACCTCGTAGCCCAGAAGCGGGCCGAGAACCGGAGCCGTCTTGTCGGAAAAGACCGACCAGTTCGTGCCGAACTGGTAACTCATGACGAGGCCGGAGACGACGCCCATGGCAAACGCGACGGCGAAGACTTTCAGCCAGTAGCGGTAGGCATCGAGATAGACGGCCCGTCCCGTGGTGAGCCAGAATGCTTCCAGTACGGCGAGAAAGCTGGCCAGCCCGATCGTGAAAGCCGGGAACAGGAAATGCCAGACGACCGTGAAGGCGAATTGGGCTCGGGCGAGATCGAGTGCGCTGGGGAGATAGTCGGCCAACATCTCTCATACTCGATGCACAGGGGAACGAAGCACGGGTCGAGGGCAAATCCGAATAAGCGGCTCGCGAGTCTCACGACGATCCAAGTTGCGCCTGCAATCATCCGGTGCGGCACGGCGCCGTTCGACCGTAGAGAGCAGCTTGCACAGGGAAGCTCATCACGTCACGGGGCACATTGATCTGGATCAGGCCGTGGCCTGATGGGGCCGCCGACCGTTCGGAGGCGCCCTGGTGCACGGTTCCAAGCAGGCGACAGGTGGCGGGCGTGCCTCACCTGCATCGCGCACCTTCTGCACCTGATCCCTTACACGGAGCAGGCTACCGCGGGAGGCAGGCTGTCCGGCGCTCCGGGGCCGAGGCCGACGACGACGCGCTGAGGGCCGACGCTTCGTGCGGCCCGATCGACGCGCCGTCAGAGGCTGAGGCTGGCCTTGAAGGACTCGAGCCGGGCAACGGAGACGTCCCGCTCGGCGCGCAGCTCCGGATTCGACGAGCTGTCGCGCTCCATCTGAAGGAGCAGGATCTCCTCGTCGATCTGCTTGCGCGTGAGCTCCTCGATTCGACGGACCCGCTCAGCCAGGATCGTCACCTGCGTCGGCCTCACCTCGGCGAAGCCGCCGCTGATGAAGGCGCGGCGTCCGGCCCCCGTCGCATCCGTGGCGAAGATCACGCCGGCATGCAGCGCGGTCACGAGGGGGGCGTGCCCGGGCAGCACCGTCATGTCGCCCTCCACGCTCGGCAAGACGACGGATCGGACTTCGCCCGCGTACATCCTGCGCTCGGGGGAAATGAGTTCGGCGAAGAGAAGGGCCATGGCGGCAACTCCCTGTACAGGCGGCGCTCAGGCCATGATGCTGAGGCCACCGTCCACATGGACGGTCATTCCGGTCAGCCGGGCGGCGTAGGGCGTCGTGAGGAACGCCGCGGTGAGCCCGACATCGTCGATGTCGACGAGTTCGCCGATGGGCGATCGCTCGATCGCCTCGCTCAGCAGGATGTCGAAATCCTTCAGCCCCGAGGCGGCGCGCGTCTTGAGAGGGCCGGGCGAGACCGCGTGGACGCGGATATCGCTCGGGCCGAGCTCGTAGGCGAGGTAGCGCACCGCGCATTCGAGCGCCGCCTTCACGGGGCCCATCAGGTTGTAGTTCGGCACGACCTTGGCCGCACCGTGGTAGCTCATGGTCAGCAGCGTGCCGCCCTCCGTCATCAGCGGCGCGGCGAGCCGGGCCATGCGGATGAAGGAGTGGCAGGACACGTCCATCGCGACGCCGAACCCGGCCGCGGAGCTGTCGATAAGCCGTCCTTGGAGATCCGCCTTCGGCGCGAAGGCGATCGAGTGGAGCGCGATGTCGAGCCTGCCCCAGGTTTCGGCCAAGTGTCGGAAGACCGCATCGAGATCGCCCCCGTGCTGGACGTCGCAGGGCAGCAGGATCGGGGCGTCCAGCTCGCGAGCCAGGGGCTCGACGTAGGGCTTGGCCTTCTCGTTCAGGTAGGTCAGGGCGATCTCCGCCCCGAGGCGGCGGAAAACCCGAGCGCAGCCGTAGGCAATGGAGTGCTCGTTCGCCACGCCGAGCACCAGGGCGCGCTTGCCGCGCAGGGCGTTGCCATCGGGAATCTGCGTCATCGGCTGGCTCCTCCTCGTTGATCGACCGTCAGCCCGCCTTGCGCCGGGCCGGCTCCGACCCGTGCTCACGCCCGGCAGCCACGTCGGACTCGGGCCGGGATCCCGGAAGTCTCTCGGGCCCCAGAAGTTCTTGGAGGCGCTGCATCAGGGCCCGCTGTTCCGGCTCAAGGTCGGAATGGCTCGCCAGGCGTCCCAGGATGTCGAGGAGCCGGCCTCGCTCCTCCGCGCTCGGTACGAGGTTCGGCAGCGTGGCCAGGGCCTGTTCCGGCTCGCGCTCCACGAAGGCAGCCTGCCGTCGCACCACCTGCGCCGCGGCCTCCGTCGGCATGGCGAGCAGGCCGACATCGCGGCCCACGAGGGCGCGGATCCGCTTGAAGGTCGAGAGGCGCCGCTGATTGCGGCCGAGTCGGGCCACCAGCAGACCGGCCCGAACCGCAGCGTCCGTGAAACCGCCCTCGTCGATGCGGCCGGCGGGCTCGCCGACGTCCGGACGGCCGGCACCGGTCGCGATCCTATCCGCCGACGCGGCCGGGCTCGTCAGGCTCATCGTGCCGTAGACGGTGAAGAACAGGTTCTCGGCCGCCGCGTCGCGCAGGTCGCGGTAAAGGTCCCAGCCGGCCATGATGCCGGCCGCAGCCCGACGCTCGGCCGCGGCCAGGGGACCGGTCTCGTCGCGCATCACGCGGTGCGACCGGACGAGATCCGCCCAGCCGCCGAGCGGGGCGAGGAACGGGTTGAGGTCGGAGAGAGCCCAGCGCCGCGCGCGGAGCGGGTGGAGCGCGCGCAGGAGCGGGGCCACCTCGGGCCGGACCAACGCCTCGACCACCGGGTGCGCGAAGCGCTCGTAGGCCGCCGCGTTGACCCGGGAGATGCGCTCGACGGCGGCAAACGGAATCTCGTCCTTGCGCGCGTCTTTCTGGAGCTTCTGGAGGTCTTCGACCCGCACCTCGTGCAGGACGGCATCGTAGCGCACGGCGCCGTCCACGTGCTGCTCCTCCACCTTCATGCCGTAGAGGCCGGGCGGAAGGTGCTCGATATAGTCGAGCAGATCCACGATCTGGGTGTGTTCCCGGCGCGCGACACCTGCCGAGACGAAGATCCCGAGATGTCCGACGCTCTCGTGCATCAGGCCCACGATCACCTGCCCGTTGGCCTTGAGATCCTCCGTCGTCGGATAGAGGTCGGCGACCCAGTTGAACGCCTGCTGCGGTGGGGTGATGTTGTCGCCCAGCGAGGCGAACAGGATGATCGGCGAGCGGAGCGCCCGCAGGTCGAAGGCCTTTCCGGGCGCCCATTCGGCGCGGCCGGAGGCGAGGCGGTTGCCGACGAAGAGGTTGTCGACGATCCAGCCGATCTCCTCACGGTTCATCAGGAAGTAGCCGCCCCACCAGCGCTCGAAGTCGAGGTAGCGCGGCGCTTCGGTATCGATTTTCGCGAAGAGGTTGTAGGCCTTGCCGAAATAGGTGTTGGCCGGATTGAGCGCCTCGAAATTCTCGACCAGATGGGCGCCGTCGAACCGTCCTCCTCCGAGATCGCTCGCCAGAAGCGCCGTCCAGCTGCCGCCGAGCATGCCGCCGGCGTAGCGCATCGGGTTCTCGGCATCGTTGCCGGCCCAGTACGACATCGGTGCGCCGTTCATCACGATGGGGCCGGCGCCGTCGGGCTCAAGTGCGCCCATCATGATGGCGGCCCATCCGCCCTGGCAATTGCCGACGATCACGGGCTTGCCGCGCGTCGGGTGGCGGGCGCGCACGACGCGCAGGAATTCGGCCTCGGCCAAGGTCACGTCGGCGAGGGTCTGGCCCGGGACCGGCTCGGGGAAGAAGATCACCATGTAAACCGGATGGCCTGCGCGCAGCGCGACGCCGACCTCGGAATCCGTCTTGAAGCCGCCGATTCCGGGTTCGTGCCCGGCGCGGGGGTCGATGATCACGTAGGGGCGCTTGTCGGGATCGGCCGCCACGCCCGACGGCGCGACGATGCGGACGAGCGCGTAGTTCGCCGGGCGCGCGTAGCGGCGTGCATCGGCCACGATCTCGTAATCGAAGGCGATGAGCGGCGGCTTGCCCGCTGCCTCGTGCGCGAGCCAGTCGTTGCCGCGCCGCCGGAGCGTGTCCCACAACAGGAGCGAGCGCTGGGCGAAATCGGTCCAGTAGCCGGTCGCCTCGCCCCAGGCCTGGGCGGGTGTGAGAGGCTTGGTCGCGTCAATCCAGGCGCGGTTGGCAGCCTCCGTGGCGGCGATGTAGCCGTCGAACGCCGCGGCGAGGCGGCTCTGGTAGACCTCGGCGATCCGGGTCTGGAACGACAGGAGGGCGAAGGGCTCGAAGCGCCGTCCGGCTTCCGCGGTCTCGGGAACTGCCATGGCAGACCTCCTGTGCGGATCGGGCTCCTGAGGCCCGTGCCGCTTCCCAGGTGAAGAAGGCGAGCTCATCGGATGCGCCCTGCGGCCCGTCGATGATCGTCGCGCGCAGGCCGTAGCCGGCCGGCTGAAGGCGATCGCGCCAGAACTCGACGGCCGAGCCCGGGGGCGGGCTCGGCGTCGCCATCGTCGTCGCTCCGTTTCACGGCATCGGCCTCACAGCATCGGCTGGCGCATGGCGGCGAGCACCGCGAGCGTGCCGCGGGCGACCATCGCCTCCTCGTCGGTCGGGATGACCCAGGCGCTCGGACCCGGAGCGCGTGTCACGCGGGGACCGCCCGCGGCATTGGCGGACTCGTCGAGGGTGAACCCGGCCCATGCGGCGGCGCGCAGGACCTCGGCGCGTGTCGCCGCATCGTTCTCGCCGATGCCGCCGGTGAACACGAGGGCATCGAGTCCCCCGAGGGCGGCGACGAGGGAGCCCAGCTCCCGCCCGATGCGGTAGACGAAGAGATCGATCGCGGTCCGGGCATCCTGGTTCGAGCCTGCCTGGGCGCGCAAGGCGCGCATGTCGTTCGACAGGCCGGACACCCCGAGCAGGCCCGAGCGGGTGTAGAGCATGTGCTCGGCCTCCGCGGGGGTGAGGCCCATCTCCCGCAGCATGTAGAAGACGACGCCGGCATCGAGGCTGCCGCAGCGCGTGCCCATGGGCAGGCCGTCGAGGGCCGAGAACCCCATCGTCGTCGCGACGCTTCGACCGCCCGGAGGGCGCACAGACTCGCCCCGCTGCCGAGATGGGCCACGACGACGCGGCCCCCGGCGAGCTCGCGCGCATAGTCGCCGAGCACCGACGCGATGTAGGCGTAGGACAGGCCGTGGAAGCCGTAGCGGCGCACGCCCTGCCGGGTCATCTCCCCCGGGATCGCGAAGAGCTGCGCGATCTCCGGCTGCGCGCGGTGGAAGGCGGTGTCGAAGCAGGCGACCTGCGGCAGGTCGGGGAATTGCTGCCGGACGATGCGGATCGGCTCCAGGTTGTGCGGCTGGTGCAGCGGCGCCAGCGGCACCAGCCGTTCCAGGGCGTCGAGCACCGTCTCGTCCACCCGCACGGGCGCCGCGTGGGCGAGACCCCCATGCACGACGCGGTGGCCCACGGCGGCGAGCCGGTATCCGCCGCGATGGCTCCGCAGCCACTCGGCCACGGTGAGAAGCGCCTCCTCGTGCCCGTAGCACCCACGCGTCACGGCCGGGCGATCCTCGGCGACGATCAGGCCGTCGCGGTCACGGATCACCAAGTGCGGGCTTCCGCCCAGGCCCTCGAACAGCCCGCGGAAGACCCGCCCTAGCCGGTCCTCGTCTCGCGCGAGCCCGTTCTCGCAGGTTTCAAAGACCTGGAACTTCAGGCTCGACGAGCCGGCGTTGATGACGAGCAGCGCCGGACGCATCGCCTAGCCCCCCGGCAGGGCGCGCGCCGCGTGCCGGGAGGCCGCGGACGAAGCGGGGGACAGGGAGGCGATCGCGCGGGCGGCGGGACCGGGACGACGTGCAGCGCCGCGCGGTCGGCTTCGACGGCCAAGGCCGGGATGACGATTCCGGGCACGGCCTCGTCGCAGGGATGAACCGCCGCGACCCGGAGAGGGGCCTGTGCGCGCGGTGGCGACGAGGCGCTCGGACATCTCGTGCTGGCCCGGCCCGGCCGCGGCTGCAAAAGGAGGCCGCTCGATCGCCGCACTCGTCACGGAGCCTCCTCCTGTTCGATCAGGGAGCCGAGCTGCGCCAGGGACGCTCCAGGGGCGCTTCAGGAGCGCTCGCGGAGCCGCGCGACCGGATGGGGCGCGCCGCCGGGGCCGCACCGTCACGGAAGGCGCTGCCGGGATCACTATCGGCGGCTCCCGTACGCCCCGCTTGATCGGACGGGACAGCCCTGCTTCGCCTTACGATCCCGCGACGCGCGAGCGACGGGATGCGGCGGCGTCCGCGCGCTGCCTTGTCTGGATGACGTCGCGGGCCCGCGCACGCGTTCCGTTTCACCGTTCCATCCGCCGATCGAATCGATCCATCCGCCGGTCCTGGCGATTTACCCGCCGATCCATGCGCCGTTCGTGTCGGTCCATCCTCCGCTCATGTCGGCGCTGCATCCCGAGGGTCTGCATTCGGATGATGGCCCCGTCCGCGAACCTCGCGGCTTGGAGAGCGGGACGAGGCGTGGTGACGACGGCAGCGCTCGCTCCATTTCTGGGGTGTTGGACGTCGCCGAGCCCTCGGCTTTCACACAGGCCTTCCGGCGCTGCTCGGGCGCGACGCCCATGGCCTGAAGGCATTGAACCGTCCGGGGCCGAGGTGGAGGAAGACCGCACACAGCCTCACCCGCTCGGGGCGGGGAACGATTGGGCCGCCTATGCGAGGCCGTGCCTGGGCAATCCGCATCGGCCGGACAAGGCTCGGGACGCGCCCGCCGCCTTTCGGTAGATCTCTAATCCCGTTGATGTAGATCTCAAGCCGAGGTCGCAGGTACGAAGCATTGATTGCGCAATTAACTTGTGCGAATATCGATCTCGATCTAGCGGACAAGATTTCGCCTTAGAATTGCTGTCTCATCATCCAGCCATGACGGAGACACCCCTCTTCGAGATTCGGATCACGACCCATCAGACCGGGTGCATTCTGCGCGCGCCGACGGAGCGCGAGATCGCAGCGAAAGCCGAGGCCCTGCTCCGCAGGGTGCATGCCCGCAAGGAACTGATCGGTTTCAGCATCGTCGGGCCGAGCGCCTCCGGCATCGGCCGTCTCAGGGCCTACCTCGAGGATGTTCTCATCGAGGTTGCACGGCTGGGTCTTTGACGAAGATCGGTGCCATCACGCGATGACGCCGATCGGCAGTCGGTTCCTTGCTGCCGGCCGCCTCGCCGACGCCAACGGCGAACCGTCGTGGCCCGAGCCTAGTATGCGTAGGCGGCCGGACGGTATGAACCGGGCGGATGCAATCCATATCGATTCGCAGCCGGCACCCGCGTCACCCCGACAGGAGCGCTCGGATCGAACGGCATAAGGGCGGCGCCGGCGGAGATGAAGCCTGCCAGCGCTCGCAGATCGTCCGGCTGGCGTGGGTCGCGCGAGATGAATTCGGTCTCGCGCTGGAACCGCACGTTACAGGCTCGTGAGGGCAAGCGCCCGCTCGGCGTACAGGCGTCGTGCCGAGCGCAAGCGAGATCAAGCGCATCAACGGGTGGCAGCGGCGCGTTGTTGCCCGCGCCGCAGTAATTGCCGTGGATGAGCGCTGTGGGCTCGCGAACGTAACCATCCGACTGAGCAAGAGCAGCCGAGGTCAGGCAAGCCGCAACAATGAGGGAAGATGCAATCTTCGTGATCATAGCGTGTGGTTTCCCTGCATCTGGATGCGGGCAGAGGTTTGTACGACCCTTCAGGCACGGAAAGGGTCGTGATGCTTGTCAGTAGGGCTGGCAGACGCCGGTGTATGAGTCGTAATACGCATATGGCCCACAACCGCCGTAGGTGCTCCCGTAGTAGCCAGCGGCTGCGGCTGCTCCGAGCCCGGCCGCGGCCAGACCGTAGCCGTAGGGATAGCCACCCCACCCATAACCACGATAGCCATAGCGGCCGTAGCCGTAGCCGGGCCGGCCAGCGATAGGTCTGCCCCCACCCCAGCCGGGTCGCGCCCCACCCCAGGTCCGGCCGTTCCAGCCGGGTCGTGCTCCACCCCAGGTCGGTCCACCCGGGCGACTGATGCCACCCCGCATCCCTCCACCCAGCGCGGCACCTCGGAAACCACCGCCACCGAATCCACCGCCGCGGAAGCCGCCACCGGCGAAGCCGCCGCCACGGAAGCCGCCACCGCCGCCACGAAATCCACGAGCGTCGGCCGCCACGTTGGTCACGATGAAGGCGGCGAAGGCCGCAGAAGAAATCAAGAGAGCTTTCATAAGGTCGTCTCCTTGCCAGAGGACAACGCATCGCTCTGGGGCACGTCAGGCGAGAGCGTATGCCCGTACATCGAGCCCGCCGAGCCGCGACATCTGTCTAGGAAACACTACATCGTCCGTCGGTAATGCGCTTGATCCGACAGGACAGGGAGGAGCCGGGACCAGCCTCGGCTGACGGTGCCTGAATCGCCGCGCCAGCCTTCGGGCAATGCCCGCCGGCCGTTCAGGCAAGCTTTGGTGCCATATCCACCGTCGGCCCGGTCCAGGGCGCGCATCGATCAAGGAACGCAGGTGCAGTCGTCGGCCGGCTCCCGCGCCCAAGCTGCCTGCGGAAGGATGGGACCCGTCCGGGACGACGAAGAGGCCGAGCGTGGCTCCTTAGGGTTACGACCACCATCCACAATCGAAGTTGCACTCATTGGTGGCTCATCCCAAGCTCTCATCGCCGGCTTTCGTCGTGCTGCCGCGACTGCACTATCACGCAGGATGATCGTCCGTATTCCTGCATCCTCCAAGAACCGCCGATGTCCTTGCTGTATGCAGGAGTGAAGACTGCTGTCGCAATCTCAATGGCATGATTTCGCATGTAATAATGGCATGCCGGCAGTGCTTCGCGTCATGATGCCTGAAGCATAAGGCTGGATGGAGCGTTTTGATGAAGATCTCATGTGTCGGTGCGGGGCCTGCCGGATTGTATTTCGCGATCGTGATGAAGCGGCGCAACCCGAACCATGAGATCGTTGTCCACGAGCGAAACCCGGCTGGAACAACACATGGGTGGGGCGTCGTCTTCTGGGACGATCTTCTTGCCACCCTGCGGACCAACGATCCGGACAGCGCGCGGGCGATCGCGGATCAGGCGGTTCCTTGGTCCGGGCAAGTGGTCGATGTCGAGGGACAACCGCCGCTTCACTACGGAGGCGGGGGCTACGGCATATGTCGTCGTCGCCTCCTGCAGATCCTGATCGAGCGGGCGCTCGCGCTAGGGGTCGACATTCGGTTCGAGAGCGAGATTTGCGAGCCGAGTCAGGTCGCCGACGCCGACCTCATCGTGGCGGCGGACGGCGTCGCGAGTCAGTTGCGTCGGCATCACGCGGACCAATTCCGACCGCGGATCGAAGCCGGTCGCAACAAATACATCTGGCTCGCGACGACACGGCAGTTTTCCTCCTTCACTTTCGGATTCGTTCCGACCCACGCCGGATGGGTCTGGTTTCACGCCTACTCCTTCAAGGAGGGAGCCAGTACATTCATCGTGGAATGTGCGCCGGAGACGTGGAATGCGCTCGGTCTTGGCACGATGGTCGCGGATGCCGAGTTGCGAGTGCTGGAAAGCATATTCGCCAAGCATCTCGACGGCCACGAACTGATCAGCCGCGACAGCCATGACAACAGGCTGGCATGGTCGAGCTTCCGTACCTTGGTCAACCGATCGTGGCACGCGGACAACTTGGTGCTGATCGGCGATGCCGCACATACGACCCATTTCACGATCGGTTCGGGAACGCGTCTAGCCATCGACGACGCGATCGCGCTCGCCTCGGCCTTGAGCGAGCACGACAGTCTTGCCCGCGCCCTGGACGTGTTCGAGCTTCGACGCCACCGCGCACTCGCTCGCGTGCAACGGGATGCGCGCCTGAGTGCGGAATGGTTCGAGAACCTTCCACGCTACATCCGCTACAACGCACCCACCTTCTTCACGCTTCTGCTCGCGAGGCGCTCTCGCCTGCTCAAGCGGATCCCTGCGAGAACATACCTGTATTTACGTGACAGGTTTACCAGACTGACTGACCGCACGGCCTCGCCCTTCGCTCGGATCGGCGGACCAGCACACGCGTTCGGCTCGAAAGCCAATGTCGGCCCTGCGGGGCCGAGCCTGGAAAGCCCCGCCGTCGACGCTGTCAGCGCCGGAGCGGGCTGAGCCCGATCCCGCCGACGCGGAACGGGTCCCTGGTTCGGCTCCTGAGGCACAGCGGCCGGAGCCTGCGTGCCCAGTATTCGCCCAAGGCCGCCGCGCCTGCGCACCGATTACCGCTCCTCCCGGTCGAGCCGGAAGAGCTTCTTGTGATTCAGCGTGGGGCCCTCGCCCGGCAACAGGATGAGCAGACGCTGATAGCCGAACCGGCTCTTCTTCATCGCCCCTCTCCTGGACAACGGATCCTAGTTTCGGAATGAGGGCAGACCAGGGGCAAGGTCATCCGACATCTGATGATTGCCGAATGTGCTGCGGGAGCACTGAGGTTCATGTCGGAGGCTTGCTCGGAGTTAGTCGGATCGGCGATGAACATGACGATGGACTTCCGCATGCGAGAAGCTGCATCTTGATCTGGGGGCCCCGTGTGAGTTGGAGGCACCATGAGCTACGAGATCCAACCTCATAACGCCAAGTCTGCCAGTATCTGGAACTCCGGCGGAGCTCAGTACAACGAGATCAGTCGCGGCATCGCCGACAGTATCGAACACTGCGTGTTGCGGCTCGATCCGAAGCCGGGCGAGCGGGTGCTCGACCTCGCCACCGGCACAGGCTGGACTTCGCGCGTCGTCGCGCGGCGGGGTGCACAGGTGACTGGGGCTGACATCAGCGCCGACCTCTTGTCGTTCGCCGCCGAGCAGGCGCGGACCGAGGGCCTCGACATCCTCTACCAACTGGGCGACGCCGAGAATCTGCCTTTCGCCGATGGCGCGTTCGACGCCGTCATTTCCACCTGCGGCGTGATGTTCGCGAGCCGGCCTGAGGCCGCAGCCGCTGAGTTGGCGCGGGTCTGCCGCAAGGGCGGACGGATTTGCCTCACCACCTGGCTGTCGGACGACAATGTGTTCAGGATGTTCATGGTGATGAAGCCCTTCATGCCGCCGCCGCCCACTTCGGCCCCGCCCTCGCCATTCGAGTGGGGCCGCACAGAGCGGCTTGAGGAGCTGCTGGGTCGGGACTTCGAGTTAGCTTTCGAGAAGGGCGTCTCGTTCTACCGCGAGCCGACCGCCGAGGCAGCCTGGGAGCGGTTCGCCGGCGGCTACGGCCCGACCAAATCCCTGGCGACCAGCCTCGACGAGGATCGGCGCGCCGATCTGCGCCGCGACTTCATCGCCTTCCATGCTCAGTTCTCGACGCCGCTCGGTATCTGCGTTCCCCGTCAGTACTGGGTCACGCGTGGCATTCGCCACTAGCCTGAGCTTGGCAGGGCCGTGATGAGGAGCGGCCTTGCTACGATACGGCTCAACTTATCGCCTCGATCCAGAGCATCACTCCTGCGCAAGGAGGCTGGCATGAAGCGTTGCGCAATCCTCACTTTGTCAGTGCTCGCGATTGGTCCGGCATCGGCCGAGCCGGTGGAGCTCGCGGTCTTTCGGGATCTGTTGCGGCCTCCGCCGACGCTGCAACTCACCTACGGTGACGCCCCGTCTCAAGGCATCGACGTCTTCCTACCCGACAGCTCTGGCCCACACCCAGTCGCGGTTCTCATCCACGGCGGTTGCTGGAGTGTTGCCACCGCCGGGCGCGAGCAGATGCGTCACCTGGGCCCAGACCTGACGCGGCGCGGCGTTGCCGTGTGGAGCATCGGCTACCGGCGTGCCAACGAGGACGGTGGCGGCTATCCCGGAACCTATCAAGACGTCGGCGCCGCTCTGGACCGCCTCGCTGAAGAGGCGGGAGCCCACCACCTGGACCTCTCGCGCGTGGTGTTCGTGGGGCATTCGGCGGGTGGCCATCTCGCCCTCTGGGCAGCCTCGCGCGGCTCACTTCCCGCCGCGAGCCCTCTTCGAGCCATAACTCGGCTTGTGCCGCGGGCTGTGATCAGCCTGGGCGGGGTAGGGGATCTTGCGACGTTCGCGCGGTTCGTCCCTGTGCTCTGCGGCCCGGGCATTGTCGAGCGGCTCGCTCCAGCCGACAAGCTATCGGAGGTCTCACCCGCAGCCCTCCCGCCTGCAGGGGTGCCGATCTTTCTGGTCAGCGGCGTTCTGGACCGGCTCACGCCGCCATGGGTTGCCTACGACTATGCCCGCGCTTTGCGAGGCCGGTCCGGACGCGCGCCGCAGCTCATCAACGTCCCGGATGCCGGACACTTCGACTTGGTCACGCCGCCGGCGCCGGCTTGGCAGGAGGTGAGTCGTCTCATCGAGGCATCGCTGGGTCCCAAGTAGGTTGCTGTCAGACCGATATTTGCGCGGGCGATGAATGCCGTCCGGACATCTGCTGAGGACGCTGCCGGCCCGATCTATTCCGGCGCACCCGAAGCATCCAACAAGTGAGCGCAGAACACATCACCAGCCCTGAGGTGGCCTGGGTCCGGTGGGGAAGCGGGCCGAAGACTCGGTCGGAGCGCTTTGCGGATTGGGGGAGGAAGTCCCGGAAGTGGGGCTAGATGGCGGCACCGCGTCGGTGAGGAAGCGCGGGCGATCCGTTGCGCTGCCCGCAGCAACCGGCCGGGGAACCGCTGGGAGGGCAGGTCCAACGGCGGCGGGTGCGGGCTGCGCTAGGTATTGCGGGGCTGCAGGCCCTTGCGGCAGCATCACGAGGGTGCGGCTGCCGTTCACCGCAACCGACGTGGCGGCCGCCTGGGGGCTCGCCGGAACCGCGGAGGCAGCCGTCTCGGCCGGTTCGGTCTGCTTCGGTTTCGGGCTCGCGACGCGTCGGCGCTGGATTCCCGTGCCCGGATCCGACGCCGGCCCGAGCCGCATCCGGACGAGGTCGGCCAACAGCGCCTCGGCCCCGGTCGGCTGCCGATGGCAATGCTGCACGCGCAGAGAAACCGAGACCGGTCCGCGCAGCGCGCTGCGACCCAGTTCGACGCGCTCGAGGCCGTCGATCCATTGCCAGGCGTAGGCGCAGCGTTCGCTCAGGGCCACGCCCAGGGGGCCGTAGGCGTTGTGCACAGGCCGGCTCACGATGCGGTAGGCGTTGCCGCCTTCGAGGCTCGCGAGTTCGGCAGCGATGCCGGTCCGGCTCGGCTTCGCCATGGCCGGGTCGTCCCAGACGCGGCCCGACGCCACCGTCAGATCAATCCGACCGCGGGAGCCCGCGAAAACGATGCGCTGCCTCAGGCCGGCGCTTGATTGCGTCTCGGTCACGGAGGCCACGGGGCCGCTGTTCGGGAGCGAAACGAGCGGCCGGTTGCCGGTCGTTCCGAGCGCGCTGAAAGCGGTCTCGAAGCGCGGCGTCGTCCGGCGCGCCGTTGAGCTCTGGCAGGCGCCGAGCAGGGTGAGGCCGAGCAGGACGCCGCCGATCCGGAACAGCGAGCGTGCGGTGGGGCGGTGCGGCCGGTCGAGGCAGAGCATCGGTCCCATCATCGATCCCGTCCTGCAATGCCCGGTTCACCGCGGCCAGTCGCGGCCGTATCGAAGGGGCCGAACCGCTCCCCGTCCCGGAACTGGCCGGGCCGCGGCGAACCGGCCTGGATCGTTGTGCCGGTCTCGGCTTGCGCGAGGGTTCCCACCGCCGGCGTCGGCGGACCCGCCTGCAGGCTCGCCCGAACCATCCCGTTCCAGCCCGGCAGCAGGGTGAAGCCGTAGCGCTCGTAGGGCATCGGCCCGACGCCGACGACGCGCCGGGCGATGAGCGGCGGGGCGTCGCGCACCTCGCGCAGGTACTCGCCCTCGCGGGGACGCGGCGGAGCGGCACCGCCCTCGCCCTGTCGCAGCGGGTTCTCGGCGGCGACGGCGATGGGGAACTCGCCGCGCAGGACGGGGAGTGGCCGGACCGCCACCGCGGCCGCGGTGGCGGTCGGCCTGGGAACCTTGATCCGGGTGGGCGCGGCGGCCGCCGGCTGCGGCGTTGCCGGAGCCGGTCCGCAGGGGCCGGTGTCGCGCGCTTGGGGGTCGGGTTCGGCGAAGACGAGCCCGACCACCTTCGGGAACAGCCCGTCGTAGCGGTTGACGATCTCCAGATATTCGCGGGTCCGCTTCAGGCGAGAGAGGCTGAGGGCGTAGCCGAGAACCGAGGATTCTCGCGGCTTCCACCCCACGGCCCGCTGGAACCAGTCGGCGGCGGCATCGAACTGGCAAGCATTGTAGGCGTACCAGCCCAAGGACTGCGCGCCCTCCGCCGAGCCGGTCGCGAGGACGACCTTGGCGAAGCGGTCGAGCCGCTCGGGCTCCACGGCCGCGCCCGAGCTCTCGCCCAGGCTGCGTTCCATGATGTCGACGTAGAGAGCGAGGTTCGTCACGGAGGCGGCACGCCACGCGAAGACGATATCCTCCGCCTCACGGGTCTGCCCCATCTCGCGCAGGGACAGGGCCAGCCCCGTCGCCACGGCGGCGTCGCCGCCCCTGCTCTGGGCCAGCTTGAACCAGTCCAGCGCCTCCCGGAACTGGCGGCGGTGATAGGCGTACCAGCCGAGCAGGGCGATCTGCGACGGGTTGCCGAGGCGGCGGGCCTGCTCGCCGACCGCGGCGAGTTCGGCGGGCTCGATCCGCCCCGCCGGCTCCCCGTGCAGGACCGCCACCATGCGGGCCCGGGTCACGTCAGGCCGGATCGCCCGGAACTCGTCGGCGCCGTCCGCGCCGCGGCTGCCGAGGGTCAGAAGCGGCTCGACCGACGCGATCGGCATCGCCGCCATGGCTTTCTGGACCGTCGCGAGACGCAGGCCCGCATCGGTCTGCTCCGTGAGGAGTGTGCGGTAGACCGTGGAGGCTTGGGCGAGGTCGCCCGTGCGGGCATAGGCTTCCGCCAACGTCCAGGCGATGTCGATGTCGAGATTCTGCACGGTCTCCTGGGAGGCCTTCACCCGGGCGATGATGGCCTCCCAGGCGCCGTCCCGGACGGCCGCGCGGGCCGCGCTGCGCAGGGTCCCCCGGTTCAGCTTGCGCGCGAGATCCTCCGAGGGCTGCCAGCCGGGATCCGCCGATTGGCGCACGCTGATGGCGGTGCGCAGCTCGTCGAAGCGACCCGCCGTGAAGAGATCCCACATCGGAGCCTCCTCGGGTGGGCTCGGCTTGAGGGTGTCGAGGTCGGCGGGAACGGTCCAGTTCGGGTGGCGGCGGCGCAGCCGGGCGATCTCGGCCTGGACGCGCTCGCCCTGGCGCTGGGCTGCGTAGAAGCGCAGCGCGCTCTCGTCGATGATCTCGGCGCTCCCGGAGAGCTGGGGTGTGTCGAGGATCACGGCGCCCCGGCGCTCGTCGAGCTGGAGCACGCCGGTGCGCACGGGGGCGGGCTGCGCCGCCGCGGTCACGGACCAGCCGAGGCTTCCGACGACGGCGAGCAGGACCGGCCCGGCGGCGCGCAGCGGGTTCAGCGGCCGAGGCATGGCCGGTACCTCATGTTGGCGGCCGTCAAGGCCAGGAGGTGGAGTGTGGCGGGATAGTAGTTCTCGTCGGCGGCCGGATCCTGAAGACCGGCCGGCAGCGGTGCGCCCGCCACCGCGCAGGCGGCCAGGGCCGGGATGATCGCGTAGCCGGGCTCGGCCATGCGTCCCGCGACGGACCCGCTTTCCGTGTCGATGATCGGCAGTCCGGCCGGGTCCGGCTCGCTCCAGAGGGCCAGCAGTGTGCCCAGACGTGCCTGGGATGCTTCGCTGAGGCGACGTACAGCCGCGGCGGCGGTGTCGCCGACACGGATGCAACCGACCAGATCGGCGAAATCCAGGCCGGCGCGATGAGGCACGCGACGGGGCATTGTGCCGGTGACCGCCTTGATGGCACGGCGGATCACACGGTCGGACGGCGGTCCGAGCGCCACGCTGATGTCAGCGCACGCGATGAGGCTCGGCGGCAGCAGAGCGGCTGGGTCGTGGCAGACGGCAGCAACGCGCAGGCCGTCGCCGATCCGGACGGCGACCTCCCCAACGTCCTCGGGCTTGCGCCTGTAGCGTGTGCTCCCGTCGCGGACCTCGATCTCATGCCAGGATCCGAGCGCGCGCAGCGCATCCCGGACAGACTCGACCCAAGCAGGCGACGGCACCTTCACCAGGAGCAGGAGCGAGCGGGCCTCACGGACGCGCCTGAGTTCGGCACCCGTCAGCGCATCCTGGAGCAGGATGAGCGGCAAGGCCTTCCTCGGCGTGGAATGCTTGCCGGTTTGCCGACGCGGCGGCGGCTTGGACGGCGCCTCATCGTCAGGGAGCTCGAAGAAGTCGGTGGCGTTGGTCTCGGTGGTTTCGTCGTGCGTCATGGCTGGCCCCATGGCAGGCCAGCCCGACGCCGAGGGCGCGCAGGTCAGACGCTGCGAATGGTGGTGTCGGAGTGGTGCAAGGCGCGCCACGGCTGGGATGCGGCCGAGCGGACGCTCGACCGACAGACATGCCGGGCCAGACGTTTTTGAAGAGGGCAGGGACGGTAGGGACTCAGCAACATCGGGAAGCCTCTAAAATCAGCCTCCCGGACACCTGCTCAAACGGAGCGGTTAGGCCAAGAGGATCGTCAATTCGGGAAGAGCTGCGACGCTGGTCGCCTTTTGCCAATGATGTACATGACGCACCGATATAAATTCGAATCATCTAGATCAGCTGCGGATCCTGATTTGTCGACATTCAATCCGCCGGCATGCTTAATAGGTCGGGAGGTTTCCTTGATCCGTCTGAAGGACGATGACCTCATCCGGAACGAACCCCGACCTTTCGTCGATGTGGCCACGGGGATTGCAGGCCAACCTCGTGCGGCCGACCCTGTGGTTGGCGGCCCGATGCACGTGCCCGTGAACCCAGAGATCCGGCTTCCGGTCCTCGATCAGCTCGGTCAAATCTGAGGCGTAGCACCAAGCGAGGTCGGCGTGCGGGTTCGGCAGGCTGCTCCGATGGGGGGCGTGGTGGGTCACCACGACCGTCGGACCCCAATGGGGTCGGGCGAGCTCGGCGTCGAGGAAGGCGCGCGTCGCACTGTGCATCGCCAGCACCTCGCCGGGCTCGATCCTATCCCGCGAACGAGGTCCCGTCCTAATGCGTCGGTAGTCCATCATGCCGAAACGGCCCTGGGCGGACCGGAAGGCGTGTGTGATCCCGAAGCTGCCCAACCGGAAGTCCGTCCATAGCGTGCCTCCCAGGAACCTCGTGCCGCCGATCACGGCCACATCGTCGTGCAGTAAGTGGATACCGAGCGCAGCGGCACGCTCCCTTCCGCGTTCAAGTTGGCCCTGGATCGTGTAGCGCTCTTCGCCGCGGTCCCACCAGAAGTCGTGGTTGCCCGGCACGTAGACGACCGGCACGCCCGGCAGGCGCTCGGCCAGCCACTCCAGGGACCGGATCAGCGGCACGTGCACGTCGCCGGCGACAACGGCAACGTCGAAGCCGGCTGCCGGCCGGCCGGCGGCCGGATCCCAGGCATTCTCGGGCCGCTCCTGGTGCAGGTCGCTGAAGGTCCATAGACGCTGTCCGCTGGGAGCGGGTCCAGTCATGGCTCCCCTCCCGCTGCTAGGACGTCGAGCCGTGCCAGGATCTCTTCTAAGGTCACGGGGCGCCAGTTCCATCGGTCCACCCCGACGTCGGTGCTCGTGCCCTCGGGCGCATCGGGCAGGGTGCCGTGGGAATGCCCGTAGAGGTGCAGGTCGCCCCGGTACATCCGATACCAGACCCGATGGGCGTAATGGCTAAGCCAGATGCCTCGCGATACCCCGTCCGGCCCGCGGGCGTGGACATGCGCCACGTCAAGGATCGGTCCGTACCAGGGAAGGCGCTCGGCCACCACGTCGTGGTTGCCCCGGATCAGCCTCTTGCGCCCGTGGAGGCGGTCGAAGCACCGAAAGGCATGGTCCTGAGTGCACCGGAACGCGAAGTCGCCCAGGTGCCAGACCTCGTCGCCGGGCCGCACGACGGAATTCCATGCGGCAATCAGCGTCTCGTCGTGCTCCTCGATGGAGGCGAACGGGCGGCATGTGCTCATGCCCCCCGTGACTAGCTGAGCATGGCCAAAGTGGGAGTCTGCTGTGAAAAAGGTCCTAGACATGAGAGCCTCTCGCTCGTGCGGAGGCTCGGCACGCGGCGCAGCACTCCGGGATCAATCGGACGGATGCGGTGCCAAGCGTTTCATGTTGAGGGATCTCTCAAAGGGGGAGAGACGATCGCCTAGACGAAGGTTCCCGGCAAGTGTCGGAAGCGGGGTGCACTGCCCCCGTCCACCGCTAAATGGCGTTCGCCAGCCCGTAGCCGCCATGGCGATTAAGCGACGGGCTCAGTGCTTGGTACGTCGTAAAACTTCGAGTCGAGCCTGGATTCTAACCGGTGATTCAGAAGGGCCTGAAAGATGTGGCGGCAGGTCTCTGCGGTGGGAACGATCCGCCCTTGATCATCGAAGGCGATGTCGAGGCTCATGTTCTTATGCTCGGCTACCAGGCGCGCTATGAAGCTGGCGTCCTTGTAATGACCCTTTGTCTGTATCGCGATGGCACGACGAAGGTGGATCTTGTTGGATCCAACGAACTCGTCGAGCGGACCAAGATCCGAAAACAGCGCAACGAACTGAGCCTCCTGCTTGAGGGTCGAGAACGCATGCTCGTGGCCTGCCTTGTACACTAGCACCGACTCAAAATTCGGTTTGCTCCTGATGAAAATGCGTTCGTCGAGCACGAAGAAATCGAAGTTGGGGCGGATGGTGAAGACGGGGGCCTCCTCTACACCCAGCTCATCGTCGGAGTAGACCGCCCGAATGAAGCCCGTGGTCCTCCGCGTCGACCAACTCGTGTCGTTCTTGCTCACGGCGAGCATGGTCTTCTCGTCCCTGACGAACTTGATGACGCAGAACTTGCTGTTGGCCAAGTCTTTGACGCTGCGGGCCTTACGCCCGGGCGTGTCGTTCGCCACCTCGGCAGCGATCAGGTGCACGTATGTCTCGTCAGTCTGAATCGTGAGGGCGCTGCCCTCATTGTTCTGCACCAATACGTCGTACTCGATCGTCTCCGTGATCTCGCCGAGCGCGCTGCCGACCGCCTCCTTGAGCCTGGCAGAGAGGTTCTCGGTGATGCCGACCCATCGCCCCGTGAACCTCGGCCGACCGTCTTGGCCGGGCGAGGTCTTGAACACCCATACCGTGACGTCCGCACCCGTAAGATCAAAACCCTTCAGGTCCGGAAGCGTAATCATCGGCTAGCGTCCCCCTTATTCCCCCGGACGACCATAACGTCCTGGAGGTGACCCTGAAGGTAGGTGCGGTCAGGCTCGATATCGACCTTGGACAGCATGCGACCCACGAAAATCGCTGTCGCTCCGTGATGGACATACTTCACCTCGAACAGCTTCCAACCGAATGCCGCGAGGACGGGGTTGAGCACGATCTGACCGGACCTGTACGTGATCCAAAAGATCCAGCTTAAGAACACCGCGAACCCGATAAGCTTGGCCCCCTGTTCGAAGTCCAGGCTGATGAACGAGACGACGTACGGGATCACGTAGTTGATCAGGTCAGCAGGTATATGCTTGCTTTCTATCACCTTCACCCGCTGCGTGGTCCGCAGGGCGCGAAGGGCGACGAAGGTGGCGGCCATGCCCATCGCGCAGACGGCGACGGCGCCAAGGGACCAAAAAGGATTCTTGAACGGGCTCGCGCAGGAGAGGGTGATTATCGACCAAACCGGGCAGATCCCGCGTTTCACTGACTCCAGGTCGATGTCCTGCGCGAGCAGGATCAGGCTCAGGGGAAGGTAGGACCCCAGGTAGATGGCCGCCGCGATAAGGATCCTGAGTTGCATGTCTGCGAGGTTCCGATCACACACGCATGCCGGAAGCCGTCGCGACCGCCCACGCCGTTGAAGCGCCACGGGATCATGACGGCACGAACGTGCTAGGGCTAGCTGGCGAATCTACCCATCCCGGACCTGGGAAGGGCAGATCCGCAATCACTTTCGTTCCGTTTCTGTTCTTACATGGGGATGATGCCGAAACAAAACGAGTGGTACCGAGCTCTCCTCGTTCCCTTGGATAAACGCGTATGTGAGGGTGGCCGCAGCGCGACCAAATTGGATCGCGCCGCGGCCGTATCTTCGACGTTGGCGTCCTTGGAATGGTAGTAGTCGAAGTCGTCGATTTGGCTATCACTAAGAAGGGGAACCATGCCTAGTTCGTGAAGCCTCGTCGATCTCAAGAGGTCTTCTGACGGAACCTGCGCTCCCTCTCGTTCCACTCGGGATCGTAGAGCCAGATCAGAACCTGCTCGACCGCGGAAATGCGGCTGTCGTCTTCGATTGCGATCCACCTCGCGGATACGGTCTGCTTGATGTGGTCGCGTCTCAAGGTCCGATCTGGGAACTCAGTCGAGAAGGCGCGCTGGATCGCATGACTGTCGTCGCCGGAAATATGCTTGCTTAATAGCCTGTCTTTCAGTCCTTTCGATCCTTTCGCCTCGCCCACGTACTTCACAGTCTCGCCGACGAGGAGCATGTAAACGCCATTGGTGTTCGGCGGCTTTGCCGCGCCCAGCAGAACAGGGGGAACAGCCAACAAGGCGCTCACGTCCTGTCTGACGAGTTGCAGGGCATCGTCGATGGGCATCTTGCTCACGGCTTCGCACTCATCCTGGAAGATTCGGTGACACAAACGGGGAAGCGGGGTCCGGCAGCCATGATGGCGGGAGGTTCGTCGGATTGCGTCGTTTAGTGGGGCGAGCGCCTCTCGAACTGCATCGCACAATCCCGCTTCGGCGCGAAGCTAGCGGTGGCGTGGACGACGGCGCCGCGCGTTGGAGCAGCAGTTGCAGGCTTCCAGGGCCCTCATCAGCAAGGCGCCGAGCTCGCGGCTGAATCAGCCAATCTCGGGGACGGCCCCCGGACGATGCATATCAGATCGACGCTGACACTTGAACTGATGCCACGCATGAGGTCGTCGGTCACGAGCAGGCCAAAGCGGGTCGTCCCGGTACACCAGCCGTATAGCCGCCTTGCCGACGCAGCTAGACCTACAAAGGCCCATACCAGTCCTCATGCTTCATGAGGGCGGCATTATTGGCGCCGCTGAAGCAAGGGGAACTCTGCGCTGTCTGGCTAGCAAGCGGTGTTCTTTTATGTAAATATTCATTGAAGTGGCTCAGAGCTTGATGGTGCTGCGCTAAGTACGATACCTCAATGCCGAGGTCGCCAAGAGTGTGCAGAGTCAACAAGCCGTTTAAGGCTCTAACCTCTGAATAATATTTGTATATATCATGTTTATTCATTTGCGGCACAGAGTGAAAAACTGCACCACGACGGTTGTTTATGCTCTTCGCCAAAGAGGTCGGGAAACAAAACCCAAGGCCATTGAGCTCCTCAATTGAACGTTCTATGAGCATCGGCAGAGAAGCTGATTTGCGTTTAACTACCTGAATGTGTTTTTTGCTGAACTGAATCAAGGCATCGTTCTTCGAGAGTTCGACCCAGCCAAAAAATTCTTTCTCTTGCTGAGCAAATTCGACCTCCTCTTTCGAAGCAAAACGACGCTTTACGAATTCCTCGAAGGCTGGCATCAGGACAGCAAATCGCGAGTTCAGGTCTCTTGTGAAAAATCTGCTATGCTCGATGGCATAAAATCTGTTCATAAAGCCATCTGAATCTGATAAAAATTTTTCAAGCACTGTCTTAAGATCGGCGCCGCCCCAACCGTCGACATGAATACAGTCCATCGGGCGCAAGTGCATCTTGTTGATCCACTTTGTGCCCCCGATTTCAAGGGTCCCTTCGTGGTGGCGTAAAATACCATTTGAATTGTATGTTCTTGAAGTCCAGGTCTTATAAATAGGCGGCTTCATTGGGCAGCCGATTAAAAAGCCAAAGAGAGAGTTCAGTCGCGTGCAGTACGAAACTACCTCGTTCAAGGACTTATTTTCATGAAATTCAACTCTGAAATTTGCCACGGGGATTATATGTGCTGAGTTTTCCTCCTTAGTAATGTTGGAGGTCGAGTTGATAGTAATTATTCCGAAATCAGCTATTTCTATTTCAATTTTCTCTGGAGGGCTAAGCTTTATTTCAGACCGCATGGACTCGTAGTCATGCTTGACCTGGAATGGTATGCGTCGAAACCAGGTCCCAAATGAACTGGCGTCAAATGAGATGCCTTTGAACTCACGTTTATCTCCATCCTCAATTGGAAGTCCGCGCAACAGGGAGTTAAACTTACCTTTTATTATAGTTCTTTGAAAATCATACCCTGCTCCCATTTTTCCGGGAGATACGTTGCTCCATATGGGCTTGATCAAAGTGGATATTTGCTGATGGTCTAGCAGAGCAATTACATGCTCCTGATCGAATGGTTCCTCTCTAAGCGCATCTGCGTGATCTACAGACCTTACGAGCTCAAATTCAAAAATAGACCCAGGTTTGTTAGGCGTTTTGATCTTTCCTACCCACGCCTCTTTCCCATCAACTGGATCTGGAACCAAAATCCACATGCTGAATACCTTTTTTCGCTGAATTGAAGATGGGGACAATGACCGCCTCAACGTGGATCATTAAGCCATCTTGCGTATGCTCGAATATCGATCATTGGAACAGTTGCCGTGCTTTGCAGTCGCGCGATTAGCTCAAACAGAAATGCCGTGGCAGGCCTTCCCTCTGAGGTCAAATCATAGCTGCCGCTACCGTCATCCCGTGAGAAATGGCCATGGGCTGCGATGCACCCTAGATCCAGCCGGTTTTCGGTATTGTTCTTAGACAATGCTTGGGTTAGTGGATCGCCCATAGCTGGAGTCCAGGTGCTGTCAAATGTGAGAAGACCGCCCAGGATGTGATGAGGCGGCTTCGGAGGATACGTTCCACCCGCATGCGGAATAGGCAAGCTTGTCCGTTGAAGTTTCCGTACACTGGCGATCTTGCCTTGTGCGTATGCCACTTGACCTGCGTCGATAGCCTGCTTCGCCTCGAAGACTGCGTAGACGCTTTCAGCGGGTATAATGGCGTGACCATCCTGCTTCAGGATAAAGGGTGTGTACTGGCGATCGAAAATGACAATGTCGATTTGCTCGCTGAAGTTTCCGTCGCTATCGACAACAAACGCAGTGTCGGATTGGTAGCGGGAAGGCAGGTACTTGAGCAGCTCAAGCCAGACGGTTTCGCTAGCCTCACCTTTCGCGACAGGATGACCGTAGAGCTTTCGAGCACGCTCCAGCCTGCCTTGAATGTCGTCGTGCAGGCCTGCCAATAACACAGGCAAAGACCACCCGCTCATGGGCTACTCCTTGATTGAGGGCTAAAGGATCAGTGTGCCGCCTTGTTTCAGGACAGCGGGAACTTCGGTCCAAATAATGCTCGCCAAGCCTTGAGGGCCTCACCATTCTGACCCCGCCGTGTTAGGTGGATTGCCGAACTGGCTTCTCGGCTCGCCTCGTGGAGAAGTTTCGCTGCCCTATCCTTGCGAGTGGTATCCATGCCGTCGCTGATCGGAGGCCCGAGGCCCGCGGGGTCCGGCCACGTCTCATGGATCCGGTCTGCCAGGGTCGAAAACAATCCCTGGATCTCTCTATCGAAATTGCCGCCCCACGGGACGTGAAGGCACTGCAGGCTCATGACCTCCAGTAAGAAGGAGGGCTTCACCGGCTTCTCACCATGCCTGGGATTGTTGTTCCAGTATTTAATCATCCGGACCAAGCCCTTCCATTCACAGTCAAAGGCTTGATGCGCTTCCACGGCTTTCTTTGCGTGAGTCTGCGGATTGGTGCCGATCCACCTTCCAAGCGTGTCGTCGGGTATCTCAAAGTCATTATTCTTGTCGAAAGCGGGGACGACGTCGAGGCTGATTACTCGGTAGTCGGTGTTATCATCTGCATCGGCCTTTACGCCGAAGTCTACGTTGATTGAGCGATTTTGCCGTTTTGCGTTGCTGCTGCCGTACTTCTCGACCAATGCGGAGTGGAAATCATCAAGTATGACCGCCGGCGCCTTGTCTCGGTAGTGCTTCTCCGATGTCTTTAAGACAAAGAAGATGTCGACATCCTTGAGCGGCTTGGTCTTCGTCCAGCGCGCGTAGGAGCCTGTCAGAAAGCTGCGGTCAATCTTGAACTTGGTTTCGATGTATTCGCGGACCTCCTTCTGGCGGGCTGATGCGTTGGCTTGCTCCTTATCGTTCAATTCAAGCCGGCTTTTGAATTTTCGAAACGCTTCGTCTACGCTGAGCATCAGATCCTTCTCCAATATGCACTGTTTGCACCTAATCCGTAATGCTCGACGGTGGAGCCTAGACTTTGGCGAACCATCCCGTCCGTTGATCGCATGCTGCACGACGACCACCCGTCGACGTTGGGGCGGTTCGGCTTGCACCTGAGAATCAGGCTGTAGCTTGCGTTCTCGGGCGCTACGCCGGCCTTTCGGATCGCGTATTTCAGCTGTTCTGTATCAGTCCAGAAGTTGCCTTCACCGCTCGACCAGCCGTAGACGATGTCGATGTCCCATCGTATAATCAGCGCTCCAGAAATCGGATTGTAGATTTCTAGGACAACTGTTTCCAGATCTTTGGTTTCGAGCCAAGTTCGTAAGCCACGGTTGTTTAACTCCCAGTTGTTGATGAAGTTTTGCGGATTGAGACCGCTCAGACGGATAATATCCTTGAGGGTCCTTTGAATGTTGTCGGCGACGTAGGTGACAGAATTCGTGTAGGTGTTGACAGTGACCGATGTCGTCATCCGAGGAGACCTTTCAGGTTCAGGACCAAACCCTCGCTTGCCTCAGCCTTCTCGGACTTTTCAGGCGTTACATCATCGGCCTCGTTCCGGGCGGTGATCCGGGAGGTCTTCTCCTTGAGGGCTGCCTGGACCCAGGTCAGATCTTCGTCCTGACAAGGGATCGAGACCCTCCAATCACCCTTCGTCGCATCGTGCGACAGGCCAGATTCGTTGTAGGTATCGGCCTCCAGGGCATCGTCGTCGTACAGGCAGTAGAACCGCGTCCTGGGCCCCTCGCACGTCGCAATGATCGGAGCGTTCTGTGGGCAATGATCCGCGATGATGCTCGCGACGATACCTGTCACGGAACTCATCTCGGTCCTGGCTTCCGGAGCCCCGCCGGCGGTCAGGATTGTGATGATCAGTTCCCATGTTTCCCGGGCGTCGCGGTAGGGAGTGCTGCGGATGGTGCGTCTCACCACCGAACTCATCGAGCGCCTCCCTTTCTGCGGTTAGCCTTGGCTGCCTTGAGGGCTTCGAGCAGCATGTCCGCTGACATCAAGTTCGGGTTTGCCGCTGTCTCAACGGTGGCAGCCATGGCATTGGCGACCGTCTTTCGAATGGCGCGACCGTCCAATCCGACGCATTCCGCAGCGCATCGGGAGAAGAGCGGAGAGGCGGCAATTGAGCCGATGGTCGGGTAAGCCGCGCCGATCCGCGTGAGACAGTCCTTTAGGATTTGCTTGCAAGCGTCAGCGTTCGGTAGAGGCACCTCTAAGATGAGGTCGCACCGGGACGAGAAGGCGGCGTCAACCGCATCCGGAAAGTTGCTTGTGGCAACGAAGAGGATGTCCGGGTATCTCTCCGCTAGGTCGTCAAGCTGGGTGAGCACAGCATCGGTCGCACGGTGGATGTCGACCGGATTCGCGTCCAGACTGAGCTTGGTGCGATCGGTTGCAAGGGTCTCGACCTCATCCAACAGGACGATGATCGGACCTGCCATCGCGGCTTCTGCGATGGTTTGCGAGAAAAGTTCGGAGACGGCCTTCTGCGTTTTGCCCATAGCCGAGCTGCCGAGCACGTGCGGGTCGACCTCAAGCAGCTTGATCTTGGCGCCTCCGAAAGACTGGGCGACGCGGTTGGCCAGCCCTCTCGCCAGCGACGTCTTCCCAGTACCCGGTTGTCCAACTAGAAGAATGATGCCGTGCAGGGGAAGAACTGTGCGCGAGATCTTCCTCCTAACCGTGAAATTTAGAACGGCCTGAGCGTGCAGCTGTCGTTTCGTCTCGGGGTCGATGATGATCGAGTCCCACAGCTGACTCAAATCATTGTCGGGTAGCTGGCGGATGCAGTGAATACCTTTCGGTGTTTCCACTTTCTTCTCCTTAGGGTTTATAATTAGCCTTAATGCTCGCTTGTCGGAGTGCGAGGACGATGGGACTTTTCGCCTCCTACTGCGTGCGGCTCTATAGCCAAGCTTTCACGGTTTGTTCTTTGTTGTTTTCAAGGTCGCCCTAAATGGGCGACCTTGGATTTTGGATTAAATACTTGCAGATGCGCGGAAAGCGGGCGGAAATTTATGTGTCCCGCTGGATTAATGCATGCTCAGAGCGTCAAATGCGCGATGGGCCCTAATTTTGGAACCTGCGGCTCTTGTGGTTGCCGCAGGTTCTAGCCGTCAGGGTTGGGAGACCTGCCTGGCTATGGTCGCCGCGGACACCCTTCACTTCCCGTAGCTGACACACTTCCCGTGAAAACTGACAAACCTCGGGTTCTCTCACAACATCGTGTCTACGGAATAATCACGAGCACCCTGTTGTGGACCCGCAGGTGTCGCACTTCAGGCAGGTGCCGTTGCGGACCAACGTGAAGTTCGCGCATTCCGGGCAGGCCTCGCCGACATAGCCCTTCATCTTCGCCTCGGCCCGTCGATCCGCGACGCTGCGTTCCGCCTTCGATTCCGGCTTGGCGAAGGGCAGCGTCTCGATGCTGCCGACGCTCTGCGGCTCCGCCTTCAGGGCGGTGGCGCCGCGCACGGCATGGACCGTCCCGCCCGCAGGCGCCGACTGGCCCGTCGCCGCTGCGCCGACGCCCGTCGTGGCGCCCCCCGGACCGCCCTGGATCAGGGTGAGCCGGTCGGCCGACCCCCGCAGCAGACCGCGGGAAACGATCGCCGAGGCCGCCGGTGTCGGCTTGCCGGATTCGCGGGTGGTGTCGCCTTCGCCGCCGCCGAGCACCGTGCCGCCGATCTCGGACGGGTTGACGTGGGCGAGATCGGTCCGACCGAGATAGGACACCGCCAGTTCGCGGAACACGTAGTCGAGCAGCGAGGTCGCGTTCTTGATCGCGTCGTTGCCCTGCACGAAGCCCGCCGGCTCGAAGCGGGTAAAGGTGAAGGCCTCGACGTATTCCTCCAGCGGCACGCCGTACTGGAGGCCGAGAGAGATCGCGATGGCGAAGTTGTTCATCAGGCTGCGGAAGGTGGCGCCTTCCTTGTGCATGTCGATGAAGATCTCGCCGAGCCGCCCGTCGTCGTACTCGCCGGTGCGCAGATAGACCTTGTGTCCGCCCACCACCGCCTTCTGGGTGTAGCCCTTGCGGCGGTCCGGCATCTTTTCACGCGACCGAATGCGTTCCACGCGCTCGATCACCCGCTCGACGATCTTCTCCGCCGCCGCCGCCGCCTTGGCCGCGGCCGGCGCCTGGATGATCGCCTCGAGCGCGTCCTCCGCCTCGTCCTCGTCGTCCGCGATCAGCGCGGCGTTGAGGGGCTGCGACAGCTTGGAGCCGTCGCGGTAGAGGGCGTTGGCCTTCAGCGCGAGGCGCCAGGACAGCAGGTAGGCCGCCTTGCAATCCTCGACCGTGGCGTCGTTGGGCATGTTGATGGTCTTGGAGATCGCCCCCGAGATGAAGGGCTGCGCCGCCGCCATCATGCGGATGTGGCTCTCGACCGAGAGGTAGCGCTTGCCGGTGCGGCCGCACGGGTTGGCGCAATCGAACACCGCGTAGTGCTCATGCTTGAGATGCGGCGCGCCCTCCAGCGTCATCGCCCCGCAGACATGGGTGTTGGCGGCTTCGATCTCCTTCTTGGTGAAGCCGAGGAACGGGAGGAGTTCGAAAGTGGGGTCGGCCAGCTTCTCGGCGGGCACCTTGAGGGTGTCCTTCAAGAAGTCGTCGCCGAGCGTCCAGCGGTTGAACACGAACTTGATGTCGAAGGCCGACTTCAGACCCGCTTCCACCGCCGCGATCTTCTCATCGGTGAAGCCCTTGGCGCGCAGGCTGCCGGGGTTGATCGCCGGGGCTTGACCCATCGAGCCGTGGCCGACGGCGTAGGCCTCGATCTCGGCGATTTCGGCCTCGCGGTAGCCGAGCGCCCGCAGGGCGTCGGGGGCCGCTTGGTTGATGATCTTGAAGTAGCCGCCGCCGGCGAGCTTCTTGAACTTCACCAGCGCGAAGTCGGGCTCGATGCCGGTGGTGTCGCAATCCATCACGAGGCCGATCGTGCCCGTCGGCGCGATCACCGTGGCCTGCGCGTTGCGGTAGCCGTGCGCTTCACCGAGCGACAGCGCGCGGTCCCAGGCGGCGCGGGCATGGGCGCCGATATCGGCCTGAGGGATGTTGGCGTGGTCGAGCGGCACGGGGGCGACGTTGAGGCCCTCGTAGCCGGCGGCCTCGCCATGGGCGGCGCGGCGGTGGTTGCGGATCACCCGCAGCATGTGATCGGCGTTCTCGGGGTACGCCTCGAAGGTGCCGAGCTCGGCCGCCATCTCGGCGGAGGTGGCGTAGGCCACGCCCGTCATGATCGCGGTGAGCGCACCGGCCAGCGCCCGGCCCTGATCCGAGTCGTAGGGCAGGCCCATGGTCATCAGCAGGCCACCGATATTGGCGTAGCCGAGGCCGAGCGTGCGGTACTTGTAGGAAAGCTCGGCGATCTCTTTCGAGGGGAACTGCGCCATCATCACCGAGATCTCGAGCACCACCGTCCAGAGCCGGTTGAGGTGCTCGAAGGCCTCGACGTCGAAATGCTTCGACTGCCGGTCGTACATCGTCAGCAGGTTGGCGCTGGCGAGATTGCAGGCCGTGTCGTCGAGGAACATGTACTCGGAGCACGGGTTCGAGGCCCGGATCCGCCCGCCGGTCGGGCAGGTGTGCCAGTCGTTCATCGTGGTGTTGAAGTGCAGGCCCGGATCGGCGGACGCCCAGGCGGCCTCACCGATCTTCTCCCACAGCTCGCGCGCCTTCACGGTCTTGGTGACCTTGCCCGTGGTGCGCGAGGTCAGGCTCCAATCGTCGTCGGTCTCGACGGCGCGCAGGAATGTGTCGGTCAGCGAGACCGAGTTGTTGGAGTTCTGACCGGCCACCGTGAGGTAGGCCTCGGAATCCCAGTCGGTGTCGTAGACGGGGAACTCGATCTTGGTGAAGCCCTGGCGGGCGAACTGCACCACGCGCTTGATGTAGGCATCCGGCACCATCGCCTTGCGGGCGGCCTTGATCTCGCGCTTCAGCGCCGGGTTCCGCTCCGGGTCGAAGCAGGCGTCGCCCTCGGCCTCGCACTGGGTGCAGGCCTTCATCACCAGGGTGAGGTGCTTCGAGACGACCTTCGAGCCGGTCACCAGCGCGGCGACCTTCTGCTCCTCCTTCACCTTCCAGTCGATGAAGGCCTCGATGTCGGGGTGATCGATATCGACGATCACCATCTTGGCGGCGCGCCGGGTTGTGCCGCCGGACTTGATCGCGCCCGCCGCCCGGTCGCCGATCTTGAGGAAGGACATCAGCCCCGACGACTTGCCGCCGCCGCCGAGTTTTTCGTTCTCAGCGCGCAGCATCGAGAAGTTGGAGCCGGTGCCGGAGCCGTACTTGAACAGGCGGGCCTCACGCACCCACAGGTCCATGATGCCGCCCTCGTTGACGAGGTCGTCCTGCACCGACTGGATGAAGCAGGCATGCGGCTGCGGGTGCTCGTAGGCGGTCGCCGACTTCGTCAGCGCGCCGGTCTTCGGGTCGCAGTAGAAATGGCCCTGGCTCGGGCCGTCGATGCCGTAGGCCCAGTGCAGTCCGGTGTTGAACCATTGCGGCGAGTTCGGCGCCACCATCTGGCGGGCGAGCATGAAGCGCAACTCGTCCATGAAGGCCGAGGCGTCGTCTTCCGAGGAGAAGTAGCCCCCCTTCCAGCCCCAGTAGGTCCAGCAGCCGGCGAGCCGGTCGAAAACCTGGGTCGAGGAGATCTCGGAGACGTAGCGCTCCTCCTCGGGCAGCGCGCTGAGCGCGGCCTCGTCCGGCACCGAGCGCCACAGGAAGGAGGGAACGCTGTTCTCCTCGACCCGCTTCAGGCGGGCCGGGACGCCGGCCTTGCGGAAGTACTTCTGGGCCAGAACGTCGGCGGCAACCTGGCTCCAGCTCTCGGGCACGGAGATGCCGTCGAGCCGGAAGACGATCGAGCCGTCCGGGTTGCGGATCTCACTCACCGCCTTGCGGAAGGTGATGGACGCGTAGGGAGACTGGCCTGCCGTGGTGTAGCGCCGCTCGAACCGCATGAATCCCTCTCCCTCGGAGCCAAGCGGCCCCGTGCCGCGGCGCGCGCCGCGATGCTTGGATGAAAAGCCGGAACTTGCCCCGGCCGGTCCATGTCCCCCTCATCCCGTCAGGTGGGAGGACTGTCCGTCATGCGGAAACAGGGTCTTTGCCAAACCCCGCCGAGCCGTCCGAAGCGATGCCCGAACCTTACGTCCGGGCGGCCATCTGCGTCAATAACTAGTGCCGGCTACCCGTGTTCCGCGCTAGATGTTGTGTTCTGCGCCATAAACCTGTGGATATCCGAGGCGTGTCGCTAAGTGGCCTTTCGGCCTCAATGAATCGTGCGGGAAATTTTTTCGATTCACAGGCAGGGCCGAGCCCGGAAGCCTCACCGGCCGGTTTGATAAGGTTAACGGCCGCACGAGGCGGTCTCGGCGTGCCGAAAATGCGACAGCGCCGCAGGGCGCTGGACTCGCGCGCGCGTGACGACCATAACGGCCCGGCGACGGCGCCCGCGGACCCGTCGCCCGCCGGAGGAACCATGGCCCTCAAGGACACGCTGCTGCGCATCTTCACGTGGTGGAACGGGCAGACCGTCTCGCTCGCGCTCTACACCGCCCGCAGCGGCACGTTCGTCGGCTCCGACGAACTCGGCAACAAGTACTACAAGGCGCAAGGGCCGCTGATCGACCGCTCGGTCGGCTCGGAGCGGCGCTGGGTGGTCTATAACGGCTACGCCGACGCCTCTCGCGTGCCGCCGGGCTGGCGCGCATGGCTCTGCCACAACGGCGATACGGCGCCGAGCGAGGAGGATTACAAGCCTCGCGAGTGGCAGAAGGCCCACGAGGAGAACCTCACCGGCACGGCGGCCGCCTACCGGCCGAAGGGTTCGCAGCTCTCCTGGGGCCAGCGGCCCGCTGCCACCGGCGACTACGTCCCCTGGACGCCGGGCGAGTAGCCCGTCCTCTCGCTGCAAAAGCCTTTCACGGCAGAAGCTTCTTGAGTCAGTAGCCTCTTGAGGTCAGCCTCTTGGGTGCCGGGCCGGTGAACGGATCGGCGCGTCGGGCCTTGTCCCTTCATCGAAGGATGAGGGGGCAAGACCCATGCGAGCGACGACGTTGGCCCTGCTGCTGTGTCTCGGCACCGGCGCTGTGCAGGCCCAGGAGGCCGATGCACAGGCGCAGGCCGAGCTGACACCGGTCCTGAAGTCCGAAAGCCTCGTCTTCAACGGCATTACCCGGTCCAAGGACGGGCGGCTGTTCTCGCCGTTCCAGCGCCAGCAGAAGGACAAGGGGATCGAGCTGGGCGAGTGGGTCGACGGCAGGCCCGTGCCCTATCCGGATGCCGCCTGGAACGGCTGGAAGACCGGTGACGACGCCTCAAAGGCCTTCGTCGGCGCCAATGCGATCCGCATCGGCCCGGATGGCGACCTCTGGGTGGTCGACAAGGGGGCGGCCGAACTCGGCGGGGCGCCGCTGCCCGGCGGTCCGAAGCTCGTGCAGATCGATCTCTCGGCGAACAAGGTCCGCAAGGTCTTCCCCCTGGAGGGGGCGACCACGGACAAGAGCTTCATCGACGATTTCCGCTTCCACAACCGCAAGGTCTACCTGACCGATGCCGGCCAGCCCGGGATCATCGTCCTCGACCTCGACGACGGTTCGCTGCGGCGCGCGCTCGACGGACATCCCTCGACCGTATCGCAGCGTCCGCTCACCGGCGAGAACAGGGTGCTGCTCGATCCGAAGGACAAGCCGATCGCGATTCACGCCGACCAGCTCGAAGTCTCGCCGGACGGCAAGTGGTTCTACTATCAGGCCTGCACCGGCCCACTCTACCGGATCGAGACGAAGTGGCTCGACGATGCGGGGGCCAGCGACACCGAGCGCGGCAAGCATGTCGAGCTGTTCGCCGCCACGGTCTCGACCGGCGGCACCGCGATCGATGCTGACGGCAACCTCTACGCCTCCGACACCGACAATCTGCGCATCCTGAAATTTGCGCCCGACGGCACCCAGAGCACGCTGGTGCAGGATCCGCGGCTGGTCTGGGGTGACGCGATGTGGATCGACGAGGAGGGCGGGCTGTGGATTCCGGCCGCGCAGATGAACCGCAGCAAGGCGATGAACGGCGGCACGGCGAAGATCGCGTTTCCGACCACGATCTTCCGCATGTCGATCGGCGCCAAGCCGGTGCGGAACTAGGGGCAAACGGCGCGGCCGCCCTTTTTCGACCACCCTTGGGGTGTTGGAACGGCCGGATCGTTTGCCGGCCGTGGCGGCCGGAGCCAGACTCAAGAGGGCGCCTTGAGCCGCATCCCCGCAACCGTTCTGCGCCGGACCGCGCTCGGCACGCTGGCGCTGGTCCTGTCCGCGCTGCCGGCTTCCGCCGACAAGATCAAGAACCCGACCGCGGTCTTCTCCGGCCTCGACAAGATCACCGGCCGGATCGTGACCTTCGAGGTCTCCATCGACGAGACGGTGCAGTTCGGCGCCCTGCAGCTCACGCCGCGGGTCTGCTACTCGCGGCCGCCCACCGAGACGCCGAAGACCACGGCCTTCCTCGAAGTCGACGAGGTGACGCTCGACAGCAAGTACCGGCGCATCTTCACGGGCTGGATGTTCGCGGCGAGCCCGGGGCTGCACGCCATCGAGCACCCGATCTACGATGTGTGGCTGACCGATTGTAAGGGCGGCACCGATGTGATCGCCGAGGCGCGTGAGCAGGAGGACGTGCCCGCGCTCGCCTCCCGCCAGGACAAGCCGAAGAAGAAGGGGGCGGACCCGACCAAGACCGCCCAGCAGGTCAACCAGAACGGTCAGGTCGACGTCGAGGGCCCGCGTGGCGTGCCGGTCCAGCCCAAGCAGAAGCCCTCGCGGAAATTCTTCCCGAACAACGAGGGCCCGGCCCCGGCACCGCCGCCCCCGCGCGAGCCGCAATCGATCTTCGACGCGATCTTCCGGTAGGGCCTCCTCTCGAAAGGTGGTCACCGGCCTTCGGGACGGTGTTCCATCGGCTTCCTACGAAGCCAGACGCTGCCGCGAGGTCATGAACGGCCCCTCCGGCCGGCGGGCGGCGGCGAAGGTGCCGAGCCCGATCGGGCGCGGCATGCCGACATAGATCGCCTCCATCCCGCCGGAGAGCCGGTAGGCCTCGTGCCAGAAGCCGTTGCCGGCCGCGTCGCGGCTGAAATCCCGCCACCACGTCTTGTGCGGGTCGGAGCGGGTGAAGGCCTCCAGACTCTCCAGATCGCGCCAATACTGCCGCATGCCGATATGGTTGAGGCCGTAGACGAGATTTTCGTGCGCGAGCAGCCCGTCCGGCATTTCCCGCTGTACCTGGCTCAGGCCGCGTCCGATGCCGAGCAGCGCCCTCAGGCCCCGCAGCCGGCCGACCCGAAAGCCGAGATAGACCACCACGAGATCGGGATAGCCCGAGAGATCGACCGAGTCTCGCCGAGGGCGGGAGTCCCGCACCGCTTGCTCATCCGACGCTCGCATGGCATCGACTCCATGTTTACACCGTAATCATAGGTAAGGCGTTTACAGTGTCAACATCGAGGTCCGAGGCGGGATCGGGTAAGGGCGGCTATCATCACGGCGATCTGCGCGAGACGCTGGTCGCGGCCGGACTGTCGATCCTGGAGGAGGGGGGCGATGCGTCCGCCCTCGGATTGCGCGAGGCGGCGCGGCGGGCCGGCGTCTCGGCCATGGCGCCCTACCGGCACTTTCCCGACAAGGATGCCCTGCTCGCGGCGGTGGCGGCGGTCGGTTTCGAGCGCCTGCGTGCGGCGCTTGAGGCGGCCGATCGGGAAGGGGGGGGCGAGGCCGCGAAGCGGGAGGCTCTGTACGCCCAAGGGGAGGCTTACGTCGCCTTCGCCTGCACCCAGCCCGGCCTGTTCCGCCTGATGTTCGCGGCGCGCTCCGGCGGATCGCGACCTCATGGCCTGTGTGAGGCGTCGGCGGCGGCCTACGCGGTGCTGTCCGAGCGCGTCGCCACGATGGTGCCGGCAGCGGTCGCGGCCGAGGAAGCGCTGCGCTCCTGGGCGCTGGTTCACGGCATCGCCTCGCTCGTCATCGACGGCATGGTCGGCGAAGCCGTGCGCGCCGATCCGCGCGCGGCGGCGTCGTTCGCCGGCCGGCTCCTGAGGCTCGAACCCATTCCCGGATAGTCGAGGCCGGGATCCCGAAGGGATCATCCCTTTGGCAGGGTCTCGGGGCAGCGCCCCGATGTCCTTCCAGGGCTCTGCTCTGGACCCGCGAGAGGATTTCTCCTTTCGAAACCTCGACTAGGACTCTGTGCTGCCGATCCCGAGGGCAGCCAGCGCTTGGCTGCCACGAAACACCCGGTCCCGCGGGCCCCACTCGGCGCGCTCGGTGATCGCGGCGGCGAGCTGGCGCTTGTAGATGTGGCGCGGCACCTCCTCGACTCCGAACTGGCTGAGATGCTCCGTCAGGAACTGCGTGTCGGCGAGCCGGTAGCCGCCCGCGCGAAGCCGGGCGACGAGGTGGACCAGAGCGACCTTCGAGGCGTCACGCACCTCGTGGAACATGCTCTCGCCGAAGAAGGCGGCTCCGAGCGATACGCCGTAGAGCCCGCCCGCAAGGCGCCCCTCGTGGTAGACCTCGATCGTGTGGCAATGGCCGAGATCGAACAAGGCGCCGTAAAGATCGCGGATGCGGGCGTTGATCCAGGTGCGGGCCGTATCTCGGCGCGGGGCGGCGCAGCCGTCGATCACCGCATCGAAATCCCGATCGCTAACGACCTCGAACAGGTTGGAGCGCACGGTGCGGGCGAGTCGCCGGGGCACGTGAAAGCGGTCGAGGGGCAACACGCCGCGGGCGCGGGGCTCGACCCAGTAGATCGTCGGATCGTCCGCATCCTCGGCCATCGGGAAGATCCCGGCGGCATAGGCCTTGAGCAGGATGTCGGGCGTGATGTCCACGGGATGCCTGTCGTGCATCGGACGTTGTCGCGCGCTCCCGGCCCGAGCGCCAGCCGGTACTCGGGCGCAGGCGTGACGAGGAGGCGGAGGTGACAGGGCGTCGGGCCCCGTCCCTCAGCGCCGCGGCTCGACGCCGGCGGCTTCCTCGCGGGCGAGGAAGCTCTCGAGCCAGTGAATGTCGTACTGGCCGTTCTGGACGTCGGCATTGCGCACCAGCGTGCGGAACAGCGGAAGCGTGGTGTCGATGCCGTCGACCACGAACTCGTCGAGCGCCCGGCGCAGGCGCATCAGGCACTCGTTGCGGGTGCGGCCGTGCACGATCAGCTTGCCGATCAGCGAGTCGTAGTGCGGCGGGATGCGGTAGCCCTGGAAGGCTGCCGAGTCGACCCGCACGCCGAGGCCGCCCGGCGGATGGAAATAGGTGATCAGGCCCGGCGAGGGGCGGAAGGTCGACGGATGCTCGGCGTTGATCCGGCACTCGATGGCGTGGCCCTCGACCTTGATGTCTTCTTGAACCACCGACAGGCCGCCGCCGGCCGCGACCCGGATCTGCTCGTTCACGAGGTCGATCCCGGTGATCATCTCGGTGACGGGATGCTCCACTTGGATCCGCGTGTTCATCTCGATGAAGTAGAACCGCCCGTCCTCGTAGAGGAACTCGATGGTGCCGGCGCCGAGATAGCTGAGCTCGCGCATGGCGTTGGCGCAGATGCCGCCGATCTCGGCGCGCATCTCGGCGTTGAGCGCGGGCGAGCCGCCTTCCTCCCAGACCTTCTGGTGGCGACGCTGGAGCGAGCAGTCGCGCTCGGCCAGATGCACGGCGCCGCCGCGTCCGTCGCCCAGGATCTGCACCTCGATATGGCGCGGCTTGGTCAGGTACTTCTCGAGGTAGACCGCGTCGTCGCCGAAGGCGGCCTTGGCCTCCGTGCGGGCCATGTCGAGCGCCTGTTCCAGCTCGGCTTCCGAGCGGGCGACCTTCATGCCGCGCCCGCCGCCGCCGGAGGCCGCTTTCACCAGCACCGGATAGCCGATCTCGGCGGCGACCCGCTTGGCCTCGTCGGGGTCGCTGACCCCGCCCTCCGAGCCCGGCACGCAGGGGATACCGAGGCGCTTGGCGGTGCGCTTGGCCTCGATCTTGTCGCCCATCACCCGGATATGCTCGGCCTTGGGACCGATGAAGCCGATATTGTGGTGCGCCAGCACCTCGGCGAAACGGGCATTCTCCGACAGGAAGCCGTAGCCCGGATGGACGGCATCCGCCCCGGTGATCTCGCAGGCGGCGATGATCGAGGGGATGTTGAGGTAGCTGTCGCGGGCGGCCGGCGGGCCGATGCAGACGCTCTCGTCGGCGAGCCGCACGTGCATGGCATCGGCGTCCGCCGTCGAGTGGACCGCGACGGTGGCGATACCGAGCTCCTTCGCCGCCCGCAGGATGCGAAGTGCGATCTCGCCGCGGTTGGCGATCAGGATCTTGTCGAACATCGCGGGGAGGCTACTCGAGAACGAGGAGGGCTTCGCCGTACTCGACCGGCATCCCGTCCTCGACGAAGATCGCGGTCACCGTGCCGGCGCGGGGCGCGACGATTTCGTTGAAGGTCTTCATCGCCTCGACCAGCAGCAGCTTGTCGCCGGCCTGGACCTTCGTGCCGACCTCGATGAACGGCTTCGCGTCGGGCGACGGCCGCAGATAGGCGGTGCCGACCATGGGGGAGGGGACCGCGCCGGGATGGCCGGCGCCGGACTTGGCGGGGGCGGGCGCCATGGCAGCCGGCGCCGCCGCGACGGGCGCCGCCGCGACCATAGCCGGGGCGGCGGGCGCGACCTGAACCGAGACCGCCTCGATCTTGCGGGCGACGCGGATGCGCAAGTCACCCTTCTCGACCTCGATCTCGCTCAGATCGGTCTCGGCGACCATCCGGGCGAGCTCGCGCACCAATTCGGGATCGAAGGGTTCGTTCTTGGCCATCGGCTCTTGGTTCACGTCAGGAGGCGGACGGGAGCTGTCCGCGCAGGAGATGGGCGAGAGCATCGAGCCCGACAATGTAGCTGTGGGGACCGAAACCCGAAATCACACCGGCGCAGACCGGGGCGATCCGCGATACGTGCCGGAATTCCTCGCGGGCATGGACGTTCGAGAGGTGGATTTCCACCGCCGTCACCCCCGCGCCCTTGATCGCATCGCGCAGTGCGATCGATGTGTGCGTGTAGGCGGCGGCGTTGATGAGCACCCCGGCTCCGGCGGCCCCCGCCTCCTGCACGAACGTCACCAGTTCGCCCTCGTGATTCGTCTGACGGAAGGTCAGGGCGATATCGAGGCGGGCTGCGCGTTCCCGCAGGCTCTGCTCGATATCGGCGAGGGTCGCCGCGCCGTAGATGCCGGGCTCGCGCGTGCCGAGGAGGTTGAGGTTCGGCCCGTTGAGGCAGTGGATCGCGATCATGCCGTCCGGCTTCGTCGGCCGGAGGCTTCGCGAACCGCCCGGCGGGATGGGCGGTCTTAGACGAGGGAGTCGGGGCGCGACAAGGGCGCTTGTCGGCCGGCGGCCCGGCCACGCTTCAATAAGTCCAGCGCTGCGCCTTGTTCACGAGGAAATCGCGGAACGCCTGGACGCGGGCGACCGAGCGCATCTCCTCGGCATAGACGAGATAGCTCTCCATCGTCGGCATCTCGCTCTCGCGCAGCACCTGGACCAGGCTCTCGTTCCCGTCGACGGCGTAGTCCGGCAGGATGCCGACGCCGATGCCCGCCTCCATCGCCTTGTGGAGCGCGGCGATGTTGTTGACGGTGAAGTGGACCGGGCGGCGGTCGTCGCCCTCGCGGCCGATGCTGGCGAGATAGTGGGTGGCGAGCAGGTAGGACGGCTCGTTGCCGCCGAAGGAGACGAGGCGGTGCTCGTCGAGGTCGGCGATGGTCTTGGGCTCGCCGAAGCGCTTGACGTAATCGGGGCTCGCGAAGGCGTGGTAATGCACCGTGAACAGCCGGCGCTGGATCAGGTCCGGCTGGGCCGGCCGGCGCATGCGAATGGCGATGTCGGCCTCGCGCATGGCGAGGTCCAGTTCCTCGTTGGTGAGCACCAGCTCGATGCGCACATCCGGGTAGAGGTCGAGGAACTCGGAGACGCGCTGCGACAGCCACGAGGTGCCCAGGCCCACCGTCGTCGTCACCCGCAGGTCGCCCGAGGGGCGCTCGCTGGTCTCGACGAGACGGGCGCGGGTGTTCTCCAGCCGGAGCTTCATGTCGCGGGCGGCGCGGAACAGCAGGTCGCCCTGCTCGGTCAGGATCAGGCCGCGGGCATGCCGGTGGAACAGCGGCGCCTTCAGCTCGCGCTCGAGGGCGCTGATCTGCCGGCTCACCGCCGACTGGCTGAGCCCGATGTCGTCGCCCGCCCGCGTGAAGCTGCCGGCTTCCGCGACGTTGAGGAAAATCCGGATCTTGTCCCAATCCAAGGCCGTCACTCCCGCCCGTCGAGGTCGGCCCGTCGCGGTCAACCCATCACGGGGGACCACAACCTTCGGGCGTTGCACGACGCCAGTCTGTTGCCCCGCCGTGCCCGACGAAAGGCGTCCTCGCGTAACCTGCTGGCTCCCGCAGCATTCAGGTTATGACGGCAACCTTGCGATTTGGTTGCGTCATTTTCGCCATCAACAGGGAAATGCGTATCAAACAACGTCTTCAATGCTTCGACAGCATCTGTTCCCCGTCGGTCACCGTATCCGACACGATGGCGAAAAGGGCGTTGTTTTGGACAGTACTTGAAATGCCCGCGAAACATTCGGGGCCTGCGGCCCCGCGAGGGCGGACGGGTCCGTGCCCGCGGGGCGCCGGGTCGGCGGCTTACTCGGCGGCGGCTTTGGCCGGGCTCTCGCCGACATCGAGATTGGCCAGGAACTTCTCCGCCTCCAGCGCCGCCATGCAGCCCATTCCGGCCGCCGTGATCGCCTGACGGTAGACGTCGTCGGTGACGTCGCCCGCCGCGAACACGCCCGGGATCTCGGTCGCGGTCGTGCCCGGCGTCACGGTGATGTAGCCGCCGTGCCGCATCGGCAACTGGCCCTCGAAGATCGCGGTGGCGGGCTGGTGGCCGATGGCGACGAACAGGCCGTCGGTGGGCTGCTCGACGATCTCGCCGGAGCGCAGGTCCTTCAGGCGCAGATGCGTCACCGAGGGCGGCGTGTCGGAGCCGCAGATCTCTTCCACCGCGTGGTGCCACTTCACCGAGACGTTGGCGTGCTTGAACAGGCGCTCCTGCAGGATGCGCTCTGCCCGGAACTCGCCGCGGCGGTGGATCACGGTGACGGATTTGGCGAGGTTGGCGAGGTACAGGGCTTCCTCGACCGCGGTGTTGCCGCCGCCGACCACGGTCACGTCCTTGCCGCGGAAGAAGAAGCCGTCGCAGGTGGCGCAGGCCGAGACGCCGAAGCCCTGGAACTTCGCCTCCGAGGGCAGGCCGAGCCACTTCGCCTGGGCGCCCGTGGCGATGATCAGGGCGTCGCAGGTGTAGGTCTCGCCGGAATCGGCCTCGAGCCGGAACGGACGCACCTTGAGATCGACCTTCGTGATGTATTCCGAGACGATCTTCGTGCCGACATGCTCGGCCTGGAGACGCATCTGCTCCATCAGCCAGGGCCCCTGGATCGCTTCAGCGAAGCCCGGATAGTTCTCGACGTCGGTGGTGATCATCAGCTGGCCGCCGGGCTGGAAGCCCGAGATCAGCAGGGGCTCGACCATGGCGCGGGCGGCGTAGATCGCGGCGGTGTAGCCGGCCGGCCCCGAGCCGATGATCACGAGCCTCGCATGGGTGTGCGCCATCTGTGCCGTCTCCTGTTCGGGGGCGGGCGGTCTCCGAAGGGCCGGCCGTCCACTCGTCCTGTGTTCCGTCGCGTCCGATCCTGCACGACGCGGGCAAATATTTCCTTCCGAGGATCGGGACGCGTGAGAACGTCCCGTCTCGTCCGGCTGCCGCCTCAGAGCGATCCGCGCGGAGGCGCGATCAAGGCCGGCGCGGGCCGGCCCTCATCCGATCCCCCCGCCGCGAAGCGCCGGCGATGCTGCACATAAGCCTCGGCCAGAGCCGCGGCGATCTCCGGCGTCGCGTCGATCGGGGCGTAGCGCAGAGCCTCCAGGCGCCCGATGAAGGGCTTCAGCGCGCCGGCCATGGCAAGGCCCGCGAACATCCGCCTGTGCCGGATATAGGTGCGCGGCAGGTCGAACAGCAGGAGCGGCACGCCGGTGCTGGCGGCCTCGCCGACCATGTTGGCGGAATCCGAGGTGACGACGATGTGGTCGGCGATCGCCAGCATGCCGACATAGGGGTTCTCGCCGCTGCCGTCCCAGAAGAAGCCGCCCTTCTCCCTCACCAGGTTTTCGAGGGCGGTGCGCAGATCCGGCGGCGTGCGCCGGGACACTGTCAGCATCAGCGAGCAGCCGCCCTCGGCAAGCTTGGTGAGGTCGCGTACCAGCCGCTGCATGTCGGCCTTGCGGTAGCGCAGATGCCGGCTGTCGCCGCCGATCAGCACGGCGATGCGCGGCCAGGGCAGCCGCGCGAGCCGCGGATCGGGGGTCGTGCGGGCGGCATCGAGCCGGGCGCGGGAGACAGGGTGCGGCGCGGTGAGCGTGGTGAAGACGTTGGGCCCACGCAGGTCGTCGTAGTCGGGAACCCAGATGAAATCCGCCGTGTCGTGGCCGGTGCGCGGATCCTTGAGGAAGGCCGTGAAGGTGCGCCGGTCCGAGGCACGGCGCACGGCGCGCAGATAGGGCACGGCGCGCCGTCCCGACGCGATCAGGACGTCGGGAAGCGGTCCCCGCAGCAGGCCGCCCGCCCGGCCCGGCGCGTCGCGCGGATCGATCGGCCCCCAGGGAGCCATCCAGGTCAGGGGTCGCCCGTCCGGAATCCGCCGCGTCTCGTAGGAGAGGCCCAGCGCCTCGGCGATCCCGACGCACTGGTTCTCGTCGCCGGCCTTGCCGTCGGTGAGGATCCAGGTGCGAGCCCGCGCGAGTTCCGGCGGTACGCTGCCGTCGGCCTTGACCGGCCCTTGTTCGTTCACGCGACGCAAACCCCTGGTCCCATGAAACCCGGCCTACGGGGCCGGGAGTCTCCGCCGCAGCCACTGCGCGTAGTGCTCGGCCAGCGCTGCGACCCGGCGCCGCTCGGAGGCTGGATCGTACCACGCGCCGCCGGAACTCGCGGGCAGGGCCGAGAGCTGCGGGTGACGCGCAAGGATCTCGCCCCCGCGTCCGACCAGCAGGGCCTCGCCGTCGAGATAGTCGGTCGCGCCGCCGCCGCCGAGACTGCCGCCGCGGCCGAAGCCCTCTCCGCCGGCATAGGGGGTGAGCGAAAGACCGTTCACCCGCACCACCAGAGTCGGGCCGCCACGCACCAAGCGGTCAGCAAAGCTGCGCTGCAGCGCCTCGGTCAGATCCGCCCGCAGCGCTTGCGTCTGAGGGCCTCGGGCGTAGGCCTGCAGCGGCCTCACATCGACGGACACGCCGCCGAGCCGGCCGAAATCCTGCGCCGGGGCGGGAGCGATCCCGCCGAGCAGGGCGAGCAGCGCCGCAAGACCGGCAAGGCGCACCGGGGTCAGGCCCCCCACTCGACGGCGACGACCTCGTAGGACTTGCCGCCGCCGGGCGTGGTGACCTCCACCGTATCGCCGACCGCCTTACCGATCAGGGCGCGCGCGATGGGCGAGGAGATCGAGACGCGGCCCTCGCGCACATCCGCCTCCGGCTCGCCGACGAGCTGGTAGGTCTTCTCCTCCTCGGTGTCCTCGTCCACGAGCTTCACCCGGGCGCCGAACTTGATCTTCGAGCCAGACAGCTTCGAGGTGTCGATGATCTCGGCCCGCGCGATCATGCTCTCGAGTTCCATCACCCGGCCCTCGTTGTGGGACTGGGCCTCCTTGGCGGCGTGGTACTCGGCGTTCTCGGAGAGGTCGCCCAGAGCGCGCGCCTCGGAGATCGCCTGGATGATCCGGGGACGTTCCACCTGCTGGCGCTGCTTCAGCTCCTCCTCGAGGGCTGCGTAGCCGCGGGCCGTGATGGGAAGCTTGTCGATGCTCATGGTCTCGCGCCACAATGAAGAGGCCCGGCCGGAGCATGCGCTCCTTCCGGGCCGGGATAACGGCTCTCGATGTGTGGCCCCGGGCCGCCCGCCTCCGCTCGGCGGGCCACCCGGCACACGAACGTCTATTTAGGCCGCGAAGTATTCCTGCAAGGCACGCACCTGGAGATCGCCTTCGAGATAGGCCTTGATCCCCTCGGCCGCCGCCATCGCGCCGGCGAGAGTGGTGTAGTACGGCACTTTATGCAAGAGGGCCGCCCGCCGGAGCGAGCGCGAGTCGGAGAGCGCGCCGGCCCCCTCCGTCGTGTTGATGACGAGGGCGATGTCGCCGTTCTTGATCGAATCGACGATGTGGGGACGGCCCTCCAGCACCTTGTTGATGCGCTGGGTCGGGATGCCCTCGTCCGCCAGGTAGCGCTGCGTGCCGCCGGTCGCGAGGATGGTGAAGCCGAGGTCCGAGAGCAGCCGGATCGTCGGCAGCACCCGGGGCTTGTCGTCGTCGCGCACGGAGACGAACACCGTGCCGGTGCGCGGCACCGCCGTGCCGGAGCCGAGCTGGCTCTTGGCGAAGGCCACACCGAAGCCGGCATCGAGGCCGATGACCTCGCCGGTCGAGCGCATCTCGGGCCCGAGCAGCACGTCGACGCCGGGGAAGCGGGCGAAGGGGAACACCGCCTCCTTCACTGCGATGTGGTCGAGCTGCTTGGGCTTCAGGCCGAAGCCGTCGAGGCGCTCGCCCGCCATGATCCGCGCGGCGATCTTGGCGATCGGCTCGCCGATCACCTTGGCGACGAAGGGCACCGTGCGGGACGCCCGCGGGTTCACCTCCAGCACGTAGATCGCGCCGTCCTTGATCGCGTACTGCACGTTCATCAGGCCGCCGACCTTGAGGGCGAGGGCCATCGCCTTGGTCTGCCGCTCCAGCTCGGCGATGAGCTCCGGCGACAGGGTGCGCGGGGGCAGCGAGCAGGCGGAATCGCCCGAATGGATGCCCGCCTCCTCGATGTGCTCCATGATGCCGGCGATGAACACGCTCTGCCCGTCACAGACCGCATCCACGTCGACCTCGGTGGCGTCCGAGAGGTAGCGGTCGAACAGGAGCGGGTTCTTGCCCAGCACCGTGTTGATCTGCCCCGTCTTGTCGTTGGGATAGCGCGCCTTGATGTCGGAGGGGATCAGGCTCGGCAGGGTGCCGAGCAGGTACTCGGCGAACTGCGCCTCGTCGCGGATGATCGCCATGGCGCGCCCGCCCAGCACGTAGCTCGGACGCACGACGAAGGGCAGGCCGAGTTCGGCCGCTACCAGCCGGCTCTGCTCCACCGAGTAGGCGATGCCGTTCTTGGGCTGCTTGAGCCCGAGCTTGTCGAGGAGCCGCTTGAACTGGTCGCGGTCCTCGGCGAGGTCGATGGCGTCCGGCGAGGTGCCGAGGATCGGCACGCCGGCGCCCTCAAGCGCGCGGGCGAGCTTGAGCGGGGTCTGGCCGCCGAACTGCACGATCACGCCGTGGAGCTGGCCCGCCTGCCGCTCGGTCTCGACGATCTCCAGCACGTCCTCCGCCGTCAGCGGCTCGAAATAGAGCCGGTCGGAGGTGTCGTAATCGGTCGAGACCGTCTCCGGGTTGCAGTTGACCATGATGGTCTCGTAGCCGGCCTCGGTCAGCGCGAAGCAGGCGTGGCAGCAGCAATAATCGAACTCGATGCCCTGGCCGATCCGGTTCGGGCCGCCGCCGAGGATGATGACCTTCTTGCGGTCCGACGGGTACGCCTCGTCGGCGGTCTGGCCGGCGAAGGGCGCGACGTAGGTCGAGTACATGTAGGCGGTCGGCGCCTTGAACTCGGCGGCGCAGGTGTCGATCCGCTTGAAGACCGGCCGCACGCCGAGGCCCCGGCGGGCGGCGCGCACGGCGTCCTCGTCGGTGTCGGCAAGCACGGCGAGCCGCGCATCGGAGAAACCGGCCGCCTTGAGCTGGCGGAACGCGCCCGCGCTCCTGGGTAGACCGTGCGCCTTCACCCGGTTCTCCAGATCGACGATGGCCTGGAGCTGCTCCAGGAACCACGGATCGATCTTGCAGGAGGCATGGATCTCCTCATGGCTGATCCCGAGGCGCATGGCCTGGGCGACCTTGAGCAGCCGGTCCGGCGTCGGCGTGCCGAGCGCAGCCTTGATCGCGTTGTGGTCGTCGCCCTTGCCGAGGCCCTCGATCTCGATCTCGTCGAGGCCGGTCAGCCCCGTCTCCAGCGAGCGCAGGGCCTTCTGCAGCGATTCCGCGAAGCAGCGCCCGATCGCCATCGCCTCGCCCACCGACTTCATCGCGGTGGTCAGCGTCGGCTCCGCGCCGGGGAACTTCTCGAACGCGAACCGAGGGATCTTGGTGACGACGTAGTCGATCGTCGGCTCGAACGAGGCCGGGGTCGCCCCGCCGGTGATGTCGTTGGCGATCTCGTCGAGGGTGTAGCCCACGGCGAGCTTGGCCGCGACCTTGGCGATCGGGAAGCCGGTGGCCTTCGAGGCCAGCGCCGACGAGCGCGACACGCGCGGGTTCATCTCGATCACGATCATCCGCCCGTTCTCGGGGTTGATCGCGAACTGGACGTTCGAGCCGCCGGTCTCGACGCCGATCTCGCGCAGCACCGCCAATGAGGCGTCGCGCATCACCTGATACTCTTTGTCGGTGAGGGTGAGCGCCGGGGCGACGGTGATCGAATCGCCGGTGTGAACGCCCATCGGATCGACGTTCTCGATCGAGCAGACGATGATGCAGTTGTCCGCCCGATCGCGGACGACCTCCATCTCGTACTCCTTCCAGCCGAGCACGCTCTCCTCGATCAGCACCTCGTTGGTCGGCGAGGCGTCGATGCCGCGCTCGACGATCTCGAGGAACTCCTCGCGGTTGTAGGCGATGCCGCCGCCGGTGCCGCCCATGGTGAAGGAGGGACGGATGATCGCCGGCAGGCCGACTTCGGCGAGCGCGATCAGCGCCTGACCCAGCGCGTGCTCGATGTAGCGCCGCCGCCGTTCACCCTCGCCGCCGCTCCACTGCCGCTCGAACTCGGCGAGCGCCGCCTCGCGTGCGGCCGGATCGGACTGCGCGGCCTCGATCTTGGCCTTCTCGGCGAGGTAGCGGTCGCGGTCGGCCTTCTTGGCGGCGGAGGCGTTGGCGAGCGCGGATTTCGGCGTCTCCAGACCGATCTTGGTCATCGCGTCGCGGAAGAGATTGCGGTCCTCCGCCTTGTCGATGGCCTCGGCCGTGGCGCCAATCATCTGCACGCCGAATTTCTCAAGTACGCCCATGCGCTTGAGCGACAGCGCGCAATTGAGCGCGGTCTGGCCGCCCATCGTGGGCAGGAGGGCGTCGGGCCGCTCCTTCTCGATGATCTTGGCCACGACCTCCGGGGTGATCGGCTCGACGTAAGTGGCGTCGGCCATGTCCGGGTCGGTCATGATCGTCGCCGGGTTCGAATTCACCAGGACGATCCGGTAGCCCTCTTCCCGCAGGGCCTTGCAGGCCTGGGTGCCGGAATAATCGAATTCGCAGGCCTGCCCGATGATGATGGGGCCCGCACCGATGATGAGGATGGAGGAGATGTCGGTGCGTTTCGGCATTGAGCGCCTTGAATCGAGTTCGCGCGCGCTCGCCCTCGCGCGCCGCCGGTTCGAGGGCGGTGCCAAGGGGGCGCAGGCGCTGGGATGATCGTCAAGCCCCGCGTTTACACGCAGCCGCGCGGCTTTGAAAGGGCCGCTCGGTCCATCACTGGGCGGCGGGCCTTTTCCTCGTACATCGAAGTGTAGTTATTCGAATTTGCAATAAATTATCGATTTGATCGATCGACAGAGAGTCGATATCGCGCATATATCGACCAAAATGTCGATTAGATCGAGAATTATTATGAGGAAACGAGCAATGATCTTCAAGGTTCTGGTTCCCGCAGCCACTCTCGCCGGCGGGCTGCCGGCGCTGGCCGACGAGGTTTCCGTCAAGATGCTGAATAGCGGACCGGACGGGATGATGGTGTTCGACCCTGCCTTCGTGCGGCTGAAGCCCGGGGACCGCATCAAGTTCGTGCCCACCGACAAGGGACACAACGTCGAGACCATCAAGGGCATGGCGCCCGATGGCGCGGACTACGTGAAGTCGGTCGTGGGACAGGAGGCCGTCGTCACGTTCGAGCGCGAGGGCGTCTGCGGCTTCAAGTGCTCGCCGCACTACATGATGGGCATGGTCGCCCTCGTCGTGGTCGGCGACAAGCGCGACAACCTCGAGGCCGCCAAAAGCGCACAGCACAACAAGCTGACGCAGAAGCGCATGGAGCCGCTGCTCGCCCAGGTCCAGTGACGCCGGCGGCCCGGGCCGTCGAGGCCCGGGCCCGACCCGCTCAATCGCCTGCCATCACGAGGGCCCAGAAGCGCTTGTAGCGGGTCGCCGGTGCATCGACCCGGGCGATGCCGACCCGGCGCAGCTGCGGCATCAGCATGTTGCGATTGTGCTCGGGCGACGCCTTCCAGCGCGCGAGCACCTGCTCGAAGGTGTCCGAGCCCGCGCTCAGGTTCTCGGAGGCGTAGCGCTTGCCGAAACCGGCGCTTGCCATGCGGCTGTCGAAGCTGCCGGCAATCTCGTGGCTGAGCCGCCCGGCCCGCGCATTGGCCTGCGCCTGAAACGAGGCTGCGGTGATCAAGCTACGATCGAGTGAAACCGGGCCGAGCCCGTGCTGCGCCCGATAGCGGGAGATCGCCGCGGCCGCCGCCTGCTCATCGAGGATCACGGGCAGCGTCGGCATCCCGGCATCGAGCACGGGAGATCCGCCGCAGCCGGCGAGTGTGAGGGCGACGAGGATCGCGACGGCGGAAAGGCGCAGGTTCGGCATCGGCGGGAGATGGGCTGCCATGGGAGGCGCCCGCTTCCGCGGCCCGTGCGGCGAAACCGCGGCAGTTCAAGCGTGATGCCGGATGAAGTAGGGGGCTGTGGCGCCGCGGCCACGCAGCCGATTCCCGCGAGCCGATCGACGTCGAAGCTCGACTGGAGACTGACTCGCTGCTGCTGTGCTAGGTTTGGGAGAATTCCCGCTCGAGGCTGGGAACATGGCGCGGGCGACGGGGCTCGAACCCGCGACCTCCGGCGTGACAGGCCGGCACTCTAACCGACTGAGCTACGCCCGCGTTCTGCGTCGCCGGCCGGCTGGGCTCGTGTCGGCGACGAGGCGGGGTTTAGGGGGGGCGCCTTGGGCTGTCAAGCCGCTGAATCGCGGTTTGCGACGGTTCGGTGAAGCGCGGGCAGAGGCGCGTCGGGTAATCCAGCATCATCGTTGCCGTGACGGGGCGCCACGTTTCCGAAGCGGCTCGTTCGAAATGGCTGAGCCGCGGCCGTGACGCCCTTGTGGCCGCCCTACCTGGTATGCCAAATACCAAGCAAAGGGAGGCCGACAAGGGGTGGGGATGAAACGGCAACGCTCAAGCGTGGCAGGCGCTGCGCCGATCCGTCCCGTGGCCGGATGCATGGATGGTCCCATCTGTCAGCGAAAGAGGTGATTGTGCGACGCGCAATGCCCTTGTTTCGCCGGGGGGGCTCGTCTAAGCCTCGCCCGCGCTCAGTCTGGCATTGGAGGAATTCCATCCGAGGGATTCCGCACGCCGGAAACCGTCGCGAGGGCCGTCGCTCATGATCCTCACGCGCAACCATATGAGAGGTGCGACATGACCGGCCTGCTGGCAGATTATCTGCCGCTCATCATCTTCATCGGCGTGTCGCTGTTCATCGCGGTGGCGCTGCTGATCGCACCCTTCATCGTGGCCTATTCGAGCCCCGATCCCGAGAAACTCTCCGCCTACGAGTGTGGTTTCAACGCGTTCGATGACGCGCGCATGAAGTTCGACGTGCGCTTCTACCTCGTGGCGATCCTGTTCATCATCTTCGACCTTGAGGTCGCCTTCCTGTTTCCCTGGGCGATCACCTTCGGGGAACTCGGCTGGTTCGGCTTCTGGTCGATGATGGCCTTCCTCGGCGTCCTCGCCGTCGGCTTCGTCTACGAGTGGCGCAAGGGCGCCCTCGAATGGGACTAGCGGCGCAGCCTTCCCCGCGTCGTTTCCCGCCCGCACTCGCTCAGAGGCAGAGATGGCCCTGACTCCGACCTTTTCCCGCGCGCCCGACATCGCGCCGGCCCCGAAAGGGATCCTCGATCCCGCGACCGGCCGCCCGGTCGGTGCGAACGATCCGACCTTCCTGTCGATCAACAGCGAGTTGGCCGACCGCGGCTTCCTCGTGACCAGCGCGGACGAGCTCATCAACTGGGCCCGCACCGGCTCGCTGATGTGGATGACCTTCGGTCTCGCCTGCTGCGCCGTCGAGATGATGCAGATGTCGATGCCGCGCTACGATTGTGAGCGCTTCGGCTTCGCCCCGCGCGGGTCGCCGCGGCAATCCGACGTGATGATCGTCGCCGGCACGCTCACCAACAAGATGGCCCCGGCCCTGCGCAAGGTCTACGACCAGATGCCGGAGCCGCGCTACGTCATCTCCATGGGCTCCTGCGCCAATGGCGGCGGTTACTATCACTACTCCTACTCGGTGGTGCGCGGCTGCGACCGGGTGGTGCCGGTCGACATCTACGTCCCGGGCTGCCCGCCGAGCGCCGAGGCGCTGCTCTACGGCGTGCTTCTGCTGCAGCGGAAAATCCGTCGCACCGGCACGATCGAGCGGTGAGGGAGGGCGCGATGGAGGCCATCACCACCAACGGCATCACGCTCCGCCGCACCGTCGCGGCGGCCCAGGGCGAGGACGCCCTGCGGGCCATGGGCGAGCGCATCGCCGGGGCGCTCGGCCCCGCGGTCACCGATTGGAGCATCGCCTACGGCGAGCTGACGCTGATCGTCCAGGGCAGCGACATCGTCTACGCGCTGACCTACCTGCGCGACGATCCGGCCTGCGCCTTCCGCTGCTTCATCGACATCTGCGGCGCCGACTACCCGCAGCGGGCCCGCCGCTTCGACGTGGTCTACCACCTGCTCAGCTTGCGCCATAACATGCGGGTGCGCGTGAAGGTGCAGACCGACGCCGCGACGCCGGTGCCGTCCGCCATTCCGGTCTTCCCGGCGGCGAACTGGTTCGAGCGCGAGACCTACGATCTCTACGGCATCCTGTTCTCGGGCCATCCCGACCTGCGCCGGCTGCTCACCGATTACGGTTTCGAGGGGCATCCCCTGCGCAAGGACTTCCCGCTGACCGGGTTCGTCGAGGTCCGCTACGACCAGGACGAGGCGCGCGTCGTCTACGAGCCGGTCAAGCTCACCCAGGAATTCCGCAACTTCGACTTCCTGTCGCCGTGGGAGGGCACGGATTACGTGCTGCCGGGCGACGAGAAGAAGTCGAGCTGAGGGCTGCGGTCATGTCTGAGCACAACATCCGCAACTTCTCGATCAATTTCGGGCCGCAGCACCCGGCGGCGCACGGCGTGCTGCGCCTCGTGCTCGAACTCGACGGCGAGGTGGTCGAGCGGGTCGATCCGCATATCGGTCTGCTTCACCGCGGCACCGAGAAGCTGATCGAGCACAAGACCTACCTCCAGGCGACGCCCTATTTCGACCGGCTCGACTACGTGTCGCCGATGAACCAGGAGCACGCTTTCTGCCTCGCGATCGAGCGGCTCGCGGGCATCGAGGTGCCGCGCCGGGCCCAGCTCATCCGCACCCTGTTCTGCGAGATCGGGCGGCTGCTCTCCCACCTCCTCAACGTCACCACCCAGGCGATGGACGTCGGTGCGCTGACGCCGCCCCTGTGGGGCTTCGAGGAGCGCGAGAAGCTGATGATCTTCTACGAGCGCGCCTCGGGTGCTCGGCTCCACGCCAATTACTTCCGTCCCGGCGGCGTCCACCAGGACCTGCCGCCCGCGCTGATCGACGACATCGAGGCGTTCTGCGATCCGTTCCTGCAGGTGGTCGACGACCTCGACAACCTCGTCATGGCCAACCGCATCTTCAAGCAGCGCAATGTCGACATCGGCATCGTCTCGGTGGACGAAGCGATGGCCTGGGGGTTCTCGGGCGTGATGGTGCGCGGCTCGGGCATCCCGTGGGACCTGCGCAAGTCGCAGCCCTACGAAGCCTACGAGGAGATGGAATTCGACATCCCCGTGGGGAAGAACGGCGACACCTACGATCGCCAGGTGATCCGCATGGAAGAGATGCGGGAATCCGTGAAGATCATGAGGCAGTGCTGCGCCAAGCTGCGCGAGCCCGCCGGGCAGGGGCCGATCGCCTCGATTGACGGCAAGTTCGCGCCGCCGCCGCGCCGGGAGATGAAGCGCTCGATGGAAGCGCTCATCCACCACTTCAAGCTCTATACCGAGGGCTTCCACGTGCCCGAGGGCGAGGTCTACGCCGCGGTCGAGGCTCCCAAGGGCGAGTTCGGCGTCTACCTCGTCTCGGACGGCACCAACAAACCCTACCGCTGCAAGATCCGCGCTCCGGGCTTCGCCCACCTTCAGGCGATGGATTGGATGTGCCGCGGCCACCTGCTCGCCGACGTGTCCTGCGTGCTCGGCACGCTCGACATCGTGTTCGGCGAAGTGGACCGCTGAGGAGACGGGTCGAAACGTCATGGCGAACCGCAGGCTAGCCCCCGCCGCCGAGCAGCCCCAGAGCTTCGCGTTCACCCCCGAGAACGCCGACTGGGCCCGCGGGCAGATCGCGAAATATCCGGAGGGCCGTCAGGCCTCGGCCGTGATTCCGCTCCTATGGAAGGCGCAGGAACAGAATGGCGGTTGGCTGCCTCGAGCCGCGATCGAGGCGGTCGCCGACCAGCTCGGCATGCCGCATATCCGCGTACTCGAGGTCGCGACCTTCTACACGATGTTCGCCCTGGAGCCGGTCGGACGCTTCTGGATTCAGGTCTGCGGCACCGTCCCCTGCGATTGCTGCGGGGCGAAGGAGCTCAAGGCCGCCCTGCATGACCGCCTCGGCCCCTCCGGCCACGTCTCGGCGGACGGCAACTTCTCCTGGCTCGAAGTCGAGTGCCTCGGCGCCTGCTGCAACGCGCCGATGGTGCAGATCAACCAGGACTACTACGAGGATCTCAACCCTGAGAGCCTGAACAAGCTCATGGACGACCTCGCCGCCGGCCGCCCCGTGAAGGTCGGCTCGCAGATCGGCCGGATCTCCTCCGAACCCAAGGACGCGATCAACACCCTGACCGACGAGAGCCTGTTCGACGGCTCCCGCATCGGAGCGTGGCGCAAGCGCTTCGAGCAGACGGACGGTACCGGAGAGGAAGGCGTCAAGAAGGACGAGGCCGCCTCGACCGAGGCCCGCGTCAAGGACGAGACCAAGCCGGCCCGCCCGCAGGCCGGACGCGCCAACGAGTCGAACGCCGTCGACGGGCCCGCCGAGCGGGCGAGTGCCGGTGAGACGCCGGTGAAGCCGGAGGATCGGGCACAGGCGCGTGACGCGAAGGCGCCGCCGGCCCGGGATCCGGCCGTCGCCGAGGATAAGCTCCTGCGCACCGAGCCGCCGCAGCACCCGGCGACCATCGGCGCCGGGGACGACGTGCCCGAGAGCGAGAATCCGGAGGCCCGCGCCGACGCGGCCGGCACCCGGCCCAAGGGCCTCGACGCCCCGCGCGACGACCGTCCCGACGATCTGACCAAGATCAAGGGCATCGGCCCGGTCAACCAGCGCCGCCTGAACGATCTCGGGATCTGGCATTATGACCAGATCGCCGCGTGGTCGCCGCAGGAGGTCGCCTGGATCGGCGCCTATCTCGCCTTCCCCGGCCGGATCGACCGGGAGAACTGGGTCGGACAGGCATCCGACCTCGCCGGCAGCAAGGGTTGAGGAGCGGATCATGCTCTCCGATCAGGATCGCATCTTCACCAATCTCTACGGCCAGCATTCGCCGGGGCTCGACGCCGCCAAGAAGCGCGGCGCCTGGGACGGCACCAAGTTCCTGCTCGAAATGGGCCGGGACTGGATCATCGACGAGATGAAGGGTTCGGGCCTGCGCGGCCGCGGCGGCGCCGGCTTCCCCACCGGCCTGAAATGGTCGTTCATGCCCAAGAAGTCCGACGGGCGCCCGCATTACCTCGTCGTCAACGCCGACGAATCGGAGCCGGGCACCTGCAAGGACCGGGAGATCATGCGGCATGATCCGCACCTCCTGATCGAGGGCTGCATGCTGGCCTGCTTCGCCATGGGCGCGCATGCCTGCTACATCTACATCCGCGGCGAGTACGTCGCCGAAAAGTTCGCGCTCCAGCGCGCGGTGGACGAAGCCTACGAGGCGCGTCTCGTCGGCCCCTCCAACGTCCACGACTATCCCTTCGACATCTACGTCCACCACGGCGCCGGGGCCTACATCTGCGGCGAGGAGACAGCGCTGATCGAGAGCCTCGAGGGCAAGAAGGGGATGCCGCGACTCAAGCCGCCGTTCCCGGCCAATATGGGCCTCTACGGCTGCCCGACGACGGTGAACAACGTCGAATCGATCGCGGTGGCCGGCACGATCCTGCGCCGCGGCGGCGCGTGGTTCGCCGGGCTCGGCGGCAAGAACAACACCGGCACGAAGCTGTTCTGCGTGTCGGGTCACGTCAACAAGCCCTGCAACGTCGAGGAAGAGCTCGGCATCACCTTCCGCGAACTGATCGACCGGCATTGCGGCGGCATGCGCGGCGGCTGGGACAATCTGCTCTGCTCCATCCCCGGTGGCTCCTCGGTGCCGCTGGTGCCGGCCGAGCAGATCATCGACGCGAAGATGGACTTCGACACCCTGCGCAACCTCGGTTCGGGCCTCGGCACCGCGGCGGTGATCGTGCTCGACAAGTCGACCGACATCGTCGGCGCGATCGCCCGCATCTCGTACTTCTACAAGCATGAGAGCTGCGGCCAGTGCACGCCCTGCCGCGAGGGCACCGGCTGGATGTGGCGCGTGCTGACCCGCATGGCCGCCGGCCGAGCGCAGAAGCGCGAGATCGACATGCTTCTGGAAGTGACCAAGCAGGTCGAAGGCCACACGATCTGCGCGCTGGGCGACGCCGCCGCGTGGCCGATCCAGGGACTGATCCGGCATTTCCGGCCCGAGATCGAGAAGCGGATCGACCAGTACAGCGCCAACCCGCACATGGATGCGGTGCCGATGGCGGCGGAGTGAGCGCCGCCCCGATGCTCACCTTCGAGATGACCCGATGACCAAAATTCTCATCGACGGCACCGAGGTCGATGTCCCGGCCGACTACACCCTGCTTCAGGCCTGCGAGATCGCGGGCGCGGAGATCCCGCGCTTCTGCTTCCACGAGCGGCTGTCGATCGCCGGCAATTGCCGCATGTGCCTGGTGGAGCTGAAGGGCGCCCCGAAGCCGGTCGCCTCCTGCGCCTACGCGGTGAAGGATTGCCGCCCCGGCCCCAACGGTGAGCCGCCGGAGGTGCTGACGCGCTCGGGCACCACCAAGAAGGCGCGCGAGGGGGTGATGGAGTTCCTCCTCATCAACCACCCGCTCGATTGCCCGATCTGCGACCAGGGCGGCCATTGCGACCTGCAGGATCAGGCGATGGCCTACGGCGTCGACTCGACCCGCTACAGCGAGAACAAGCGCGCGGTCGAAGAGAAGTATATCGGCCCGCTGGTGCGCACGGCGATGAACCGCTGCATCCACTGCACCCGCTGCGTCCGCTTCCTCGCGGAAGTCGCCGGCGTGCCGGATCTCGGCGCCATCGGCCGTGGCGAGGACATGGAGATCACGAGCTACCTTGAGCAGGCGATGGGCTCGGAGCTTCAGGGCAACGTCGCCGACCTCTGCCCCGTCGGCGCGCTGGTCCACCTGCCGCAGAGCTACAACGTGCGCCCGTGGGAGCTGCACAAGACCGAGTCCGTCGACGTGATGGATGCGGTGGGCTCGGCGATCCGCATCGATGCCCGCGGTCGCGAGGTGATGCAGATCGAGCCGCGCATCAGCGAGGAGATCAACGAGGAGTGGATCTCCGACAAGACCCGCCACGTCGTCGACGGTCTGCGCCTGCAGCGCCTCGACCGCCCCTTCCTGCGCGAGAACGGGCGTCTGCGCCCGGCCTCCTGGGGCGAGGCGTTTTCCGCGATCGCCGCGAGGCTGAAGGGGGCCGATCCGAAGCGGGTCGGCGCGCTGGTCGGCGACCTCGCGGGCGCGGAAGAGATCTTCGCCCTCAAGCAGCTCATGGGCTCGCTCGGCGTCACGAATCTCGATGCGCGCCAGACCGGCGAGGCGATCGATCCGGCCTGGGGACGGACCGCCTACACCTTTGCGCCGACCATCCCCGGCATCGAGCAGGCGGACGCGATCCTCATCGTCGGCGCGAACCCACGCACCGAGGCCTCGCTGCTCAACGTGCGCATCCGCAAGCGCTGGCGCATGGCTCCGGTCTCGATCGGCCTGATCCTCGACGAGCAGCCGGACCTCACCTACCCCTACACCTATCTCGGCGCCGGCAGCGACACCCTCACCTCCATCGCCAAGGGTGAGCACAGCTTCCTCGACGTTCTGAAAAAGGCCGAGCGCCCGCTCGTCCTCGTCGGCGAAGGCGGGCTCGGTGCGCTCGCTGCCGCCGCAGCCCTGGCGAAGGATGTCGGTGCCGTGACCGACAGCTGGCGCGGTTTCGGCGTGCTCCACACGGCCGCCGCCCGCGTCGGCGCCCTCGATCTCGGCTTCGTGCCGGGGGAGGGGGCTTTGAGCTTCTCGCAAATGCTGGAGCCGGGCGCGCTGGACGTCGTGTTCAACCTCGGTGCCGACGAGCGGGTGATCGCGCCGGGTGCCTTCGTGATCTACCAGGGCACCCACGGCGATGCCGGCGCGAGCCGGGCCGACGTGATTCTGCCGGGCGCGGCCTACACCGAGAAGAGCGCGACCTACGTCAACCTCGAGGGTCGCGTGCAGATGGCCAACCGTGCCGGCTTCCCGCCGGGCGATGCCCGCGAGGATTGGGCGATCCTGCGCGCCCTCTCCGACGTGCTCGGCAAGCGCCTGCCCTACGACTCCCTCGCCGCCCTGCGGAAGGCGATGTATGCCGCGCACCCGCATCTCGCGGCGGTCGGCCAGGTCGAGGCGTCCGACGCGGCGGCGACGCTCGACATCCTCGCGGCGCTGCCGGGAGAGGGCGCGAAGGGCGCCTTCTCCTCGCCGGTCGCCGACTTCTACCTCACCAACCCGATCGCCCGCGCCTCGCGGGTGCTCGCCGAGTGCTCCAGCCTCGCCCGGGGCCGCGCCCTCGAAGCGGCGGAATAAGGGACGCCCGCGATGACCTTCTGGGAAGTGCTCGGCACCGTCCTCCTGATCGCGCTGAAGAGTTTCGTGCTGCTGGCAGCACTCCTCGTCTTCATCGCCTACGCGCTACTCGCCGACCGCAAGATCTGGGCGGCGGTGCAGCTGCGCCGCGGCCCGAACGTGGTCGGCCCCTGGGGCCTGTTCCAGTCCTTCGCCGACCTGTTGAAGTTCGTGCTGAAGGAACCGGTGATTCCGGCGGGCGCCAACAAGGCGATCTACCTGCTGGCGCCGCTGGTCTTCGCGATGCTGGCGCTCGCCTCCTGGGCGGTGATCCCGCTCGCCGACGGCTGGGCGATCGCCGACATCAACGTCGGCATCACCTACATCTTCGCGATCTCCTCGCTCGGCGTCTACGGCGTCATCATGGGCGGCTGGGCCTCGAACTCGAAATACGCCTTCCTCGGCGCCCTGCGCTCGGCGGCGCAGATGATCTCCTATGAGGTCTCGCTCGGATTCGTGATCATCTGCGTGCTGCTCTGCGCCGGCTCGCTGAACCTCTCGCGCATCGTCATGGCGCAGGACACCGCGCTCGGCCTGTTCGGCTGGTACTGGCTCTGGCTGTTCCCGATGTTCGGCGTGTTCTTCGTCTCGGCGCTGGCCGAGACCAACCGCCCGCCCTTCGACCTGCCGGAGGCCGAGTCGGAGCTCGTGGCGGGCTACATGGTCGAATACTCCTCGACCCCGTACCTGCTGTTCATGCTCGGCGAGTACGTGGCGATCATGACCATGTGCGCGCTCGGCACGGTCCTCTTTCTCGGCGGCTGGCTCTCGCCGATCCCGTTCGTGCCCTTCACCTGGGTGCCGGGCGTCGTCTGGTTCACGCTGAAAGCCAGCTTCCTGTTCTTCATGATCGCCATGGTGAAGGCCATGGTGCCCCGCTACCGCTACGACCAGCTCATGCGCCTCGGCTGGAAGGTCTTCCTCCCGCTCTCGCTGATCTCGGTCATCGTCGTCGCCTTCGTCCTCAAGCTCACCGGCCTCGCGCCGGGAGCCTGATCGCAACCCTTTGTGAGGTCGCATTTCCACGCGAGCCGGTACCCACCTCGCTTGGAAATGCTTCCAGAGAATCGGAGATCGCGCCGTGAAGCTCGATCAGGTCGCCAGAAGCCTGCTGCTGAAGGAGTTCGTGTCGGGGTTCTTCCTCGCCATGAAGTACTTCCTCAAGCCCAAGGCCACGATCAACTACCCCTTCGAAATGGGCCATCGCGGGCCGCGCTTCCGCGGGGAGCACGCCCTGCGCCGCTATCCCAACGGCGAGGAGCGCTGCATCGCCTGCAAGCTCTGCGAGGCGATCTGCCCGGCCCAGGCCATCACCATCGAGGCCGGTCCGCGCCGCAACGACGGCACGCGGCGCACCACGCGCTACGACATCGACATGGTGAAGTGCATCTACTGCGGCATGTGCCAGGAGGCCTGCCCGGTGGATGCCATCGTCGAGGGCCCGAACTTCGAGTTCTCGGTCGAGACACGCGAGGAGCTGCTCTACGACAAGCAGAAGCTGCTCGCGAATGGCGACCGCTGGGAGCGCGAGATCGCCCGCAACATCGCGATGGACGCGCCCTACCGCTAGTCCGCCGCCGGTTGTGCGTCGCACAGCCCAGATCTATAGAGCATCGTCCCGAACGGTGGCTTCCGGCCTTCGGAAAAGACGATGCGGAAACAGGAGCCTAGCGCGTCATCCGCGACGCGCTAGACCGGTCGCCGCCTGCGGCCGAGGGTCCACCGAGGCAGAAGGGAGCCGCTCAGCCGAGCGGCCGATGCTGAAAATCGCATGACCGCAGCCGCCGCCTTCTTCTATCTCTTCGCCAGCCTTGCCGTGGCCTCGGGCTTCATGGTGATCGCTGCCAGGAACCCCGTCACGTCGGTGTTGTTCCTGATCCTCGCCTTCGTGAACGCCGCAGGGCTGTTCGTGATGATGGGCGCCGAGTTCCTGGCGATGATCCTCGTCGTCGTCTATGTCGGCGCGGTCGCGGTGCTGTTCCTCTTCGTCGTGATGATGCTCGACGTGGACTTCGCCGCGCTCCGCCAGGGCTTCCAGCGCTACCTGCCGATCGGCGGCTTGATCGGTGCGATCTTCCTGATCGAACTGCTGCTCGTCGTCGGCACCTGGACCATCGATCCGGGCCTGGTGCAGGCGCCGCTCGGCCGCGCCGCCCACGGTGAGGCCGCCACCAACACCGAGGCGCTGGGCCGCGTGCTCTACACGGACTACGTCTACGCCTTCCAGATCGCCGGCCTGATCCTGCTGGTGGCGATGATCGGCGCCATCGTGCTGACCCTGCGCGAGCGCACCGGCGTGAAGCGCCAGGACATCGCCGTGCAGAACGCCCGCACCCAGGCGATGGCGGTCGATACCATCAAGGTGCCCTCGCGGCAGGGCGTGGAGGTCTGAGGGCCATGATCGGACTGAGCCACTATCTCACGGTTGCCGCGATCCTGTTCACGCTCGGCGTGCTCGGCATCTTCATCAACCGCAAGAACGTCATCGTCATCCTGATGTCGGTCGAGCTGATCCTGCTCGCCGTGAACATCAACCTGGTCGCCTTCTCGACCCATCTCAACGACATCACCGGACAGGTCTTCGCCCTGTTCGTGCTGACGGTCGCCGCGGCCGAGGCCGCGATCGGTCTGGCGATCCTGGTGGTGTTCTTCCGCAACCGCGGCTCCATCGCCGTCGAGGACGTGAGCATGATGAAGGGCTGACGCTCCCTCCCTGAAGAGAGCCCCGTCCCCTTCGTCCGCCTGCTGCGAGGCACGACCGACCCATGTATCACGCGATCGTCTTCTTTCCGCTGATCGGTGCCCTGATCGCCGGCCTGTTCGGCCGGTTCATCGGCGCGCGGATGAGCGAGCTCGTGACCACGGGCTGCCTTGCCTTCGCGGCCCTGCTGTCCTGGGGCGCCTTCTTCCTCGTCACCGGCGATGGCCGCGCCGAGACCGTGCCCGTCGCGCAATGGTTCAGCGCCGGCGGCCTGACCGTAGACTGGGCCTTCAAGGTCGATACGCTGACCGCGGTGATGCTCGTCGTCGTGACCTCGGTCTCGACCCTCGTGCACCTCTACTCCATCGGCTACATGCACGAGGATCCGCACCGGCCGCGCTTCTTCGCCTACCTGTCGCTGTTCACCTTCGCCATGCTGATGCTGGTGACGGCCGACAACCTCGTGCAGATGTTCTTCGGCTGGGAAGGCGTCGGCCTCGCGAGCTACCTGCTGATCGGCTTCTGGTACGAGAAGCCCTCGGCCAACGCCGCGGCGATGAAGGCCTTCATCGTCAACCGCGTCGGCGATTTCGGCTTCTCGCTCGGCATCTTCCTCGTCTTCGTGCTCACCGGCTCGGTCGGGTTCGACGCGATCTTTGCCAAGGCCCCAGAGCTGAAGGACGCGACCTTCCACTTCCTCGGCCACGAGTGGCACGCCCTGACGCTCGCCTGCCTGCTGCTGTTCATGGGCGCCATGGGCAAGTCGGCGCAGTTCCTGCTGCACACCTGGCTCCCCGACGCGATGGAGGGCCCGACTCCGGTCTCGGCGCTGATCCACGCCGCGACCATGGTGACCGCCGGCGTGTTCATGGTCGCGCGGCTGTCGCCGCTGTTCGAGCTGGCTCCGACCGCGCTCACCGTCGTCACCGTCATCGGCGGCATCACCGCCTTCTTCGCGGCGACCGTCGGCCTCGTGCAGAACGACATCAAGCGGGTCATCGCCTACTCGACCTGCTCACAGCTCGGCTACATGTTCGTCGGCCTCGGCGTCGGCGCCTACGCCACCGGCGTGTTCCACCTCTTCACCCACGCCTTCTTCAAGGCGCTGCTGTTCCTCGGCGCCGGCTCGGTCATCCACGCGATGCACCACGAGCAGGACATGCGGAACATGGGGGGCCTGCGCCGCTACATCCCCTTCACCACGGCGATGATGACGATCGGCACGATCGCGCTGATCGGCTTCCCCTTCACCTCCGGCTACTACTCCAAGGACGCAATCATCGAGGCGGCCTACATGTCGGACCGCCCCGGCCACGTCCTGGCGTTCCTCGCCACCGTGATCGCCGCGCTGATGACCTCGTTCTACTCCTGGCGCCTGTTCTTCCTCACCTTCGAGGGACCGCAGCGCTGGGTCGCGCACGGCGCCCACGGTCACGACGATCACGCGCATGCCGCGGAGGATCATGCCCATGCGGCGATCGCCCATGCCGCCTCGTCCCACCAGGCCGACGGCGCGCCGGGGCATCACGAGGGCGTCGCCCACGATGACAAGGGTCACGACGTCGAGCCCGCCTCGCACAGCGCTATCGAGCACCACGACGACCACGCCCACACGCCGCACGAGAGCCCGCTCGTGATGACGATCCCGCTGGGCATCCTGGCCTTTGGCGCCCTGTTCGCGGGCCTGATCTTCAAGGAGCGCTTCATCGGGCACGACATGGACAAGTTCTGGGGCCACGCGCTCCCGCACGGCTCCGGCAACGACATCATGCACAAGATCCACGATGCGCCGGGCTGGGTCGCCGCCTCGCCCTTCGTGATGCTGGTGCTCGGCTTCCTCCTGGCCTTCTGGATGTATATCCGCCGGCCCGAGATACCGCACCGCCTCGCGGAATCGCAGCCGATCCTGTACCGCTTCCTGCTCAACAAGTGGTACTTCGACGAGATCTACGACCGGATCTTCGTGCGGCCGGCCAAGAACTTCGGCCTGTTCCTCTGGAAGGAGGGCGATGGCCGCATCATCGACGGCTTCGGCCCGAACGGCATCTCCGCCCGGGTCGTGGACATCACCCGTGGCGTGGTCCGCCTCCAGACCGGCTACGTCTACCACTACGCCTTCGTGATGCTCGTCGGGGTCGCCGGCCTGATCACGTGGTACCTCGTCTCCGGCGTGCCTGGGGGGACCCACTGATGCTCGGCCTCGGCATTCTCTCCGGGCTCCTGATCGTTCCGCTCGCGGGCGCCGCCTTCATCCTGACCCTGGGTGAGGAGACGGCGGCGGTGAAGCGGAACGCCCGCTGGGCCGCGCTGATCACGACCGTCGTCACCTTCCTGCTCTCGCTGGTCGCCTGGGCCCGCTACGACATCGCGTCCCCGACCTTCCAGCTCGTCGAGAGCCATGCCTGGCTCGCCGAGACGATCCGGTTCAAGCTCGGCGTCGACGGCTTCTCGATGCCGCTGATCCTGCTGACCACCTTCCTGATGCCGTTCTGCATCGGGGCGTCGTGGCTCTCCGTCGAGAACCGGGTCAAGGAGTACTTCGTCGCCTTCCTGGTGCTGGAAACGACGATGATCGGCGTGTTCTGCGCCCTCGACCTCGTGCTGTTCTACCTGTTCTTCGAGGCAGGCCTGATCCCGATGTTCCTCATCATCGGAATCTGGGGCGGCAAGCGGCGCATCTACGCCAGCTTCAAATTCTTCCTCTACACCCTGCTCGGCTCGGTGCTGATGCTGCTCGCCATCATGGCGATGTACTGGGAGGCCGGCACCACCGACATCCCGACGCTCCTGCAGCACCGCTTCCCCGTCGGGCTGCAATGGTGGCTGTGGCTCGCCTTCTTCGCCTCCTTCGCGGTGAAGATGCCGATGTGGCCGGTCCATACCTGGCTCCCCGACGCCCACGTCGAGGCGCCGACGGCGGGCTCGGTGATCCTGGCCGGCATCCTGCTCAAGATGGGCGGCTACGGCTTCATCCGGATCTCGCTGCCGATGCTGCCGGACGCCTCCGCCTCCTTCGCGCCGCTCGTCTTCGCGCTGTCGGTGATCGCGATCATCTTCACCTCGCTCACCGCGATGATGCAGACCGACATCAAGAAGCTGATCGCCTACTCGTCGGTGGCGCATATGGGCTTCGTGACGCTCGGCCTGTTCACCCTGAACGAGCAGGGCATCCAGGGCGCGTTGTTCCTGATGATCTCCCACGGCATCGTCTCGGGCGCGCTCTTCCTCTGCGTCGGCGTCGTCTACGACCGGATGCACACCCGCGAGATCGCGGCCTATGGCGGCCTCGTGAAGCGGATGCCGCTCTACGCCGCGGCGATGATGGTCTTCACCATGGCCAATGTCGGCCTGCCGGGCACGTCGGGCTTCGTCGGCGAGTTCCTGGCGATGATGGGCGCCTTCCGCGCCAACCCGACGGTGGCCTTCTTCTCGGTCTTCGGCATCATCCTCTCGGCCGGCTACGCCCTGTGGCTCTACGCCCGAGTGATCTACGGGAAGCTCGACAAGCCGAACCTCCAGGGCATCCTCGACCTCGACACGCGCGAGAAGATCATCATCGCGCCGCTCGTCGCGCTGACGATCTGGTACGGCGTCCACCCGGCCCCCGTGCTCGACACCTTCGCGCCCTCCACCGAGGCGCTGATGCAGAACATGCGTACGGCGCTCGCCAACACGCAGACCGCGGAAGCCGCAGCCAAGGCGGCGAAGCTCGCCGCAGCCGAGAAAATGGCTGGACCCGAGTCCCAGAAAACCGTCGAGGCCGCCGCGCGATGACCCCGATCCAGTCCGTCCTGCCGGCGATCACGCCGGTCCTGCCGGAGATCGTCCTGAGCGTCGGCGCTCTGCTGCTCGTGCTCTACGGGGCGTGGCGCGGCGAGCGTTCGTCCGAGGGCGTGAATGTCGGCGCGCTGATCCTCCTGATCTTCACCTTCTTCCTCGTCGTCTCGCAGACGGGCAACGTGACGACGCTGAACGGCGCCTTCATCGCCGACCCCTTCGCGCGGGTGATGAAGTCGCTGATCCTGATCGGCTCGGCGGCGACGATCCTGCTCTCGCGGGACTATTTCCAGCGCGAGCGCATCGACCGGTTCGAGTACCCGATCCTGATCGTGCTCTGCACCATCGGCATGATGGTGATGGCTTCGGCCAACGATCTGATCTCGCTCTATCTCGGGCTGGAGTTGCAGTCCCTTGCCGCCTACGTCATCGCCGCCTTCCACCGCGACGACGTGAAGTCCACGGAAGCCGGCCTGAAGTACTTCGTGCTCGGTGCGCTCTCCTCCGGCATGCTGCTCTACGGCGCCTCGCTGGTCTACGGCTTCACCGGCACGGTCTCGTTCCCCGGCATCGTCACGGCGCTCAACGGTCCGACGAGCTTCGGCATCGTGCTCGGCATCGTGTTCGTGGCCGCCGGCGTCGCCTTCAAGCTCGCGGCGGTCCCGTTCCACATGTGGACGCCGGACGTCTACGAGGGCTCGCCGACGCCGGTCACCGCCTTCTTCGGCTCCGCGCCGAAGGTCGCCGCCATGGCGATGACGGTGCGCGTCTTCATCGGCGCCTTCCCCGACGTCACGGCGGTCTGGCAGCAGATCATCGTGTTCGTCTCGATCGCCTCCATGGCGCTGGGCTCCTTCGCCGCGATCGGTCAGCGCAACATCAAGCGCCTGATGGCCTATTCCTCCATCGGCAATGTCGGCTACGCCCTGATCGGCCTCGCCGCCGGCTCGGAGGAGGGCGTGCGCGGTGTGATCGTCTACATGGTGATCTACCTCGCCATGACGCTCGGCGCCTTCGCGGTGCTGCTGTCCCTGCGCCGCAAGGACACGATGTTCGAGACGATCGACGATCTCTCGGGCCTCTCGCGCACTCATCCGTGGCTGGCCTTCTGCCTCGCCGCAATGATGTTCTCGCTGGCCGGCATCCCGCCTTTGGCCGGGTTCTTCGCGAAGTTTTACGTCTTCGCCGCCGCGATCCAGGCGGGGCTGGTGACGCTCGCCGTGGTCGGTGTCGTGACCTCCGTCGTCGGCGCCTTCTACTACCTGCGCCTCGTCAAGGTGATGTACTTCGACGAGGCCAAGGCGCCCTACGAGCGGATCGCTCCGGGCTCGGCGATCGTGCTCGGCGTCTCGAGCGCCGTCGTGGTGCTGTTCTTCCTCGTCCCGGCCCCGCTTGTCGCGGCGGCGGGCGACGCCGCCCGGGCGCTGTTCTAAAGGCGGATGCAGTTCCGCTTAAGCCAAGCGGCCCGGTCCGAGGGACACCGGCTCCACAGCCACGACCGGCTCGATTCGACCAACAGCGAGGCGCTGCGCCTCGCCCAGGAGGGCGAGGCGGGCCCGCTCTGGGTGACGACCCGCCGCCAGGAGGCCGGCCGTGGCCGCCGCGGCAATGCCTGGACCTCGCCGGAGGGCAACCTCGCCGCGAGCCTGCTGCTGCCGGTGGCAGGGGTCGCGCCGGAGATGATCGCGACCCTGGGGTTCGTGGCCGGTGTGGCGCTGGTCGATGCGATCAGGGATTGCTGTCGTCTGAGCCCCTCTTCCGGCACACGGAGTGAGGGGTGCGACGACGAGGTCGCCGAAGCCCTCACTCCGCAAGCGGAACGAGGAGATGCGCTGCTGCCGCAGGGCATTGCTTGCGCCTCCGATACCATCCATCTGAAATGGCCGAACGACGTTCTCGCGGGCGGTGCGAAGCTCGCGGGCATCCTGCTCGAGGCCGAGACGCTGCCGGGCGGGCGGCGCGCCGTCGTCGTCGGTTTCGGTGTGAACGTCGCGGCCGCGCCCGAAGGCTTGCCCTATCCGGCGGTGGCGCTCGCGTCGTTTTCCGCGGCGGATGCGCCGATGCTCTTCGAAATCCTGTCGGAACGGTTTGTCGAAGCCGTCCGGATCTGGAACAAGGGGCGCGGATTCTCGAATATCCGGCGGCGGTGGCTGGAGCGCGCGGCGGGGGTAGGAGCCCCCGTTTCGGTTCGCATGGCCGAGGCCACGCTGACGGGCATCTTTGAAACGATCGACGAGGGGGGGCGGCTCGTGATCCTCGCCCCGGACGGAACCCGACGAACCGTGACGGCGGGCGAGGTGCATTTCGGAAGTGCCGCGACGGCGGCCTGAGACTGGATAGACGGACAAGATGACGACACGGCAGGACGAACTCGTCTTCGTGCCGCTCGGCGGCGTGGGCGAGATCGGGATGAATGCGGGCCTCTACGGGATCGGACCGGAGCGGCAGCGCAAATGGATCATGGTCGATTGCGGAATGGGTTTTGCCGGCGAGGAAGGGCTGCCGGGCGTCGACCTGATGTTCCCCGACCTCACCTTCATCGAGGAGCGCAAGAAGGATCTCCTGGGCATCTTCATCACCCACGCGCACGAGGACCATATCGGCGCGATCTCGGAGCTGTGGCCGCGGCTCAAGGCTCCGGTCTACGCCACGCGTTTCGCCAAGCAGCTTCTGGAAACCCGCCGCCTCTCCGAGCCCGGCGCGCCGAAGGTCGATCTGCGCGAGATCAAGCCGGGCCGGCGCGTCACGGTCGGGCCGTTCGAGATCGAGTTCGTGCCGGTGGCGCATTCGATCCCCGAGTCGAACGCGGTGGCGATCCGCACCGAGCACGGCCTCGTGCTGCATACCGGTGACTGGAAGCTCGACGACACGCCGGTGGCCGGCGACTCGACCTCGCCGGAGGCCTTCACCGCGCTCGGCGACGAGGGCATCTTGGCGCTCGTCTGCGACTCGACCAACGTGCTGCGCGAGGGCCGTTCGCCGAGCGAGGCCGAGGTCTCGGCGACCCTGCGCAAGCTGATCGAGAACGCGCCGCACCGCGTCGCGGTGACGACTTTCGCCTCCAACGTCGCCCGCATCCGTGCGGTGGCGGAGGCCGCCCAGGCCTGCGGCCGTCAGGTCATCGCGGTTGGGCGGGCCATGGACCGGGTCATCGATGTCGCCCGCGAATGCGGCTACCTCGACGGTCTGCCGGACTTCCTCACGGCCGATTCCTACTCCCACGTCCCGCGCGACAAGGTCGTCTGCCTGCTCACGGGCTCGCAGGGCGAACCGCGGGCGGCCATGTCGCGGGTCTCGCGCCACGACCATCCGGCAATCTCGCTGACCGCCGGCGACCGGGTGATCTTCTCCTCGCGCGCCATCCCCGGCAACGAGCGGGACGTCGGCGCCATCATCAACGACCTGATCGAGGACGGCATCGAGGTCATCACCGACCGCACCGAACTCGTCCACGTCTCCGGCCATCCCCGCCGCGAGGAGATGGTGGCGATGTATTCGTGGACCCGGCCGAAGGCGGTGGTGCCCGTCCATGGCGAGGCCCTGCATCTCGACGAGCACGCGCGTTTCGCCCGCTCGCAGGGCGTCGAGACCGTGGTGAAGGCCCGTAACGGCGCGGTCGTGCGCCTCGCGCCGGGCAAGCCGGAGGTGGTCGAGCACGTCCGCGCCGGCCGGCTCTACAAGGACGGCAACGTCCTCATCGACGCCAAGGACCGGGCGATCCCCGAGCGGCGCAAGCTCGCCCAGACCGGCATCGTCTCCGTGGCGCTCGCCATCGACGAGCGTGGCGAGATGGCCGGCGAGCCGGCGGTGGACATCATGGGACTGCCCAATCGCGGCCGCGACGGCGAGCCCCTGCTCGACACCGTCGTCGATACGGTCAACCGGACGATCAACGGCCTGTCGCGCGGCAAGATGAAGGACTCGGAGGCCGTGGAGATCGCGGTCGATCGCGCCGTGCGCTCCGCCGTCAACGAGGTCTGGGGCAAGAAGCCCGCCTGCCACGTGCAGGTTGTGGAGGTGTGATAGGCTCTCCCGTCGTGGCGAGGTGAGGCCGAAGCAATCCAGCGCTCCGCGCGTCCGGAGATCGCGCGCCGCTGGATCGCTTCGCTGCCGCTCGCAGCGACGGGATCGGGTTCGGGCAGGGAGGAGACAAGAATGATCGGACGGCTCAATCACGTCGCCATCGCGGTGAAGGACCTCGATGCGGCGACCGCGGTCTACCGCGACACGCTCGGCGCCAAGGTGACCGAGCCGCTGCCGCAGCCGGAGCACGGCGTGACGGTGGTGTTCGTGGAACTGCCCAACAGCAAGGTCGAGCTGATGTCGCCGCTTGGCGAGAACTCGACCATCCAGGGCTTCGTCGACAAGAACCCGGCCGGGGGCATCCATCACGTCTGCTACGAGGTGGAGGACATCATCGCCGCCCGTGACCAGATGAAGGCGGCCGGCGCGCGTGTGCTCGGCACCGGCGAGCCGAAGATCGGCGCCCACGGCAAGCCGGTGATCTTTCTCCATCCCAAGGACTTCCTCGGGACGCTGGTAGAGCTGGAGCAGGTCTGAGAAGCCGCGTCCGATTGAAATTCCTTCGGCCGGGCGCAGGCCCGGCCGTTCCCCCGGCTGTTCGAAAACGATGTCCCGCTCGCTTCTTCGCACCCTGACCGCCTCGACTCCGCTGACCCTGCTGGCGGTGGCCGTGCTGATCGCGCTGTTCGCGACGGTGGCCGTCAAGGGGTTCGAACTGACGGTATTCGGCGCCCTGGCGCTCTACTTCGTCCTGTGGTGGACCTTCCTGTTCGCGATCCTGCCGCTGGGCAATGCCGCCGAGGCCGACCCGCAGCGGATCGTGCCCGGTCAGGATCCAGGCGCACCTGCGAGCCCGCGCCTGCGCGAGAAGGCCCTGCTGACGACTCTCCTGGCCGCCGTGGCGTTCTTCGCGGCGCTGCTGATCTTCCCGTTGGCCCGCCTGTAGCGGCGAAAGCTGCACGTCGCCCGGGGCTGGATATCGAGCCAACTACGGGGCGAGTTCGGTGCAAAAACAAAAAGCAAGGCACGAGGCCTTGCTTTGGAAAACCGAAGTATTTTTCAGCCTGATTTATGTCGCGCATTGCTTGCGGCGCGTTGGCTGATTGTTCCTCCCAAGACTCGGACCGTGCGCTGCCTCGTGGGCTGCGACCATCACGGCGCTGCTTATAGGAAGAAGATTTCTCTTTGTCATCAGGCCAGAGACGGTTCGCGGCGCTTTTTTGCAAGACACGCGGCAAACGGCCTTCTTACCCGGCCAACGACGCTGTCCGCCGGCGCTTCGCCGGCTTCGTTCCGCCGTATTGCAGGCCGATCCTGTGTTCGCCGGGCGCTTGTGTTTTGCGGGGGCAATGTGTTGTGTCCCCCTGCACGCTGGCCTAGCTCCTCCGCTGGCCGCGCCTGCCCTCTTCCAAGGTCCAACGATGCGTCTCTCCCGCTACTTCCTGCCGATCCTGCGCGAGACGCCCAAGGAAGCGGAGATCATCTCGCATCGCCTGATGTTGCGTGCCGGCATGATCCGCCAGGAGGCGGCCGGCATCTACGCGTGGCTGCCGCTGGGTCTGCGCGTCCTCAACAAGGTCTGCGACGTGATCCGCGCCGAGCAGGATCGCGCGGGCGCCATCGAAATCCTGATGCCGACGATCCAGGCGGCCGATCTCTGGCGCGAGTCCGGCCGCTACGAGGCCTACGGCAAGGAGATGCTGCGGTTGAAGGACCGGCACGAGCGTGACCTGCTCTACGGCCCGACGGCGGAAGAGGTCGTGACCGAGATCTTCCGCGCGAGCGCCCGCTCCTACAAGGACCTGCCGAAGAACCTCTACCAGATCTCGTGGAAGTTCCGCGACGAGGTGCGTCCGCGCTTCGGCACCATGCGCTCGCGCGAGTTCCTGATGAAGGACGGCTACTCGTTCGACCTCGATCAGGCCGCCTCGCGCCACTCCTACAACAAGGTCTTCGTCTCCTATCTCCGCACCTTCGAAAGGCTGGGCCTGCGGGCGATCCCGATGCGCGCCGATACCGGTCCCATCGGCGGCGACCTCAGCCACGAATTCATCATCCTGGCCAAGACCGGCGAGAGCGAGGTCTTCTGCGACCGCGCCTATCTCGACATGCCGGTGCCGCCCCCGTCCGTTGATTTCGACGACGTCCCCGGGCTGCAGGGCGTCGTCGACTCCTGGACCTCGCACTACGCCGCCACCGATGAGATGCACGACGAGGCGGTGTTCGCCGAGGTGCCGGAGGCCTCGCGCCTCTCCGCCCGCGGCATCGAGGTCGGCCACATCTTCTATTTCGGCACCAAGTATTCGACGCCGATGAAGGCGGTCGTCACCGGCCCCGACGGGCAGGAGCGGCCGGTGCATATGGGCTCCTACGGCATCGGCCCGAGCCGGCTCGTGGCGGCGACGATCGAGGCGAGCCACGACGAGGCCGGCATCATCTGGCCGGACGCGATCGCCCCGTTCGACGTGGCGTTGATCAACCTCAAGGTCGGCGACTCCGCCTGCGACGCGGCCTGCGGCGAGATCCAGGCGGCGCTGGAAACCGCCGGCCTCTCGGTGCTCTACGACGATCGCGACGAGAGACCGGGCGCCAAGTTCGCCACCGCCGACCTGATCGGTCTGCCCTGGCAGGTGATCGTCGGCCCGAAGGGCTTGGCGGAGGGCAAGGTCGAGTTGAAGCGCCGCGCCAGCGGGGAGCGCGAGACCCTCGACCCGGTCGATCTGCCCGCCCGGATCCGGCGCGTCTGAGGACCGGCCGCGATGGCGCTCGCGTTGGGTAAGGCTGGTATCTCCCTGCGGGGCGTCCTGGCACGGCTGAAGAACGCCCGCGCGAGCGCGTCGACGCCGCCCTTCGCAGGGTTCGAGTGGATCATCGCCGGCCGCTACCTGCGGGCGCGGCGCCGGGGCGGCGGCGTGTCGGTGGTCGCCCTGTTCTCGGTGCTCGGCATCGCGGTGGGGGTCGCCACCCTCATCATCGTGCTGTCGGTGATGAACGGCTTCCGCACCGAGCTGCGCTCCAAGATCATCGGCCTCAACGGCCACGTCTTCGCCGCGCCGATCGACCGGCTCTTCACCGACTACGTCGATCTCTCCGACCGGCTGGAGAAGGTCGCCGGCGTGCGCGCGGTCGTGCCGATGGTCCAGGGACAGGCCTTCGCCTCCTCGCCCTATGGCGGCTCCGGCGTGCTGGTGCGCGGCGTGCGCGAGGCCGACCTGCCGAAGATCCCGGCGGTCTCCGGCGCCATCAAGAGCGGCACGCTGGAGGGCTTCGACGACGGCCAGGGCGTCGCGCTCGGCAAGAGGCTCGCCGACGCCCTCGGCCTCCAGGCGGGCGATCAGGTGACGCTCTCGACGCCCAAGGGCGCGAGCACCCCGTTCGGCACGGCGCCGCGGACCAAGACCTACACCGTCAAGGCGATCTTCGAGATCGGCGTGACCGATTTCGACACCACCATGGCCTTCATGCCGCTCACCGAGGCGCAGGCCTTCTTCAACCGCGACGGCGATGTCAGCGTGATCGAGATCTATCTCGACGACGCCGACGCGGTCGGCGAGATGCGTGAGCCGCTGGAGATGGCGGCCGAGCGCCCGGTGCTGCTCACCGACTGGCGCCAGACCAACCGCACCTTCTTCGGCGCCCTGGAGGTGGAGCGGAACGTGATGTTCCTCATCCTCAACCTCATCGTGATCGTGGCGACCCTGAACATCATCTCGGGGTTGATCCTGCTCGTGCGCGACAAGTCCTCGGACATCGCGATCCTGCGCACCATGGGCGCGACGCCGGGCACGATCATGCGGGTCTTCCTCATCAACGGAGCGCTGATCGGCCTCGTCGGCACGGCGATCGGTCTGATCGGCGGCGTGCTGTTCACCCTTAACATCAAGCCGATCCAGCGCACCCTGTTTCCCACCGCCTGGGATCCCACCGTGCGCTTCCTTGCCGAGATCCCGGCGGAGATGAACACGAGCGAGGTCGTCATCATCGTGATCACCTCGATCCTGCTGTCGCTGGTGGCGACCCTTTATCCCTCCTGGCGCGCCGCCCGGCTCGATCCGGTGCAGGCCCTGCGCTACGGCTGACGGAACGCCCCGATATGGCTCAGACGAATGCCGGCGCAGCCCAACCGGTGCCGGCCCTGTTCTTCGCGGGCGTCCAGCGCCGCTACCAGCAGGGCGAGGGCGCACTCGAGATCCTGCGCGGCACCGATCTGGCGATCTGGCCGGGCGAGCTGGTCGCCCTGGTGGCCCCTTCGGGCGCCGGCAAGTCGACGCTGCTCCACGTCGCCGGCCTCTTGGAGCGGCCCGACGGCGGCGAGGTCTATATCGGCGGCCAGCCGACGGCGGCGATGTCGGATGCCGAGCGCACCCGCCTGCGGCGCGAGGAGATGGGCTTCGTCTACCAGTTCCACCACCTGCTGCCCGAGTTCTCGGCGCTGGAGAACGTGGTGCTGCCCCAGCTCATCCGCGGCCTCGCCCGCAAGGAGGCCGAGGCCCGCGCCGCCGAGCTCCTGAGCTTCCTCGGACTCAAAGACCGCCTGCCGCACCGCCCGGCCGAACTCTCGGGTGGCGAGCAGCAGCGCGTCGCCATCGCCCGCGCCGTCGCCAATGGTCCGCGCCTGCTGCTCGCCGACGAGCCCACGGGCAACCTCGACCCGCAGACCTCGGGACGGGTCTTCAACATCCTGCTCCAGCTCGTGCGCGCCTCGGGTCTCGCCGCCCTGATCGCGACCCACAACATGGAGCTCGCCGCCCGCATGGATCGCCGGGTGACGATCCGTGACGGAATGATCGAGCAGCTCGGCTAGGGGCGAGCGCCTCGGGTTCGATCCTCAGCCGTCATCGCGTGCGAATGCGAGGCGCCTCGGTGGCGCGGATCCGGAGAGGGCAGGCGCTGGATCGCATCGTATCCGCCTCGCAATAATGGAAAGGGCCTGCCACGCATCGGCACCGAGGCAGGGCGCTCGGCGGCGGTCGGGCGCGGGAGGCTGCAGCCTCACAGTGGCGCTGGCAACACATCGTTCACCATACCGCCGTGTCACCGCGTCCCCAGACTTTACACAGAACAAAACAGGAACAAAAATCACTCCATCAACACGGAGTGGAAGCCATGACCAAGCGCGTGTTCCTTACCAGCGTCGTCGAGTTCACCGCCTTCGGCCTGCTCTTCGGTGCGGTCGCGCTCTGGGCGGTAGCCTTGGCGCCGATCCATTAACGGTCCGCATTCGAGCGCGCTTTGTTCCGGTGCCGGAGGCGTTGCTCACAGGAAATGTCATCAGGCGGGTGGTTTCACACTGGATCACCCGTCCGGACGACGCCGGGTTCGAAGAACGGTGGATATCGCCCGCGGTGCGGCGTGCCGGTGACAGACTCGCAAGGCCTTGAACGGCGATCTTAGGGGGATCCGAACAAGGTCCCTCATGGCGCGCACGCTCAAAGAGGTCGGCTTCGTCCACCTCCACGTTCATTCGTCCTACTCGCTGCTCGAAGGCGGCGTGAAGGTCGCCGACCTCGTCAAGGCGGCGGCCGCCGACCGCCAGCCCGCGCTCGCGCTCACCGACACCAACAACCTGTTCGGCGCGCTGGAATTCTCCGAAAAGGCCGCCGGCACCGGCATCCAGCCGATCGCGGGCCTCCAACTGACGGTCTGCTTCGAGGCGCCCGACCCGATGGCGCGCATGCCGCAGGCGGGCTGCGCCAACATCGTGCTGCTCGCCCAGGACGAGACCGGCTACGGCAACCTGCTTCGGCTGGGCAGCCGGGCCTATTTCGACGGTCCGCTCGGCGCCGCTCCCAACCTCGCCGTCTCGGCCCTGGAGGGCAATGTCGACGGCCTGATCGGCCTCACCGGTGGGCTCACGGGGCCGCTCGATACCAGCCTGCGCGCCGGCCGCGCCGACCAGGCGGCCCGCCGCCTGGAGGTGCTGAAAGGGGCCTTCGGCGAGGAGCGCCTCTACGTCGAGATCCAGCGCCACGGCCTCGACGACGAGCGCGCGGTCGAGCGCGAGCTGCTGCGGCTCGCCGACGGGAACGGCCTCGGCATCGTCGCGACGAACGAGCCGTTCTTCGCCAAGCCCGGCGACTACGACGCCCACGACGCCCTGCTCGCGATCGCGGAGGGCCGCCTCGTCTCCGACGAGCGCCGCCGCCGCCTCACCCCGCGCCACGCCTTCACCACGCGCGCCGAGATGATGGAGCTGTTCCGCGATCTGCCGGACGCGCTCTCGGCCTCCGTCGAGATTGCCATGCGCTGCTCCTATCGGGCGCGCACCCGCAAACCCATCCTGCCGAACTTCGCCAGCGTCGCCGCAGGCGAGGCCCCGCCCATGGCCGAGGTGCTGGCCGAGGCCGCCGAGGCACCGGTCCAGGCGGTCGCCGCCGACGAGCCGACCGAGCTGTGCCGTCAGGCGGAGGCCGGGCTGGACCTGCGCCTCAAGCAGCACGGCACCGCGCCCGGCTTCACCGAGGACGATTACCGGGCACGCCTGAAGTTCGAGCTCGACGTCATCGTCAAGATGAAGTTCCCGGGCTACTTCCTGATCGTCTCGGACTTCATCAAGTGGGCCAAGGACCACGACATTCCCGTCGGCCCGGGTCGCGGCTCGGGCGCTGGCTCGCTGGTGGCGTGGTCGCTCCTCATCACCGACCTCGATCCCCTCCGTTTCGGCCTGCTGTTCGAGCGCTTCCTCAACCCCGAGCGCGTCTCGATGCCGGACTTCGACATCGACTTCTGCGTCGAGGGCCGCGAGCGGGTGATCCGCTACGTGCAGCAGCGCTACGGCGAACGCCAGGTCGGGCAGATCATCACCTTCGGTACGCTCCTCGCCCGCGGCGTGCTGCGCGACGTCGGCCGCGTGCTGGAGATGCCCTACGGGCAGGTCGACAAGCTGACCAAGCTGGTGCCGCAGAACCCGGCCAACCCCGTGACCCTGGCCCAGGCGATCGAGGGCGAGCCGAAGCTGCAGCAGGCGATCGAGGAGGAGCCGATCGTCGCCCGCCTCATCGAGATCTCGAAGAAGCTGGAAGGTCTGCACCGCCACGCCTCGACCCACGCCGCCGGCGTCGTGATCGGCGACCGTCCCCTGGAAGAACTGGTGCCGCTCTACCGAGACCCGAAGACGGGCATGCGGGTGACCCAGTTCAACATGAAGTGGGTCGAACAGGCGGGGCTGGTGAAGTTCGACTTCCTCGGCCTCAAGACCCTCACCATGCTGCGGTGCTGCACCGACCTGTTGAAGCAGCGCGGCATCGAGGTCGATCTCGCCCAGATCCCGTTGGACGACAAGAAGACCTACGAGCCGATGGGGCGCGGTGAGACGGTCGCGGTGTTCCAGGTGGAATCCGCCGGCATGCGCAAGGCGCTGTGCGAGATGCAGGCCGACCGCCTGGAGGACATCATCGCGCTGGTGGCGCTCTACCGGCCGGGCCCGATGGCCAACATCCCGGTCTATTGCGAGCGCAAGCTCGGGCGCGACGCCGGCAACGAGGCGAGCTGGTACCCGCACCCGATGCTCGAGCCGATCCTGCGGGAGACCTTCGGGATCATCGTCTACCAAGAGCAGGTGATGGAGGTCGCCAAGGTTCTCGCGGGCTACACACTCGGCGAGGCCGACATGCTCCGCCGCGCCATGGGCAAGAAGATCAAGGCGGAGATGGACGCCCAGCGCGACCGCTTCGTGAAGGGCTGCCTGGAGAGCGGAATCGCTCAGGCCAAGGCCAACGAGATCTTCGACCTGCTCGCCAAGTTCGCCGATTACGGCTTCAACAAGTCCCACGCGGCGGCCTACGCGCTCGTGACTTACCAGACCGCCTACCTGAAGGCGAACTTTCCCGTCGAGTTCCTGGCCGCGGCCATGACGCTCGACATCGACAACACCGACAAGCTCGCCGAATTCCGCCAGGACGCGCAGCGGCTCAAGATCACGGTCGAGCCGCCCTCGGTGAACACCTCGGGCGTGGTGTTCGACGTCAAGGAAGGGCGCATCCTCTACGCTCTCGCGGCGATCAAGGGAGTCGGCCGCTCGGCGGTGGAATCGATCGTCGCCGCCCGCGGCGACAAGCCGTTCAAGGATCTCGCCTGCTTCGCCCGGCGCCTCAATCCGCGCCACGTCAACAAGCGCACGCTGGAGAACCTGATCGCGGCCGGCGCGCTCGACTGCATCGAGCCCGACCGGGCGCGGGCCTGGGCCGCGGTCGAGCCGATGATGAAGATGGCGCAGGGCGCGGCCGAGGCCGAGACCTCGGGCATCACCGACATGTTCGGCGGCGTCGCCTCGGCGGACGTGGCGCTCCGCATCCCGGCCCACGAGTTCTGGACCCACACGGACAAGCTCAAGCGCGAGTGCGACGCCATCGGCTTCTTCCTCTCGGGCCACCCGCTCGACGAGTACGGGCCGATCCTCGAAAAGCTGCGGGTCCAGTCCTGGGCGGATTTCTGCCGCGCGGTGCGGGCGGGCACGGCCAGCGTCGGGCGGATCGCGGCCTCCGTGCTCGACCGTTCCGAGCGGCGCACCAAGAGCGGCAACAAGCTCGGCATCGTCATCCTCTCGGATCAGACCGGCCACTTCGAGGCGATCATCTTCTCCGAGGGGCTGAACCAGTACCGCGACATCCTCGAACCCGGCCGCCCGCTGGTGCTGACGATCCAGGCGAACCTCGAGGGCGAGGATGTGCGCGCCCGCATCACCACCGCCGAACCCCTCGATCAGGCGGCCGCCCGCCATCAGAAGGGCATGCGCATCTTCCTGCGCGACGACCGGGCCCTGGGTTCGGTGCAGCAGCGCCTGACCCTGCGCGGCGAGGGCGAGGTTTCGCTGATCCTGATTCTCGACGGAGGTGAACGCGAGGTCGAGGTCCGCCTGAAGGACCGCTACCAGGCAACCCCGCAGGTCGCGGGCGCACTGCGCGCCGTGCCGGGCGTGGTGCAGGTCGAGGTGAATTGAGGAGGCCCCGTCCCAACGCTCCGGTAACCAATCCGCGCACCTCCGCAGGATATGGGCGTTGCAGAACCTTTCGTGCCTCATCGCCGCCACAGCTCGGTGATTCTGCCAAGGTAAGGTTCGGCCAAACCCAAGGTGGCCCATGGGGACTCCGATCGGCGGAGTTCGCCCGGCGCCGCGAAGCGGCCGAAGCCCTTCGAATGCCGCGGCGCCGCATGGCCGCCGCACGATGGAGTGTGGGATGACCGGACACGGTTTGAGAATGACGGCCGCCGCCGCCTTGGTGGGGCTGGCCGGCGCCGCGCAGGCGGCGCAGTGCGGCAACACCGCCGCCGGCTTCGAGGCCTGGAAGGACGAGTTCATCGCCGAGGCCAAGGGCCGTGCCAGCCCGTCGGCGCTCGCGGCGCTCGCCAACACCTCCTACTCCACCGCCACCATCTCGGCGGATCGCGGCCAGAAGAGCTTCAAGCTCTCGCTCGACCAGTTCCTGGCCAAGCGCGGCGGCAACACCATCGTCTCCCGCGGGCGTGCCCTCAAGGCTCAGAACGCGGCCCTCTTCGCCTCGATCGAGCAGCGCTACGGCGTGCCGCCGGGCCCCCTGCTGGCGATCTGGGGCATGGAGACCGGCTTCGGCGCGGTGAAGGGCAACGTCAACACCCTCTCGGCGGTGGCGACGCTCGCCTACGATTGCCGCCGCTCGGCCTACTTCACCGATCAGCTCTACGCCGCGCTCAAGCTCGTCGACAGCGGCGTGCTGACGCCGACGACCCGCGGCGCGGCCCACGGCGAGGTCGGCCACACGCAGTTCCTGCCCAAGAACGTCCTGACCTACGGCGTCGGCGGCAGCCTCGACAGCGCTCCGAACGCGCTGAACTCCACCGCGAACTTCCTGAAGGGTCACGGCTGGCAGCGGGGGGCGGGCTATCAGCCCGGCGAGCCGAACTTCGCTGCGATCCAGGGCTGGAACGCGGCCGGCGTCTACCAGCGGGCCATCGCGCTCCTGGGCGCCCGGATCGACGGGCAGTAATCCGTTCGTCACGGCGAGCGGAGCCAAGCCGTCCAGCGGCGCGACCCCGCCGAAAAGGACGACGCCCTGGATCGCTCCGGCTCCGCCCCGCGATGACGGGGCGAGCCTAGGGGCCGGCCGCGTGCCGCTCGCGCAGGCGCTCGGCGACGAGCGCCTGGAGCGACCACAGGTGCCGGTCGTGGATGCCGAGCCGCGCGCAGGCTTCCACGGTGCGGAACAGGTACTCGGCGCTGGGCCCCAGATGTCCGCAGGCCGTCGCGATCTTATGGGCGATCTCTTCGTCGGAAAGCCGTCCGGTGTAGCGGTCGCTCTGCCGGTTCACCATGAAGGTCAGAGCCGTGACCGGCCCGGCTTCCGTTTCCACCGCGACCCAGCGGCCGTCGTAGCCCTTGCCCTTCATCTCCCGCCGCCAGACCGGCATCAGGGTCGCGTGCGGGTCGGTGTCGGCGAGGCGGAAGGCGACGCCGCGGCAGACGCCGCCCCGGTCGAGCCCCAGCACAAGGCCGGGCCTCTCCGGCGTGCCGCGATACCGCCGCTGTAAGAGGCAGAAGCGGCGATGCCAGCCCCGCACCGTGCCGAGCCGCTGCTCGGTGAAGGCGAATTCCGGGCTCCACAGCAGCGAGCCGTAGGCGAACACCCATAAACCACCGTCCGATGAGGCGCGCCGCGCCAGCATCGCTTCGAGTTCGGGCGCGAGGGCGTCGTCGGAGAGCAGTGTCAGCGCATTCGGGTCGTCGGGGACGGTGCCGGGATGGGCACGGGCGATGAGGTCGAGGGACAGCGACAGGGGACGGAGAGCCATTGGGCTGGAGCGGATCACTTTTGGGCGCGCGAGCGCAACCCCTCTGTCACCTCATGTTTGACCGCCCTGTCCCGGCGTCTCTCGACGGCCCTCATGCTGAGGTGCTGCGCCGGCAGCCTCGAAGCACGCCGCGACGTTTCACCGGAGCGGGCGCCGTGGGATCGACCGCTCCGGAGTGCTTCGAGACCGCGCTTCGCTCGGCACCTCAGTATGAGGAGCGAGGAATTTGCCGGCGCAACGCAGGTCGTCAGGCTCTCAGCCGGCTGGCGAATCCAACTCCGAAAACGGCTCGCTGCGGTGCCCTTCGCACACGTCCTCCTCGTCGCGCAGGACGGTGAGCGCGCCGGCCTCCTCCCGTACCACGAGCTTCGGCCGCTCGGGCTTGCCGAAGGTACGGCCCTTCATCCGGGTCGAGACGCAATACAGCCGTCGGCCTCCGTCCTCGAACGGTCCGGCGATCCGGCTGTGTTCGAACCGCACCGGGATCAGCGAGACCGAGCCGAACTCGACCTGGCCGCGGGTGAGCGTCGCGATCCGCTCGCGCACGGGGCCCGTGGTCGTGGCGGTGGAAGGCGGCGCCGCGCGCACCGAGCAGCCGGCCGCTGTCAGGGCCACCGCGAACACCATGCCCCGACGCCCCGCGAACATCGCCGAATCTCCTGTTGCGGGTGAAGGCGTAGCAATTTCCATCAGGCCGGGAAACGGCCCTGCGCCCGCTTCACAGATCAGTGTCCTTCGTGCTCCCGCGGGGCGAAAAAATGCTTATCTCTCTCCCATGCAGTGGACCGACGAAGGCCTCGTGATCGGCCTGCGCAAGCACGGCGAGACCGGGGTTGTGCTCGAACTGATGACGCCGGAGCACGGGCGTCATCTCGGGCTCGTCCATGGCGGGCGCTCGCGGCGGATGCAGCCGATGCTTCAGCCCGGCAACACGCTCCGCGCCACGTGGCGGGCGCGGCTCGACGGGGCGCTCGGCTCCTACGCCGTCGAGCCCCTGACCATGAATGCCTCGCGGCTGATGGGTTCGGGGCTGGCGCTCTACGGAATCGGCCATCTCTCCGCCCTGCTGCGGCTCCTGCCCGAGCGCGACCCGCATCCGGAGCTCTACGAGGCGGTGCAGGTTCTGATGACCCATCTCGACGATCCCGAGATCGCCCCCGCCCTGATGGTGCGGTTCGAAATGGCGCTGCTGGCGAGCCTCGGCTTCGGCCTCGACCTGTCGCATTGCGCGGCGACGGGGGCCAACGACGCGCTGGTCTACGTCTCGCCCAAGAGCGGGCGCGCGGTCAGCGCCTCGGCGGGCGAGCCCTATCGCGACCGGTTGCTGGCCCTGCCGCCCTTCCTGCGCGATCGCGACCAGCCCGGCAGCGGCTGGCGCACGCCCGATGCGGGCGACGTTCGGGAGGGGTTTACCTTGACGGGCTATTTCCTCGATCAGCATGTCTGGCGCCCGCGGGCGCAGGACGCACCGGAGGAGCGGGCACGATTCGTCGCACTCGGCACTGGCCAGAGCGGATGATGTTCGTGTTATGTTCCATCTGATTTCAGGGGTCCGCACTCGGTCACGACGGGGGGCGGGACGACGGGAGCCGGCGCAGGGTCGGCCCTCGAAGACGAATTGACGATGTGGAGTGAGTGATGGGCCAGCCCGTCCTGCCGCCGCCGGGCGACGGCATCGAGAGCGTCGAACTGAAGACGGCGCTGGAGGAGCGCTACTACGCCTACGCGCTCTCGACGATCATGCAGCGCGCGCTGCCCGATGCCCGCGACGGCCTCAAGCCCGTGCACCGGCGCATCCTCTACGGCATGCGCCTGCTGCGGCTCGATCCGAGCTCGGCGTTCAAGAAGTGCGCGAAGATCGTCGGCGACGTGATGGGTGACTTCCACCCCCACGGCGACCAGGCGATCTACGACGCGCTGGTGCGCCTCTCCCAGGACTTCGCCCAGCGCTACCCGCTGGTGGATGGCCAGGGCAATTTCGGCAATATCGACGGCGACGGCCCGGCCGCCTACCGTTACACCGAGGCGCGGCTGACCGAGGTCGCCCGCCTGCTGCTCGACGGGATCGACGAGGACACGGTCGATTTCCGCCCCTCCTACAACGGCGAGAAGGAGGAGCCCGTCGTCCTGCCGGCGGCCTTCCCGAACCTGCTCGCCAACGGCAGCCAGGGCATCGCGGTCGGCATGGCGACTTCGATTCCGCCCCACAACGCCGCCGAGCTCTGCGACGCGGCGCTCTACCTGATCCAGAACCGCGAGGCGACCTCGGAGCAGCTCTGCACCTTCGTGCAGGGGCCGGATTTTCCGACCGGCGGCATCCTGATCGACAGCGCCGAGACGATCCGCGAAGCCTACCGCACCGGCCGGGGCGGCTTTCGCGTCCGTGCCCGCTGGGCCAAGGAGGATCTCGGACGCGGCACCTGGAACATCGTCGTCACCGAGATCCCCTACGGCGTGCCCAAGGCGCGGCTGATCGAGAAGCTCGCCGATCTCCTCCAGGAGAAGAAGCTGCCGCTTCTCGCCGACGTGCGCGACGAGTCGGCCGAGGATGTGCGCATCGTGCTGGAGCCGCGCTCGCGCTCGGTCGATCCGGTGCTGCTGATGGAATCGCTGTTCCGTCTCTCGGAGCTGGAGGCGCGGGTCCCGCTCAATCTCAACGTGCTGGTCGGCGGCGTCGTGCCCCGCGTCATCGGGCTCGCCGAGTGCCTGCGCGAGTGGATCGACCATCGCCGCGTGGTGCTCCAGCGCCGCTCGAGCTACCGCCTCGGCCAGATCGAGCGGCGCCTCGAGATCCTGGGCGGCCTGCTCATCGTCTATCTCGATCTCGACGAGGTGATCCGCATCATCCGCGAGGAGGACGAGCCGAAGGCGGCCCTGATGGCCCGGTTCGAACTCACCGAGCTGCAGGCCAACGCCATCCTCGACACCCGCCTGCGCTCGCTCCGTAAGCTCGAGGAGATGGAGCTCAAGCGCGAGTTCGAGGAGCTGACCCGGGAGAAGGAGGGGATCGAGGCGCTGCTCGGTTCCGAGAAGCTCCAGTGGACCGAGATCACCAAGCAGATCCGCGCGGTGAAGAAGACGTTCGGGCCCGAGACCAAGCTGGGCAAGCGGCGCAGCACCCTGGAGAACCCGCCGGACACCGCCGGCATCGATTTCACCGCCGCCATGGTCGAGCGCGAGCCGATCACCGTGATCCTGTCCGAGAAGGGCTGGATCCGCGCTCTGAAGGGGCACGTCACCGAGCTGTCCGGCGTCGCCTTCAAGGGCGACGACACCCTGAAGGTCTCTTTCCTCAGCGAGACGACGGCGAAAATCCTGCTGCTCGCCTCCAACGGCAAGGTCTTCACCCTGGAGGCCTCGAAGCTGCCCGGCGGGCGCGGCTTCGGCGATCCGGTGCGGCTGATGGTCGATCTCGACGACGGCACCGAGATCGTCGCGGCTTTGCCCTACAAGCCCGAGAGCAAGCTGCTCGTCGCCGGCTCGGACGGGCGCGGCTTCATCGCGCCCTCCGACGCGCTGGTGGCCAATACCCGCAAAGGAAAGGCGATCCTCGGCCTCGACGAGGGGGCCAGCGCGGTGCTTCTGGTACCGGCGGAGGGCGACCACATCGCCGTCTGCTCGTCCGACAAGCTGATGCTGGTCTTCCCGGCTTCCGAAGTCACGGAGCTCGGCCGCGGCAAGGGCGTGCGGCTGCAGCGCTGCCGCCAGAGCCGGCTCGCGGATGCCTGCGTCTTCACCCTGGCCGAGGGCCTGCCCTGGCGCGACGGCTCGGGTCAGGCGCGGCTGGCGAATGCGGGGATGCTGGAGAAGTGGATGGGCCACCGGTCCGATGCCGGCACGCTGATGACCCGCAGCTTCCCGAAGTTCGAGCGGTTCGGGAAGTAACTTTTCGGGGCTTTCGGGCGGTGCCCTACAGGGCGCCGCTCGGCACGTTCGATCCAACGAGAAGCGGTCCGGCGCCGTCAGCGGCGGCGGAACTGCTGACCGCCGCGCTGCGGCGGGCGCGGGCCGGAGGAGCGCTCGTCCTTGTGACGGAACACGAGGCGGCCCTTTTCCAGATCGTAGGGGGACATCTCGACGGTGACGCGGTCGCCGGCCAGGGTCTTGATGCGGTTCTTCTTCATCTTGCCGGCCGTGTAGGCGACGATCTCGTGACCCTGGTCGAGCTGCACGCGGTAGCGCGCGTCCGGCAGGATCTCGACGACCAAGCCGTCGAACTGCATCAATTCCTCTTTCGCCATGCACCTGTCTCCGGCCGGGCTGCCTGCACGGGGCGCTCCGGCAAATCCAAAATCGGTCTGTCGTGCGAAACGCGCGGCGCTGCGGGTCCGATCCGCTCGGGACGAGAGGCGTCAGCGATGCCGGGCGTCGGGCGCCTTTCGCGAAACTCCCGGATCGGGGAGTCCTCCCTCCGGCCGGGCAAGCGGCGCGACGGGCGTTTCGCGAAGGGCACCAAGCCTGCGACTTAAGCGTCGGAGGCGGTTTGTGCAAGAATATCCGCCGCGGATCGACCGCTTAACCTCAACCTCCGGTGGGTTTCACGGCGGCCGCGGTTCCGAACCGTCTCGTTGTTGGGCTCATGGCGAGACTTCGTTGCCGGCAAAGTCGAGCCGCCCGTCCGGCAGCCGGCGCCACGCGAACACCGTGAAGGGCGGCTTCACGAGATCGCCGCCCGCGTCGAACGCCACCTCGCCGAGCACCGTGCGAAGGGGGGCGCCGCCGTGCAGATAGGCCGCGACCTTGGCCGGCTCGACCGAGCGCGCGCCCTCGATCCCCTGCCGCAGGATCTCGACCGCCGCGTAGGCCGAGCCGGCGAACAGGTCGGCCTCGGGACTTCTCGGCGCCCTGGCGCCCCTCGGCTCGGGCAGGCGCGGCGGCGCGGAGGGAACCGTCATCAGCGTGCCCTCCGCGCCGGGCACCTGCGAGAATTCCTTGTCGAGCAGCCCGTCGCTGCCGATCACCGTCGTCGTCAGGCCGGCCTCGCGCATCGCCCGGATCAGTCCGGTCGCCGGCGCCGACAGACCGCCGAAATAGATCGCTTCGATCCCGAGCGCCCGCAGCTTGGCGACGAGCGCGGCGATCTCGCGATCGTCGCGGGAGACGCCCTCGAACAGCCGCTCCTGCCCGCCGCGGGCCTTGAGAGCGCGGACGGCCTCGTCGGCGAGCCCGCGGCCGAAGCTGGTCTTGTCGTGGACCACGGCGACCGGCTTCCCACGGAAACGCTCGGCGAGCAGCGTGCCCCCGATCGCACCCTGCTGCGCGTCGCTGCCCGAGAGCCTGAACAGCAGGCCGGCGCCGCGGCGGGTCAGGGGCGCCCAGGACGCCCCCGGCGTGACCGAGACGATGCCGGCCTCCTCGTAGACCGCACTCGCCGCAGCGCTCGCCCCCGAGGTGAGCGGCCCGATCACGAAGCGCACGCCGCTGCCGGCGAAGCGGCGGGCGACGGCCATCGCCTGCTTCGGGTCGGCGGCGTCGTCCTGCACCACGAGCTGCAGCTTGCGGCCCGTCACTCCGCCCGCCCGGTTGATCTCGGCGATCGCCTGCTCGGCCCCGAGCCGCGCCCCCTGGCCGAACCCGGCATCCGGCCCGCTCAAGGGGGCGGCGAGTCCGATCTTCAGCGGCTCGGCGGCGTCGGCATGGCCTGCGAGCGCGAGGATGAGAAGGCTTGCCAACGCGCTCCGCTTCGTCACACCACGCCCCCGATCCGGCCTCTGGGACATCCCCCGAAACCTGATGAGGCCCGCCCGCGGGCCATGCAAGCGCCTTGCAAGCGCCTCCGCTCGCCGCATTGCGAAAACAGCCGGCGCGCCTACCTCTCCCGTCACGGGACGGTCGGGGGCGGCGGGACCTAGATTTTCAGGACGTGAAGCCCATGCTCTCCACAGAGGACGATATCCTGCGTGCCGCTGAGGGCTGGCGGCGTGAGGGGCGCGCCGTCGCGCTCGCCACCGTGATCGAGACCTGGGGCTCGGCGCCCCGCCCGGTCGGTAGCCACCTCGTGATCGACGGCGACAGCCGCTTCCTCGGCTCGGTCTCCGGCGGCTGCGTCGAGGGCGAGGTCATCACCGAGGCGCTCGACGTGATCGAGGACGGGCGCCCCCGCACCCTGGAATTCGGCGTCGCCGATGAGACCGCATGGCGGGCCGGCCTCTCCTGCGGCGGCCGCATCCGCGTCTTCGTCGAACGCATCGACTGACCGCCTTCGAACCCCCTCCCGCTCCGACCGTGAGCGGCCCGTCTCGCATCGAGCGACAGACCCCATGCGCCTCGACACCCTGTCGGCCCTCAATGCGGAGCGCGCGGCGCGCCGCGCGGCCCTGATCGTCACCGATCCCGAGGATGGCGGTCAGCGACTCGTGCGCGCCGCCGCGATCGACGTCGATCCGCTCGCCCCTCTGCTGCGCGAGCGCCTGCGTACCGGCAAGAGCGGCCTCGGCGAGGGACCGGACGGGCGCTCCGTGTTCGTCGCCGTCCACGCCCCACCGGTGCGCCTCGTCGTCATCGGCGCCGTGCACATCTCCCAGGCGCTGGTGCCGCTCGCAGCGCAGCTCGACCTCGACCTGACGGTGATCGATCCGCGCAGCGCCTTCGCCAGTCCGGAGCGGTTTCCCGGCGTGCGCCTGATCGCTGCTTGGCCGGACGAGGCGCTGCGGGACATCGGGCCGCTCGATGCCTACACGGCGGTGGCGGCGCTCACCCACGATCCCAAGATCGACGACCCGGCCCTCATCGCGGCCCTTCGGGCGGATTGCGCCTATATCGGCGCCCTCGGCTCGCGAAAGACCCATGCGCGGCGCGCGGAGCGTCTCAGGGAGGCGGGGTTCGACGAGGCGGCGATCGGGCGCATCCACGCACCGATCGGGCTCGACATCGGCGCCGTCTCGCCCGCCGAGATCGCGCTGTCGATCCTCGCCCAGCTCGTCGCGACCCTGCGCAAGGATCGCCTCAAGGGCCGCGACGCGGCGGATGCGGGACGCTGAGCCCATGCAGTTCGGACCCGTCGCGACCCGCGACAGTGCGGGGCTGATCGCCGCCCATACCGTGCGCGCCGAGGGCGCGAGCCTGAAGAAGGGCCGGCCGATCCCCGCCGAGGAGGCTCAGCGGCTCGCCGCATCCGGAATCCCCGAGATCCTGGCGGTGCGGCTCGATCCCGGCGACGTCGGCGAGGACGCGGCCGCGGCCCGGCTCGCCGGTCATCTCGCCGGGGAGGGCCTTCGCGCGGAGGCGCCGTTCACGGGGCGCTGCAACCTGTTCGCCGAGGCCGCGGGCGTGTTCGTGGTCGAGCCCGCGCGCATCGACGCCGTCAACGCGGTGGACGAGGCGATCACGGTGGCGACGCTGCCGGCCTTCCGGCCGGTGGCCGCGGGCGAGATGGTCGCGACGGTCAAGATCATCCCCTACGCGGTCGCCGCCGCGCCGCTGGAGCGGGCGCTCGCAGCGACCGACGCGCCGCCGATGCGCCTCGCGCCCTACAGCCTGGAGCGCGTCGGCGTCGTCTCGACGCTGCTGCCCGGCCTGAAGGCCGCGACGGTCGCCAAGACCCTGCGCGTGCTGGCCGAAAGGCTGACGCCGACGGGCGCGCGCATCGTCGCCGAGACCCGGGTGCGGCACGAGGCCGGCGCGGTCGCGGGCGCCGTCGCCGCCGCGGTGGCGGAGGGGGCGGAGCTCGTCGTGGCGTTCGGCGCCTCGGCCATCGCCGACCGGCGTGACGTGATTCCCGCCGGGCTGGAGGCGGCGGGCGGCCGGGTCGAGCAGTTCGGAATGCCGGTCGATCCCGGCAACCTGCTGCTGCTCGGCGCGCTCGGGACCGTGCCGGTGATCGGTGCACCGGGCTGCGCCCGCTCGCCGAAGGAGAACGGCTTCGACTTCGTCCTGCACCGCCTGCTCGCGGGTCTCGCCGTGCGGCGGGCGGACATCGTGCGCCTCGGCGTCGGCGGATTGCTCACCGAGATTCCCCTTCGCGGCCAGCCGAGGTCGGGCGGTGACGGCGTCTGACCCGGCAATCGGCGCGGTGATCCTCGCCGCCGGCCTCGGTTCCCGCTTCGGGGCCACGCCGAAGATGCTCGCCCCCTACGGCGACCGGCCGATGGTGCGCCGCGCCGTCGAGGCGGCTCTGGCCTCCCGCGCCGATTCCGTCGTCGCCGTCCTCGGAGCCCATCGCCAGGCCGTGAGGGACGCGCTGGCCGGCCTCGACCTGACGCTGATCGAGAACCCCGACCCCGCTGCCGGCCTCTCGGCCTCGCTGCGCCTCGGGCTCGCCGCCCTGCCGCCGCGGACGAGGGCGGCGGTGGTGCTGCTCGGCGACATGCCGCGGATCGAGGCGGCCCATATCGATGCGCTGATCGCGGCCTATAAGGCGGCCGCGCCGCGCCCCTCTGCCGTGGTGCCGGTGAGCGGCGGTTTGCGCGGCAATCCGGTGCTGCTCGATCTCGCCCGGTTGGGCACCGACCTCGCCGCCCTGAGCGGCGATCGCGGCGCCGGTCCGATCCTGAAACGGCGCGGCGACGTGCTGGAGGTGCCGGCCGATCCGGCGGTGATCTACGACGTCGACACGCCGGAGGCACTGGGGGGCTGAGGCGGGCCTCAGTCCTTGCCGCGCGCCTCGCGCTTCGCCTCCGTCCGGCAACGGTCGGAGCAGTAGCGCACCTCGTCCCAGACCCGCTCCCACTTCTTGCGCCATGCGAAGGGGCGGCCGCACTGGGCGCAGACTTTTTGAGGGAGGTCGCCTTTTCGGCGCATCGGCGGCATCGGCTCAGCGCCCGATCTGTCCCGCCTCGTTGAGCGGCACCGGACTCCAGCGGGTGAGCTGCACGTAGCCGTCGCGGGCGGCCACCACGACGTGGCGACGGTAGCGATGCACGACCGTGCCCGGGGCGTGGCCGTGGACCTCCTGCCAGCCGTCGGCGGCGGCGACGAAGACGCGCGATTGGCCGAGCCGGGCGATGGTCTCGATCGCGCCGAACGCGCGCACGCGGCGCAGCACCTCGGCCACGTCCTTGCGGAAGTCGAGGGTGCGGTCGGCGTCGTTCACCCGCGGCCAATAGGAGCCGTCACCCTGCGGCTCCGCCCTGCGCCACCGCTCGGCCAGCTCCTTTCCGATCGGGCCGAGGACGAGACGGCGGGCCGCCATCTGGCACTTGGCGAGCAGCGACTCGTGGCTCTCGTGGCTGCCGAGGGGAAACAGATCCTGGGCGAGAATGTCGCCGGTGTCGAAGCCCTGCTCGGCGAGTACGTGGGCGGTGACGCCCCAGCTCTCGTAGCGGTCGAGCACCGCCTTGAAGAGCGGGTAGGGACCCCGGCCCGTGGGCAGCGGTGAGGGATGGAAGTTCAGCGCGTAGCGCACCCGCCCGTGCCAGCCCCGCACGAGCCAGGGGTAGCCGGCCACCACAAGGACCACGTCGCGGCCGTGCTCCTGGGCGAGCCGCTCGATGTCGTCGGGCAGGATCCGCGAGAGCTGGATCGGGATGCGGTGACGGCGGGCCTGCGCCACCACCACCTCGTTGAAATCGTAGATGCCGTCGCAGGGCCGGGTGAACAGCTTCACCGGCGTCCATCCCGCTTCGATCAGCCCGTCGAACACGCCGCCGAGGAAATCGATGCCGGCGAAGGCGAATTTCATGGCTGGCGACATCCCCTTGCTGGCCGCCCTGCGACGTTCGGCGCGGGCCTGCGGCGGCGCGGATCGGCTCCCCGCCGACCGGCTTCGCCTTAGCTAATGGATTTCAGACACGTGCGAAATCGCCGAGCCCGATCGGGCGCTTCGGCGGAGAGGGGGGCTTGCATGGAGCGGGTCGTGATCTACGGCGGGACCGGTGGAATCGGCCTCGCCACGGCACGGGCCCTGCGCGCCCGGGGCGCGGCCCTCCACCTCGTCGGGCGCGATCCGGAACGCCTGGAGCGAGCGGCCTCCGAACTCGGGGAGACCGGCTACACCGCCGGCGACGTCACCGATCCGGGCCTCTTCCCGCGCGTCGCGGACGAGGCCGGCGCGCGCCTCGGCGGCCTCGTCTACGCCGTCGGCACGATCCAGCTCGCACCGCTCGCCAAACTCGATCCCGCCCGCATCGAGGCGGATTTCCGCGTCAACGCCCTCGGCGCCTTTCTCGCGGTGCAGGCCGCGGCCCCCGCGCTCAAGGCGGGCGCGGGGGAGGGGAGTGCGGGCGTGGTCCTGTTCTCCACCGTGGCCGCCGCACAGGGATTCTCGCACCACGCCTCGGTCGCCATGGCAAAGGGAGCGGTCGAGGGGCTCGCCCTTTCATTGGCCGCGGAACTCGCGCCCGCGATCCGGGTGAACGTGGTCGCCCCTTCGCTCACCCGCACGCCGCTGGCCGAATCCATCACCCGCAATGCGACGCTGGCCTCCGGCATCGCTTCCATGCACGCGCTTCAGCGCCTGGGCGAACCGGAGGACGTCGCCGCGCTCGCCGCCTTCCTCGTCGGACGGGAGGCGGCCTACGTCACGGGGCAGGTGATCGGCGTCGATGGCGGGCGCTCCTCGCTGCGCACCAAGGGGTAGAGCTGCGGGATCGAGCCCCCACCGGATACCGGCCGCCGGCTCTCGGGACGGGGCGCGGCATAGGCGCGCCTCACAATGCGTTCCAGACCGTGAGGGAGACGTAAGGGCTCCACTGGTTGAGCGGCGTTTCGAGCTGGCATCCGGCAGACAGGCGGAAATGGTAGCCGCCCATCGCGTAGTCGGTGGCATGCAGCCCGACGCTCCATTTCCGGTAATCGGTCGCGTCCCCGTAAACGGCCGCCTCCGGGCCAAGATAGGCGCCCAATAGGGCCGTGCCCCAGGACAGCCGGACATAAGCGTCGCTGCGGGCGGAGCCGAGAATCAGCGTCGCGGTCGCGAGCGTCGTCTCCGTCGGCCGCGCCCAGACCTCGCCCTGCAGGCGCAGGCCCATCCGCAGGGGCATGGCCTGCACGAGAACGAAGCCGGGGCCGGACAGCGCCTCCCAGGAGGCCTCCGGGCCGGCGAACACCGTCACCGCCCCCCAATCCCGGATGAACTGATAGCCGGCGAGCGCGGATCCGAGGGTGGTCAGGCGCATCCGGATCGGCGAGGAGCCGCTGCCCTCGCGCCGCACTCCACCGCCGGCCGTCACCAGGGCGACGGGGCCGTCCCGCTCGAACCGATCGAAGACGAGCTTCGCCCCGCCGCTCGAGAAGGTCGAGGCCGCGGCCTCCATGCTCCCGAACAGGACGGCTTTCAGCGTCGTCTCGTCAGCTTCGGCCGGATCGCCGAGGGTGCACGAAGCCGAGCCAAGGACGGCGAGCCACCGCGAGACGCGGCGAATCGTAGTCCGCCGGGAGGCGTCCGAGCGGCGACGACTTTCGCCCGAAGGGGCACGGCTCGACATTGGAGGTCGCAATATGATCGTCGAAACGACCAATGGTTGTCAGAAGTTTTAGTGAAAGTTAAGCGGAATTTACAACCCAGGATGAAGGCCTAAATCGATATTACTTGAGGTAAGATTGGGGTTCGATAGATAAACTTGGACGTGATCTTCCCGAGTGTGGCACGGCACGCGTGCGGGGTGATCGCGCTTGGCGGATGGTTCCGGTTGGGCTAGAGCCGCGCTCACCGAAAGATCAACGGCCGAGCCGGTTTGTCCTCCGCTGCCCGCACCTCCGACGTTCTCACGATGCTTGCGAGCCAGGAGAGCGAGCGGCTGACCGTCGGCGACATCGTCGCCGTGCTGCGGGACCGCGCCTTCGCGCTGCTCGTGGTGCTGCTCGGCCTGCCCAACTGCCTGCCGATGCCGCCGCCGATCCCGCTGGTCTGCGGATTGGTCCTGCTCGTCATCGCCATCCAGATCGTGGCCGGGATGTCGGCGCCGTGGCTGCCGCGCCGGCTGCTCGATCAGTCGATCGCCCGCGCGACGGTGGAGAAGGCCGTCAGCCGGGCGGTACCGCTCCTACGCCGGCTGGAGCGCTGGTCGCGCCCGCGCCTGAGCGTGTTCGACGGGGCCGTCGGCATGCGCGGTATGGGGGTGCTGATTCTGGCGCTGGCGCTGGCGCTGATCGTGGCGCCCCCCTTCTTCGGCCAGATCCCGCTCGGGCTCGCCGTCTCCCTGATCGGCCTCGGCCTGGTCGAGCGCGACGGGTTCGTCGTGCTGATCGGTCTGCTGATCGGCGGCGTCGGCGTCGGGATCTCGATCGGCTTCGTCTACACTCTGTTCGCCAGCATCATGGGCGCCTTCGCCTGGTTGTCGCAGGCGATCCCCGGCCTCGGATTGTAAGGGCCTTCCGCTCTCTCATTGACGGGCTCGCGCGGCGCCGGAGCGGGATTCGAACCCGCTGTCCCGAGCGGCTCGAGGATCACGCCTCCAGATGCCGCCGCCGCACGAGGCGGTGAATCAGGCCGCCGCGGGGGCCGACCAGCATCGAGACGAGGTAGAGCGCGCCCGCCGCCAGGACAATCGCCGGCCCCGTCGGGAGCCGGATGCCGGCATGGTAGGAGACGAGCAGGCCGGCCACGCTCGACAGCATCGAGACCAGCATCGCGACGGGAATCAGGCCCGACAGGTCTGCGGCCCAGAACCGGGCGGTGATCGCCGGCAGCAGCATCAGCCCGACCGCGAGCAGCGTGCCGAGCGCCTGGAAGCCGCCGACGAGGTTGACGACCACCAGCGCGAGGAAGGCTGAGTGGACCGGACCGCCGGCGCGGCTCACCGTGCGCAGGAACAGGGGATCGACGCACTCGATTACCAGCGGGCGGTAGAGCAGGGCGAGCGCGACCAGCGTCAGGCTGCTGATGCCGCCGAGCAGGGTGAGCGCGTCGTCGTCCAGCGCCAGCACGGTGCCGAACAGGATGTGCAGCAGATCGACCTGCGAGCCGCGCAGCGAGACGAGGAACACCCCGCCGGCCAGCGAGATCAGGTAGAAGGCGGCGAGGCTCGCATCCTCCTTCAGCACGGTCGAGCGGGTGACGAGTCCGGCAGCCAGAGCCACCGCGAGGCCGGCCACGAGGCCGCCCAGCGTCATCGCCGGCAGCGACAGCCCGGCGACGAGAAAGCCCGCGGCGGCCCCCGGCAGGATGGCGTGGCTCATCGCCTCGCTCATCAGGCTCATCCGGCGCAGCATCAGGAAGACGCCGAGCGGCGGTGCCGACAGGGACAGCGCCAGGCAGCCGGCGAGGGCCCGGCGCATGAAGCCGAATTCGACGAAGGGGCCCACGAGGAGATCCGCGAGATCGGCGAGCGTCACGACATGGCTCCGTGACGCGCGTGATCATGGTGATGGTCGTGGCGATGCTCGTGCCCACGATGGTCGTGGGCGGCAGGCCCGTGATCGTGCCCGTGACTCGGCCCGTGCTCGTGGGGCTCCGCCGCCGCGGCCCCGTCCGCAGGGTGAACCTCGTAATGCGCGTCATGATGTGCGTCATGGCGGCAGATCGCGGCGGCCTCATCCCAGGCTTCGGACAGGCGCAGCGCCCGCGCCAGCACCGGCGGCGTCAGCACCTCGCGGGTCGGCCCCCAGGCGATGGGGCGGCGGGCAATCACGAGGGTCGAGGGAAAATGCGCGCGCACCTGGGCGAGGTCGTGCAGGGCCGCGACCACGGTGCGGCCCTCGCCGTGCCAGCCACGGATCAGCGCGAGCAGATCGGCGGTGGTGCGCTCGTCGATGCCGGTGAAGGGCTCGTCGAGCAGGATGATCCGCGCGTCCTGCAGGATCAGCCGAGCGAACAGGGCGCGCTGGAACTGGCCGCCGGAGAGGGTGCCGATCGGCCGGTCCTCGAAGCCGGTGAGCCCGACCGCCGCGAGGGCTTCGATCAGTCGGCTCCGCTGACGGGCGAGGCTGCGCCACGCGCCGAGCGGCCGCCACAGGCCCATCGCCGCAAGGTCGAGGACGCTCACGGGAAAGCTGCGGTCGATCTCGGCCGCCTGCGGCAGGTAGGCGATCGCGCCTGAACGCGGCCCTGCCTCGACCGTCCCGTCGAGGGGACGGATCTCACCGACGATGCCCTTCAGGAGCGTCGATTTGCCGGCGCCGTTCGGTCCCACCACGGCGAGCAGGTCGCCGGCCGCGATGGTGCCGTCGAGATGGTGGACCGCCGGATGCCGGTCGTAGCCGAGGGTCAGGCCGCGGAACCGGATGGCGCCCGCCAGCGCCGACCCGCCGTTCACGGCTCCGCTCACGATATCGCTCAAGACTTGGCCCACAGGATCACCGCCCAGAGCAGGCTCGACAGAATGAGGGCCGCCGCCAGTCGCAGTCCGGCCCCGCTGCGGAACAGCGAGCGGCGCGGGAGGCGGACGGTCCCGCCGGCACGGGTCATGGGATCTCCGAGGATGGCCGGGCGGAGGATGTCGCGGAGGCCGGGGATGACCGCGATCCGCGCGTTCTCCGCCTCGTTGCCCGATTGCGGCCGGACGCCTATCTTGGTGGGGCTGATACACTGTAACACGGATCGAGTTCAATCGGCCCGTGCCGAGGCGGGCGGCGAGAATGCGGCGATCTCGGCCGCCGATACCGGGGAGGTCGGGATGCGCGGTCACGCGCAGCAGGAACACGGCCAGGGCGATGGGCAGAGTGACGGGCAGGGCGACCGCCACGGGCACGCGCATGGCCCTCAGGGTCATGACGGGCCCGGTTGCTGCGGCGGGCACGGTGCCGCCGGGGACGTGATCGAGCGGGCGGAGCGCCTGTGCCAGGCGCGCGGCCTGCAGTTCACGCGTCTGCGGCGGGACGTGCTCGCGGCGGTGGCGGCGGAGCACAAGCCGCTCGGAGCCTACGACATCGCCGAGCGGATGAGCGCGCCCGGGCGCCGGGTCGCGGCGGTGTCGGTCTATCGGGCACTCGACTTCCTCACCGAGCAGGGCTTCGTCCACCGCATTTCCAGCCGCAACGCCTTCGTCTCCTGCGGGCACGAACACGGTGCGGGGGCAGGCCTCGTCTTCCTGATCTGCCGCACCTGCGGCGGCATCGACGAGATGACGGCTCCGGCCGTCGAGAGCGCCCTCGACCAGACGCTGGCCGGGGCCGGATTCACCCCGACGAGCCGGATCCTGGAGGTCGAGGGCGAGTGCGGCGCCTGCCGCGAGCGCGGGGATCCACCCGACACCGCGCCCCGCGCGTAGCACGCCCGAGCGGAAGGTGCAGGCTGGAGCGCCCGGTCAGAACGCGTTGCGGTAGGCCCGCGGCGAGGCGATCGTGCGGAACAGGATCGTGATGTCGAGCCAGAGCGACCAGTTGTCGATGTAGTGCAGGTCCGCCTGGACCCGCTGTTCCATCGCCTCGTCGGTCAGGGTCTCGCCGCGGAAGCCGTTCACCTGCGCCCATCCGGTGATGCCGGGCTTCACGTTGTGGCGGCGGGCGTAGAGGGCGATGCGCCGCTCGAAGCTGCGGTCGTGCGCCAGCGCGTGCGGGCGCGGACCGACGAGCGACATGTCGCCCCGGATCACGTTGAGGAGCTGGGGCAGCTCGTCGAGGTTGGTCCGGCGCAGCAGAGCGCCGATGCGGGTGATGCGGTCGTCGTTGCGCGAGGCCTGCCGGAAGGGAGCGTCGGGGGCGGCCTTCATGCTGCGGAACTTGTAAACGCCGAAGGCCTGCTGGTTGAAGCCGTAGCGCCGCTGCCGGAAGAAGACCGGGCCGGGGCTGTCGAGCTTGATCAGCACGGCGAGGGCGACGAACAGGGGGGCGAGCAGCACGAGCCCGAGCCCCGCCAGCGTCACGTCGAAGGCGCGTTTGAGCAGGATCTCCCCGACGGAGAGCGGGCGGCGACCGATATTGATGCCCGACAGTCGCCCCACCCGGGCGACCTGCAGGTCGGGGAAGCGGTCCATCATCGTGCCGGGCCGCAGGTGCAGGGCGGCCGGCACCCGCAGGAAGGCGTCGATGCAGCGTTCAATGTCGGCGGGTTCCGACCAGGGCACCAGCACGAACACGTCGTCCGGCCGCAGGAACCGCACCACCGAGACGGCGAGGTCGAGATCCTCGGCGAGCAGGGATTCCGCGCTCGCAGCACCGGAGGAGGGATCGAAACGGCGCAGGTAGCTCGTGCCGACGATTCGAAGGCCCAGCGCATCGACGTCGTTGTTGGCGTAGAAGCTCGTCACGTCCTCCTCGTAGCCGACGAGGTGGACGCGGCTCACCGATGGGGAGCCCGAAGTGCTGCTGCGGCGCACCAGCGCCACCGCCGCCGCGCGGACGAGGATCGTGACCGGAAGACCGGAGAGGAAGAAGGCGACCGAGGCGACGCGGGAGAAGTCCTGGGTCGTCTTGGTCGCGAAGCCGGCCAGCAGAGCGACTGCCCAGGCCATCAGCCACAGCGCCGCCCGGCGCTGGAGGTGCGGCGTCTGCGACAGGCAGCGCTCGATGCTGTACTCGCCGCGGACGAGGTTGGTCACCACCACGATGACGGCGAGGAACCCGGCCGTCTGCAGGTTCATGCTGTGCGTGAGCGGGATCAGCACGCCGTCGCCGATATAGGCGTGGTAGGCCGCATCCATGGCGTAGCCGACCGCCAGGATGGCCAGCAGATCGGCGGTGAGCAGCGTGGCCGAGATGCCCACGCGCAGGGCCGTGCGCCGCCGCTGCGGCAGGAGAGAGGCCCAGACGGAGCGGCGCGCCCGGTCGCCGGGCAGGCGCTGGTACTGCTGAGGTGGGCGCTCGTGAAACATGTGTCCCGCGCTGTGCTGCCCGGAGGCGGTGATCTGTCCCGAAGCGGGACGTCTTCAGCCGCCGCGCCGGGTTTCGCGGTTCCCCGCGCAAGCCGCGCACCGGATGCGCCCGCACGCCGTTGCCGGGGCCACGGCGGCCTGACATACGACCGACGGAGCGTGGCCGATCCTTCGATCGGCCGCGCTCCGTCGTGGTTCCTTCGCCTCCGCGCGGGCCGAACGCGAGCCCGGATCGATCCGGGCCGGCTGCGGCGCGGCGCCGATGTGAGACGAACGAGACGATTTCGACGGGGAATCGGTGGCTTCGCGCCGCGGAGCCCCCGCGAGTTCAGCGTCGGTCTTTCGAGTAAATCAAGACCGGAGCGCCGTCCGGACGGAGTGCGGCATGAGAGCCGAAGCGGGTGAGAATCCGGCGTTGCAGGGCCTGCCCGCCGGAGCGCTGTCAACGCAGGCCCCCTTGAAGGCCCCCTTGCAGGCGATCCGGCAGGGGCCCGAGCCCTCTTCGGGACCGGCCCTGGCGGTGCTCCTGGGCCTCAGCCTCTCGCACCTCCTCAACGACCTCGTGCAGTCGCTCCTGCCGGCGCTCTATCCCCTGCTCAAGACAGGCTTCCACCTCGATTTCGGGCAGATCGGGCTCATCACCTTCGTGTTCCAGGGGACGGCCTCGCTGCTCCAGCCGGCGGTGGGCCTCTACACCGACCGGCGCCCGCTGCCCTACTCGCTGGCCGTCGGCATGGGGCTGTCGCTCGCCGGGCTCGCGCTGCTGTCGGCGGCGCCCGCCTACGGCGCCCTGCTCGCCGCCGCGGCGCTGATCGGTCTCGGCTCCGCGATCTTCCACCCCGAAGCGAGCCGTGTGGCGCGCCTCGCATCCGGCGGACGCTACGGGCTGGCGCAATCGGTGTTCCAGGTCGGCGGCAATGCCGGCACGGCGCTCGGGCCGCTGCTGGCCGCCTTCCTCGTGGTGCCCTACGGCCAGGGTAGCGTCGCCTGGTTCTGCCTCGCGGCCTTGGCCGGCATCCTCGTGCTCGGCACGGTCGGCCGCTGGTACGCACGGCACCTCGCGGGGGCGCCGCGGATCGCCCGGTCGAGCACCGGGGCGGCCTCCGGCCGGCTGAGCCGTGCGCGGGTCGTGGCGACGGTCGCGATCCTGCTGGGGCTGATCTTCTCCAAGTACTTCTACATGGCGAGCTTTTCGTCCTACTACACCTTCTACCTGATCCACCGGTTCGGCGTGCCGGTGGCGCAGGCTCAGGTCTACCTGTTCGTCTTCCTCGGATCGGTCGCGGCGGGCACGATCCTCGGTGGTCCCATCGGCGACCGCTTCGGGCGCAAGCTCGTGATCTGGATCTCGATACTCGGCGTGCTGCCCTTCTCCCTCGCCCTGCCGCATGTGAGCCTGTTCTGGACGGTGGCCCTGTCGGTGCCGATCGGCCTGATCCTGGCCTCGGCCATGCCGGCGATCCTGGTCTATGCACAGGAATTGTTGCCGGGCCGAATCGGCCTCGTCGGCGGTCTGTTCTTCGGCTTCGCCTTCGGCATGGGCGGCCTCGGGGCCGCTCTGCTCGGAGAGACGGCCGATCATGTCGGCATCGAGCGGGTCTACGATCTCTGCGCCTACCTGCCCGCCATCGGGCTGACGGCGGTGTTCCTGCCCCGCCTGCGGTGATGCCGCCGGATCGGGACCGATCCGCCGCCCGCCGACGTCGGATCGCGGCCGGGGCTGATCAAGGGTTCCGGTTCGCTGAGAGCGACCAGAGGTTGCGCTCTCGTCCCGGATGGATGCCGCTCATCAGCGCTCTGGGACGAGGCGTCAGGGGAGCCGGAATCAGGCCGCCTGCTCGCTTTCCGGCCGAGCGACGGTCTGGATCGACTCGAACCCCTCGAATTGCGGGTGGCCGAGATAGAGCGGCTTGGTGCCCGGCACCCGCCCATGCGCCTTGCGGAACTGTTCCGAGCGGGTCCAGGCCTCGAAATCGGACCGCGAGCGCCAGATGGTGTGCGAGGCGTAGAGGATGTGATCCTCGGCCTCCGGTCCTTTCAGCAGATGGAACTCCACGAACCCCTCCATCTCGCCGAGATGGCTGTCGCGCCCGAGCCAAACCTGCTCGAAATCCTGCGCCGATTCCTTGACGACCTTGAACCGGTTCATCGCGATGAACATGCCCGAATGCTCCCGATCTGAACGGGCCGACCGCCGCGCGGCCGCCCGAATTTGATGACTCTACGTAGTCTCGCTCATAAGGTGAACCGAAGCGCTCTCACCGCCTGCAGGGTGAGTGCCCCTCCCGCAGCGAATTCGCGAGAACTCTCACCAACTTCAAGCGAGGCTTGTCGACTCTGCCGCAGGAACGTTTGGAGAACAGAAACCTGACAGCAAACTGAAAACTCCGATCCGCCAACAGGTAGGTACTTGCATTGCGTATGCACTTCATGGTGATGCTGCAGCCAGGCTAAACCACAGCGATACGGTAGCCTCGCAACGCATCTGCCCGACCTGCTTCGGCAGTAGAAGCGTTCCGCGATGCCCGAAGGCGCTGGCAAATGCTCAAGCGCTGCCGACCTAAGGTCCTTGGGTTGGTCCGCGACGTCGAACAGGGACCGTGCCGTAAGATGATGCCGAAACAGACAACCGATGTCGACCGCCTCGTCGGGCTCCGGATCACCGCGCTGCGCAAGGCACGCGGCTTGAGCCAGACCGCGCTCGGGACCGCCGTGGGCGTGACGTTCCAGCAGGTCCAGAAATACGAGAAGGGCCAGAACCGTGTCGGCGCCGGGCGCCTGCGTGAGATCGCCCGTCTGCTCGAAGTTCCGGTCTCCGCCTTCTTCGAGGAGGGCGACGGCGCCGCCGCCCAGGAGCAGACGGAGGTCTTCGGCTTCCTCCGCGCTCACGGTGCCGTCGATCTGCTGCGCGCCTTCGCCACGATCGAGGACGATCAGCTGCGCCGCGAGGTTCTGGCGATCGTGCGCAGCGCCGCCCGCCTCGGCCGCAAGAAGGACCCGGAAGTCCTCGACGCCTAGCGGTTCTGCGCCGGAAGGGATTCGGGCTCGGCGTTCAGGACCGTGTCGGACCAGGGCTGATACGGTCTCCGCTTGATCGAGCCGGGAACCGTACCGGTCGGCTCGCGGCGCTCGAGCGCGGACCCGGATCCGCCGCTTCGGACGGAACGGTTGCGGCTCTCGGTCTCTGCGGGTTGGGGTGGCTCAAGCCGCCCGCGTCCGGCACGGGGCCGATCCCTGCCCCGACCAGCGGTGATCGAGCCGACGCGGCCGGCGGGGATCCTTCTCACGCCTCCCCGGTCCCGGCGATCAGGTGGAAGAAGCTTCCCGTGACGTGGCCCCGGCGGTGGCCGGCGAGGCCGAGCGGCACCCCTTCCGCATCCGTCACCCGTGCGAGCGCGAGGTCGCCCTCCGGGCTGGGCGTGAGTTCGCTCGCGTAGTGGAACTCGTGCCCGACGAGGCGCGTGCCCGCGGCACCCAGCAGCCCGTCGGCGAGGAGATGCGCGACGCGGTAGCCGAGATGGAGCTTGCGCCGCCGGTACGAGGTCGCCACCGGCAGCAGGCCGCACATCGGCTGGGTCACTCCGTCCGCATCCTCCAGGCTCTCACCCAGAACCATGTAGCCGCCGCACTCGCCGTGGACCGGCCGCGTCCGGGCGAAGGCCCGCAGGCCATCGCGGAAGCGGTTCGCCGCCGCGAGCCGGCCCGCATGCAGCTCGGGATAGCCGCCGGGCAGCCAGCAGGCATCGCAATCGGCGCCCGGCGCCTCGTCGGCCAGCGGCGAGAACGGCACGATCTCGGCACCGGCCGCGCGCCAACCCGCCAGCATGTGCGGATAGAGGAAGGAGAAGGCGGCGTCCCGCGCCACCGCGATCCGCTGCGCCGGCGGCTTCGGCAAGCCGGCGGTGACGGCGGGGGCGTGCCCACCGGCCGCGGAAACGATCGCGTCCAGATCGAGGGAGGCTTCCGCGAGATCCGCGAGCCGGTCGAGACGGGCGTGGAGGTCGGCGGTCTCTCCGGCCTGGACGAGGCCGAGATGACGTTCGGGCAGGACGAGACCCGCCTCCCGCGGGAGGGCGCCGAGCACCGGCAGCCCGACCCGCGACAGTCCCGCCTCGACGAGGCGGCGGTGGCGCGGGCTCGCGACCTTGTTGAGGATCACGCCCGCGATCCGGATCCGCGAATCGTAGGCCGCACAGCCGAGTGCGACCGCCGCCGCCGATTGCGCCGCGCCCGACACGTCGAGCACGAGGAGGACCGGCCAGCCGTAGCGCGCGGCGATGTCGGCATTCGCGCCGGTGCGGCCCTCGCCGGCGACGATGCCGTCATGCAGCCCCATCGAACCCTCGGCCACGACGAGGTCTGCCTGATCGGCGCTCAGGCCGGCGCAGGCGTCGAGCAGCGCGTCGGGCATGGCGAAACTGTCGAGGTTGAGGCTGGGGGCTCCCGTTGCCGCCTCGTGGAAGGCAGGGTCGATGTAGTCCGGCCCGCATTTGGCGCCGCGCAGCGCCACACCCCGGCGGCGCAGCGCCCGCATCAGCGCGAGCGTCACCGTGGTCTTGCCGGAGCCGGAGCGCGGTGCCGCGACGAGGAGGCCGGGGGCGGGGGTCACGATGCGGCCTCGTCCGATGCTTCGCCACGCGCGTTCGATGCGCCGCCAAGGGTGCCCACCGCACCGACCGCGCCGCGGGGCCGGAAGCGGCGATCGTAATCGGGTGCGTAGAGCGCGCTCTCGCGGAAATCCGACGGGTCAAGCGCCGGACCCACCAGGATCAGCGCGGTGCGCTCGATGTTCGCTGCGCGCACGTGCTCGGGCAGGGTCGTCAGCGTCCCAGTCAGCACCCGCTCGTCGGGCCAGGTGGCGCGGAACACGACCGCGGCCGGGCAATCCGGCCCGTAGAACGGGACGAGGTCGGCGCAAGCCTGCTCGACGACGTGGATCGAGAGGTGCAGCGCCAGGGTCGCGCCGGTGGCGGCGAAGGCGGAGAGCTGCTCGCGCTCCGGCATCGGGCTCGCCCGGCCGGAGGTGCGGGTGAGCACCACGGATTGCGTCAGTCCCGGCACGGTGAGCTCGCGCCGCAGCAGGGCGGCGGCGGCGGCGAATGCGGGGACGCCCGGCGTCACGGTGTAGGGGATGCCGAGCGCGTCGAGCCGCCGGGTCTGCTCGGCCAGGGCGCTCCAGACCGAGAGATCGCCGGAATGCAGCCGCGCCACGTCCCGGCCGTCCGCGTGGGCGCGCCCGATCTCCTCCATGATCGCGTCGAGGTCGAGGGGGGCAGTGTCGACGATGCGCGCCCCCGGAGGGCACCACGACAGAATCTCCGGCGCCACCAGCGAGCCGGCATAGAGGCAGACCGGGCAGGCCGCGATCCGGTCGCGGCCGCGCAGGGTGATGAGGTCGGCGGCGCCCGGCCCGGCGCCGATGAAGTGGACGGTCATGGCGTCCGCTTACAGCATCGGGACGGGCGTTGGGGAGAGACGATGATCGCGGTGGCCGCCCGGCTCAGCGGGACGGCTCCGCCGCGACCTCGCCCCAGCCCGGCAGCGGGAAGGCCCGGTCGTAGGCGAGATTGAAGACGAAGGCGTAGGCCACGTAGAAGGCCGCGATCGCGAGATCCATGACGAAGGCCTGGACGAGGCCGATGCCGAGATACCAGGCGATCGGCGGCAGCAGGATCACGAGCAGTCCCGCCTCGAACAGCACGGCGTGTCCCACCCGCAGCGGGAGGCTCTTGCGGGTGTGCCCGACCCACCGCTGCATCACGCGATCGAAGCCGAGGTTGTAGGCGTAGTTCCACGCCGTCGCGGCGAGCGCGCTGCCTACGCCGATCACGCCCATGTCGGAGGCGTGCAGCCCGAACAGCACGCTTCCGAGCGGGACGATGAGCGCGAGGCCGAACAGCTCGAACAGGAGGGTGTGGCGGATGCGGTCGCGGGTGGTGCGCATGGACGGGTCCAAAGGATCGGGATTGGTCCGCCGCCTTCTATCGGCGATAATCCGAAAACCAAGTTGGAACGTATCTGGAAACCAGATGGATGGCCGTCTCGCTCGATCAGCTTCAGGCCTTCGTGGCCGCGGCCGAGGCCGGATCGTTCTCGGGCGCCGCCCGCGTATTGCGGAAGGCGCAATCGGCCGTCAGCACCCAGGTCGCCAATCTCGAGACCGACCTGGGACTGGCGCTGTTCAGTCGGACGGGCCGGAACCCGGTGCTCACGCCGGCGGGCGAGCGGCTGCTCTCGGAGGCGCGCGTCGTGCTGGATCGGCGCGAACACCTGATCGGCGTGGCGAGCAGCCTGGAGCGGCGGGTCGAGAACCGGCTCGTCGTCGCCATCGATGAACTCTATCCCGAGCACGCGCTCGGCGCCCTCTTCGCCGACTTCGCCCGGCACTTTCCCTTCGTGGAGCTGGAACTGCTCTTTCCGCTGATGGAGGATGTCAGCCGGATGGTGCAGTCGGGCGCCGCCGACCTCGGCGTGATGTGGCGTCAGGAGGTCCTGCCGACGGAGCTCGGCTTCCAGACCATCGGCTGGGTGCCGCTCAAGCTGGTCTGCGGACGCGATCACCCGCTCGCGAAGGCCCGGGTGGAGTGGGAGGAACTGAAGCGTCACCGCCAGATCCTCGTGGCAGCGCGCAGCGACGGGCCGGAGAAGCGGCGCCTGCGGGTGGCGGCCGAGGTGTGGTGGGTGGAAAGCCACTGGGTGATCCTGGAACTGGTGAAGCACGGGATCGGCTGGGCCTTCGTGACCGATCACGTCATCGCTTCGTCGCTGACCGCACCCGACCTCGTCACGCCGGACCTGCAGTTCGACAAGGGCGACTGGCCGATCGCCCTGGAACTGGTCTGGCACAAGCAGCGGCCCTGCGGCCCGGCGGCGGCATGGCTGCGCCAGCGCTTCGCGGCGGAGCGGATCGGCAGCCTGTCAGGCGGCGGTGCAGGCTGAGTGGCAGACCGCGCTGGCGGCCGCAGCGGGCGCCGGGCGGCGCGCCGCCGCGATCCGGACGCGGTTCCGGCCGCCGGTCTTGGCGTCGTAGAGCGCCCCGTCGGCGCGTTCCAGGCTCTCGTTCAGGGTCTCTCCGGCCCCGAGCATCGCGACGCCGATGCTCACCGTGATCGGAACCGCCGATTCCCTCCAGAGGACGGGCACCGTGCCGACCGCGCGGCGAAGGCGTTCGGCGAGATAGGCCGTCGCGTTGTCGTCGTGCCCGGGCAGCACGATCCCGAACTCCTCGCCTCCCAGCCGGGCGAGATGGCCGTCCTCGGGCAGGAGCGCCGCCGCCCTCCCGGCGAAGTCGCGCAGTACCGCGTCGCCCGCGGCGTGCCCGAACCGGTCGTTGATCGCTTTGAAATGGTCGAGATCGGCGACGATGATGCCGGCCTCGGCCACGCCGCCGGCCCTCGCCGCGAGGCCCTGCCGGTTCAGCGCCCCCGTCAGCGCGTCCGTCCGCGCCATCCGCTCCATCGCCGCGTGGGCCCGCTCCGCCTCCAGGGCGAGGATCGCCGTGGTCAGGAGGATGGAGGTGATGTGATCGACGATGAAGATGGCGATGATGGACAGGCGAATCGAGGTCTCCGGCACCGGCAGCAGGGGCAGGCAGATCACCAGCGCGATCGCGAGAAGCGCCCAGGCGATCAGGTGGCGGAGCGGGGACCGCCGCGGCGGGCTTCGAAAGATGTAGAGCGCGGCCGCGCCCTCGTGGATGGCGTAGGCGATCGTGCTGCCGGCATTGACGCCGGCGGGACCGACGCCCGCGAGGGTGAGCCCGAGATGCGTCGCCGTCGGGAGCAGGAACAGGCCGATCATCGGCGCGGTCACCGCCGGGCGCCCGTCGAAGAGGCGCAGCCCGATCCAGAAGGTCGCTCCGGCAAGCGACCATCCGAACGGCGACCAGATGCTGCCGTAATAGCCGAAATCCACGAACCACACGGCCATGGCCGCACAGACGGCGTAGCTCGCTCCGAAGCAGAGGAAGTAGGTCTTCTGCCGACGGAGCAGCCAGTTGCAGAGAAAGATCGCGGCGCAGGCGCCGAAGACCAGGAAATCGGTGAATTGCAGGGTGGGAACCGACAACTCCGTCACCGCCCGATCCTCCCTGCTGCACGGCGCTGTCTTGGGCCCGATCGCGTGAAAGGTTCCCTTCCCCCGCCGCGCCGAGCGATTTCTCGGTTAAGGAAACCCTGACACCGGATCCGCGAGGGCGCAGGTGGCCCCCGCGCTGGCGATGCGGGGCAGGACGAGGCGGGCCGCCGCGCCGGCGCAGGCGAGCGCGGCTGCCTCCGCCACCGAGCCGACGCCACGGCTCGCCTCGATCCGCTCCGACCGGGTCACGACCCGCGCATCCACCGCCGTCAGGTCATCTGCATCGAGCGCCGTCGGCGTGAGGCCGAAGGCGGCGGCGGCCTCGCGGATCGCCGGTTCCGCGGCCCGGTCGGCGGCGGTGGCGATGGCGGCGAGCCGCCCGGGCGCGAGCCCGGCCTCACCGAGAGCACGGTGCAGCAGCGCGATGATTTCCGCCGGAGGCGTCGCCCGGCGGAAGCCGATGCCGGCGACGATTCGGGGCGGGGTCACGACTTCGTCCAGACCCATTGCGTGATGGGCATGGCCGGGCGCCAGCCGGTGAGGCCGCCGACCGGCACGGCCTGGGCGACCGAGAGCCGGCGCAGGGCGCCGCCGGTCTCGGCGAAGGCCGCGAGCAGGGCCGCCTCGCCCTCCAGGGTGACGGCATTGGCGACGCAGCGGCCGTCGCGCGGCAGCGCGTCCCGGCAGGCCGCGAGCAGACCGGGCTCGGCGACCCCGCCGCCGACGAAGACCGCCCGGGGAGAGGGGAGGGCGGACAGCGCCGCGGACGAGGTGCCGACGACGACCTGCACCCGTGCGCCGACGCCGAGCGCCCGCGCGTTGCGGCCGATGCGCTCGGCCCGGTCCGGGCGGCGCTCCACCGCGACCGCGCGGTTGGCGGGATGGCGCAGGCACCACTCGATCGAGACCGACCCCGCGCCGGCGCCGAGATCCCACAGGGTCTCGCCGGCCCGCGGTCCGAGGGCTGCGAGCGTCACCGCGCGGATCTCGGCCTTGGTGAGCTGCCCGTCATTCTCGAACCACCCATCGTCGAGGCCGGGGCTCAGCGGGACGATCCGTGCGCCGGGTGCCGCCTCCACTTCCACCGCGATCGTGTTGAGGCTGGCGATCTCGGCGAGGTCGAAGCCGTCCGCCCGCGCCGCGCGGACGCGTTCGTGCGGTCCGCCCATCGCCTCGAGCACGGTGAGCCGCGAGGCGCCGAGGCCGCGTTCGGCGAGCAGTGTGGCGAGCGCGGTGGGCGTCGCGCCGTCCCAGGACAGGGCGAGGAGGCGGGCGCCGGGTTGGAGCTGGGGCACGATGCCGAAGAGGTCACGCCCGTGCAGGGTGAGACACGCGGTCTCGGGCAGCGACCAGCCGAGCCGGGCGGCGGCGAGGCTGAAGGCGGAGGGCTGCGGGAAGGCGCGGATCTCGGGTGCCGGCACCAGGCGGGCGATCTCGGCGCCGATGCCGTAGTGGAACGGGTCGCCGGTGGCGAGGATGCAGGTGGGCCGACCCCGCAGGGCCAGGATGCCGGGATAGGCCGCGTCGATTGGGCTCGGCCAGGGCCGGGTCTCGGAGCCGAGCGGCGCCGCCAGTGCGAGGTGGCGGCGCCCGCCATAGACCACCTCCGCCGTGTCCAGGGCGGCGGCGGCGGCGGGCGAGAGGCCCGCTCGCCCGTCTTCGCCGATGCCGACGATGGCGAGCCAGGGGAGACGTCCCGGCTCAGGGGAAAGCGGCGCGGTCATGATCCGCGCCGCCAGGGAGTCGTGTTCATGGCGGATGTCTTTCGTGCGAGGCGGTCGGCCCCGCGGAAGCCATCCGTTACGCGCGCCGGCCCGGTTCTGCCAGGGCCGGCGCCTGACGGGACCGCCTCAGACCGCCGGGCGGGCGGTCAGCGGCGTGGCCACCTCCGGCACCGCCGGTCCGGGCACACCGAGATAGGCGCGGCGGGCGGGCTTGAGCACGAACCACGCCAGCGCCGCCACGACGAGGTCGAGGACGATGGCGATGCCGAAGACCGGCACCCAGCTCCCGACCGCGTCGTGGATCAGCGCGGCGACGGGGCCGCCGAGCAGCGAGCCCACGCCCTGGGCCATGTAGAGGAAGCCGTAGTTGGTGGTGGCGTGCTTCGTCCCGAAGGTGTCGGTCAGGGTCGAGGGGAACAGCGAGAAGATCTCGCCCCAGGCGAAGAAGACGACACCCGAGAGCAGCGCGAAGGCGTAGGCGTTCTCGCGGAACATCAGCAGCAGGCCGATGGCGACGGCTTCGAGGGCGAAGGCGACCGCCATGGTGTTCTCGCGGCCGACATGGTCGGAGACCCAGCCGAAGAAGGGCCGCGTCAGGCCGTTGGTGATGCGGTCGAAGGTGAGCGCGAAGGGCAGTGCGGCGAAGCCGAACACCATCGCGTCGGCCACGCCGAACTCCTTGGCGAAGGCTGCGAACTGCGCGACCACCATCAGGCCGCCGGTCGACATCATCGCCATCATGGCGAACATCAGCCAGAACAGCGGGCTCCTCAGCATCTCGGCCGGGGCCACGTCGCGGGCGGCGCTCGCCACCTTGTCGGCGGGGATGGCGGGGGTCTCACCGGCCTTCGGCGTGCGCAGGCCCAGCGCCGCGACGAAGCCGACGACCGCCATGATCGCGCCGAACACCAGCAGGGTGTGGCGGTAGCCGGAGGCCGCGATCATGTCGGTGATGGGGAAGGTGGTGGCAATCGCGCCCATGCCGTAGCCCGCGGCCACGACGCCGGCCGCGAAGCCGCGCCGCTCCGGGAACCAGCGCACCATCAGCCCGACCACGCCGACATAGACGATGCCGGTGCCGAGGCCGCACAGCAGGCCGTAGGTTGCGTAGAGCCCCCACAGCGTGTCGGTGTAGGAGGCCGCGACCCAGCCCAGGCCCGACAGGGCGGCGCCGAGCGCGATCATGGCCTTGGCGCTGAAGCGCTCGATCAGCCAGCCCTGCACCGGCGAGAAGAAGGTCTGGAGTACGATCAGCATCGTGAAGGCGACCTGCACGGCGGCGAGACTCGCGCCGGTGGTCGCCTGGAACGGCTTCACGAACAGCGTCCAGACATATTGCGGGCTGGAGATCGTCATCATGACCAGGAGACCCAGGCCGAGCTGGATCCACCGCGTCCGATCGGAAACTGTATGCATCATTCACTCCCTTGCGGCGCGGGGGCTCAGCAAAGGGCGTGCCAGGACTGAACCTCAGGTGTGCCCACTGACGAGCCAGCAGGCGGCGCCAAGATCGACCGGACCCTTGCCGAAACGCTCGGTGAACAGCTGCGTGATGATTTTTAAGGCAGTCGCCTGCAGGGCCGGGTCGCGCTCGCGCAGCAGCCGGGCGACGGGACCGCGCGTGGCGACAAAGTCGGCCGCTGCCTCCGGCGTCGCACCGACCCGCATCAGGCGATCGATCGGCTCGCAGGCGATGGCGCGAAAACCGGCTGCCTCAAGAATAGGCAAAAGCGTGTCCGGCGCAGCGAAGCGGAAGGGGCCGGGCGCGCCCGGTTGCGGGGGCTCGATCTCGGGCAGGAGCGGAAGCACCGCATCCCGTGCGAGCGTGACCCACTGGTTCTCCGCCATGCTCCGCCAGCAGAGGAAGCGCAGCCGGCCACCCGTCACGAGGGCACGGCGGATGTTGGCGAAGGCGGCGGCGGAGTCCTCGAAGAACATCACGCCGAAGCGGGAGAGGGCGTGATCGAACTGCGGCTCGAAGGCATGATCCTGAGCATCGGCCCGCAGCCACTCGATCGGGGCGGCGTCCGGTGCCTCCCGCGCCGCCCGCTCGCGGCCGACGGCCAGGAGCGGCTCCGACAGGTCGGCGGCGGTGACGCGGCCGCTGCGCCCAACCCGCCGCGCGGCGATCAGGGCGGTGTCGCCCGCCCCGCAGCCGATATCGAGCACGCGGTCGCCCGGATCGAGTGCGGCGCCAGCGAACAGCGCCTCGGTGAAGGGCGCGAAGGCGGCGTCGAGGGCCTGATGGTACGCGGCCCAGCGCTGGCCGACCTCGCCGTTCCAGTAGTCGCTCTGATCCTTGTTCAGGGTGCTCATCGTCGATCGTCTCACTTCGCTCCGGAGGCCAGTGCCTCGAAGGCGGTCGCCACCGCAACCGCGCCGGGATCGGGGTGGCCCTTCAGGTCGGTGCCGGCGAGATAACTGGAGCGGCCGGTGCCGGCCCGCTCCATCCCGGCGGTCGCCTCGGCGCCCGCCCGGGCGGCCCGCGCCGCCGCGTCGAGGCCGGAGGCCGCCAGCGCGTCGACCGCCGGGATCGCCGCATCGAGCATCGTGCGGTCGCCGGGGCCGGCCCCGCCGATCTCGCGCACCCGTGCCAGGCCGGCGGCGCAGGCTCCGGGCCACTCCTCACCCGCCGCGAGCGCCGCGCCGGCGGCGGTGAAGAAGATCGAGAGCAGCACACCGCTCGAACCGCCGGTGGCGCGTCCGAGGCGCTCGCCCAACGCCCGGCAGAGCGCGGCGGGCTCGGCCTGAGGCAGCCGGTCGAGATCGGCCAGGACGGCGCGGGCGCCCTCGGCGAAGGTCGAGCCGGTATCGCCGTCCCCCACCCGCGCGTCGAGGGCGTTGAGCGAGGCTTCCGCGGCGATCAGCGCCCGGCACACCGCCTCGATGCGCGCAGCGACGCCCGCATCCCGCGAAGCGGCCGGTGCCGGCCCGCCGGCCAGCCCGTCGGGCAGGGGTCGGACGAGCGGTCGAGACAGGATCCGCGCGCGCGGCCAGGCGGCGACCGGTGTCTCGGAGAGCAGGGCGGCCTCGATGGCGTCGTCCAGGGCCAGGAAGGTGAGGGAGGCGCCGTGCATGTCGAGAGCGGTCATGACCGGGGAGGGGCCGAGAAGCAGCCGCACCCGTCGTCCGAGATCGGTCGCGAGCACCGCCTTCGTCAGCACCGCCATCTCCAGGGCCGTGGTCGAGCCGAGATTGTTGACGAGGAGCGCCAGCCTGTCGGCTCCCGCGATGGGAGCGGGGAAGCGCGCGGTCATAAGCGCGGCAAGCGCGTCGGCGCGGGGCAGGTCGATGCGCTCGATGCCGGGCTCGCCGTGGATTCCGAGTCCGAGTTCCGCCTGACCTTCGGCCAAGCGCGGCTCCGGCCTCGCGCCGGGGATCGTCGCGGTGGAGACGGCGATGCCGAGGGTGCGCACCGCGTCCGCAGTGCGCCGGGCCAGCGCCGCGACGTCGTCGAGCGGGGCGCCCGCGGCGGCGGCGTGGCCCGCGGCCTTGTGGACGAGGAGCGTGCCGGCCAGCCCTCGCGGCCGGGCCGCGTCCGGCAGGGCGATGTCGTCGGCGACCAGCACGGTCTCGACCCGGCGGCCCATCGCGCGGGCGCGCTCGGCGGCGAGGCCGAAATTGAGGCGGTCGCCGGCATAGTTCTTCACGACGAGGACGCAGCCGGCCTCGCCCGTCACCGCCAGGATCCCGGCGAGCACCGCATCGACGGAGGGCGAGGCGAACACGTCGCCGCACACCGCCGCCGCGAGCAGCCCCGGCCCGACGAAGCCGGCATGGGCCGGCTCGTGCCCCGAGCCGCCGCCGGAGACCACGGCGACCCGGCCCGGTTCGGGCTCGGCCCGCAGCACGACGCGGATCTCAGGATAACCGTCGAGCCGCGCCAGGACGCCGCCGCTGCCGGCGATGAGCCCATCGATGGCGTCGGTGACGAGGCCGGCGCGGTCGTTGATGAAGTGGGCCAAGGATTGCTCCTCCCGTCTCGCCCGCTCGCCGGGCCGGCTTCGGGCGAAGGGTATCGCGTGCCTCGGACGGTGTAACCCTCGGACGGTGTAACCCTTGGGCAGTGTAACCCTTGGGCGCCTCAGCCCGGGCCGGCCCGCATCAGAGCCCGGCCGCGCCGCCATCGGAGCGCGGATCGTGCGTCGCCTCGATCCGTCCGTCGCGCGGGTGGCGCACCAGCATGCCGGCATGTCCCAGCGAGTCGATGTAGGCGCCGCCCAATTCCTCGATGTCGTGGCCCATCCGCCGGAGCGCCGCGATGCAGCCCGGATCGAACCGGTCCTCGACCTTCACGCTGAGCGATTCCGCGCCCCAGGTGCGGCCGTAGAGCAGGCGCGGCGCATCCACCGCGTCGGCCACCGGCATCCCGTAATCGGCGTAGCGGGTGAAGATCTGCGCCTGAAACTGCGGCTGCCCGTCGCCGCCCATGGAGCCGTAGGACATCACCCGGCCGTCGTCGAAGGCGGCCAGCGCCGGGATCAGGGTGTGGAATGGGCGCCGGCCCGGCTCCAGCGGGTTCACCGCGCTCGAGTCGAGCGAGAACGACATGCCGCGGTTCTGCCAGCAGATGCCGGTGGCGGGCAGCACCGTGCCGGAGCCGTACTCCCAGTAGACCGATTGGATGAAGGAGACCGCCATGCCGTCGCGATCGATCGCCCCCATCCAGACGGTGTCGCCCTCGCCCGCGCGCACCGGGAGGCTCGCCGCGCGGCCCATGTCGATCAGCACCGCCTCGCGGTCGAGGCGCTTCGGATCGAGGAAGGCGGCCGGGTCGCCCTTGAGTCGGTCGAAATCGGTGACGAAGCGGTCGCGGATGGCGAAGGCGCGCTTCGTCGCCTCGATCAGCCCGTGGTAATGGGCTGTGGTCTCCGGCTCGCGGATGTTCAGCCGATCGAAGATCCCGAGGATGATCAGCGCCGCGATTCCCTGGGTGGGCGGCGGGAAGTTGTAGAGCTTGGCATCGCGCCGCCGCAGGGTCAGGGGCGCCCGCTCCTTGGCCGCATAGGCTTCGAGGTCGGCGCGGGTCACCGGCGCGCCGAGCCGCTCCAAGTCGGCGGCGATCTCTCGGGCGATGTCGCCGCGGTAGAAGTCGTCGAGCCCCGCATGGACGAGCTGGGCCAGGGTATCGGCGAGCTTGGGCTGCGCCCGGATCGCCCCCGCCGCGTAGGGCTTGCCCTCGTTCAGGTAGGTCGCCGCGAAGTTCGGCGCGTCGTGCAGCGTGTCGAGTTCCTTCGGCACGTAGCGCGCCTCCGACGCCGAGACCGCGCAGCCCTCGCGGGCGTGGCGGATCGCATCCGCCAGGATCGCGTCGAGGGGCAGCCGACCGCCGAAGGCACGGGCCATGTCGAGGGCGAGGCGCCAGCCGCCGATCGTTCCGGCGACCGTCACCGCGGCATCCGGGCCGCGGGAGGGGATCGCGTCGAGCCCCTTCTCCCGGTATCGCGCCCGCGTGGCGAGGGCTCCAGCCGGCCCGCAGGCCTCGATGCCGCGCACCCGGCCGTTGCGCTCGCGGATCAGCCAGAAGCCGTCCCCGCCGATGCCGTTCATGTGCGGGTAGACCACCGCGATGGCCGCGGCCATGGCCACCATCGCCTCGATCGCGTTGCCGCCCTGCGCCAGCACATTCTGCCCGGCCGCGGCCGCCAGGGCATGGGGGGCGGCGACGGCCGCATGGGCGAAGACGGGCGTGTCGGGCATGTTGGAACTCTGACGAAACCTGAGATCGGGAAAGCAGGAACGCGAGGCAGGATCAGGACCATGCGCGGGCGCGCAGGGCAACCGTCACGCTCCACGTTCCGGTGCAGGTCCGGCATTCGCCGGCCGCGCGTCGGTTAAAGGACACGCTTTCGCCGCCGCCCGCCGGCCCTGCGAGTGCAGGACCGCGCGCAGCGCGCATCTCGCGAAATCTGAAAAGGTTCCCTCGCCGCGGCGGCCTTTCCACAAATGTTGCACAAAAGGAACTGCGCCGGGGCGGGCGGGGTGACATGATCGCCCTCGCGAATCGACAGGTATCTCCACACATGAAGCAGAACGACCGGGCGATCCTTCAGGATCGCGTGAGAACACTTGTCTTGCGCCATGCTTTGGAAGCGGCACTTCAGCGGCTGGCCCATCTTTCCGGCGCGGATGCCGAGGAAGAATTGTTGAGGCTCGAGCACTCCATTGTCTCCGCGACCCGCCGCGTCGGTGAAGTCCCGGGCAACCTGCAGCTCGCCGCCCTGGTCGCCGTCGAGGATGCGGTGGCGGCCATCCGCACCGCGTTCGACACCGTCCACCAGCGCATCGAGGCGGCGCCGGCCGCCGGCTCCGCATCGCCCGCGGCCTTGGCGGCCTGAAACGCAACGATTTCGTCGCCGGCACGCGCCCGCGGCGATTGAATTGCCGTCCTGCCGTAGGCATATCGCCCCCGCTTTTTCCGAGTGCCGTTCGCGAGACATCGGCCGCGCTGCCGCGGTCGTTTCGCGCGGCACTCCAACTGCGGAGGCATGCTCTTGAGCGAGACGGTAGAGCGGCACGAATTCGGTGCCGAGGTCGGGCGCCTGTTGGATCTCGTCGTCCACGCGCTCTATTCCGACCGCGAGATCTTTTTGCGCGAGTTGGTGGCCAATGCGGCCGACGCGACCGACCGGCGCCGCTTCGAGGCGCTGACCAACGAGGCCCTGGCACTCCCCTCCGACGCCCGCGTGCTGATCGCCCCCGACAAGGCGGCGCGCACCCTCAGCATCTCCGATTCCGGCATCGGCATGACCAAGGAGGATCTGGCGCAGAATCTCGGCACCATCGCCCGCTCCGGCACCCGAGCCTTCTCGCAGGCGCTCGGCGAGGCGAAGGCGGGTGAGGGCGGCGAGGATCTGCGCCCGAGTCTGATCGGCCAGTTCGGCGTCGGCTTCTACTCGGCCTTCATGGTGGCCGACCGCGTCACCGTCACCTCGCGCCGGGCGGGCTCGGACGAGGCCTGGACCTGGGCCTCCGACGGCAAGGGCAGCTACACCCTGGAGCCGGCCGCCCGCGAGCAGGCCGGCACCGATATCGTGCTGCACCTCAAGGAAGATGCCGACGAGTATCTGGAGAGCTATCGGCTTGACCACGTCGTGCGCAAATGGGCCGACAACATCGCCGTGCCGATCGCCATCCGTGACGCCGAGGGCAAGGAGGAGGCGGCCAACCGCGGCACCGCGCTCTGGCGCAAGCCGAAATCGGAGATCACGGACGAGCAGTACAAGGAGTTCTACCGCACCGTCAGCCACGGCTTCGACGAGCCCTGGGCGACCCTGCACTGGCGGGCGGAAGGCGCGCTCGAATTCACCGGCCTCCTGTTCGTGCCGAGCATGAAGCCGTTCATGGCGGTGGAGGATGACCGCCGCTCCAAGGTGCGGCTGCACGTACGGCGCATGTTCATCACCGACGAGGCCGAGTTGCTGCCGAACTGGCTGCGCTTCGTTCACGGCGTGGTCGATACCGACGACCTGCCGCTCAACGTCTCGCGCGAGATGCTGCAGTCGACGCCGACGCTTCAGAAGATCCGCCGCGCCGTCACGACCCGCGTCATCAACGAGCTGTCGAGCCGCTCGAAGAACACGGAGAAGGCGGACGAGTACCAGAAATTCTTCGAGAATTTCGGCTCGGTGCTGAAGGAGGGGATCTACGAGGATTTCGAGCGCCGCGCCGAGATCGCGCCGCTGCTGCGCTTCCGCTCATCGACGCAAGAGGGCTGGACCTCGCTGCCCGATTACGTGTCGCGGATGAAGCCGGAGCAGGAGGCGATCTACTACCTCGTCGCCGACGACGTGGAGGCGCTCAAGAACTCCGCCCAGCTCGAGGGCTTCCGCGCCCGCGGCGTCGAGGTTCTGCTGCTGTCCGACCACGTCGATGCCTTCTGGCCGGAACAGCTCGGCAAGTTCGAGGACAAACCCCTGCGCTCGGTGACGCAGGGTGCGGCCGATCTCTCGAAGTTCAAGACCGAGGGTGAGCAGGCCGAGGCGCCGCCGGTCGACAAGCTGGTGGCCGCCCTCAAGCTGGCGCTGGAGCCGGACGTGTCCGACGTGCGGGTCACCGACCGCCTCGTCGACAGCGCCGTCGTGCTCGCCGCCTCCGGCATGGGGCCGGACCTCCAGATGCAGCGCCTTCTGCGCCGGGCCGGCCGCGGCTTCGGTGGTTCCGCGCCGATCCTGGAGATCAATCCGCGTCACGCCCTGATCCGTTCCCTCAACGACCGGGCCGAGGCTGGCGAGGATCTGAAGGCCGAGGCCGGCACGCTGCTCGATCTCGCGCGGGTTCAGGACGGTGACACGCCCCGTGACCCGGTGGCCTTCGCCCGCGCCGTCGCGGCGGCGCTGGCGGGCCGTACCGCCACGCCGGCGCAGTAAGGACTTGAGGAAAGGGCGGGATGCGGACGATCAGATCCGTGTCCCGTCATCCCGGGGCGGCGCGCCGCAGCGGAAGCGGGCGACCCGCCAGCGGTCACCGTGGGCGTTCTGCCATGCCGCCATCTGCGGCTGGGCCACCGACAGGCATTGTTGCGGGGTGACGATGTCCTCGTTGAAGCGATGGACCCGCATGACGCAGTGCGTGGGATTCGCGACCATGCAGGTCAGGAAGTAGAGGCCGTAGAGCATGCCTGGGGCTCCGTGGTGGCGTGTGTCTCTCCTCCCGAGGTCGCTTCTTGATCGTCCGGTTTGCGTCATCGCAACGAGCGTGCCGGAAGTTCCTGCGACACATGCACAGATTGCCGGTGACGCTTGTTCGCAACGCCCACATGATCGTGAGCGGTGACCGAGCAACTCGGCCGCGATCAGGACGCGACTCGCCGGCGCCCTGCTCATGATCTGATCACCGACCTGCCGGTCCGTCGGCGTTGACAGCCCTGCATTTTCCGCGCGAACACCGCAGCCATGGCCGCCGACCTCTCTCCCGATCCGCAGACCGCCCGCCTCGACCGCCGGGTGACCTGGGGCGTGATCGCCCTCGTGGCCGCGACCGTCTTGATCGGAGCCCTGGCCCCGCCCGCGTCCCATCCCGCCGCGCCGACGACCGCGACGGTCTCGGACCCGGCACAGGATCAGAGCTGTTCCGAGTGGGGCGACGGCTGCAAGGTCTGCCGCCGTATCGGTGAGGAAACCGCCTGCTCGCTGCCGGGCATCGCCTGCACGCCCGGCCCCGTGACTTGCCGGCGCGACGCCGGAGAGCCGTGACGGGGACATCGCCGTGAACGATGGCCGGCTTGTCTGAAGGGACGGGGCCAGCACCGGTGCTGCGCTTCGCGCCGAGCCCGAACGGCCACCTGCATCTCGGTCACGCGTATTCCGCGCTCCTGAACGCCCGCATCGCCGAGCGATGGGGCGGGCGCCTGCTCCTGCGCATCGAGGACATCGATCTCGGCCGTACCCGACCCGAATTCGTGGCCGGCATCCTGGCCGACCTCGACTGGCTCGGCCTGCGCTTCCCGTCGCCCGTCCGCCGCCAATCCGAGCACTTTTCGGATTACGCGGCGGCGCGCGATGCCATGGCGGCCGGTGGGCTGATCTATCCCTGCTTCTGCTCGCGGGGGCAGATCGCGGCGGAGGTCGCGGCCCGCGCCGCGCGCGGCGAGGCGGTTCCGCGCGATCCCGACGGCGCGCCGCTCTACCCCGGCACCTGCCGACACGTGTCCGCCGCCGACGCGACGGCCCGTCGTGAGCGGGGCGCGCCGCACACCTGGCGCCTCGACATGGCGGCGGCGCTCCAGAGGCTTGCCGAACCGCTCGTCATCCGCCGCTTCTCACCCGATGATGGCGTGCTGGAGACCGTCTCCGCCGATCCCGCCCGTTGGGGCGATGCGGTGGTCGCCCGACGCGACGTGCCGACGAGCTATCACCTCTCGGTGGTCTGCGACGACGCCGTGCAGGGGATCACCCATGTCGTGCGCGGCCAGGACCTCGAGGCGGCCACCGATCTGCACGCCCTGCTTCAGCGTCTCCTGCGCCTTCCTGCGCCGGCCTATCACCATCACCCGTTGATTCGGACGGAGGACGGCGAGAAGCTCGCCAAGTCGAAGGGGTCCGAGTCCCTGGCGGACCTGCGGGCCCGTGGCATCACGGCCGAACATGTGCGTGCACGGCTCGGATTCTAAACCTTTGATTGATCCAATGTCTCACCGGGGCTTGTGCCGTACCGGCCGATCGGGAATCCGTGAGGGGCGGCGAGCGACCGTGAGGGGGCCAGGTACGGTGCGATCGTCTCGAACGATCCGAACTTGATCGGCCCGGGCGCTCGCCGCACCCGGTCGTCCCCGCCGCCTCACCGCATCGCGTCGCGCTGCGCCATCGCCGTCGCGGTCTTCGACTTCTGCATCGTCGTCTCGGTCTGGTCGCGCTGACGCTTGAACTCGGCGAGCAGGCGACCGTCGAGTTCGCGCCCGCGCGGCACGCGGATCTTCATCGGATCGACGAAGTGGCCGTTGATGATCACCTCGTAATGGAGGTGCGCGCCGGTGGAGAGGCCGGTCGAGCCGACATAGCCGATCACCTGCCCCTGCCGCACGCGGGTGCCGGCGCTGATCCCGCGGGCGAAGCGCGACATGTGGTTGTAGGTCGTGACGTAGCCGTTGATGTGCTGCACCTCGACCCGGCGTCCGTAGCCCGAGTCCCATTCCGCCTTGATGACGGTGCCGTTGCCGGCGGCCACGATCGGCGTGCCGATCGGGTTGGCCCAGTCGACGCCGGTATGCAGCTTGGCGTAGCCGAGGATCGGGTGGCGCCGGTAGCCGAAGCCCGAACGCATGATGCCGTCGGCGATGGGCTTGCGGATCAGGAACTTCTTGAGCGAGCGGCCCTGTTCGTCGAGATAGTCGATTGAGCCATCGTCGGGCGACTGGAAGCGGTAGACCTTGCGCGACTCGCCGCCCAGATTGAGCGCGGCGTAGAGCAGTTCCGGCCGCTCGGCGGCGCTGGGGCCGGCCTCCTCGTCGTAGGTGTAGAACAGGTCGATCCCGTCGCCGGATGAGATGCGGCGCTGGAAATCGATGTCGTAGCTGAAGATCCGGATGATATCCTCGATCGTCGAGCGCGGCACCTCGTGGCGCGCGCCGGTCTCGTAGAGGCTCTGGTAGAGCCGGGGCCCGCTGCCCTCGTCCTCTTCCTCGCCGTCCGGCGCGTCGGCCTGAGCCTGTTCCCGGTTGCGCCCCCGCGACTCGTCCACGGGGGGCGCGACCGGCACGAAGGCCGCGTGATCGTTGAGGGCGGCGATCGCCTGGACGCCGCTCTCGCCGAACAGCACCACCCGGGTCACCTGCCGCCCGTCGCCGGGTTTCGGGCCCGGCGCGATCTGCACGCGGAATTGCTGGCCCTCCGACAGGGCCGCCACCTTGGCCTTGCCGCCGAGCGCCGCGACGATGCCTGCGATCGCCGCGTCGGAGGCGTGCCCCGTTGCCTTCAGCACGCCATCGAGGGTCTCGCCGCGCTTGAGCGCGAGGTCGCGCTCCTCGACGAGCGGCGCCTCGCCGGAGCGGAGCTCGACCTTGGCGAGCTTCGTCACGTTCTCGGGGACGACGAGGACTTCGATCGATTTGAAGGGGCTGTTCTCCTCGCCGAGCTTGGGCTTCCCGTTGCCGTCCCCGAATCCGCTGAAGGCGGTGCCCTGCTGCAGGGTGCGCGAGAGCAGGATCTGCGGCGCCAGCGGCAGGGCCGTCCGGCGCCCGGCCTCTGCCGCGAGACGCCGCTCCTCCTCGATCTGCGCGGTCACGTCCTCGTCCGACAGTGCAGGCGACCCCGGATCGATCGCGATCTCCGCGAGATCGCGCTTGACCACCGTCACCTCGGCCCCCGGCGCGTCCGCCGCGCCGGGATCGGGCGCGCGTTCCTGCGGCTCGTCGGAAACGAACTTCATCGGATCGAAACGCGGGATATCGCTGGCGAACACGCCGGTCGACATCGACAGGTTGGACGAGATCCGGACGAAGGGCCGGACCTTGATGATCTCCCGATCGCCGAGCCGCACGGTGACCGGGGTGCGAAAGCTCTGCTTGGCCGAAGCGATCATCAGGTTGCGCACAAGCCGGTCGCCCTTCTGGGCGGAGGCGATGCCGGGTTCCTCGATCGACGGCGCCTGGGTCTGCGGGCGGGGCCCGAGATTCGGACGATCCGAGACGGCGGCGAGCGAAACCTCGCCCTGAAGCGAAACATGGATCGCCGCGCCCATCAGGAGCACACCGGTGATGCCGGTGAGCGCGCTGGCGCAGAGCCAGCGCAGGTTGACGTCCCGGCGGTCGATCTGCCGGGCATCCGCGCCTAAGAGGTTGAGCGGCGGCTCGACGCCGCGCGGCAGCGTCGGCGGGCGCTGCTTCGCCGTCCCGGCCGTTCCCCCGATCTTCAGTCGCTCGCGCGTCACGGACTTCCTCTGCGTCGGCGCTTCGGACCGGATTCTGCCGCTTCGTCCTACCAGACGCACGCGGCGCGAGCGACAGGGGAGTTCGAGGCAGGAAGGGTGACCGACGGGACGGATGTCCGAGGCCAGCATGTCCAGATTGAGGCGACGGCACTCCCTTCACCGACGCGTCCCCGGAAGGGTGCCGTCGCACGGCGGTCATGTTGGCGTGATGTGCTGCGGAACTTTTTTCGACTGGGCCGTTGACGCCGGATCGTTGACCCCATAAATGCTGCCTCACCGACGGGGCGCCGCGGTCCACCGCTTGGTGGGCGAGGGCTTCGACGGTCTTCGGGATTGTCGGTGGAGCGGAGCTGATCCGGGTAACTGGATCGGGCGATCGCTGTCCTTCTCGTCCCGGGGTGTCGATCGTCTCCGGCGCCGTGGCGCTTGATCGGGGCGGTTGACAGGACGGTTCGCCGGCTCTAGACGCCGCGGACCGCTGGCGGCGGGTTCGACCTGCGCCGCGGACTTCATCGCCGAGGGTGGGCTGCATGGGCCGGGCAACCGGGCTGTCGGCGCGTCTTTGGTGGAGGCATCACCTTCGGGTGTCGGCTTCGTGCTCTTTGACAAGTGAATCGACGAGAAAGAGAAACGTGGGCGGCTTGTTCATGTCCTTGCGGGTCTGGCTTTGGCCGGACCGTGAGAGATGAAG
>NZ_JACHOS010000008.1 GCF_014199985.1 Methylorubrum rhodesianum | reverse complement strand
GACACTCGTTCGGCGATGCGGGTGCCCTCCACCACGAGCCCGCCGCCGGCTCCCTCCGCCAGGATCGCCAGCGGATCACGGAGCCAGAGGCGGCGGGGGCGGGCGCTCGATTCCATCATCCGGCTACGCGTTCCTGTCGGTGATCAGAAGACGTGGAAGGCCACGCCGGCGAGGAAGCTCTTCTCCTCGGTGCCCTTGAAGGTCGCGGTTTCCTGGTTGCCGAACTTGTTCAGCCAGTACTGGAAGCCGATGAAGACATCGACCTTGTTGGGCTGATCGTAGACCAGCTTGCCGAGATCGAGCACGAGGTTGGTGCGCGACAGGAATTCCAGCCCGCGCGGCGGGTTGAACGCGTAGGCGGCCGGGTTGTCGCTGATGCCGCGACCCTTGGGCAGGACGATGTTGTTGAAGCCGGCCAGCGTCAGCGGCAGACCGGTGAAGGTCAGCGGCAGGCTGTAGACGATCTCGAATTCGGGGACCGTGTTGAAGCTCTGGTCGCGGTCGGGCTGGGTGTTGAAGCCGTTGCGGTTCCATTCCTTGTAGGCATGGACCGACAGGTTCAGGAAGCCGGCCGGCACGTCGAAGGCGAAGTTCAGGCCGCTGACGATGTCGCGCTTCTTCGAGCCGAAGGCGTCGTTCTGCGAGTTGGCGTCGAAGCCGAAGGAGAGCGAGACCTCCTTGACGATGCCCGGGAAGGCGAAGGCCTTGGTGCCGGTCAGCGCGTTCAGGCTGAGCGTGCCGCGGTAGAGGCCGTAGGCTTCGGTGTTGCCGTAATCGTAGCTCACCGGCACGCCGCCGGGCGTGTTGGTCGTGCCGGCCGGGAATTGCGACCCGGACTTCAGGATGTCGAGCGAGAAGAAGTTCGTGCCGTAGGCCCAGGCATCCGCGTGCGAGATGTTGAGGATGTGCTTGGGCGCCTCGCGCGAGCGGAAGCTGCCGTCGGGCCGCTGGATCTGGATGCCGGGGGTGACGGTCGGAAACTGGTAGCGGTAGCTGATCTGCGTGTCCGCGAAGAGGAAGAACGGCACTTCCTTCGGGGCCACCTCCTCGGGGACCCTCTTATCCTTGAGATCCGCCGCGATCGCCGAACCGGCCGTGAATAGTGACAGCGCAACCGCCGCGAGCCCCCGGACCGACATTCTTCGTTCTCCTCGACCTTCCGTGTGGTCGGACGGCAGCAACGGGGGTGCCAGGATCAAGCAGGCCCTGGTGCCGGACGCCCGCGCGGCAGCACAAGTCGTAAATCCGCAACACTTTCCGGCCGGTCCCGGTCGCGAACGTCAGTGAAAGGCCGGGTCGGGCCGGCGTCGAGATCGGTCGCATCTGCGGGACGTACCCCCGCCGCCGCGGCGTGATTCACGAAAATCTTTCGGATCCGCCCGCCGCCTGGTCATCCTGCGCAGGGAATGGCCATGGTGCCGATAGGGGCTCGCAGCGGGAGAAGTTTGCGAGCACGGCCGCCCGTGTCGGGGCGGAGCGGGGGCGGAGCCGCCGCCCGATGCACAGGCCGGCGCCAGCCTGGCGACACTTCGTGCATCGCCGACCGTGATCGGGCACGATTTTTCGAAGGCGCACCGGCATCATCGTCACCCGTCACCGCATCGGCCCGGACGATCTCAGGGCCACAGCCCCGCGGCGACCGCTCCGAGGTAGCCCATGCCCGACCCGCGCCCCCTTCTCGAGGCCGAACCCTCGCCTCTGCCGTTCGATCCGGCCGGAACGGCCCTCGTCGTCATCGACATGCAGCGCGACTTCCTCGAACCCGGCGGCTTCGGCGAGAGTCTCGGCAACGACGTCTCGCTGCTCGCCGCCGCGGTGCCCCCCACCCGTGCCCTGCTGGCCGCGGCGCGCGGGGCCGGCCTCCTCGTCGTCCACACCCGCGAGGGGCACGCGCCCGATCTCTCGGATGCGCCGCCGGCCAAGCTGGAGCGCGGCGCGCCGACGGCGCGCATCGGCGAGCCGGGCCCCATGGGCCGCATCCTGATCCGCGGCGAGCCCGGCCACGACATTGTCCCCGAACTGGCTCCCCTCGACGGCGAGCCGGTGATCGACAAGCCGGGCAAGGGCGCCTTCTACGCGACCGGACTCGCGGCCTTGCTGGAGGCGCGCGGCATCGAGACCTTGATCGTCTGCGGCGTGACGACGGAAGTCTGCGTGCACACCACCGTGCGCGAGGCCAACGACCGCGGCTACCGCTGCGTCGTCGTCGCCGATGCCTGCGGCTCGTACATCCCGGCCTTCCACGAGGCGGGCCTTGCCATGATCAAGGCCCAGGGCGGCATCTTCGGCTGGGTCTCGCGATCCGCCGCGGTGATCGCCGCCCTCGGCCGGGGGTGAGGCGCACGTCGGCGGCCTGCGGGCCCGTCGTCAGAAGCGCAGGGTGAGGCTGCCCCTGGCGGCGTGATCCTGGGCGCGGGGGCCGACCTGCCCCGTATAGGACACGCCCAGGGTCGTGTTCGGCGCCACCTCCGCCGACAGGCCGGCCTCGGCCACCAAGGCGTGCCGGTCGATCGGCAGGCCGGTCCCGATGAAGCTCGCCCCGTCTCCAACCGGTGGGCGTGGCGCCATCGACGATGCGGCCGGCATAGGTGGTGGAGCTGTCGTCGGCGTTGACGGTGAGGCGGCCATTGCCGAGGGGCGCCGCGGCGCTGTCGCCGACCAGCGAGCCGATCAGCGTCGCCGACGAAGCCAGGGTGCGCAAGCCGTCGCCGGTTCCGACGTTGTCCTTCACCAGGATCGGGATGCCGAACGGCGTCGGAAGCGCCTGGCCGCTCGCCCGGGCCTGCACCCTCTGGGCATCCATCCGCCCGGCGATCGCCGGGAAATCGGGATTGATCTGCTGCATCGAACACAGGGCCGAGCCCGCGTGATCGGGCTTCCGGATCTTGGACATGTACGGCAGCACGATCTCGCGTGATGTGGTCTCGCCACGCTGCAGCATGCCGGCGAGATCGATCACCGACCTCTGCGTCAGGTCGGGCCGGCATGCTCGCGCATGAGCCGGCGCCCGGATGACCGGCCGCGGCTCGACCCCAGCGGACCGGCGGACATCCGGGGCAGCGTGCCACGATCCGCGATGCGGGCGCGGTGGCCGTGGCGCGGCCATTGCACCGGACCGGCCGCGAAGCGCCCGATCCTCGAGGAAACCGATGTCCGATCACGCCGCGGCCCCGCCGCCGCCCGATCTCGACGCCTACGCCGCCGCCGCCGCGCCCGTGCTGGGCCTCGCCCTCGATCCGGCCTGGCACGAAGCGGTCGTCGCCAACCTGCGGGTGCTGCACGCCGCCGCGGCGCTCGTCGCCCTGTTTCCGTTGCCCGACACCGCCGAGGCGGCCCCGGTCTACACGGCGTGAGCGCGACGACGGATTGGAGCCTCGCCCCGGCCTGCGACATCGCCCGTGCGGTGTCGGCGGGGACGGTCGGCGCCCGCGACGTGGTCGCCGCCGCCCTCGCGCGCATCGCGCGCATCGACCCGGCGGTGAACAGCTTCACCGACCGCCTGTCCGAGCGCGCCACCGCCCGCGCCGCTTCCCTCGACGCCGCGCGGGCCAGGGGCGACAGACTCGGCCCCCTCGCCGGGGTGCCCTTCGCGGTCAAGAACCTCTTCGACGTCGCCGGTCTGCCGACGCGGGCGGGCTCGCGGATCAACCGCGAGCGGGCGCCGGCTCCCCGCGACGCCGCCCTGATCCGGCGGCTGGAGGCGGCGGGCGCCGTGCTGGTCGGGACCCTCGGCATGGGCGAATACGCCTACGACTTCACCGGCGAGAACATCCACGACGGCAATACACGCAACCCGCACGCCCTCGACCACATGTCCGGCGGCTCCTCGGGGGGATCGGGTGCGGCGGTCGCCGCCGGCCTGGTGCCGGTCGCGCTGGCCTCCGACACCAACGGCTCGATCCGCGTGCCCTCCGCCTTCTGCGGCTGCTTCGGGCTCAAGCCCACCTACGGGCGGCTCAGCCGGGCCGGGAGCTTCCCCTTCGTGGGCAGCCTCGACCATCTCGGCCCGATGGCGCGCTCGACCGGAGATCTCGCCCTGGCCTACGACGCCCTGCAGGGGCCCGATCCCGAGGATCCCGCCGCCGCGTCGCGCCCGCCCGAGCCCGCGGCCCCGGATCTCGACCGGGGCGTCGCGGACCTTCGCATCGCGGTGGCCGGAGGCTATTTCGCGCAAGGGGGCGACCCGGAGGCGTTTACCGCCGTCGAGCAGGTCGCCCGCGCGCTGGGCGCGAACCGCGGCGTCGCGATCCCGGAGGCGGCCCGCGCGCGGGCGGCGGCCTACCTGATCACCGCGGCCGAAGGCGCCGCGCTGCATCTCGACCGGCTGCGCGGCCGGGCCGGCGACTTCGATCCGGCGGTGCGCGACCGGCTGATCGCCGGGGCGATGCTGCCCGCGCCCTTCCTCGAGCGGGCGCAGCGGTTCCGCCGCTGGTATCGCGACGCCGTGCTGGACCTGTTCCGCGATGTCGACGTGATTCTCGCGCCGAGCACGCCCTGCCGCGCGCCGCGCTCCGGCCAGACCACCTTCGTCCTCGGCGGCATCGAAGTGCCGGTGCGGCCCAATATCGGGGTGTTCACGCAGCCGATCTCCTTCATCGGCCTGCCCGTGGTCGCGGTGCCGGTCTGGCTCGACGGCGGGCTGCCCCTCGGCGTGCAGATCATCGCCGCACCCTGGAACGAGGCGCTCTGCCTACGGGTGGCGCGTCACCTCGAGCGCGCGGGCGCGGTCCGGGCGCCGGTCGCGGCCCTGGATGGGGTGCCCCCGGAGGCCAAGCCTTCGGAGAACAAGCCTTCGGAGAACAAGCCTTCGGAGAACAAGCCTTCGGAGAACAAGCCTTCGGAGGACACGCCGTGATCATCGACGATCCCGCGGTGAAGGCCGAGGTCGAGCGGGTCTTCGCGGCCTACGAGGCGGCGCTCGTGAGCAACGACGTCGCGACGCTCGAACGGCTGTTCCACGACGATCCCCGCACGATCCGCTACGGCGCGGCGGAACATCTCTACGGCATGGACGCGATCCGCGCCTTCCGCCGGGCGCGGCCCCCGCAAGGGCTCGCCCGCGACCTCGCGGACACCGTCATCACCACCTACGGCCGCGACTGCGCCGTGGCGATGACGCTGTTCCGGCGCGGGTCCGCACCCGGCCGGGTCGGGCGCCAGAGCCAGACCTGGCTGCGCTTTCCCGACGGCTGGAAGGTGGTGGCGGCCCATGTCAGCGTCATCGACGACGCGGCCGATGGGGCGTGAGCGCCCCCTGACCCGATGGCCGGGGGCCGTGATCGATGGCGACGGGCCCGCGGGCGACGTCAGTGGGCCTGCGCGACCTCGGCCTGACGGATCGCCGCCTCACGGGATTCCGCCCTGTCGCCGAATCCGTTGAAGAACAGGTTCAGCCCCACCGCCGAGATCGCGGCGAGCAGGATGCCCGATTCCAGCAGCGGATGCAGCGCATGCGGCATCTGCTTGAAGAAGTTCGGCGCGACGAGCGGGATCATGCCGAAACCGACCGAGACCGCGACGACGAATAGATTGTTGCGGTTGCGCGCGAAATCGACGCCGCCGAGGATGCGCGTGCCGGTGGCGCCGACCATGCCGAACATCACGAGGCCGGCCCCGCCGAGCACGCATTGCGGCACGGCCTCGACCAGGGCGGCGAGCTTCGGGACCAGTCCGAGGCCGAGCATGATGAAGCCCGCGACCACCGTCACCCAGCGCGAGCGGATGCCGGTGACGCCGACGAGCCCGATATTCTGCGAGAACGAGGTGTAGGGAAACGTATTGAAGATGCCGCCGATGACGGTGCCGAGCCCGTCCGCGCGCAGGCCCCGGGTCAGCCGCCGCCCGTCGACCGGATCGGCGGTGATCTGCGACAGCGCCAGGAACATGCCGGTCGACTCGATCATCACGACGATCATCACGAGGCACAGGGTGACGATCGAGACCGGATCGAAGCTCGGCCAGCCGAAGGCGAAGGGGCGCACCACGTCGAACCAGGGCGCCGCGGCGACGCGGTCGAGTTCCACCAGACCGGCGAAGCCGGCCAGGATCATCCCGAGCGCGATCCCGATCAGCACCGAGGCCGAGGCGACGAAGCCCGTGGCGTAGCGGGTGATGGCGAGGATCGCGCAGAGCACGAAGGCCGCGATGCCGAGATAGAGCGGTGCGCCGTAATTCGGGTTGCCGACGCCCCCGGCCGCCCAGTTCACGCCGACGCGCATCAGCGAGATGCCGATGACGAGGATGATGGTGCCGGTCACGACCGGCGGGAACAGCGGCAGGAGGCGCCCGACCAGCGGGGCGGCGACGAGGCCGAACAGGCCGGAGGCGATGACGGCGCCGTAGATGCCGGTCAGCCCGATCGCCGGGTTCGTCCCCATGGAGAGCATCGGGCCGACGGCGGCGAAGGTGACGCCCATCATCACCGGCATCCGGATGCCGATGCCGGGCAGGCCCCAGCTCTGGATCAGCGTGACGATGCCGCAGGCGAACAGGTCGGCGCTGACCAGCATGGCCACCTGCTCGGGCGGCAGCTTCAGCGCCCGGCCGATGATGAGCGGGATCGCCACGGCGCCCGCATACATCACGAGGACGTGCTGCAGGCCGAGAAGCCCGAGGGCCGCGCGGGGGACCCGTTCGTCGGGCTTGCGGGGATTCCGACGCTCGATCTCGGCTGCGGAAGCCGGCGGGGAAGACGCCATCGACACCATGGGAGACATCCTCCGAACGTCCGGCCACGCTCGCAGGTGTTATGCCAATGAAGCGCTCACGGCCCGTGCCTCCTTCGACGAGCCGAAGGCCTCCCATCGGAGGGGGCGGCGCGGCCTGCCGTCGGGGCTGTCGCGATCGGGACTGTCCTGGTTTGATGGCCAACACGCTCGCGCGCTCGGCACCGATGCGAGGCGATCCCAGCGGTCGGCCGCCGATCGGGAACAGTCTTCGCCGACGCGGATGCCGGCTCCCTTCGAGGCAAGCGCCGAACCGAGAGCGGCCACGCCGGCCGGAGCGAAGGTGCGCGTACATCCGGCGTCACCTCCGTCCCTGCCTCGTGGCCGCATCCGATCAGGCGACGGGATCGCGATCGGCATCTCCCTGAGACGGGGGCGGTGGGGCCGACCATCCATGGAGGAGCGCCCGACCCGCATACGCGCGCGTCGGGCGTGTCATGTCCCCGTTATTCCGCCGGGCCGCCGGAGGTCGCACCGTAGTTCGGCACGGAGCGGTCGTTGAGTTCCGCGTTGCCGTCCTTGGCGGAGCGGTCGATGCTGCGGCCCCGAGCCGTGCCGATCGAACCCGTCGTCACGTCGTCGTAGGCGTTCGGAGCGGCGCGATCAGTGAAGAAGCTCGAAGGCTTCTCTCCTCGGATCGTCGAGAAGTTCTGAGCAAGAGCAGGCGAAGAGATCGCACCGAAGCCCAGCACGACAGCGGCGATGGTGGAAGTGATACGAGTGGTTTTGATACGAGTGTTCATGGCACAACCCAGTAAGGCTTGCGCGGTCTCCGTCGAAAGGCGGCTGGCCGTGACTTGTTGCGTGTCCCTGAATTGGGTTCTGGCCCTCTGGAACGACGTGCCGTTTGGCACGTCGTCGTCGGCACGCCGCTCGAGCCCCTGCCGGTGGATCGCGTCGATCCGGTCGGCCGTTCCAGGGGCCGGCGCCATCCCGTCGGCGGCAGACCCCGATGTAGTCCCGCGGCCGTGAGGCGGCCTCACAGGCGGAATCGCCTCCGCAGCGGCGCACCAGCGGAGGGTTCAAGATCTGGCCCGCGGGCGGATCCGCCGGGATCGTCACCGCTTCCCGCGGCGCGCAACGCGACAAAGATGATGCGCGCGGGCGTCGTGTGGCGACCGTCCGGATCGCTGCTGTCGCAAGATCACCCCGATCGACCAGCCCATTCATGTCCGAAATGAGGCGCGAAGATTGCAATTTAAGCAATCCATTCGCATCAAATGCGAAACGTCACGTTTACAGCAATTTAAACCCAATGGCCCATTCTGTGATGGAGGGGCGGATCCGAGCGTAGTTTCAAATAGTAGAAAATTTACATCTGCATCGAATAGCTTTCCATGAAGTGTGTGTGTCACCTGAGATGCTGATTTCATTCCCAGCCGGCGCTCATCGTGGAAACGAACCTCTCGACGCCAACCTGAGGGCTCGCGTCCGTGTAGAGCAGTTCGACGTTGCTCTCCGTCTGGTTCCTTTCACTGTACTCGTCAGCCTCAGCGTCGTCCAAGTCATCGTCTATCTCTTTTGGAGTCCTGCCAATCGCGCCTATTTGGGCCTGCTTGAGGCGTCTATCCTGCCGCTGGCGGTCGCTGTCCTCCGGCAATGCTGGCTCTGGCGTTCGCGCCCCAAGCCGCGCGAAGTGGCCGTCTCGTTCATCCGTCGTGCCGTCCTGGCCGCCTATGCCTATGGCGGTCTGCTCGCCTCGATCCCGGTCATGCTGTTCGTCGGAGCCGATCCGGACGGGCGCCTGCTGATCGCCGCCAGCTGTGCGGGCCTGATCGCGACCGGGATGAGCGCCGCCGTGCTGCCACGGATCGCCATCGGCTTCTCCGGCCTCATCATCGCCGGATCCTTCTTCGGCTTGGCGGCGACGGGAGACCGCTTCTACATCTACGTCGCGATCCTTCTCGTGTTCTACGCAGCCTTTGTCTGCTTCACGATCCTGCATCTGAGCCGCCTCCTGAAAATGCGCGTCGTCGCGCAGGTCGACCTCGAGCGGCAGCAGGAATTCACGAATCTCCTGCTCAACGAGTTCGAGGAGAATGCGAGCGACTGGCTCTGGGAGACCGACGCGGAGCTTCGCCTGCAGCATGTGTCGCCGCGGTTGGTCGAGGTCGCGCGCTCGTCGGAGCGCCAGCTTCTCGGCTTGCCCCTCGAACAACTGCTGTTGCCCGCCGTCGCTGCGCCCGATGGGCACCCGAGCACCGTTCTCTGGAACTGCATCGCGGAGCGCCGCACATTCCGCAACCTCGTCCTCCCGCTCAACATCGCGGGCGAGCAGCGCACGTGGCAGTTGAGCGGAAAGCCGATCTTCACCAATGGTGTCAGCTTTTCAGGATACCGCGGCGTCGGATCCGACGTGACGGAGAAGCGGCGGTCGGAGGAGCGGCTGTCGTACCTCGCGCTGCACGACGCGCTGACGGATCTCCCGAACCGGGTTCAGTTTCAGCGGCTTCTGGAAACGGCGCGCCAGCAGCTCGGAGCGAGCGGACGATTCGCGGTGCTGGCGCTGGATCTCGACGAGTTCAAGAGCGTGAACGACACGTTTGGGCACGCGGCCGGCGACGGGCTCCTGCGGGCCGTTGCCGAGCGTCTGCGGCGCTTCGCGTCGCCCGATGTGCAGCTGGCTCGCCTTGCAGGCGACGAATTCGCGATTCTCGCGAGCGGCCCGGCGGCCAGGGATCGCCACGCCATCGCACTTCTGGCCAGCGACATCGTGGCGGCGGTCGCGTCGCCCTTCGCCATCGACGGCATCCGGGTGAGCATCGGCGTCAGTATCGGCATCGCCATCGCCCCCCAGGACGGCTGTGAGGAGATCATGCGGCGAGCCGACCTCGCACTCTACCGGACGAAGGGCGAAGGCCGGAACGGATACCGCTTCTACGAAGCCGAGATGGACGAGCGGATCGAGGCACGGCGTGCCCTGTCGACGGAGCTGCGGGGGGCCCTCGATCGCAACGAGTTCCTCCTCTACTTCCAGCCCATCGTGACGAAGGAGGGCCGGATCCGAGGCTTCGAGGCGCTGGTGCGCTGGAACCACCCCAAGCGCGGCTTCGTCTCGCCCGCCGACTTCATCCCCCTCGCCGAAGAGACGGGCGTGATCATCCCGATGGGAGAGTGGATCCTGCAGCAGGCCTGCGCGATCGCCGCAGCCTGGCCCAGCGACATCAGCGTCGCCGTGAACCTGTCACCCATCCAGTTCCGTCACTCGGATCTCGTGCTTCTGGTGGATTCAGCGCTGCAGGGGAGCGGCTTGGCCGCTTCGCGGCTCGAGCTGGAGGTCACGGAGTCGGTGTTTCTCGAGGCGACCCCGACCATCAAGACCGCGCTGGCCAAGCTTCGGGAGCGGGGCGTGCGGCTTTCCGTCGATGATTTCGGAACCGGCTATTCCAGCTTGAGCTACCTTCGCCGACTGGCCTTCGACAAGATCAAGATCGACCAGTGTTTCGTGCGGGACCTGCCGCACGAGCAGAGCGGCGCGGCCATCGTCCGCGCGATCATGGATCTCGCCACGAGCCTCAAGATGACGGTCATCGCCGAAGGCGTCGAGACCGAGGCGCAGCGCCGATGCCTCCTGAGCCTGGGCTGCCACGAGTTCCAGGGCTACCTGTTCAGCAGACCCGTTCCGGCCGAGGAGGCCACGGCCCTGGCGAGCCGGCAGGACCTCCGGCGGGGGACGATCCACGCCGCCTGATGCGGCTCGGAATGCCTCGCGAAACGCCCGCGCACCGGCGTGCGACGGGCGCTTCGCGCGAGACATGTGGAGCGCATTCGCACGGGTGCGGACACCGGTTCGTCGAAGGAATGCGCGTCGAGACGAGAACGGAGAGCCGGATCCGGCTCTAGACGCTGAGGCTCGTGGCTCCCAGCGGACCCGACACCGTCGAGGTCGCGTGCGGAGAGGTTTTGGGCCAGTAGGGAAGAAAGCCCTCGATGATGGTCCGCGGGATGTCCAACGGACGATACTGGACCGTGTCCACGAACATCAGCGATTGCTCGCCGCGACCGAGCAGGCCGTTGATCTCGCTGTGGATTTCGTGGGCCAGCGTCACGAACTTCCGATTGTGGCTGGCGATGCGGACACGGACGGTGATGGGCTCGAACTCGGCGGCCTCTCGCCGGAAATCGTGCTGGAACGATTTCGTCAGCACGTAGAACTCCGTCGACTTCAGGTCGAAATTGGGCATGCAGGTGTTGAAGAACAGTTCTCGCGCCTTCCCGACCCAGCGAACGTAGTTTGCGAAATAGACATTCCCGACGGAATTGGTGTCGTCGTAGGTCGGCATCAGATTCAAGACGAACCACTGCCCGTCGAAGCCGTGCGAGGCGACCGCCTCATCCCGGGCTACGGCGACCACCACCGTCTTCGCAGCAGGCTCGTCCGTCGCGATCGGCGCGGGCGTTGCCGGCTTGCCGCCGAAGCCGAGCAGCTCTGCCATCATCGGCAGCGCGCCGACGAGCCCGATGAGCGGGGCCAGGGTCAGATACGCCCAGTTCGGCTCGATGTAGCCGGTCAGGAAGACGAGGCAGGCGGCCAGACCGATCATGTAGCTGAGGACCGGGTCGTAGCGCCGGGACGCGCCGAGCGTCTCGCAGACGAGGCAGGCCGCTCCTCCGACGAGGAGCGTGGCGAAGGGCACCATCAGGTACATCAGCGAGAGATTGAGTTGGGTCGCAACGACCGCCGTCGCGAAGGCCGCAACCAGGATCCAGATCGGCGATGACACCAGCGAGGGCGGCACGAAGGCGAGGAGCGGCGAGTTGCTGCGCGTCGTGATGCCGGTCATGAGCCAGCGGGTCGCGCTGTAGAAGCTGTCGATCGTGGTGGCGGCCGCCACGACCGTCCAGATCAGAAAGGCGACCGTCACCCCCGCAAGGTGGCTCCGCGCCGTGGCCTGCGCCACGGCGGCGTACGCTCCGGGCAGGCCGTCGAACGACACGACCGGTTCGCCAAGTCCCGCCGCGGACGCGAGCAGGGCATTGATCGTCAGCAGGCCGACGAAGAGAACCGCCCCGATCCCATAGGCCGTCCGGACGGACGCGCCCTCGCGCTGGATCTCGACCGCACGGTGCCAATGCTGCACGTCCATCCAGGGGCCGAGCAGGAAGCCGACGAGCGAGGGAAGCACGAGGCCGTAGAAGCGCTGGTCGAAGGACGAGAGCGGAACGTCAGGACCGCTGGATCCACCCGCCAGTCCGGCGAGCGCCACGAAGCCGGCGCACACGCCCAGGATCAGGACGACGCCATGCCAGATCTTGATGCGGCGAAGTGGAACCGCATGCCCGATCGAGCAGGCGATGAGGATGAGCGCGATCGAGCCAATGATGGTGTCCCGCCCGAACAGCGGCGTCCAAGCATAGGCGGTGAAGCCGAAGATCGTGATTGCAACCGCGAGGAACTGACAGGCGAGGAACAGGACGGCGTAGGGTCCCTGAATGGCCGCCGCGATTTTGTCGGGGCTTCGCCCCGGTGCGCCGAGGACCCAACCAAATAGACCAAGCCCGACCGCGTTGGGCAAAGCAAAAGCAAGGAAGCCGAGCCAGCCATAAGTCAGTGTGACATGGATCGCGTAGAAGAAGCCGAGCCCCCAAAACCATGATAAAGCGATCGTTGGTGCCCAGATTGCTGAGCGAAGGAGCTGATTTGGCATTCTGCTTTGCGAGTCCGTTGTGCCGCCTCAAGCATAGCGAAAGGAATCAGTTGCGGGAATGAGAAAACGCCCGAGGAGGCCATGATGCGACCGGAAACGTGTTACGGCACCGAGTCGAACCGCGCCACATCCTCTGGCTGCGGGCCTCGGCGACGCCATACGACCGTACGTGGTTGCGGCATTCCGGCCGCAGTCGCGGACACGAGCCGTCGTTGTCCCGGACGTCTCCGAGCGCCGCGCCCGCCGGGCGCTCGGCCCGCATCGCTCGACGAGAGCCGCAAGTGCCGCGGGGAAGAGAGGACGAGGCCGCGCTGACAGCCGACCTCGCGGAACTGGTTCGCCCGTACGGTGCCGTCCTGGTCTGCGGCAGTCGGCAGTCAGACGGCCTGCATCGCACCGAATTCCCCATGGCAGAACGGCTGCGTCGAGAGCTGCAACGCAAGACGGCGGGGCGAGCTTCTGAACGACGAGGTCTTCGACGCACGGAGGGAGGCACAGATCATCATCGAGAGCTGGCGCCGACACTCCGACACGATGCGTCCACAGGGCGCGCTCGGCTACAGGCCGCCGGCCCCGGAGGCCTTCGTGCCAGCATCGACCGCTTGGCCGGCTGCGCGTGCCCAACCACTTTCGCCGGCCAAGCGACCCGTGGAGCAGAAGCCAACCCTGCACGAATCTGGAATTTGGACCACCGCGTCGGAGCCGATCATGGCAGGCGCTTCCGAGGAGGCTGAGGTGGCGAAGCCTCAGACCTGCCCCGGCTGACATCCGTAGGGCGGTACCGCTCGCGGAAAACGTTCCTTGATACGCGCGCAGCCCCAGTCGCGCAGGGCCTGCGGCAGCCTTCGGTTCACCTCGATCCCGACCTCATCGTAGGGTGAGGCTCCGGCTGTGACGTAGTGGTACCAGCGCCAGCCAACCGTACCGGCTGCGGCAAGTACGATGGCGAAGGCGACAGAGGCGACCAGAGCCGTCCGCGACTGTGGGCGTTGCGCTCTGTCTGTCACGTCAGCAACTCCATCAAACTCCGACCAGAGGGCCTATGCCGCGGCCCAAGCCAGAACCAGCACGCCGCTGAGGAACATGGCATAAGTCGCGAGCAGGGCGGAAATCTCGCGGTGCTTCGAAACGACGTCGCGGGAAATGGAGAGCATGGCGGCGATCAATCACGGGGTGACCGGATCAGCCTGATAGCCAAACCTTGGCGGTTTTGGAGAGGGCGATGCCCCACTTCGGAAGAATCGATGAGGTGTTGCGGCCTGGTGACTCCTCCGAAGGGCGGCCCCTACCGGGCGCCAAAGGCCTCCGTGAGTTCGAATCCCTCGCCGTCGACGAACCCACGGATTCGCGGGTGGGCAGGAATTCGAACCGAACGGCGCCCGCAAGCTGCAAAGGAGAATGCAGAGCGAGCCTCGGCATTCCTCTCGACGTCGGCCTGCCGACATGTTTGCTGAGGACACCGGCCGGAACGAGCCGGGCAGGGAGCAAACATGCGCAACGGTTGGGTTGTGGTTGGCGCACTCGGCTGCGCCCTCGGCGCTGCGCCGGTTCAGGCGGGCATCACCGGCATCGAGATCGCCAGCGTCGAGCCTTTTGCAGATGGCGCCGAGTTCGGTGCGGCCGGTAGCTACGAGCGTGTCATCGGGACGGCCCGTGGTGAGCTCGACCCGGCCGATCCGGCGAATGCCGGCATCGTCGACATCGCCCTGGCGCCCCGCAACGTCCGCGGCATGGTCGAGTACAAGACCGATTTGTTCATCCTGCGGCCCAAGGATCCGGCCCGGGGCAGCGGCACGCTCCTGTTCGAGGTCCTGAACCGGGGCCGCAAGTTTCTCTTCAACTGGGTCCTCGATGCGCCTGCGCAGGCTGTACAGGCCGTCAACGATCCGAAGTCTGCCACCGATGCCGGGACCGGTCTCGTCCTACGTCGGGGTTACACCATCGTCTGGTCGGGCTGGGAGGCCGACGCGCTGCGCCAGCAGGGCGGTATGGCCATCGACGTGCCGGTGGCCACGCGCAACGGCAAACCGATCGTCGAGATCGTGCGCGATGAGCTCGTCAGCGCGACCCGCGGCCCGCCGGAGGCTCCCTTCTATCTGACATTCAAGGTCGCCAGCCAGAACAAGGCCGATGCGCGCCTCACCGTCCGGCGCCGGGAAGCTGACCCGCCGCGGCCGGTGCCGCCTGACGCTTGGCACTACGCCACGCCGCGTCAGATCGAACTTTTGCCGAAGGGCACCAAGCCGTTGCCCGGCTCGCTCTACGAATTCACGTACCAAGCCACCGAGCCGAAGGTGCTCGGGATCGGCTTCGCCGCGACCCGGGACGTGGTGGCTTATCTCCGCGGCAACGGCGGAGACGGCGGCGGCACGGCCAACCCGGCGGGCGGCACGATCCGGCACACCCTCGCGCTCGGCATCTCTCAGAGCGGTCGCTATCTGCGCGATTTCATCCAGCAGGGCTTCAACAGGGACGAGGTCGGCAAGCGGGTTTTCGACGGCGTGCTGTCCCACATCGCTGGGGTGGGCGGCGTGTTCCTCAATGCCCGCTTCGGCCAGCCCTCGCGAACCAACACACAGCACGAAGACCACCTCTATCCCGAGAACGCCTTCCCATTCTCGGCCGGCAGCCAACACGATCCCATCACCGGGAGGACGGGCACCATCCTGCGAGATGATGGCTTCGACCCCCTGCTGATCGAAGCGAACACCGGAACGGAGTATTGGCAGAAAGGTGCCTCTCTCCTGACGACCGATCCCGTCGGCCGCACCGATGTGCGGCTGCCTGACACCGCCCGAGCCTACCTCGTCTCAAGCGGCTTCCACTATGGGCGTGCCGGTCTGGCCTCGACCAATGGTCCCTGTGCGAACCCGCGCAGCAGCCTGAACCCGGCCCCGGCGGTCCGCGCGCTGCTGGTCGTTCTCGAAGAATGGGTGAAGGAGGGTAAAGCGCCCCCGGAGAGCCGCGTGCCGCGCCTGTCCGATCAAACCCTGGTCGAGGCTGCAGATATCGGCTTTCCGTTCATGGTCGGCGTTCCCGTTCCAACGGCGCCGAATGCAATCGCGCGTTTCAGCACCTACGTCGACCCGCACCCGGAAAGTGGACCGCAATATCGTCCGCTGGTCCCACGCGTCGATGCCGACGGCAACGAGGTGGCCGGCATCCGCCTGCCGGCCGTGGCGGCACCGCGTGCGACCTTCACCGGTTGGAACCTGTATGCCGATCCGTTCCCTGCCGGGGCTTTGTGTGATCGCGAGGGCAGTCAGATACCGTTTGCGCGCACGCGTGCCCAGCGGGATGCGGCTGGCGACCCCCGCTTGTCCCTTGAGGAGCGATATCAGGATGCGGGTGCCTATGTTGCAGCCGTGACGAGGTCCGTCGATGCACTCGTGTCGGATCGACTTCTATTGCAGGAGGACGGCGACCGCATGATCGAAGCCGCTCAACAGCAGATTCCGTAACGGTCGGTCCCATGCCGCGATAGGAGATCTCGTCATAGCGAGAGCGAGCATCGGCCGCTGGCATGCTCGCGCGCCGGACGCTCGCCAAGGTTGCCCGCGCCTATGTACTTATGAGGCCGGGCACGCGTAGCAGCCCGGTGGTTCTGCGCTCGGCGATGAAGCTGTCGGTCGCCCGCTTCCTCCATCACAAGTGAGGGTCATCCGCTGCCGTGAGGCGACCTTCAGCGATTGCGGCGCAAAACATCGCGTAGTCCGCTGCATTCCGATCACCATAGGCCTGCGCCCAATCGGCCAGGGCTTCACGCAGATCAGCACGCCCGTCGTGACCGAAATAGCCCGCGATCGCCGCCGCATCTCCGGTGCGCGCATGCGCCTTCGCCAGCAGCGCACCGTACGCGTGCGAGAAGTACATCAATGAGCGGCCCGCCATACGACTGAGCGGGATATCGCCCTTCATGTTCTTCATCTGACGCACGTAGAACGGGCGACCGTCGATGCTGGTCCAGCCGAGCAGCGGATCCCCCACCGCCTGCAGCAGGCGCTGTCCGTAGATCACGCGTTCGCCCTCGTGGCTCGCATAGGGCTCGGGCATGCCGCGCAGATACGGTGCGCTTGCCGGTCGCACAGCTTCCTTGACCTGAAGGAAGAGCGCATCCTGGTCCGAATTTCCGCACAACAAGGCGACATAGGCCCGCGTGCCGACGCTGCCGACGCCGACCACCCGGTGCGCGACATCGACGACGTGGTAGCGGCTCAGCATGAACCGGCGCTCGCGCGGCAGCGTCTCGGCGTAGCGTTCCAGTCCGGCCGTGACGCTCTGGCGCGTCGCCTCATCGACACGGGTGAGGATCGGCGGCTCCTCGCGGAACCGCCACCCCCCATCCGTCCGCCGCTCGCCGACCCGATCGAGCAGGCTCTTGTTGTTCTTGCGTCTGGCCTTTTCGACGGCTCGATGGACCACCGCCTGCGACTCGGCATCGATCTCGATGCCGATGAAGTCGAGATCATCGGCCCGCGCCGCCTGCTGCCAGACATCTAGAGATCCGCGCGGGGCGAGATCGTCCATGGTGTGCTGATAGCCTGCGGCGGCGCTTTGGACCGCCTGACGCCGTTCGCTCGCAGGCACGGCAGCGTCTCGCGCCGCGACCTCGATGCTCGCGCACAGCCGCTTCAGGTCCCATTCCCACGGTCCGACCGTGACCTCATCGAAATCGTTGAGATCCAGGACCACGTCACCCTGCGGTGAGCCGAACAGGCCGAAATTCGATATGTGGGCGTCACCGTTCATGACGACATCGATCGGACCGCGCGGTCCCCGAGACAGATCCCAGGCCATGACCTGCGCCGCTCCGCGCAGGAAGGCGAACGGCGAGGAAGCCATGCGGGCGACCCGCAGCGGGATGAGGTGTTCCTGCCGGCCGGCATGCGCCCCTTCGATGAGCGAGACCGGGTCGGGTCGATCCGCGTCGGCGGTCAGGACGGCATGATCGACATGGGGAAGGTCGCGCCGAAGCGTCTTGCCCGCGGCTCGGCGCTTGTCCCACGGCTCGACACCGGTGCGCAGGTCGATGTGCGGAAAGTCGGCCAGCGGCTCCAGCACGACCTCTTCGGCAGCCTCGATGATCGCGGCCTGCTCGTCCGATCCCGGTCCTGTGACGTCGTGATCCATAGTGCGTTCCGTCGTCAGGTACGTCCGCGATGAGCCGCGGTCGATCCGCTTACGGCTTCAAGCCGTCCCCTCGCAACGCGACCGAACAGACCTCGTTCTCTTACATCCGTCTCTAAAATTTCAGCGGCCCTCGGCCCGGCCGTCGAGCACACCTACCCCTGCATCGGGGATCGGTGGCGGATGGGGGGATTGGAGGTGGCCGGCCGGCGCCAAGTTTGAGCACGACCGGCCCGGACAGCTTCACCTTTCGATCGCAGGTCCCGAGATGGAAGGAACGACCCATCGCGTCGCGCGTCTCATCCTGGAACACGCATGGAGGAAGCGACGATGTCGGTTTTCCAAATTCGGCAGAGTGGGACGGGCGCGATCCTCTGGACCGGCGCGGCCGCCAACGAGATCCAGGCCCTGGACGCGATGGCCCATGATGCCGGCTACTACGATCACTCCGATCTTCCGGAAAATATGCGTCGCGGACTGAAGGTCGAAGCGCTGTCGTTCGGGACGGCCCGCGGTCAGTCATCCGCTGGCAGAACGCAGGGCGGGCGGAGCGGTCAAATCGTGATGGGCACCGCGATCAACGACCGCAACCTCGGCCGGGCGGCCCGCTAGCGACCCTGAGGCGGCTCGTTCAGCGGCCTCCAGCCTCTGACGGCGCTCGACGGCGTCCACGAGCGCATCCGAGATGGCTTGCCGAAGAGCCGCGACAGCGCTGCCTTGCGATGTCCAGAGGTACTGCTCGACGAGGAGCTCCACCTCGTCCGCTCGCGCCGCTGCCACTGCGCGCACTGGGCCTGCCCTCTCGCTGTGACGAGGCGCGGCGTTTGATGCAGCCGTGTGACTCTGATGAGGCCCGCGGCTTCGAGCCTATCGCGGTCCGAACGATCCTCCCCCCTCACCATCCGCCTGCCCTATGGCCGCCCTCCAGTGGGTAATGCGGATCCACTGGCCCCGCCCGGTTCGCCGGCGCGGGGCTCTTCGTGCGCGAATGACACCGGACAAGGTGTGCGGGTGCCTTGCTCCGATTGCCGAGAATGGCCGCTCGGTCCAGTCGTTTACAGCACGCAACTGCCACCAATCTTCGCTCTTGAAGTTCGGGGATCAGGCAGAGCTGTTCCGAAAAGCACCCTTATCGAATCAAGCCCAACCAAATTCCTTGATGGCGCGCGTGTCGTTCCAGATTTTGGTCATATGGCTGATCTTTTCGCCATCGAATTCCATGGCATAGACGTAGTCGGTTGCAGTGCTTTTGCCGGTGGGAGGACAGGGTCCACCTTCACCGGTGTGCGTCCCTCGGAAGATGCCATACGCCAACACATTTTGGCGCTCGTCATCTGTCGCGAAGGATTTCACTTCATATCGGCCATCAGGAATGAACGTCAGCAGTCCCTTCATCCAGTTCGTATAGTCCCGCAACGTGACGATGCCCGAAAGGGCATCGGCTTGAGCTGAAAAACTGGCACTGGGTGTGCAGTATTGTTCGCAGGCTTCCCAGCCGCCGCCCGTCTCGCACGCATCGAAGAACGCTTTAGCGACGGTCGTAATCGTACTCATGAACGCTGCCTCGCTGATGTGACGAGCCAGACTAGGACGTTTGCGGATAGGCCGATATGGCAAGAGGTGCCGGATGCGTGCAGCAATTTTTGCCAGAAACGGTGCCTTCTCGGGCCTTTTGTCTACAAAATGGCTCGTCGATTGACCGCGACGCGGCGACGGGTGGCGAACGGCGCGCTCGGAATCAACGCCGGGCTGATGCGGACTATCCGCTCGCGGCCGTCCGTCTACCTCATGCCCGCTTGAACGACGGGTGCCTCCTCAGCCCCGCCGGCACCCGCCGCGCGGGGTCTTTTCGTTTCAGGTCCCGCGCCGGCCGCAGCAGCCTCTCGCCCGACAGCGTCGTAGATCTGCCGCGCGGTCGCTTCAGTTGGGCTGGGGCCGCGAGCAGCACCGGATCAACTGGCCTGATCCTGTCCGATGCGAGCCGCTCTTCGAACAATCGCCAGAACATCGCGGCGCATCTGGTCATCCTCCAGTGCGTTGAAGGCTCGCAAGAGATCGGCGGCACCATGGGCGCGCAGGATGCCGAACACCTCCGCTTGCTCCTGACCAGCGTCGCCTTCGTCGCTATCGAAGAACGTCGTGACTGGCACTTCAAGAACCCGAGCGATCTCGCTCAGGCGGCCGGCGCCGACGCGGTTCATCCCCCTCTCGTACTTCTGGACCTGCTGAAACGTTACGCCGAGGGCGCTGCCGAGCGCGGTCTGCGAGAGGCCTTTGGACTTGCGCAGCGCTTGGATGCGCTCGCCAACGATCCGGTCCTGCTCAGTCGTTTTTTTCGGCGTCGCGCCAGGAGTGTTCATGGCATTGAGCCCTGCATGGGAGAACGGCAGGGCGGGTTGATCGAAAGCCCAGCCGGAAGGTCCCAGCAACGCTCCCGGGAGGATTTCCGTTGCGTTGAGCCGCGTGGCCTCAGTACCCGAGTTCGCTCCCGTCCTGCCTCAGCCAGCCAATCAGGCCGGCGCATCATCCCGCGCGCTGGGAGCCCGAAGTCAGCGGCAGAGCGTTGAGAAGGCTGACACTTCGGTGGGTTGATTGGAGCGGGCGATCGGGATCGAACCGACGACATTCAGCTTGGGAAGCTGACGTTCTACCACTGAACTACGCCCGCATCCGGCCGCTCATGGAGCGTTGACGCTGCCTCGAGCCGGAGCGCGCTTTCCGAGCGGCAAGGCTTGGAAAGCACCTCATTTTCATAAGCGATGGCAGGCGCCTGTCCACCCCTAAAATGCGTCTGCGCCCCGTCGCGGCATCCGTGCGCCGACGCTGCGGCCGGCGACCAGCCAGTAGACCAGTCCGGACACGACGCCCGTTATCAGAAGGATCACGGCGAGCCGTGCTTCCGCGCCCGCCGCCGCCGAGCCGGCGGCGGGTGGCGGGCCGCCGCGGGCGAGCCAGGGCAGGAGCGCCGTGAGACCCCCCGTCGCGCCGCCGTACCAGAACGGGGAGCGCAGCCCGAGCGTCTCGCCGAGGAGCGCTGCCAGCGTCGGCGGCAGGATCAACAGCAGGCTGAGCGCCTGGGCGAAGAGGAGGACGGCCATCACGGCCACGTCCGGCGGAAGGCCCTGCGCGAGATCCGACAGGCCGGCGAAGAGGCCGACGAGACCGAGCTCGCCCAGCGTCTCGCGGAAGGTCGGATCGAGCAGCACCCCGACGGTGAGCGCCAGGGCGCCGGCCGGGATCGCCAGGATCAGGGCGAAGACGGCGAGGAGGACGCGTCCCAGCCCCATCATCGGCATATCAGCTCCTCGCGCTCCGTCGGGGACGGCCGAAAAACCGATAAGCTCTTGGGGCGAGGACGGGCAACCGGCCTCACAGATCGGCGCCGGGGCGGCTCAGCAATCGAGCGTGGTGTCGCGCTCCCATTGCGTCAGATGGCGGCAGTAATCGTCCCATTCCTGGCGCTTGAGCTTGAGGTAGCTCGGCACGAAGGCGCCGAGCGCCTCGTTGAGGACCGGGCTCGCCTCGAGGGCGCGCAGCGCGTCGAGCAGGTTGAGCGGCAGGCGCTTGACGCCCTCGACCGTGTGCCCGTCGGTGTACATGTTGATGTCGAGGCGCTGGCCCGGATCGCGCCGCTGCCGGATGCCGTCGAGGCCGGCGGCGAGGATGCCCGCCTGGAGCAGGTAGGGGTTGGCCGCCCCGTCCGCGAGGCGGAATTCGAACCGCCCGCCATCGGGGATGCGGATCATGTGGGTGCGGTTGTTGCCCGTGTAGGTCACGGTGTTGGGCGCCCAAGTCGCGCCGGAGGTCGTGCGCGGCGCGTTGATCCGCTTGTAGGAGTTCACGCAGGGATTGGTCAGCGCGGCGAGCGCGTCGGCCGAGTGGATCAGGCCGCCGATGAAGTGGTAGCCGATCTGCGACAGGCCGATCTCGTCCGAGCGGTCGGAAAACACGTTCTGGCCCTCGCGCCAGAGCGAGACGTGGGCGTGGCAGCCGGAGCCCGTCAGGTCCATGAAGGGCTTGGGCATGAAGGTCGCGCGGAAGCCGTGCTTCTCGGCGATCGAGCGGGTCATGTACTTGAAGAAGGCGTGCCGGTCGGCGGTGATCAGCGCGTCGTCGTAGTCCCAGTTCATCTCGAACTGGCCGTTCGCGTCCTCGTGGTCGTTCTGGTAGGGCTTCCAGCCGAGGCTCAGCATCGCGTCGCAGATCTCGGTGATCACCTCGTAGCGGCGCATCAGGGCCGACTGGTCGTAGCAGGGCTTGGTCTGCTTGTCGGCGGTGTCGGCGGGCTCCGAGCCGCAGGGCGTGATCAGGAAGAACTCGCACTCGACGCCACTCTTCATCTGCAGCCCCTCGCGGGCCGCTTCCTTGATCAGGCGCTTGAGGATGTTGCGCGGGCCCTGCTCCACCGCCTTGCCGTCCATCACGAGGTCGGCGGGCAGCCAGCCGACTTCCGGCTTCCACGGCAGCTGGATCAGTCCCTCGGGGTCGGGCATGGCCAGCAGGTCGGCATCGGCCGGGCTCATGTCGAGCCATGTGGCGAAGCCGGCAAACCCCGCGCCGTTGCGGCAGGTGCTGGCGATCGCGGCGGCCGGCACCAGCTTGGCGCGCTGGGTGCCGAACAGATCGGTATAGGAGACGAGAAAGTACTTGATGCCGCGTTCCCGGGCGGCGGCTTCGAGTTCGTGCGTCATTGCAAGAATCCTCCCGGCTTGGTGGTTCGGCCCCATCGCCACAAAAGAAAGAGGGCCGCCCTCGAAGCCTCGGGAGCGGCCCTCGCAGATCACATGCCGGTCTTGCCGGGAATCCAGCCGGTGCCGGCGAGCGGCACCTGCGCCATCGCCGCGGCCTCGATGGTGAGCGCCACCAGATCCTCGGGTTCGAGGTTGTGCAGGTGGCTCTTGCCGCAGGCGCGGGCGATGGTCTGGGCCTCCAGCGTCATCACCGCGAGGTAGTTGGCGAGCCGGCGGCCGGCGAGTTCCGGATCGAGGCGCTTGGCGAGTTCCGGATCCTGCGTGGTGATGCCGGCGGGGTCGCGCCCCTCGTGCCAGTCGTCGTAGGCGCCCGCCGTGGTGCCGAGCGCCTCGTACTCGGCCTGCCAGCGGGGATCGTTGTCGCCCAGCGCGATCAGGGCGGCGGTGCCGATGGCGACCGCATCGGCGCCGAGCGCCAGCACCTTCGCCACATCCGCGCCGGAGCGGATGCCGCCGGAGACAACGAGCTGCACCTTGCGATGCAGGCCGAGATCCTGGAGCGCCTGCACGGCGGGGCGGATCGCGGCGAGCGTCGGGATGCCGACATGCTCGATGAACACGTCCTGCGTCGCGGCGGTGCCGCCCTGCATGCCGTCGAGCACCACCACGTCGGCGCCGGACTTGGCCGCCAGCGCCGTATCGTAATAGGGGCGGCTCGCGCCGACCTTGACGTAGATCGGCTTCTCCCAGTCGGTGATCTCGCGCAGTTCCTCGATCTTGATCGCGAGGTCGTCCGGCCCGGTCCAGTCCGGATGGCGGCAGGCGGAGCGCTGATCGACGCCCGGCGGCAGGCAGCGCATGCCGGCGACGCGCTCGGTGATCTTCTGGCCGAGCAGCATGCCGCCGCCGCCGGGCTTGGCGCCCTGGCCGATCACGACCTCGATGGCGTCGGCCTTGCGCAGGTCGTCCGGGTTCATGCCGTAGCGCGACGGCAGGTACTGGTAGACCAGGGTCTTGGAATGCCCGCGCTCCTCCGGCGTCATGCCGCCGTCGCCCGTCGTGGTGGAGGTGCCGGCGATGGTGGCACCCCGCCCGAGGGCTTCCTTGGCGTTGGCCGAGAGCGAGCCGAAGCTCATGCCGGCGATGGTGACCGGCGTCTTCAGGTGGATCGGCTTGGAGGCGAAGCGCGAGCCCAGCACCACCTCGGTGCCGCAGCGCTCGCGGTAGCCCTCGAGCGGGTAACGGCTGATCGAGGCGCCGAGGAACAGCAGGTCGTCGAAATGGGGCAGCGCCCGCTTCGCCCCGGCGCCGCGGATGTCGTAGATGCCGGTCGCCGCCGCGCGGCGGATCTCGGACATCACGTCGGGGGTGAAGGTCGCCGACAGGCGCGGCTTGGTGCGCGGAGGCTGGCGATGATCGGTCATCAGTAGGCTCCGGCGTTGTCGACGTGGAAGTGGTAGAGGGTGCGGGCCGAGCCGTAGCGGCGGAACTCGCTCGGGCTCACTTCCCCGGCCAGCCCGGCGGCGGCGAGCTTGTCGGCGAGTTCCCGCAGGTGCTCGTCGCGCATGGGCTTCTCGACGCAGTCGGCGCCCAGACTCTTGACCGAGCCGCGTACGTAGAGCTTCGCCTCGTAGAGCGAGTCGCCCAGCGCCTCGCCGGCGTCACCCAGCACAGTCAGCGTCCCGGCCTGGGCCATGAAGGCCGACATGTGGCCGATTGAGCCCTTCACGACGATGTCGACACCCTTCATCGAGATGCCGCAGCGGGCCCCCGCATTGCCGTCGATGATGAGCATGCCGCCATGCGCCGTGGCGCCGGCCGACTGGCTGGCATCGCCGCGCACGTGGACGAGGCCGGAGATCATGTTCTCGGCGACACCGACGCCCGCATTGCCGTTGACGAGAACGGTGGCGAGCTTGTTCATGCCGGCGCAGTAATAGCCGACATTGCCCTCGATCTCGACGCTGATCGGCGCGTCGAGCCCCGCGGCGATGGCGTGGCGTCCGTCCGGACCGGTGACGGTCCAGTGGGTCTCGTTGGTGTCGGGCCGCAGGGCGTGCAGGGCCCGGTTCAACTCGCGCAGGGGCGCGGATCGCAGGTCAAAGCTCGGCATCAGTGGCGCTCCCCGGATTCGCGTTCCCACGCGTAGACCTTGGCCGGCTCGGGCTCGAACACCCGGGCCTTATCGATGCCGGGCAGGCCGACCAGCGCCCGGTACTCGGAGCCGAAGGCGACGTAGTCGTCGGTCTCGGCCATCACGGCGGGCTTGCAGGCGATGGGATCGCGCACCACGGCGAAGCCCGTCTCGGTGCCGACCACGAAGGTGAAGAAGCCGTCGAGATCGGTCAGGCTCGATTCGAGCGCTTCCTTGAGCGAGGCGCCCTCGCGCATGCGCCAGCTGAGATAGCCGGCGGCGACCTCGGTGTCGTTCTGCGTGGCGAAGCTCAGGCCCTCGTGCCGGAGGCGGCGGCGCAGGTCGTTGTGGTTCGACAGCGAGCCGTTATGGACGAGGCACTCGTCGGTGCCGGTGGAGAACGGGTGGGCGCCGTTGGTCGTCACCGCGCTCTCGGTGGCCATGCGGGTATGGCCGATGCCGTGGGTGCCGGACATGCCCTCCAGGGCGAAGCGCTCGGCGACGGAGGCCGGCAGCCCGACCTCCTTGTAGATCTCCATGCGCCGGCCCGCGCTCACCACGTCGATGCCGGGGGCGCTGGCCTTGAGCCACGCCCGGATCTCCTCCTCGCGCCCGGCGGGCACGGTGAGGACGGTATGGGTGTCGCGCTCCGTCGCCTCGGCGGAGAGGGACAGTGCCTTCTCCAGCCCCGAGACCGCGCCGCGCAGCTCTTCCGGGCCGGGGCCGCGCAGGGTCAGCTTGACGCTGCCCGCATCCGAGACGCCATCCGAGCCGTAGACCGCGAAGCCGGCGCTGTCGGGGCCGCGATCGGTCATCGTCTCCAGCATCTTGGACAGCATCGCGCCGAGCTGCGGTTCAAGCTTCGGATTCTTGAGGAATAGTCCGACAATACCGCACATCGGCGTCGCCCCGTCCGTTCGTTCACTGGTGAAAGGGATCGCACGCTGTGCCGGCTACGTCAACTTTCAAGCACGAAAATTTCCTCTCATGAAACGCTTTCCCGTCGATGCGAGGCGATTTGGTGCGCCGCCCGATCCGGAGAGGGAGCGGTGCTGGATCGCTTCGCGGCCGCTCGCGATGACGGAGGGACGGTATCGGCCGGCGGCCCTCTCAGATTTCCGCTCCCTGCCGCCGGCGCCGACGCTCGGCCCGCGATAGCTCGTCCGCGCTCGCGAAACCCGTCGCCGCGGCGATTTCGGCGCGGCTCAGCGCGCTCTCGCGGCCGAGCTGGTGCGCCCGGTCCAGGCGCAGGTCGAGGTAGTGGCGGTGGAGACCCTGCCCGAGCCCTTCGCGAAACAGCCGCTCCAGCTGCCGCACCGAGACGCGGGCGAGACCGGCCAGGACCTCGCGGGCGAGCGGCGCTTCGAGGTTGGCCTCCATCGCCGCGAGCACCCGCAGCAGGCGCGGGTCGCGCACGCCGAAGCGCTGGCGCAGGTCCATCCGCTGCGGGCTCAACCCCTCGCGGATCTGATTGTGCAGGAACCAGTCGCTGACCCCCGCCGCGAGCCCGGCGCCGTGGTCGCGGCCGATCAGGTCGAGCATCAGGTCGAGGGCGGCGATGCCGCCGGAGCAGGTGATCCGCTCGCCCTGGATCTCGAACAGCGAGCGGACCACCTCGATGTCGGGATAGCGCTCCTCGAAGGCCGGCACGTGCTCCCAGTGCAGCGTGCAGCGCCGGCCCGAGAGCAGGCCGGCGCGGGCCAGCAGATAGGGGCCGCCGGAAATGCCTCCCAGCGTCACCCCGCGCCGGGCGAGCCCGCGCAGCCACGCGAAGAGGGCGGGATCGTCGAACTCGGCCGGATTGCCGCCGGCGCAGACGAAGACGCGGTCGGCGGCGATGTCGCTTGAGCCGACCGCGACATCGGTGAGGATGCCGAGCCCGTTCGAGGCCTGCACCACGCCGCCGCCGGGCGCGGCGTGCCACCAGCGATACAGTTCGCAGCCCGACAGGGTGTTGGCCGCCCGCAGCGGCTCGACCGCCGCCGTGTAGGCCATCAGCGGAAAGTCCGGCACCAGCACGAAGCCGACCGTCAGGGTCGCGGGGTGTTCCACCCGCGGCGGCTTCGGCCCCGGCCGGGCGCGGGCTTCGGGCTCGGTTCGCATTTCTGCGCGATTTGCCGGAATCATGTCGCAAAACGCAAGTCGGCGCGCCCGAGATCTCGGTTAACCCTGGGACATACGGAACATCCTCCGGCGGTGAGCGGATTCCCGCATGCGCTACTCCCTTTTCAGCGTGCTCGGACAGGCCCTGCGCGGCCAGCGCGATTGGACGCCGCAATGGCGCGACGCGGCCCCGCAGGAGGCCTACGACGTGGTGATCGTCGGCGGCGGCGGGCACGGGCTCGCCACCGCCTACTACCTCGCCAAGGAACACGGGATCACCCGCGTCGCCGTGCTGGAGAAGAGCCACGTCGGCTCCGGCAATGTCGGGCGCAACACCACCATCGTGCGCTCGAACTACGGCCTGCCCGGCAACATCCCGTTCTACGAGCGCTCGATGAAGCTCTGGGAGGGACTGGAGCAGGACATCAACTACAACGCCATGGTCAGCCAGCGCGGCGTGCTGAACCTGTACCATTCCGACGCCCAGCGCGACGCCTACGCCCGCCGCGGCAACGCCATGCGGCTCGCCGGGATCGACGCCGAACTGCTCGACCGCGAGGGCGTGCGGGCGATGGTCCCGTTCATCGATTTCGACAACGCGCGCTTCCCCGTGAAGGGCGGCCTGCTCCAGCGCCGCGGCGGCACCGTGCGCCACGACGCGGTGGCCTGGGGCTATGCCCGCGCGGCGAGTGACCGCGGCGTCGACATCGTCCAGAACTGCGCCGTCACCGGCATCCGCCGCGAGAACGGCCGCGTCACCGGGGTCGAGACCAGCCGCGGCTTCATCCGCGCGGGGAAGGTGGCGCTGTCGGTGGCCGGCTCGTCGTCGCTGCTCGCCGGCATGGTCGACATGCGCCTGCCGATCGAGAGCCACGTCTTGCAGGCCTTCGTCAGCGAGGGCGTGAAGCCCCTGATCGACTGCGTCATGACTTTTGGGGCCGGCCACTTCTACGTCAGCCAATCGGACAAGGGCGGCCTCGTCTTCGGCGGCGACATCGACGGCTACAATTCCTACGCGAGCCGCGGCAACCTCCACACCATCGAGGACGTGATGGAAGGCGGCATGGCGCTCTGGCCGGGGCTCGGGCGGCTGCGGCTGCTGCGCCACTGGGGCGGCATCATGGACATGTCGATGGACGGCTCCCCCATCATCGACCGCACCGACATCGGCGGCCTCTACCTCAATGCCGGCTGGTGCTACGGCGGCTTCAAGGCGACGCCGGCGGCGGGCTTCTGCTTCGCCCACCTGATCGCCCGCGACGAACCGCATGCGGATGCGAGCGCCTACCGCCTCGACCGCTTCGCCACCGGCCACCTCATCGACGAGAAGGGCATGGGCGCCCAGCCCAACCTGCATTGAGGCTCCCCTGGTGGCGCCGGCTCCGCCGACGCCACCCGCCGCACGGGCGGCGACGCCTGCTCCAGCGGGCACCGATCTTTAATGAGGACGATACGCCATGCGCATCCGGTGCCCCCATTGCGGCGAGCGCGACAACGGGGAGTTCAGCTACCTCGGCGACGCCGCGCCCCGGCGCCCCGACGGGATGGAGGCCTCGGCGCAAGCCATGCACGACTACGTCTACCTGCGCGACAACCCCGCCGGGACGCTCCGCGAACTCTGGTATCACGCCGCCGGATGCCGCTCCTGGCTGGTCGTGACCCGCGACACCCGCACCCACGCCATCGAGGCGGTCGAACCGGCGCGCGACGTCGCGCGGGCCCGCAGCTCGGGAGAGGCCGCATGACCACGCTCGCCCTTCAGCGCGCGGAGGCGCCCGTTTCCGCGACCTCGGCCGATCAGCCGTTCCGCACCGCCACCGGCGGCCTGATCGATCGGAACCGGCCGCGCGACTTCAGCTTCGACGGACGCCGCCTCACCGGCTACCACGGCGACACGCTGGCCTCGGCGCTGCTCGCCAACGGCGTGCGTCTCGTCGGCCGCTCGTTCAAGTATCACCGGCCCCGCGGCATCCTCTCGGCCGGCTCGGAGGAGCCGAACGCCCTGGTCGAACTGCGCTCCGGCGCCCGGCGCGAGCCCAACACCCGCGCCACCATGGCGGAACTCTACGAGGGGCTGGAGGCGACGAGCCAGAACCGCTGGCCCTCCCTCGCGCTCGACGCGCTCTCGGTCAACGCGCTGCTCTCGCCGATCTTCGCGGCGGGCTTCTACTACAAGACCTTCATGTGGCCGGCCGGCCTCTGGGAGAAGCTGTACGAGCCGATGATCCGGCGCGCGGCGGGCCTCGGCCGGGCCGCCGACGCCCCCGATCCCGACACCTACGACCACGCCCACGCCCATTGCGACGTGCTCGTCATCGGCGGCGGCCCGGCCGGTCTCGCGGCGGCGCTCGCCGCCGGCCGCTCCGGGGCGCGGGTGATCCTGGTGGACGAGGATTTCGCCACTGGCGGGCGCCTGCTCGCCGAGCGGCGCGAGATCGGCGGCGTGAGCGGGGCCGAGTGGGCCGCCCGCGCGGTCGCCGAACTGGAGAGCCTGCCCGAGGTGCGCATCCTGACGCGCACCACCCTGTTCGGCGTCTACGATCACGGCGCCTACGGCGCGGTGGAGCGCGTCTCCGACCATCTCGCGGTGCCGGCTCCCCACGCGCCGCGCCAGCGGCTGTGGCGGATCGTGGCCCGGCGGGCGGTGCTCGCGGCCGGCGCCATCGAGCGCCCGCACGTGTTCGGCGGCAACGACCGGCCCGGCGTGATGCTGGCCGGCGCGGTGCGGACCTATCTCAACCGCTACGGCGTGCTGCCGGGCCGCCGCCTCGCCGTGTTCACGTCGAGCGACGACGGCTGGCGCACCGCCGCCGACGCGATCGCCGCCGGCGGCGGGCTCGCGGCGGTGATCGACACCCGCACCTCCGTCCCGCCGCATCTGCGCCGGATGGCGGAGGCGGCCGGGGCGCGGGTGGTAACCGGTGGGTACGTCGCCGGTGCCAAGGGCCATCTGGGCTTGAGCGCGATCCAGGTCGTGGACGGCTACCACAGCACGGAGACGATCGCCTGCGACGGCCTCGCCATGGCCAATGGCTGGAACCCTGTGGTGCATCTCGACTCGCACCTGTCGCGCCGGCCGGTCTGGGACGAGGCGATCCACGCCTTCGTGCCGGGCGCCCTCCCCTCCGGCATGCAGGCCGCCGGCGCCGCCGCCGGGCGCTTCACCCTGGCCGAATGCCTGGAGACCGGCGCCCGGGCCGGTGCCGAGGCCGCGACCGCCTGCGGCTTCGAGGCCTCCGCCGAGGCGGTGCCGCAGACCGACCCGGAGAGCGTCGCTCACACCCCGCTCTGGCGCGCTCCGAAGCCCCGTGGAAAAGCCTTCGTCGATTTCCAGAACGACGTCGCCGCCTCCGACGTCGAACTCGCCCACCGCGAGGGGTTCCGCGCGGTGGAACTGCTGAAGCGCTACACCACCCTCGGCATGGCGACCGACCAGGGCAAGACCTCGAACCTCGCCGGCCTCTCGATCATGGCCGAGCTGACGGGCAAGGACATTCCGAGCGTCGGCACCACGGTGTTTCGCCCGCCCTTCACCCCCGTCGCCATCGGCGCCTTCGCCGGCCATCACCGGGGTAAGGAGTTCCGGGCCACCCGCCACGTCCCCTCCCACGCCTGGGCCGAGGAGAACGGGTGCGTCTTCGTCGAGACCGGCCTGTGGCTGCGCCCGGCCTACTTCCCGAAGGCCGGCGAGACCGACTGGCTCGATACGGTGGTGCGGGAGGTCGAGACCGTGCGCACCAAGGTCGGGATCTGCGACGTCACCACGCTCGGCAAGATCGACATCCAGGGCCGCGACGCGCTGGCCTTCATCGAGCGGGTCTGCGCCAACCCGTTCGGTACGCTCCCGGTCGGCAAGGCCCGCTACGCCGTGCTGCTGCGCGAGGACGGCTTCGTCATGGATGACGGCACCGTCGCGCGGCTCGCCGAAACGCACTACGTCATGACCGCCTCGACGGCGAACGCCGCGCGGGTGATGCAGCACCTCGAATTTTGCCGGCAATGGTTGTGGCCGGAGCTTGACGTGCAGCTCGCCTCGATCAGCGAGCAATGGGCACAATACGCGGTCGCCGGCCCCCGCGCCCGCGACACCCTGCGCCGGATCGTCGATCCCGGCTTCGACATTTCGAACCAAGCCTTCCCCTTCCTCGCGGCCGCCGAGATCACCGTCGGCGGCGGTATCCCGGCGCGGCTGTTCCGCATCTCGTTCTCGGGCGAGCTCGCCTACGAGCTGGCGGTGCCGGCGGCCTACGGCGATGCGGCGTGGCGGGCCTTGATGCAGGCGGGCTTGCCCTACGGCATCACCGCTTACGGCTCCGAGGCGCTCTCGGTGATGCGCATCGAGAAGGGCCACGCGGCCGGCGCCGAGATCAACGGCCAGACCACCGCCCGCGACCTCGGCCTCGGCGGGATGCTCGCCAAGAAGAAGGACTATATCGGCCGCCTGATGAAGGAGCGCCCCGCGCTCACCGATCCGGACCGGCCGATCCTGGCCGGTTTTCGCCCGGTCGATCCCAGCGACCGGTTGCGGGCGGGCGCGCATTTCCTGGCGCTCGACGCGGAGCCGAGCTTGGAGGCCGACGAGGGCGTGATGACCTCGGTGGCCTACTCGCCGAGCCTGCGGAGCTGGATCGGCATCGGCCTGATCCGGCGCGGGACGGAGCGCCACGGCGAGCGGGTGCGCGCCTACGATCCGGTGCGCGGCGCCGATATCGAGGTCGAGATCTGCTCGCCCGTCTTCGTGGATCCAAAGGAGGAGAAGCTGCGTGTCTGATCCCGCAACGACCCGAGCGTCCTCGTCTCAAGCGTTCTCTTCCCAAGCATCCTCTTCCCAAGCGGCCTCTTCCCAAGCGGCCTCTTCCCAAGCGGCCTCTTCCCAAGCGTCCGCGCTCCTCTGGCGTCCCCGCGGCGCGTGGGAGGGCGCGACGAAGCCCGGACGGCACGGTGCGCCGGACGGGGCGGCGGGCGTCCGGCTCACGCTCCGTGACGGCTTCGGCCTTGCCACGCTCATCGCGGCGGATGGAAAGGACGCCGACCTGCAAGCCATCCTGGCGGAACGCTTCGGCCTGTCGCTGCCGGAGGCCGGCGCGGCGCAGATCGAGGGCGAGCGCGGCCTGATCTGGTCCGCACCCGGCCAGTGGCTCGCGCTGGCGCCTTCGCCGCACGTCCTTCGCGACCTGCCCGAGGCCCTGCGCGGCGTCGCGGCCGTCACCGACCAGAGCGACAGCCGCGCCCTGGTGCGGATCTCCGGCCCGCAGGCGCGGGCGATGCTCGCCAAGGGCGTCGCCGTCGATCTGCATCCCCGCGCCTTCGGGCCGGGCCGGGCGGCGGTGACGAGCATCGCCCATATCGGCGTTCAGCTCTGGCAGCGCGATGCCGGCCCGACCTACGAGATCGCGGTGGCCCGCAGCTTCGCCGGCAGCTTCTGGGGGTGGCTGGAACACGCGGCGGCCGAGTTCGGCTACGAGGTCGAACCCGGTCGGGTCTGACACGGCGCCGGTCGCAGCGGGCCTTGCTCGCTTCGGCTTCGCCTCGCACTGACGGAAGAGCGGCCGAAAGCGACCGAGACAGCGGCGCCTGACTCGATCGGGAAGCCCTATCCGACCCCCGTCGGCCCGTCGATCACCCGGCGTACCCGGCGGGCCAGCTCCATCCGCTTGTAGGGCTTGTTGATGATCTCGAACTCGGTGCCGCCGGCGTCGGTGCGCTCCATCGAGGCCTCGGCGTAGCCGGTCGTCAGCAGCACCTTGATCTTGGGCTGCCGCTCCCGCGCGGCGCGGGCCAGCATCACGCCGTTCATGCCGCCGGGCATGATCAGGTCGGTGAACAGCAGGTCGATGCGCCCTTCGCCGTCGAGGATGTCGAGCGCCGCCGTGGGACCGTCGACCACGGTAACCTTGTAGCCGAAATCCTCCAGGATGACCCCCGCGGTGGCCGCCACGTCGGGCCGGTCGTCCACGACGAGCACCGTCTCGGAGCCGTGCCGGTCGGCGGCGCGGTTCGAGGGCTTCTGCTCGTCCTCGGCCTTCTGGTCCGAGGCGGGGAAGAGGAGCCGCACCGTCGTGCCGTGCCCGACCTCGGAATAGATCTTCACCGAGCCGCCGGACTGCTTGGCGAAACCGTAGACCATGGCGAGCCCGAGCCCCGTGCCCTTGCCCTCGCCCTTGGTGGTGAAGAACGGCTCCATGACGCGGGTGAGGATCTCCGGGGGCATGCCGGTGCCGGTATCGGTCACCGAGACCACCACGTAGGCGCCGGGCGGCACGGTCTTGTAGAGGGCGGTGTCCTCGTCCTCGACCAGCAGGTTCTCGGTCTTCACCGTCACCGTGCCGCCGTTCGGCATGGCGTCGCGGGCGTTGATGAGGACGTTGAGCAGCGCGACCTCGGCCTGGGTCGGGTCGATGCGCGTCGTCCACAGGTTCGGCGCCGGCAGCACCCGCAGCACGACCTGCTCGCCGAGCGTGCGCTCGGCCATCTCGCCCATGTTCTGGACGAGGCCGTTGAGGTTCAGGAGCCGCCCTTCCAGCCGCTGCTTGCGCGAGAAGGCGAGGAGCTGATGCGTCAGCTTGGCGGCACGCTCGCTGGCGTCCCGCACCGCCTCGCCCGCCCGGCGCAGGCGCCCGGCATCGAGCGTCGGATGATCGAGCAGCGCCAGCATCACCTCGTTATGGCCGGTGATGACCTGCAGCAGGTTGTTGAAGTCATGCGCAATGCCGCCGGTGAGCTGGCCCAGGCTCTCCATCTTCTGCGCCTGATGCAGCGATTCCTCCGCGTCGCGGCGGCGGGAGACATCGAGCTGCGAGCCGAAGAAGTAGACGAGGTCGCCCGACCGGTTGAAGACGGGGCTGACGAACAGCGCGTTCCAGAACGAGGAGCCGTCCTTGCGGTAGTTCAGGATTTCGGTGGCGAATTCCCGGTGCTCCATGACGGCGTCGCGGACTTCCGCGACGGTATCTCGGTCGGTGTCGGGACCCTGGAGGAACCGGCAATTGTTCCCCATCAGCTCCTCGATCCCGTAACCGGTCATGCGGATGAAGGCGCGGTTGGCGAAGATGATCGGATTGTCCGGCTGGTGCGGATCGGTGACGATCATCGGCATCCGGGTCCGCTCGACCGCCGCGAAGAAGATGTCGTGATGCTGATCGATGACACCGGTGGGCCCGCTGCCGCTCACCGGCGTGTTGGGGCCGGGCGCGCTGGGCTTCTCGGGCGAATTGGGCATGAGGACAGACTTCCCGTGGATGTGACCCACGGGGGCCGGATCACGCATCTCAATACGATGGCACCGGACGATGTTCCCGGGAAAGCCGGCGGGAGCTCGATCACCGAACGACAGAAAGTCGCATGCACAGCAATCTGAGGGCGATCGCGATCACTTGATCGATCTTTCGCTCAAACTTGATTTGTATGAAATCATACAGAAGCGTCTCGCGCAGATCTGAAGAACGCACTTTCGAGATGGCCGCTCCTGTTTTGTCGAGCCAGCGCCTCCGATCGTCCGAACACGCTTCCCCGGACGCCGCGCCGCGGCGCGGCGTCCGGGACGTAGGGCTCAGACGTGGATCGCCCGCTTGCCGACGGCGAGCGCGGCTTCCTTGACGGCCTCCGTCAGCGTCGGGTGGGCGTGGCAGGTGCGGGCGATGTCCTCGGCGGAGGCCGCGAACTCCATCGCCACCGCGACCTCGGCGATGAGGTTGCCGGCATCGGCCCCGACGATGTGCACGCCGAGCACGCGATCCGTCTTTTCGTCGGCGAGGATCTTCACGAAGCCGTCCGTGGTGCCGTTGGCCTTGGCGCGGCCATTGGCCGTGAACGGGAACTTGCCGGCCTTGTAGCTGATCCCGTCCTTCTTCAGCTCCTCCTCGGTCTTGCCGACCGAGGCGACCTCGGGGAAGGTGTAGACGACGTTCGGGATGACGCCGTAATTCACGTGGCCCGACTGCCCGGCCAGGATCTCGGCGACCGCGACGCCCTCGTCCTCGGCCTTATGGGCGAGCATCGGCCCGGCGATCACGTCGCCGATGGCATAGATGCCGGTGACGTTGGTGGCGTAGTGGTTGTCGGTCTCGATCCGGCCCTTGTTGTCGGTGGCCACCCCCACCGTCTCCAGCCCGAGTCCCTCCGTGTAGGGCACGCGGCCGATGGCCACGAGCACCACGTCGGCCTCGAGCGTCTCGGACTCGCCGCCCTGCGCCGGCTCGACGGTGACGGTCGCGCGCCCCTTCTGGTTGACCTCGACGCCGGTGACCTTGGTCGAGAGTTTGAAGACCATGCCCTGCTTGGCCAGGATGCGCTGGAACTGCTTGCCGACCTCGCCGTCCATGCCCGGCAGCACGCGGTCGAGATACTCGATCACCGTCACTTCGGCGCCGAGCCGGCGCCAGACCGAGCCGAGTTCGAGCCCGATCACGCCCGCGCCGATCACGACCAGCTTCTTCGGCACCTCGGCGAGTTCGAGCGCGCCGGTGGAGGAGACCACCGTCTTCTCGTCGATCTCGACGCCCGGCAGCCGCGTCACGTCGGAGCCGGTGGCGATGACGATGTTCTTGGTCTCCAGCATCTGGTTGCCGCCGTCGTCCGAGATCACCTCGACGCGGCCGGCCCCGGCGATGCGGCCGCGGCCGTGATAGGTTTCGACCTTGTTCTTCTTGAGCAGGAACTCGACGCCCTTGGTGTTGCCGTCGACGCCGCCCTGCTTGAACGCCTGCATTTTCTTCAGATCAAGCTTTGGTGTTCCCACATCGATGCCCAGCTCCGAAAAGTGCTTGTTGGCCTCCTCGAAGGCTTCGGAGGCGTGCAGCAGCGCCTTGGAGGGGATGCAGCCGACATTGAGGCAGGTGCCGCCGTGGGTCGCCCGCTTCTCGACCACCGCGGTCCTCAGCCCGAGCTGGGCGGCGCGGATGGCGCAGACATAGCCCCCGGGGCCGGTGCCGATGACGACGAGATCGTAGCTCATGGTTGGGTCTGTCCTCGTGATGGCGTGTCAGTTGAGCCGGTGCGCTCCCAGGCCTCGATGACGGCGAGGAGTTGCGGCGACCGGGGTGCGGTGAGTTCGCGGGCGTAGGCCGGATAGGTCTTCCGCTCGTCGCCGATCTGCAGGTAGGGCGGCATCAGGGTCGTCGCGCCGTGGCGGACGAGGCGTTCGAGCGCCTCCGGCTTGTCGAGGCGGATCGCCTCGAAGGTGAAGGTGCCCTGGGCGGCCTCGATCGGCGTCTCGGGTGCGATCCGGCCCTGCGCCAGCATGGCCGAGAAGGTCGCGAGATCGTCGGACCTCGGCGCCTCGTAGCCCTTCGCGCTGTCGCGGCGCTGCTCCGGGGTCAGGGCGGCCAGGGCCGCGGCGAGGGCGACATGGCGCGGATCGCGCCCGTCGCCGTTCTCGATCACGCCGAAATCGGTGACGAGCCGGAGCATCCGGCCGCCCGCGTCGAGTCCCCAGTAGGAGGCGTAGACCCCGTCGCCCCAGCCGCTGGCGAAGACCGCGATCCGGGCCGGATCATCCGGCAGCGGCTGGTGCATGACCCAGTTCAGATCCGAGTCCTTCAACTCGCCTGCGAGCACGTCGTCGTAATAGTTGCCGTAGCCGCTCCGCTTCTGCTCCTGCGCATCGCGGCGCTGCATGGCATCGCGAGCGACCGGGTCCATGAAGCAGCCGAGACCGGCATCGACGGGATAGCCGAAGATCTCGCCCGCCTTCAGGGCGGCTATGTCCTGGCCCGGCACGAGGGCGAGCTCCCAGCGGTCCGGCCTCCCCTCCCCGAAGCGAAGCTCGGCCAGGGCGACGCGGTCCTGCGCGCGGTAGAGCGTGACCGGGTACTCACCCGGCGACACCTTGCGGGTGAAGGGTTCGCGGTCGGGCTGCACCAGCGGATCTGCGGCGATCACCGCGCCGCCCGGCAACGGCAGGAGGCCGAGGGTCATGCGGGTGATGCCGCGCTCGCCCAGTTCGCCCTCCGCCAGTCCGGTCACCGACAGGTTGGCGTCGTTCTCTCTGGCGTCGTAGGGCGTGTCGGCCACCGGTCGGTCTCCGTCGCGGCCCGCCCGCTGCCACGGGAAGAGCTTGGCGAGTGCCGCCGCGAGCCCGGCCCCGACCGCCACCGTGGCGAGGCCGAGGGCGGCGCGCCGGCTCGGTTCGGACAATCGAGGCATGGTCATGCGACCGGCCGCGGGGCCGAGCCCTCGGACCGGAAACCGGCGGAGGAGCCCGGCACGCGACCGCTTCGGATCAAAGATCCAGCACGAGGCGGGCCGGATCCTCCAGCGCCTCCTTGACGCGGACGAGGAAGGTGACGGCCTCCTTCCCGTCGACGATGCGGTGATCGTAGGACAGGGCCAGATACATCATCGGCCGCGCCTCGATCTTGCCCCCGCGCACGACCGGCCGCTCCTCGATCCGGTGCATGCCCAGGATGCCCGATTGCGGCGCGTTGAGGATCGGGGTCGACATCAGCGAGCCGTAGATGCCGCCATTGGTGATGGTGAAGGTGCCGCCCTGCATCTCGTCGATGGAGAGCTTGCCCTCGCGCGCCTTCTTGCCGAAGCCGGCGATCTTCTTCTCGATGCCGGCGATCGACAGGTCGTCGGCGTCGCGCACCACCGGCACGACGAGGCCCTTATCGGTGCCGACGGCGATGCCGATGTGGTAGTAGTTCTTGTAGACGAGGTCCTGCCCGTCGATCTCGGCATTGACTGCCGGCACGTCCTTGAGTGCGCCGATCACCGCCTTGGTGAAGAAGCCCATGAAGCCGAGCTTCGTCCCGTGCTTCTTCTCGAAGATGTCCTTGTACTGCGAGCGGAGCGCCATCACCGCGCCCATGTCCACGTCGTTGAACGTGGTCAGCATCGCCGCCGTGTCCTGGGCGCTCTTGAGGCGCTTCGCGATGGTCTGGCGCAGCTTGGTCATCCGCACGCGCTCCTCGCGCGCGGCGTCGTCCGGCGCGGAGGGCGCGCGCGGCGGGGCCGGAGCCTTGGTCTCCTGAGCCGGCGCCTTCGCGACGCCCCTGTCGATCGCGGCGAGCATGTCGCCCTTGGTCACGCGGCCGTCCTTGCCGCTGCCGTTGAGGCTCGCCGGATCGATGCCGGATTCGCGCGCGAGCTTGGCCACCGCCGGGCCGCTCTCGTCGACGCCACGGCCCCCGGCCGGCGGTGCATCGCCGTGGCTGCCGTAGGAGGCGGAGGATTGCTGGGCCGGCGCCTCTTCCTTGGCGGGCTTGCCCTCACCCTTCTCCTCGCGGGACTGCGCCTTGGTCTCGGCCGGCGCGGCGCTCTTCGGGGCCGGCTTGGCGTCCGACTTGCCCGCGCCCTTATCGGCCCCCTTCTCGGCAGCCTTGCCGCCCTCGACGATCGAGCCGAGCACCGCGCCGGGCTCCACCGTCTCGCCGTCCTTGACGAGGATCTCGCCGAGCTGGCCCGCGGCCGGCGCGTTCACCTCGAGGGTGACCTTGTCGGTCTCGAGCTCCACCAGGGGCTCGTCGGCGGCCACCGCATCGCCGGGCTTCTTGAACCAGCGGCCGATCGTGGCCTCACTGACGGATTCGCCGAGCGTAGGGACGAGGATATCGGTCGCCATAATCTGTGTTCACCGAAGTTTCGGGGCGCGCATCGGGCGGCGCGGCCCCGGTTGGTGGATCGATCGAGAGGGGGCCGGCGGCCTCAGACCGCCAGCGCCTCGTTGAGGAACGCCTGGAGCTGGGCGAGGTGCTTCGACATCAGGCCGACCGCGGTCGAGGCCGAGGCCGGACGGCCGACGTAGCGCGGCCGCTTCGAGGCGGAGCCGGCCTGGCCCAGCACCCAGTCGAGATAGGGCTCGACGAAGGTCCACGAGCCCATATTCTTGGGTTCTTCCTGGCACCACACCACCTCCGCGTTGCGGAAGCGGCTCATCTCGTTGGCCAGCGCCTTGAGCGGGAACGGGTAGAGCTGCTCGACGCGCATCAGGTAGACGTCGTTGACGCCGCGCTTCTCGCGCTCCTCGAAGAGGTCGTAATAGACCTTGCCCGAGCACAGCACGACGCGGCGGATCTTGTCGTCGCGCACGAGCTTCACGCCGTTCTCGTCGTGCTCGGCGTCGTCCCACAGGATGCGGTGGAAGGTCGAGCCCTCCGCGATGTCCTCGATCTTCGAGACCGCCCGCTTGTGGCGCAGCAGCGATTTCGGCGTCATCAGGATCAGCGGCTTGCGGAAGTCGCGCTTCAGCTGACGGCGCAGGATGTGGAAGTAGTTCGACGGCGTCGAGCAGTTGGCGACCTGCATGTTGTCCTCGGCGCACATCTGGAGATAGCGCTCCAGACGGGCGGAGGAGTGCTCCGGTCCCTGGCCCTCGTAGCCGTGCGGCAGCAGCATCACGAGGCCGGACATGCGCAGCCACTTGCGCTCGCCCGATGAGATGAACTGGTCGATGACGACCTGCGCGCCGTTGGCGAAGTCGCCGAACTGCGCCTCCCACAGCACCAGGGAGTTCGGCTCGGCGAGCGAGTAGCCGTACTCGAAGCCGAGCACCGCCTCCTCGGAGAGCATCGAGTTGATGACCTCCAGGCTCGCCTGCCCCTCGCGCACGGAGTTCAGCGGCGTGTAGCGCTGCTCGTTCTCCTGATCGATCACCACGGCGTGGCGCTGGGAGAAGGTGCCGCGCTCGACGTCCTGGCCCGAGAGGCGGACGCGATGGCCCTCGATCAGCAGCGAGCCGAAGGCCAGAGCCTCGGCGGTCGCCCAGTCGATGCCGACGCCGGTCTCGACCGCCTTGGCGCGGTTGTCGAAGAAGCGCTGGATCGTGCGGTGCAGGTGGAAGCCCGGCGGCGGCGTGGTGATCCGGGTGGCGATGTCGCGCAGGGTCTCGACCGGCACGCCGGTGCGACCGCGGCGGGGATCGTCTACATCCTCGCGCACGGCCTTGAAGCCGGACCAGCGCCCGTCGAGCCAGTCGGCCTTGTTCGGCTTGTAGCCGCCGGCGATGTCGAGCTCGCTCTCCAGCATCGAGCGGAACTCGGCCTTCCGGGCGTCGAGCTGCTCCTGGGTCAGGTCGCCCTGCTCGACGAGCTTCTTGCCGTAGGTCTCCAGCGCGGTCGGATGCTTGCGGATCCGCTGGTACATCTTCGGCTGGGTGAAGGCCGGCTCGTCGCCCTCGTTATGGCCGAAGCGGCGGTAGCACAGCATGTCGATCACGACCGGCTTGCCGAACTTCTGGCGGTACTCGGTCGCGACCTTGGCGGCGAAGGTCACGGCCTCGGGGTCGTCGCCGTTGCAGTGGAAGATGGGAGCTTCCACCATCTTGGCGACGTCCGAGGGGTAGGGCGATGATCGCGAAAAACGCGGGTCGGTGGTGAAGCCGATCTGGTTGTTGATGATGAAGTGGATCGAGCCGCCGGTGCGGTGGCCCTTCAGGCCCGACAGGCCGAAGCATTCCGCCACCACACCCTGGCCGGCAAAGGCCGCGTCGCCGTGGATCAGCAGCGGCAGCACCTTGCGGCGCTCGACGTTCGGCTTGGCCTTCTGGTCCTGCTTGGCCCGCACCTTTCCGAGCACCACCGGATCGACGATCTCGAGGTGGGACGGGTTGGCGGTGAGCGAGAGGTGGACGGTGTTGTCGTCGAAGGCGCGGTCGGAGGAGGCGCCGAGATGGTACTTCACGTCGCCCGAGCCCTCGACCTCGGCGGGAGAGGCCGAGCCGCCCTTGAACTCGTGGAACACTGCGCGGAAGGGCTTGGCCATCACGTTGGTGAGCACGTTCAGCCGGCCGCGATGGGCCATGCCGAGCACGATCTCCTCGACGCCGAGCGCGCCGCCGCGCTTGATGATCTGCTCCAGCGCCGGGACCATCGACTCGCTGCCGTCGAGGCCGAAACGCTTGGTGCCGGTATACTTGAGATCGAGGAATTTTTCGAAACCTTCGGCCTCGATCAATTTGTTCAGGATCGCCCTACGGCCTTCGGGAGTGAAGGAGATCTCCTTGTCCTTGCCCTCGATGCGCTCCTGGATCCACGCCTTCTCCTCGGGATCGGAGATGTGCATGAACTCGACGCCGAGCGTCTGGCAATAGGTGCGCTCCAGGATGGCGACGATCTCGCGGATCGTCGAGAATTCCATGCCGAGCACGTTGTCGAGGAAGATCTTGCGGTCCCAGTCGCTCTCCTGGAACCCGTAATGCTGCGGGTGCAGTTCCTCGTGGTCGCCGCGCGGGGCGAGCCCGATCGGATCGAGCTTGGCGTGCAGGTGGCCGCGCATGCGGTAGGCGCGGATCAGCATGATCGCGCGCACGGAATCCTTGGTGGCCTGCTCGACCGAGACGCCGGTGGCGGCGACGATCGCCGCGCCCTTGGCGGAGTCGCCGGGCTTGCCGGGCTGGGCCTTGGCCTGGATCTTCTCGCCGAGCGCCTTTTCCAGTGCGCCCCAGTTGCCGTCCAGCGCCGAGACGATCTCGCCGTTGAGCGGCACCGGCCAGTTGGGCTTGGCCCAGGACGCGCCCTCGGCGTTCTTCTTCACCAGGGCGTCGTCCTCGCCCAGCTCCCTGAAGAATTGCTGCCACTCGGGATCGACCGAGTTCGGGTCGCGGGCATAGGCCGCCTGCAGCTCCTCGATCCAGGCGGCGTTGGCGCCGTAGAGGAAGGAGGTCTGGAGAAGGGCTTCGTTCGCGTCCTGGCGTGCCATCGCTGCCTGTCCTACCGCTCGGGCGGCGCTGTTCCAGCGGGCCGCCGCGTCGTGTCCGATCCGGTGGCAGGGCTGAGCGGGGGGCTACCGCCCCGCGTCGCGCCTCCGGATCCGGCCGGGGCGCGGGCGCGCCCCGACATCGTCTTTCATATGGGTCGCAGGCGCTTGCGTGCGGTGCAACACAACCGCGCAGGACCCGGTTACAGACCCCATCAACCCTTCAGCACTTCCACGAGGGTGGAGCCGAGACGGGCCGGCGAGGGCGACACGCGGATGCCCGCCGCCTCCATCGCCGCGATCTTGTCCTCGGCGCCGCCCTTGCCGCCGGAGATGATGGCGCCGGCATGGCCCATGCGGCGGCCCGGAGGCGCCGTGCGGCCGGCGATGAAGCCGACCATCGGCTTCTTGCGGCCGCGCTTGGCCTCGTCGGCCAGGAACTGCGCCGCCTCTTCCTCGGCCGAGCCGCCGATCTCGCCGATCATCACGATCGACTCGGTCTTCGGGTCGGCGAGGAACAGCTCCAGCATGTCGATGAACTCGGTGCCCTTGACCGGGTCGCCGCCGATGCCGACCGCCGTGGTCTGCCCGAGCCCGGCATTCGAGGTCTGGAACACCGCCTCGTAGGTCAGCGTGCCGGAGCGCGAGACGATGCCGACCGAGCCCGGCTTGAAGATGTTGGCCGGCATGATGCCGATCTTCGATTGGCCCGCGGTGACGACGCCAGGGCAGTTCGGCCCGATCAGGCGCGATTTCGAGCCCTCCAGCGCGCGCTTGACCCGCACCATGTCGAGCACCGGAATGCCCTCCGTGATGCAGACGATCAGCGGGATCTCGGCCTGGATCGCCTCGCAGATCGCGTCCGCGGCGCCGGGCGGCGGCACGTAGACGACCGAGGCGTCGGCGCCGGTGGCCTCGCGCGCCTCGGCCACGGTGTCGAACACCGGCAGGCCGAGATGGGTCGAGCCGCCCTTACCCGGGCTCGTGCCGCCGACCATCTTGGTGCCGTAGGCGATGGCCTGCTCGGAGTGGAAGGTGCCGTTCTTGCCGGTGAAGCCCTGGCAGATGACCTTCGTGTTCTGGTCGATCAGGATGGACATCGGTCAGCTCAGCCCTTCTTCACCGCGGCGACGATCTTCTGCGCGGCGTCGTCGAGATCGTCCGCGGGGATGACGTTGAGGCCGGAGTTCCGGATGATCTCCTTGCCCTCCTCGACATTGGTGCCCTCCAGGCGCACGACGAGCGGCACCTCGAGGCCGACCGCCTTCACCGCCGCGATCACGCCGCGGGCGATGACGTCGCACTTCATGATCCCGCCGAAGATGTTGACGAGGATGCCCTTCACCTGCGGGTCGGCGGTGATGATCTTGAAGGCCGCAGTGACCTTTTCCTCACTCGCGCCGCCGCCGACATCGAGGAAGTTTGCCGGCTCTTCACCGTAGAGCTTGATGATGTCGAGCGTCGCCATGGCGAGGCCGGCGCCGTTGACCATGCAGCCGATCGTGCCGTCCAACGCGATGTAGGCGAGGTCGTACTTCGAGGCCTCGATCTCCTTGGCGTCCTCCTCGGTCTCGTCGCGCAGCGCCACGATGTCCGGGTGGCGGTAGAGGGCGTTCGAGTCGAAGGAGATCTTGGCGTCGAGGCACTTGAGGCCACCGTCGCCGGTGAGCACCAGCGGGTTGATCTCCAGCATGCTCATGTCCTTGGCCGTGAAGGCCGCGTAGAGCTTCTCGGTGAGCGCCCCCGCTTCCTTGGCCTGAGGGCCCGAGAGACCCAGCGCCTTGGCGACGGCGCGGCCGTGATGGGGCATGATGCCGGTGGCCGGATCGACCGAGAAGGTGACGATCTTCTCAGGGGTGTCGTGGGCGACCTGCTCGATATCCATGCCGCCTTCCGTCGAGACGACGAAGGCGACGCGGCCGGTCTCGCGGTCCACCAGCATCGACAGGTAGAATTCGGCGGCGATCGAGGCGCCTTCCTCGATGTAGAGGCGGTTGACCTGCTTGCCGGCCTCGCCGGTCTGCACCGTCACCAGGGTCGCACCGAGCATCTCGGACGCGAACTGCACCACCTCATCCTTGGACTTGGTGACGCGCACGCCGCCCTTGGCGCCCGCGGGCGCGCCCTTGAAGGTGCCCTTGCCGCGCCCGCCCGCGTGGATCTGCGACTTCACCACCCAGACCGGGCCGCCGAGCTCGTCGGCCGCGGCGGCCGCCTCCTCCGGCTTGAAGATCGCCACACCGCGGGAGACCGGCAGGCCGAACTCCTTGAGGACAGCCTTGGCCTGGTATTCGTGGATGTTCATCGAAACCCCTCGAAGCGAGTAGTGAGTGGCGCCTGGCGAATGGATCCGCCGAGCGGGCAGAGGCCGCCGCGGCCTCCCCTTCGCTCCCGGTCATGCGCCATCCGCTCTGATCAGGCGAGCTTGTCGTTGATGCCTTGGCAGGCCGCGATCAAGCCCTTCACGGAGTTGGCCGACTTCTCGAACATCGCCTTCTCGGCTTCGTCGAACGTCACTTCGAGGACCCGCTCGACGCCGTTCTCGCCGATCACCACCGGCACGCCGACATAGAGGCCGTCGATGCCGTACTGGCCGTCGAGATAGGCGGCGCAGGGCAGCACCCGCTTCTTGTCGCGCAGATAGCTCTCGGCCATGGCGATGGCGGAGGCCGCCGGCGCGTAGAAGGCCGAGCCGGTCTTGAGCAGGTTGACGATCTCGCCGCCGCCCTTGCGGGTCCGCTCGACCATGGCGTCGAGCCGCTCCTGGGTCGTCCAGCCGAGCTTGACCAGATCGGTCAGCGGCACGCCGGCCACCGTCGAGTATCGGGTCAGCGGCACCATGTCGTCGCCGTGGCCGCCGAGCACGAAGGCGGTCACGTCCTCCACCGAGACGCCGAATTCTTCCGCGAGGAAGTGGCGGAACCGCGCCGAGTCCAGCACACCCGCCATGCCCACCACCTTGTTGGTCGGCAATCCGGAAAACTTCTGCAGCGCCCACACCATCGCGTCGAGCGGGTTGGTGATGCAGATCACGAAGGCGTTCGGGGCATGTTCCTTGATGCCGGCGCCGACCGCTTCCATCACCTTAAGGTTGATGCCGATCAAATCGTCGCGGCTCATGCCGGGCTTGCGCGGCACGCCCGCGGTGACGATCACCACGTCGGCGCCGGCGATCGCCGAATAGTCGCTGGCGCCCGAATACTTGGCATCGAAGCCGTCGACCGGGGCGGATTCGGCGATGTCGAGCGCCTTGCCCTGCGGCACGCCGTCGACGATGTCGAACAGCACCACGTCACCGAGTTCCTTGAGGCCCGCGAGATGGGCGAGCGTGCCGCCGATCTGCCCGGCTCCGATGAGCGCGATCTTGCTGCGTGCCATGGATGGTCTAGCCTCCGGTCGGAATTCGCGACGGTTCGAAAAAACGTGTCGGCGATGTCGCGGATGGTGCGCTGCGGCCGAACCTTCGCCGATCAATTCTGATGGGGGCGGTGTTTGGCGGAAAAGCCACAGGGCTTCAACCCGACGAAGGTTCAGGTGGGTGAGGCTGGATCAGGGCCAGTGAACGTTTCGGCGCGCCAATTGCTCGAGAAAAGCTTTCAAAATCAGTCGTTTGCACTCGGGGCGGACGACGAAGGACAGTCGGCAAGGGTTTGGTGACAGGATTCCCAATCTGTCATTGTACGCGGGTACGGCCACGCCGCGATGCAGCGCCGGAAACATATTCGTAATTCAGAAAGTTCCGGTCCGCAGGGCGCGCTGGATCGACTGGATAACGGCGCTGAGCCGGGCATCGAGCAGGTCGCGGGGCACGTCCGCGTCGTGCTGGATCGCCACCGGATGAGTGAAGCGGTAGCTGGCATCGAAGATGACGGCGATGGCGCGCTCGCGGTCGCGCGCGGCGAAGACCCCGGTGCCGATGCCTTCCTCCACCACGCGCTCGACCAGGGCGCGCAGCCGCACGCGGTGGCGGCGGGCGATCGGGCGGGAGGCGACGGTGGCGTCGAGATGCACGGCGAACAGGTTCGGCTCGCGCGACAGCATCTCGCTCTGGGCACTGGCGAGCGCGCTGATGAAGCGCTCGATCTTGTCGTCGGCCGGATCGGGCGCGTCGGCGATGCCGGCGAGCTTGGTCTCGAGGTCGCGCAGCCAGCGCCCGGCCACGGCGTCGAGCAGGGCGTCCTTGGAGGGGAAGTAGCGGTAGACGTTGGCATGGGTCATGCCGGCCTCCGCCGCGACCGCCACCACGGTCACCCGCTTGGGGCCGAGCCGGGTCAGGTGTTCCGTGGCGATGGCGAGCAGCCGCGCATCCGTCGAGACCGGCGTGGGTCTGGCGCGGGCGGCCGGGCCGCTGAGGCGCTGAGGGCGGGGCGGGCCGATGCGCGGATCGGAGACTGGATCGCTCGCCTCCCTCTCGCTGTCGGTCAGGGTGACGGGAAGGGAAACGGATCCGTACGGCAACATGACTTTCCTGGCACAGAGACATTAAGCGTGGGGGCACTCGACCCCGCACACCTGCAGGCATGCCGAGTCGAGAGCGGTGCCGTCCCACGCGCTCGCGTACGAGCCTTCCTGCCCACGCGGCACTTTGCAACCCCTGCCGGTCCGGGTTTTTGTGCGGATCCCGCTCGGAATGCACGCAGGGCGCGATTTAGGGACTTCCGGCCGGGCGTGGACGGCGATACCCGACGCTTCGCCGCATCCGCAAAACCGTCTATGACCGCCCGATGACCGTCCCCCTGCTGCCGGCGGCGCCGCCCGGTGAACCGATTGAAGCACGCCTGCGCCGCGGCCTTGGGACCCGGTCGATCGTGCTCGTCGGTCTGATGGGGGCGGGCAAGAGCACCGTCGGGCGCCGTCTCGCCAGCCGCCTCGGGCTGATGTTCAAGGATGCCGATCACGAAATCGAGGCGGCGGCCAAGCTCACCATCGCCGACATCTTCGCGATCTACGGCGAGGCGAGCTTCCGCGAGGGCGAGGAGCGCGTGATCGCGCGCCTGCTGCGCGAGGGGCCGATGGTGCTGGCGACCGGCGGCGGCGCCTTCATGCGCGAGGCGACGCGGGCGCGGATCGCCGAGGGCGGCATCTCGGTCTGGCTGAAGGCCGATCTCGACGTGCTGATGCGCCGCGTGCGCAAGCGCAACACGCGCCCCCTGCTCCAGACCGAGGATCCGGAGGCGACCATGCGCGCGCTGATGGAGGTGCGCCATCCGGTCTACGCCCAGGCTGATGTCACGGTCCTGTCCCGCGAGGTGTCCCACGACCGCGTGGTGGAGGACGTGATGGAGGCTCTCGACGTGCACATCAATCCGTCCAGCGTGCCCCGAAAGCAACATTTGACATTTTCCATGCAGAAACAACCCTCGCGCGTGAATGTTCCCCTCTCGGGAGGGCGCGAATACGACATCCGCATCGGCCGCGGCCTCATCGACACGGTGGGGGCGGAGGCGCGGGATCTCGGCGCCCGCGCCGCCGGCATCGTCACCGACGAGACGGTCGCCGGCCTCTACAGCGAGCGCGTGCGGGCGAGCCTCGAGGCCGCCGGTCTGCGCTGCGGGATTATCACGGTACCGCCGGGGGAGGCCTCGAAGAGTTATTCCGAGTTTGCCCGCGTCTGCGACGGTTTGTTGGCCGCGAGGATCGAGCGCGGCGACCTCGTGGTGGCGCTCGGCGGCGGCGTGGTCGGCGATCTCGCCGGCTTCGCGGCGGCCTCCCTGCGCCGCGGCGTGCGCTTCGTCCAGGTGCCCACGACTTTGCTCGCTCAGGTTGATTCTTCCGTCGGCGGCAAGACCGGAATCAACTCGCCTCTGGGAAAGAATCTGATCGGGGCCTTCCACCAGCCGCGCCTCGTTCTCGCCGATACGGCGACCCTCGACACGCTCTCGGAGCGCGAGATGCGGGCGGGCTACGCCGAGGTCGCCAAGTACGGCCTGATCGGAGACGCCGAGTTCTTCGAGTGGTGCGAGGCGAACTGGGCCGGCATCTTCTCCGGCGGTCCGGAGCGCGACGAGGCGGTCGCCGCCTGCTGCCGCGCCAAGGCCGGGGTCGTGACCCGCGACGAGCGCGAGGACGGCGAGCGGGCGCTGCTCAATCTCGGCCACACCTTCGGCCACGCCCTGGAGCGGCTGACCGGCTACGACGCGGCCCGCCTCGTCCACGGCGAGGGCGTCGCGATCGGGCTGGCCCTCGCCTTCCGCTTCTCGGCGCGCCTCGGCCTCTCTCCCGGCCAGGATGCGGGGCGGGTGGCCAACCATCTCGCGCTGACCGGCCTGCCGACGCGCCTGCAGCAGGTGCCCGGCGGCTGCGGCGACCCCGACGCGCTCCTCGACGCCATGGCCCAGGACAAGAAGGTCCGCGACGGCCAGCTCACCTTCATCCTCGCCCGCGGCATCGGCCAGAGCTTCATCGCGCCGGGAATCGACGCGGCCGAGGTGCGGGCGTTCCTGGAGGCGGAACTGGGGGGCTGAACCTCCCCAGCCCCATGCACGGGAGGTTTGGAGCGGGCGCAGTCGCGTTCCCGCCCGAATGCGCCTATATGGGAGCCGTTCCAGCTTCCTAAGGTCCTGAGCCATGGCGACGGCGTCGTTCGACTCCGCCCCGGGCGCACCGCGCGCCCTCCCCGCAATCGAGAAGGCCCCCGAGGTCACCGCCCTCTCGACCGTGCCCGGCCGCAAGGCCTCCCTCGTCGGCCTGACCCGCGAGGGGCTCAAGCAGGCGCTCATCGGCATCGGCGTGCCCGAGCGCGAGACGCGGATGCGGGTGAGCCAGATCTGGCACTGGCTCTACGTGCGCGGCGCCCGCGACTTTGCCGAGATGACCAATGTCGGCAAGGGGCTGAAGGCGCAGCTCGCGCAGCACTTCACCCTCGACCGGCCGGAGGTCGTCACCGAGCAGGTCTCGCGCGACGGCACCCGCAAGTGGCTGCTGCGCATGGCGCCCACCGGCGCACACGACCACAACCGCGGCGCCGAGATCGAGTGCGTCTACATCCCCGGCGACGATCGCGGCACGCTCTGCGTCTCGTCCCAGGTCGGCTGCACCCTCACCTGCTCGTTCTGCCACACCGGCACGCAGCGCCTCGTGCGCAACCTCTCGACCGCGGAGATCGTCGCGCAGCTCGTCGTCGCCCGCGACGCGCTCGGCGACTTCACCGGCCAGATGCCGGGCAAGGACGGGGGTGAGGCCGGCCGGCTCGTCACCAACATCGTGTTCATGGGCATGGGCGAGCCGCTCTACAATCTCGACGCGGTCATCGACGCCATCGCGGTGATGTCGGACCAGGAGGGCCTCGGCCTGTCGCGCCGGCGCATCACCGTCTCGACCTCCGGCGTGGTGCCGCAGATCGAGCGGCTGGGGCTCGAGGCCAACGCCATGCTGGCGATCTCGCTCCACGCCGTGCGCGACGAGCTGCGCGACGAGCTGGTGCCGCTGAACCGCAAGTACCCGATCGCGCAGCTGCTCGACGCCTGCCGCAACTATCCGGGCCTCAGCAACGCCCGGCGCATCACCTTCGAGTACGTGATGCTGAAAGGCGTCAACGATTCGGACGCCGATGCCCGCGCCCTGGTGCGGCTCCTGAAGGGCATCCCGGCCAAGATCAACCTGATCCCGTTCAACCCCTGGCCCGGCTCGAAATACGAGTGCTCGGACTGGGAGCGGATCGAGCGCTTCTCCGAGATCGTGTTCAACGCCGGCTACGCCTCGCCGGTGCGCACCCCGCGCGGGCGCGACATCCTCGCGGCCTGCGGCCAGCTCAAGAGCGAGACGGAGAAGCTGCGGGCGCGGGCCCGGATGATGCTCGAAGAGGGCATGGGCGCCGAGGCCGTCTACGCCGATCAGGTCGATTGAGGCCCTCGTTCCCTCCCCGCTCGCGCGGGGAGGGGCGGTGATCGCTCAGGCCGCGATCGGCGCGGTGACCGGCTCGGCGGCGCGCACGTCGGCATCGACGTGGTTCTCGAAGCGCTTGAAGTTCTCGCGGAACATCGTGACGAGGCGCGTGGCGGTCTCGGCGAACGCCGCCTTGTTGGTCCAGGTCTCGACCGGCGAGAGCACCTGCGTCTCGACGCCGGGCACCTCGACCGGCACCGAGAAGCCGAAATACGGGTCACGACGGAATTCGGTCTGCGCCAGCGAGCCGTCGAGCGCCGCCGAGAGCAGGCGGCGGGTGACGCGGATCGGCATGCGCCGCCCGGTGCCGACTCCGCCGCCGGTCCAGCCGGTATTGACGAGCCAGCAATCGACGCCGTGCTCGGCCATCAGCTCCCGCAGCAGGTTGCCGTAGACGCTCGGGTGGCGCGGCATGAACGGTGCGCCGAAACAGGTGGAGAAGGTCGCCTCCGGCGCGGTCAGGCCGCGCTCGGTTCCGGCCACCTTGGCGGTGTAGCCCGAGAGGAAGTGGTACATCGCCTCGGCGCCGGTGAGCTTGGCGATCGGCGGCATCACGCCGAAGGCGTCGCAGGTCAGCATCACGATGTTCTTCGGATGCCCGGCCCGGCCGGTGGCGCTGGCATTCGCGATGAAGTCGAGCGGGTAGGCGCAGCGGGTGTTTTCCGTGAGCGAGGCTTCGTCGAAGTCCGGCACGCGGGTGAGCGGGTCGATGACGACGTTCTCCATCACCGTGCCGAAGCGCTCGGTGGTGGCGTAGATCTCCGGCTCGGCGTTGCGCGAGAGCCGGATGGTCTTGGCGTAGCAGCCGCCCTCGAAGTTGAAGATGCCGTCCCGGCTCCAGCCGTGCTCGTCGTCGCCGATCAGCTGGCGCGAGGAATCGTTGGAGAGCGTGGTCTTGCCGGTGCCCGACAGGCCGAAGAACAGGGCCGAATCGCCGGTCTCATCGAGGCTGGCATTGGCCGAGCAGTGCATCGGCATCACGCCCGCGCCGGGAAGCACATAATTGAGGTAAGTGAAGACCGACTTCTTCATCTCGCCGGCATAGGCCGAGCCGCCGATCAGCACGATCTTCTGCGAGAAGTCGATGGCGATCACGGTCTTGGAGCGGCAGCCGTGCCGGGCCGGGTCGGCCTGGAAGCTCGGCAGGTCGATGATCGTCAGTTCCGGCACGTAACCGCTCAGCGCGTCGCGCTCCGGGCGGATCAGCAGGTTGCGGATGAACAGGGAGTGCCAGGCGAGCTCGGTATAGACCCGCGCCTGCACCCGGTGGGCCGGATCGGCGCCGCCGTAGAGATCCTGGGCGAACAGCTCCTTGCCCTGCGCATGAGCGCGGAAATCCTCGAGCAGGGTCGCGAACTGCTCCGGCGTGATCGAGCCGTTGTTGTCCCACCAGATCTCGTTCTCGGTGCCGGCGTCGCGCACCACGTACTTGTCCTTGGGCGAGCGGCCGGTATGGCTGCCGGTGGTCGCGACCAGCGCACCGCCGCGGGCGAGCTGCGCCTCGCCGCGGCGCAGGGCCTCCTCGTAGAGGCGGGGCGCTTCGAGGTTCCAGTGCACGGCGGCGAGATCGGTCAGGCCGATCGCCTCCGGACCGTGGGCCGCGTTGAATTCGCCGATGGTCTTCACGGGTACTTCCTCCCTCACGGCCCCTGATCGCGCCGTCGCGCCGGTCTGTCCGGCTGTTTCGCGTGTTCTGGCGGGGCGTCCGTGCGGTCGGTCAGGGCCGCCGCACGCAGGTTCACCGCCCCGCCCTCAATGGATCGGTCTCCGGCTTGGCCGTCAACTAATCCTTGGTATGGGTTCAAATAAAATTTGCACGCCGGCTCTTCATGGGACGGCCGGGCTGTCGCGATCCTGAACGGGCAAAATCCCGGCGGAAGGCTTATGTGAGGGCGTGCGCCCGCCGCCCTTCCTCAGCCACAGCCGTATCGTCCCCGCATGCCCCAAGCCGTCGCCGGCCCCGAGATCGAGCGCCTGATCCAGCTTCTGGGACGGATGCCGGGCCTCGGGCCCCGCTCCGCCCGCCGCGCCGCGCTCCAGCTCATCAAGAAGCGCGAGACCCTGCTCGCCCCCCTGGCCGACGCGATGCGGATCGCGGCCGAGCGCATCGTCGTCTGCCGCTCCTGCGGCAACCTCGATACCAGCGAGCCCTGCACGATCTGCCGGGACGAGACGCGCGATCCCACCACCCTCGTCGTGGTCGAGGACGTCTCCGATCTCTGGGCGCTGGAGCGCTCAGGGGCGGTCAAGGCGCGCTACCATGTGCTCGGCGGCGTGCTCTCGGCGCTGGACGGCGTGCGGCCCGAGCACCTCACCATCGGCCGCCTCGTGGAGCGGGCGAGCGAGCCGGGAGTGAAGGAGATCATCCTGGCGCTGAACGCCACCGTCGATGGCCAGACCACGGCCCACTACGTCACCGAATCGCTCAAGCCTCTCGGATTGACGATCACGCGCCTCGCCCACGGCGTGCCGGTCGGCGGCGAGCTCGATTACCTCGACGAGGGCACGCTGACGGCGGCGATCCGCAGCCGCACGGCGTTCTGAGGACGGTCTTCGCGCAAACGAAGCCGGCCTTTCCTGAAGGCTGGGCGCTCTTGGCTCGGAAGGAACCCGTAACGGCTTCTTAAATCGCGCCGTGACAAGTCTGGTCGCGGACCGGCGCGGCTGTGCCGAAGACAGTCTTTCCCGCACCGACCGCCTCGGCTCGACCATGATGGATCTCCGACCGGAACAAGATCCGGGCCGCGCACCGAGACTTCACGAGAGGCTGGCCACGCCCTTCGTGGTGCGGATGCTCCTCCTGAGCCTCGCCGCGGTCATGCTCAGCAAGGCGCTGCGCTACGCCGGGCTTCTTCCCGCCCAGGAACTGACGGATTTCGACGCCTTCCACATCGCCGGCCGGATGGTGTGGCGGGGCGATATCGCCCAGGCCTACCATCTCCCGGCCCTGCTGGAGGCGCAGCAGGCGCTCACCGGCGATCAGGCCTTCCTGCCCTGGACCTATCCGCCGCCCTTCAACCTCGTGGTGGCGGCCCTCGCCCCCCTGCCGATCGGCCTCGCCTACCTCGTCTTCGCCGGCGCGACCCTCGCGGCCTACCTGCTCGTCCTGCGCCGGATCGCCGGCCCGCTTTTCGCCACGGTCATCGTCGCGCTCGCGCCGGCCCTGTTCGTCGCGGTGGCCGGCGGCCAGAACGGCTTTCTCACGGGCACGCTGATCGGGCTGGCCAGCCTGGGGCTCCTCGGCGAGCGGACGCTGGCCGGCCTGCCGCTCGGTCTGATGGTGATCAAGCCGCATCTCGCGGTCGGCCTCGCGGTCGGCGCCCTCGTGCTGCGCCGCTGGCGATGCCTCGCGCTGGTCGCCGCGACGGCCGCGCTCGCCCTGGCCCTCTCCACCGCCGTGCTCGGCCCCGCGATCTGGCCGGCCTTCCTCGGCGGCGTCGACGAGGCCAAGGCGTTTCTGGCCGCGGGCGCCTACCCGCTCTTTCGGATGGTCTCGGTCTATGCCTGGCTGCGCAGCCTCGATCTGCCGGCCGCCCTGGCGCTCGCCGCACAGGGCGCGACCGCGGTCGCGGTTCTCGGCCTGATCCCGCTCGCCCTCTGGAAGGGGATGCCGCGGCGGCAGGTCGTCGGTCTCGCCGTGCTGGCGAGCCTGTTCGTCAGCCCCTACGCCTACGACTACGACCTGCCGCTCTACGGCGTCGCCCTCGCCCTGCTGCTGCCGGACCTCCTCCGGCAGGCGCGCCGCGGGGAGACGCTTGTCCTGCTCGGTCTCGGCTGGATCGTGGGCGGCTACGGCCTCGCGGCGACGCCGCTGCATGGGGGGCTGGATGGAACGGCCCTGACATTCCCCGTCGGAATCTCGCTGGCTGCCCCGCCCTTCCTTCTCCTGCTCGCGCTGATCTGGCGCATCCTGCGCCGGGAGCAGGCTGCGACCACGACCGTGACCGCTGCGGTCGGGACCGGGGTCGGGCCGGCCGGTCCGGTCCCCGCCTGAGGGTCGGTCATGCTCGCGACCCCTGCCCTCGCCGAAGCCGGCCCGGAGGCGCAAAGCCTGCGCACGCTCTCCGGCTGGGGCCGCTATCCCCGCGCGGCCAGCGAGATCCTGGCGGCCGATGCGCCCGGGACCCTGCCCATGCTCCTGCGTGGCCGGCGCGGCGTGATCGCCCGCGGTGCCGGCCGCGCCTATGGCGACGCGGCCGTCGGCCAGCGCACCACGGTCCTGACCGGCGCCCTCGACCGGCTGCGCGGCTTCGATCCCGCCACCGGGCGGCTGCGGGCCGAGGCCGGCGTGACGCTGGCCGACATCGTCCGCACCTTCCTGCCGCGGGGCTTCTTCCCGCCGGTCGTGCCCGGCACGCAGTTCGTGACGCTGGGCGGGATGATCGCCTCCGACGTCCACGGCAAGAACCACCACCGCGAGGGCGGCTTCGGCGCCCATGTCGAGGCCCTGACCCTGCTGACGCCCGACGGCGTCCCGCGCCGCTGCTCGCGCGACCAGAACCCCGATCTCTTCGCCCTCACGCTCGGCGGGATGGGGCTGACCGGCACGATCCTCGACGCGACCTTCCGCCTGCGGCCGGTGGAGAGCGGCTGGATCTGCCAGCAGACCCGCGTCGCCGCCGACCTTTCGGCGATGCTGCGGGCGCTGGAGGAGGACGACGCGGCGACCTACTCGGTCGCCTGGATCGACTGCCTCGCCCGCGGGGCCTCCCTCGGACGCGGCCTCGTCTATCGCGGCGAGCATGCCGGCCGGCAGGCCTGCCTCGCTGCCGGACGCGACCCGTTTCCGATCCCGGCCCACGGTCGGCTCACGGTGCCGCCGGGATTGCCGGCCTGGACCCTGAACCGCGCCTCGGTCACGGCCTTCAACGCGCTGTACTTCCGGCGCGGGGCGGCGGCCGGCGCCTCGGGCCTCGTGCCGTGGCACAGCTACTTCTTCCCCCTCGACGGGCTCGCGGCCTGGAACCGCCTCTACGGGGCGCGCGGATTCGTGCAGCACCAATGCGTCGTGCCCCGGCGCGGTGCCGAAGCCGTGCTGTCCGGGATGCTCGACCGGGTCGCCCGCCTCGGCACCGCCTCGCCGCTGGCGGTGCTCAAGCGGCTCGGTCCCGGCGGCGGCGGGCTGTCCTTCCCGATCGACGGCTACACCCTGGCCCTCGACCTGCCGGCGAACGCGGCGACCTTCGCCCTGCTCGACGAACTCGACCGGAGCGTCGTCGCCGCGGGTGGACGGCTCTACCTCGCCAAGGATGCCCGGCAGAGCCGCGAGACCTTCGAGGCGGGCTACCCGGCCCTCCCCACCTTCCGAGATCTCCGCCGGCAGCTCGGCGCCGAAGGAGTGCTCGCCTCCCGCCTCTCCGTGCGCCTGGGAATGTGATGGCCGGAACCCTGCTCCTCGTCGGGGCCACCTCCGATATCGGCCACGCCGTGGCCGCGCGCTACGCGCAGGCCGGCTGGCGCATCCTGCTGGCGGCGCGCGACCCGGAGCGGGCGCAGCGCAACGCCGACGACCTCGTCGCGCGCCACCGGGCCGAGGTCGGGCTGCTGCGCCTCGACATCCTCGAGACGGACTCCTTCGCAGCATGGCTCGACGGGCTGCCGGCGCTGCCCGACACCGTGGTCTGCGCGGTCGGCGAGCTCGGCGACCAGGGGCGGGCCGAGGTCGATCCCACCCATGCCGAGGGGGTGATGCGGACGAATTTCCTGGGACCATCCCTGCTGCTCGGCCTCATCGCCGAGCGTTTCGCCGCGCGTGGAAGCGGCGCCATTGTCGGGATCAGTTCGGTGGCCGGCGACCGCGGCCGCGGCTCGAACTACGTCTACGGCGCCGGCAAGGCCGGCTTCACCGCCTTCCTCTCCGGTCTGCGCAACCGCCTGGCCAAGAGCGGGGTGCGGGTGGTGACGGTGAAGCCGGGCTTCGTGCGCACCCGGATGACCCGCGGCCTGCGCCTGCCGCCCCTCCTGACCGGCGAGCCCTCCGAGGTCGGGCAGGCGGTCTACGCCGCCGCGCAAGGGGGCGGCGATGTCGTCTACGTGCGCAAGATCTGGCGCCTCGTCATGGCGGTGATCGCAGCGATCCCCGAACCCGTCTTCAAGCGCCTGAATCTCTGACCGCGCACCGTCCGTCGGCATTTGACCGTCCCCGCGCCGCCGCCTATCTCCGGCTGAGGGACGCGTTTTCGCACGCGTTCGAACTCCCCTACCCATTTTCGGCCCGGAAGCCATGACCGTCCGCCCTCTCGTCATCCTGCCCGATGCGCAGCTGCGCCTCATCTCCGAGACGGTCAGCGCGGTCACCGACGAGATCCGCACGCTCGCCCGCGACATGATCGAGACGATGTACGACGCCCCCGGCGTCGGGCTCGCTGCGATCCAGATCGGTGTGGCCAAGCGTGTCGTCACCATCGACACCTCGAAGGACGAGAACGCGAAGAACCCGACCGTCTACATCAACCCGGAGATCGTCTGGTCTTCGGAAGAGAAGCGGGTCTACGACGAGGGCTGCCTCTCGATCCCCGAATTCTACGGCGAGGTCGAGCGGCCGGACCGCGTCCGGGTGCGCTACATGACCCTCGACGGCGAGACGGTGGAGCAGGAGGCCGACGGCCTGCTCGCCACCTGCCTCCAGCACGAGATCGACCATCTTAACGGCGTGCTGTTCATCGACCACCTGTCGAAGCTCAAGCGCGACCGGGTGATGAAGAAGTTCGCCAAGGCGGCCAAGCGCGACGCCGCCTGACGGGATCCGATGCGCATCGTCTTCATGGGGACACCGGACTTTGCCGTCCCCACCCTGGACCGTCTCCACGCCGACGGCCACTCCCTTGCGGCCGTCTATACCCGCGCCCCGGCCAAGGCCGGCCGCGGCATGGCGCTCAAGCCCTCGCCCGTTCATGCCCGCGCCGAGGCGCTCGGCATCCCCGTGCTGACGCCGGCGACGCTGAAAAGCGGGGAGGCCGCCGAGACCTTCGCCGGGCACGGGGCGGAGGTCGCGGTCGTCGTCGCCTACGGCATGCTGCTGCCGCAAACGATCCTCGACGCGCCGCGCTTCGGCTGCCTCAACCTGCACGGCTCGCTGCTGCCGCGCTGGCGCGGGGCGGCGCCGATCCAGCGGGCGGTGATGGCGGGCGATGCCGAGAGCGGCGTCGGCGTGATGCGGATGGAGGCCGGGCTCGATACCGGGCCGGTGGCGATGGAGGCGCGGGTTCCGATCTCCGAGGGCATGACCGCGGGCGAGCTGCACGACGCGCTGATGCCGCTCGGGGCCGACCTGATGGGGCGGGCGATCCGGGCGCTGGGGCGGGACGGCCTGACCTTCACGCCGCAGTCCGAGGAGGGTGTGGTCTACGCCCACAAGATCACCAACGAAGAGGCACGGATCGACTGGTCGCGCCCAGCGGCGGAGGTCGCGCGCCACATCAACGGGCTGTCGCCGTTTCCGGGCGCCTATTTCGAGGCCGATCTCGGCAAGGGACCGGAGCGCGTGAAGGTGCTGCGGGCGCTTGCCCATGATGGCTCCGGCGCGCCGGGCACGCTGCTCGACGCTGCCTGCACCGTGGCCTGCGGCACCGGCGCGGTGCGGCTTCTCGAACTGCGCCGGGCCGGCAAGGGCGGGGTCGCCACGGGCGAAGACTTCCTGCGCGGGGCGCGGCTGGCGGCGGGAGCGTCCTTCGCGTGAGCGCGCACGCCTGATGCCCCGCTACAAGCTCGTCATCGAGTATGACGGCGGACCGTTCTGCGGCTGGCAGCGGCAGGCCGACGACCCGACCGTGCAGGCGGCGATCGAGACCGCCGTCACCCGCTTCTCCGGCGAGGCGGTGCGGCTGACCTGTGCCGGCCGCACCGATGCGGGCGTGCACGCGATCCATCAGGTCGCCCATCTCGACCTCGCCAAGGACTGGCGCACCGACACCGTGCGCGACGCGCTCAACGCGCATCTGCGCCCGCAGCCGGTCTCCATCCTCTCGGCCGAGGTCGTCACACAGGCGTTCGACGCGCGGCATTCGGCAATCCGCCGCCACTACCGCTACCGCATCCTCAACCGGCGCAGCCCCTCCGCGCTCACCCGCGCCCATGTCTGGCACGTGCCCTGGCCACTCGATGCCAACCTGATGCACGCCGCTGCGCAGCGCCTCCTCGGACGCCACGACTTTTCCGCCTTCCGTGCTGCCGAATGTCAGGCGAACTCGCCCGTGCGCACGCTCGAACAGCTCGACGTGACGCGCCAGCCCATGGGCCTCTTCGAGGAGATCGTGATCGCGACCTCGGCCCGCTCCTTCCTGCATCATCAGGTGCGGGCCATGGCCGGCACGCTGATGCTCGCCGGCTGCGGTCGCCTCTCCGCCGACGACGTGGCGGAGATCTTGGCGACCAGGGCCAAGCATCGCTGCGGCCCGCTGGCGCCGGCCTGCGGGCTGACCTTCGTCGGCGTGGACTACGACGGGAAGTAGGCCGACAGCACCCGCCCGTAGATCGCGGTCAGCCGGTCGAGATCCGCCACCGCCACCCGCTCGTCGGTCTCGTGCATGGTCCGCCCGACGAGCCCGAACTCGATCACCGGGCAGGCATCCTTGATGAAGCGCGCGTCCGAGGTGCCGCCCGTGGTCGAGAGCGCCGGGCGCCGTCCGGTCTCGGCCTCGATCGCCCCCGCCACGAGATCGACGAAGGCGTCGGGCTGGGTCAGGAAGGCGGGAGAATTCGAGGGCTGGAGGTCGAGGCTGAAGCGCACCGCGTTGCCGGCCGCCGCCTCCAGGCGCCGCCGGATCTCGGCGCCGAGCGAGTCCGCCGTCCAGTCGTCGTTGAAGCGCACGTTGAACACGGCTCTCGCCGAGGCCGGGATCACGTTGGTGGCGGGGTTGCCGACATCGACCGTCGTGAATTCGAGGTTCGAGGCGTCGAAATGCGCGGTGCCGTCGTCGAGCGGCTCGGCGACCAAGGCCGAGGCGAGGCGAAGCAGGCCGGGGATCGGGTTCTCAGCCCGGTGCGGATAGGCGACGTGGCCCTGGCGCCCGTGCACGGTGATGCGCCCCGTGAGCGAGCCGCGCCGGCCGATCTTGATCATCTCGCCGAGCGTTTCCGGATTCGTCGGCTCGCCGAGCAGGCAATGGTCGAAGCGCTCCCCCCGGGCGCGCGCCCAATCCAGCAGCTTGACGGTGCCGTTGACCGCCGGCCCCTCCTCGTCGCCGGTGACGAGGAAGGCGATGGAGCCGCCGAAATCCGGTCCGTGCCGGTCGAGAAAGGCCAGCGTCGCGGCGAGCATGCAGGCGATGCCGCCCTTCATGTCCACGGCGCCGCGGCCGTACAGGAAGCCGTCCGCGACCTCCCCGGAGAACGGCCCGTGGGTCCAGGACGTGACCTCGCCCGGCGGCACCACGTCGGTATGGCCGGCGAAGACGAGAACTGGCTCTGCCGTGCCGATCCGCGCGTAGAGGTTCTCGATGGCCGGCGTGCCGGGCTCGGAGAAGACGGGGCGCTCGACGGAGAAGCCCGCACGCGAGAGAACGTCCGTCAGGAACGACAGCGCGCCGCCCTCCTCCGGGGTGACGGAGGGGCAGCGGATCAGCGCCTGGGCGAGGGCGAGGGGGGTGGTGTCGGACAAGGGCGGCCCCATGGCTCGGATGGACGGCTCCTCCCATTCTGTCCCTCATCCTGAGGTGCCCGCGTCAGCGGGCCTCGAAGGATCCTCCGGAATCCGCGCGATTCCCGGAGCACCCTTCGAGGCCTTCGCTACGCTCCGGCACCGCAGGATGAGGGATTGGGACGGGAAGCAGCGACTCGTCGTCGAAGCGCGAGCCGTAACACGGGCCTGCCCTTCGCGCAGCAGAGCCGCCGCCGCTTCCGCTACCCGCCCGAGGCGCCTACATGGCTTGGCATGGCCCTCTCCTCCGAAGAAGTCGAACGCTACGCCCGCCACCTCGTCCTGCGCGAGGTGGGCGGCCCCGGTCAGGCCCGGCTGAAGGCCGGGCGCGTGCTCGTCATCGGCGCGGGCGGGCTCGGCGCGCCGCTGATCCAGTATCTGGCCGCCGCCGGCATCGGCACGATCGGCATCGTCGACGACGACACCGTCTCGCTCTCGAACCTGCAGCGGCAGGTCATCCACGGCACGCCGGATGTCGGCCGGCCGAAGGTCGAGAGCGCGGCCGACGCCGTCGGCCGGCTCAACCCGCATGTGCGCGTCGAAATTCATCCCTGCCGCCTGACGCCGGAGAACGCCCCGGCCCTGCTCGCGGATTACGATCTCGTCGCCGACGGTTCGGACAATTTTTCGACCCGCTACGCCGTCTCGGACGCGTGCTTTGCCGGCAAAAAGCCGTTGGTGACGGCGGCGCTCGGCGCCTTCGATGGCTCGCTCACCACGATCCGCGCTCATGAGACCGGCCCTGACGGGCGGCCGAATCCGACCTATCGCTGCCTGTTCCCGAGCCCGCCGCCGCCGGGCAGCGTCGCCCCCTGCGCCGAGGCCGGGGTGCTCGGCGCGCTCGCAGGCGTGATGGGTTCGCTGATGGCGATGGAGGTGATCCGGGCGCTGGCCGGCTTCGGCGAGCCCCTGGTCGGGCGGCTACTGATGGTGGATGCCCGCTCGATGCGGTTCGAGACGCTGCACTATGCCTGGGATCCGGACAACCCGTTGAACGGGGATGGGGTCAGGACTGGCCCGGCAGTCGAACCGGCGGGGCACCCGCCTCAGCCGCGTTGAGGCAGCACTTCTTGTACTTCTTGCCCGAGCCGCAGGGGCAGGGATCGTTGCGCCCGATATCCTTGAACGGGTTCTTGACCGGCTGGCCGTAGGATTCCGCGGTCCAGGCGAGTGCGGCCACCGGATCGTCGAGATAGCAGTAGCGGTGGGCATCGAAGGCCCCGAGATCCGGCGGCTCGGCGCTGGCCTGCCTGAGCGCCTTGCGGAACCAAGGCAGGTCGCTGAACTCGTCGGTGATGCGCCCGTCCCGCCGAGCCGCCTCCACCCGTGGGGCGAGACCGGTCAGGCCGAGATAGGCGACCGTTTCCTCCCAGCCGATCCAGGCGGGGGCTTCCTCGACCGCCGCCCGCGCCTCGTCGAAGCGCACCAGCAGGGCTTCCGCCTCGGCGAGGGGAATCCGGCCCTGCCGCGTCAGGAAGCCCAGCGCGTTGAAGGCCGAATTGCGCAGGAAGTCGTCGGCGGTGCTGTCGAGGATCAGCCGGGTGAGCGCCCCGGTGTCGCCGTCGAAGGTGGAGGCGATCACTGCCGGCAGGGTCTCGGTCGCGGCGTCGCCGAGAAGCCCGTCGACCGCCTCGCCGTCCTGGCGCATCAGACGCATCAGAGGCGGGAAGACCCGCGTGTCGCGCGCGGCCGCCAGAGCGTGCAGCCCCCAGAACAGGAGGTTGGTCTCCTCGTCCTCGATCGCGTCGGCATCCTCCGCCGCCCGCTCGAGGAGGGCGAGAACCGGTTCGGCGACCGTCTCGGGGTTCCGGGCGGCGCGCTTCAGGGCCTCGGCCGGGAGATGGGTCTCCTCGGTCAGGACCGCGACGAGTTCCGCATCCATGGCCACCTCTCCCTCGATCGGCCTCGGTCAGGACCGAAGCGTCGCCCCGGTCTTCTTCGACACCTCGGCGACGATCCGGGCGCTCACCGCCTCGATCTCAGCATCGGTGAGCGTGCGCTCGGAGGGCTGAAGCCGCACCGCGACCGCGACCGACTTCGATCCTTCCGGGATGCCGGCGCCCTCGTAGAGGTCGAACACCTCGACGCCGGTGATCATCTTGCGCTCGGCGCCTTGCGCCGCCTTCAGGATGTCGGCGGCGGGCACGTCGCGGGGGACGACGAAGGCGAAGTCGCGGGAGATCGCCTGGAGGTCGGAGAGCGCCAGCGCGGGCTTCGCCTTGGTCGGGCGGTGGCGCGGCAGCGGCAGGGCGTCGAGGGTGATCTCGAAGGCCACCAGCGTGCCCTTGAGGTCCATCGCCTTCAGGAGCCGCGGATGCGGCTCGCCAAAATGGCCGACGACGTTCTTGGGGCCGAACTGCAGCGTGCCCGAGCGGCCGGGATGCAGCCAGTCGGGGCCTCCGGCCACGATCTGGAGCCCGCCGGTCGGCACGCCGAGTGCGGCGAGCAGCGCCAGCGCGTCGGCCTTCGCCTCGAACGCATCGACGGCCTCCGCGGCCCCGCTCCAGTGGCGGCCGGCGCCGGCATGCCGGGCGGTGCCGCGGCGCAGGCCGGCGGCGCGCAGGGATTGGCCCTCCGGCTCGTCGCTGGCGAAGCACTGGCCGACCTCGAACAGGGCGGTGTCGGGGAAGCCGCGGTCGGCATTGCGCTGCGCCGCCCGCAGCAGGCCGGGCACGAGGCTCGGGCGCATGTCGGAGAGGTCGGCGGCGATGGGGTTGGCGAGCGCCAGATCCGGCTTGCCGCCGCCGAACAACGTCGCGTCCTCGTGCGGGATGAAGGAATAGGTCACCGCCTCCAGCATGCCGCGGGTCGCCAGCGCCCGCTTGGCGAGACGCCCGCGCCGCTGCAGCACGGTCAGCATCGGCTCGACCGCGACCGTCTCGATCCGCGGCAGCGGCTTCGGCTCGATCCGGTCGAGGCCGGCGATGCGCACGATCTCCTCGACGAGGTCGGCCTTGCCCTCCACGTCCGGCCGCCAGGACGGCGGCAGCACTTTTACGCGATCACCCGAGCCGGAGATGTGGAAGCCGAGCGACTCCAGGGTCACCTTCATCTCGGCCCGCGACAGCTCGATGCCGGCGAGCCGCCGCACCTCGGTCCAGGGGAAGTCGATGACGCGGTCGAGATCCGGAATCTCGCCGGCGATGGTGGCTTCGCTCGGGCTACCGCCGCACAGGTCGACCACGAGGCGGGTGGCGAGGTCGAGCCCCGGCAGGGCGAAAGCCGGATCGACGCCGCGCTCGAAGCGGTAGCGGGCGTCAGTGATGATGCCGAGGCGCCGGCCGGTGCGGGCGATGTTGCGCGGATCCCAGAGGGCCGATTCGATCAGCACGTCGGTGGTGCTCTCGTCGCAGCCCGAGGCTTCACCGCCCATGATGCCGCCGATCGACTCGACACCGTTGGCGTCGGCGATGACCACCGTGTCGGAATCGAGCCGATAGGTCTTGCCGTCGAGCGCCACGAGGCTCTCGCCCTCCGCGGCCCGGCGCACGGTGAGCCCGCCCGCGACCTTCTTCGCGTCGAAGACGTGCAGCGGCCGGCCGCGGTCGAAGGTCATGTAGTTGGTGATGTCGACGAGCGCGTTGATCGGGCGCAGGCCGATCGCCCGCAGGCGCTTCTGCATCCATTCGGGCGAGGGGCCGTTCTTGACTCCGCGCACGAGGCGAAGCGCGAAGAGCGGGCAGAGGCCGCGGTCATGCGCGTCGAACTGCAGCGTGACGGAGGTCGGGCAGGCGCCTTCGCCACGCACCGGCGGCATCGGCTCGCGCTTGAGAGTGCCGATGCCGGTGGCGGCGAGATCGCGGGCGATGCCGTGGATCGAGGCGCAGTCCGAGCGGTTCGGCGTCAGGTTGATCTCGATCACCGGGTCGTCGAGTCCGGCCCAGAGCGCGTAGGGCGTGCCGACCGGCGCGTCGGCAGGCAGGTCGAGAATGCCGTCATGGTCCTCGCTGAGGCCCAGCTCCGCCCCGGAGCAGAGCATGCCGCGGCTCTCGACGCCCCGGATCGTGCCGACCGAGAGGGTGATGTCCTTCCCCGGCACGTAGGTGCCGGGGGGCGCGAAGACCGAGAGCATACCGGTGCGCGCGTTCGGCGCGCCGCACACGACCTGGAGCGGCTGGCCGTCGCCGGCATCGACCTGGCAGACCCGAAGGCGGTCGGCATTGGGGTGCTGCTCGGCCGAGATCACCCGGGCGATGACGTAGGGACGGAGCGCGGCGGCCTTGTCCTCGACGCCTTCGACCTCGAGGCCGATCCGCGTCAGCGTCTCGCTGATCGCGTCGAGCGAGGCCTCGATGTCGAGGTGGTCCTTGAGCCAGGAGAGGGTGAATTTCATCTCAGAACATCCTCGCGGCCGCCGGAGCGGGCCGGGCCGGGATCGAAAAGCGGGGCGGCAGGGCTCAGGCGGTCAAGCCACCGACGAGGCTCGGCACGTCGATCGGCCGGAAGCCGTAATGCTCCAGCCAGCGCACGTCCGCCTCGAAGAAGGGGCGAAGGTCCGGCATGCCGTATTTCAGCATGGCGAGGCGGTCGATCCCCATGCCGAAGGCGAAGCCCTGGACCTGGTCCGGGTCGAGGCCGCCGCTGCGCAGCACGTTCGGGTGGACCATGCCGCAGCCCAAAATCTCCAGCCAGTCGGTGCCCTCGCCGAAGCGCAGCTCGCCACCCTTTCGCGAGCACTGGATGTCCACTTCCGCCGACGGCTCGGTGAAGGGGAAGAACGAGGGGCGGAAGCGCATCGTCACCGCCTCGACCTCGAAGAAGGCGCGGCAGAACGATTCCAGCACCCATTTGAGATTGGCGATGTTGGCCGAACGGTCGATGACGAGGCCTTCCACCTGATGGAACATCGGGGTGTGGGTCTGGTCGGAATCGTGCCGGTAGGTGCGGCCGGGCATGATCACGCGGATCGGCGGCTGCTTGGCCCGCATGGTGCGCACCTGAACCGGCGAGGTGTGGGTGCGCAGGAGCTTGCGCCGCCCGAGATGGTCGGGGCGTAAGAAGAACGTGTCGTGCATCTCCCGCGCCGGGTGTCCCTCGGGGAAGTTCAGCGCGGTGAAGTTCAGCTCGTCGGTCTCGATGTCCGGCCCTTCGGCGACGGAAAACCCGAGATCGGCGAAGATCGCGGTGATCTCCTCGATCACCTGGCTGATCGGATGAATGCGGCCGCGGATCTCCGGCGCCTCGCGCAAGGGGAGCGTCACGTCGATGCGCTCGGCGGAGAGCCGCGCGTCGAGGGCGGCCTGGGCCAGCGCCTCGCGCTTGCCGGCCATCGCACCCTGCACCCGGTCGCGCAGGCCGTTGATGAGCGGGCCGCGCTCCTTGCGCTCGTCGGGCGTCATCGTGCCGAGCGTCTTCAGCAACTCCGAGACGCTGCCCTTCTTGCCGAGCGCCGCCACGCGCAGGGCCTCGAGGCCCGCCTCGTCCCCGGCCCGCTCGATCTGTCCGAGAAGATCGCGTTCGAGAGCGTCGAGATCCATCACCGCTGTCCTTAGAGGTCGCCGGAGTGCTGCTTCGGGGCTGCTTTTGCGCGTCGCCGGGCAGCGCGCAAGCACCGGGAAACGAGACGGCGCGCACGCACCCGGAAAACAAGAAGGCGCGGCGCTTGCCGCGCCGCGCCTTGTCAAAACGTCTCTCCGCCGTGCGGCGGAGCGATCAGGCGGCCTTCGGCAGGGCCGACTTCGCCTTCTCGACCACCGCCGCGAAGGCGGCCGGCTCGTGGATGGCGAGCTCGGAGAGCGCCTTGCGGTCCACCTCGATGCCCGACTTGGCGAGCGCATCGATGAAGCGGGAATAGGTCAGGCCATGCTCGCGCACCGCCGCGTTGAGCCGCTGGATCCAGAGAGCGCGGAAGGTGCGCTTCTTGTTCTTGCGGTCGCGGTAGGCGTATTGCAGACCCTTCTCCACCGCCTGCTTGGCGATGCGGATCGTATTCTTGCGCCGGCCGTAATAGCCCTTGGCGGCCTTCAGAACCTTCTTGTGCTTCGCGTGACTGGTCACGCCGCGCTTGACGCGGGCCATGGGAGATCTCCTGGAACTTTAAGACAAAAACAGATCGCGAGGGGTGGAAGAACTTACCGCTGGTTCGGCAGGAAGTACTTCTTCACGTTGGCGGCATCGCCCTCGAACAGGGTCGTCGTGCCGCGCAGGTTGCGGATCTGCTTGTTGGTCCGCTTGATCATCCCGTGGCGCTTGCCGGCCTGGGCGTAGACCACCTTACCGGTGCCGGTAACCTTGAAGCGCTTCTTGGCGCCCGACTTCGTCTTCAGCTTGGGCATTTGGCTCTCCTGAACGCGACAGCGATCCGACCGGCGGCCGGCACCTCGCGCTTGAATGCTGCTGGAGCAACGGGAACCGCCACGGCAGCCCTGATCGGCCGGGCGGTTCAACGCGGGCGGCTTATGGCAGAAACCGTTCGCCGTTTCAATCGTCGGGGAAACGGACGGCTTCTTGCATACGGTCGGGCAGGCATACAGCCGGGCAGGTTCGGGAGCGCGCTCGCTGCGAGGCAGACCGCTCGTGCGGACGATTCCTGCCGGTTAGCGAGGTGGGCCGCTGTGGAAAGGGTGCATTCGGTGGGGTTGCAAAGATTGCCGCTCGCCCCAGTCCCGGGGCGGAACCATAAACCTTGGCTGTCTGTTTCGTTCATGTCCCGCTCAGGCCGCGTCCCCCATTACTCTCTCCAACATTCCTATTTCCTGTCACAGGAGACGTCTTCGTGCGCATTGCCCAGGTTGCCCCGCTCGCGGAAGCTGTGCCGCCGAAGTTCTATGGCGGCACCGAGCGTGTCGTTTCGTGGATCACGGAAGAACTCGTCCGCCAGGGTCACGACGTGACCCTGTTCGCGAGCGGTGACTCCCAGACTGCGGCGAAGCTCGCCGCCTGCCATCCCGAGGGCCTGCGCCTTCTCGGCTACCGCGACCACACCGCGGGCCACCTCGCCATGCTGCACCATGTGCATCGCCGGGCGCACGAGTTCGATGTGATCCACTTCCACATCGATCTTCTGCAGTACCCGATGTTCGAGGACCTGTATCACAAGTGCCTGACGACCATGCACGGTCGCCTGGACGTGCCGGACTTCATGCCGGTCTACAACACGTTCACCGGCATGCCGCTGGTCTCGATCTCGGACAACCAGCGCGAGCCGATGCCGGAGAACTCAAACTGGCTGGCCACGATCCATCACGGTCTGCCGAAGGAGAACTGCCCGTACTACCCGGAGGCCAAGGGCGGCTACCTCGCCTTCCTCGGCCGCATCTCGCCGGAGAAGCGCCCCGACCGCGCGATCGAGATGGCGATCCGTTCCGGCACGCCGCTGAAGATCGCCGCCAAGGTCGACAAGGCGGACCAGGAGTATTGGGACGAGACGATCGAGCCGATGATCCATCATCCGCTGGTGGAGTATATCGGCGAGATCAACGAGGAGCAGAAGAAGGACTTCCTCGGCAACGCCCTGGCGCTCGCCTTCCCGATCGACTGGCCGGAGCCCTTCGGCCTCGTGATGATCGAGGCGATGTCGGCCGGTACGCCGGTGATCGCCTTCGGCAACGGCTCGGTGCCGGAAGTCATCAAGGACGGCGTCTCCGGCTTCATCGTCAATTCGATGGACGAGGCGGTCGAGGCCTGCCGCAAGGTCAAGGATCTGCCCCGCGCCGGCGTCCGCGCCCATTTCGAGGGCCGCTTCACGGCCGAGGTGATGGTGCGCAAGTACGTGTCCGCCTACGAGCAGCTCCTGGCCGGCCAGGGAAACGTGATCAAGATGCCCGCCGCCGGCGCGTTCTCGCCCCAGTACGGTGAGCTGAACGGGTCCGCCCACGGCCCGATCCACGTCGCCGCGATGCCGGCCTGAAAGCCTGACGGAAACTCTTTCTCGGCCCCTCGTCGGGGCCGGGAGAGCGCCTAACTGAACGGGTCCGACAGGGCCGCCGGTCGCTGCGAGGCAACCGGCGGCCTTCGTTTTGCGAGGGCGACCTCGCTCGCATCGGATCAACGGCAAAAAGGCGCTTCGCATGGCGGCACAGGACGACGCAGCCCATCTCCACGCCGAAAACTCCGAGGAGCGGACAGCCTCGAAATTCGGCCTGCTCGACGCCGACGAGAACCTGCCGCAGTACCATATCGAGGCTCAGGCTTCCCTGGTGGACCGCCCGCTTCGCGCCCTCAAATACGGCGAGGCCTTCGCCGTCCTCGACAGCTACGGCGATATCGGCTGGCATCCGGGGCCGGAGGGCCTCTACTTCCAGGACACCCGCTACCTCTCGCGCCTTGCGCTGACGATCGAGGACGAGCGGCCGATGATGCTGTCCTCCTCGATTCAGGACGACAACGGGGCGCTCAGCGTCGATCTCACCACGCCCGACATCCGCCTCGATGCGGGCGACGAGACCGCGATTCCCCGCGAGCTGATCGCCATCGAGCGCACCAAGTTCCTGTTCAAGGGCGCCTGCTACGACCGCATCGGCCTGCGCAACTACGACACCCGCCGCCGCCGCCTGCGCATCGGCGTCACCTTCGACGCCGATTACCGCGACCTGTTCGAGGTGCGCGGATCCGACCGGACCAACCGCGGCAAGCGCACGGTGGAGCGCCGCAGCGGGACCGAGGTGCAGTTCCGCTACGCTGGCCTCGACGAGATCGTGCGCACCACCTCGGTGCATTTCGGGCCCGAACCGCGGACGCTGGAGCCGGGCAAGGCCGAGTTCGTGGTCGAGTTGGAGCCCGGCACCAACACCTCGCTGTTCATCCGCGTCGTGTGCCAGTCGCACCGCGCCTATACCAGCGCTCCGGGGCCCGAGAAGCCCGGCGAGTCCACGGCGCTGGCCCTGTCGCGCGCCGCCGGCAGCCTCGCCGAGCAGCCCGACCGGCGCCTGAACGAGGGCCGCATCTTCGCCCGCGCCTATCGCGACAACCGCCGCGACCAGCGCCAGATCACCGCCGGCATCACCACGATCATCTCCTCGAACGACCAGTTCAACGAGGGGCTCTGCCGGGCCACCGCCGACCTCTACATGCTGGCGACCCGGACGCAGGAGGGGATCTACCCCTTCGCCGGCATCCCCTGGTACTCCACGGTGTTCGGCCGCGACGGCATCATCACGGCGATGATGGCGCTCTGGATCGATCCGAATTTCGGCAAGGGCGTGCTGCGCTTCCTCGCCGCGACCCAGGCCAAGGCCGTCGATCCGGCCGCCGACGCCCAGCCCGGCAAGGTGCTGCACGAGACCCGCCGCGGCGAGATGGCGATGCTCGGCGAGGTGCCCTTCCGCCACTATTACGGCACCATCGACGGCACGCCGCTCTTCGTGATGCTGGCGGCGCAGTACCACGAGGTCACCGGCGACCTCGATACGATCCGGGCGATCTGGCCGCAGCTCAAGCTGGCCCTGGACTGGATCGACACCTATGGCGACCGCGACGGCGACGGCTTCGTGGAATATGCCCGCGAGACCGAGCAGGGCCTGGCCAACCAGGGCTGGAAGGACAGCCACGACTCGATCTTCCACGCCGACGGCGCCATGGCCAAGGGGCCGATCGCGCTTTGCGAGGTCCAGGGCTACGTCTACGCCGCCAAGCGCGGCGCGGCGCGGCTCGCGAGCCTGCTCGGCGAGGACGACCTGTCGGTCCGCCTGACGGGCCAAGCCAACACCCTGCGCGAGAATTTCGACAAGGCGTTCTGGTGCGAGGCCATCGGCACCTACGCGCTCGCCCTCGACGGCGCCAAGCGGCAATGCGCCGTGCGCTCCTCCAATACCGGCCACGCCCTGTTCACCGACATCGCCCTGCCGGAGCGAGCCCCGCGGGTCGCGGCGCAGCTCCTGTCCAACGACGGCTTCAACGGCTGGGGCATCCGCACCATCGCCAAGGGCGAGGCGCGCTACAACCCGATGTCCTACCACAACGGCTCGATCTGGCCGCACGACAACGCGATCTGCGCCCTCGGGCTCGCCCGCTACGGCCTCAAGGAGGAGGCGGCGCAGGTGTTCCAGGGCATGTTCGACACCAGCCTGTACTATGACCAGAAGCGGCTGCCGGAGCTGTTCTGCGGCTTCATGCGGCGGCGCCAGCGCGGGCCCGTGAGCTACCCCGTGGCCTGCTCGCCGCAGGCCTGGGCGGCGGCGGCTCCCTTCGCCTTCCTGGCGGCCTGCCTCGGGCTCGAGATCGACCACGCCCGCAACCGGATCCGCTTCCGCAACCCGATCCTGCCGCGCTTCCTCGAAGCGGTGGAGCTGTTCAACCTCAAGCTCGGCCCATCGCGGGTCGACATCCGCCTGCACCGCCATGGAAGCGACGTGACGGTCTCGGTGACGCGGCGCACCGGCGACGTGCAGATCTCGATGCTGAAATAGGTCTCCGCCCAGTGCCGAGCGGCCCCGTCCCTCGGGGCCGCCGGCGGGGATCTCTCGGCGCAAACGAAAAATGCGCCGCCCCCGCGAGGGAGCAGCGCATTCGCAGACGAGCCTTTTTCCGCGGGACGGCGGAAATGCCGGAACGTGTTCAGCGCGGCGCCAGGATCATGATCATCTGGCGGCCTTCGAGCATCGGTTCGCTCTCAACCTTGGCGATCTCCTGGGTCTCCTGCTTCACGCGCTCCAGGAGGCGCAGCCCGATATCCTGGTGGGCGATCTCGCGGCCGCGGAAGCGCAGGGTGACCTTGACCTTGTCGCCTTCCTCGAAGAACCGCTGCACGGCCTTCATCTTCACGTCGTAGTCGTGCTTGTCGATGCCGGGGCGGAGCTTGATCTCCTTCACCTCGACCGTCTTCTGCCGCTTGCGGGCCTCGTTCTGCTTCTTCTGTTCGTTGAAGCGGAAGCGCCCGTAATCGAGGAACTTGCAGACGGGAGGGACGGAGTTCGGCGCGATCTCGACGAGGTCGAGCCCGACCTCCTCAGCCATGGCCAGCGCGTCGAAGAAGGGCACGACACCCCGGTTCTGTCCGTCCTGGTCGATGAGCTGGACGTCGCGGACGCCGCGGATGTCCCGGTTTGCGCGCGGCCCGTCCTTCTGCGGGGCCGGCATGGCTCTCATTGGTCTGCGAATGGCTCAGTTCTCCTGTATCAACGACAAAACGGCAGCCTGAGAGCCACCGCGTCTGGCGAGCCCCGGCCACCGATTGATCCGGCTCGGCCGGACGGCACTAACTTGGCAAATCTTCTTGCGGAGTCAACTCGCGGGACTGATTTCGGTTCATCCTGTCACGTTTTCGCTCGGTTCAGAAGATCCGCGTAGACGTTCAGGGTGCCCTCGATCATGCGGTCGAGGGAAAAGTTCGCCTCGACATGGGCCTGCGCCCGCCGCGCCAGGGCGTCGCGGGCGCTGGCGCCCAGCGACAGGGCCTCCTTCAGCGCGTCGGCGAGCGCGGCGGCATCGCCCGGCGGCACCCGCCAGCCGGTGCGCTGGCCGGGCTCCACGTCGGGCGGGGCCAGCACCGTCTCCGGCACGGCGCCGAGATCGGAGACCACTACGGGGATGCCGAGCGCTTGGGCCTCGACCGCCGAGCGGCCGAACGCCTCCGGTTCGACCGAGGGCACCGCGACGACGGAGGCCGCGCGGAAGGCCGCCGGCATGTCGGTGCAGTGGCCGACCCGGCGCACGATGCTCCCCAGGTTGCGCGCCGCGATCAAGGCATCGAGCTCGCGCTCGTAGGCCGTGCGGCCCTGCGGATCGCCCGCGAGCACCACGGCGATGTCGGTCACGCCGAGATCGCGCAGGCGGGCCACCGCCTCGATCAGCACGCGCTGGCCCTTCCAGGCGGTGAGCCGGGCCGCGAGCAGCACGACCCGTTCGTGCGGCGCCACGTTCCAGGTCCGGCGCAGGCTCTCGACCCGGGCGGCCGAGACCGCCGAGGGCGTGAACGCCGCCAGATCCGTGCCGCGGTGGATCACGCTGATCCGGCCCCCGGCCTGATCGGGATGGGTCCGTCGGATCAGGTCGGCGGTGTAGTGCGAGTTGGCGATCACGACATCGCCCCGCGCCATCACCGAATTGTAGAGGATCTTGACGCTGGTCCGGCCCGAATAGCTGCCGTGATAGGTCGTCACGAAGGGCAGCTTCAGCCGGCGCGCGGCGCCCAGTGCCACCCAGGCCGGCGCCCGGGAGCGGGCATGCAGGATCTGCACGCCCTCCCGGCGGCACAGCCGGGCGAGGCGCTCGACGTTCAGCGCCATGGCGAGCGGGTTCTTGGTGTTGGCCGGGAACGGCACCCAGATCCCGCCCTTGGCCTGCAGCTCGCCGACGAGCCGGCCGCCCTCCGTCGCCACGAGCGGTCGCGCGCCGGCCTCGGCGAGCGCCGCCGCCACGTCGACGGTGGTGCGCTCGGCGCCCCCTGCCTCCAGCGCCGGGATGATCTGCAGCACCGTGACGCCCGCCAGCGGCGAGGTCTCGGAGAGTTGCACCGGGCCGCCCGACAGGCTGCCTGCGTTCATCGCGTCACCCGAGGCGGGACAGTCGCTTGGAAGTGGGTCATGGGATAAGGATCGTCCCCGCGGCTTTACGGTTCGGTAAACGAAGCGTCGTCGGCTTGTTTCGGAATCTCAGGAAATCCCGCGCCCGTGACTCAATCCACGCCCCATCCCCAGGCCATGCAGGGCGAATTGCCCGTCGTGACGCTCGATGTCGGACGGGGCGCCCCGCGCCGGCTGGCGGTGCGGGTGCGGGAGGGCGCCGGGCCGCCCGTGGTCTGGCTCGGCGGGTTCCGCTCCGACATGCGGGCCACGAAGGCCGCCGCCCTCGATGCCTGGGCCGCGCGGAGCGGCCGGCGCATGGTACGGTTCGACTATTCCGGCCACGGCGAGTCGCAGGGGCGCTTCGAGGACGGCACCATCTCCGACTGGCTCGCGGATGCTTGCGCCGTCATCGACCGCTACGCCGACGAACGGCCCATCCTCGTCGGCTCCTCCATGGGCGGCTGGATCGCCTGCCTCGTTGCCCGCGAGCGGGCGCGGCGCGGGGCGGGCGTCGGCGGGATGGTGCTGATCGCGCCCGCCCTCGACTTCACCGAGTCCCTGATGTGGGACGCGTTCCCGCCGGAGGTCCGTCAGACGCTGGAGCGTGACGGCGTGTGGTATCGCGCGACGCCCTACGCCCCGGAGCCCGATCCGATCCGCATGGCGCTGATCGAGGACGGACGGCGCCACCTTCTGCTCGATGCGCCCCTGGAGCCGGGCTGTCCGGTCCACATCCTCCAGGGCATGGCCGATCCGGACGTGCCCCATGCCCATGCCCTGCGCATTCTGGATCGCCTGCCGGCGCAGGGAGCGCGGCTGACGCTGATCAAGGATGGCGACCATCGCCTGTCGCGGCCCGAGGATATCGACCTCCTCGTGCGCACGGTCGCGGCGATGGCCTGAGGACGCCTCCCCGCCCTGCGGCGGGGCTGCGTCTCCGGTGCCGGTTCAGTGCAGGCTCACCGGGTAGAGCTGGTGGGCCATGGCGTTCGCCACCGCAACCTCGCGGGAATCGGTGAGCAGGATCGGCGCGCCGCTCGCCGAAAGCAGGGCGAACAGGTCGAGGCCGGGGCCCATCTCGGGCGCCTGCGGGAACAGGCTGCGGACCTCGTCCGAGCGGATCGGCCGGACATAGGCGATATGTCCCTCACCGAGCGCTGCGAACTCCGCCGGGTCGATGGCGGGCGTGGCGGTCGTGTCGATTGTCAGGTCGGTCGTGGTGACGTCGGTCATGAAGGCCCTCCTTCCGAGGCAGAGCATTGAATCGGATATGGTCCCGCGGATCGGCGGCGACAAATCCGGTTGGGGGTCGAGGTCCGGGTGACGGCCGGGCGCGGCCTGCGATGCATCGACGCGGTGATGGCGGGGGCGTGCCCGTCTTCCGCCGTTCACCGGTCCTTCTGCAGGTTCCGGTCACGGGTCCTTGGCGGCGATCGCGATCTTGCGCACGATCCGCTCCGGCTCCGGGCGCGCGAGATCGATCGACAGCAACCCGTTCGAGAGCTCCGCCCCCAGCACCTCCATGCCGTCGGCGAGGAGGAAGGCCCGCTGGAACTGCCGCGCGGCGATGCCGCGGTGCAGGAACTGGCGCGCCTTGTCATCGACCTGCCGGCCGCGCACGACCAATTGATTCTCCTCGAGGGAGACGTCGAGCTGGTCTTGCGTAAACCCGGCTACCGCGAGCGTAATGCGCAAGCGATCCGGCTCGCGCTCGCTGCGGGTGATGCGTTCGATGTTGTAGGGCGGGTAACCGTCGCTCGCGGCCTTGGAGACACGATCGAGTGCCTGCTCGATCTCGTCGAAGCCGAGCAGGAACGGATACCCGAACGGGGACGGCCGCGTCATCGTCACTCAAACCTCCGGCAAGGCCCTAGGGGTCGATCGGCATCGATCCCTTGGCGGCACCTCGCGGTTTCGAGCCCGCCTCGCGGCAGCGCTCTTGAGACGGGATATGGAAAGCGCAACAGCGCCGATCAAGGGTGCCGCCGGGGCGCCCCGCCCGATGCCGCGAGAGACAAATCGGGACAAATCGGCAATCAGCATCGGGATGGATCGGAAACGAAGGTCCGATCGAAATCGCTCGGTCCAATAGTTTGGAATTGCTCTGAAATTCTTTGCAAACCTTGATCAGCACCCTGATTGTCGGATAGGCACGCCCGCAAACGTACCGGAAGCGTACACGGTGCTGTGGGGAGCGCCGGACGTCACCTTTGCTGTATCCGCTGCTGTATCCGCATATCGCCACGCGGCCGAAAACCGCTTTGCGGTGCTCCGGTCCCGGCAGACGGCGCTCGCCGGTGCCGTGGACGCCCCGGGGCTAATGCCGGCGCGGGATGGCGGAACGCCTTGGGCCCCTTCTCGGGTCTTCGGGTCGAGCAGTCCGCCCCGGTTGTCCGGGGCGGCGCGAGAGTGAGGAGATGAGATCGTCGTGATTCAGGAAGGCTGGGGAATGGGACGTGCAATGCCGGGACGCGACGGGAACGGGGGACGCCGCTCGGGGCACCTGTTGGAGCGCCTCTTGGCAGGTCTCGCCCTCGCCGCAGCCCTGACCACGGCCATCCCCTCCGCGATGGCGCAGGATACCGCGCCGGAGGCCGGATCGGCGGCCCATGCGGCGGTCAAGTCGGATGCCGCGCCTCTGAAGATCGAACTGAACCGACTGGAACCCGCGGGCGAGGCCTGCCGCACCTATATGCTCGTCGATAACAGCCGCGGCCCGGCGCTGAAATCGCTCAAGGTCGACCTGTTCGCGTTCGACACCGAGGGCGTTGCCCAGAAGCGCCTCGCCGTCGAACTCGGCCCGGTTCAGGAGAAGAAGACCGTGGTCCGGCTCTTCGACTTCGCCGGGCTCGCCTGCCCGAAGATCGGCCGCCTGCTGCTCAACGACGTGCTGGCCTGCGAGGGCGGCGACGCCACCCGCGAGACCTGCCTGGAGCGGATCGAGCCCGCAAGCAAGACATCGGCCGCCTTCGATCGCTGAAGCCGGCCACGTCCGCCCGCCCGGCCGGTGCGACGGACGATCAATGGAGCCACGAGGAGTCACACATGGATCCGACGTCCGTGCCCGCCGAGGCGGTCGCTGCTGCCCACGACATGTCGTTCATCGGCCTGTTCCTTCAGGCCGACCCGATCGTCAAAAGCGTGATGATCCTTCTCGTGGTGGCCTCGCTCGCCTGCTGGACCGTCGTGTTCGAGAAGATCGTGCGCCTCTCCGCCGCCAAGCGGCAGGCCAGGGCCTTCGAGGCGATGGTCCGCTCCGAGGGCACCATCGACACGGGGCAGAAGGGCATCGCCGGCCACGTGGTCAAGGCGGGCCTCGACGCGTGGCGCGACCAGGATTCCAGCGAGAGCCGGGCCGAGCGCCGCGAGCGGATCGAGCGGGCGATGAAGGGCGCGCTCGGCGTCGAGGTGAAGCGCCTCCAGGCCGGCCTGCCGCTGCTGGCGACCTCGGGCTCCACCGCCCCCTTCGTCGGCCTGTTCGGCACGGTCTGGGGCATCATGAACTCGTTCTCCTCGATCGCGAAGAGCCAGGACACCAGCCTCGCGGTGGTGGCCCCCGGCATCGCCGAGGCGCTGTTCGCCACCGCCATCGGCCTCGTCGTCGCGATCCCGGCGGTGATGGCCTACAACAAGCTCTCCGGCGACGTCGCCCGCATCCAGTCGGGCTTCGTCTCCTGCATCGCGGTGCTCGGCAATCGCCTCGCCCGCGACCGCGGACCCCATGCCCGGGCCGCGGCGGCCGAGTAGCCCCCTTCTTCGCTGAACCCAGAAACCTTTGCGGCGTCCGCTGAAGCCCGGCGGAACGTCGCCGTCACCCGGGAGGGCGAAGCCATGGCCATGGGAACCGTTCGTTCGGCGAGCGACGACGAGGACGGCCTCGACGCGACGCCGATGTCCGAGATCAACGTCACGCCGATGGTCGACGTGATGCTGGTGCTGCTGATCATCTTCATGGTGGCGGCGCCGCTGATGACGACGGGCGTGCCGGTGCAGCTGCCGAAGACGACCGCCGCCAAGGTGGCGCAGTCGCAGAAGCCGCTCGAAGTCTCCATCGACAAGGACGGCAACCCGTTCATCGCCAAGGATGGCTTCACGCCGGAGACGATCCTGCCGCGGCTGAAGCAGCTCAAGGCGGAGAATCCGGATCAGGTCGTGCTCGTGCGCGGCGACCGCGACGTGCCCTACGGCAAGATCATGGAGGTGATGGGCCTCGTCGGCCAGGCGGGCTTCACCAAGGTCTCGCTGATCGCCCAGTCGGGCGGCGGCGCGCCGGCCCCGGGAACCGCCCGTTAAGCCGATGGCCGCTCCCAAGCCCGCCCCGAGCAAGCCTGCCCCGAGGGCCGTTGCCATGCCGCCGATGCCGGCTTCGATGCCCGCCCCCCTGCCCGCTCACACCGGTCACGGGCTTCCCTCTGGGCCTTCCGAGGGAGGTGGCCAGGGCCGCCTCGCGGCCGCCTTCGTCCTGGCCCTGGCCCTGCACGCCGCGGGACTGGTCGGCATCGCCTACCTGCGCCTGACGCCGCCCTCGCCGCCGGGGGACCAGGAGATCACGATCGATCTCGCGCCGCAGATGATGGAGGCCGAGACCCAGGCGCCCGCCGAGATGGCGCAGTCCGAGGCGATCCCCGAGGAGGCCAAGCCCGAGGGCGAGCCGGAGACGGTCCAGCCGGTGGAGACGCCCCAGGAGGTGCAGCCTCCGCCCCCGCCGGAGATGACTCAGGTCGCCCCGGACGAGGTGCAGCCGCCCCCGCCCACCGAGATGACGCAGGTGATGCCGGAGGAGGTGCAGCCGCCGCCTCCGCCGCCGGAGGCCGTCACGGAGGTCCCGCCCGACACGCCGCCCCCGCCGCCGGAGGACCAGATCATCGCCTCCGAGGCACCGGAAGCGGAGCCCCTAGCCCCGCCGCCGCCGGTGGTGGCGAAGACCGAGCCGCCCAAGCCCGATCCCAAGATCGAGGAGCGCCGCAAGGCCGCGCTGGAGAAGAAGCGCGAGGCCGAGCGCGAGGCGCGTCGCAAGGAGATCCTGGAGAAGAAGCGCGAGGAGGCGCAGAAGGAGGCGCGGATCAAGGCGGCCAAGGCCAAGGCCGAGCGCGAGGCCGCCCGGCGCGCCCAGGCGGCGCAGGCTGGCAATTCGCAGCGCAACTCCGCCGCCACCTCGCGTCAGAGCGCGACGGGCGCGGCGGCCTCGGCCAGCGATCCCAACGCCATGGCCGCCTGGAAAGGCTCCATCGCCGCGACGATCCGCGGCCGGATGAACCGCGAGGCCGCGGCTGGGACCAGCGGAGGCGTGGCCACGGTGCGGTTCACGGTGAGCCGCTCCGGCGCGGTGAGCGGTGCGGCCGTGGTCGGCAGCAGCGGGGTCGGGGCGATCGACGGTGCCGCGCTCGCGGCAGTGCGCGGCAGCCTTCCGCCCGCCCCCGCCGGCGTCACGCAGCCGAGCCTCGCCGTCACCGTGCCGCTGCGCTTCAGCCCGGGGCGCTGAGCCCGCGGACTGACCGCCGGCATCGTTCTCCCCTCCGCCGCGTTGTCCCGCTCACAGCGGACGGCGCGGCGGATGACGGTCTTCTTCACGAGCGATACGCATTTCGGCGATCCGCGAATCCTGCGGATCGACCGGCGCCCCTTCCCGGACCTGCCGACGCACGACGCGGCGCTGGTCGAGGCCTGGAATGCCGTCGTCGGGGCCGACGACACCGTCTGGCATCTGGGCGACTTCGCCCTTGGCCCGCCGCCGGAGCGCGTCGCGTCCCTGCTCGCCGCGCTTCGCGGCCGCAAGCATCTCATCATCGGCAACAACGACGGACCCGCTACCCTCTCGGCCCTCGGCTGGACCTCGGTGGCGCATTACGCCGAGACCGAGGTCGAGGGCCGCCGGCTGGTGCTGTGCCACTACGCCTTCCGGACCTGGAACGGCCTGGGCCGGGGCGCGATCAACCTGCACGGCCATTCCCACGGCCGGCTCAAACCGATCCCGCGCCAATACGATGTCGGCGTCGATGCGCAGGGCTCGGCGCCGGTCACCCTCGCCCAGATCCTCGTCTCTCGTCGCGGCCGGCAAGGTCTCGGCCTGGGTGCCGCCGCAGAGGCGCAGGGGATCTCGACAGGCCGATCGATCAAGCCGAAGCCGGCCGAAGATTCGGCCAAGAAACGGCGCAGATCCGATCGAGGAGTTTCGGAACCATCCGCTTAGCGTCGCCGTTCAAAAGACCGAAACGGACAGCGATGCATGGGCGGCAGCAGTGACGACACTGTGAAGCCCCCAGCGTCGAGCGATCCTTAACCTTCTCACGACTTCCTTCGAATTCAGCGTCGGTCTGCCCATGCGTCACCTCATGCGACACACCGCTCTCGCCGGCCTCGCGGCTTCCCTCGTCGGCGTCTCCCTCGTCTCCTCCGCGCTCGCGGCGCCCGGCTGCATCGACGGCCGCCGCAAGATCCAGGAGGCCAGCGCCCTGCGCTATCAGGCTCGACAGGAGGCCCGGCTCGGCAATCACGACCGGGTCTGCGACACCCTCGACGAGATCGGTGACCGCTATCACGAGGCCCAGGACGCCTTCGAGGATTGCGGTGCCGACATCGTCTCGATCGATCTGCGCAGCGAACTCCGCTCCCTGCGCGTCGCCAAGCACGTCAACCGCTGCGACTGAGCGGGGGACCCCCTCCGCCTTCGACGGGGCACCATGCAACGCGGTGTCGCGAAAGCCGGAATCGCCCCGGGGACGGGTGTGGTCCCGCACCGCGAAGCCTTGCCTTAAGGCGCAGGTTCATCCCAACGAAACGACTCGCCCCAGCCCGGACGAAACCTCTCATCTCCCTCAGGATTCCGCCATGATCACCACCGACGCCACCCTGCGCCAGCCCTCCGCCGAGATGCGGACCGGTCCGTCCTTCACCGCGGCCCTGTGCGGCTTCCTCGGCAGCACGGTTGCGACGACGATGGTGATGTTCCTGCTCAGCAGCAGCGTCTGAGCCAGGGGGCGAGCGCAAGGTCTCGTCGAAGGATCCCGTCGCAGGACGCGATCCTCAGAACGCGGCCCTCACGGCGCGACAGACCACAGGCGGCTGCGCGAGAACAGCATGTCCGGGCTGCCGACCGGCATCGTTGCCTTCGGCGCCGGGCACCGGGGTGACGTTTCGGGGCGCGGCGCTGGTGTGACCGCCGCCTGAGCCGCGGGCACGAGACCCAGCCGCAGCTGCACCGTCGGATGCCGCGCGGCGGTGATGGTGACGACGCCGGCGATGATGCAGCCGGCCATCAATCCAAGGAAGAAGTTCGTCATAGGTAGCGGGTTCCGGACCCGGTGCGGCGCGGTTGGGCGACGAGGCCGGCCACGGCGAAGCACTCTCCCCCTTTCGGGGCGCCAATGGGGCAGAACCCTTGCATACGGGCTTTTAACAAAGCGGATGCATGATTCGTCTGCGACCGGCCGAGGGCGGCGCAGGGAGAATTCCGATCATGCAGTATGCGGCCAATGCCTACGCGAAAGTCGCGCGCGTGGCGCTCTCGCCCCGGGAAGCGGAAGCCGCCGTTCTGCTGAAGGCTGCCGGACGTCTCCAGGCTCTCGGGTCCCAGGTCGAGATGGGGCCGGCCCTCAACGAGGCTCTCACCTTCAATCAGCGGGTCTGGACGATTCTGGCCTCCGCCGCGACCGAGCCGAGCAGCCCGTTGCCCGTCGAGGTGCGCAACGGCATGGCCCAGCTCTCGGCCTACGTGTTCCACACGATCGTCGATACGATGATCGAGCCCACGCCGGAGAAGATCGAGTCCCTGGTCTCGCTCAACAACCACATCGCCGCCGGTCTCCAGGGCGATGCCGGGCCGGGGGCCTGAGCCGCGCGAAGACGATTGCCCGGGGCGATCGCCGGCCTGCCCGCATCAGGCCTGCCTTTTCGAGCCTTCCGACGACATCACTCGTTCGCCGATGCAGCGTCCCGTCGTCGGACAGCGCTTCGGCCATGGGTGAGACGCGGCCGGAGGATGTCCCGCATCCGCCCGCGGGCATCGCGTGATTCCGGACACGTTCGGGCAACGCTCGCATGGCCCTTTCGCGAACAGGCTTCTCGGCGGGTTCGGCCGGACGGCGCTCAGGCGGTCTTGCCGTTCAAGCGGTCTTGGCGAAGCGCTCGCCCGGGAAGGGCGCCGTTTCCCGCGCGTAGGCGCGCGCCTTGAGGATCACCTCGTCGGGGATCTGCATCACCACGTCCCCGGTCTGCGGGTCGGTGACCCGGAAGACGAGGCTCTGGCTCTCCGCGTCGCGGATATAGGCGCGGCGCTCCGGCTCGGGCGGCTTCGCCTCGGTGCTCTCCGGGCTCACCGCGACGGTGACGGCGGGATCGAGCGGGCGGGAGGCCGGAGCCTCGTCGCGGACGGTCTCGGCGACGGGGCGAATGGGGGTGACCGGTGTGGTGGAGAGAGGCGGCGTCGTGGCCGCGGCCCTGATCGGGTCCATGGCTGCATTCCTTCGAGTTCCGGCACGGGGCCGGTCCTCAGGAAATTGCGTCCGTCGCTACCGGAGTCTTAAGGCCGGCGGCTTGTCCCCCGACAACGGCCGCCAGCCTGACTGAACCGTAAAGATTGCCTGAAGATTTTTCACGAAACGCGTCGGCGGACGCCTGACCTGGGATGGCTGCCCTTTCCGGGCGGCCATCCTCCGTTCGTCATCCTTCGTGTGGGGCGCCGTCTACTCCGCCGCGTCGACGTAGAGCTTGCCGCCCTCCGCCAAAAACTCCTGCGACTTCGCCGCCATGCCGGCCTTGCGCTCCTCCTCGGAGAGGGGCTTGGCCTGCCCGAGCACCACGCCGGCCTCCTCCATGGCGAGCACGTCGGCGCGCAGATCCTGCGTGATCTTCATCGAGCAGAATTTCGGGCCGCACATCGAGCAGAAATGCGCGACCTTGTGCGCGTCCTTCGGCAGGGTCTCGTCGTGGAAGCTGCGCGCCGTGTCGGGGTCCAGCGAGAGGTTGAACTGGTCCTCCCAGCGGAAGTCGAACCGGGCGCGGGAGAGGGCGTCGTCGCGCAGCTGCGCGGCCGGGTGGCCCTTGGCGAGGTCGGCGGCGTGCGCGGCGATCTTGTAGGTGATGACGCCGGTCTTCACGTCGTCGCGGTTCGGCAGGCCGAGATGCTCCTTCGGCGTGACGTAGCAGAGCATCGCCGTGCCGAACCAGCCGATCATCGCCGCGCCGATGCCCGAGGTGATGTGGTCGTAGCCCGGGGCGATGTCGGTGGTCAGCGGGCCGAGGGTGTAGAACGGCGCCTCGCCGCACTCGCGGAGCTGCTTCTCCATGTTGACCTTGATCTTGTGCATCGGCACGTGGCCGGGGCCCTCGATCATGGTCTGGCAGCCCTTGTCCCAGGCGATCTTGGTGAGTTCGCCGAGCGTCTCCAACTCGGCGAACTGAGCCGCGTCGTTGGCGTCGGCGATCGAGCCGGGGCGCAGGCCATCGCCCAGCGAGAACGACACGTCGTAGGCCCGCATGATGTCGCAGATCTCGTCGAACCGCTCGTAGAGGAACGATTCCCGGTGCCCGGCGAGGCACCAGCGCGCCATGATCGAGCCGCCGCGCGAGACGATGCCGGTGGTGCGCCGCGCGGTGAGCGGCACGTGGGCGAGCCGGACGCCGGCATGGATCGTGAAGTAGTCGATCCCCTGTTCTGCCTGCTCGATCAGCGTGTCCTTGAAGACTTCCCAATCGAGCTTGAGCGGATCGCCGCCGACCTTCTCCAGCGCCTGGTAGATCGGCACGGTGCCGATCGGCACGGGCGAGTTGCGCACGATCCACGAGCGGATGTTGTGGATGTTGCGGCCCGTGGAGAGGTCCATGACCGTGTCCGCGCCCCAGCGGATCGACCAGACCAGTTTTTCGACTTCCTCGGCCGCGGACGACGTCACCGCGGAGTTGCCGATATTGGCGTTGATCTTGACCAGGAAGTTGCGGCCGATCGCCATCGGCTCGAGTTCGAGGTGGTTGATGTTGGCCGGGATGATCGCCCGGCCCCGGGCCACCTCTTCGCGCACGAATTCGGGCGTGATGAAGGGCGGTACCGCCGCGCCGAAACTCTGCCCGTCGGCCAGGGCCGCCTCGGCGCGCTCCAGCATCTGCGCGCGGCAGGCGTTCTCGCGGTGCGCGACGTAGATCATCTCCTCGGTGATGATCCCGGCGCGGGCGAACTCGTACTGCGTCACCATCTGGCCGGGTTCGGCCCGGCGGATCGTGCGCTCGGCCGGGCAGGGCGCGACGAGCTTGTCTGCGGCGGCGAAACCGTTGTCCTCGGGCTTCACGTCGCGGGGCTTCACCGCCGCGTAGCCGCGCCCGACGATCCAGGGCTCGCGCACCGGAGCGAGACCCTTCTCAAGGTCGATCGCCGCATCGGTCTCAGTGTAGGGGCCCGACGGGTCGTAGACCCGCACCGGCTCCTCCTTCGGATCGGAGAGGGCGATCTCGCGGTAGGGCACGCGGATGTCGGGGCGGCCGGGGGCCTCGGCATAGACTTTTCGCGAGCCCTGGACCGGGCCGGTGGTGACGCTGGCAGGGCTGCCGTTGGGGAGATCTTTGGGACGGACGGGTGCGTTCATCGCTGTCGCTCCTGACGTGGGAGGCGACCCGTGGTCCCGACGATGGTGCGGATGGCCGCGGCTGCTTCGAGCAGCGGCCAATGGTTCCCGTCCCTCCGCCGGTACGAGCCGGATCAGGTTCAAGGGTCAGGGCGCCAGCCCACTCTCAGCCCCCTCACGGGGCCCCCCTCGGAACGATTCCAACCTCTTCCCTGTCGCGATCCTTGTCAATCCATCGCCGGAACGCCCCGATTTGGAGGAAACATTTTTCCGTTTCGGAGGGCGCCGCCTGTCACGGCGGATGCAGGGCGCAAAGCTTGATCGGTTGCGGCGGATCCGAGCCACGCTTTCGACGAAAAACTCACCAATTGCGACGGGAACTCCCCTTTTGCGACCGCGGGACGCGGCATGGGTGTGGATGACGCCCGGTCGGCGGGTGGCCATGCGCCCGCCTTTTCGCGACACACGATGGCGATGAGCACGATCATCCCTTTCCGCCGCCCTGCCCCCGCGACGCCGGCCCGCGCCGGCTGCGACGTGGCGGCCGTCGCGGGCGACCTGCTGGTCGTGCTGGATCAGCTGGAAGGGCTGGTGGCGCGCGCGGCCAACATGGACCGGCCGCGCATCGAGGTGGAGCGCAGCGTGCAGCATCTGCTCGACGCGATCAGCGCGGTCGAGCGGGCCTCGGACACGCTGGGCGAGGGCGGCAGCATCTCCGAGCCGGCGTGACGGACAGGCTCACGCGGCCGCGTTCAGAACGCTCGCCATGATCGTCCCGTAGTGGCAGGCGGTGGCGGCGAGCACGAAGGCGTGCCAGATCGCGTTCTGGAACGGCAGGCTCCGCCAGACGTGGAACACCACGCCCACCGAGTAGAGCAGGCCGCCGACCGCGAGGAAGCCCAGCGCCGACGGGGTGAGCCCGGAGATCACCGATTCGTAGGCGAGCACGCCGCTCCAGCCCAGCATCAGGTAGAGCACGATCGAGACCCGGTCCCAGCGGCCGGGCATCAGGATCTTGATCGCGATGCCGGCAAGCGCCACCGTCCAGATCAGGGCGAGCAGGGTCCAGGCGACGGGGCCGGAACCCACCAGCGCCACTACCGGCGTGTAGGTGCCGGCGATCATCAGGTAGATGAAGGCGTGGTCGAGCCGCCGCAGGATCCACTTGCGCGGGCTCACCGGCCACATGTTGTAGGCGGCGGACGCGCCGAGCATCGCCAGCATCGCGGTGGCGTAGACCAGCAGAGAAGCCCGCTCGATCCAACCGAGATGCGTCAAAGTCGCGGTGACGATCAAGCAGATCGCGCCGAGAACCCCGAGAGCGAGACCTGCGATGTGGACCGCACCATCCGCCCGTAATTCGCGCGGCGTGTAGTTCCAGGTCAGCGCAAGCGGGCGTCCGTCCTCGGCCAGAAACATCCTCTGCTCCTGTGTTGGCGAGGTATTTAAATCTATAGAGCCACGAGTCGTTCCATCGTCGAACTACCGAGTGCGGTGTCTTCCACCGAAATTGTCGCTGCGACGACTGGCATCCATCGATTGCGCCGCAAGATAAGCCGAATTTTATGCTGCGCCGCAATCGGCCGAGAGGGCGTTTCCAGCATCAGGGCCGATGGCGACGGTTTCGTGACCCCGCCCCGCGAGCGAGGCAGGTTTCACGCCAATCGGACGGGATAGATGCGCCGGTCCCTCAGATCCCGCGGCCAGCGAGCGCCTCCAGGCCGATCGGCACGTCTCCCGCCTCGGGCGCGGAAGCCGCGGGCACGCCCAGGCTGAGGCGGGCATGGACGGTCGCCATGATCAGCACCGCCATGGCGAAGACCTGATGCGCGAGCCCCGCCCAGAGCGGCACCTGCAGGAGCAGGGTGACGATGCCGAGACCCATCTGCGTCAGCGCCAGCGTGGCGACACCCATCGCCCGGCCCGCGGTGCTGCCGGGCGCGATCCGGACGGCCTGGACCGCGTGGGCGATGGCTGCCAGCACCACGAGGTAGGCGAAGAGACGGTGGTTGAACTGCACCAGAGCGAGGTTGTCGATGAAGTTCTCGATGAAGGGCACCTTGTCGAACAGCACCCGGGCCGGCGGCACGAGGCTGCCGTCCATGTCGGGCCAGGTGTTGTAGAGGAGGCCCGCCTTCGAGCCGGCGACGAGCCCGCCGAGCCAGATCTGAATCAGCACCAGCACCGGCAGCAGGCCGGCGAAGACCCGCACCGATTCAGGGGCGGGGGCAAGCGCCCGGGGGCGGGTGCCGGCGGCGAGCCAGACCAGGCCGGCGAGGATCAGGCTCGCGGTGGTGAGGTGGAGCGCGAGCTTGAGCGGCGCCACCGCCGTCATGCCGGGCTGGAGGCCCGAGGCGACCATGATCCAGCCGATCGCACCCTGGAGCCCGCCGAGCAGGCCCAGCCCGAGCAGGCCGAGCAGCAGGCGGCGCCCGAGCATGCCGCGGATCCAGAACCACGCGAAGGGCAGGAAGAACAGGAGGCCGACGATCCGCCCGAGCAGGCGGTGGCCCCATTCCCACCAGTACAGCGTCTTGAAGCCGTCGAGGCCGATGCCCTGGTTGAGGATGCGGTATTGCGGCGTGTCGCGGTACTTGTCGAACTCCACCGCCCAGTCGGCGGCGCTGAGCGGCGGGACCACACCGGTCACCGGCCGCCACTCGGTGATCGAGAGGCCCGAGCCGGTGAGCCGGGTCGCGCCGCCGACGGCGACCATCGCCACCACGAGCACGGCGAGCAGGTAGAGCCACGCGCGCACCGCGCCGTGGCCGGGGCGGTAGGAGGCCGCCGGGACGGCGTCGAAGCGGTCGAGGGACGGAGTGGTCGACAGTCTCATGGTCTCGCGCGTCAGGTCCGGCGGCCGGGATCGTTCGGGTGTGGCTTACGGGAAGCGGGGGCCCGCGCGCAACGCGGCCTATGACGCAGGCCCCCTGCATTGCGGCGCCCGAGCGGGACCGGTACGACCCGTTTCGGCGCGCGGACCGGCGCGCCGTCCCGACGCGAGAGATCGAAGGCCCCCATGCGCCGCCGTACGCGCACCCTGCTCGGAACCTTCGGGATCCTCGCCTTCGTGATCGTCTACGCGCCGCTCGCCATGGCGCTCGCCGACAGCCGCATCGCGGAAACCCATCCGGCGGTGCAGACGGTGATCTACTCGATCCTCGGGATCGCCTGGATCTTCCCGCTGATGCCGCTGATCCGCTGGATGGACCGGCCGGACGATTAGACCTGCGGACGCGGACGGACACGGCGGGCCCCTTTTTTCGCCGCACTCGCTGGCGAGAAGGCGGGACATCCTACGCTCAAGGTTCGTCTTCCGAAGGTCGACCGTCACCCATGCGCCCCTCCCCGCGCCGTCCCGCGCTTTCGTTCCGGCCGCATCGCCTCGTCGCCTCGCTCGTGATCCTCGCCGCGCCGCTCGCCGTCCTCAGCGCCGCTGCCCAGGGGACGCCGCGCTCGATGGCGGAATGCGAGCGGCTGAAGAACGACCTCGCCTACAACCAGTGCCTCGCCATGTTCGGTCCGCCCGCGCGGAACGTGGCGAGCGGCGGCGGCTATGTCAGCGGGGGCGACGCCGCCTCCAGCACCTCCTCGGTCGCCTCGACCGCGACCATCCCCGGCATTCCCTCGATCGAGGAGCCGGATGTCGAGCCGGTGCGTCGCCGGGGCCGGCGCTCCGGCCGCCGCGGCCGGGCCAGCGCCAGCTTCGATGTCGGCAGCGCCGATGCCGGGACGGGGGACTCGGAGGGCTCGCCGCGCTCGCGCCGCCGCCGCCGCTGACGGGCTGGCCCCTCACGCCACGTTGAGACGCCGCCCGCGATTCCAGGCCAGGAACGGCACGCCGGAGAGAAGGCTCGCCAGCGCCGCATCGCTCTGGTGCAGCCCGTTCACCGAGACCCGCGGCAGGGCGTGGCAATGGTCCGCGTGCTCTGTGAACAGATGGCCCGGCCGGGTCGTCACCGCGGTGGCGAAGCCGAGCTTTTTCGCGAGTCCGAACTCGCGCGGCCCCGCCGAGGTCGGGTCGCCGACGGGATAGGACAGGTGATGCACCGGGCGATCCAGCTCCGCCTCGATCCGTGCCCGGCTCTCGGCCATCTCCCGCTCCGCGAAGCCGGCCTCGTGCTTGGCGAGCATCGGGTGCGAGAGCGTGTGTGCACCGATGGTCACCGCGGGATCGCGGGCGAGCGCGCGCAGGGCGTCCCAGGTGAGGCAGAGGTCGCGGGCGAGTCCGCCCGGCTCGAACCCCGCCTCGCGGCAGAGGCGGGCGATGTCGTCCAGCAGCACCGCCTCCGATCCCGCTCGCAGGGTGCGGTAGACGGTCTCGAAGGCGGCCGTCTTCTCCGCGTCGGTCCGGGCCGGCAGGATGAGTCCGGAAGCGAGCGGCACCGCGTCGAGCCGGGCGATCGCCCGCTCCAGTTCGAGCCACCACAGCCGGCCGCGCCCGTCGGCGAAGTCGCTCGTCACGAACAGCGTCCAGGGCGCCCCGTGCCGGGCCAGGACCGGCCGGGCATGCTCGACATTGTCGCGGTAGCCGTCGTCGAAGGTCAGCACCGCGAAGGGCTTTTTGCTTTCCGGGGCCGCGAGCCGCTCGGGCACGCGGTCGAGGCCGATGAGGTCGAAGCCGCGGGCGGTTAGCAATCCGAGCGTCCGATCGAGGAAGGCGGGCGTGATCGACAGGAGGGCGTTCGGCGCGAAGCCCGGCACGGGGCCGGGGCGCACGTGGTGGAAGGTGAGGATCACGCCGCGCCCGCGGGCGGCGGGGGCGAGCCAGCGGTCGGCGCCCGAGGCGGCGATCGCCCGAAAGCCGGCGCGGAACAGGCGGTGTCGGGTGCGCGGCGACAGCATGGCGCCTCAGGGCTCGAAGCACCGGGCGGCCCCGGCATCGCCCGACCCTAGCGGGAGACGCGAAAAGCTTTCGTTACCCATCCCGGCAGATCGGACCTTCGCGTCAACCGCCGCTTGAGGCCGGGCGGGCAGGATCGCGCCGGCATTTCGCGCGGCTCGACGGTGACGGGCACAGGCGCCGGGGAACATGAGCATGGTGGCTCTCGCCGAGGATCTGGGGCAGCCCGTGCGCGCGGCTTTGCAAGGACGGGGCGGCCTCACCGCGGAGGTGTTCTCCGATCTCGCCGCGGTCGAGGGGCTGTGGCGCGCGCTCGAGGGCGATCCGGCGGTGCTGATGACGCCCTACCAGCGCTTCGACTGGGTGGCGGCCTATCTCGGCGGCGGGATCGACGCGGGCGAAGCGACCCGCATCCTCGTGCTGCGCGACGGGCTCGGGCGGGCACGGATGCTGCTCCCGCTCACCGTCGGGCGGCGCGGACCCTTGCGGGTCGCGCGGGTGATCGGCGATCGGCACGCCAATTTCCACATGCCGCTCTTCGCCTCCCGCGAGGCGGCGGCGATGCCGGCCGAGGAGCTGGCCGCGGCTTTGACCGAGGCCGGCCGCGCGGCGGGCATCGACGCCTTCGCCTTCCGCAACCAGCCGCGCTTCTGGGACGGAGCCCCGAACCCGCTGGCCGTGGGGGGCCTGCCGGCGCCGAGCGACGCCTACGGCATGCTGCTCGGCCCCGACGCCGAGGCCACCCTGCGCCGGGTGTTCAGCGGCGACACCCGCAAGAAGCTGCGGGCCAAGGAGCGCAAGCTCGTGGAGTTCCTCGGACCCGTCGAGCACCGGGTCGCCGGGACGCCGGAGGCGGCGGCCGAGATCCAGGCGGCGTTCTACGCGCAGAAGGCCGCGCGCTTCGCCGATCTCGGCGTCACCGACCCCTATGCGGACGCGGCGGTGCGCCGCTTCATCGCCGCCGCGACCGCGCCGGGCATGGACGGTGGCGCGCCGGCCGTCGAGGTTCATGCCCTGGTGGCGAGCGGGAGCGGACGCATCCTGGCGACCTTCGGCGGCGCGGTGGACGGCGCCCGCTTCTGCGGGATGTGGACCTCGTTCGACACCGACCCCGAACTCGGCCGGTTCAGCCCCGGCGAGATCCTGCTGCACCGGCTCGTCGGCGATCAGGCCGCGCGCGGCCGCAGGGCGCTCGACCTCGGCGTCGGCGAGGCGGGCTACAAGGCCAAGACCTGCGACGAGACCATCGAGCTCGTGGAGCACACCGTGCCGGTGAGTCCGGCGAGCCACGCGCTCGCGCTGGCCTCACGGCTGGCGGTGCGGCTCAAGCACCGGGTCAAGCGCTCGCCGCGGCTCTGGGCGGCGGCCCAGAGCCTGCGGCGGCGGCTGAGGCGCTGACGCCGTCCGGGGCTTTTAGAAGCCGCGGTTGGCGATCGAGGGCATCGAGGGCTGCGTGTAGGCGCGGTTCACGTCCCGGCGGGTCTGCGTGCCGTTGGTGTCGGACGACTGACGGAAGTTGCTGGCCTCGAACGCCGAGGACAGGCCGGGGCCGCCGGAATCGGTGCTGTTGCAGGCCGACAGCCCGGAAGCGAGGAGGGCGGCGAGGACGATCAGCGTGGGGCGCATCGGGACTTCCTGTCGAAGGCGGGGCTGCCCCGCGGGTCGGACGGACGGCGTGCCGCGCTCCGCCGTCCCGCGGCAAGGAAAAAGTCGCGGCGCGGGCGCGCCCGTGTGCGATCCCGCGCCGGGTGTGACCTATTCAACGTAGCCTATTTGGCGTGACTACTCGGCGGCCGCCTTGAGATAGCGGGCCGGGTCGTAGTTGAGGATCGGCCCGAGCCAGCGCTCGACCGCGGCGATGTCCATCCCCTTGCGCAGCGCATAATCCTCGACCTGATCGCGCTCGACCTTGGCCACGCCGAAGTAATGCGCCTCCGGATGGGCGAGATAGAGGCCCGACACCGAGGAGCCCGGCCACATGGCGTAGGACTCGGTGAGCCGCACGCCGATGCGGCTCTCCGCCTTGAGCAGGTCGAACAGCGTGACCTTTTCCGTATGGTCGGGCTGGGCCGGGTAGCCCGGCGCGGGGCGGATGCCGTCGTACTTCTCGTGGACGAGGTCGTCGGCGGTGAAGTTCTCGTCGGGGGCGTATCCCCAGAACTCCTTGCGGACGCGCTCGTGCATCCGCTCGGCGAAGGCCTCGGCGATCCGGTCGGCGAGCGCCTTGACGAGGATCGAGCGGTAATCGTCGTTCGCCCGCTCGAAGCGCTCGGCGATGCGCACCTCCTCCAGGCCCGCCGTCACCACGAAGGCGCCGACATAATCGGCGATGCCGGTCTCGGCGGGCGCCACGAAGTCGCTGATGCAGGTGTTGGGACGCCCGTCGCGCTTCGACAGCTGCTGACGCAGGCCGTGGAAGGTCGCGAGCGTCTCCTGCCGGCTCTCACCGGTGAAGAGGCGGATGTCGTCGCCGACGCTGTTGGCCGGCCAGAAGCCGATCACCGCCTTCGGGTTGAACCAGCGCTCCTCGACGATCTGCTTGAGCATCACCTGCGCGTCCTCGAACAGGGCGCGGGCCGCCGGGCCCTGCTCCGGGTCGTCGAGGATCGCGGGGTAGCGGCCCTTGAACTCGTAGGTCTGCAGGAACGGCGTCCAGTCGATGTAGGGGACGAGATCCGCCACCTCGTAGGAGCCGTAAGTCCGTGTGCCGGTGAAGCTGGGCTTCTTCGGAGCGTAGCCCGACCAATCGACCTTGAAGGCGTTCGCGCGCGCCTTGGCGAGCGGCAGGCGCTGCTTGTCGGCCTCGGAGCGGCGGTGGGCGTCGGCGACCTTGGCGTATTCCGCCCGCACCCGCTCGATCGTGGCGCCACGGCTCTCCTTCGAGATCAGGCTCGACACCACGCCGACGGCGCGGCTGGCATCGGTCACGTAGACCGCTTGGCCCCGCTCGTAGGCCGGGTGGATCTTCACCGCCGTGTGGACGCGGCTGGTGGTGGCGCCGCCGATCAGCAGCGGCATCTCCATGCCCTCGCGCTCCATCTCGGAGGCGACGTGGACCATCTCGTCGAGGGAGGGGGTGATCAGACCCGAGAGGCCGATGATGTCGACATTTTCTTTTTTCGCCGTCTCGAGGATCTTGGCGGCCGGCACCATCACGCCGAGATCGATGATCTCGTAGTTGTTGCAGGCCAGGACCACGCCGACGATGTTCTTGCCGATGTCGTGGACGTCGCCCTTCACGGTCGCCATCAGCACCTTGCCGGCGGCCTGGCGCTTGCCGTCGCCGCCGTTGGCCCGCTTCTCCTCCTCCATGAAGGGTTCGAGATAGGCCACCGCCTGCTTCATCACGCGGGCGGACTTCACGACCTGGGGCAGGAACATCTTGCCCGAGCCGAACAGGTCGCCGACCACGTTCATGCCGGCCATCAGCGGGCCCTCGATGACGTGGAGCGGACGCTCGGCCTCTTTGCGCGCCTCCTCGGTGTCGGCGACGATGTACTCGGTGATGCCGTTGACCAGCGCGTGCTCGATGCGCTTCGCGACCGGGGCCTCGCGCCAGGAGAGGTCGGCGGTCTTGGCCTGCGCCGAGGCGCCGGTCTTGAACCGCTCGGCAGCCTCCAGAAGGCGCTCGGTGGAATCCTCGCGCCGGTTGAGGACGACGTCCTCGCAGAGTTCGCGCAGCTCCGCCGGGATCTCATCGTAGACCGCGAGCTGGCCCGCATTGACGATGCCCATGTCCATGCCGGCCTTGATGCAGTGGAACAGGAACACCGCGTGCATCGCCTCGCGCACCGGCTCGTTGCCGCGGAAGGCAAACGACAGGTTCGAGACGCCGCCTGAGACGTGGGCGTGCGGCAGGGTCTCGCGGATGGTGCGGGTCGCCTCGATGAAGGCGACGCCGTAGGGGTTGTGCTCCTCGATGCCGGTGGCGACGGCGAAGATGTTGGGGTCGAAGATGATGTCTTCGGGCGGGAAGCCGACCTGCTCGGTCAGGATCTTGTAGGCCTTGGTGCAGATCTCGACCTTGCGCTCGTAAGAGTCGGCCTGCCCCTGCTCGTCGAAGGCCATCACGACCACCGCCGCGCCGTAGGAGCGGCACACCTTCGCGGTCTCGATGAACTTCTCCTCGCCCTCCTTCATGGAGATCGAGTTCACGATCGGCTTGCCCTGCAGGCATTTCAGGCCGGCCTCGATCACCTCGAACTTCGAGGAATCGACCATCACCGGCACGCGGGCGATGTCGGGCTCGGCGGCCACCAGATTGAGGAACTCGACCATCGCCTTCTGCGAGTCGAGCAGGCCCTCGTCCATGTTGACGTCGATGACCTGGGCGCCGGCCGCGACCTGATCGCGGGCGACGTCGAGGGCGGCGGCGTAATCGCCGTTGGTGATGAGTTTTCTGAATTTCGCCGAGCCCGTGACATTGGTGCGCTCGCCGACGTTCACGAAGGGAATCTCCTTCGTCAGAACGAAAGGTTCGAGGCCCGACAGCCGCATCAGACGCGGGATCTCCGGGATTTTGCGCGGCGTCTTGTCGGCAACGGCTTCCGCGATGGCGCGGATGTGGTCCGGCGTGGTGCCGCAGCAGCCGCCGACCATGTTGACGAGGCCGCTTGCCGCGAACTCGCCGACGAGCTTGCCCATCGCCTCCGGGCTCTCGTCGTAGAGGCCGAATTCGTTGGGCAGGCCGGCATTCGGATAGGCGCAGACGAGCGTGTCGCAGATGCGCGAAAGCTCCGCGATGTGGCCGCGCATCTCCTTGGCGCCGAGCGCGCAGTTGAGGCCGAAGGTCAGCGGATCGGAGTGGCGCAGCGAATTCCAGAACGCGGCCGGCGTCTGCCCCGACAGGGTGCGGCCGGAGAGATCGGTGATGGTGCCTGAAATCTGGATCGGGAGTTTGATGCCGACTTCGGAAAAGACCTGCCACGCGGCGGCGATGGCCGCCTTGGCGTTCAGCGTGTCGAAGATCGTCTCGATCAGGATCAGCTCGGCGCCGCCATCGATCAGGCCGCGCACCTGCTCGACATAGGCCTGCTTCACTCCATCGAAGGTGACGGCGCGGTAGCCGGGATTGTTCACGTCCGGCGAGATCGACAGCGTGCGGTTCGTCGGGCCGATGGCGCCGGCGACGAACCGGCGGCGGCCGTCCCGCTCTTCCGCGAGCTTCGCCGCCTCTCGGGCGAGCCGCGCGCCCTGCGCGTTCAGCTCATGAATGATCGCCTCCATGCCGTAATCGGCCTGGGCGATCGTGGTGCCGGAGAACGTGTTCGTCTCGCAGACATCGGCGCCGGCGAGGAAGTAGTCGAGGTGGATCTGCCGGATCGCGTCGGGCTGCGTCAGGATCAGGAGGTCGTTGTTGCCCTTCTGATCGTGGCCGTGATCCTTGAAGCGCTCACCCCGGAAATCCTCTTCCGTGAACTTGAGGCGCTGGATCACCGTGCCCATCGCCCCGTCGAGGACGAGGATCTTTTCGGAGGCACGCTGGCGCAGCGCGCGCTCGATCTCGGTGCCGTCGACGGGAGGGAAAGCGGTCATTCTTGCTATCTCGCAGTGATCCCAGAAGCCGCGGTGCCGATGACCGGAGGCGGTTTGGGCTCTGTCTGTCGGGTGTGCGATTCGAGGCGACGCCTCGATACCTCGTTTTGGCCTCGTGCCGTCATCGCGGGCGTGGGCGAAGCCATCCAGCCCGCTTGGTTGGCGCAGCCTGTGGCCGGATTGCCTCGGATGGCCTTCGCTTCGCCACGCAGCGCGAGGTGCCTTACGCCGCCTTCGCCGCCGGCTTGGCCGGGGCCTGCGAGCGCAGGCCGAGCAGATGGCAGATCGCGTAGACGAGATCCGAGCGGTTCATCGAGTAGAAGTGGAAATCCTCCACGCCCTCGTCGACGAGGTCGAGCACCTGCTCGGCGGCCACCGCCGCCGCGACGAGGCGGCGGGTCTCGACGTCGTTGTCGAGACCCTCGAACCGGGCGGCGAGCCAGTAGGGCACCGAGGCGCCAGTGCGCCGGGCGAAGTTGGCCGCCTGCTTGAAGTTCTGTACCGGCAGGATGCCCGGGATGATGGGAATGTCGATGCCGGCCGCGCGCACCTTGTCGAGGTAGCGCAGGTAGATCTCGTTATCGAAGAAGAACTGGGTGATCGCCTGATCGGCCCCGGCATCGACCTTGGCCTTCAGCGCGTCGATGTCGGCATCGAGCGAGGCGGCCTCCGGATGCTTTTCCGGATAGGCCGAGACCGAGACCTTGAAGTCGCCGATCCGCTTGATGCCGGCCACGAGGTCGGAGGTCTGGGCGTAGCCGCCGGGATGGGGCCGGTAGCTGTGGCCGACGCCCTCCGCCGGGTCGCCGCGCAGGGCCACGATGTGGCGCACGCCCGCATCCCAGTAGGACTGCACCACCGCGTCGATCTCCTCGCGCGTCGCGTTCACGCAGGTGAGGTGGGCGGCGGGCTTGAGGCTGGTCTCGCGTACCATGCGCGCCACGGTGTTGTGGGTGCGCTCGCGGGTGGATCCGCCCGCGCCGTAGGTCACGGAGACGAATTTCGGCTGCAGCGGCGCGAGGCGCTCGATCGACGACCAGAGGATCTTTTCCATCTCCTCGGTCTTGGGCGGGAAGAACTCGATCGAGACGCGGATCGGGCGGAAGCCGTCGCGGCTGGCGCGGTGCCGGGAAGCGCTGGGCATCTGTCGTCCCCTTCTTGAAGTCATGTTGTCGTGCGGTGCCGCGGCTCAGGCCACGGCGCGTTCGGATTCGGCCGTCCCGAAGCCGGCGGAGGCGTCGTGCGCCAGCCAGAGCGTGACGGTGAGAGGCAGTTCGGTGCCGTCCTCGGGGGCCAGATCGCGGCTCTCGACGTCGGAAAGGCCGGCCTGGACGAGCCAGCCCGCGACCTGATCGGCAGCAAAGCCGAGACGGCGATGAGCCTGGCTCTCGCGCAGTTGTTCCAGATTGTGCGGCGCAAAATCGACGACCAGAAGGCGGCCCCCCGGCGCGACGAGGCGTGCCGCCTCCCGGAGCGCCCGGGCCGGGTCGTCGAGGTAGTGCAGCACTTGGTGCAGCACCACGAGATCGAAGCCGCCGCGGCCGAAGGGCGGCGCGTGCAGGTCGCCCTGGCGCAGATCGACCCGCGACAGGCCGATCCGTTCGAGATTCGCGCGGGCGACCGAGAGCATAGCGTGGCTCGAATCGAGCCCGGTGGCACGGGCCGCGAGCGGCGCCAGCAGGCCGAGCATCTTGCCGGTGCCGGTGCCGAGATCGACCACGTGGCGGATCGGCCGGTCGCCCAGCGCGTCGAGCACCGCCGCCTCGACCGTGGCCTCCGGCACGTGCAGGGAGCGCAGCCCGTCCCATTTGGGAGCGAGCCGGGCGAAGAAGGCCTGGGCGGCCTCGGCGCGCTGGGCCCGGACCGATTCGAGCCGGGCGCGATCCTCCGAGAGCGGCGGGGCAGCGTGGTCGAGCGCCGCGATCAGCGGCTCGACGAAACCGATCGCCGCTTCACGCAGGCGGAAGAAGGCCCAGGCACCCTCGCGATGGCGTTCGATCAGACCGGATTCGACGAGAAGCTTGAGGTGGCGCGAGATGCGCGGCTGCGATTGACCGAGGATGTCGGTGAGGTCGGAGACCGAGAGCTCGCCCTCGGCGAGCAGGGCGAGGATGCGCAGCCGCGACTCTTCTGCCGCCGCCCGCAGCACGGCGAGCGCTTCGGCGAAGGGCACCGGGGCGGGATCGAGACTTTGCCTGGGGCTGCTCTCGCTAGACATAAAGATATCTTTATGTGCGTAGCGAATTTGGCGCAAGAGGGTTTCTCGAGGGCAGATCCACGGGTTCGGCCGGATGCAATCCGCCTCTCTCGTGATTCCGGGGCGCCGCAGGCGAACCCGGAATCCACCCGTGATGGGGTGCCAGGGCATCCTGTCGAGGCCGGGCATTAATTCCGGCTTCCGCCACGCGGCCCCGGAATGACGCTTCTTGTTCGGCCGTCTCCCGTGCAGAGCCTTGAGACAGCCTCGAGCCGCTACTGATAGGCCTTCTTCAGATCGAGCGAGCAGCGCAGGCCGACCTCGGCGTAACCCGTGTCGAGCCACGCCTTCGCCGCGTTGCGGCCCCGGTCGCGCAGGCGCTCGATGACGCGCCAGCGGGCATCGAGACGCGTGGAGGCGGCGTAGTCGTCGAGCTCGTCGGTGCCGTCGATGCGGTGGAGGAAGACCCGCTCCAGGCCCGGAACCTCGTGTCCGCCCTCTTCGATCAGGCCGTGCACGAAGTCGATGGCCCGCAATTCCCGCATCAGATTGGCGTTGAAGGTGATTTCGTTGAGCCGGTTCTGGATGTCCCGGGGCGAGCGCGGCGTCTCGCGGCGCTCGACCGGGTTGATCTGCACCAGTAGGATGTCGCGAGTGCTCGCCCCGTGCAGGGGATAGAGGGCCGGATTGCCGAGATAGCCGCCGTCCCAGTAGGGCACGCCCTCGATCTCGACCGCCTGGAACACGGTGGGAAGGCAGGCCGAGGCCATGAGGTGATCGGCGGTGAGGCGCTCGCGCTCGAACACGGCGAGCTTGCCGGTCCAGACATTGGTGGCGGAGACGAACACGTTGGCGGTCTCGGCCGCGCGCAGGCGGTCGAAATCGACCGTGCGCTCCAGCGCTTCGCGCAGCGGATTGATGTTGAGCGGATTGGCCGTGTAGGGGCCGGGATTGAGCACCTTCAGCCACGCCTCGATGAAGGGATTGCCCTTCCAGACATGGAACAGGCCGTCGATCCAGCTCTGCTGCGCGGGCTTCAGGTCGGCATCCAGGCTCGCCTCGCGCCAGAACTTCGCGAGCGCCGCCCGCGCCCCGTCCGGGCCGCCCGCGAGCCAGCCGTCCACGAGGACGACGGCGTTCATCGCCCCCGCGCTCGCGCCCGTCACCGCCTCGAAGGCGATGCGTCCGTCCTCGATCAGCGCGTCGAGCACGCCCCAGGTGAAGGCGCCGTGCGAGCCGCCGCCCTGGAGGGCAAGGGAGACCGCCTTCTCGGCCCGCGGTCCGGCCAAGCCCCGGAAGCCGCTTCCGACCCGCGTCGTATCCGCGATCGAATCCGTGATCGGTCTGGGCACGGCGGTCGCCGGATTATGGGCGTCGTCGTGCGGCGTCTCAGCTGGATTGGTCTCGGCTGGCTGCCTTTCGGCGGCGGGATCGGAGAGGGGGCTGTCCATCGTGCCTCGCACGGTTGTTGCGCTGCACCCCTAGATGGTGCATCGCGATAAAAAACTTGTGCGGTTCTTTGCCTCGCGCGGCGACGATGCCATAGGAGATAACGCGGATGGCTGCGTCGACATCCTTGCATCCGCACGGCACACGCTCGACATCCCGCTCGGGATGCGACATGGAAGCGGCCTTGTATCGAGGCGCGCTGCGCATCCGTTCGCGCGGGCGCGGCGGCAGGTCGCGGATCGCGCCGGATTCGGATAGGATCGTTCCGCGCCTGCGGGACGCCCGAGGCCGGCACGCGCGGACGACAGTTTGACCCGCGAAGGCACGATGGAAGTCATGGAAGCTCCCGACGCCCTGGCAAACCCGCTCGACTCCCGGAGCCCCGGCATGAAGGGGCCGGAGATCGCAGGGCCCGCGCCGCGTCACCGCACCGTCGGCGTGCAGATCGGCGAGGGCGAGGGCGCCGTCACCGTCGGCGGCGGCGCTCCGATCGTCGTCCAGTCGATGACCAACACCGACACGGCCGACATCGACGGCACGGTGGCCCAGGTGGCCCAGCTCGCCCGCGCTGGCTCGGAGTTGGTGCGCATCACCGTCGACCGCGACGAGGCGGCGGCGGCCGTGCCGAAGATCCGCGAGCGGCTCGACCGCATCGGCGTGCACGTGCCGCTGGTGGGTGACTTCCACTATATCGGCCACAAGCTCCTGTCCGACCATCCGGCCTGCGCCGAGGCGCTCGCCAAGTACCGGATCAACCCGGGCAATGTCGGCTTCAAGGAGAAGAAGGACACGCAGTTCTCGACCATCGTCGAGCAGGCGATCAAGTACGGCAAGACCGTGCGCATCGGCGCGAACTGGGGCTCGCTCGACGGCGAGCTGCTGACCCACCTGATGGACGAGAACGCCCGCTCGCCCAACCCGATCGACGCCCGCGCGGTGATGCGCGAGGCGATGGTGCAGTCGGCCCTGACCTCGGCCGACCGGGCGGTCTCGCTCGGCCTGCCGAAGGACCGCATCATCCTCTCGGCCAAGGTCTCGGCGGTGCAGGACCTCATCGCGGTCTACCGCGAGGTGGCGCGCCGCTCCGACTACGCGATCCATCTCGGCCTGACCGAGGCCGGCATGGGCTCGAAGGGCATCGTCGCGGCCTCCGCCGCCATCGGCGTGCTGCTGCAGGAGGGCATCGGCGACACGATCCGCTACTCGCTGACGCCGGAGCCCGGCGGCGACCGGACGGTGGAGGTGAAGGCGGCCCAGGAACTCCTGCAGACCATGGGCTTCCGCACCTTCGTGCCCCTGGTCGCCGCCTGCCCGGGCTGCGGGCGCACGACCTCGACGACGTTCCAGGAGCTGGCCCGCGACATCCAGAACTGGATCTCCACCTCCATGCCGGAGTGGAAGAAGACCTATCCCGGCGTCGAGGGGCTCAACGTCGCGGTGATGGGCTGCATCGTCAACGGACCGGGCGAGTCGAAGCACGCCGATATCGGCATCTCGCTGCCCGGCACCGGCGAGAGCCCGAGCGCCCCGGTCTTCATCGACGGCAAGAAGGCGATGACGCTGCGCGGCGCGACCCTCGCCAAGGACTTCGAGGCGATCGTGATCGACTACATCGAGCGACGCTTCGGCCAGGGCAAGCGCGACGCCGCCGAGTGAGTTCTTTCGGTGAGACGGCCGCCTTCATCGCCCGCGCGGGTGGATGGGGCGGCCGTCTTTCCGTTTCGGGACGGGTCGCCCGCTCCGGCGCGCGTCCCTCCGTCCCGGCCGCCGTGATGTCCGGTCCGCTCTCCGCGATCCGAACCTGCCCCGCCCCGCCTCGGGCTGACCGCTCCCGCGCGGCACGGTGCCTGTTCCGGCGTGATCGATCCGCACCACCGACGCATTTCCTTCATGCGCCTCCGCCACATCCGGTCGGACGACGCACGAGCCCAGGCAAGCCTGCCCGATGACCCAGCCTGTCAGCCCAAGCGGCGTGAGCCCAAGCGGCGCGAGCCCGAGTGGCACCGGTCCAAGCGGTGAGCATTCCGGCGCCGAGCGTTCGGGTGCCGAGCGTTCGACGGCTGCGGCCCCGCCGGCGGCTTCCGCCCCGGACCGCCCGGCCCCCGGCGAGGGAGGGCCGATCGCGGCCTCGGCGGGTGCGCACGATCCCACCGACGCGGCGGCCGAGGGGCATGCCAAGGCCGGCTTCTGGGCGCTCACCATCGGCTCCGTCGGCGTCGTCTACGGCGATATCGGCACGAGCCCGCTCTACGCCTTCCGCGAGGCCCTGGCGCCTTCGCGCGCCGACGGCATCCTGCTCGCCGAGGAGGTGATCGGCACCGCCTCGCTCATCATCTGGGCGCTGCTCCTGATCGTGACGATCAAGTACGTCGCGATCCTGCTGCGCATGGACAACAACGGCGAGGGCGGCATCCTCTCGCTGATGGCCCAGGCCCGCCACGCGCTCGGCGGCTCCAAGGTCGTGTTCATGCTCGGCCTGCTCGGCGCCTCGCTGTTCTACGGCGATTCCGTCATCACTCCGGCGATCTCGGTGCTCTCGGCGGTGGAGGGCCTGAAGCTCGTCACGCCGGCCTTCGACGACTACGTCCTGCCGATCACGGTGGTGATCATCCTCGGCCTGTTCGCGGTCCAGAGCCACGGCACGGCGCGGGTCGCGACCTTCTTCGGCCCAGCCATGGTGGTGTGGTTCCTGGCGATGGCCGCCGCCGCCCTGCCCCATATCGCCGGAAATCCCGGCGTGCTGGCCGCCTTCAATCCCTGGTACGCGGTGCATTACCTCCTCGGCCACGGCACCGGCGCGCTGGTGGCGCTCGGCGCGGTGTTCCTGGCGGTGACCGGGGCGGAGGCCCTGTTCGCCGATCTCGGCCATTTCGGACGCCGCCCGATCCAGGTGGCGTGGCTCGGCCTCGTCGCGCCTTGCCTCGTCCTGAACTATCTCGGCCAGACCGCCCTCGTGCTCGCCAAGCCCGAGACCACGGACCCGTTCTACCAACTCGTGCCGGAATGGGGGCTGATCCCCATGGTGCTGCTGGCCACCCTCGCCACCGTGACCGCGAGCCAGGCGGTCATCACCGGGGCCTTCTCCCTGTCGCGGCAGGCGATCCAGCTCGGCATGCTGCCGCGCATGGAGATCCGCCACACCTCCGAGGCGCATTCGGGGCAGATCTACCTGCCGCAGATCAACACGCTGCTCGGCCTCGGCGTGGTGATCCTGGCCGTCACCTTCCGCTCCTCCTCGGCGCTCGCCTCGGCCTACGGCATCGCCGTGACGGGGACGATGCTGCTCACCGCCTCCATGGCCTACGTGGTGCTGTGGAAGGTGGTGCGGCTCTCCCCGCTCGTCGCGGCGGCGGTGATCATGCCCTTCATCGTGCTTGAGTTCCTGTTCCTGCTCTCGAACCTCCTGAAGCTGCACGAGGGCGGCTACGTGCCGCTGATGCTGGCCGGCGGCCTGATGCTGATGATGTGGACCTGGGTGCGGGGTGTCACGATCCTGTTCAACAAGACCCGCAAGACCGACGTGCCGCTGATCGAACTCGTCGGCATGCTGGAGAAGAGCACCTCCTACCAGCGGGTGAAGGGCACGGCGGTGTTCCTCACCAGCGATCCCGAGATCGCGCCCGCCGCGCTCCTGCACAACATGAAGCACAACAAGGTGATCCACGAGAAGAACGTGGTGCTCACCGTCGAGACCATGGACCGGCCCCGCGCGACGCAAGCGGAGCGGGTCCGCATCGAACCGGTCGGCTTCGGCTTCTACCGCGTGGTGATGCGCTTCGGCTTCATGGAGACGCCCAACATTCCGCGCACCCTGACCCTGCTCAAGCGCGAGGGCTTCAAGTTCGACATCATGTCGACCTCGTTCTTCCTGTCGCGCCGCTCGATCCGTCCGGCGGCGCATTCCGGCATGCCGCTGTGGCAGGACCGGATCTTCATCACGCTGGCCAAGAACGCCAACGACGCCACGGACTTCTTCCAGATCCCGACCGGCCGCGTCGTCGAAGTGGGTACGCAAGTCACCGTCTAGTATCCGGCGCCGATCCCGGCGCCGGGAGCGCAGGGCGGGATTTCTTCTCAAGGCAACAATGAAGAGTTGCGCGAAGTTCTGTGGCTGACACGCTACAGGGCAGTGATTTGCGCGCGACTGTCTTGCGGCCTCGTACGGGGTCCCGTACGGCTGAGCCTTCGAAAAGCCAGCAACAACAACAGTTTAGCATAATTCCAAACAGCCGGCCGGTCTCGATCCGCACGTTGCTGCGGCGGCCGGCGGCTGGCCTGGACAGATGGGGTCACGGGAATGGGGTCGGTTCGCACTCTCGTCGGCGTCCGCGCCCTGCGGACGATGGCGCTGGCAGGCGCCTCACTGTTCGCGCTCACCGCGGGCGCCGCGGCGCAGCAGGCGACCGCGCGGCTGGAAGAACTGTCGGTCGAGGGCAGCGGCCGCGGCGCCGGCGCCAGCGGCGCGGGCCAGGCCGCCCAGCGCGGTCCGGACGGTCGCGCCGCGCCCGAGGATCCGCGCGGCCCCGTCCAGGGCTACGTCGCCACCCGTTCGGCGACCGCGACCAAGACCAACACGCCGCTGATCGAGACGCCGCAATCGATCACCGTAGTCGGGCGCGAGCAGATCGACGCGCAGAAGGCGCAGACGCTCACCCAGGCGACGCAGTACACGGCCGGCGTCTATTCGGGCACGTTCGGCGCCGATACCCGCGTGGATTACTTCACCCTGCGCGGCTTCATCGCCAGCGATTACGGCATCTACCGCGACGGCCTTCAGGTGCTGAATTACGGCTTCGGGACCTTCAAGGTCGAGACCTTCGGCCTGGAGCGGATCGAGGTGCTGCGCGGCCCCGCGGCCGTGCTGTTCGGCGCCGGAAATCCCGGCGGCATCATCAACCAGATCACCAAGCGGCCGACGACCCAGCCCTTCGGCTATGTCGAAGTCGGCGGCGGCTCGTTCGGACAGGTCTACGGCGCCTTCGACATCGGCGGCCCCGCCGATGATTCCGGGCACTGGTTCTACCGTCTGACCGGTTTCGGGCGGCAGGGCGGCACCCAGGTCGAGGGAGCCCCCGATGACCGCGCCTACATCGCGCCGGCCCTGACCTACCGCCCCGATGCCGGCACCTCGCTCACCATCCTGACGAGCTACCAGCGCGACTCGACCGCGGTCACGGCGAACTTCCTGCCCTATCTCGGCACCGCGCGGCCGAACCTGAGCGGGCTTCGCATCCCCCGCTCGCTCAATGTCGGCGATCCGGCCATCAACACCTTCCAGCGCGAGCAAGCCTTTGCGGGCTACGAGTTCGAGCACGCCTTCAACGAGACCTGGACCTTCCGGCAGAACCTCCGCTACTCGTTCAGCGACGCCTTCCAGAACTCCTATCTCAACCAGACCGGCTACGCCGATGCGGCGCAGACCCAACTGGCCCGCTACCAGTTCCTGACGAGCTCGAAGGTCGGGATCTTCCAGGTCGACAACCAGGCCGAGGCCCGCTTCTTCGACGGCTACTTCGCCCACGACCTCCTGATCGGCCTCGACTACAAGCGCTACGATCTGCACGACAACCAGGGCACCAACTTCGCGGCCAACTACACCGTGACGCCGCTGAGCATCATCAACCCGATCTACGGCCAGATCCTCGGTCGGCCCGCGCCCTATCTCGTCAATTCCGACACCTTCCAGCAGCTCGGCATCTACGTTCAGGACCAGATCAAGCTCACCGACCGTCTGACCCTCGTTCTCGGCGGCCGCCAGGACTTCGCCGACAACGTGGTGAGGGACAGGCTCAGCCCGGCCAATAGCAGCCGCCGCAGCGACGAGGCCTTCAGCGGACGCGCCGCCCTGATCTACAACTTCCCCGAGGGGCTCGCCCCCTATGTCAGCTACTCGACCTCGTTCCAGCCGCAGATCGGCTCGGACGCCAACGGTCGGAGCTACGCTCCGGAATACGGCGAGCAGGTCGAGGTCGGCGTCAAGTTCGAGCCCGTCGGCTACGGCTTCTTCCTGACGGCAGCGGCGTTCGATCTCGTGCGCCAGAACGTCCTGCAGCCAATTCCGGGCACGTTCTTCAGCGCGCCGCTCGGCGAGGTGCGCTCCCGCGGCGTCGAGGTGCAGGCGGTGGCCAACCTCGCCGAGGGGCTGAACCTCGTCGGCGCCTTCACCGCCTACGACCTGCAGACCATCAAGGGGAACGCCGATCAGGTCGGGCGCACGCCGACCCGCATCCCGGAGGTGCTGGCCTCGGTCTTCGCCGACTACACCATTCCGACCGGCGAGTGGCGCGGCTTCGGCTTCGGTGGCGGTGTCCGCTACGTGGGACGCTCCTTCGCCGACGTCGCCAACACGCTGACGGTGCCGGAATACGTGCTGTTCGACGCGCAGATCCACTACACCTGGGACAATTGGCGCGCGGCGATCAACGCCACCAACATCGGCGACCGCCGCTTCGTCTCCTCCTGCATCTCGGCCAACGAGTGCTTCTACGGCGAGGCCCGCCGCGTGCTGGCGAGCGTGAGCTACAAGTGGTGAGTCGCCGCAGGGCCCGTCCGCGGGCCCTGCATCAGCTTGGAGGCAGCCGGCGGTCGAGCTATCTCGGGCTTGCTTAAGCGGATCATGAGAATCCGCTCGCTCGAGGAACGCCCGCCGCCATGACCATCCGACCGATTCTCGCCGCCCTCCTCATCGGCGGCCTCGCCCTGCCGGCCGCCGCGCAGGACACCGCCCCGGCGCCCGCACAGCCCGCGCCGCAGGAGCCGTCCAAGGAGGCCGCGCCGCCGCGGTCGATTCGCAACGCGCCGAGCCCACGGGCGCTGGAATTCGCCGCCTACATCTTCTCGGCGGTCAACGTCTGCGGCTACCGGCTCAACACCGCGGAATTCGAGACGCTGCTCGCCAAGCAGAACACGCGGCCCGAGGACGTCAGCCCGCGCGGACCCTTCGGCAACCGGGTGATGGGCATCTTCACGCTGATGTCCAACCAGATGAACCTCAATCGCGAGCAGGCCTGCCTCGCGGTGGCCGGCGAGTACGGGCCCGAGGGGAACGTGGTGAAGAACGTCCTGCTGCCGCCGGGCTCCGACGACACGCCCGCCGCGCCCGCAGGCAAGCCGGCACAGCCCTAGCGGTCCGACAGATCGGTGGGCTCAGGGCACGACGGGCGGGGCGCTGCGCGGGATGAGGTGCGGATCATCGTGCCGGACGCCACCCGCCCCTGCGCTCACCCCTTCGCCGGCCCGACCGCGCCGCGTCGGCCTGCAGCGAAGTCGGCGGCTCCCCGTTCCCGCGAAATGCTGTAGAGGGACGGGCGAGACCCGTTCGACTCTTCCGCTGACCCTGGCCCATGTCCGCAACCGACCCCGCGCCCCGATCCCCCCTGCGCCCTCAGCCGCGTCCCGGCGTCCTTGCCATCGAGGCCTACGTGCCCGGCAAGAGCGCCGCGCCGGGCGTGGCGAAGATCCACAAGCTCTCGTCCAACGAGACGCCGCTCGGCCCGAGCCCGCGGGCGATCGAGGCCGTGCGCGCGGAGGCCGCGACGCTCGCCCTCTACCCCGACGGCAGCGCGACCCGCCTGCGCGCGGCGATCGGCGCCCGCTACGGGCTCGACCCCGCCCGCATCGTCTGCGGCGCGGGCTCGGACGAGTTGCTGACCTTGCTGGCGCTGGCCTTCGTCGGCCCCGGCGACGAGGGAATCTTCTGCGAGCACGGCTTCCTCGTCTACCGCATCGCGATCCTGACCGCGGGCGGTACGCCGGTGGTAGCGCCCGAGACGAACCTCACGGCGGATGTCGACGCGATCCTCGCCGCCGTCACGCCGCGCACCCGGATCGTCTACCTCGCCAACCCCAACAACCCGACCGGCACCTACCTGCCGTTCGAGGGGGTCCGCCGCCTGCATGCCGGCCTGCCCGGCAACGTGCTGCTCGTGCTCGACGGGGCCTATGCCGAGTACGTGCGCGCCAACGACTACACCGCCGGCCTCGAACTGGCGCTCGACGCACCCAACGTCGTCATGACGCGCACCTTCTCGAAGATCCACGGGCTGGCGGCGCAGCGCATCGGCTGGATGGTGGGATCCGAGGCCGTGGTCGATGCGGTCAACCGCATCCGCGGGCCGTTCAACGTCTCGGCCGGCGCCATCGCGGCCGGGTCGGCGGCGATCGCCGACGAGGGCCATGTCGCGGCGGCGGTCGCCCATAACGACGAATGGCTCGCCTGGCTTACCCACGCGGTCGAGGCGCTGGGCCTCGCCGTGACGCCGAGCGTCGGCAACTTCCTGCTCGTCCACTTTTCGGACAAGCCCGGCCGCACGGCGGCGGAGGCCGATGCGCATCTGACGCGCGCCGGCGTGATCGTGCGCCGAGTGTCGTCCTACGGCCTGCCCAACGCCTTGCGGGTGACCGTCGGCAGTGCGGAGGCCAACCGTGCCTTCGTGGATGCACTGACCGACTTCCTCGGGGTGCCGCGGTCGTGACGCAGGGCGTGGATCGCCTCGCCATCGTCGGCCTGGGCCTGATCGGCTCCTCGATCGCCCGCGGCGCCCGCACCTACGGGCTCGCCCGCGAGATCGTGGCGATCGACCGCGATGCGGGTGTGATCGAGCGGGTCAGGGCGCTGGGGCTGGCCGACGCGGCGAGCACCGAGGCGTCGGCCGCCGCCGGGGCCGACCTCGTCATCCTCTGCGTGCCGGTGGGGGCGATCGGCGAGGTGGCGGCGCAGATCGCGCCGCACCTGAAGCCCGGTGCCGTCGTCTCCGACGTCGGCTCCGTGAAGGCCGCCGTGGTGGCGGCCGTCGCACCGCATCTGTCGGCGAACAATCCGTTCGTGCCGGCGCATCCGGTGGCGGGCACCGAGTATTCGGGGCCGGATTCGGGCTTCGCCACCCTGTTCTCGAACCGCTGGTGCATCCTCACGCCGCCGGACGGGACCGACCCGGCGGCGGTCGAGCGGGTGCAGGCCCTATGGCAGGGGCTGGGGGCCATCGTCGAGACCATGACGCCTGAGCACCACGATCTCGTGCTCGCCATCACCAGCCACGTGCCGCACCTGATCGCCTACAACATCGTCGGCACGGCCGCCGACCTCGAGGAGGTCACGCAGTCGGAGGTCATCAAGTTCTCCGCCGGCGGCTTTCGCGACTTCACCCGCATCGCCGCCTCCGACCCGACCATGTGGCGCGACATCTTCCTGACCAACCGCGACGCGGTGCTGGAGATGCTCGGGCGCTTCAACGAGGATCTGTCGGCCCTGTCGCGGGCGATCCGCTGGGGCGACGGCGAGGCCCTGCACGACCTGTTCACCCGCACCCGCGCGATCCGCCGCGGCATCGTCGCCATGGGCCAGGAGACGGCCGAGCCGGATTTCGGCCGCGCCCGCAACGCCACGGCGCCGGCGGACCCGCAGAGCTGCAAGCAGAGCTGAACGAGAGAGCGCCCGAGATGCGGACATTCGCCATCGTTGCCGTCGTCGAGGGCGCGGCGCCCGACCTGTTCGAGTGGCTCGCCTTCCACCGGGCGGTCGGCGTGCGCCACTTCGTGATCTACGATAACGGCCTCGACAGCGAGGCCGCCGCGCTCCTGAGGGCGCACGAGACGATCGGCGTCACCACCCTGCCCTGCCCGACGCGTATCGACCTCGCGCCGCGCTTCGCCGCCTATAACCATTTCCTCGCCTCGCGGGCGCGGCTGTTCCGCTTCGCCGCCTTTCTCGGGCTCGACGAGTTCCTGGTGCCGGCGCCCGGCCGCTCGATCCAGGACTGGATCGCCCGCATCCCGCCGCATGCCGGCGCGGTGGTGGTCAATCGGCGGGTCTTCGATACATCGGAGCCGGTCGGGACGTCCGCAGGGCTCGTGCTGCGCCGATTCCCCCGCGCCCTCGCGGATCCGGAGCGCGAGGAAAATCGCCGCGTCACGGCAATCTATCGGCAGGGCGCCGTCGCTGCGATCACCGACGGGAATCTGGCGCCCCTGGTGCAGGGCGAGCGGCTGATGAGCGATTTCAGCCCCGCGGAGCCGGACCCGCGCCGGCCCGACGCCGTTCTCGGCGTGCGGCAGGGCGAGATCCGGCTCAACCACTATCCCCTCCCCGCCCCGCCGGTCTCCGCGAAAGGGCAGGGCACGGAGGCCGAGCCGTGCTTCCGGACGCAGAGCTGGATCGGGCCGACCCTTGAGGAGATGCGCCACCTCCTGGCCCACCTGGAAGGCGTCGCGCCGGCCGAGTCCCTGCGGCTGCGGGCGCGGGCCGCCGCCGTGCCGGAACTGGCGCGGCCCGTCGCGCCGCGGGAGCATCGTCTCTGGCGGCTGCGCCACCTGCACCGGCCGCGCGTCGAGGCCGCCGGACGCTTCGTCCAGCGCAAGCTCTTCGGGGCGCCGCGCCCCTGGTAGGTGGGAGCCGATCCGAAGTTCCGACCGATCTGGGATAGGCCCGAAAGGGCGGGATCGCTTCGTTGACGCCGCGGGCGGTGCGAGGCTCTCGCCCCATGGCGCACCGCCTCTCGCGACAGCCGGCGGCCCTTGTCGATGAGGCTCCGATGGCGCACGCAGAGCGCCGCTGGCTTGAAACCGGGCCTCAGTACAGGGCCGGCAGCACCACGTTCGGCACGGGGAGCGGGCCGAGCATCAGGCGCCCGTCGTTGAGGCGGAGCGTCGGCAAGGGCTTGAGGCCGTTGGGATTGCCCGCCGCCTGCGCCTCACCGGAGGCATCCTCGCGCTTGCGCAGGCCGCCGAGGAACTGGCCGACGAGGTTGCCGATCAGCGCGCCCTTGTCCGAGCCGAAGCGCTGCCCCATCACTTGCCCGACCAGGGCTTCGAGCCCGATCGCGCGGATATCGAAGCGTCCTTCGGGGCGGTGCGCCTCGTCGAGGCCGACTTCGCCCTTGGCCTGGAGGCGGCGCTCGCCCTTGGCAATCGACAGCCGGGTCACGTCGAGGCGGCCGTCGGCCTGGCGCCACTTCTCCAATTCCCGCGCCACGGTGCCGGTGCGAAGCACCGTCGCCCGCTCGATGGTCGTGTCGAGGTCGATATCGGCGGGGTCGCTGCTGCCGGCGAGCGCGTCGAGGCGCGGAACGGCGGCCTTGGCGAGACGCAGGCTGACATCGACGGCGCCGTCACTCTCGAAGCGGCCGGGCGTCGGCCGGGCGTGGAGTTCGAGGTGCTGGGCGGCGAAATCCACCGGGCCCGGATCGGGCGATTGGACCGTGCCCTGCGGAGCGTCGACGACGAGGGAGGCGCGGCTGAAGCCGTTCGAGGCGGCGTGGAAGCTCGCTTCCAGGGACTTCCAGGTCACGTCGCCGGTCAGGTCGCCCTGCTCGACATGGAAGGGGCCGGCGACCTCGAGCACGACGTGGCGCGGATCGTAGACCTGCACTACGGCGGTGGTCGGCCCGAGGGTGAAGCTGCCGTCGGAGCGGGCGAAGCGCACGGAGGCGCAGCGCAGCTCGAGGCGGAAGGGAAAACCGGTGATCGAGCGGTCGGCGCAGGTCCACTGGCGGCCGGCCTGGGCCTCGCGGGCGAGCCAGGCATCCATCTCGCTCTCGGCCTTGCCGCGGATGAAGAACCAGGCGGTGGTCCAGGCGACGGCGACGGTGGCGAGCAGGATGTAGGGAAGAAACAGGCCGATCCGCCTGCGCCGCCGCGGCAGCGGTCCGCCAGGGATCGGTTCGGGTGTCTGCACCATCGGCCTCGTTCCTGCGCGGTCCGGCAGGACCGGCCGGACGCCCCGTGTTTGGAGAGAGGGGCGACGCAAGGCAAGTGCCCGCCCTGGCCCGGCCATCACGGGCCTGAGAGCGGCGAGACTTGAAGACGCGACCTGAGAGGTGAGCCGGCGAGGCGGCCCGTAAGGGACGTCAGGCGCTCGCCTGTTCCCCATCGACGGCGAGGTCGGCCACGACGGCGCGCCGCTTCTCCTCGCCTTCGGCGAGGCGGTGGACGTGCATCTCCGTCGCGCCCTGCTGGCGGGCGCGGGCGAGCCAGTTTCGGTGCAGGCGCTCGCGCGGTCCCTTGCCGGACGCGGCGATCGAGACGGCCTGGGCGATGCCGGCATCGTCGCGCCGCACGGCGATCACCACCGCCTCGTCGACCTCGGCGAAGTCGGGCTCGGCCAGTTCGTGGACGCCGACGACGTAGCGGCGGCCCGAACGCCCGCGCCACGCGCTCAAGGCAGGGGCGGCACCCCGTAGGCCCGCCATGGTTCGGAGACGCTCCTCGCGCACGTCCGCTCTCCGGGATCGGTCGTCCTTCAGATCGCGGAGCGCGACCGACCAGGACAGGGCTCGTTTGTTCGCCATTTGTTCTGTTCTACGACGCTCGTCCGATCGCCGTCAAGGCGTTGGTTCGGAACAGGTTCAGGGGTCAGATCAAGGTGGGGATCGCTCCCCGGTTCCACAAGCGACGGGCATCCGCCTTCGCTCGCCCTCCTCTCGGCATTCGGGACGTCCCGATGCGACGTCCCGAATCGGACAACCGATCATCGTCTCGCCGCACAGCATTCGTAAAGCACGGGTCTGGCAGGGTGACCGGGCGCGGTGCCTGCCGTACAAGCGGAGCCGTGTGCCGGTCCGGTTTTCGAAGACTGCGGTCTCTGGCGGATCGGCGTAACGCGGCGGTGAACAGCCTTGAGGCGGGTGATGGGCGTGGCGACGAAGGGGCTGGGGGTTCGAATCGCGCGGCTCGCGCTCGCCGCCGGCCTCGCGCTGAATCTCGGTGCCTGCTTCCGTCCGCTCTATGGGCCGACGGCTTCGGGCGAGTCGATGCAGGGGCTGCTCGCCGCGATCCAAGTCGACGACGTGAACATGGCCCAGGATCAGGAACGCCTCGGGCACTACCTGCGCAGCGAGCTGATCTTCGATCTCGACGGTTCCGGCCAGCCCGCCGTGCCGAAGCGCTACCGCCTGAAGATGCAGGGGTCCGAGCAGGTGCAGACGCCGATCGTCTCCTCGACCACCGCGCGGGCGGAGGCTGGTACCATCGTCGGTACCGTGAAGTTTTCTCTGGAGAGCTTGGACGGGCGCCGCATCCTCACCGAGGGCGTCGCGACCGGCACCGCGACCTACGACCGATCGATCCAGCGCTTCGCCTCGCTGCGTGCCGCCCGCGACGCCGAGATCCGCCTCGCCAAGCTGCTGGCCGAACAGATCAAGACTCGGATCGCCTCCGTCCTCGCCGTCAAGCCGAACCCCTGACGGACGCGGCATGACGGCGGTCAAGGCCGGTGACGTCGAGGGGCTGGTCCGGCGCGGCCCCGATCCGCGCATCGCGGTGACCCTGGTCTACGGGCCCGATACCGGTCTCGTCGCCGACCGCGCGGCGCGGCTGGTTCGGGGCATGGTGGCGGACCCCGACGATCCCTTCGCCTTGATCAAAATCGACGGCGATACCCTGGCCTCCGATCCGGGGCGGCTCGTGGACGAGGCCGGCACCGTCGGCCTGTTCGGCGGCAGCCGCACGATCTGGGTACGCTCCGGCAGCCGCAACTACGCGCCGGCGGTCGATGCCGTGCTGAAGGCGCTGACCGAGGGGGCTCGGATCGTCGTGGAGGCGGGAGACCTCGCCCGTTCCGCCCCCCTGCGCACCCTCTGCGAGGGCTCGCCCAGGGCGCTCGCCCTGCCCTGCTACCCCGACGACGAGCGCACGCTCGCCGACCTGATCGAGCGCACGCTGCAGGAGGACGGCCTGCGCATCGACCGCGATGCCCGCGATCTCCTGGCGGGCAGCCTCGGCAGCGACCGCCGAGCCAGCCTGTCGGAGATCGGCAAGCTCGCTCTCTATGCCCGCGGACAGGACCGTATCGGCGTGGACGACGTCGAGGCGATCGTCAGCGATGTCGGCGCGAGCGTGCTCAACGCACTGATCGACGCGGCCTTCGCCGGCCGTGCGGGTGAGGCCGAGCGCGAGTACCGCCGCTTCCGCCACGAGGGCATGGATCCCTCGGCCATGCTCGGCGCCGGATTGCGGCACGCGCTCACCCTGCTCTCCCTGCGCCTCGACAATCCGCGCGGCAGCGCGAGCCAGCTCGTCGCCAACTGGCGCGGCCTGCACTTCCGACGCAAGGCGCTGGCCGAGACCCAACTAGCCCGCTGGTCGGCACCAGGCCTGCAACAGGCGGTGGCTTGGCTCCAGGACGCGGTGCTCGCCTGCCGCCGCTCCGAGCCGGAGCTCGCCCACGCCCAGGCGCAGGGCGTGTTCCTGCGCATCGCCGTCGAGGCGGCGCGGCGGCGCGGCTGACGGATCGCTGTTCAGGCTTCGCGCGAGCGGTTTTCGCCCGGAGCGGGCTCGTGACGATGTCGCGCAAAGCCCGCTTTCGGATCACGGCGCGCGCGTGGTGAGGCCGCCACCGGCCTCGCCACAGCGACGGTTGCGTGCGTCCTTCAAGCGCCGCCGAGCTTGCGGCAGAGCGCGTCGCGCTCCTCGGCGCTGGCGTAGCGGATGCGGATCTCGCCCTCCCCGCTCGCCTTGGCCTTCACCGCCACGCGGTAGCCCAGCGCCCGCCCCAACACGTCCTCCAGGGAGCGCAGGGCGGCGTCCCCCTCGGCGGAGCGGCGCGGCCGGCCCGGGCGCGGCGCGTCGTCCTGCGGCGCCTCGGCTGCGGCCAGCGCCTCGACCTCGCGGACCGACAGCCCCTCGGCCACGATGCGGCGCGCCACCGCCTCCGGGTCGCGCACGGAGAGCAGCGCCCGGGCGTGGCCGGCGGTGATCTCGCTGGCGATCACCCGGTCCTGGATCGTCGGAGGAAGCTGGAGCAGGCGCAGCGTGTTGGCGAGGTGGCTACGGCTCTTGCCGAGCAGGTCGGCCAGTTCGGCCTGGGTGTACTTGAACTCGCCCATCAGCCGCTCGTAGCCCGCCGCCTCCTCGATGGCGTTCAGGTCGGTGCGTTGGACGTTCTCGAGGATGGCGTATTCGAGCGAGGTGCGGTCGTCGATCTCGACCACCACCACCGGCACCTCGTTGAGGCCGGCCCGCTGGGCCGCGCGCCAGCGCCGTTCGCCGGCGACGATCTCGAACGTGCCGGGCACGCCCGGAAGCGCGCGCACGACGATCGGCTGGATCACGCCGCGCTGGCGGATCGAGGCGGCCAGCTCGTCGAGTTCCGGTTCCGAGAAGCGGCGGCGCGGATTGCGGGGATTCGGGCGCAGGAACTCGACCGCAACCTTGCGTTGCGGGTGGCCGGCGCTGCGGGTCGCCTCCTCCGGCGCGTCGTCGGAAAAGTCGCCGATCAGCGCCGCGAGGCCGCGTCCGAGCCGCGGCCGCGCCGTATCATCCGCCATTGCCACGATCCAAACTCCAAACTCTTGAATGACGAAGAGCGCCGCACAAACCGCCCGGTCACGGAGCGCGTCCCTTCCGGTCGCACCGGCGCGTTGGGCGTTGTGCGAGGGACACTAAGCGGCGGCCGCGGGCGGGGGCGCCCGCCCCTCCCGCTGGATCACTTCCGAGGCGAGCCGCAGATAGGCCTGCGAGCCGGCGCATTTGAGGTCGTAGAGCAGAACCGGTTTGCCGTGCGAGGGCGCCTCCGAGACGCGCACGTTGCGCGGGATCATGGTCTCGTAGACCTTGTCGCCCATGAAGCCGCGCACGTCGGCAACGACCTGCGTCGAGAGGTTGTTGCGCGGGTCGTACATGGTGAGCACGACACCCTGGATCTGGAGCTTGGGGTTCAGTGCCCCGCGTACCTGCTCGACGGTGCGCAGCAACTGGCTCAGGCCCTCAAGCGCGAAGAACTCGCATTGCAGCGGCACCATCACCGCATCGGCGGCGGCAAGCGCGTTGATGGTGAGCAGGTTGAGCGAGGGGGGGCAGTCGATCAGCACGTAGCTGATGGGCTCGATACCCGCCGGGGTCGTGAGCTCGCGCAGGATGTTGCGCAGGCGATGGGCCCGATCCTGGGCGCTCGCCAGCTCGAGCTCGAGGCCGAGCAGGTCCATGGTCGACGGGGCGACGGAGAGCCGCGGCACCGCCGTCGGCGTGATCGCATCCGCCAGCGGCGCCTCGCCCGCCATGACGTGATAGGTCGAGACCTTGCGGCGGCGGCGGTCGATGCCGAGACCCGTGGAGGCGTTGCCCTGCGGGTCGAGGTCGATCACCAGCACCTGTTCGCCGATGGCGGCCAGGGCCGTGCCGAGATTGATCGCCGTGGTCGTCTTGCCGACGCCACCCTTCTGGTTGGCGAGCGCGAGCACCCGGAGCGGTTTGGCTTGCGCCGGAGCAGCCTGGGCCGGTGAGGCCATGGATAAGTCGGTCATGGGTCCACGCGGGAAAGCGACGTGACGCGCACGATCCGTGCCTGCGAGTCGGTGCGGCTCGGAATCAGGTCGCGGGTGAATGTCCACGCATCCTCGGCCTCGGTCAATTCCGCGGCTGCATCACGTCCCTTCGGAAAAAGCCCGATGGTGCCGCTTGTCAACAAAGGTTCGGTCCATGCCAGGAGTTGCGAGAGCGGAGCCAGGGCGCGGGCGCAGACGATTTCGATACCACTCAGTGTGCCGACGACGGCTTCGATGCGCGCGTTGTGGACGGTGACGGGCGCACCGGTGAGGCGGGCCGTCTCCGAGAGGAAGGCGCATTTGCGCGCATTGCTCTCGACGAGGCTGACATGAAAATCCGTTTTTCCCCTCCCGGCGATGGCGAGGATGAGCCCAGGGATGCCGGCACCCGAACCGAGGTCGAGCCAGCGCTTGGCCTCCGGTGCGAGGGTGAGCAATTGGAGGGCGTCGGCGACGTGGCGCTGCCAGACCTCGGCTAAGGTGGCTGGGCCGACGAGATTCTTGACGGTTTGCCAGCGCGTGAGCTGCGCAACGTAAAGGTCGAGAGCCTCGGCTGTTTCACGTGAAACATTGTGCTCGTCGAGCACGCGACGACGCAAATCAGTGCTCATGCGCGGCGTCGGTCCGAAAATTGTCGGCGGTGACTTACAATTTCCAAGGGTTCACTCCCCCTTAGCCCGGCAACCCAACAGCGCGCGCGACAGGCCGTTGAAGCCATGGCCGGTCAGATCAAGGTCTTGGAATAAAATCCTCATGGCCCTCAAGTCGTCGCTTGGGTCCGGCTACGCCGCGCGTGGGCTGCGAGCAGCGTCAAGGCCGCCGGGGTGACGCCCTCAATGCGGGCCGCCTGGCCGAGGGTGATCGGACGCACGCTGTCGAGCTTGATCCGCATCTCGTTGGAGAGGCCGGGAATCGCGCCGTAATCGAGGGAGGCCGGCAGGCGCACCGCCTCGTCGCGACGGAAGGCGGAGATGTCGGTCTGCTGCCGGTCGAGATAGACGGCGTAGGTCGCATCCGTCCGCAGCCGCTCGGCGACCCGTGGCGGCACCCGCGCCAGCTCCGGCCAGACCGCCGCGAGCCGATCCCAGCCGATCTCCGGATAGGACAGAAGCTGGAAGGCGCTGCGGCGCAACCCGTCGCGGTTGAGAGAGAGGCCGTGGAGCGCGGCCTCGTTCGGAGTGAGGCTCAGGGCGTCGAGCCGTGCGCGCGTCGCGGCGAGCGCGGCCTGCGAGGCTGCGAAATGCGCGGCGCGGGCGGAGCCGACGCAGCCGAGGGCCATGCCGCGCGCGGTCAGACGCTCGTCCGCATTGTCCACGCGCAGGCTCAGGCGGTATTCCGAGCGCGAGGTGAACATGCGGTAGGGCTCGCTCACCCCATGGGTGACGAGGTCGTCGATCATCACGCCGAGATAGGATTCGGCCCGGTCGAAGATCGCGAGATCCGAGCCGCCAGCCAGCCGGGCCGCGTTGAGGCCGGCCACCAGCCCCTGCCCCGCCGCCTCCTCGTAGCCGGTGGTGCCGTTGATCTGGCCCGCCAGGAACAGCCCGGGCAGGCGCTTGGTCTGGAGCGTCGCGTCGAGTTCGCGCGGATCGACGTAATCGTACTCGATGGCGTAGCCCGGCCGCAGGATGCGGGCCCGCTCCAGGCCCGGAATGGCGGCGATGATGCCGGCTTGGACCATTTCGGGAAGCGCCGTCGAGATTCCGTTCGGATAGACCGTCGGATCGTCGAGCCCTTCCGGTTCGAGGAAAATCTGGTGGCCCTCGCGATCGCCGAAACGCACCACCTTGTCCTCGATTGAGGGGCAGTAGCGGGGGCCGCGGCTACTGATGCCGCCGGAATACATCGGCGAGCGGTGGAGGTTGGCCCGGATCAGGTCGTGGACCGCTTGCGTGGTGCGCGTGATGCCGCAGGCGATCTGCGGCGTCGTGATCCGCTCGGTCAGGGTCGAGAACGGCACGGGCTCGGCGTCGGCGTGCTGCATCTCCAGCGCGCCCCAGTCGATGGTGCGTCCGTCGAGGCGGGGCGGTGTGCCGGTCTTCAGGCGGCCGAGGCGAAAGCCGTGCCGGTCGAGCGTCCGCGCCAGCCCGAGGGCTGGCTCTTCATCGACACGGCCGGCGGGGATCTGACGCTCGCCGATATGGATCAGCCCGCGCAGGAAGGTGCCCGTCGTGATGACCACCGCCGCGGCGTCGAGGCGCCGCCCATCCGTGAGCACCGCGCCCGCGACGCGGCCCGCCTCGACGATCAGATCGTCGGCCTCGCCCTCGATCACGGTCAGGCCGGGCGTCTCGGCCACCGCCGACTGCATGGCACGGGCGTAGAGCGCCCGGTCGGCCTGGGTGCGGGGGCCGCGCACGGCCGGCCCCTTCCGGCGGTTGAGCAGGCGGAACTGGATGCCGGCGGCATCGGCGACGCGGCCCATCAGCCCGTCCAGTGCATCCACCTCGCGCACGAGATGGCCCTTGCCGAGACCGCCGATGGCGGGGTTGCAGGACATCGCGCCGATGGTCGCGGCCCGGTGCGTGACCAGTGCCGTGCGGGCGCCGACACGGGCGGCCGCAGCCGCAGCTTCGACGCCGGCATGGCCGCCGCCGACGACGATGACGTCGTAGCTGGAAGAGTGTTCGTGCATGCCTCGTGCTTATGCGCGCGCCGTGGAGGAGGTCAACGCGGAGTGGTCCGGTCGCACCCCTCGCCACGGTTCCAGACCGCCGGGGGCCGGCGGGCCGCGGTGCTCGGATGGCGGCGACCGAACGCGCGACGTGTCGATGCTATTTGCCGATGCAGAAGCCGGCGAACAGGCGGTCCAGCATCTCCTCGACCCCGACATGGCCGCCGACCTCGCCCAGCGCCCGGACGGCAAGCCGCAGATCCTCCGTGATCAGTTCCGGCGGGAAGCCGGCGGGTGCGGCGGCGACGCGGTTGAGGTGAGCGGCTGCCCGGGACAGCGCGTCCCGATGGCGCTCGCGGGTGACGAGGGCGTCGCCCCGGCCGAGAGAGGCCGCGGCCGCGTCCTGAACGGCGTCGAGCAGCGCGTCCAGGCCCGCGCCCGTGACCGCCGAAACGGTGAGACCGCCCTCCGCTGCCGCTCCGGTCGCGAGATCGCTCTTGGTGCGAACGAGAAGAGCGGGGATATCCGAGAGGCCCTCCGTGACGGCCTCGCCGTCCGGCGGAACGAGGTGGAGCACGAGGTCGGCGCTTCGGATGTGGCGATGCGTCCGCCTCACGCCCTCCGCCTCGATCGCGTCCTCCGTCTCGCGCAGGCCCGCGGTGTCGACCAGCACCACCGGCAGCCCACCGAGATCGCAGCGCACCTCGATGGCGTCGCGGGTCGTGCCCGGAATGTCCGAGACGATGGCGGCCTCGCGCCCGCTCAGGCGGTTGAGCAGGGTGGATTTCCCGGCATTGGGAGCGCCGGCCAGCACGACGCAGAAGCCCTCGCGCAGCCGCTCGCCCCGGCGCCCATCGGCGAGAGCGCCGCGAATCGCATCGCGCAGGGCGGCGGCGCGGCCGGACAGGGCGGCGTCGAGGCCGTCCTCGTCCACGTCGCCCTCGTCGGCGAAATCGAGGGCGGCCTCTGCGCCGGCGAGGAGTTCGATGCCGGTCTCGCGCCACGCGGCGACTTGGCGGCCGAGGGCCCCGTCGAGCTGGCGCAGAGCTTGGACGCGCTGCGCCTCGGTCTCCGCGTCGATGAGATCGGCGATGCCTTCCGCTTCGGTGAGATCGATGCGCCCGTTGAGGAAGGCGCGGCGACTGAAGGCCCCGGCCTCGGCCGGCCGGCAGCCCGGCACGCGAGCGAGGGCCCGCAGCACCGCGGTCCGCACCGCGAGGCCGCCGTGGAGGTGGAATTCGGCCATGTCCTCGCCGGTCGCGGTGGCGGGACCGGGGAGCCACGCGACGAGCGCCTGATCGAGCGTGTCCCCGGATTCGGGATCGCGCAGGCGGCGCAGGGAGAGCCGGCGCGGCTCCGGGCGTCCGCCGGCCAGGAGATCGAGGGCGCACCCCGAAGCCGGCCCGCTGATGCGCACCACCGCCACCGCCGCGCGGCCGGAGCCGCTCGCCGGGGCGAAGATGGTGTCGTCGCGGGCGGGGAGGGCGTCGGTCATGGCCTTTCGCTCACTCGGCCAGCCGCCCTCCCCGGAGAGAGACCGGCGGTCTGGCCCGCTCGGCAGGATCGCTTCGGGCGAGCCGGGTCACACAACCAGATTCACGATCCGCCCCGGCACCACGATGACCTTCTTCGGAATGCGGCCTTCGAGGGCGCGCTGCACCGGCTCCAGCGCCAGCGTCGCCGCCTCGACGGCCTTGGCGTCGGCATCGCGCGGCACGGTGACGTCCGCCCGCTTCTTGCCGTTGATCTGCACCGGCAGGGTGATTTCGTCCTCGACCAGCAAGGCCTGATCGGCCACCGGCCAGGACGCCTCGGCGACCAGCCCCTCCCCGCTCAGCACATGCCAGCATTCCTCGGCCAGATGCGGCATCATCGGCGCGATGAGCTGGACGAGGATGCGCGCGGCCTCCCCCGTTGCCCCCTTGGACGCGCCGCCGCGCAGGCCCTCGTCGAGGGCGTTGGCCAGCGTGTAGATGTGGGCGACGCAGCGGTTGAAGCGCAGGCGCTCGATGTCCTCGCCGACGGCCGCGAGGGCCTTGTGGGCGGCCTTGCGCAGGGCGATGTCGCCGGGGCCTTCGGATCCGTTCGCGCCCGCCGCGCCGTGGACGAGGCGCCAGACGCGCTGCACGAAGCGGGCGGCGCCCTGCACGCCCTCCTCGGTCCAGATCACGTCGCGCTCCGGCGGCGAGTCGGACAGCATGAACCAGCGGGCGGTGTCGGCGCCGTAGCTCGCGATGATGTCGTCGGGATCGACGACGTTCTTCTTCGACTTCGACATCTTCTCGGTCGGGCCGACCTCGATCGGCGCGCCGGTTTTCACGTGAAATGCCTTGCGCTCTCCGCCCTCGGTCTCGAATCGGATCTCGGCCGGCGGCACCCAGGCGCCCGCCGGGTCCTTGTAGGTCTCGTGGACGACCATCCCTTGGGTGAACAGGCCGGCGAACGGCTCCGAGACGCCCGACCAGCCGGTCTCCCGCATCGCTCGCATGAAGAAGCGCGAGTAGAGCAGGTGCAGGATCGCGTGCTCGACGCCGCCGATATACTGATCGACGGCGAGCCAGTGATCGACGGTCCTGCGGTCGGTCGGAGCATCGGCGAGCCAGGGCGCTGTGAAGCGGGCGTAGTACCAGGACGAATCGACGAAGGTGTCCATGGTATCGGTCTCGCGGCGCGCGGGCTCACCGCAGCGCGGGCACGGCACCTTGCGCCACGCATGGTCCCGCTCCAGCGGATTGCCGGGTTGGTCGAACGAGACCTCGTCGGGCAGCTTCACCGGCAGATCCGACACCGGCACGGGCACCGGGCCGCAGGCCTCGCAGTGGATGATCGGGATCGGGCAGCCCCAGTAGCGCTGGCGCGAGACGCCCCAGTCGCGCAGGCGGAACTGCACCTTTCGACGCGCCACCGGTCCGCCGTTCAGGGTCTCACCCTCCAGCCGGTCCGCAACGGTGCTGAACGCCTCGTCGGTGGTCATGCCGTCGAGGAAGCGCGAATGGATCATCCGCCCGTCGCCGTCATAGGCGGTGTCGGTGATGACGAAGGTCTCCGGATCCTGCCCCTCGGGGCAGACCACCGGCGTGTTGCCGAGCCCGTATTTGTTCGAGAAATCGAGGTCGCGCTGGTCGTGCGCCGGACAGCCGAACACGGCGCCGGTGCCGTACTCCATCAGCACGAAATTCGCGACGTAGACCGGCAGCTCCCAGGCGGGGTCGAGCGGGTGGCGCACGGTGAGACCGGTGTCGAAACCGAGCTTGTCCGCCGTATCGATCGCCTCCTGCGCCGTGCCGATGCGGCGGCACTCCTCGGCGAAGGCCTGCAGCTCCGCCGCCCGCGGGCCGGATTCGGCCAGGGCCTTGGCGAGCGGATGGTCGACCGAGATCGCCAGGAACCGGGCGCCGAACAGCGTGTCGGGGCGCGTCGTATAGACCGTCAGCTCCTGCGTGCCGGCGAACGGCGCGGCCAGCGCGAAGCGCACCTCCAGCCCTTCCGAGCGTCCGATCCAGTTGCGCTGCATCAGCCTGACCTTTTCCGGCCAGCGCTCCAGCCCGTCGAGGGCGTCGTGCAGATCCTGCGCGAAATCGGTGATCTTGAAGAACCACTGGGTCAGCTCGCGCTGCTCCACCAGCGCACCCGAGCGCCAGCCGCGCCCGTCGATCACCTGCTCGTTGGCGAGCACGGTGTGATCGACCGGATCCCAGTTCACCTTCGCCGTACGGCGCGTCACGAGTCCCTTGGCCAGGAAGTCGAGGAACATGCGCTGCTGGTGCTTGTAGTAGTCGGGGTCGCAGGTCGCGATCTCCCGGCTCCAATCCAGCGACAGGCCCATGCTCTGGAGCTGCCCGCGCATGGTCGCGATATTGGCGTAGGTCCAGTCCCGCGGGTTGACCTTGCGCTCCATCGCCGCGTTCTCGGCGGGCAGGCCGAACGCGTCCCAGCCCATCGGGTGCAGCACGTTGTGGCCCTTGGCCCGCTTGTAGCGCGCCACGACGTCGCCCATGGCGTAGTTGCGCACGTGGCCGATATGGATGCGCCCCGACGGGTAGGGGAACATCTCGAGCACGTAGTATTTCGGGCGCGGGTCGTCGTTCCTCGTCTCGAACAGCTTGGCCGCGTCCCAGGCCTGCTGCCAGCGCGGCTCGGCATCCTTCGCGTTGTAGCGCTCCTGGTGACGCTCTTGAGGGCGCTCTTGCGCGGCCGGAGAGGAATGTGCGGGATCGGTCATCGTGGGCGCCGGGATCAGCGTAAGGGGCGGGCCGCGCGAGGCAGACTCGGGGGCCGGAGCCCGGCACGTAGCATATCCGTGCGGTCAAGGGTCAACGATCGAGGGGCAGCGCTGAGGGCAGTTCAGGTCTGCTGATAGACCGCGACCACCCGATCGAAGCGGCGATCCGCGAGATCGGCGGCGCGGATCAGGAAATAGACGGTCCCCTCCCCGTTCTCCTGAAGGAAGTCGCCGACATCGATCTGCAGGAGCAGGCGCCAGGAGCGCGCACCCGCCTCGATCTCGGGCCTGCGCGCCGTCCACGCCTCCCGGCTGAGATGCTGCACGCCGAAACGGCTGACGACCTCCGCCTCGAAACGGGGGTCGCTCTGCTCGGGTAGCGGCGAGCCGAGGAACTGGTGGCGCCGGCCCGGATTGGCCGCGCCGTGATAGCAGTCGAAGGCCCGCGAAAAGAGCGCCTGATAGCTGTCGCGAAAGCGGTTCGCGCCGTTCGAATGCCGGCCCAGGGCAGTCTTGAGAGCCGGCCGCGCTTCCATTTCCAGGCTCTCGATTGCCGGCGGGCGCAGGATGACATGCAGGCTCATCGGCCGGGCCGGGCCGCCGTAGGGCGTGCCGGAATCCGGCTTCGGCAGGGGCAGCTTGAACTCCCGATTGACCCTCGCGATCTCCGCCCGGTGTTCCTCGGCCGCCGCGGCGAGGTCGGGCGGCAGGGCCTGAGCGGCGAGCCCCTCGCGCGGGCTCTCGTCCCAGATGACGCGGGCGGATTCGGATCCGTTGTCCCAGGGGCCGGCCGAGAGATCGTAGAAGAACAGCAGCCGGCCGTGCCCCGGAAGGGCGTCGGCGAGAGTGCCCTGCCCTCTCGTCCGTTCTCGCGCCTCGCCGAGATCGACCTGCGCGAAGAAGGCGTAGGGCAGTTCCTTGCGGAGGTGCCGCCGCATCTCCTCCCCGGCCTCGGCGTTCCCGCGCGCGGCGATCGCCTCGATGTCGGCGGGCTTGGCGCGGCGCGGCCATGCAAGGCCCGGCGGAAGATCGGGCGTCCCGCCGATCCGCGTGCCGCCGAGGCCGGCCCCGCCGTTCGGCCGAGGCCGGAACGCCAGCGCCGGCATCAGCGCCTCGACGACCATCTCGACCTGCGGGCGCGAAAAGTCCTGCGCGAGCTGAGTCTGGGCGTCGGCGGGCGTATCGAACATCGGGCCGGGCATCTCCGTTGGTCTCGGGAGATGCCAGCATATCGCGGGCGGGGGTGATGGAAAGGCGCCGCCGCCCTTGAAGTCGCGGCGGTGCCGCCGCAAGGAGGGCCCATGACCGATCAGAGCCAGACCCCCGATCAGAGCCAGACCCCGGATCAGCCCCTGGACATCGAGCCCCTCGACACCAAGCCGCCGGTCGGCGAGGCCGACGTCGCCGCGGGCCTCGCGGAGGTGCGCGCCAGCATCCGCCGGGCGGCCGAGGACAGCGAGCGCGATCCCGACAGCGTACACCTCGTCGCCGTCTCGAAGACCGTGCCGGCCGAGGGCATCCTGCCGGCCCTGGAGGCGGGGCAGCGGCTGTTCGGCGAGAACTACGTGCAGGAATCACGGGCCAAATGGCCCGCCCTTCGGAAGCGCTATCCGGACGTCGAACTGCACCTCGTCGGCCCGCTCCAATCGAACAAGGCGCGTGAGGCGGTCGAGCTGTTCGACGTGATCCACTCCCTCGATCGTCTCTCCCTCGCCGCGGCGTTGGCCAAGGAGATCGACCGGAGCGGCCGGGCGCCCAAGCTCCTGATTCAGGTCAATACCGGGGACGAGGCGCAGAAGGCGGGCGTCGCCCCCGATCAGGTCGATGTCCTGCTCTCGGAGTGCCGCGAGACCCACGGCCTGGCGATCCACGGCCTGATGTGCATTCCCCCGGCCGAGGATCCGCCCTCCCCCCACTTCGGCCTGCTCGCCCGCCTGGCCGAGCGCCACGGCCTGCCGATCCTGTCGATGGGCATGAGCGCCGACTTTCCGGCCGCGATCCAGATGGGCGCGACCCATGTCCGCGTCGGCACCGCCATCTTCGGGCGACGGGCAAAGCGGGACTGAGCCTGTCCGGTCGCTCGGTCGGTCAGCGGCCCGTCATCGCCCGATCATCATCCGCGTCCCGGGTCCGAGGCGGCGAAGCAGGCGCAGCAGATCGGCGGGCTTCAGGGCGACGCATCCCTCCGTCGGCCGGTAGCCGCTGCGGGCGATGTGCAGGAAGATCGCCGAGCCCCGGCCGGGGCGGATCGGCCCGCGGTTGTAGTCGAGATCGATCACGAGATCGTAGAGAGCGTCGTCGCGCCAGAGCCGTTCGGCGCTGGCCGCCGTGCTCGGGAGCCGGATCGGCCGGTTGTAGCGGCGGTCCTGCGGCGCGTCGCACCAGCCGTCGTCGCGCCGCGTCGCCCGGAGGGGCAGCGGACTGACCGGCCGGACGGGGAAACGGTCGGGCCGGTAGAAGCCGCCGCGCAGGCGAAACACGCCCCGCGGCGAGGCGCCGTCGCCTTCGCGCTTGCGGCTCGTGATGCCGGAGCGCCCGAGGGCGCAGGGGATCACGCTTCCGCCCGCGATCAGCGTGCCGCGGGTCGCGTCGCCGGGCAGGGGGCGCACCCGCAGCACTCCAAGGGCGCCGGCTCTCCCCGTCCCTGCCGTGCCGCCGTTCCGCTTCACAACTTGAGGGCGTCGCATTGCCGGTTCGTCCCAACCTGTCTCGAAGTTTGCCTGCACTTCGCCTGATCTGACGTCGTGTTGCGGCAGAGAATGGTGGAACATGGCGAAAATTCTGCATAAGCGCGCAATCCGGATTTCCCGGCGCGTAAAACGAACTAGGTTGATCGCCAGGCGGGGCTGTGCGGGTTCCGTCCGCGGCCAGCCATCGGGCGAAATGCCTCTTCGGATCAGCGTGCCGCCATGAAATTGTCTTGGCCGCCTGCCTGATCGTTCCGCGAAGCCCAGGTGGCCGAAAGCCTGTCGAGAGCCGCTGCGTCGATGTCCAACCCTTATTGCCTCCTCGTCTGCGACGACGACGACGCCCTGCGTGAGGCACTGACGGAGCAGATCGACGCCTATGAGGAATTCTCCGTCATCGGCGAACCGACCGCGACCGGGGCGCTCAACCGCGTCGCGCAGGAGCCGGTCGATCTCGTCGTGATGGATGTCGCCCTCCCCGACATGGACGGGCGCGAGGCGGTGCGGACCCTGCGCCGCAACGGCTACCGCGGCCCGATCATCATGCTGACGGCGCAGGAATCCGACGACGATATGGTCGAGGGCCTGGAGGCGGGCGCCAACGACTACGTGGTCAAGCCGTTCAAGTTCGCCGTGCTGCTCGCCCGCATCCGGGTGCAGTTGCGCCAGCACGAGGCGAGCGAGGACGCGGTGTTCCGCATCGGCCCCTACACCTTCCGGCCCGGGGCCAAGCTGCTGGTCGGCGAGCGCGGCTCCAAGCTGAAGCTGACCGAGAAGGAGACGGCGATCCTGCGCTACCTCTACCGGGCCGGCCGCGAGGTGGTGGGGCGCGACACGCTGCTCGCCGAGGTGTGGGGCTACAACGCCCACGTCACCACCCACACCCTGGAGACGCATATCTACCGGCTGCGCCAGAAGATCGAGCCGAACCCGGCGGTCGCGGCCATCCTCGTCACGGAAGGCGGCGGCTACAAGCTGCTGCCCTGATTCGACGGCGCCACGCGTCGGCTTCGGACCGAGGGCTCCGGGACCGGGCCTTCGCCCGCTATCCACCCTTGCTCACAGCCCGCGCCCGGACGGCGTATCGCGCCGTCCTCGCATCGGCTAAGCTTGCGCCCGAGCCGTCGGGCTTCGTTTCGACAGTATTCGAAAGTGCTTGCCTGCGCCCGGGTCGAAGGCGATGCAGGGGCGTAGCGTATCGCGGCCGAGGGGCGGACAGGCTTGGGGCTCGACGACGACATCGCGATCCTCGCCGCAGCGCCCGTGTTCGAGCTGTTCGGGCGCGATGCCCTGCGCCTGCTGTCCTTCGCCGGTGAGCGGCGTCTTCTGGCGGAGGGCGAGCTGTTGTTCGCCCGCGGCGAGCCCTCCGACGGCGGCTACGTCGTCATGTCCGGCTCCATCGCGCTGACTCCGACACGGCACGACGCACCGCCGGTCACGGTGTCCCGCTCCGGCGTGATCGGACGCAATGCCCTGTTTCGGCAGGTCGCGCGGCCGGCCGATGCCCGCGCGCGGGAGGCCTCGGAGGTGATGCGCGTGACGCCCTCGCTGATGAGCCGCGTCCTGCGCGAGTTTCCCGAGGCGGCGGCGGCGATCCATGACGGCATGGCCGAGGAACTGTTGAGCCTCGTGCGGGGCCTGTCCGGCGTGCGGGAGCGGCTCGTCGGCCTCGCGCCACGCAAACGGTGACAGGACCGGACGGCTTTTGTAAGCACGACCACCTTTGGTTCCGTCGCGAGACGCCGACCCGATCCGATCGAGCCGGCGCCTCCAGGTCCTTGTGTAACGTGCCTTCTCTCGACGAGCCGGTCGCCACTTCGTCGGAAGGCACTCAAGTCCGGAAAGTCCCGATGTCACACGCCGATCTCGAAAAGACCATCGAAGCCGCCTGGGAGGAGCGCGCGGGCATCTCGACCGCGACCACCGGCGCCGTGCGCGAGGCGGTGGACGAGGCGCTGAACCTGCTCGATTCCGGTCGGGCCCGCGTCGCCGAGAAGGCGGGCGACACCTGGCAGGTGAACCAGTGGCTGAAGAAGGCGGTTCTGCTCTCCTTCCGCCTCAACGACATGGTACCGATCGAGGGCGGCCCCGGCTCCTCGGCGTGGTGGGACAAGGTGCCCTCGAAGTTCTCCGGTTGGGGCGAGTCCGAGTTCCGCGCCGCGGGCTTCCGCGCCGTGCCGGGCTGCTTCGTGCGCCGCGGCTCCTACATCGCGCCCGGCGCGGTGCTGATGCCGAGCTTCATCAATCTCGGCGCCCATGTCGGCGAGGGCACCATGGTCGACACCTGGGTGACGATCGGCTCCTGCGCCCAGGTCGGCAAGAACTGCCACATCTCGGGCGGTGCCGGCATCGCCGGCGTGCTGGAGCCGCTCCAGGCCAACCCGGTCATCATCGAGGATAACTGCTTCGTCGGCGCCCGCGCCGAGGTCGCCGAGGGCGTGATCATCGGCGAGGGCTCGGTCCTGTCGATGGGCGTCTATATCGGCGCCTCGACCCGCATCATCGACCGCACCACCGGTGAGACCTTCTTCGGGCGCGTGCCGCCCTACTCGGTGGTGGTGTCGGGCACGACCCCCGGCAAGCCGCTGCCCGACGGCACCCCCGGCCCCGGCCTGTACTGCGCCGTGATCGTTAAGCGCGTCGATGCCGGCACCCGCGCCAAGACCGGCATCAACGAACTGCTGCGGACCTGATGACACCGGCCAGCTCCTCGGTCGCGACCCGGACCCTCGACCTCACGGTCGCGGGGCACCGGGTCGCGACGCCCTGCGCCGAGATCGGGGAGGGGGCGCCGGCCCTGCTCCTGCCCGCCCTCTCCTCGATCTCGGCCCGCGAGGAGATGCTGCCGCTGGCCCGCGAACTCGGCGGGACCCACCGCTGCCTCGTGCCCGACTGGCCGGGCTTCGGCGCCCATCCCCGCGCGCGGCTGCCGCTGAACCCGGCCAACCTGCATGCCTTCCTCGATGCGCTGCTCGAGGCCGCGCCCGGCCCCTACGCGCTCGCCGTCGCGGCGGGTCATGCCGCCCCCTATCTCGTGGCCGCCGCGCGCCGCCATCCCGGCGCCTTCGCGCGGCTCGTGCTCGTGGCGCCGACCTGGCGCGGGCCGCTGCCGACCGCCCTGGGGCCGGAGCGCGCCGCGTGGTTCGGCCGGATCCGCCGGGCGGTCGAGATGCCGCTCCTCGGCGAGGCGCTCTACCGGATCAACATCAGCCCGCCGGTCATCGGGCGGATGATGCGCGCCCATGTCTATGCCGAGGCGACCCATGTCACGCCCGCCGTCGTCGCCGCCAAGCACCGCATCACCCGGCAGAGCCGGGGACGCTTCGGCACGGCGGCCTTCGTGACGGGCGGCCTCGATCCGGCGGCCTCGCGCGAGGACTTCCTCGCCCTGTTCGGCCACGGCCTGCCGCCGGTGCAGGTGCTGCGCCCCGACCAGGCGCCGCGTCGCTCCGGCGCCGAGATGGACGCGCTGATCGCCACCGGCCGCGTCGTGGCCGCCCCCGTGCCGGGCGCGCTGAGTGCCCACGAGGAGTTTCCAGGCGCCGTCGCCGACGCGATCCGGGCCGTCTGATCCGATCGCGGGGAGGGCACGGTGCCGGTGCGCCGACATCGAGCGAACCGAGCGAATCAACGTCGTATGACAGGGGGATCGGACTGTGATGCGTCTGTCGTACCTCGCTCCTAGACAGGGCCGAGGCATCGGTTCGAGACTGATGCCCAGTCCCCCCTCCGCCGTCCCGATCCTTGGCTGCGGCGCCTGAAAGCTGCCACTCCGATGTCTCGCCCGACCCATGCGCCGGTGCGCCTCGCCGCCCTGCTGACGCTGATTCTCGCGACCGGACCGTTCCAGGCCCTACCCGCCCGTTCCCAGCCCTCGGGGGCGTCGAGCCCGGCGGCCGCCGCGCCGTCGCTGGAGAAGGACAAGCTCACGTCCGCCGCCCCGAAGGGCTATCTCAGCGACGAGGCAACACCCAATCTCGTGGCGATCCTGCCGCCGCCGCCGGCCGGGCACTCGGCGGGGGAGGCGGCGGACCGGGCGGTCTACAATGCCACGCGAGCGTACCAGGGCAGCCCGCGCTGGGCCCTCGCCACCAACGACGTCGCCGATGGCGGTGCCGCGCTTCTGGAGGACTATGCCTGCGTGCTCGGCCAGCGCATCGACCAGACCCGCGTGCCCGACCTGATGCGCCTCCTCGACCGGGCCCGCATCGACGTCGCGCGCGCCACCCGCGTGGCCAAGCGGCGCTACCGCCGCCTGCGCCCCTTCGTCGGCAACGAGGCGCCGATCTGCGTCGCTCGCACGCCCGAGCTCGCCGACAGCTTCAGCTACCCCTCCGGCCATGCCGGGCAGGGCTGGGCCTACGGGATGATCATGGCGAGCCTGATGCCGGAGAAGGCGACGCAGTTCCTGGTGCGCAGCCGGCTCTATGGTGAGAGCCGGGTGGTGTGCGGCGTCCACTGGCTCAGCGACGTGGAGGCCGCCCGCACCGGCGCCTCGGCGCTGATGTCGGTGCTGCAGGCCGATCCCGGCTTCCGCGCCGATCTGGAGCGCGCCCGGGCCGACCTGAAGCGCGCCCTGGAGGGAGAGGGGACGAGGCCCGACCCCGTCATCTGCGCCCGCGAGGACGCCGCCGCGCGCCAGCCGCTGCTCTGACACGTGGTCCGGTTCGATCGAGCGGACCAGACGATCGGCCGGTTCCCGCGCTGCCCACCCCGCGGCATCGACGGGGTTCGACTGGACAGGACGGGCTCGGCCGTTGCCCGGCGTCTCAGCGTTTCCAGACGCCGAGCCGTTCGGTGCGGGCGTGATCCTCGGCCGCGGCGAGATCCGGCGTCGCCTCGGACGAGGCGCGGCCGCCACCGTTGAACAGCACCACTTCGGAGAGGTCGCGACCCTCGACGGTGCAGATATAGGCGCTGCTGCCGGGGGCGGGCTGGCAGGTCACCGAGCGCTTGCGCAGGTACTTGCTCAACTCGTCGGCTTGACCGCCGCGGACCCACTCGACGCCGAACAGGCGCACGACCTTCCCGCCCACCCGCAGCGTCGCCGTATCGATCACCTCCGGCACGCCGACGAGGGCGTTGGCCGCCTTGCGCGGCTCCGGCTCCGGCGGACGCTCGGTCTCCGCGGGTGGCATCTCCGTGGAGGCGTCGGGGGCCGGCTCCTCGCCCGGCGCGCGCTCCGAGGTCGGCGGCGATCCCGCCGGCGCCGTCTGCGGCGCCTGCGTTTCGGCGCGCTGCTGAGCGGGGCGTTCTGCATCCCCCGTCTCGCGCCCGCTCAGCGAGAGCGCGGCGACGAGGCCGGCGCCGGCCAGGGCGCCGAGCGCGATCAGCGCGACCGGGCGGCGGCTGCGGGCCGCCAGCGCGTCCTCCGCCCGGTCGCGCAGCCGCATCGCGGTCTGCCGGGGCTGGACCCCGCCCGCCACGCGCCGCCAACTCTCCTCGACGCGGGCGCGCGCCTCGGCCAAGCGCTCCGCGGCGTTCGGGGCCGAATCGGTCGAATCGAGGGTGGCTTCGACCGGGGCGGGTCTCGGCCGAGCCTTCAGGCGCTCGGCGAGCCGGCTGCGCCAGCCCTCGACGGTCTCGGTCGCGGCGCTGGCGAGCGCCCGGCTGCGCTCGGCCGAACTGTTCGCCAGCGAGCGCGCCAGCGCCGACTGCGTCTCCACGAAGCGGGCACCCGCGGCCCGCACGTCGGCGATGGTGTCGCGGGGCGGCTCCGGTTCCGGCTCGGGGGCAGGGGGGAGGAACAGCGGGGCGTGCTGCGCGCGAAGCTCCTCGACGAGGTCGTGCAGGGTCAGCGGCACGCCGGTTCCGTCCTCGCCCCGCAGGCGCACCGCGCCGGTCCGGTCGACGATCCGGTAGCCGGGCACGCCGTCGGCGGGCTCGACGAAGCCCTCGGCGATCAGAGCCAGCGTGCGGCGCGCCACCGGCCGCGCCCCGCGCCGGTCGAGTTCGGCCAGGATCAGCGCGCGGATGCGGCGATCGTCCTCGGAGACCGGCGCCTCGGGAGGTGCCGTCTCGTCCTTGCTCCGGCCAGCGGCCTTTGCCGATCCCTTCACGCGCGCGATGCCCTGTTCTCGATCGTTCCGGAACGCCGCCCGGCGGCGCCCGTCCCCTGCTACTACAGCATGGACCGGCCCGAGTATCCGGTCGATGCGGCGGCGTATCCGGCGTCAGGCCCCGGCGCGGCTCAGGACGCGGCTCGATTCCGACACGATGACCGGCGCGCCGCCGGCGAAGCTCACCGTCAGCGTGAGTTCGGCGACCCCCTGCGAGCGCGCCCCGCGGGACGGGCTCAGCGCGGTGAAATCGTGAACGACGCGCACTTGGCAGGTCGCGCTCTGCCCGTCGCAGGCGACCCGCGGCTCCCCTTGCGGCTCGTAGCGCCGCTCGGGCCAGCGCCGGGCGAAGCGCTGCTTCTCGGCGAGCAGTGCGCTGAGCGACATCATGCGTCCATGGAAGCGGACCGGGCCGCCGTAGAAGCGAGGCGCGGAGGCCAGCATCGCGCCGTTGGGCGCGGATACGCTGTCGAGATAGTCGAGGCTGAGCCGACGCGCGGTGACGGCCCAGTCCCCGAAGCGCGGATCCGGCTCGCTCCGGACCATCCGGGCGGGCGGCGGGGCAGGGCGCTCCAGAGCGCGCTCGGTCCGGGCCGTGCGGGTGTGCTCCTGCTCGCGCGCCCGTTCGCGGATGGCGGCCCGACGGGCACGGCGCATCTCGGCCGCGCGGGTTCGGTCGTGGCGGCGCGTCTCTCTCCGGGCCGGAGGGGAGGCGGCTTCCCGATGCGCGCGGGCCCGTGCCTCCGGCTCCGCCTCGAAGCGGGGGCCCGGCTTGGCCGCGGGCTTCGCCCGCTCGCTCGCGGCCGGGGCGGGTTCGGATTTCGCCGGTGGATCGACCCAGTTCGAACCCGACTGAGCCAGGGCGGTTCCGGTGGCGCAGGCCGAGGAGAGGAGAAGGGTCAGGAGCAGGACGGGGCGCATGACGGGACCGATCGGGCGAGCAGGCCTGAAGGTGCCTCACGAAGCGCCCGGCGACCGTCGGCTCACACCTCGGACGGATGACGGCGGCGGGCATTCCGCGGGAGGCGGTCGGTGGGACGGAACGCATGAACGCGCCGCGACGGTTCCACGCTTTCCGCCACCGATGGCGTACCTAACCGAGTCCGGCCCCGTTTGCGACAGCTGGCGCGCCGGAGCGCCCGTTACCCCCGCTGTCCCTCCCCGCCGCGCTCCGGAAGCGGCCCGATCGCCGCGCAGCCCTGTCCGTCCCCGGGTATGTCCTGTTGCGCCTCCTGCTCCTTGGCTCCGTCCTCCTCTTGCCAACCTTCGGGCTCTTGCCAACCCGCGGGAACTCCCCACCTTGAGCGTGGCAGTCCCGGCTCATCCTGCCCTCGGGGCGGAACGGACGAGCGCTCCCGGCGGGCGCCTCCAGCGGGATTGCCGAAGACGGGTCCGGGCCCCTCTGACGGTCGAGGCGTCGATCGTGATGTCGGATCCCTGTTGACGCTGGCGCGAACGCGGCGCGGAAGCGTGCGAGGATAGGCTTTTGCCGGCCATGGTGGTCTCCCTGCTCCGTCCGATCATCACCGGAGCGGCCGCTTGAGCGCGAACGCGAAACCGAGGGGACGCCGCGCGCTCCTCCTCGTGAACAGCAAGGCCCGCAGCGGATCCGGGCCGCTGGACGCGATCCGAACGGTTCTGCGCGAGGGCGGGCTCGACCTCATCGAGCCCGAAGGCAGCACCGATTGCAAGGAAGTGATCGAGCGCCATGCCGGCGCGGTCGATCTCGTGATCCTCGGCGGCGGCGACGGCACCATGAATGCGGCGGCGCCCGCTCTGGTCGAGACCAAGCTGCCCTTCGGCATTCTGCCGCTCGGCACCGCCAACGATCTCGCCCGCTCCCTCGGCCTGCCCCTCGATCCGGAGGCCGCCGCGCGGATCATCCCGAGCGCGCCGGAAAAGGCGATCGATCTCGGCTGGGTCAACGGGCACTACTATTTCAACGTGGCCAGCGTCGGCTTCTCGGCCGATCTCGCCAGCGAACTGACGGCGAATGCCAAGAAGACCTGGGGGACGGTGGGCTACGCCATCGCCGCCATCCGCCTGCTGCGCCGCGCCCGCCCTTTCACGGTGACGATCGAGCATGACGGCCGCACCGAGAAGGTGACGACGATCCAGGCCTCGGTCGGCAACGGGCGCCATTACGGCGGCGGGATGACGGTGCAGGAGGACGCCACCGTCGATGACGGAAGGCTCGACTTCTACAGCCTGGAGGTCGCCCATTGGTGGCGGCTGATCGCGCTGCTGCCGGCCCTGCGCCGGGGCACCCACGGCAAGGCCGCGGATGTGCGCGCCTTCGAGACCACCGAGCTGGTGTTGACCACCCGCAAGCCCCGCGCCGTCAACACCGACGGCGAACTCACCACCTGGACGCCGGCCCATTTCAAGGTCGTGCCGAAGGCGGTGCGCGTGCTCGCGCCGCCAGACGCCGCACCGGGCGCCACGAGCCGCTTTCCCCTTCCCTTCTGAACCGACGAACGACGGGTGGACCTCCCCTTGGACAGCCTGCTGCAACTCGCCACCGATCCGACCGCCTGGGCGGCGCTCGCGACCCTCGTGGTGATGGAGGTCGTGCTCGGGATCGACAACCTGATCTTCATCTCGATCATCACCAACAAGCTGCCGGCCGACCAGCAGACCCGGGCCCGGCGCATCGGCATCGGCCTCGCCCTGATCCTCCGGCTCGCCCTGCTCGGCACCGTGGCCTGGATCGTCCACCTGACCGAGCCGGTCTTCGAGGTCTTCGGCAAGGGCTTCTCCTGGCGCGACCTCATCCTGATCGCCGGTGGTCTGTTCCTGCTGTGGAAGGCGACCAAGGAGATCCACCACAGCGTCGATCCGAGCCCGGAGGAGAAGCCCGGTAGTCAGGCGGCGATCACCTTCGGCTCCGCCATCGTCCAGATCCTGATCCTCGATCTCGTCTTCTCGATCGACTCGATCATCACCGCGGTCGGGATGACCGAGCACGTGGCGATCATGGTCGTCGCGGTTCTCGCCGCGGTCACGGTGATGCTGCTCGCCGCCGATCCGCTCTCGCGCTTCATCGCCGCCAACCCCACCGTGGTGATGCTGGCGCTCGGCTTCCTGATCATGATCGGCATGACGCTGCTCGCCGAGGGGTTCGGGGCGCATGTGCCCAAGGGCTACATCTACACCGCCATGGCTTTCTCGGCGGGCGTGGAGGCCCTCAACATGCTGGCCCGCCGTCGCAGGCGCGGAAATGCGCCGAAGGGCACGGCCTGAAGCGCGGCGGTTTTCCCGTGAAAACTGCGGCAGCGGGGCAGGGCGGTCAGACCGCCCCGCTCGATCGATCCCGAAAGGGTCGATCGGATCCGGTCGATTCGAGCGAGACGGTCAACGGGCAGTAAGGCATCGCGGCCGAAGTCCGGGCGTCATGTCCGTGCGGTAAGGGTCCGTTCACGCCGAACCGGTCGCTTAAGCCGATCGATCTGATCCCGGGCGACCGTCTCCATGCGCCTCCTCCTCGCATCGGTCCTGCTCGCAGCCGCATGCGGCTCGTCCCTGGCCGCCTCCCCTTCGCCGTTCCGCACCGCCCTCGCGGCGGTCGGCGGCTGCGGCGCCCACCGCGCCCTCGCCGAGAATAGGCTCGGCCGGCTCGGTGCCGTCGCTGCGCCGGCGGTTCCGCAGGGCGAGGCCGATCTGTTCGGCAAGCCGGCCGGGCAGTGGACCGAGGATGAGATCCGCGATGCCCTCGCCGCCTTCGCGGACTGCGAGACCCGTTCCGGCGCGGCCGGCAGAGGACGGAGCGAGCGCCTTTCTCGCGAACTGCGCGGCTTGGACACCGCCCTGCGCCGGGCCATCGTCGTCGGCCATGCTCGCGTCCCGCGCGAGGCGGGCGAGGAGCGGGCGCCGCATGGCTCCGGCCGCGGCGGCCCCCCGGTCGGGGCCACACGGTTGCGGCAGGGTCCGGCCTTCACACCCGCCCTGCAGGGCGGCGACGCCGCACGGGCAAAGCCGCGACCCGTTGCGTCGCCCGGCGGCAACCCGCCCGCGACCGCACCGGACGCCGGTGATGCGAGACCGGCCGTCGTCCCCGATGCATCGGAGAATGCGCCGCCCGCCCGGACCCCGCACGCACGGCCGACGGCGGCCGATCCGGGGCCGGCGGTGCCGCTCCGCCCGGTCGCCGCGCACCGGCCGCCGACGCGGCGGACACGGTGTCCGGTGAGCCTCGGCAGCTTCGATCTGCTCGAGGCCGAGATGCGTCTGTCGGACGTCGAGGACCTGCTCGGCTGCCGCGGCACGATCGAGGCCACCGCGACGATCCCCGGGCTCGGCACGTACGAGACCTACCTCTGGTCGGATCGCGACAGCGGCGCCACGGTCACGCTGATCTTCCAGAACAAGCGCCTGCGGTCCAAGGCGCAGCGCGGCCTCGGCGCGGAAGCCGGGCGCGGCGGCTGAGCGCGGCGCCGCTCGAACCCTGTCAGGCGATGAACGGCCATGCCCGGCCGATCGCCTCGGCCCCGCCTCATCATGACGGAGACGGCCCCAAGCAATCACTCGGACGCGGTATCAATGTCGAACGTCGGGTCCTTGCCCTCCGCCAGAGATGTCGCGCGGGGCCTGAGCAGGGGGCAGGTCCCCTCGCATTTCGAGAAGCCGGGCAGGCCGTGACGCAGACAGCAGATCCGGCGGCGCGGCGCATCGAAACCCGCCACGGCGTCGGCGCGCATCAGCGTCAGCGCCGCGCAGGCGTCGCGCGGCCAGCGCAGGGCCTGCAGCGCCTCGGCCGCCGCGCCGGCCCGCTCCGGGATGTCCCGCGCGATCATCCTCAGCGTCCAGAACAGGTGGCCGCCGGCATTCTCCCACAGCAGCCGGGCGGACAATCCCGTCTCAACCCGCAGGGCCTGAACCACCGGCGCGACGCCCTCGGCGAGCAGCCGGTCGACCTGGGCCGGGAGAGGGCAGGGGCGCGGCGCCTCCTGTGCGAGGTGGAGGGTGCCCGGCAGCCCGGTCCCCGGCGCGAAGCGGATCGCCTCGGCCGCGATGGCGACCCCGAGCCGCGCCCCCGCCGCGAGAGCCGGCGCGATCAGCGCGGCGAAGAGGTGGGCGCTCCACAGCGAGGCCACCGCCTTGCGCTCCGCTCCGGGATGGGCGTCCGCGAGGAGGGCGATCCCGTCTCGGATCGCACCGTTGCCCCCCAGATCCGACAGCGCGCAGGCAAGCGGATCCGGATCGCGGCGGAGGCGACCGGAGAAAGCCGCGAAGGCGCCGTCCAGGGCATCGTCGAGGATGGCCTGGGCGGGGATGTTTCGCATGACGCGGGTCAGGGCGGGCTTCGTCTCACCAGCGATAGATCAGGCTCGCATAGAATTGCCGGGGCTGGCCTCGGTAGCAGGCGCCCGCCTGGCAGTTGAAATAGCGGCGGTCGAACGCGTTGTTCACGTTGACCTGGAGTCGCATGCCGGTCAGCCGCGGATCGACCTTGGCGAAATCGTAGGCCGCCACCGCGTCGAACAGCGTCACGGTCGAGTTGCGGAAGCTGCCCGGCACCTCGTTGGCCGGGCTGGTTCCGGCGTAGCGGATTCCGCCGCCGAGGCTCAGGCCGAACAGGTCGGTGTCGGGCTGGAAGGCGTAGTTGGCGAAGGCCGTGACCGTGTTGGCGGGAATGCCCGAGAGCGGGATGCCGACGGTCTCCGGCGCGCCGGGATTGCGGGTCGTCCGGATATCGATGTGGCTGTAGGAGGCCAGCACGTTGATGCCGGGGCCGAGATTGGCGGTCAGCTCCAGCTCGGCGCCTTTCGAGCGCACCTCGCCGATGGCGGCCTGGAACAGGATCGGGTTGACCGGATCGGGCCGCAGGACATTCGACTGGGTGATGTCGAACACCGCCATGTTGAGGAACACGTTTCGGCCCGGCAGCTGGGTCTTGATGCCGGCCTCGAACTGCTCGCCGGTGGTCGGCTGGAACGGAGCGTTGTCGCGGCCGAAGCCGAGCTGCGGCGCGAAGGTGGTGGCAAAGCTCGCGTAGGGGACGATGAAGTCCGTCAGCAGGTAGTTGGCGCCGACCCGGTAGGAGAAGGCCCGGTCGTTCGCGGCCGCGGGGCCCGTCGCCGCCGGAGCGCTGTAGCTCTCGGAGAGCTGCGAGACTTGGTCGTGCCGTCCGGTCAGGGTGAGGATCAGCGATCCGATCCGCGCCTGATCCTGCACGTAGGTGCCGAGCTGCTCGATCCGCTGACGGGAGGCGCCTGTGAGCGCCGGGGTCGGGATGAACTGCGCCCCGTAATTCGGGCGGATCAGGCCGCCGATCTGCAGATCGGGCACGACGAGGAAGCCGCGCCGGTCGGTGTAGCGCGAATTGGTGTAGTCGATGCCGGCGATCAGGGTGTGGGCGACCGGGCCCGTGGTGAAGCGGGTCTCGAGTTGGTTGTCGAGCGAGAGCGTGTCGAGGGCGTTGGTGATGCGCCCGTTCGAGCGGCCGGCGGTCTGGAGATCCGGGCTGATCGTGTCGATCTGGGTGTATCTCAGGTCACCGAAGACGTTGTAATAGCGGAAGTTCTGCCGGAACACGACGTCCGGGCCGAAGCGGTGCTCGAAGGCGTAACCGATGCGGTACTGCCGGGTGGTGTAGTCTTGGAAGGCGGGATCGCCCGAGAACAGGTTCGTCTTCTGGAAGCGCGGATCGGCGAAGTTCGAGTAGAACGAGGCGTTGCCCGGCACGGTGTTGTCGAGATACTCGGCGAGCACCGTCAGGCTGGTATCGGCATCGGGCCGCCACGTGATCGCGGGGGCGATGAAGTTGCGGTCCTCCCGGCCTCCGGGCAGGAAGCTGTCAGCCTGCCGGAACAGGCCGGTGAGGCGGTAGGAGAGCTGCCCGTCGCTCGGCTCGATCGGGCCGCCGAGATCGAAGGCGCCTTGATAGCGGTCGTACTTGCCCCGCTGCAGCCAGATCTCGCCGAAGGGCACGGAGGTCGGGCGCTTCGAGGTGACGTCGACGATGCCGCCGGGCGCGCCGAGGCCGTAGAGGCCCGCCGCCGGCCCGCGCAGGATCGTCAGGGCGTCGAGGCCGTAGGGCTCGACGCGGGGGATCGCGAAGGGCGCAGAGGGCTGGCGCAGGCCGTCGCGGTAGATGCCGATATTCGTGACGTCGAAGCCGCGGATATAGAAGGCATCGAAGCGCGGATCGAAGCCGAACACGTTGGAGGAAACGCCCGGCGTGTAGGCGATCGCCTCGTTGAGCGTCTGGACGTTGCGGTCGTTGAGCTGCTCACGGGTGACGACCGAGACCGAGGCCGGCGTCTCGATGATCGGCGTGTTGGTCTTGGTCGCCGCCGCGCTGCCCTTGGCCGTGTAGCCGACGACGCCCGTCGGGCCGCCGCCGCCGCCGCTCGTGGCCGACCCCACGCCGACGGCGCCGGCCGGGCCGGGCGGCGCGACGACTGGGGACGCGGGCGGCCCGCCGCTGGCCGGCCGCGGAGCCGGCTGCTGCGCGCGGGAGGCCTCCACCGAGATCGTATCGAGCGTCGCGCTCGCCGGCTGGGCCAGGGCCGGAGCCGCGCCGACCAGCAGGAATGCAGCGAGAGGGGAAGTAGCGCGAGCGTATCGGGACGCGGACATGGCAGACCCTTGAGGCAGACCGCAGCCATGAATGTCGCCGCGAGCCTGATCGACAAGGGAAATCATAGTAAAATCAGGTACTTGTAGTTATTATAAAGTGAGATGCCGCGTTGATTGCGCTGTGCCGGCAGGCGCTTGCGGATGATGCGCGGTCGAATGCGCGGGCTATGTTGCAGCCCAGTGTGACTGCCTGGCAACGGCGTGCAGTTACAGGCTCGGCCTCGATTTGGCGATGACGTCCGCCGCGCCCGGACCGGTTCCGGAGCGCGGCGGACGCCCGACGTCAGCGGAGCAGGTTGGTCTTGGCCAGATCGAGGATGGCGTCGCCGCGCCCGTTCATCACCGCCTGGAGCGCGTAGAGGCTGAAACCCTTCACCTGCTCGGCCTGGAGCTTCGGCGGCATCGCCAGTTCCTGGCGGTTCGTCACCACGTCGAGCAGGGCGGGGCCGGGATGGGCCAGCACGTCCCGGATCGCGCCCTCCAGATCGCCCGGATCCTCGACCCGGCGGGCATGGATGCCGATGGCGTTGGCCATGGCGGCGAAGTCCGGGTTCTCGAGTGTGACGCCGGTCTCAAGATAGCCCGCGGCCTTCATCTCCAGCTCGACGAAGCCGAGCGTGCCGTTGTTGTAGATGACGACCTTCACCGGCAGCTTCTCTTGGCGGAGGGTGAGGATGTCGCCCATCAGCATGGCGAAGCCGCCATCGCCCGAGAGCGAGATCACCTGCCGCCCGGGGCTCGCCGCCTGGATGCCGATGGCGTGGGGCAGGGCGTTGGCCATCGAGCCGTGCGCCCAGGAGCCGATCAGGCGCCGGCCGGCGGTCATGGTGAGGTAGCGCGCCGCCCAGACGGTCGGCGTGCCGACATCGGCCGTGAACACCGCGTCGTCATGCGCCGCCTCGCTGAGGAGTCGGGTGAGGTATTGCGGGTGGATCGGCTTGCGCCCCGGCTTGCCGGTGGCGAGGTCGTCGAGATCTTCCCGTGCCTTGGCGTAGTGCTTGAGGCTGGCCTCCAGATGGCGCGCGCTGTCGTTGCCGGTCAGCCGCGGCAGCAGCGCCTCGAGGGTGGCGGCGACATCGCCGACGAGGCCGAGTTCGAGCCGGCAGCGCTTGCCCAGATTCTCCGGGCGAAGATCGACCTGCGCGATCTTGGCGTGCTCGGGGTAGAACTGGCGGTAGGGGAAGTCGGTGCCGAGCATCAGCAGGGTCTCGCAGGCCTCCATCGCCGCATAGCCCGACGAGAAGCCGATCAGGCCGGTCATGCCGACATCGTAGGGGTTGTCGTGCTCGACATGCTCCTTGCCGCCCAGCGCGTGGACGATCGGGCTCTTGAGCCGTTCCGCCAGACGCATCAGCGGCGCGTGCGCCCCGGCGCAGCCGCGCCCGCACAGCAGCGTGATCCTCTTGGAGCCGTTGAGCAGTTCGGCGAGGCGGTCGAGTTCGTCGGCCGGCGGCACGGCGACGGGCGCGCGCGGGCGCAGGGTCGCGGGGGCGGCCAGCGCGCGTTTCGGAGCCTCCTTGAGGGCGACGGTGCCGGGAATGACCACGACGGCGACGCCGCGCCGGCCCACGGCCGTGCGGATCGCGGTCTCGAGGACGTTGGGCAATTGCTCGGGGTCCGAGACCAGCTCACAGAAATGGCTGCAATCGCGAAACAGCTCTTCCGGACGGGTCGCCTGGAAGTAGTTGAGGCCGATCTCGCTCGACGGGATGTGGGCGGCGATCGCCAGCACCGGCGTGCGGGTGCGGTGGGCATCGAACAGGCCGTTGATGAGGTGGAGATTACCGGGTCCACAGGAGCCGGCGCAGACCGCAAGTTCGCCGGTCACCTGCGCCTCGCCCGCGGCGGCGAAGGCGGCGACCTCCTCGTGGCGGACATGGACCCAGTCGATCACGCCGCGGCTGCGGATCGCTTCCGTGATCCCGTTCAGGCTGTCGCCGACGAGGCCGTAGACGCGGCGTACCCCCGCCTGCTGGAGCGTCTCGACCACGAGATCCGATACGTTGCGGGTTGCCATTCGCCGTCTCCGTGCCCAACCGCCCGCGGGCGGTCATGGCGGGCCAACGTCACACGAAAACGAAGGTTCGAGTGGCCGGAAGATTTTGTGATTGCTGCATAATCTCACATGGTGAGCCGACGCGTTCCGGCAGGATTGCCCCTCGGACGGCAACGCCGAGGCACGGCCGGAAACGAATGAGGGGCCGGCCGATCGCATCGGCCAGCCCCTCGGCAGGACATCGCGATAAGGCGCCTCGCCTTACGTGTTCATCGAGTCGAAGAAGTCGCTGTTGCTCTTGGTCTGGCGCAGCTTGTCCATGAGGAACTCGATCGCGTCGGTGACGCCCATCGGGTTGAGGATGCGGCGGAGCACATAGGTCTTCTTGAGCGAATCCGGCGGCACCAGCAGCTCCTCCTTGCGGGTGCCGGAGCGGGTGATGTCGATGGCCGGGAAGATGCGCTTATCGGAGACCTTGCGGTCGAGAATGATCTCGGAGTTGCCGGTGCCCTTGAACTCCTCGAAGATCACCTCGTCCATGCGCGATCCGGTGTCGATCAGCGCGGTGGCGATGATGGTGAGCGAGCCGCCCTCCTCGATGTTGCGGGCCGCGCCGAAGAAGCGCTTGGGCCGCTGCAGGGCGTTGGCGTCGACGCCGCCGGTCAGCACCTTGCCGGAGGAGGGCACCACCGTGTTGTAGGCGCGGCCGAGGCGGGTGATGGAATCGAGCAGGATCACCACGTCGCGGCCGTGCTCGACCAGACGCTTGGCCTTCTCGATCACCATCTCGGCGACCTGCACGTGGCGGGTGGCCGGCTCGTCGAAGGTCGAGGCGATGACCTCGCCCTTCACCGAGCGGATCATGTCGGTCACCTCTTCCGGGCGCTCGTCGATGAGCAGCACGATGAGGTAGCACTCAGGGTGGTTGAGGGTGATCGACTGCGCAATGTTCTGCATCAGCACGGTCTTACCCGTGCGCGGCGGCGCGACGATCAGCGCGCGCTGGCCCTTACCGATCGGCGAGACGATGTCGATGATGCGGGGCGAGAAGTCTTTCTTGGTCGGGTTGTCCAGTTCGAGCTTGAACCGCTTCGTCGGGAACAGCGGCGTCAGGTTGTCGAAGTGGACCTTGTGCTTGATCTTCTCCGGGTTCTCGAAGTTGATCGTGTTGACCTTGATCAGGGCGAAGTAGCGCTCGCCGTCCTTGGGGCCGCGGATCGGGCCCTCCACCGTGTCGCCGGTGCGCAGGCCGAAGCGGCGGATCTGGGTCGGCGAGATGTAGATGTCGTCCGGACCCGGCAGGTAGTTCGAGTCGTTCGAGCGCAGGAAGCCGAACCCGTCCTGAAGCACCTCGACCGTACCGGAGCCGATGATCTCGGTCTCGTTGGCCGCGAGCTGCTTCAGGATCGCGAACATCAGCTCCTGCTTGCGCATGGTCGAGGCATTCTCGACCTCGACCTCCTCCGCGAAGGTGATGAGTTCGGTCGGCGATTTGGACTTGAGGTCCTGGAGCTTCACCTCGCGTCGGGTGGCGAGATCGGCCGGCGCGACGGCGGCTTCGGCCGGAGCTTCGACGGGGGCGAGAGCGTCGTTCTGTGACGTCATGTGGGGAGATGCAACCAACGAAGGGCGGGAAGAAATCGGCCGGTTCGGGAGCAGGGCCGGGCGCCGGGGAAGCGCCCCGGGGTCCGTAGCCGTCGCGGGCGCGCGGCCCGGCCCACGCATCGGTTCCGCTGGGCCGAAGAGACCGAGGAATGCGACACGGCTGCAATGGGAGAGCATGGCTCAGTAGCGCGTTTCGCCACCCGGCTCAAGACCCCCTCGCCGATTTGACCTCAGGTTCCGTCGGGCACGCATGACGGCCGGCCCTCCGGCGGATTAGCGCCGCCGCAGCCGCACGTAGAGGGCGCCGGCTCCGCCGTGGTGGCGCGCCGCCTCCTCGAAGCCGAGCACGAGCGCGCGCAGCTCCGGGCCCCTCAGCCAGTGGGGCACGCTGCGCCGGAGCACGCCCCGCTCGGAGAAGCCGCCGCGGTCGGGCCCGCCGAAACCCTCGCCGCCCTTGCCGGTCACCACGAGCACGCGGGCATGCCCCGCCGCGCGGGCCCGCAGCAGGAATCCGACGAGGGCGGCGTGCGCCTCCGCCTGATACAGGCCGTGCAGGTCGATGCGTGCCTCGATCGCCAGCGTGCCGCGCTCCAGGCCGCGCCGCTCGCGCCGTTCCAGCCCCGGCGCACCCGGCGGAAGCGGCGCAGGGGCCTGACCCGGCGCGGCGGAGGCGCGGGCGATTTCGGGGGCGAGGTCGCCGAGCTTGAGCGGCTTCGAAGCCGAGTGCGGCAGCGGGACGGCCGGTGCGGGCCGGGCCGGGGGAGGGGAGGCGGGCTTCGACGCGGATTTCAGGGCCGGCTTGGACGGCGTCTTCGTCGGTGTCTTCGGGGCCGGCCTCGCGACCGAGGCCGGGGGAGCCGCGCTCGGCCGGTCCGGCCCGGCGGATCGCTCGGCCTCGGCGGCGGGCGCCTTCGCCGCCTTCCTCAGCCGCGCCCGGCCCCGCAGCGGCGTGATCAGCTTGGCGATCTCGCCCCAGAGATGGGCCTCCTCGCGCGAGAGCAGGCGGGGGCGCCGCGGCGGTCGCTCCCTCACGGCCGGGACTCCCCGGCGGCGGCCTCCGGCACGGCCGGGTCGCGGGCAGGGGCCTTCGCATCCTGCACGGAATCCTTCGCGGGGCCCGTCTCGGCGGGCGCCGGCTTGGGGATCAGCACGATGAAACCCATGCGATCGTGCAGGTCGCCCGCCGCCCGGCCGGCGGCGGCCCCGGTGCCGACATAGAGGTCGCCCCGCGCCGGACCGACGATCGCCGAGCCGGTATCGGCGGCGACGACGAGATGGCCGCGTCCGGGCTGGCCCGGAAGCTTGCCCTCCAGCCAGAACGGCAGTCCGTAGCGCCAGAGGTTGCCGTCGACCGCCATGCTGCGTCCCGGGCTGAGGGGCACGCCCGCGGCGCCGGGCGGGCCGAGTGCCGGGTCCGTGACCGGCTCGGTCCGGAAGAAGATGTAGGACGCGTTCATCCGCATCAGTCGGCGGGCATGGTCCGGGTTCGCCCGCAGCCAGGCGGTCCAGCGCTCCAGGCTCAGGCCGTTGATCGGCAGGTGGCCCTCGGCGACGAGGAGCTTGCCGATCGAGGTGTAGGGCTGGCCGTTCTTGCCGTCGTAGAGCACCCGCATCCCGCGGCCGTCCGGCAGGCGCACCCTGCCCGACCCCTGCACCTGCAGCACGAACAGATCGACGGCGTCGCGCAGCCAGAGCAGCGGCCGGGTCCGCTCGCCGAGCGCCCCGTCCTCGATCGCCGCGCGGTCGGGATAGGGGACGAGGCCGGCCTCGGTGCGCCGACCCGCCCGGTAGATCGGATCGAGTCCCGGCGCGGTCTCTCCGGGGGCGAGGCTGACGAGGTCGTCGGGCCGGGCGAGCACCGGGGCGGTGTAGCCGGGGCCGGGCTCCAGGGATCCCGTCAGTTCCGGCTCGAAATAGCCGGTGAGGAAGCCGACCCGGCGTTCCGGCTCCTTTCCGGAGGCCGGGCGCACGATGCGATAGGCGGAGAAGTGCGCCTCGAAGAATGTCTTGGCTCCCTCCGGCCTCACCGCGGCGGCCGCAGCGCAGGCCGCCGCGAGGTCGGCCGGCGAGCCCGTGACAGCCTCGGCCTGGGGCGGGTTGGGGCCGGGCCCGGCGCAGGTGCGGCGGAAGGTATCGAGAGCCGCCGCGCCGTCGTCCTCGCGCCAGCCCGGCAGCGCCGCGAGCGCGACCGGCTCCAGCACCGCGCCGGGCACCTGCGGGGCGTCGGCCGCGCGGGGCGACGCGGCGGGAATGGAAACGGCCGCAGCGGCGAGGACCGCTGCGGCCGGAAGGGAAACACGCGAACGCGGCATGACGCGGATCGATCAGCCGCCCGCGTCGGTGGCGACGAGCTGCCAGTTCGGATCGCGCGAGCCGAGCGTGCGGGCGAAGGTCCACACGTCGGGCACCTCGACGCCGGTCTCGGCATTGCCGTCGATCACCTTGCCGTCCGCGTCGCGGGTGGCGGTGATGAGGTTCGAGAGGAAGCGCACGGTGACCTGCGCGATGCGGTTCTTCACCTCGACGGAGACCATCTCGGCCTTATCGATCGAGATGAAGGTGGTCTCGACGGTCTCGCGGCGCTTCTCGCGCTCCGAAATCGCCCGCTCGAAGCCCTCGCAGACCTCACGCGAGAGGAGCGCGCGCAGGGTCTTGCGGTCGCCCTTGGCGAAGGCGATGACGATGGCCTCGTAGGCCCCCTTGGCGCCCTCCAGGAAGGCGCGCGGCTCGAAGCTCGGCTCGACCTGAACCACCTGCTCAAGGCCACGGGCGACCGCCGAGCCGGGCTCGGCGATGCCGCGCCAGTCGCGGGCCGCGGTCTGCACCGCCGCACCCGCCTGCCCGCGGTCGGCGCCGGGCAGGCGCACCACGTTGTCGCCCTCGCCGCGGCCGGCGGCCGGCGGCTCGGTGCGGTTGCGCTCCACCGGTCGGAAGGGCGAGCGCTCGGTACCGGTCTTCTGGCCGAGGACCGAGCGCAGCCGCCAGATCACGAAGACGGCCAGCGCCAGGAAAATCAGAGTGGTTGCGTCGAAGGAATCCTGCATCACCGATCCGAATCGTGACCGTCGCACACATAAGTCCGGCGCCCGCGAGGCCGCCCGGACGAGAGGGGCCGTCCCGTGATCCCGCCCGCTGCGCTCCGGCAGATGGTCCTGCGAGTCCCCCGCCCGTGACCGGAAAAGGGTTCGCAAAACCGGCTCTTAGCCGAGGGCGGCGCGGGGATCGAGCCGGAAACGGACGTCTTGATAGGCGCTTGGGTCTGAGTGTCTCCGACTGTTCGAAGTCCGTGACCTTATCGTGATATGGGCGCACCTGCGAGGTATTCCAGGCAATCCGTTGAGACGAGCCTCCGCGTCCCATTCGCGCGCGTCTGCATTGGACCTGTGCGCAACCTGCCCGCCGATCGGAGGCCGTTCTTCGCCGCCGCGCGACGGGGGCCGCCGATCGCTTGGGTTCCGCTTGTTCGCCGGAAACGGGCATGGTAGCCGCAGCCCGCGCCGGAGGGGCGCTCTTGCGCGGCACCACAAGCGCGCAACGACGACGCTAGAAGGAGAGACGCCATGGCCGACACCGCGGCACCGAACGGCAACGGCGCGCAGGGCCAGGATCTCGCGCCCGCGATCAATGCGCTGGCGCAATATGCCAAGGATCTCTCCTTCGAGAACCCGAATGCGCCGCGCTCCCTGCAGCCGCAGGAGGGCGGGCCTCAGATCAACATCCAGGTCAACGTCAACGCCCAGCAGATCGCCGAGGCTGATTTCGAGGTCGAACTGACGCTCGAGGGCGATGCCAAGATCCAGAACGACGTGCTGTTCGCGTTCGAGCTGAAGTACGCCGGCATTTTCCGCATGCGCAATATCCCGCAGGAGCAGATCCACCCGGCGGTGATGATCGAGTGCCCGCGCCTGCTCTTCCCCTTCGCGCGCCAGATCGTCGCCGAAGCGGTCCGCAACGGCGGTTTCCCGCCGCTCTACATCGACCCGATCGACTTCGTCGGCCTCTACCAGCAGAAGATGATGGAAGCGCAGGCTGCCGGGCAGGGCACGGGCGCGCCGCTCGCCTCCTGAGGCGGGGCTTCGGACCCGTCGTCCTAAGCAAAGGTTCTCTGGACAAGACCCCGGCGCCATGGCGCCGGGGTCTTTTTGTTAGGCACGTCATCCCGGCCGCGCCGAGCGGTCGCGACCACTCGTAAGTCGCCTGCGGAGTTGAGGCGGGCACGATAGCCCCGCGGATCGTTCCGCGCATTGCCCCTTGAGCGGCACTGCGTTACGGGGCCCGCCCCCGGCCCGTCCCCGGTTCAGCCCTCAAGGACAGCATGGCGCCCACCACCCACCTCGCCCTGATCAACGTCTTCATCGGCGACATCCAGGGCGGGCTCGGGCCATTCCTCGGCACGTGGCTCGCGCAGATGCGGCAGTGGAGCCCGTCGCAGATCGGGCTCGTCACCACGCTGGTGGGCGCGGGCACGCTGCTGCTCAGCGGCCCCTTCGGCGCGCTGGTCGATCGCCTCGGGCGGCCGCGCCTGCTCATCGTGATCTCCTGCGCCGCGATCCTCGCCGGCACGCTGCTCCTGATGCCGGCCCACACCTTCCTGCCGGTGCTGGCCGCGCAGTTCCTGGCCGCCGCCGGCGGCACGCTGCTGCTGCTCGCCGTCACGGCGTTGACGCTGGGCGTCGTCGGCAAGGAGGCGTTCCCGCGCCAGCAGGGGCGCAACCAGGCCTTCAACCATATCGGCATCCTCATCGCCGCCGGTCTCATCACCTTCGGCACCGCCCATTTCGGAGCCGAAATCGCCTTCTGGGTCCTGGGTGGCATGGCCGCGGCGGCCATCGCCGCCACGCTGGCGATGCCGGCCCGCGCCTTCAACCGGCGCCGGGCCGCGGGCTGGAAGGAGGAGGACGAGGCGGAGCCGGCCCGCTCCTCCTACGCCCAGATCTTCACCAACCGGCGGCTGCTCGTGCTCGCGGTGGCGCTCGCCCTGTTCCAGCTCGGAAACGGCGGCATGCTGACCCTGCTCGGGCAGAAACTGGTCCACACCGCGGACAATCCCACCGCCTGGACCGCCCGCTACGTCATGGTGGCCCAGCTCGTGATGGTGCCGGTGGCGCTCGCCGCCGGCTCGCTCGCCGACCGGCGCGGCCGGCGCCAGCTCCTCCTCGCCGCCTGCCTCGCCCTGCCCGTCCGGGCGGCCCTCTCGGCCTTCATCGACGATCCCGTCTGGCTCATCTCGGCCGAGATCCTCGACGGTGTGGCCTCCGGCATCATCGGCGTGGCGGTGCCGGTGGTGGTGGCCGACCTGACCTGGGGCTCCGGCCGCACCCAGACGGCGCTCGGCACCGTCAACGCGGTGCAGGGGGCGGGCGGTGCGCTGTCGGCCTGGTATGGCGGTCTCGCCCAGGAATGGTTCGGCTGGAGCGGATCCTTCCTGGCGCTCGGGGCGGCGGGCATCCTGGCGCTCGCCCTGGTCTGGTGGCTCGCCGCCACCACCGAGGACGGCCGCTCGCAGCGCCGGCGCACCCGCCGGGAGGAGCGGCGGCGTGCCGCCCGTTCCGCCGAGAAGCCGGCGTGATCCGCGCCTGATCCGCACTTGAACCGCACTCGGCCGGCGCGGAACAGGCCGGCGCGCCAACCGTTCACCGGGCGCTTCCCACCGGTCACGAGGCGCGCATGGCCCGAACCCTGGACGACGAGAAGGGCCGCACGATCCGCGCCTACGAGCCCCGCGCCGTGCCCTGGCTCAGCGTCGTGTTCGGCTTCGGGCCGATGCTGCCCTTCGTCGCCGGCGCGGTGCTGGTGTGGCTGCTGCACGGCGCGCTGGCCGAGGCGGTCTTCAACCTGACGCTGCTCTGGGCTTGCGCGATCCTGCTGTTCCTCTCCGGCGTGCGCCGCGGCGTCAGCTTCCGCACCGAGGGCGGGGCGACCGGGGCGCAGATCGCCACGATGCTGAGCCTGTTCCTGCTGGCCTTCGGCGCCCTCGTCGCCTTCGCCCTGGGCAAGCCCGCCATCGCGCTCGGCCTGCTGATCGCCGGCTTCACCGAGATCACGATTCTCGATCCGATTGCCGCAAGCCGGGGCGAGGCGCCCCTGTTCTTCGAGCGCCTGCGGCCGGCGCAGATCCCGCTGGCGGTCCTCAGCCTCGGCGCACTGCTGGCCTATCGCCTCACGCTTTGAGACGCCGTTCGGCGGAAACATCCCCCTTGCTCGACCATGTGGTCCGGCTTGGAGACCGCCCTCGGCTTTCGTAGAAGGCCGCACCGCCTCCAAGCGCTCAGACCGGCCCATGCACGTCAGCCACGATCCCGCCGCTCCGGAATCGAAGAAAATCGGGTTCGACGCCTTCCTCGCCGTCGATATCCGCGTCGGGACCGTCGTCGCGGCCGAGCCCTTCCCCCAGGCGCGCAAGCCCGCGATCAAGCTCGTCATCGATTTCGGGCCGGTGATCGGCCGCAAGCGCTCCAGCGCGCAGATCACCGAGCACTACACCCCCGAGACGCTGGTCGGCCGACAGGTGGCGGCGGTGGTGAACTTCCCGCCGCGCCAGATCGGCAAGTTCCTGTCGGAGGTGCTGACGCTCGGCTTCGCCGACGCGGCCGGCGCCGTCGTGCTGTTCGCCCCCGATCAGCCGGTGCCGGACGGCAGCCGCCTGTTCTGACGCGCCCTCGGGTTGCCGCCTCACGGCCGCCTGCGATAGAGCCGGGCTTCCCTTCAAAGAACCGCTCCGATCGGCGACGACATGGCCAAGGCCGACACCCTGAAACCCCGCCTGCCGCGCGGCTTCCCCGACCGCACCGAGGCCGACATCCTGGCCCAGGGCCGCATGCTGGACACGATCCGGCAGACCTTCGAGCTCTACGGGTTCGAGGCGCTGGAGACGCCCTTCGTCGAGTACACCGAGGCGCTGGGCAAGTTCCTGCCGGATCTCGACCGGCCCAACGAGGGCGTGTTCTCGTTCCAGGACGACGATGAGCAGTGGCTCTCGCTCCGCTACGACCTGACGGCGCCGCTCGCCCGCCACGTCGCCGAGAACTTCGACGCGTTGCCGAAGCCCTATCGCAGCTACCGGGCGGGCTACGTCTTCCGCAACGAGAAGCCGGGGCCGGGCCGCTTCCGCCAGTTCATGCAGTTCGATGCCGACATCGTCGGAGCCGGCTCGGTCGCGGCGGATGCCGAGACCTGCATGCTGATGGCCGACACGCTGGAGCGGCTCGGGCTCGCCGGCCAGTACGTGGTCAAGGTCAACAACCGCAAGGTGCTCGACGGCGTGATGGAGGCGATCGGCCTCGCCGGTCCCGACAAGGCCGGCCAGCGGCTCACCGTGCTGCGCGCCATCGACAAGCTCGACCGCCTTGGCGCCGACGGCGTGCGCCTGCTGCTCGGCCCCGGCCGCAAGGACGAGAGCGGCGACTTCACCAAGGGCGCCGGGCTTGGCGACGACGCCATCGAGCGTATCCTGGCCTATGTCGGCTTCGAGGCGAGCCCGCATGACGGCGCCGACCGGATGGCGTTCTGGGAGAAGTTCTTCGGATCCTGGCACGCGGTGGTCGGCGACTCGGAGACCGGCCGCGAGGGCATCGCCGAACTCCACGCGATCATGCGGCTGTGCGAGGCGGCCGGCTACGGCCACGACCGGGTGCGGGCCGATCCGAGCGTGGTGCGCGGGCTCGAATACTATACCGGTCCCGTCTACGAGGCGGAGCTGACTTTCCCCGTCACCAACGAGGACGGCCAGACCGTGCGCTTCGGCTCGGTGGCGGGCGGCGGGCGCTACGACGGTCTCGTCGGGCGCTTCCGCAGCGAGCCGGTGCCGGCCACCGGTTTCTCCATCGGCGTCTCGCGGCTGTTCTCGGCCCTGCGGCTGACCAAGAGTCCGCTGGTGGAGGGCGCGGCCAAGCCCGGCCCTGTCGTGGTGCTGGTCTTGGATCGCGAAAACATCGCCGAGTATCAGGCGCTGGTCGCCCGGCTGCGTGCGGAAAACATCCGGGCCGAGCTCTATCTCGGTGCGGCCGGGATGAAGGCGCAGATGAAATATGCCGATCGCCGCCGGGCGCCTGTGGTGGTGATCCAGGGCTCGAACGAGCGCGAGGCCGGCGAAGTCCAGATCAAGGACCTGATCGAGGGGGCCCGCGCGGCCGCGGCGATCGCCAGCAACGCCGAGTGGAAGGCGACGCGCCCCGCGCAGATCTCCGTGCCGGTGGAGCGGATGGTCGAGGCCGTCCGCGAGACGCTGGCCCGGCATTTCGGCTGAGACGTCGGGTTCTCACGGGAAGCCCTCTCCCCGCATGGGGGAGAGGGGCTCGCGCGTCTCTCAGAGGCGGTGCGCCGTCCGCTCGGTCGGGTCGAAGCCCGGTCCGGAGCCGGTGGCTGTCCCCGTGCCTTGACCGGTGCCCTGGCCCGTCCCTTGTCCCGTCGCCGCTCCCCCCGGCTGACCTCCCGGAGCACTCGCCCGCTTGACCGCCGCGTCGAGATTCTCGGGGTCGAGCGCCGTCTCGACGAAGGCGCGGCCGCGATGGGTCAGGTCGCGGGCGTAGCGGATGCCCTGGTCGCGCAGGTCGTCGGCGTAGGGGCCGAGCGCCCGGTCCTCCTGGCGGGTGCGCGGCAGGAGCGCGCCGAGCAGCAGGCCGGCGGCGAGGCCGACCACGCCGACGAGGAGCGGGTTCTCGGTGACGAACTGCTCGGTGGCCGTGCGGCCCTCGTGCAGGCGCCGGGTGCCGCGATCGGCGAGGTCGGCGGCGCGCTGGCGATGCCTGTCGTAGCGGTCCTCCGCCCAGGAGCGGGCATCCTCGTAGGTCTCGCTCGCCCGCTCCCGGGCCGCGCGGACCGTGTCGCCGGCCTGAGCGCGGACCGATTCGGTGGCCTCGCCCACGCGGTTCTTGATCTGGGAGGCCTGATCCGCCGCCTGATCCCTCAGGTTGCGCGCGCCTTCCCGGGCCTGCTCGGCGGTGTCCTCCAGTCCGGCCTGGAGGCGGGCATTGGCGTCACGCCCCTGCGCGGTCGCCCGGTCGGATATGTTGTGAAGGCTGTGATCGACGCCGGTTTCGCGAGGCATGCCGGAGCGGCCGGCGATGTTCTCCGGCAGGGTCTCGACGGGTGCGCCGACGGGCGGGGTGGTGGGGCCTTGATGGTTGGGGCCTTGGCTCATGATCGACTCCATGTCTTGCGGCCGTCGGCGCGGGGATTCGCGCGCGGCCCTTGCAGGATCAGACCTGACGCTCGGGCGGCAGATCGTGGGCGGGACGTCCGCCGGGGGCGTCGGGGTCGTAGGTCCGGTCGGCGCCCGTGACGGTGACGGGCTTGGAATCCACCGGCACGAGGGCGCGGGTGGATGGGCGCCGAGCGGTCCGCATGCCGTTGAGCAGCATGCCCACGCCCGCCGCGATCAGCAGCACCGGCAGGGGATTGCGCCGCACGGCCAGCAGGGCGTCGTCGTAGAAGCCGCTGTAGGGTGTCTGCCGGGCCGAGCCGAGCATCTCGTCGACCAGGCTCGACGCGTTGAGACGCCCCTGAATCCGGTCGATCGTCTCGTCGAGCCGGGCACGGCTCTGCTCGATGTCCTTCTCCAGGTCCGAGATCGATTCGCTCATCCCGAAACCCTTTCCGTCAGTGCGCGGGCATCCTGTTGGACCTGCCGCGTGGTCCGGGTCGGCGCGAGATTCGACAGCGACATCGCCCGGGCGCCGATGACGCCGAGCACCACCGCGATGAGCAGCATGCCGCCGCCGACCAGCAGCGCCGCGAGCCATTCGGAGCCCACCAGCGTCGCGACGAACTTCACCAGCGCGCCGATCAGCACCAGCATCGCCGTGACCGCGAACACCGCCGCCAGCACCATCATCGCCAGGCCGACGAACAACGAGCGGACGTTGCTCGTCATTTCCGTGCGGAAGAGAGCGATTTCCTTGCTGGCAAGCTCGCTCGCCTCGCGCAGCGCATCCGCGACGAGGGCCTGGATCGAGGAGGGGGGAGGGGAGGAGGATGGATTGGGGCTTGCCATGGTTCGGTCCCCTCAGGCCCGGTAATTGGTGCGGGAGCGGTTGTAGGACCGATCCGCCTCCGTCTCGCCCGACGCCTTGACGAAGCGCGACAGCAGGAAGCCGGCCGCGAAGGCTCCCACCGCGACGGTCACCGGCGAGCGGCGCGCATAGGCCTCCGCCTCACGGTAGAAATCGTCGAGGCTGCGCCGCTCGATCGAGCCGGCGAGATCGTCGAGCCCCTCCGCCGCGCTGTCGAAGAAGGCGCGGATATTGGGGCGGTCGTCGAAGGTTTTTCCCGAGTCGCGCAGGGACTTGGCGAGGTCCGAGACGGAGCGGGCGGCCTCGCCCTTGCGGTCGTCGACGTAGGCCAGGGCCTGCTGGCGCGCGGCTGCGGCGAGCCCCTTGCTTCGCTCGGCCGCGAGGCTGGCGGTGTCCTCCACGTCGTGGCGCAGATCCCCCAGATCGGCCTTGGTCTCAGCCGACTTGGGGCCGCCGACGGGATCTGGGGACGCGGACGATGTCATGGGCGTGTCTCCGGTGTAGGCTCGCTGGATCGGCGCGGATTGCACTTCGATCTGCGATGAACTCGGCCGGAGAACCGTTTGCCGCCTCGTGGGGTTCCGCTTTCACGACCCCTTCCGCGCGGCCTTCGCCGGACGGAGAGGGTTCGGGCGTAAGAAGAAAAAGCGAGGAAGCACCGCCATTCCCATGGCCACTCCCATTGCGAGGTCCCCGTCGATCGCGTGCCCCGGCGCGCGTCCGGGACGATATCGATTGCGAAATCGGTTGCGAGATCGGTTCCTGGGTCGGATGTCAGCGCCCGTTCAGCTTGGCCCTTGCATGGTGGCGGCGGCTCTGCTGCACTGCCAAGAACGCCGGCGAGAACAGAGACGCGGGCGAGAGCGCGGGCAGGCGTGGGGACCGGACGGGCGGATGCGGGGTGGATCAGCGGTGACATCGTCGGGCCGCCTGCTTGACCCGCAGGGGGCGATGCGCTTGGCTGCCGCCCGACGGATCGCGCCAGGCTTCCGCGCGTTTTCCCACAGACGCAAGACCCTTAGGCCGGCGCGCCCCGCGTGCCGGCCCCAGCGAGGACCGGAGCCGGGTTCGTGGCACGTCTGATCATTGTCTCCAACCGTGTCGCCGTGCCCGCCGAGGGCAAGGATGCGGTCTCCGCAGGGGGGCTCGCCGTCGCGGTCAAGGAAGCCTTCTCCTCCTACGAGGGGCTGTGGTTCGGCTGGAGCGGAAACATCTGCGACAACCCGAGTGCCGAGCCGGAACTGATCGATCGTGGGCCGATCCAGTACGCCGTCCTCGACCTCTCGCCGCAGGACCATCGCGAGTACTATGCCGGCTTCGCCAACCGGGCGCTCTGGCCGATCATGCATTACCGGATCGGACTGGGGACCTTCTCCCGTTCGGACTATGCCGGCTACCAGCGCGTCAACCAGACCTTCGCCCAGGCGCTTGCCAAGCTGGTCGAGCCCGACGACCTGATCTGGGTGCACGACTACCACCTGCTGCCCCTGGCGAGCGAGCTGCGCGGCCAGGGCATCGCCAACCCGATCGGCTACTTCCACCACATCCCGTGGCCGGCCGCCGACGTGTTCAACACCCTGCCGGCCAGCAGCGAATTGCTGCGCGCCATGGCCGATTACGACCTGATCGGCCTCCAGACCGATTCGGACGTGCAGAACCTGTCGCGCAACTTCATCGACACGATGCGGGCGATTCCGCTCGGCGGCGGCTCGATGATGGTGGACGGGCGCCGCACCCGGATCCGCGCCTTTCCCATCGGCATCGATGTCGCCGGCTTCAAGGACGCCGCCGACAAGGCCGGCTCCAACAAGGTGGTGCGCGAGACCATGGCGGGCCTGCGCACCCGCAAGCTGCTGATCGGCGTCGACCGGCTCGATTACTCGAAGGGCGTGCCCGAGCGCATGGAAGCGGTGGACCGCTTCTTCGCCTCGAACCCGGACCAGCGGGGCAACGTCGTCTATATCCAGATCACCCCGAAATCCCGCAGCGAGGTGCCGGAATACGAGCAGCTCGCCCGCGAGGTGAACGAGAAAGTCGGCGATATCAACGGCATGCTCGGCGAGCCGGCCTGGACGCCGATCCAGTACGTCACCAAGGCCTATCCGCGGCCGGTGCTCGCCGGCCTCTACCGGGCGGCCCGCGTCGGCCTCGTCACGCCGATGCGCGACGGCATGAACCTGGTCGCCAAGGAATACGTCGTCGCCCAGAGCGAGGAGGATCCCGGCGTTCTCGTGCTCTCGAAGTTCGCCGGCGCCGCCCGGCAATTGCCCGAGGCGCTGCTGGTGAACCCCTACGACCGCTTCGAGGTCGCCGAGGCGATCCGGCAGGCGCTCTACATGCCCCGCGGCGAGCGCCTGGAGCGCTGGAAGCCGATGGCCGAGCGCATGCTGCGCGAGGACGTGGATTGGTGGGCGCGCAACTTCATGGCGGAGCTGGAAACCTTCCGCACCGTCGAGCGCGAGCCGCCGACCACGGCGGCGGCGGCGGAGTAGCTTCCGCCCGGGCGACGAATCGGCCTAAGTCGAGGCGTGGCCTGTTCTTTTGGGCCCCGCTTCACGAAGGACCGGAATGATCGTCATCGAGGAGGGCCTGCCGACGCCGCTCGGCGCGCATTTCGACGGCCGCGGCGTCAACTTCGCCCTCTTCTCGCAGAACGCGACCCGGGTCGATCTCTGCCTGTTCGAGCCGGGCGCGCGGCACGAATCGCGCACGATCCGCCTGCCCTGCCGGACCGACGACGTCTTCCACGGTTATCTGCACGGCCTGCTGCCGGGCCAGCTCTACGCGTACCGAGTGTTCGGCCCTTGGGACCCGGCCGCCGGGCACCGCTTCAACCCGGCCAAGCTCGTCCTCGACCCCTATGCCCGCGAGATCGCCGGCCGCATCCGCTGGCACGATGCGCTCTACAGCCACCGCCATGGCGGCGCCCGCGAGGACCAGATCGACCGGCGCGACAGCGCGCCCTTCCTGCCCCGCGGCGTGGTCACCCGACCCGACACGCCCGATCCCGTCGGCCTGCCCAACGCGCGCCCGCTCCACGAGACGGTGATCTACGAGGCCCATGTCAGGGCGCTCACCATGACCCATCCGGCGCTCTCGGAGGCCGAGCGCGGCACCTATCTCGGCCTTGCCCATCCGGCGATCATCGAGCACCTGTTGAAGCTCGGCGTCACCGCCCTCGAACTCCTGCCGATCCAGGCCTTCGCCGACGACCGCTTCCTCGTCGACAAGGGGCTCGTCAATTTCTGGGGCTACCAGCCCTACAACTACTTCGCCCCCGAGCCGCGCTATCTCGGCGAGGGCGGGGCGAGCGGGCTGCGCTTCGCCATCCGCGAACTCGCCTCGGCCGGCATCGAGACCCTGATCGACGTGGTCTACAACCACACGGCGGAAGGCGACCATCTCGGGCCGACGCTCGCCTTCCGCGGCATCGACAATGCGAGCTACTACAAGCTCGACCCGGAAAATCCGCGCCGCAACATCGACTGCACCGGCTGCGGCAACACCCTGAACGTCGCCCATCCGCGGGTGATGCGGATGGTGCTCGACAGCCTGCGCCACTGGGTGACCGCCTACGGCGTGGCGGGCTTCCGCTTCGATCTCGCCACCAGTCTCGGCCGGGCGCCCGGCGACTTCACGCCCCAGGCCGCCTTCTTCCAGGCGGTGCAGCAGGACCCCGTCCTCTCGCGGGTCAAACTCATCGCCGAGCCCTGGGACATCGGCGGGGGCGGCTACCAGCTCGGCGGCTATCCCTACGGCTGGAGCGAGTGGAACGACCAGTTCCGGGACAACCTGCGCGGCTTCTGGCGCGGGGATTCCGGCACGCTCGCCAAGCTGACGCAGGGGCTCTCCGGCTCGCGCGAGATCTTCCTGCCGTCCGGCCGCTCGCCGCTGGCCAGCATCAACTTCGTCGCCTCGCATGACGGCTACACCCTCGCCGACGCGGTCGCCTACGAGGAGAAGCACAACGAGGCCAATGGCGAGGGAAACCGCGACGGCCACGGCCACAACCTCTCGGCCAATTACGGCGTCGAGGGTCCGACCGACGATGCCCGCATCCTCGGACTTCGTGCCCGGCAGAAGCGCAACATGCTGGCCTGCGTGTTCTTCGCGCAGGGCGTGCCGATGCTGCTGATGGGCGACGAGCGGTCGCGTACGCAGGGCGGCAACAACAACGCCTATTGCCAGGACAACGCCCTGAGCTGGATGGACTGGGAGCACGACCCCGATCCGACGCTCACCGCCTTCGTGGCCAACCTCGCCGCCCTGCGGCGGGCGTGCCGTTCCCTGCGGCGGCGCCACTTCCTCCTCGGCAGCCGCGTCGGCGAGACCGAACTGAAGGATGTCCATTGGCTCTCCCCGGACGGGACCGAGATGGACGAGGCCGCCTGGGGCGATGGCGAGCGCCGCGCCTTCGGCATGCAGATGAGCAACGACATCGAGGGATCGGAGCGCGTCCTCATCCTGATGAACGCGGCGGCGGAGCCCTGTCCCTTCGCCCTGCCGCCGGCGCTCGGCGGCCCTTGGCGCCCGGTCTTCGACACCACCCTCGACACCGGCGCCGTGCCCGACGGAGCGCGCGCGCCGGTCCGTGCCGGCGGCACGGTCGATCTGCCCGAGCGGGCGGTGCTGGTGCTGAAGTCGCCGCCGATTCTCGATTGAGCGATTCGCCAACGGTTCGTCCAGGAAAACGTCCCGCGCGTCTCGGTTTCCTCCGCCCCCCGTGGCATCGTGCGGCCCGGATTGCGACAGGCATATCGCGGCAGGCACGGGAACGGGTTCGATGCAGGTGGAGAGCGGCGGCACGGCACGGGTGACGGTGGTCGATCACCCCCTCGTCCAGCACAAGCTCACGATGATGCGGGACGGCGAGCGCTCGACCAAGGGGTTCCGCGAACTCCTCAACGAGATCGGCATGCTGCTGGCCTACGAGGTCACTCGCGACCTGCCGCTCGAACCGGTCACCATCCAGACGCCGATCCAGGCGATGGAAGGGCGCCGGATCGCCGGCAAGAAGCTGGTGCTCGCCCCGATCCTGCGCGCCGGCGTCGGCTTCCTCGACGGCATGCTCTCTCTGATGCCCTCGGCCCGCGTCGCCCATGTCGGTCTCTACCGCGATCCCGACACGCTTCAGGCGATCGAGTACTACTTCAAGAGCCCGTCGGATCTCGCCGACCGCACGGTGCTGGTGCTCGATCCCATGCTCGCCACGGCCAACTCAGCCGTCGCGGCGGTGGAGCGGCTCAAGAGCCGGGGCGCGAAGGATCTCCGCTTCGTCTGCCTGCTCGCCGCGCCCGAGGGCATCGCCCGCTTCCAGGCGGCCCATCCCGACGTGCCGGTCTGGACCGCGGCGATCGACAGCCACCTCAACGACCACGGCTACATCGTGCCGGGCCTGGGTGACGCCGGCGACCGGATGTACGGTACGCGCTGAGCTTTCCGTCCGTCAGCTCTGGCGGCGCCGAGCCGCATGGCGGATCGTGACGACGATGACGGCATCGGTCGTTTCATCGACGGTGTAATAGATCAGGTACGGAAGCCTCGGCACGACGAAACGGCGCAGCTTCGGCCGCACGACGCGCCCGGCGTCCGGATACGTCGCCAGGAGCGCGAATGCCTCTCGGATCGTCCTCTGCACATGGAGGGCGGCCGAGGGGTTTTCGCGATGGATGTAGTCGGCGATCTCGTGCAGGCGCCGGGCTGCGCGTCGGGAGACTTCGAGCTTCATCGCTCGAAGCTGCGAAAGGCGGCTTCGACCTCTTCGGGGGATGCCAGCTCACCGCTCTCGATCTCGGCGAGCCCGGCCAGCACATCTTCAAGATGCTCGGGATCGATGTCTTCCGCCGAGCCGAGCCCTGCGAGGCCGAGCATGGCCTGCGCGATGGTATCCTGATCGGCCGCGGGAAGCCCGCGGACGGTTTCGACAGCTTGTTCGAGCAGCTTCGTCATGAGGTCACCTTCGGCGTCCGAGTATAACACGGCTCGACGCGCCCCGCCCCATGCGCCATGTGACCCAAACTGCGAGCGACCAACCCGCCGCGTGAGTCCGAGGAGACCCCATGCCCAGAAACCTGCCCGAGACCATGCGCCAGATCCGCTTCAACGGCGCGGGCGGTCCGGAGGTCATGGCGGTCGAGACCGTGCCGCTGCCCGAGCCCGCGGCCGGGCAGGTTCTGATCGAGGTGGTCGCGGCGGGGGTCAACCGGCCCGACATCATGCAGCGCCAGGGCAGCTATCCGCCGCCGAAGGGTGCGACCGAGATCCCCGGCCTCGAGATCGCGGGCCGCATCGCGGCGCTGGGCGAGGGCGTGACGGGGTTTGCGGAAGGCGACGAGGTCTGCGCCCTCGTCATCAGCGGCGGCTACGCCGAGTTCGCGGTGGCCGAGGCCGGGCAGGTGCTGAAGCGGCCGGGGCCGCTCTCCCTGGTGGAGGCCGCCGGCCTGCCGGAGACGGTCTTCACCGTCTATTCCACCGTGATCCAGCGCGGGCGGCTGCAGAAGGGCGAGACCTTCCTCGTCCACGGCGGCTCGAGCGGCATCGGCACCACCGCGATCCAGATCGCCAAGCAGCACGGCGCCCGCGTCCTCACCACCGCCGGCTCGGCCGAGAAGTGCCGGTTCTGCGAGGAGCTGGGTGCGGATGCCGCGATCAACTACCGCGAGACGGATTTCGCCGAGGAGGTGAAGCGCCTGACCGATGGGAAGGGCGTCGACGTCATCCTCGACATGGTGGGCGCCGCCTACCTGCAGAAAAACATCGCCTCACTGGCGGTGGAGGGACGCCTCGTCCAGATCGCCTTCATGCAGGGCTACAAGGCCGAGAACCTGACCCTGACCCCGATCATGCTCAAGCGCCTGACGATCACCGGCGCGACCCTGCGGGCCCAGGCCAAGGAAGCCAAGGCCGCCATCGCCGAGGGGCTGAAGCGGGACGTCTGGCCGCTGGTCGAGGCGGGCAAGGTCCGGCCGATCGTCCATGCCACCTTCCCCCTGGAGGAGGCGCGCAAGGCCCACGAGCTGATGGAGACGAGCAGCCACACGGGCAAGATTCTGCTCGTCACGGGGCGCTGACGGTACAGGTTCCGCTAGGAACTCTCCAAGCCTGACCGGCGTTGGCGACGCATATCCCGATGCGAAACCACGCCGCTCTCACGAGGGCGAAGGAGAGACACTTCATGGCGCAGATCGAGAACCAAACCGATGCCCGCCAGGGCGCGAAGGGCAAGCCCGTCCTCTACGTGCTGGTGGCGAGCCTCGTGCTGCTGGCGGTGGCCACCGTCGGCCTCCTGAGCTGGAACCGGGCGGAGACGACCTCCGACTACGCCGGCAAGAGCCAGGAATCGTCCCGCGAGATGACGACGGGTTCCGTGAACAAGGCCCCGTCCTCCAACAGCGGCAACGTGCCGACCGAGAACCCGGCCTACCCGCAGCCGGCGCAGAAGTCGGCTCAGTAAGGCGGCAGCGCCCGGATCACGAAAAAGCCGCCCGGGACAGCATCCTGGGCGGCTTCTTCGTTCAGGAGGCGAGATTCGCGCCTCAGCGCGTCGGGATCGGCGTCTCGCCGCGGTAGTCGTAGAAGCCGCGCTTGGTCTTGCGGCCGAGCCAGCCGGCCTCGACGTACTTCACCAGAAGCGGACAGGGCCGATACTTCGAATCGGCCAGCCCCTCGTAGAGCACCTGCATCACCGACAGGCAGGTATCGAGGCCGATGAAGTCGGCCAGCTGCAGCGGACCCATCGGATGGTTCGCACCGAGCCGCATCGCCGTATCGATCGACTCCACCGAGCCCACGCCCTCGTAGAGGGTGTAGATCGCCTCATTGATCATCGGCAGCAGGATGCGGTTGACGATGAAGGCCGGGAAATCCTCCGACATGGTCGAGGTCTTGCCGAGCCGGGCGATGAAGGCCTTGGCCGATTCGTAGGTCGGGTCCTCGGTGGCGATGCCGCGGATCAGCTCGACGAGCTGCATCACCGGCACCGGATTCATGAAATGGATGCCGATGAAGCGGTCGGGCCGGTCCGTCGCCGCCGCGAGCCGGGTGATCGAGATCGACGAGGTATTGGTCGCGACCAGGGCGTCGGGCTTGAGCGAGGGGCAGAGCGTCTGGAAGATCTTGCGCTTGGTCGCCTCGTCCTCGGTGGCGGCCTCGATGACGAGGTCGCAGGCGCCGAGATCGTCGAAGGTCGGCGCGACGCCGATCCGCGCCAGGGCGCCGCGACGCTGCTCGTCGCTGAACGTCCCCTTCTGAACCTGGCGCGTCAGATTCGCGTCGATCAGGCCGAGAGCGGCGTCGATCCGCTCCGAATCACGGTCGTTCAGCCGAACGTCCAGGCCCGATGCCGCGCAAACATGCGCGATCCCGCTGCCCATCTGGCCGGCACCGATGATGCCGACCGTCTTGATCTCGATGCCCATACCCGTATCGCGTCCTGCCTGCTGCGGCATCGTCCCTCAATCCGCACCCCTAGAATGCGGCACTGCAACAAATGCGTCAAACCGGTCACAAGCCGCAGGGTTGCCGGACCGGTCCGACACGGTGTTGCTGGTCGTGACCCCTACCGATCCTTGGCCTTGGCGATCTCGGCCTGCAGCTCGGGAACGACCTGGAACAGGTCGCCGACGAGGCCGTAATCCGCAACCTGGAAGATCGGGGCGTCCTCGTCCTTGTTGACCGCAACGATCACCTTCGAGTCCTTCATGCCGGCGAGATGCTGGATCGCGCCGGAGATGCCGACCGCCACGTAGAGATCGGGCGCCACCACCTTGCCGGTCTGGCCGACCTGCCAGTCGTTCGGCGCGTAACCGGCATCGACCGCCGCGCGGGAGGCGCCGACCGCAGCACCGAGCGCATCGGCCAGCGGCTCGATCAGCTCCTTGAACTTCTCCGCCGAGCCGAGCGAGCGGCCGCCGGAGACGATGAACTTGGCCGATGCCAGCTCCGGCCGGTCGGACTTGGCGATCTCTTCCGACTTGTAGGCGGCGCCCAGCGCGTCGGGGGCGGCGGCTGAGACCGCCTCGACCGCGGCGGCGGCGCCACCCTCTTCGGCCGGCTTGAAGGCCGCCGTGCGCACGGTGATGACGCGCTTGCCGGCGCCGGCCTGCACGGTCTGGATCGCGTTGCCGGCGTAGATCGGCCGCTCGAAGGTGTCGGGCGAGACCACCTTGATGATGTCGGAGATCTGCGCGACGTCGAGGAGGGCGGCCACCCGCGGCAGGGTGTTCTTGCCCGTGGTCGTTGCGGCGGCGACGATCGCGTCGTAGGGCTCGGCGATCCCGGCGATCAGCGCGGCGGTCGGCTCGGCGAGGTCGTGGTCGTAGGCGGCGTCCTCGGTGTTCAGCACCTTCTCGACGCCGTCGAGCTTGGCCGCGGCCTCGGCCGCCGCCCGCGAGCCGGAGCCGAGCACCAGGGCGTGGATCGGCTGCCCGAGTTGCTTGGCCGCGGTGAGGGCCTTGAGGCTGCCGTCCTTGATCTGTCCGTTGGCATGCTCGACGTAGAGGAGCGTTGTCATCGACGAAGCTTTCGAAAACGAGGAGGGGGGCGCCGCTCGACCGGGATCGGGAGCGGCGCGGCCTGAGAAATCAGAGCACGCCGGCTTCGATCTTGAGCTTCTGCACCAGATCGGCCGCGGAGCCGACCTTGACGCCCGCCTGACGGCCCGGCGGCTCGGCGACCTTGAGCACGGTCAGCTTCGGCGTGACGTCGATCCCGAGGCCCTCCGGAGACAGCTCCTCCAGCGGCTTCTTCTTCGCCTTCATGATGTTGGGCAGGGACGCGTAGCGCGGCTCGTTGAGGCGCAGGTCGGTCGTGACGATCGCCGGCAGCTTGAGCGAGACGGTCTGGAGGCCGCCATCGACCTCGCGGGTCACGTCGATCGCGCCCTCACCGAATTCGAGCCTGAAGGCGAAGGTGCCCTGCGGCCAGCCGAGAAGGGCCGCCAGCATCTGGCCGGTCTGGTTCGAATCGTCGTCGATCGCCTGCTTGCCGAGGATGACGAGGTTCGGGTTCTCCTTCTCGACCACCGCCTTCAGCACCTTGGCGACGGCAAGCGGCTCGCAATTCACGTCGGTTTTCACGAGAATCGCCCGGTCGGCGCCCATGGCGAGCGCGGTGCGCAGGGTCTCCTGCGCCTGCTGCGGACCGATCGAGACGGCGACGATCTCGGTGACCTTGCCCTTCTCTTTCAGGCGGATCGCCTCCTCGACGGCGATCTCGTCGAAGGGGTTCATCGACATCTTGACGTTGGCGAGCTCCACGCCCGACCCGTCGGCCTTGACGCGGATCTTCACGTTGTAATCGACGACCCGCTTGACGGGCACCAGGACCTTCATGGCTTTCGCATTCCTCCGTTCCTGCGAAGTCCCGGCGTCACTTGACGGACAGCTCTCGGACCCGCTTGACCGCACTCGATTGGATTGTCGGGGCGGCGGGACCGTAGCGAGGCGATTTCCCGATTGTCAACGCGCCTGAGCGGGGCGTGACTGACGGACTCTCAACGGTTTTGCCCGGGGACCCAGAGCACGTCGTCGGCGCCGTCGCGGTTGGCCGCGCGGGAGGCTACGAACAGGAAGTCCGAGAGCCGGTTGAGATATTGCAGGGCCTCTCCCGAGATCGCCTCGCGCTCGATGCCCGACAGGGAGACCACGAGCCGCTCGGCCCGGCGGCAGACGGTGCGGGCGAGGTGGAGCGCGGCGGCCGTCGCCGAGCCGCCGGGCAGGACGAAGGACTTCAAGGGCGGGATGTTGGCGTTGAGCGCGTCGATCTCGGCCTCGAGCCGCTGCACCTGGGCGGCGACGACGCGCAGGGGCTCGTAGCCCAGCGGTGCGTCGCTCGGCGGGGTGGCGAGGTCGGCGCCGAGGTCGAACAGGTCGTTCTGGATGCGCGCCAGCATCGCGTCGAGGGCGGGTTCGGCGGTGAGGCGGGCGAGGCCGATGCAGGCATTGGTCTCGTCGACGGTGCCGTAGGCCTCCACCCGAAGATCCGCCTTGGAGCGGCGCTCGCCGTTGGCGAGCCCGGTCGTGCCCTGGTCGCCGGTGCGGGTGTAGATCCGGTTGAGCTTGACCACGACGTCCCTCCCGCGGGGCATGGTGTTCATCGAAGAGAAAAGACCCGCCGGGCGATGTTTCGCGCCGGGCGGGTCTTTGCAAGCCGTAAAAGCCCGGCAAGCCGCAAAAGCGGCCGGCGGCCGGGCGTCAGGTCAGAAGGTGTAGCCGAGCTTGCCGCCGAAATTGGTCAGGCCGCGGTTGTCGCCGCACAGGCCGGCATTCGACATGTGCTCGACCGTGGCCATCACGCTCCAGTGCTCGTCGATGCGGAAGCCCAGCGCCGCCGCCTCGCGGAACAGCGGGTTGCAGCCCAGGGCGTTGAAGCCGTAGGGGGCGTTCGCCTTCAGGCCGGTATAGCCGTTATGCGCGGCGCCGCCGAAGAAGCCTTCGAGGAAGACGCGTCGGCCGAGGGTCTCGGGGAAGAGATCCACGGTCCAGGTGGCGCCGATATAGGCGTAGCTGGTGCGGCCGCCGGTGTTGTAGCTGCCGCCCACGGTGGGCCGCGGCACGAAGGCCTGCCAGAACGGGTCGGTGGTCACGAGCGGCTTGGCGAACAGGATTTCGCCGTTGACGTTCGCCGTGCTGAAGCCCGGAAGCTTGCCCTCGGCGCTGCCCGGATCCTGGACCGAGCCGCCGATGCGGATCTCGGAGACGATCGAGTAGGGCTGGACGGGGGCGAAGTAGGGCGGTGCGGCGGGGGCCCGGGCGGCGCCGAGATCGGCGGCCTGCGTGGCCGTGATGGCCGAGCCGGCAAGAACGCCGACGAAAATCCGGGCAAGAGGTGACTTCATCGGCGGTCGATCCGTCCGTTTCAACCCGCCTCGAATATCACGACGCCTTGAGCACAGCCCGCGGATTCATCCGCCTTCGGCGCTTTTGCCCATCCGGTGGGGCGCCGACGCCACACTCCGGTCTGACCCGGCATCGCCGATCGCGGACGCATCCGTCGGCGGCGGTGCCCGCACAGGGTGAGTCAGTCGCGATCATGCATCCGCTGCGCTCCTCTCGCGTTGGACCCGGCGATCCCGGTGAGGGGTGCGCCGGAGCCGGGGGAAGCAATGCGGACGACGATGGTGGCGATGGGGATGGTGGGCGCGGTGGCTCTGGCCGCCGGCCCGCAGCCGGTCCGGGCGGCGGACGAGGCCCGTCTGACCGGGCTTTGGAAGCTCGTCTCCTACGAGGTCGAGGTGCGCGAGAACGGCGAGAAGCTGCCGGTGATGGGGGCGCACCCGACCGGCTACGCCTACTTCACGCCGGAGAAGCGCGTCTTCTTCATCCTGACCGGGGAGGGCCGCAAGCCCGCCGAGACCGAGGCGCAGCGCGCCGCCCTGATGGGCACCCTCGTCTCCTATTCCGGGACATTCCGCCTCGACGGTGACAGCTGGACCGCCGATCTCGACGTCGCCTGGGATCCGAAATGGGTCGGCACGAAACAGACCCGGATGTTCACCCTCGACGGCGACCGGCTGCGGGTGCTGACGCCCTGGCGGGTGATGCCGAACTGGGCCGACCGGGGCGAGACCCGCAGCATCGTGACCTTCGAGCGCGGCAAGGAGTGAGGAGAGGCGGCCGCTCAGGCCGCACGCCACCAGACCACGCCCATGATGACGATGATGGCCACGAATTGCAGGAGCACGCGCAGGCGCATCAGCTTCTGCGAGAGGTTGGCGCTGCCACCCCGCATCATGTTGACGAGGCCGAGGAGCAGCACCACGGCGACCGCGAGGCAGGCGAGGAGAACGAGCTGGTTGGCGGACATGGGTCGTTGATCTCGTGAGGGACCGCGCTCGCGCGGGGGCGGCCCGGGCGGTAGTTGTTCGGGGCGTCAGTTCCGCCGGAGCAGGCGCTCGAAATAATCGAGTTCCTCCTGCGGACGCGAGGGGTCGCCGAGCTTGCGCCGCAGCTCTTCCATGATCCGCCGGGCGCGCTGCACTGCCGACTCATCCGCGTTGGGCACCCGGACGTTGCCGTTCGAGAGGTCGCGCCCGCGGGTCGGGCGGCCGAGCGGATCGTCGTCGGCGGAGCCCGAGCGGCCCTGGCGGCCCTGCGATTGCCCGTCCTGCTGGCCCTCGCCCTGGCCTTCGCCCTCGGCCATCTGCTGCATCTGCTTCTGCATGCCCTCGGCGCCGCGCTTCAGCCCGTCGAGCGCGCGGCCCTGGGCGTCCACCGCGTCGCCGTTGCGGCCGCGGCCCAGGGCCTCTTCGGCCTCGCGCATGGCCTCCTCGGCATCCGCCAGGCCCTCCTCGCCCTGAAGCCCCTGCTGCTTCATGCGGTTCTTGAGATCCTGGAGCTGCTCGCGCAGGCCCTGCTGGCGCTGGCCCATGTTCTGGCCCTGCTGTCCGCCGCCCTGACCCTGCTGGCCCTGACCCTGCTGACCCTGGCCCCGCTGCCCCTGCTGGCCTTCGCCCTGCTGGCCGGGCTGCTGCCCGCGCTGGCCCTGCTGCCCCTGCTGCTGGCCCGGCTGCGGCCGCTGGCGCTGACCGGGGCGCTGCTGGCCCTGCTGCCCTTCCTTGTAGGTCTCGTCGCGCAGGTCCTGCTGGTCGCGGGACATCTTGTCGAGCTCGTCGAGCTGCCGGTTCATCTCGGCCATGCCGCCGTCGGACTTCTGTCCGCCCTCGGCATTCTGGAGGTTCTCCAGCACGTTGCGGAGCTGGTCGAGCAGGCGCTGGGCTTCCGCTGTGTCACCGCGCTGCATCGCCTCCTGCATGTCCTTGATCATCTTCTCGAGATCGTCGGGCGTGACGGTCTGGCCGCCCTGCTGCTGCCGGCGCTCCGCCTGCGGCTGGCGCTGCGGCTTCGCGCGCTGGGCGAACTCCTTCATGAACTTGTCGAGGGCCTGTTTCAGATCCTCGGTGAGCTTCTTGATCTCCTCGTCGGGCGCGTTGCGGTCGATCGCCTCCTTGAGGCGGTCCTGGGCGGCGCGCAGGGCCTTCTCGGCATCCGAGAGGTCGCCGTCCTCGATCTTGAGGGCCATCTCCCACAGAAGATCCGCGACGTTGGTGAGATCCTCGTCCGACTTCGCCGCGCGCAGGCGATTGGCGGCGGTGGTGAGCCCGAGGAAGATCGCCGGCTGCGGCGTGAAGCGCTCCGGGGCGATCCGCAGGGCGTCGAGAGCGGTCTGGACGCGGGCGCGATCCTCGTCCGGCGCGGTCACGAGACGGCGGCGCTCCTCGGCCAGCGCCCGGGCGAGCGGCTGGCTGAAGGGACGGGCCGGCAGCACGATCTCGGCGGTCTCGGTGCGGCCCTCCTGCCCGGCCTCGTCGCGCACCACGAGGGTGAGCTTCACCCGCGCGCCGGACCAGGGATTGTCGGTGAGATCGACCAGCGTCTTGGTCTCGGTCTCGCCGGTGGCGTCGGTGGGAAGCGCGAGCGCGATCTTGGGCACGGGCACGAGCGAGCGGCCGGCCTTCAGCGGTTCGATCAGCCCCTCCGCCGAGGCGATGCCGTAATCGTCCTTGGCGCGGTAGGTGATGTTGAAGGTGCCGCGGCCGTTGACCTCCAGGTCGCCGACGCGGCTCACTTCCGGCGGCCGGTCGGGGATCGTCTCGATCACGAGGCGGTGCGGCTCCGATCCGGAGGCGGCGATGCCGAGTTCGGCGGTGCCGCCGGCAAGCCGGAAACGCTCCTCCCGCAGGCTGGCGCGGGTCTCGCTGCTCTTCCCGCCGTTCTGTCCGCCATTCTGCGGGGCACCCTGCGGCGCGGGCCGGTTCGGTGCGGCCTTCTCGTCCCGGGGGATCGGCACCAGGGCGGCGTTCGGGGTTAGTTCCGCCTCGCCCTGTCCGGCGATGCGCACGATCAGGGTGGAATTCACCGGGGCGCGCAGGCGCTGCACGGCCTCCTTGGCCGTGCCCGACATCGTCACGATCAGCGGGGGCACGCGGGTGTAGATCGGCGGATCGATCCATCCGTCGACGCGGAAGCTCGGCGCGGCGGCCTGCGGCTCGCGCCAGTCGAAGGCGGCGGCGACGCGTCCGCGCCATTCGGGGCCGGCGACGAACAGGGCGGCGAGCGCCGCGACGAGGATGCCGGCGCGCAGCGCCAGGGGATCGTGACCCGGCATATGCGGGCGCGGGCGGCCGGCCTTCAGCCGCGCCACGGCGGCGGCGGCCCGCGACTGGTGCAGGGCCCAGAGGGCGCGGGTGACGGGGTCGCTCTGGCCGACGGCCAGCGTGTCCTCGATGGAGGAGGCCGGATCGTGGGCGCTTCCGCCCTGGCGAGCCGCCTCCCGGTCGATACGGGCGAGCGCCTCGCGGCGGCTCAAACTCCGCAGGCGGAGGGCGGGCAGCAGCGCCGCGACGAACAGGAGTGTGAAGAGGCCGAGTCCGACCATGCGCCCGAGCGGGGACAGGTCGAGCCACAGGCCGAGCCACGACACGGCGAGGAAGGCGAGGGCGACCCCGAGGCCGCGCCACAGCACCGGCCAGGCCCGCTCCCACAGGCCCGCCGCCCGCGCCCGCGCCACCAGCCGGTCGAGGCGGCGGCGCGCCTCGCCCTGGCGGTCGTCGCTGACGGAATTCGTCCGATCGGCCTCGCTCATCGTGTCCGGTCGCGGCTCCCACGGGCACCGGGCCGAGAGGGCCCGCGCACGAATGAGGAAGCTAGCATGGTGACGGGCGCCGTCCGCCGGGTCAAATCCGCCCAGCCGCGCTTCGAGCCGTCACGCCGCGGCCAGGGACAGGTCGCGTCCGATCCGCACGGCCAGCGGCACGCTCGCCCGGTTCTTGCCCTTCGCCTCGATCTCGAAATCGGTCCAGGCGAGATGGCGGGCGACGAGCGCGTTGACGGCCTCGTTCCACATCAGGTCGGAATGCGCCGCGAGATCGCGCCAGGAATGGCCCTGGCCCGAGAGGGCGGCGTAGTCCGGCAGGGCGGCGGGGTCGTGGTCCGGCAGCAGTGTTTCCCGTGAAACGCTGATGTGGCTCACCGGCCGCACCCCGCGCCAGGAGGCGATCACCGCCTGGACGCGGGGATCGTCGGGCTCGATGTACTCGCCCCGGCTCTCGACCCAGTGGTGATGGAGGTCGAGCACCACCGGCACCCGGTCCCCGAGCCGCAGCACCGCGTCGAGGCCGAACAGCGACTCGTCGTTCTCGACGGTGAGCAGGTTGCGCGCCGTCTCCGAGATCAGGGACAGGCTCTCGCGAAACCCTTCGATGCCGGGCTCGCGACCGCCGATATGGATGTTGAGGTGAGCGCCGAACGGGTGCCAGCCGGAGCCGTAGCCCAGCATCGTCATCACCTCGGCGTGGTATTCGAGTTCGGCGATGCCGTTGGCCTGCGCGTTCGGGTTGCGCGAGGCGATGATGCAGAACGGGCCGGGATGCATGCTGAGGCGCACGCCCCCCGCCCGCGCCCGTTCACCGATCCGGGCGAGACCGGTCTCGATCAGGGCGCGCATCGCCGGCTCGGCATAGAGCGGCTCGGCCACCGGATGGGTGTAGCCGGGCAGAACGGAGCTCGCCATGCGCAGGAGCCGCTCCAGCGGCGGCCGGCCCGAGACCCAGGCGACCTGACGCTCCAGGGCCGCGAGGTTGTGGCGCACCACGCCCTCCAGCTTCTCGTATCGCGCAGCCGGTCCGAGGCGCTCCAGATGCGCCATGGTCACCGTGCCGAGATTCATCAGCTTGGCCGCATCCTTGGCGGCCTTCAGGGTTTTGTGGGCCGGATCCGGATCGGGAATGAAGGTGCAGCAGAAGCCGAGGCGGGGCGGCTCGGAGGTTTTGGGTTCGCGCGACATGGCCCGACAACGCGTCAGGGCCGGTTTTGGCCCCCACGCGAAGGCATCAATCCTCCGTTCCCAGCGCGTCGACCGCGGCGCCCGCGAGGTTGGCGGCCATCAGCCGCTCGGTCTCGCTCTCGACCGGCTTGAGCTGGGCGCCCAGCGCCGCGATCCTCGCCGCCTCCTCGCGGGCAAGGCGGGTGGCGGTGGCGAGGTCGATCGCCTCGAACCGTACGGGTTCCCCGGGCCGGCGCTGGGCGATCCGTCGGAGGTCGGCGGAGATCACGGTGGCGATCTTCGGATAGCCGCCGGTGGTCTGGCGGTCGGCCAGCAGGACGATGGGCCTGCCTGAGCCCGGCACCTGCACCGAGCCCGCCACTGTGGCGTCGGAGACGATGTTGAAGCCGCCCGGGCCGTGGGCGATCGCCGGGCCGTCGAGCTGGTAGCCCATCCGGTCGGCCCGGTTCGAGACGGTGAAGGTCTCGTGCAGGAAGGTCGCGAGACCGGTCTCGGAAAAGAGATCGTCCTGGGGGCCGAGGACGACGCGGATCGGAGCCGTCCGCTGCAGGGGGACCGGGTCGAGGCAGACGTCCGTCCCGCCTGTGGGCGAGGCGGTCAGCGGCAGGCGGTCGCCCTCGCGCAGGGCGCGTCCGTCGAGGCCCCCGAGCGCCGCGCGCTGATGCAGGGCGCGGCTGCCCATCACGCTGCGGACGGCAAACCCGCCGGAGACCGCGAGATAGGCAAACACCCCCTCGCGCGGACGCTCGATCGTCAGTTCGGCGCCGTCCGGCAGGACGAGGGAGCGGTGCGCGGCGACCGGTTCGCCGTCGAGGCGCATTCCACTCGGCGCGCCCGCCAGGGCGAGGCGCACCGCGCCGCTCTCGGCCCGCAGGCGGGCCCCGGCGAGCCCGAATTCGAGCGCCGCCGCATCGGCCGGATTGCCGACGAGGCGGTTCGCTGCGGCGAAGGCGAGCGGATCCATCGGCCCGGAGGCCGAGAGGCCGTAGCGGAGATAGCCGTGCCGGCCGCCATCTTGGATCGAGGCCGCGCCGGCGAGGCGGGCCAGGCGCAGATGGGCGCTCATCCCTGGCACAGCTCGGCCACCGGCTCGCCGGCCTCCGCCGCGGCGGCCAGGGCGTCCCAGCGCGCGGCCGGGGTCGGGACGAACCGTACCCGGTCGCCGGGGCGGAGCAGGAAGACCGGATCGCGCTCGGGCACGAAGGTCCGTTCGGGCGTTCGCCCGAGAAGATGCCAGCCGCTCGGCGCGGCGATGCTGGCCACCAGCGCCTGGGCGCCGCCGATGGAGATGGTGCCGGCCGGCGTGACCGGACGCGGGCTGGGCCGGCGCGACAGGGCGAGACCGGGATCGAGGCCTTCGAGATAGGCGTAGCCCGGCAGGAAGCCGATCATCGCCACCCGGTATTCGGGGGCGCTGTGGCGCTCGATCACCGCCTCCGGCGCGAGCCCGTGATGCGCGGCGACCGCCTCCAGATCGATCCCGAACGCGCCGCCATAGACCACGGGAACGCGCCATAGCCGCGGGGTCGCGACCGCCGCGAGCGGCTCGCCCGCGAGCGCCAGGACAAGGCGGCCGAGTTCGGCCGGAACGGCCAGCAGCGGATCGAGATGGACGGTCAGCGAGCGGTAGGTCGGCACCGTCTCTCGGATGCCGGGTAGCGCGCGCGCGGCGAGCGCCGCGTCGAGGGCGAGCACGCGGGCGCTGCAGGGCGCCTCGATCCGCTCGCCGAACTCGATGGTGAAGGCCGTGTCTCCGCAGGCGAGGAGCCGCGGCGCGTCGTACGTCATGGCCGGCAGGCTAGCCGATCCGGCCGCCCGCCGCGAGACGACGCGCCCTAGAACCCCGCCGCGAGGCGGTGGGGTGCCGCCCGCCCGGCGACCGTGGCCTGGCGGTAGAGGCCGCGGTTCTGCGGATCGGGCACCAGCGCCTCGGTCAGGCCGATCACGGTCTCGGCGGCACCCAGCAGCAGCGCGCCGTCGGGGGCGAGGGCCTTGGCGATCCGTTCCAGCACGTCGGTCTTGGTCGGCGCGTCGAAGTAGATCAGCACGTTGCGGCAGTAGATGATGTCGAACTGGCCGAGATGCTCGAACGGGCTCAGCAGGTTGAGCGGCCTGAAGCTCACCATCCCGGCGAGCGCCGGGCTGATCCGCCACTGCTCGCCGACCTGGGTGAAGTGCTTCACGAGCAGCTGCACCGGCAGGCCGCGCTGCACCTCGAAATGGCTGTAGAGGCCGAGGCGGGCCTTCTCCAGCACCTCCGTCGAGAGGTCGGTGCCGACGATCTCGACCTGCCAGCCCGCGAGCTGCGCCCCGGCCTCGTGGATCATCATCGCGAGCGAGTACGGTTCCTGACCCGTGGAGGCCGCCGCCGACCAGATCCGCAGGCGACGCTGGGCGGCGCGGGCGGCGATGGCCTTGGGCAGCAGCACGTCCCGGAACAGGTCGAACGGCGCCCGGTCGCGGAAGAAGAAGGTCTCGTTGGTGGTCATCGCCTCGACCACCGCCCGCTCCAGCTGGCCCTCCCGCGACAGGCGCAAGGCCCCGACGAGATCGGTGAGGGTGGCGATCCCGAAGCGGCGGCAGACCGGGGTGAGCCGGCTCTCCACCAGATAGCGCTTCTCCGCCCCCAGGCTCAGCCCGGAGCGCTTCCTGAGATAGTCGCGCAGGAACGCGAAATCCGCCTCGGTCATCAAGCCCGCTCCGCGATCGCGCTGCGCAGGGCCGGCCCGATCTCGGGAAGCGGCAGGACGGCGTGGCACAGGCCCGCCTTGGCGACGCTGCCGGGCATGCCCCAGACCGTGCTCGTCGCCTCGTCCTGGGCGAGCAGGGTACCGCCGGCCTCGACCAGCGCGCGGGCGCCCGCCGTGCCGTCCGAGCCCATGCCGGTGAGGATGACGCTGAGCGTCGCCCCGCCGTAGAGGGCGGCGGCGTCGAGGAACATCACGTCCACCGCCGGGCGGCAGAAATTCACTGGCGGTCCGTCGTCGAGACGGATCACGGTCTCCGCGGCGGAGCCCGCGAGCCGCATGTGGCGCCCGCCGGGAGCGACGTAGATGCGGCCGGGCTGGAGCCGCTCGTCGGCCTTGCCCTCGGCCGCAGGCAGGCCGATCCGGGCGCCGAGATGCTCGGCAAACACGGCGGTGAAGACCGGCGGCATGTGCTGCACGATCAGGACCGGCAGGCGCCGGAGCGTGGCCGCGCCGATCTTCTCCAGCACCTCGCCGACCGCCCGCGGACCGCCGGTGGAGGAGCCGATCAGCAGGGCGCGGGGCGGCACCACGGTGCGGGGCTTCGGCCGCAGCGTCACCGTGCCGGACAGGCGCGAGACCGCCGGCGCGGCGGGTACGGCGGAGGTGGCCGCCTCGACCGCGGTCGGGGCCGGTCGGCGCCGGGCGCGGGCCGCGCCGAACACCCGGATGCGCTCGAGCAGGTCGGTGCGGAAGCCGTCGGACGTGGTGACGCCGCGGTTGCTCTCGGGCTTGGGGATGTAGTCGACCGCGCCCAGCGACAGGCAGCGCAGCGAGACGTCGGCGTTGCGCTGGGTCAGCGTCGACATCATCACGACCTGGATCCCCGGCTGCTTGGCGAGCATGAGGGGCAGGGCCTGGATGCCGTCGAGTTCCGGCATCTCGATGTCGAGGAGCACGACGTCGGGGTAGCAGCGGGCGAGCGCGTCCACGGCGGCGCGGCCGTTCGGGGCGGTGGCGACCACCTCGTGGCCCGCCTCGCTGAGCCAGCGGGAGACGAGGCCGCGCACCACCGCCGAATCGTCGGCGACCAGCACCTTGACCGGGCTGCGCGCCGCGGACGCCTGTGCGACGGCGGGAAATGCCGACATGGGGAACTCGTTTCCGCGGAGCGAGAGGGGGCGGGGACCTCGCGGCCCCTGAGGATGCGGCCCCTGAGGATCCGGAGGGGCCGGGGAGGGATCAGGCGGCTTCGGAGGAGCGCATCGCGAAACCGACCTGGTCGAGCTTGGCGATCATGATCTCCCGGTCGAAGGGCTTCATGATGTACTCGTCGGCGCCCGCGTGCAGGGCCCGGGCGATGGCGCCGACATCGTTCTCGGTGGTGCAGAACAGGACCTTGGGCCGGTCGCCGAGGGGCGCCTGCCGCAGGTGCCGCAGCACCTCGTAGCCGTCCATGTTCGGCATGTTCCAGTCGAGCAGGATCACCGTCGGCATCGCCTCCGCGCACATCGCCAGAGCGGTGGCGCCGTCCTCGGCGTCGCGGACGGTGAAGTCGAGGGTCTCGAGGATGCGGCGGGCAACCTTGCGGATCACCGCCGAGTCATCGACGATCAGGGCCGTCTTCGCCGTGTTCTCGGTCGAGCTCTTGATCGCGTTCTGGGCCGAGCTGGTCATCATGGGCGCATCCCTCTCGGCTTCAGGCGACCTGCGACTCGCGGGCGTCGCCGAAGGCGAGCAGCGCATCGACGTCGAGGATGACGAGGAGCCGTCCGTCGAGACGGTGCACGCCCAGCGAGATGTCGCGCCAGCGGGCATCGAGGTTGATCGGAACCGGCTCCTGCGTGTCGGCGCCGAGTTTCAGCACCTCGCCGACGCCGTCGACGATGAGGGCGAAGGTCTCGCCGGACTGCTCGAGGCCGATCGCCATCTCGGCCGCGCCCGCCTCGCGCCCGGGGATGCCGAGGCGGCGGCGCAGGCACAGGGCCGTCACGACCCGCCCGCGCAGGTTCAGGAGGCCGACGATCTCCCTGGGCGCCAGCGGCACCGGGGTGATGCCGGCGGGCACGAACACGTCGTGCACCCGGTCGATGGTGAGCCCGAACATCGTCTCGCCGACGAAGACGGTGACGTAGTCGGTGGTGTCCGTGGGAACGGCGTTGCCGTTGGCGGCCTGCATGGCGGCGTGTCCTTATCCGGTCCGTTCGGGTCTCAGGCGGCGGCGCGGGCGGCGGGTTCGGCGGCCTCACCGATCTCGGCGAGCGCCGCGAGCAGACCGCTGCGGTCGAACTTGGCGACGAGGTCGCTGATCGCGAGGCGGCGCGCCTGCTCGATCGCGTCGGCGGCGACCGTGCCGGTCAGGGCGATCACCGGCATCTCGGCCAGCCGCCCGCCGCTCTTGCGCATCGCGGCCACGAGGTCGAAGCCGCTGCGGCCGGGCATGTCGAGGTCGCTGACCACGAGGTCGATGCCGGCACTGCCCTTGAGCAGGCCCATCGCCTCGTCGGCGGAGGCGGCGGTCGTCACGCCGTAGCCCGCCGCCTTGAGCACGGGGGTGAGCATGTCGCGGAAGAAGGCCGAGTCGTCCACGAGCAGGAGCGAGGGCGCCTTCACCACCGTCTTGCGCGGGCCGCGCGCCCAGTCGTCGTAGGCGAGCGGCAGGAAGTGGGCGATGTTGATGATGTCGGTGGCCCGGCCCCGCAGCACCGCCGAACCGATCAGGTCGGAGCGGTCGGCCGAGATCTCGATGTCGAGACGCTCTTCGACGATGTCGACGATCTCGTCGACCACGAGGCCCATCGCCCGGTCGCCGTCGGAGAACACGACGAGCGCCTGGTTGCCCTCGGAGCGGATCTCGATGCCCGGATCGGCCGGGACCAGCGGCATCAGACGGCCGCGGTACTGGATCAGCGGGCGCCCGCCGAGATGCTCGATCTTCGAGGCGTCGATCTCCTCGAGGCGGGTGACGAGGGAGAGCGGCACCGCCTTGAAGCCGCCCGCGCCGCCCTTGAACACGAGGAGCGTCGCCTTGGCATCGCCGGCCTCGGTCTCCTCGACCTCGGTCTCCGTCGCGGCGCCGGACTGCGCGCTCTGGCCGACCAGCTTGGCCACGCCGTTGGGATCGACGATCAACACCACGGCGCCGTCGCCGAGGATCGTGTTGCCGGCAAAGAGCGGGATGTGGCGCAGTTTGGACGACATCGGCTTCACGACGATCTCTTCCGTGTGGAAGACCTCGTCCACGAGCACGCCGAAGCGCTGCCGGCCGACCTGGGCCACCACCACGAAGCCCGACTCGACGAGCTCGCCCTCCTCGACGGTCGCCTGCCCGCGCATCAGCCCCTCGAGGGTGACGATCGGCAGGAGCCGCTCGCGCAGCCGCAGCACCGGCGCGCCGTGGATGCGCTCGATCGAGTTCGTGCTCTTGTTCTCGCCCTTGGGATCGACCCGGACCAGTTCGAGCACCGCGATCTGCGGCACGGCGTAGCGCTGCTCGCCCGCCTTGACGATGAGCGCCGAGACGATGGCCAGCGTCAGGGGGATCTTGATGGTGAAGGTCGTGCCGCGGCCGAGTTCGGTCGCGATATCGACCACGCCGCCGATGGTCTCGATGTTGGTCTTGACGACGTCCATGCCGACGCCGCGGCCGGAGACCGAGGTCACCGCCTTGGCGGTGGAGAAGCCGGCATGGAAGATGAACTTCGCGACCTGCGCGTCGGTCATCCGCTCGACATCGGCCGCGGGGGCGAGGTTGCGCTCGACCGCCTTCTTGCGGATCGCGGCGAGGTCGAGGCCCTTGCCGTCGTCGGCGATCTCGATCGTGATCGTGCCGCCCTCGTGATAGGCCGAGAGGCGGATCGTGCCGCGGGCCGGCTTGCCGGCCTTGAGACGCTCGTTGGTGGCCTCGATGCCGTGGTCGGCGGAGTTGCGCACCATGTGGGTGAGCGGGTCCTTGATGACGTCGAGCACCTGCCGGTCGAGTTCGGTCTCGGCGCCGGACATCACGAGGTCGATGCCCTTGCCGAGTTCGGCCGAGAGGTCGCGCACGACGCGCGGCAGCTTCTGCCACGCATTGCCGATCGGCTGCATGCGCGTCTTCATCACGCCTTCCTGCAGCTCGGCGGTGACGTGGCTGAGGCGCTGCAGCGGGACCTTGTAGCCGGAATCCTCGTGACGCCGGGCGATCTCGAGGAGCTGGTTGCGGGTCAGCACCAGTTCCGAGACCATCGTCATCAGGTGCTCGATGGTGTCGACGTTGACGCGGATCGTCTGCACCTTGGCGGCCACGGCGCTCTCGCCGCCCTCGGCCGCGGGCGCTGAGGGCGCGGCGGCGGGACGCTCGGCGGCCTGGACCGGCGCTGCCGGCTCGGGCGCGCTCTCGAAGGTCGGCGCGGGCGCTTCGAGGACGGGCGCGGGCGCTTCGATCGCCGGCGCGGCGGGGAAGTCGTCGGGGCCGGGCGCCTCCATGAAGGCGCGCTCCAGATCCTCCAGCGAGACTTCGCCGGGCTTGAGTTCCCGCTCGACGATCGGCGGCAGTTCGGGCGGGGGCGGCGGAGCGGCGGCGGCAGGCGCCTCCTCGGAGGCCATCTGCTCAAGGGCACCGATCAGGTCGGCATCGGCGCCGGCCGGCTCGGAGCCGGTGGCCTCGAGGTCGGCGAGAATCGCCTTGAGCCGGTCGAGGGTGGCGAGGATCAGCGTGACCGAGGCGCCGCTGACGGGATAGCCGTCGCGGAAGCGCCCCATCAGGGTCTCGGCGGCGTGGGCCAGCGCCTCCAGCCGCGGCAGGCCGAGGAAGCCGCAGGTGCCCTTGATGGTGTGGACGAGCCGAAAAATGTTGCGCAGGATCTGCTGGTTATTGGGGTCCTGCTCGAAACGGACAAGCTCCGCATCGACCGTGTCCAGATGCTCGGCGCTCTCGACCAGAAACTCGCGAAGCAGATCGTCCATGGGGGGTACTCGTCTACGCGCACTAAGGGACGTGCGACGAGCACTCTCGCCTTGGAAAGTTAGTGAAGCGTTGAGGGCGGGCCCGGCTTCACAATTGTTTTTAGAAAGAAGCCGGAAGAATTTGTGCCCGGGCGCCGCCCGCTTTCCGCCGCGTGGTTTCCAGGGGCCGACGCGCCTCAGGCGAGCTGGGTGTCCGGCGGGGCGCTGTCGGAGGGACGCTCGTTCTCGAGGCTCGGGGCAGGGGCGCCCGGCAGTCCCACGGCGGCCTCGGTGGGCGTGGCGGTGACCGTCACCTCATCGCCCTCGATCGTGAAGCGCACGTCCATCGCGGCCGCGCGGGCGACGAGGCCGGCATAGAAGGGCAGGATGCCGTGGGCATCGACGCTGCCGCCCTCGGGCGTGCCGGCGATCAGCGCCTCGACATGGGGCGGGATGCGCGCGTGGCTGCCCTTGGCGCGCAGCACGAAGCGCGGGGCGTCGCCGTCGCCGGTCACGGCCACGTTGATCAGACCGCCCCGGGGGATCGCGCTCGAGGCGATCACCACGAGGTTGAGCAGGAGCTTGACCTTGTTCTTCGGGAACAGGGCCTGGGGCGCGCTCCAGGCGATCTGCGTCTTCTCGTCGGCGAACATCGCCCGGGACACCTTCTCGGCGTCGGCCAGATCGATCGAGGCGCCGGCCGAGCCCGCCGCGCCGAAGGCGATGCGGGCGAACTGCACGCGGGCCGAGGCGGTGCGCGCGCTCTTGCGGATCAGTTCGAGGGCGAATTCGCGCATCGAGGGATCGTTGTCGTCCTCGAGCACTTCCAGGCCGTTCACGATCGCGCCGATCGGGCTGATCACATCGTGGCACACGCGCGAGCACAGCAGCGCCGAGAGGTCGAGGGCGTCGAGGGTGAGGCTATTGGTACCGCTCATACTGCGCTCCGTTCCCGGCTGTCGAAAGTGGTGTCGCAAAGAGGTGTCGCGAGGTGCCGCCGGCCGGTCGGGCAGCCCGCCCCCCGGATGCGGCCAACACCGGATGGGGCAAGCGAATAGTCACCGGCGACCGCTTTGGAAAGCCGCGCGGAGCGGTGCGCCGCCGTCGCCGGTCCGGAGCGTCGGCACGGATGTTCCGAATCCGCCGCGACCTTAGGGCATAGAATCCGGCTCACGCAGGCTTGCGTACCCAATTCGGACACATGTCGGATCGACAAGTCCCGTTCGTTCATTGATGACATTGCGATGACTGCCCCCGCCCCCCATCCGGCCGCTCCATCGGCGGTCCTGACGGCGCCCGTTCCGGCCTCGCTGCGCGACGCCATCGCGGACCGGCTCGCCGGGATCGCCTGCGAGGCGGGGCGCATCCTGCGGGGCTATCACGGCGGCGACTGCCCGCACGTGATCAAGCCGGACGGCTCGCCCGCGAGCCTCGCCGACACCCGCTCCGAGGAGCTGATCGTCGCCGCGCTGGCGCAGGCCTATCCCGGCATCCCGGTGATCGCCGAGGAGACCTCCTGCACCGCGCGGCCCGCGCCCCTGTTCTTCCTCGTCGATCCCCTCGACGGCACCCGCGACTTCCTGGCCGGCAACGAGCAGTACTGCGTCAATATCGGCCTCGTTCAGGGGGACCGCCCGATCGCCGCCGCGCTGGCGGCGCCGGGCCTCGGCCGGGTCTGGGCGGCGGGCACCACCGCCCGCGAGGCGCCGATCCGCGAGGGCCGGCCGGGCCCGTTCCGGGCGGTGCATGTGCGCGCGGCGCCTGCCGAGGGCCTCGTGGCTCTCGTCAGCCGCCTGCACGGCGACAGCGACACCGATGCCTGCCTGGAGCGGATGCCCATCGGCGAACGGCGGGTCACCTCCTCGGCCCTCAAGTTCTGCCTGATCGCGGCGGGGGAGGCGGACATCTACGTGCGCTGCGTTCCCACCATGGAGTGGGACACCGCCGCCGGCGACCACGTGCTGACCATGGCCGGCGGGCGGGTCGTCGGGCCGGGGGGCGACACGATCACCTACGGCCACCATACCCGCTTCTACCGCAACGGCCCCTTCGCCGCGCTCGCCTCCGCGGCCTACCGCGACGCGCTCGATCTGCCGCAGCAGGGCGCCGTGTCGTATTTCGACCGACGCCGGGCGGGGGAGACGGTCGAGGCGACGAAGCAGGGATAGGGCGCGATGGCCGTGTCTGCGGAAATCGTGATCAGGGTGGCTCGGCCGGCAGACGCGGCCGCCGTCGGGCGCGTCCTGAGCGCCTCCTATCCAAGCCTCATGGGCGAGGCCTACGACGTCCGCCTCCTCTCCCGTGCCCTGCCGATCATGACGCGCGCCAGCCCCGTGCTGCTGAGCGGCGGAACCTACTATCTCGCCGAACGGTCGTCGGAGGCCGGGCTGCAGGCCGTCGGCTGCGGCGGCTGGTCCGCCGAGCGGCCCGGAACGGGCGCGCTCGAGCCAGGGCTCGGTCACATCCGGCATTTCGCGACGGACGCCGCCTGGATCGGGCGGGGCATCGGCCGGGCCCTGTGCGAGCGCTGCGTGGCGGATGCACGCGCCCACGGGTTGAGCCGCCTCGAATGCTACGCGAGCCTCAACGGCGAGGCCTTCTACCACGCTCTCGGCTTCCGGCGGATCGGCGATATTGCCGTGGCGATGGGACCGGACCTGGTCTTTCCCAGCATCCGCATGGTCCGGCCGCTCCGATGACGGCCTGCCTCCGCTTAACCATACGTTAACCCAATCTTGACTTGATCGGTCGCGAGACTGCGCGCTCCCTGCGTGCCTCGATCCGACGGCTTCCGGTCGCGGAGGCCCCCGCCCGGCGATGGGCGGGCAGCGGCGAGCGAAGGGGGAGCCGGTAGGGAGACCGACATGCCGCACGATCCCATCCGCACGGCGACGACCCGCCGCGCCGCCCTGCTCGGGCTCTCCGCCGGGCTCTCCGGCGGACTTCTCGCTAGCGCCGTCCCCGCCCTGGCCTATCAGGACGACGGCGTGCGTCCGGACTCGTTCCGCGCCTCCGAGGTGGTCGAGAACGGGCACCGCTTCTTCGGCAGCGTGTCGCGCGGCCTTGCCCTGACCGTCGAGGAGGCGACCCGCCGCTGGGGCGAGCCCAACGGCTACATCCTCGGCCAGGAGGCGTCCGGCGCCATCGTCGGCGGCCTGCGCTTCGGCGAGGGCACGCTCTACACCCGCAATGCCGGGCAGCGCCGGATCTACTGGCAAGGCCCGACGCTGGGCTTCGACGTCGGCGGCGACGGCGCGCGCACGATGATGCTCGTCTACAACCTGCCCGCCGTGCGCGACCTCTACCGCCGCTTCGGCGGCGTCGACGGCTCGGCCTACTTCATCGGCGGCTTCGGCATGACCGCCGTGACCGACGGCGGCATCATCGTGGTGCCGATCCGCTCCGGCGTCGGCGCCCGGCTCGGCATCAATGTCGGCTACCTGAAGTTCACCGGCCGGCCGACCTGGAACCCGTTCTAGCTTTCTTCCGGGCGGCCTGAGCGGCTGCTTGGCCCGGCTGCCCCGCTCCTTCGCTCGGGGAGCGGAGACCGGGCGCGCAGCGCCCCCGGCGCGGGTCGCGGCCGAGGCATCGAGCGCATCGAAAGCCGGAAGGGTTGACGAATGGCCGCGGAGGCGGTCTCGGTCTTTGAGGCCGGGGAGAGGACAGCCCGCTTGCCTCCCCGCGGGCAAGACGGGCAAAAGACGCAGCGGCCGGATCTGCTGGCCGAGGCGGCGTGAGGGCCCGTTCGTGATCGAGACCGTGATGATCTTCGGGCTCGGCTTCCTCCTGGCGAGCCTGTGCGCCCTGACGATCCTGCCGACCGTGAACGCCCGCGCCGGCCGCCTGGCCCGGCGGCGGATCGAGGCGACCCTGCCGGTGAGCGTGTCGGAGGTCGTGGCCGAGCGCGACCACCTCCGGGCGGAATTCGCCGTGGTGCAGCGCCGACTGGAGCGGAAGGCCGAGACCATCGCCGCCCGGCGCCATGCCGACATGGCCGCCATCGGGGCCCGCACCATGGAGGCCGAGGCGGCGGTCGCCGCCCGGATCCTCAGCGAGGCGGAGGTGGCCCGCGCCCTCGAGCGCATCGCCGGGCTCGACCAGGATCTGGCCAAGGCCCGCGCCGAGGGCGAGACGGGGCTCGCCACCCTTCACGCCCTTGAGGAGGCCCACCGCGCCGTCCTCGACGATCTCAAGGCGGCGCGCCGGGCGCAGGCGGGCGCCGCCTCGGCCGCGGACGAAGCGGGCGGGGCCGTGCTCGCCCGCCCCGGGATCGAGGCCGAGGTCGAGAGGCTGCGCGCGGAACTGGCGGCCGCCCGGGCCGCCCAGGCCGCGCCCGGGAGCGACGACACCGCCGAGCTGCGCCGCCGCATCAATGAGGTTGCCGACGCCCTGGCCCGGCGCGACCGTCTGCCCCAGACCGGAAGCTTCCCCGTCGCCTCCCCGGCCCTCGCCGAGAGCTGAAACGCCAGGAGCCGAAACGCCAGGAGCCGAAACGCACTGCGCGGGGCGGGCCCGCCGCCTATCGTGCCGGCCTCCCTTGCGATGCTCCGCACGAGCCCGTAAGCACCGAACCACCTTGCGTTTGCCCCGGACCCGCCTTGTTTCGGACATGCGGGAGCATCATCGCGCCCGGATCTCCTCGCACGAACCCTTCCCTTCGAACCGCGATCGAGCGAACATCATGGCCTTGAAGCTGACGCCTCTGGTTCTCGCATTGACGGGCGCGGCCGCCCTGCTGGCCGCTCCGGCGCAGGCGCAGCAGTCGAAGCGCGGCAACGAGACGCTCAAGAAGTACTGCACCGGCGATTACCTGAGCTATTGCGGCAACCTCGACCCGGACGATCCGGCGACCGATCAGTGCTTCAAGACCAACTGGTCCAAGCTCTCCGAGAACTGCCGCCGGGCGATCGACGCCTACACGCCGCCGAAGGACGCTCCGCGCGGCAACAAGAAGAGCTGAGGTCGCGCCGCCGGCTCGGGGCGGGGCCGGCCTCGCGCCGGCATCGTCCCGCCCGCGATGCCGGTGGCCATCTTTCGGGATGAGGCTCCAACGGCTAAGCTCGCGCCGTCCTGCCGGAAAGACCGCCGGAAATCCGATGCCTGCCCGCTCCGCCCGCCTCTCGATCCTGATCGCGCTCGGCCTCGTCCTGGCCTGCACGGCCTGCGGCCGGCGCGGCAGCCTGGAACCGCCGGGCGCCGCCCTGTCCGAGACCGCTCCGACGAGCACGCGGCCCGGCGTGCCGGCCTCGGCGCGCAGCCTGCCGGGCAGCACGGTCTCCGTGGGGGATCGCGGCGCGGCTCCCGATCCGGAGGCCGTCCAGGCGGGCGACGAGCTGAGCGCCGCAGCGATCCCGGCGGGCGGCGACGGCGTTCCGGTCACGACCTCCCGCGGATCGAAGCGCGGCTACAGGGTCCCCAAGGAGCCGTTCATCCTCGATCCGCTGCTGTAGCGGCCGCCCGGGCTGTCCTGATGCCGCGGCCGAAGGTGCGCCGGAGGCCCGGTTCGCGGTAGACAGCGCACCGCGCACAGGGGCATTCGGGCGTGCCGGCCCCCTTTTCCGCGCGGCGGATGATCCTGACATGCACCACTTCCACTATCGGGACGGGCGTCTCCACGCCGAGGACGTCGATCTGACGGCACTGGCGGACGCGGTCGGCACACCGTTCTACTGCTACAGCACCGCCACCCTGGAGCGGCACTACCGCGTCTTCGCTCAAGCCTTCGCCGGCGACGACGCGCTGGTGTGCTTCGCCATGAAGGCCAATTCGAACCAGGCCGTGCTCGCCACCCTCGCCCGCCAAGGCGCGGGCATGGACATCGTCTCCGAGGGCGAGTTGCGCCGCGCATTGGCCGCGGGCGTGCCGGGCAGCCGCATCGTCTTCTCCGGCGTCGGCAAGACCCGCGCGGAGATGGCCGCCGCGCTCGACGCGAACATCCTCTGCTTCAACGTCGAGAGCGAGCCCGAACTCGCCGCCCTGTCCGAGGTCGCCGCCTCGCGGGGGCAGAGGGCGCCGGTCTCGATCCGCGTGAACCCGGACGTCGATGCGCGCACGCATGCCAAGATCTCGACGGGCAAGTCCGAGAACAAATTCGGCATCCCGATCTCCCGCGCGCGCGAGGTCTATGCCGGGGCGGCCCGGCTGCCGGGCCTCGAGATCGTCGGCGTCGACGCGCATATCGGCAGCCAGATCACGGACCTGACCCCGTTCGACAACGCCGCACGGCTGCTCTGCGAACTCGCCCGCGACCTCCTCGCCGACGGACACCGGCTGCACCACGTCGATTTCGGCGGCGGGCTGGGCATCCCCTATCGCGACGACAACGCCCCCCCGCCGGATCCGGCGGCGCTCGCCGAGATCCTGCGCCCCCATTTCCGGCCGCTGGGCCTGAGGCCGGTCTTCGAGATCGGGCGGATGATCGCGGGCAATGCCGGCATCCTTGTCACCCGGGTGATCTACGTGAAGCCGACGGAGGACAAGACCTTCGTCATCGTCGACGGGGCGATGAACGACCTGATCCGCCCGACGCTCTACGACGCCTTCCACGCCCTGCGGCCCCTGCGCGAGCCTGCTCCCGACACGCCGCGGCTGACGGCGGACGTGGTCGGCCCGGTCTGCGAGAGCGGCGATTATCTCGCGCTCGGTCGCGAGATGCCGGCGGTCGGGCCGGGGGACCTGATCGCGGTGATGAGCGCGGGGGCCTACGGTGCGGTCCAGGCCGGCACCTACAACAGCCGCCGTCTCGTGCCCGAGGTGCTGGTGACCGGCGACCGCTCGGCGGTCGTGCGCCCGCGCCCGAGCTACGACGACCTGATCGGCCTCGACCGCCTGCCCGACTGGCTCGCGTGACGCTGCCGGTGGAGCCGGGCGGGCCGCCGCCCGTTGCGTAGGGACGCCCTTCCGAGAAGACTTCGATGAAGACTGCCGATTGCGACATCCTGATCCTGCCCGGCTATGCCGGCTCCGAGGAGGAGCACTGGCAGGCGCGCTGGGCGGCCCGGCTCAAGACCGCGCGGATCGTCGCGCAGGACGACTGGCATCGACCCGACCCGGAGGCGTGGCGCAGCCGCGTCGTCGAGGCGGTCGAGGCGGCGACCCGGCCGGTGATCCTCATCGCCCACAGTCTCGGCGTCGTCGCGGCGGTGGAGGCCGCGCCGCGTTTCCCCGAGGGCGTCGTGCGCGGGGCCCTGCTTGTCGCCTTCCCCGACATCGAGGCGGGCGCCGACCTGCCCGAGAGCGTGCGCGCTTTCGCGCCGGTGCCGCGTGACCCGCTGCCCTTCCCCTCGTTGCTGGTGGCGAGCCGCACCGACCCGCATTGCCGCTACGAGCGGGCGGAGGATTACGCCTATGCCTGGGGCTCGGCGCTGGTGGATGCGGGCGAGGCCGGCCACATCAACGTCGCGAGCGGGCACGGGCCGTGGCCGGAGGGGCTGATGCGGCTGGCTGGATTCCTCGCGCCGCTGTGACCGGCGGACGCGATCGGGCGGCGGTGGAAGAGTGTATTTTATATCAGGAGCTTGGGCCGATTTCTATCGAATGTAGGAAAGTGCAGTCCTAAAAAGATTCTTTGATGCAGGATAAATCGGGAACTTAATTTTCCTTAATTGCTTTCCTCGGGCAGACCGGCCGGCACAGCCGATCGGACAAATTCGGAGGGACGCACACGTGACGCTCACGAAGACCATCGCCACCGCTACCGCTTTCGCCTTCATCGCCGGCTCCGCGCTCGCCGCTCCGTGCAACACCGGCAGCACCAACGCCAAGGCCCCGAGCGATTCGACCGCCGCGAACAGCAGCACCGGCAGCGGCGCCGACGCGGGTTCGAAGAACCTTGCCGGCGGCCAGCAGCCGGCCTCCCCGGGCACCGTGGGCGCGATGAACAATGTCGGCGCCGGCCAGGGCGTCGGCAACAAGCCGGGTTCGGACCAGACCTCTTCGGCCAAGAACACCGCCGGTGGCGACCAGCCGGCGGCTCCGGGCACGGTCGGCGCGATGAACGCCGCCGGTCACGACCAGAAGCTCGGCGACAAGAAGGGCGGCGACGACTGCTGATCGCTGCCCCCGAGCTGTCGAAGAACGAGAAGGCTCCCGCACCGACCGGTGCGGGAGCCTTCTTTTTCGGGCGCTGCGCCGGAAGCCGCGCGGCCTCGCGATGACGGGCTATTCCTTGTCGTCGCCGCTTCGAAAAAGCTGGCCGGCCACGTCGTTGACCGTGGGTGGCATGGCCCGGACGAAGGGAAGGGGCCGGCAGACGGCGAGCGCCGCGAGGCCGAAGCGCGCGGTCATCAGGCCGTTGAGCACACCCTCGCCGAGCTTGGCCGAAACGCGGGCCGCGAGCCCGAGGCCGAGTACCTGATGCAGCATGCCCTCGCCCACCGCCATGCCGCCGGTGACGGTGAGATGGGCGAGCGCCGCGCGGGCGAGCCGGAGGAAGCCGAGCAGGCCGGGCCGTCCGCCGTAGATCGCCGCGATCCGGCGCAGCAGCCGGGCGGCGGAAAACACCACGAAGGCAACATCGACGATCGCCCGCGGACTCAAGGCCGTCACCGCCGAGACCTGGCTCGCGGCCTGGGCGATCGCCGCCTTGGCCTGCCGGTCGAGGGGCGCCAGCAGCTCGCCCTCGGCCAGCGCCAGCCGGTCATCCACGTCGAGGATCGCGTCGCCCACCGCGTCGAGCCGGCGGAGGCCGCCGGCCAGTGCCGGCCGGTCGGCATAGAAGCCCCGCAACTCCTGCACCACGCCCTGCGCTGCGGTGTGGTCGCGGGTCGAGAGCGCCGTCAGCGCCCGCTCGCGCAAAGCCTCGATCTTGCGCTCGCGCCAGACCCCCAGCGCCTCGCGGGCGACGATGGCCGCGAGCGCGATCACGGCGATGAGCAGCAGCGCCAGCGCGACCCAGCCGAGCCAAGGCGCGGTGGCGAACAGGTCGGTGATCAGCCGCTCCACCGAGAGGCCGACTGCGATGGTGACGAGACCGCCGAGCGCGCTGAACAGGATCGACAGCCACGGCGCCCGGCGCTTGGGCGCCACGGGCACCGCCACGCCGTCGGCGGCGTCCACGATCTCGTAGGGTTCATCGACGAAGCGCACCTCCGGCCGCGGCGGGGGCGGAGCCTCGGCGGTGGCGGCCTCCGGCGCGGGGGCGTCGGCGGAGGGGATGCGGAAGGCGCGCGGGCGCTGCGGGTTGGTCACGTCAGCCGATCCCCGATCAGGAACTGCATGGCCCGGTCGAGCCGGATCTGCGGCAGGTGGCCCGGCCGCCCGAGCGCGTCGGGCTTGACCGGCGGCGGGCGGAAGCGCGGGAAGCGGAAGGAGCCGGGCGGGATCGCCCCGTCGAGCACCGCCTGCGGGTCGGCGGGCAGCTCTCCGGGAAACACCGCGGCCTCGGATACGCCGTCAAAGGTCTCGTCGCCGACATGCTCGCCCGCCTCCGGCGTGCCGGAGACGGCGCGCAGAACCTCGCCGCCATCATGCACCGTGGTCTCGCGAGTGGCGCGCACGGAGGCGAGCGCCACGGTGCCGACCCGCGCGCCCGCGGCCTCGGTCCGGCGCATCGCCCGCGACACGAGCAGGCGCAGCAGCGCGTCGAGCCGGTCGTGGCTCGACTGGTGGAGATGGTCGGCCTTGGTCGCGGCGAACATGATCCGGTCGGCCCGCGGTGCGAAGAAGCGTGAGAGCAGGCTGTTGCGCCCGATCCGGAAGGCGAGCAGCACCGCGTCGAGCGCTTCCTCCAGCTCGGCGAGCGCCGCCGGTCCGGAATCGACCGCCGAGAGCACGTCCACCAGCACGATCTGCCGATCGACTCGCTGGAAGTGCTCGCGGAAGAACGGCTCCACCACCTTGCTCTTGTAGGCCTCGAACCGCCGTTCCATCAGCGCGCCGAGGCTGCCGGGAACCTGACTCTCCTCCAGCCGGTCGAGGGGGGCGAAGGTCAGCATCGGCGAGCCGGCCAGATCCCCGGGCATCAGGAAGCGCCCCGGCGGCGTCGTGGCTACCGATTCCGCACCGGCGCGGAGCGCGGCGAGGTAGGCCTTGAAGGCGTTGGCGGCGCGCTCGGCCAGCACCTCGTCGAGGGGGGCAGCCGGGTCGAGGTCCCGCATCAGCGCGAGCCACGGCGCGGCGATCTCGGCGCGGCCGGTCCGGCGGGTGCCGGCGATGGTCGCGCGCGACCACGCCACGTAGCTCTGATCGACGAGCGCCAGATCGAGCAGCCACTCGCCGGGATAGTCCACCACGTCGAGCATCAGCGTCGCCGGGCCCGAGCGCCAGCCGCCCGAGCGCTCGTACTCGATCTCCAGGCGGAACTGGCTGATCCGGTCGGTCGAGCCCGGCCAGCGCCGGGCCTCGGTGAGCGCGGAAAAGTTCTCCTCGAAGGGAAAGCGCGGCACGTCGTCGTCGGGCTGGGGGACGAGCCGGGCCCGGCGCAGGCGCCCGGCCTGGGCCGGCTCGAAGGCGGGCAGGGCGTGGCCCTCGACGAGATGGTGGATCAGCGCGGTGGTGAACACCGTCTTGCCCGAGCGGGCCAGTCCGGTGACGCCGAGGCGCAGAGTCGGCTGGATCAGCAGATCGCTGGAGGCTTCCGCGAAGGCCTTGATCGCGGAACCCGCTTGCGCGGCGTAGTCGAAGAGGGGCGGCAAGGCGGGCTCTGGCGGCGGGCTTCTCGGGGAAGCGGGACGGCTGTCAGGTGGCGCGGCGGGGCGGGGATCTCAAGACGCGTCCGGTGCGGGCGGAGCGATGCCCCTCACGCGAAGGGAAGCCGGTCGCGGTCGAGGCGCGGGTCGTACAACCACTTGCGGACCTTTCGGGCCGTGATCCTGGCAGCATCGGGATGAGTGGGATTGATGAGGGCGTTGTGCTCCTCCGGCACGATGACGGAGGGGACCAGCAGGAGAGCCGACCGGTTGCCGTTCGCCCAGTCCGTGCCGAAGGTCAGGCTAACGAGGCCCGCCGGCTCGGCATCCCATCCCACGGGCAGCCTGTCCGGCGTCGCGACCTCGGCCGCCGCCCAGACGTCATCCGGCACCGCGATCTCGACGAGATATCGATTCAATGGCAGGCCGCCGGCATTGAGGTGGACGAAGGTTTCGAGGCAGGCGAGGGCGCGGTTGCCTGCCGCGTAGACCACGGCGACCCCGACGGCATTCCACCGGCCACCGGAGAGCTTGGCCCCAGTCCCCGACAGGTCGTCGGCGGTGTAGGTCCTGGCATCGGTGCCGATCCGCCAGAGGGATTGGCTCACGCATAGGCTCCGCTCTGGATCTGCGCCAGCGCGCGCGAAACCAGAGCCTGTCCTTCCATGGTGTCGAGGAGGTCGAGCGGTTTGCCGCCGCCCAGGGCCGGCAGGGGCTCGCGCAGCCAGCGCGACAGCCATGCCGGCGCATCGAAATCCTTTCCCTCTCCGGCTTCCTCGATCATCGCTTCGAGCTGTCCGACGAGCTTCGCCAGCCCGACGACCCGCTCACTGTCCTCGGCCGAAAGGACCTCGTTTCGTGCCGCCTTCTTATTGACCGTGGCCGTTTTCAGATTGAGGGCATCGAACATCACCTGCTGGTCGAGGCGCAGCGCGGTGATGAAGCCCTTGACCGACTTGGCCGGAACGCCGGCCTTGATGACCTCGATGCGGTCGAAGGGCGAGGCGCGGTAGAGGTCGAGATAGGCAAAGGGACGGGAAGCGGAACGGAGGCCAGCGGCCTGCGGCTTCCTGCGCTTGAACGGGAGATCTGCTCTCGTATCCGACATTGCTGCTCCTTCGAGCAACAACATAGCTCGTTCGAGCAAAGCCGCAAGGAGCCGGCCGGCCTTACGCAGCCCTCAGCGCCCGGATCGTCCCGAGCGTGTCCAGGCGCAGCGTCACGAGGCGCTGGATCAGGGCCGGAAGGTCGCCGCCGTCGCGGCAGGCCGCCTCGATCTCGCGGCACAGGTCGGACAGGGCAACGAAGCCGAGAGCGCCGGCCGCGGCGACCATGGCATGAGCGTCGTAGGCGAGTTGCTCCCGGTCGAAATCGGTCCGGTTCGGCTCGGCGCCCTCGGGAAGGAAGCGCAGTTCGAGATCCAGTTCGAGCAGGGAGAGGAGCGACAGCACGCGCTCGCGGCCCATCGTGTCCTGCACGGCGGCGAAGGCGGCGCGGTCGAGCACCGGCCCGCCGCGAGTCTCGGCCCGAACGACGGGCTCGGGACGAAACCCGCGCTTCCCGTCATCGTGCCGAGGAGGCTCGGCCGGCGCGGCGCCCGCGCGTTCCCGCTCCGCGCCGACGGCCCGCCAGCGCTCGATCACGGCGCTGAGCTGGGCGCGCTTGAAGGGTTTGCCGACATGGTCGTCCATGCCCGCCGCGATCAGCTCCTGCACCTGCCCGTCGAGGACGTTGGCCGTCATCGCCACGATCGGCAGGCGGGCGGCGGGGCCCGCCATGGCGCGGATCCGCCGCGTGGCCGTGAGGCCGTCCATCCCCGGCATCTGCACGTCCATCAGCACGACGGCGTAAGGGTCGGCGCCGGCCTGCGGGCCGTAGGCGGCCTCGACGGCCGCGAGCGCCGCGTGCCCGTCGCCCGCCACATCGACGCGGTAGCCCTGCGCTTCCAGCACGGCGCGGGCCAGCGTCTGGTTGATCGCCACGTCCTCCACGAGCAGGAGGCGGGCCGCCGGCGCGGCCTCCGGGCGGCGCGGGGCGGCGGCGGCCTCGGCGGCGGGCGGGGTGGCGGCGCGGGGGAGGGCGAGGCTGAACCAGAAGGTCGAGCCGATGCCCTCCCGGCTCTCGACCCCGATATCGCCCCCCATCATGGTGACGAGGCGGTGGCAGATCGCGAGGCCGAGGCCCGATCCGCCGAAGCGCCGGCTGATCGATCCGTCGACCTGACTGAACGGCTTGAACAGCCGGTGCCGCTGCGAGGGCGCGATGCCGATGCCGGTGTCGCGGATCTCGAAGCGCAGGGCTTCCGCGGGGCCGCCGTCGGGGCCGGAGACGGAACCTTCGTAGCGGACGGTGAGGGTGACGGAGCCGGCCGGCGTGAACTTGACCGCGTTGTTGAGCAGGTTGAACAGCACCTGCCGCAGGCGGTTCGCGTCGCCGATCACGCTCGCGGGCAGGTCGGGATCGATCCGCGCCCCGACGGTGAGCGCGCTCTTCAGGGCGCTGCCGCGCACGATCGCGACGGTGTCCTCGATCAGCTTGCCGAGGGCGAAGGGAATCGGGTCGAGTTCGAGTTGGCCGGCCTCGATCTTGGAGACGTCGAGGACGTCGTTGACGACGGTGAGAAGCGCCTCGCCCGAGACGCGGATCAGTTCCAGGCGGCGCCGATCCTCCGGCTCGCGGTCGGGCCGATCGAGCAGCAGGTCGGCATAACCGAGGATGCCGTTGAGCGGCGTGCGGATCTCGTGGCTCATGGCCGCGAGGAACTCGCTCTTGGCCGCGCTCGCCCGCTCGGCCTCCACGGTGGCGGCACGGGCCTCGGCAGTGGCCGCCCGCAGGGCCGCCTCGGCCGCCTTGCGCTCGGTGATGTCGAGATGCAGCCCGAGCATCCGGTAGGGGCGCCCGTCTCCGTCGTAGAGGGTGCGGCCTGAAGTATAGAGCCAGCGCCCGCCGACCCGGTACTCCGCCGTGAAGCGGGTCCGGGTATCGACGGCGTGATGGATCCGGTTCCAGGCCTCGACGACGTCGTCGGGATGGATGGTCGCGGTCCATTCCGTCGGCGACAGGGCGCGTGACTCGCCGGTTTCCGGCAGGCCGTAGAGGCGCACGCTCTCCGGCGACAGCACGGTGATGCCGGTGCGCAGGTTCCAGTCGAAGGTCCCGGCCTCCGCTCCCTCCAGGGCGATGCCGAGCAGGCGGCTCGTATCCTCCACGGCGAGCCGCGCGGAAACGATCTCGTCGATGTCGAGCGCGGTGCCGATCCACTCCGTTACCTCGGCCGGGTCGGCGGCGTTGCGGATCGGGGTGAGCGACAGCTTGTGCCAGCGGTAGGATCCGTCGCGTGCCTTGAGGCGCCACTGGCCGTCGTAACCCTCGCCGCTGGCCTGCGCCGCCTGCCACGCCGCCTCCATGGCCGCAGCGTCGTCGGGATGGTTGCGGGCGAGCCGCTGCAGCCGCGAGGCGCCGATCGGTCCGTAGTAATCCTCGAAGCGCGTGTTGACGTAGGTCGCTTCGCCGCTGGCCGGATCGATGGTCCAGACCAGCAGCGGAAGGGCATCCGCGAGGCCGCGGTAGCGCATCTCGCTGCGGCGCATCTCCGCCTGGATCCGCAGCCGGTCGGTCACGTCCATGAGGATGCCGAACAGCCCGATCGTCCGGCCCGCCTCGTCGGTCTTGCAGGTGCCCCGCACCATCACGTCGCGGACCGTTCCGTCCGGCCGCGCGAACCGCGCCTCGAACTCGAAATCGCGGCTGCCCGCGATCGCGGCGGCGATCACGGCCTCGACGCGGGCGCGATCGGCGGGATGGCACAATTGGGCGAGGCTGGGATGGTGGGTCACCGCCACCGCCGGGTCGAGGCCGGCGATGCGCAGGAGGCTCTCGGAGTAGATCGGGTGGCCGTTGATGAAATCGACGCGCCAATGGCCGACCTGGGCGATCTGCTCGGCCATGGTCAGGAGCGAGTTGGCGCTCGCCCGCCGCTCGATCTCCACGCCTTGGGCACGGATGGTGCTCTCGTGGATCTGGCGCAGCGCCCGCTCGCTGGCGAAGGCGAGGTTGTCGCGCCGCAGCCGCATCTGCGCCGCCACGATCTCGGCGAGGTCGTGCAGGGCCGCCTCGTCCTCCGGCGTGAAGTCGCGCGGCTGCGGATCGATCAGGCAGAGGGAACCGAGCCGCACGCCCGGCCGCAGGGTCAGCGGCGCGCCGGCATAGAACACGACGTGGGGCGGACCGGTGACGATCCCGAGGCCGGAAAACCGCGGGTCGCGGCGGGCGTCGGGCACGACGAGCATCGCATCCCGCTCGATCGTCCGGTTGCAGAAGGAGTCCTTGCGCGGCGTCTGCGCCGGCATGGTGCCCGCGCAGGCCTTCAGCCATTGCCGCTCGGCATCGACCAGGGAAATGTAGGCCGCGGCAACACCGAACAGGCGTTGCGCCGTCCGGCACACGGCGTCAAACTGCGCCTCCGGATCGCTGTCCAGGATGCGCAGCGCGTGCAGGGCTGCGAGACGCTCGGCCTCACTCGCCGATCCCGTGGTCACGACCCGACCTTCCCGAAAGACTCGTGTCCGCCACCGAGCATACCCTCACGCGGGCCGCCCGTCCCGGCCCGCGATGCGGCGCCCGGATGTCCTGCGATGCGCCGCGGGAAGGGGAGGGTCAAGCTCGGGTGCAGGGTGCGCAGACGGGCTGCCTCCAATGCCCAGACCATGCCGAGCATCATGTAGACGTGGCGCCACTTCTCGACGTCGATCTGCAGCGCCTGGAGGAAGAACATCAGCAGCGCGGGGAACACGATCTGCGCGTAGGCCCGATAGGGTGAGGGGCGCAGCATCAGCCGGAAGCCGACGAAGGCGGTGGCCGCCACCAGGGCGATGAAGGTGGCCCCGGCGAGCCAGCCGCCGTTGGCGAAGCTGCCGATGTAGGAATTGTGCGGCTCGAGGTTGAAGATCTGGCGCCAGCGCAGGGGGCCCAGGCCGAGCGGCTCCTCCAGCATCATCCCCATGCCGCGGATCTGGTTGCCGAAGCGGCCGGTCTCGCCCTCGTCGTAATCCTGCGTGACCGCGGCGCGGGTCCGGAAGGTTTCGGCGACGCTGTCGATCGAGAGGAGCCCCGCGAGCGCGACCGCGCCGAATCCGACGGTGACGAGGCCGAGGGTGACGATCCGCCGCCGCAGGGCGTGCGAGCGGCTCGTCGCGTAGAGCGCCCCGATCATCACCGCGACGGCGATCACGGTCCCGCCCCAGGATCCGCGGGAGAAGGACAGGAAGATGCCCGCCATCACGACGACGAGGCTGGTCAGGGACAGGAGCGGCCATCGGGTCGAGCCCGAGAGGAGGCCGTGGATCAGGTAGAGCGCACCGAGCGTCAGGAAGGAGCCGAACACGTTCGGATCCTGGAAGGTGCCCGAGGCCCGGCCGTACTTGTAGAACAGGTCCTCGATGCCGAGGAGCTGCAGGTAGCCGACGATGCCGAGGGCCGCCGAGAGCACGCAGCTCGCCGTATAGGCCTTGAGCGCGACCTCGATGCGCGCCCGCGTGTCGTCGGCATAGAGCATCGCGAAGAAGATGCAGGTCACCGTGAGGTAGGCGAGCTGCACCGTCCACGTCACCGAGAGCGGCTCGTTGAGGTAGGGCACCAGCGCGATGCCGATCGCCGCGAGGTAGACGAGGAGCAGGAGCACGAGGGGCACCGCCCCCCGGTGCAGGCGGATGCCGAGCGCCAGCCACAGCACGATCGTCGGGATCGCCACGAGGTCGTAGGGCGAGGCGTCCGAGAAGGCGAAGCAGGCAAAGAAGATGAACGCCGCGTGGAGGCCGGTCGCCAGCGCCTGGACCGCACGCAGGGCGGGGACGCGGCCCCAGGCGCCCGCGGCCCACCGCGAGGGCGCGGCGCCCGTCAGCGCGGCTGTCGTGAAGGACATCGGCGAACTCGAACTCTCGCGGGGCGCCGCGCACGCCACCTGCCCGAGCCGCTCGAGGCGGCATCGGGCCGGATTGCGGGCCCCTCAACCGGGCCCGATCGAACCACTGAAAGGTTGCGTTTTAACCAACGGCCCCGGGGTGGCGGACTCTGTTCGCTTCAGGAAGCGGAATGGGCCGGACGATGAGCTCGAAGTCGTTCGGTCGGGATCGGACGGAGTTCGACGTTCCGCTGCGATGGCTGGCGGATGCCGCCTCCGTTGCATCGTCCTGGTTTTCCGGCGCGATACTGATCGAACGGGATTGCCCGGACGCTGCGGCACGAGATCGAACATGCGGCTGTGGATTTAATCCGTTCTCGCGGGTGCGCCACGGCACGTCGCTCGGGGCAATGGCTTCCCATATTCAATTCATCGAAGACGAGCCAAGTTCGGTCAGCCGGACTTTCTAAGAAAAGAATTGGAGAAATGCATGAAGACTCGTATTGCCGCCGCCGTTGCCGCTGTTCTCCTTGGCGCCGCTCCCGTCACGTCCGCGCTGGCCTATAGCGAATTCTCCGCGCGCCCGGTTCCGATGGCGTCCGGCTGGAACGCGCCCCTCGGCGTCCACGACAGCCCGTTCTACGCGGCCTGCCCGATGAGCTCGGCCGCGGAAGGCAACGCCAACCAGCAGAACTTCCCGGTCAAGCAGTACGGCCAGACCACCGGCGGCTACCGCTGCTGAGGCTCCGCGCCCGATTCCGTCGGATCGGGCCCCGGTTCTCGGCGCTGAGATCGATGCGCCGCGGCTCGCCGAGAGGGTATCGGCGAGGAGGGCCATGATCGTCGGGCGCAGAGGGTGAGGGCGTTGGCTTGCGGGATGATCGGAACGCTCGGGCCGGCGACCGCCGCGGGCGGCACCGCGAGCCTTCTTCTCGACCCCTGACGCCGGGCTCCATCCGCCTGCAATCCAGCCCGGACATCGACGACGAGACAGGGCCGCCCGCGAGGGCGGCCCGTTTTCGTGTGCGCGCTCGCCCCGGGGCGCCGCTTTTTCAGACCTTGCAGGCGTAAAAACCTTCGCGGATCGCGTCGGGATCGAGGTTGCGGCCGATGAACACGACCCGGGAGACGCGCGGCTCGTCGGCGCCCCACTCCCCCTGGACGTCGCCGTCGAGGATCATGTGCACGCCCTGAAAGACGAAGCGCTTCGGCTCGTCGGGGAAGGCGACGATGCCCTTGCAGCGCAGGATGTCCGGTCCCTGAACCTGGGTCAGGTTCGAGATCCAGGGCATGAACTTCTCAGGGTCGACCGGGCCGTCGATCCGGGCCGAGACCGACTGCATCTGCTCGTCGTGGTGATGGTGGTGGCCTTCCTCCAGGAAGTCGGGCTCGACGTCGAGGATGCGCGAGAGGTCGAAGGCGTTGCGGTCGAGCACCTGATCGAGCGGGATCGCGCAGCGCTCGGTGCGGTGGACCTTGGCGTAGGGATTGATCGCGCGGATCTGGCCCTCGACCCGGTCGAGGTCTCCGGCGGAGACGAGGTCGGCCTTGTTGAGCAGGATCACGTCGGCGAACGCGATCTGGTTCTTGGCCTCCGGCGCATCGGCGAGCCGGTCGGTGAGCCACTTGGCGTCCGCCACGGTCACCACCGCGTCGAGGCGGGCGGCCTCACCGACATCCTGATCGACGAAGAAGGTCTGGGCGACCGGAGCGGGGTCGGCGAGCCCGGTGGTCTCGACGATGATCGCGTCGAACTTGCCGCGGCGCTTCACCAGCCCGTCCATGATGCGGATCAGGTCGCCGCGCACGGTGCAGCAGACGCAGCCGTTGTTCATCTCGAACACTTCCTCGTCCGCGCCGACCACGAGGTCGTTGTCGATGCCGATCTCGCCGAACTCGTTGACGATCACGGCGTAGCGCTTGCCGTGCTGTTCGGTGAGGATGCGGTTGAGCAGCGTCGTCTTGCCGGCCCCGAGATAGCCGGTGAGCACGGTGACCGGGATCTTCTGGGACGAGGCGGCGAGGGGGGAGGCGTCGGACATGGAGGGCCTAAGGCAGCGTGTTGCGGTGATCGAATGTCAGGCTGTCATATTGTATCATCCGGGTCGGATGGAAGGTCGCCGGCCTGCGCCCGAAGCACTTCGACGGCGATGCGTCGGCGCGGCAACGCGTCGACGATGACGTTCCAGAGGATCGGATTGGACAGACCGTGATACTCGTGCCGTAGGATTTTCCGATGGCGCGCACTTGGTGCCAGGGAATTTCAGGCCGTAACGCCTTGACGGCATCCGGGACGGCGCGGCTCGCTTCCGAGATGATTTCGATGCCCCGTTCCACGCCGTGTTTCAGGAGCCAATCGCTGCAGAAGGCCTCGAAGCTTCGTCCGGCGGTTGCCTGAGCAATCCCATCGACCGCGCCCAGCATGTCGTCCAGCGCGTGGCGGTAGTCGCGCCGGTTCATCAGAACACGCGGAGCGCCGAGGCTTCGATTCGGTTCCGCAACCGGGGGTGCAGGCCATCGCGAGTGGTAATATCGATCGCGGTCCCGAGCCGGTCTTCCAGCAGAAGCTTGATGCCGATGAGGTCGAAGGCGTTGAAGCGGCTGGCGGGTTCGTAATCGATGAAGAGATCGAGGTCGCTGTCGTGGCGTGCCTCGGCCCGCACTGTGGAGCCGAACAGGTAGAGCGATGTGGCACCCAAGGTGCGCACGGCCTCGGCGCTGTCTCGAAGGCGGTTGATGGCGTCCAATCTGTCCATGGGGCGCTCCCTGCGCCGCAGCTTATCAGGACTTCCGCGCCGGCCGCAGCCCCTCGCTCAAAGCTGTCAATGTCTGGCCGAACCCTTCCGGTCCGGCGAGGAAACGTTCCAACAGAAGCGCGCCCTCCAGCGCCGCCAGGATCATCCGGGCATGGGCCTGCGGGTCGAGGCCGGCGCGGACGCTGCCGTCGATCTGCCCCTCCTCGATCACTCCGGCGAGCCAGCCGATGTGCTTCTCGAAGAAGGCGGTGATGGCGCGGCGCAGAGCCTCGGGCAGGGTCTCCAGTTCGACGGCGAGCGCCGCGCACAGGCAGCCGAGCCCCTGCTCGACCCCACCGAGATAGAGCCGGCCATAGGCCTCGATCCGGGCGACGCCGTCACGGCTCGCGCCCGAGATCTCGTCGAGCGCCGCGTCGTAGCGCGCGTCGTAGGCCTCGATCAGCGCCTGGGCGAGCGCTTCCTTGGTGCGGAAGTGATGGTGGATGCTTGCCTTGCGGATGCCGACCGCCTCGGCGAGGTCGGCGTAGCTGAAGCCGGAATAGCCCCGGCCGCGTACCAGGATCTCGGCCTCGCTGAGGAGCGATGCGCGCGTGTCTCTCATTGTCCGTCCACCGTCCGTCCCGTGTGGCCCGTTTCGTCCTGGTCCGTCCCTTTCCGGCCGATCACGTGATCGCGACGGCACCGGCCGTTCGGTGAGGGTGGCACTTGACGGCCGAAAAATCTACCTACTAGATGGTTTGCACTATATCGATAAATACGGCGGAAGGAAGCGGTCGATGGCGGCACGGTCGTGCCAGGGTCTCGAACCGGGCGGAGGCGCAGCTTGAGTCGCTCCGTGAACGCCTCGGTCACGCGCCGCGCGGCCCTGTTCGGGGGCTTGTGCCTGTGCTGCCTGCCGCGTCCCGGCTTCGCAGCCGACGCGCTGTCGATGGACGAGGTCGCGCCGGGCGTCTTCATCCGGCGTGGCCCGGATGCCGAGGCGACCCCGGAGAACGCAGACGGCATCGCCAATATCGGCTTCATCGTTGGGCGTGACGGGGTGCTCGTCACCGAATCCGGCGGCAGCCTCGCCGACGGGCAGTGGCTCCGCCGCGAGATCACCCATCGCACCGACAAGCCGATCCGTTACGTGATGCTCACTCACGTGCATCCCGACCACGTCTTCGGCGCCGCCGCCTTCCGCGGCGACAACCCGACCTTCGTCGGCCATGCGGGTCTGCGCGGTGCGCTCGATGCGCGGGGCGCGTTCTACCGCCAGCGCCTCGCCGAGATCCTCGGCGCGGACAAGGCGGGCGAGGTCGTCTACCCGACGATGGAAGTGAAGGACGGCGCGGAGATCGACCTCGGCGATCGCACCCTGCGGCTCACCGCCCACGGCAGCGCACACACGACGTGCGACCTGTCGATGCTCGACACCGGCAGCGGGCTGCTGTTTCCCGCCGACCTTCTGTTCGTCGGCCGCATCCCCTCGCTCGACGGCAGCCTGCTCGGCTGGTTCAAGGAGATCGAGCGGCTGAAGGCGGTCGGCGCCACCGACGCCGTGCCCGGCCACGGCCCGACGCGGGTGGCCCTCGCGCCGACGATGGCCGACCTCGCGCGTTATCTCTCGGCGCTGCGCGACGAGACCCGCAAGGCGGTGGCCGGCGGCGTGCCGATCGATACCGCGGTGCGGACGGTGGCGCAGGGCGAGAAGGACAACTGGGCCCTGTTCGACACCTATAACGGCCGCAACGTCACCCAGGCCTACCAAGAACTCGAGTGGGAATGACCGCCGCACGCTTCGGGGGACTTCCGGGAAGGAGACGACCATGAAACGCCTGATGCTCGCCCTCAGTCTGACGCTCTCGGCCCTCGCGCTCGCGCCCGCTCCGGTCCGGGCCGGCGCCACCGATACCGACGAGGAGCGTGCCGCCCGCTGGTCCGAGATCAAGACTTCGATCTTCGGCGACCGGAAGGTCGAGGCCAGCGAGAGCGCCGTGACCATCGACGCCCCCGCCCGTGCCCTCGACGCCGCCCTGGTGCCGATCGGCCTGACGCTCGCCGACAAGGGCAGCGTGAAGGGCCTCTACTTCGTCATCGACGATAATCCCTCGCCCTACGCGGCGCACTTCACCTTCGGCCCGGCCGCCGACCCGGGCGAGATCAAGCTGCGGGTGCGGGTGAACAACTACACCAACGTTCACGCCGTGGTGGAGACCAAGGACGGGCGGCTTCTCGAATCCGCCAAGTTCGTGAAGGCCTCGGGCGGCTGCTCGGCGCCGATGGGCATGAGCGACGAGGAGGCGATGAAGGGCATGGGCGAGATGCGCCTGAAGTTCGCCGGCGAGCCTCAGGCCGGCAAGCCGGTCGAGGCGACGCTGATGATCCGGCACCCGAATTTCTCGGGCATGCAGATGAACCAGATCACCCGCGACTATACCCCCGCCCGCTACATCGAGAAGCTCGACGTGACCTCGGGCGACCAGCTGGTGTTCCACCTCGACGGCGACATCTCGATCGCCTCGAACCCGGTGATCAACTTCGCGATGCGGCCCGACATCCAGGGCCCGATCAAGGTCGTGGCCTCCGACAATCAGGGCGGACGCTGGGAGCACAGCTTCCCGCTTCCCTCCGCGAGCAACTGATGCCAAGGGACCAGACCATGCGGGTGATCGCCAGGGCCACCGCCCTCACGGCACTGGGTCTGCTGCTCGGCGCGGCCGGGCCGGCCGATTCGCCGGTCAACGTTCCCGAGCCGGACGGCCTCTATACCGGGCCGCCGCGGGGCTACACGCCGGCGACCCTGAAGGGTGCGACGGTCATCGACCGGGAGGGGCTCGAAAAGCTGCTGCCGGACAAGCCCGTCCTCATCGACGTGGTGCTCGCCGACCACCGGCCGGCGGGACTGCCGGCCGACCGGCCGTGGCTGCCGACGCACCGCTCGATTCCCGGCGCGGTCTGGATGCCGGGTGCGGGCGCTGCGCCCCTCGCCCCCGAGAAGGAGGAGGCCTTCCTCCGGCGGGTTGCCGAGCTGACCGGCGGCGACAGGGCCAAGCCGATCGTGACCTTCTGCCGGCCGGAATGCTGGGGGAGCTGGAATGCCGGCAAGCGGCTGGTCGCGGCCGGCTACAGCCGCGTCCACTGGTTCCCCCTCGGCGTCGAGGGCTGGCAGGACGACCACGACACCGCCGTCGTCAAACCCGACCGGGCCTGGGCCGAATCGGGCGAAGGCCGCGCGGCCGAGCGCTGAAGGGACCTGCGGCGTGCCGCGAGGGGACCAGGAGAGGGCGAGGATGAAGCGATGACGACCCGCCGCCACGGTCTCTTCCTCGCGGTCGCGCTCCTGTCCGCGCTCTTGTCCGGCGGCCTGCCGAAGGCCGGGTCCGCGGCCGAGCCCGTCGCCTTCGACGCCAAGGCATTCGAGGCGGCGCAGGACGAGGGGCGGCCGATCCTCGTGCAGATCTCGGCGCCCTGGTGTCCGATCTGCCGGACACAGAAGCCGATCGTGGCAGCCCTCTCGGCCGAGCCGCGCTTCAAGGCGCTCGCCGTCTTCACGCTCGACTTCGACACGCAGCGCGACCTCGTCCGCCGGTTCGGCGCGCAGATGCAGAGCACGCTCATCCTCTACAAGGGCCGGACCGAGATCGCCCGCTCGGTCGGCGAGACCCAGCCCGAATGGATCGAGCAACTCCTCGAAAAAGCGCTCTGACACATTGTTGCCATCATGCGGCCGAGCCGCCCCGCGCGTCTAAAATTCGAGCAATCTCAAGCCTCTGAACATCAGGCTGTGCCATTGACACCGGCCGAGATGTGGCGGAAAAACGGCAGGCCCGGAGGCGGCCCGAAGTCTAGGGAGGAAATGCCCGGAAATGGGCAGACAGGGCGACCGAAGTACCCTTCACCTCGATCGCCGGTTATTGCTTCCGGTGACCGCTGCGTGAGGGGCCGGAACGCCGGCGCAGGAGAAGGCAGGCCCCTCCGGGTAACACTTCTCTTCCGATCCCCTGGAACCGGCCCATATGCCCCCTGCGGGGCGGCGCGAACGGGCTTATAGAGGCGTTCCGCACGCCGTGCCCGGCCGGGCGCCGCGGGAAAGCCAGCCTTCCGGATCACGAGATATGTCGCAGGTCGTTCAAACCCGTCGTCTCCAGGCGGTCGATCTGATCAAGCGCAAGGCCGAGGGGCGCAAGATCATCGCGCTGACCGCCTACCACGCCCACACCGCCCGCATCGTCGACGCCTATTGCGACTTCGTGCTGGTGGGTGATTCCCTCGGCATGGTCATGCACGGGATGGAATCGACCCTGCCGGTGACCCTGGAGATGATGATTCTCCAGGCCCAGGCGGTGATGCGCGGAACCTCGCGCGCGCTCGTGGTGGTCGACATGCCGTTCGGCTCCTACGAGGCGAGCCGCGAACAGGCCTTCCTCAACGCCGCCCGCGTCCTGAAGGAGACGGGGGCCGGGGCGGTCAAGCTGGAGGGCGGCGCGCGCTTCGCCGAGACGGTCGCCTTCCTGACCGAGCGGGGCGTGCCGGTGATGGGCCATATCGGCCTCACCCCCCAATCGGTGAACACGATGGGCGGCTTCAAGGTGCAGGGGCACGGCGCCGGCGACGAGGATCGCCTCCGGGCCGATGCCCGCGCGATCAGCGATGCGGGCGCCTTCTCCATCGTCATGGAGGGCATCGTCGAGCCGGTGGCGCGGGCCATCGCCACCGATCCCGCGATCCGCGCGGCGACCATCGGCATCGGCGCCACGGCCGCCTGCGACGGGCAGATCCTCGTGCTCGAGGACATGCTGGGCCTGAGCGACCGGGTGCCGAGATTCGTCAAGAGCTTCGGCTCGCTGCGTGCCCATATCGAGGAGGCCGTGCGCGCCTACGCCGACGAGGTGCAGGCGGGTCGCTTCCCGGCCGACGGGCACACCTACCCGCCGCGGTGAGGGCTCCGATATGCCTGCGGCTTGACGAAGCGCGCCCCATCGGGCATTGACCGCGCCGGAATTCGGCCGGGGCTTCCCGGCCTTTTGCGTTTCGCCCGCGCTGGCGCGCCACCAGCGAATCGCCCCTCGACCCGCTTTAGGAGCGCCCAGCCATGGCCAAGGCCGTTACCGTCAAGATCCGCCTCGTCTCGACCGCCGATACGGGCTACTTCTACGTCACCAAGAAGAACTCCCGCACGCAGACCGAGAAGATGGTCATGAAGAAGTATGACCCGGTTGCGCGTAAGCACGTCGAGTTCAAGGAAGCCAAGATCAAGTAAGTCTTCCGCGTCCATCCCTGCACGGATGTGTCGAGGCCGCTCCGGGAACGGGGCGGCCTTTTGCGTTTGGGGCCCGGCGCGTCTGGAGCACACGGCACGCCCTTGCGGGATTTTGTCGCCCCGTCGAGGGGCCGGATTCATCCCCGAGCAAGCAAGATCGTGTAGAGCGAAAGATATGAACGCCTCTGCCTCGAATCTTGTTCCCGCCGGCATCGCGCTGACGATCGCTTCCGCAGCCATGGCCCTCGAGCGCGCGGGATACGCGCATTCGGCCGAGATGACCGTGGGGTCGGCGCTCGCCGCCGCCGCGGTGATGGTGCTGATGCGCTCCGCGCCCGCGTGGTTCCGGGTCGGCTGATTTCCCGCCCCGGGCTCGGGATTGCCGCTGTCAGCTGCGGTCGAGCCGGGCCGACAGCATCCGCACCTTGAGCCGGGGGGAGAACGGCAGGCCGGCCAGCAGCCGCTCCCGTCGCACCACGTCGCCCGGCCGAGGGCTGCGCGCGCCCACGACCCTCTCGCCCCGTGCGGCGATCCGGGCCGGCAAATCGGTATGCGGGCGACGCATCCGGCCGAGGAGCAGGTCCGGATGGGCCGTCCCGACGAAACGGTCGAGGCTTCGGATCCAACCTTCCGCCGGGATGTCGCCCGGCTCCAGGCACAGCAGCCACTCGCGCCGCGCGGCCCGCGCACCCGCGCTCCACGGATTGGCGCCCATCGGTCGCACCACCAGCGTGGCGCCGCTGCCCTCGGCCATCGTCTCCAGGGCGGAGCAGGAATCCGCCGTCACGATCACCGCATCGCCGACGAGTCCGGCCGCCACGCCGGCGACGAGTGCGCTCAGCGTGTCGGCGAGGCACTCGATCGCGACCGGGTCGGAGGATCGTGCCACGTGGATGAGGCCGGAGATCATGCCGCGCGAATAACCGATTTTACGCCCCCGCAAAGCCTTCGTTGCGCGGCCGTTCCCGTAGACGGCCCGGATTGCGTGTGAAAGCCGGTCCCTGCATGAAACTTGTGCATTCCAATCGGCTATGTTCCTGATATGTTCTGCAATGTGCGATCGGCAGAGCGGCTGGAACACGGTGGGCGTCGGGGTGGGTGACGGACGAAAGCCGCTGAGAGGCAGGCCGGACGGATTTCGACACGACGCGTCCCGGATCGCGCCCGAGGCACGGCGCGGGCGGGGGGCGACCGCCAACCCGGACGGGCGCTTCGAGGCGACCCAGCGCGAGACCTTCGACGACGGCTGGCCGGAGGAGGCGGAGCGCGCACGGCGCACCGAGGTGACGCCGGAGCGCGCCCGCCACATCATCACCCGCAACGCCTCGCCGGATATCTCGTTCGATCGCTCGATCAACCCGTACCGGGGCTGCGAGCACGGCTGCGTCTACTGCTTCGCCCGGCCGAACCACGGCTATGTCGGCCTCTCGCCGGGCCTCGATTTCGAGACGCGGTTGTTCTCCAAGCCCGATGCGGCCGCCTTACTCGAGCGCGAATTGTCGGCCCCTGGCTATCAGCCGCGGACCATCGCGCTGGGCACCGCGACCGATCCCTACCAGCCGATCGAGCGCAGCCACGGCATCACCCGCGCCGTGCTGGAGGTGCTGGCCCGCTTCCGTCACCCGGTCGGCATCGTCACCAAGTCGAACCTGATCCTGCGCGACTGCGGCCTCCTCTCGGACATGGCGGCGCAGGGTCTCGTGAAGGTGGCGATCTCGGTCACCACCCTCGATCCGGATCTGGCCCGGCGGATGGAGCCGCGCGCCCCGCATCCGCGCAAGCGCCTGGAGGCGGTCCGCACCCTGAGCGAGGCGGGCGTGCCGGTGATGGTGCTGACCGCCCCCGTCATCCCCTCGCTCAACGACCACGAGATCGAGGCGATCCTCGAAGCGGCCCGTGCGGCGGGCGCGCGGGAGGCCGGCTACGTGCTGCTGCGCCTGCCGCACGAACTCGACGAACTCGTCGGCGACTGGTTCAGCGAGCATTATCCGGGCCGCAAGGAGCACGTCTTCTCCCTGCTGAGCGGGGCGCGCGGCGGCAAGACCTACGACGCCGCCTTCGGCACCCGCATGATCGGCCAGGGTCCCTATGCCGACCTGATCCGCCGCCGCTTCGCCCTGGCCAAGCGGCGGCTCAGCTTTCCGGAGGAGCCGGTCCGCCAGACGACGGAGCTTTTCCGCGTGCCGCCGCGCGCAGGGGATCAACTGGCGCTGTTTTGAGGGCGGGGCTCGAGGGCTCCCGCGGCCACAGAGTCGGCGCCCGCGTCACGAGCCCGAAACGACACCCACGGTCTCGAATCGCCCCGTGAAGCTCACCCGGTGATGCGGGCTGCGCCCGCGCGCCGTCAGTCCGGCCAGGTGGGCGGCGGTGCCGTAGCCGGCGTTGCGCTCCCAGGCATAGGCCGGATGGCGCCGGGCGAGGCGCCGCATGATCTCGTCGCGAAGGGTCTTGGCGACGATCGAGGCGGCGGCGATCTGCGGCACGAGGCGGTCCCCCCCGATCACCGCGCGGCAGGACTGGCTCAGGCCGGGGATCGCGTCGCGCCCGTCCACCAGCACGGTCGCGTCGAGCCCGAGACCCGCGACCGCCCGGCGCATGGCGTCGAGGGTCGCGGCCCGCACGTTCACCCGATCCACCAGGGCCCGCGAGCCCGCCGCGAGCGAGACCCGCGCATGGGCCCGGATCAGCGGCGTCAGGGCCTCCCGCGCCGCCCGGTCGAGGCGCTTGCTGTCGTCGAGCCGGGCCAGGATCTCGGGCGGAAAGGCGAGGGGGTCGAACCAGACCGCCGCCACCATCACCGGACCGCACAGGGCGCCGCGCCCGACTTCGTCGCAGCCGATCACCGCCGGGTAGCGCGCGGCGAGGGCGGGATCGAACGGGCGCGGGGCTTTTTCGGATTTCGAGCGGGCGGGCATGGCGCCGACCCTCGCATCCCCGCGGCCGTCGGTCATCCCGGCGGGGGCGAAAATGGCGGGGACGCGCCCGGGCGTGGCGGAAAAGGATCAGCCGGGGCGGGGCAGCGCGGCGCCGCTCGCGCGGCGCGGGGAGCGTGGGGCCGGCCCCAGCGCGTGCGCGGTCGCGATGTTGTCGTAGAACTGGCGCGCGCTCTCGGCCCAGGTATAGCGCAGGGCCTCCGCCCGGCAGCGCTCCCGCGGGATCGTGAGCGCCGCGAGGGCGGCCCGGCGCAGGTCGGTGTCGAGGGCGCCCGCGCCGGTGCCGCCGATGACGTCGAGGGGGCCGGTGACGGGGAATGCCGCCACCGGCAGCCCGGAGGCCAGGGCTTCGAGCAGCACGATGCCGAAGGTGTCGGTCAGGCTCGGGAAGACGAAGGCGTCGGCGCTCGCATAGACCCGCGCCAGCGCCTCGCCGGTCAGCGCCCCGAGGAAATGCGCTCCGGGTGCCAGTGCCTGGAGCCGGGCCCGGTCCGGCCCGTCGCCGACCACCACCTTGGAGCCCGGCAGGTCGAGGGCGAGGAAGGCGGCGAGGTTCTTCTCCACCGCGAGCCGCCCGACCGAGAGGAAGATCGGGCGCGGCAGGCCGGGAAAGGGGTCCGCCGCGGCATCCGGGTCGCGGGGGCGGAACAGCTCGGTATCGACGCCCCGCGTCCAGCGCATCAGGCGGGTGAAGCCGCGGCCCGCCAGCTCGCGTTCGAGGGAGGGCGTGCTCACCATGGTGCCGCTCGCCGCCGCGTGGAAGCGGCGCAGCCAAGCATAGCTCCAGGCCTCGGGCACGGGCGCGCGGGCGGCGAGATATTCGGGGAAACGGGTGTGGTAGCTCGTGGTGAAGGGCTGGTTCAGCGACAGGCAGGCGGCGCGCACCGCGTGGCCGATCGGCCCCTCGGTCGCGATGTGGACGTGGCTCGGGGCGAGCCGCTTCCAGCGCGCGAGCACGCGCCCGCGGGTGACGAGGGAGAGCCGGATCTCGGAATAGCCCGGCATCGGCAGGGAGGCGAAGTCGGACGGCGTCAGCATCAGCGGCTCGACGCCGAGACCGGCGGCGGCCTCGGCCATGCGCTCGACGGAGCGGACCACGCCGTTGACCTGCGGGTGCCAGGCATCGGTGGCGAGCAGCAGCCTCATGCCGGCCTCAAGCTCCAATCCTCTTCCAACCCACACGGGGATCCGGTCGCTCGGCTCAGGCGACGGCGCGGCGGATCTCGGGTTCGAAGGCTTCCGCGGCGCGGCGCTCGCGCAGCATGGTCGGGTAGTGCAGCACCTCCATGCGGCCGTCGTAGTGCTCGACGATGCCGGTGCAGGATTCGACCCAGTCGCCGGTGTTGAGGTAGGTCAGCCCCTCGACCTCGCGGTGGGCCGCGTGGTGGATATGGCCGCAGATCACCCCGTCCGCCCCCTGGCGCCGAGCCTCGCTCGCCAGGAAGATCTCGAACTGGCCGATGAAGTTCACCGCGTTCTTCACCTTGAGCTTGGCCCAGGCCGAGAGCGACCAGTAGGCGAGCCCGAGGCGGCGGCGCACGCGGTTGACCACGGTGTTGACGGTGAGCGCCGTGGTGTAGGCCCAGTCGCCGAGATGCGCGAGCCATTTGGAGTGGCGCACCACCATGTCGAACTGGTCGCCGTGGATGACGAGGTAGCGCTTGCCGTCGGCGGCGACGTGGACCCGGCTGTCGGCGATTTCGATGCCGCCGAAGGTCGTGCCGATATAGTCGCGCAGGAACTCGTCGTGGTTGCCGGGCACGTAGACGACGTGGGCGCCTTTCCGCACCTTGCGCAGCAGCTTCTGCACCACGTCGTTGTGGGCCTGCGGCCAGTACCAGCCCGAGCGGAGCTGCCAGCCGTCGACGATGTCGCCGACGAGGTAGATCGTGTCGGCATCGACGTCGCGCAGGAAGTCGAGCAGCAGGGCCGCCTGGCAGCCCTTGGTGCCGAGATGCAGATCGGACAGAAACAGCGTCCGAACGCGGATGGTCGATTCCGGATCTTGGGACACGGGCGCCTCCGGCTTCTCACAACCGCATCGCGACGGAAGAGAGCCAAATCGCATTCCGATCTCAGTTTGATGACGGCTGCGTGCCGCGTCATGCCGCCCTGCGGCCGTTCGGATAGCCTTCCGCCGCCGCGTGCCCGGCTCGGTGCCGGGCCGATCGCAGACCCTGCCCGCAGCCTGTGCATGCGAAAATCTTTTTGTTTTTCAGTTCAGTTTTTTCCGTTTTCCATTCCCAGACAGGGCGGGCATAACGGCGGCCAAGGTCATCCGCCGCGCGTGCTTCGACGCGTGCGGGAAGCGCCCCTGAGCGGTGTGGGAATGGCCGGGACGGATGGGAGCGCTGGACAATCAGCAGGAGCGCGCTTGAATGCGGCGCTGGGCTGACGCATCGAGGGTTCGGTCCTCTGGAGGCGACCGGCGTGGCTGCACGCGCCGCGACGCGGGCGGCACGACGGCCGCTTTGCCGCTCCGGGACGATCAACGATCCGATATGGCAGTGAGAGCGCCCCGGCCCGCAGGCGGCTTTTTCGCGCGCGGCGGTGTGAGGGGGCGGAACGACGTTTCGCGGCGGGCTTGCGCCCGCCATCAGGATCGGGCGGGATCGCGGCCGTAACGGCCGGCCCGTCCAGAACGATGAAAATGGAGGAAACTTTCATGGCGGCAACGAGACGTCCGGGACGCAACCACCTGTTCGTTCCCGGCCCGACCAACATCCCGGACCGGGTGATGCGCGCCATGATGGTGCAGTCCGAGGATCACCGTTCGGTCGACTTCCCCTCCCTGACGAAGCCACTGTTCGAGGACACCAAGAAGGTGTTCGGCTCGACCGAGGGCACGATCTTCCTGTTCCCGGCCTCCGGCACCGGCATCTGGGAATCGGCGCTGACCAACACGCTCGCCCGCGGCGACAAGGTGCTGACCGCCCGCTACGGCCAGTTCAGCCATCTCTGGATCGACATGGCCCAGCGCCTCGGCCTGGACGTGATCGTCCAGGAGGAGGAGTGGGGCACCGGCGCCAAGGCCGACAAGATCGAGGAGGCCCTGCGCGCCGACAAGGATCATCAGATCAAGGCCGTCATGGTGGTCCATAACGAGACCGCGACCGGCGTGACCTCGAACATCGGCGCCGTGCGCAAGGCGATCGACGCCGCCGGCCACCCGGCCATGCTGTTCGTCGACGGCGTGTCCTCGATCGGCTCGCTGCCGTTCTACGCCGACGAGTGGAAGGTCGACTGCGCCATCGCCGGCTCCCAGAAGGGCCTGATGCTGCCCGCCGGCCTCGGCGTGATCTGCGTCAGCCAGAAGGCGCTCAAGGCGGCCGAGGGCCAGTCCGGCCGCAACGACCGGCTCGCCCGCGTCTACTTCGATTGGGAAGACCACAAGAAGCAGAACCCGGCCGGCTACTTCCCCTACACCCCGCCGCTGCCGCTGCTCTACGGCCTGCGCGAGGCGCTCGCCTGCCTGTTCGAGGAAGGCCTGGAGAACGTCTATCACCGCCACGCCGTGCTCGGCGAGGCGACCCGCCAGGCCGTCGCGGCCTGGGGCTTGAAGACCTGCGCCAAGTCGCCGGAGTGGAACTCCGACACCGTCACCGCCATCCTGGCGCCCGAGGGTGTGGACGCGGCCAAGATCATCAAGCACGCCTATGTGCGCTACAACCTCGCGCTCGGCGCCGGCCTGTCTCAGGTCGCGGGCAAGGTGTTCCGCATCGGCCATGTCGGTGACCTCAACGAGCTGTCCCTGCTCGGCGCCATCGCCGGCGCCGAGATGTCGCTCCTCGACAACGGCGTGAAGGTGACGCCGGGCTCGGGTGTGGCCGCGGCCTCCAGCTACCTGCGTGAGAACCCCCTCTCGAAGTCCTGATTTTGGTGAGCGGCGCCGGTTCCAACGGCGCCGCTTCCGCTCAATATAAGAACGGCGCCCCCTGCCACGGCCGGCTGGCCGTGGCAGGGGAAACGCGTCGAAGCAGGTGAGGAAACGGGGCCGGCGTTACGCCCGCCGGTCGATCCGGAAGGGGTCCAGAATGACAAAGAAAGTCGTCTTCCTCGATCGCGAGTCGCTCGACGCGACGGTGCGCGAATTCAACTTCCCGCACGAGTACAAGGAATACGAGTCGACCTGGACGCCGGAAGAGATCGTGGAGCGCCTGCAGGGCGCCGAGATCGCGATCATCAACAAGGTGCCGATGCGCGCCGACACGCTGAAGCAGCTTCCCGACCTGAAGCTGATCGCGGTGGCCGCCACGGGCACGGACGTCGTCGACAAGGCCGCGGCCAAGGCCCAGGGCATCACGACCGTCAATATCCGCAACTACGCCTTCAACACCGTGCCCGAGCACGTGGTCGGCCTGATGTTCGCCCTGCGCCGGGCGATCGTGCCCTACGCCAATTCCGTGCGCCGGGGTGATTGGAACAAGTCGAAGCAGTTCTGCTACTTCGACTATCCGATCTACGACATCGCCGGCTCGACGCTCGGCATCATCGGCTACGGGGCGCTCGGCAAGTCGATCGCCAAGCGGGCCGAGGCGCTGGGCATGAAGGTGCTGGCCTACGACGTGTTCCCGCAGGACGGCCTCGTGGATCTCGAGACGATCCTGACCCAGTCCGACGTCATCACGCTGCACGTGCCGCTCACCCCCGACACCAAGAACATGATCGGGGCCGAGCAGCTCAAGAAGATGAAGAAGTCGGCGATCCTCATCAACACGGCTCGCGGCGGGCTCGTGGACGAGGCGGCGCTACTCCAGGCGCTCAAGGACGGCACGATCGGCGGCGCCGGCTTCGACGTGGTCGCCCAGGAGCCCCCGAAGGACGGCAACATCCTGTGCGAGGCCGACCTGCCGAACCTGATCGTCACCCCGCACGTCGCCTGGGCAAGCAAGGAGGCGATGCAGATCCTCGCCGACCAGCTCGTGGACAACGTTGAGGCCTTCGTCGCGGGCAAGCCGCAGAACGTCGTCGAAGCGTAAGGCGCGCCGGCCTCGGAACGGGGCCGCGTCACGAAAAGAATCTAAGGGGCGAGGACGACCGGGGCTGCACGGCCCCGGGCTGATCCTCCATGCAGAGGCGCCGCGTGATCCGTCACCGCGGTCCATGACCAACCGGCCAGAGGAACCATGTCCAAGAAGCTGCTCTTCCAGTTCGACACCGATCCCACGCCGAGCGTGTTCGACGTCGTCGTCGGCTACGACGGCGGTGCCGACCACATCACCGGCTATGGCAACGTCACGCCCGAGAACGTCGGCGCCTATGTCGACGGCACGATCTACACCCGCGGCGGCAAGGAGAAGCAGTCGACGGCGATCTTCGTCGGCGGCGGCGACATGGCGGCCGGCGAGCGGGTGTTCGCGGCAGTGAAGAAGCGCTTCTTCGGCCCGTTCCGCGTGTCCTGCATGCTGGATTCGAACGGCTCCAACACCACCGCCGCGGCGGGCGTGGCGCTCGTCGTCAAGGCGGCGGGCGGCTCGGTCAAGGGCAAGAAGGCCGTGGTGCTCGCGGGCACCGGCCCGGTCGGCATGCGCTCGGCGGCGCTGCTCGCCGGCGAGGGCGCCGAGGTCGTGCTGTGCGGGCGCAAGCTCGACAAGGCGCAGGCCGCGGCCGATTCCGTGAACAAGCGCTTCAAGGTGAACGTCACCGCCGCCGAGACCCCGGACGACGCCTCGCGCTCGGAGGTGATCAAGGGCGCCCACCTCATCTTCACCGCCGGCGCGATCGGCCTCGAATTGCTGCCGCAGGCGGCTTGGCAGAACGAGTCCTCGGTCGAGATCGTGGCCGACTACAACGCCCAGCCGCCGCTCGGCATCGGCGGCATTGAGGCGACCGACAAGGGCAAGGAGTATGGCGGAAAGCGCGCCTTCGGCGCGCTCGGCATCGGCGGCCTGAAGCTCAAGCTGCACCGCGCCTGCATCGCCAAGCTGTTCGAGTCGAGCGAGGGCGTCTTCGACGCCGAGGAGATCTACAAGCTCGCCAAGGAAATGGCCTGACGCCTAACGGCCCAGAGCATCGTCCCGAACGGTGGTTGCCGGCTTTCGGGACGATGCAAGAACAAGGATTTGGGGCGGCGCCGGCCTTCGGCGCCGCCTCGGTGAATCAACAAGAACCGACAGGGGAGGGACCCATGGCCGCGAACGAGACGATCGAAACATTCCTCGACGGTCTGGCGAGCTCGGCGCCCACCCCCGGCGGCGGCGGGGCCGCGGCGATCTCCGGTGCCATGGGCGCGGCGCTGGTCTCGATGGTCTGCAACTTGACCATCGGCAAGAAGAAGTACGTCGAGGTTGAGGCCGACCTGAAGCAGGTGCTGGAGAAGTCGGAAGGCCTGCGCCGGACGCTGACCGGCATGATCGCCGACGACGTCGAGGCGTTCGATGCGGTGATGGGCGCCTACGGGCTGCCGAAGAACACCGACGAGGAGAAGGCCGCCCGCGCCGCCAAGATCCAGGAGGCGCTGAAGACCGCCACCGACGTCCCGCTCGCCTGCTGCCGCGTCTGCCGCGAGGTGATCGATCTCGCCGAGATCGTCGCCGAGAAGGGCAATCTCAACGTGATTTCGGACGCGGGCGTCGCGGTGCTCTCGGCCTATGCCGGCCTGCGCTCGGCGGCGCTCAACGTCTACGTCAACGCCAAGGGCCTGGACGACCGCGCCTTCGCCGAGGAGCGGCTGAAGGAGCTGGAATCCCTGCTCGGCGAGGCGGGCGCGATCAACGAGCGCGTCTACGAGGTCGTGAAGGCCAAGGTGAACTGAGGCCGGGGCGGATCGCGCCTCTGCCGCCATCGCGAGCGAACGCGAAGCAATCCAGGGGAGCGACGTGCCTGGGGCGCCAAGGCACTGGATCGCTTCGCCTCCGCCTCGCCAGGGCGGGGCAAACGACGTCCAACCCCGACCCTCATCCTGAGGTGCCGCGAAGCGGCCCCGAAGGATGCTGCGGATCTCGGGCGATCCCCGAGGATCCTTCGAAGCGGACGCCGCGCGCCGGCACATCGGGATGAGGGCGAGAGCGGGGCGCATCGCCGTGATCCGTGCCTTCGTCGCACGATCCGCAGTTTAGAAGCCCGCTAAGTCTCTGCCGGGCAAGCAAACTAAAGTCCTAAACAAGAAAAAATTGAGAGCCGACCCGCTTCCCGGAAAGTAATTTTTCCGCGAAGGTTGGCCCAACAAAAACGACGGAAACGCGAAGGAGGTCTCGATGGACGTTCACGAGTACCAAGCCAAGGAGCTGCTCGCGAGCTTCGGGGTCGCCGTCCCGAAGGGCGCCGTGGCCTTCAGCCCGGATCAGGCGGTCTATGCCGCGACCGAGCTCGGCGGCTCGTTCTGGGCGGTGAAGGCTCAGATCCATGCCGGCGCCCGCGGCAAGGCGGGCGGGATCAAGCTCTGCCGCACCTACAACGAAGTGCGCGACGCGGCCCGCGACCTGCTGGGAAAACGCCTCGTCACCCTCCAGACCGGGCCTGAGGGCAAGCCGGTCCAGCGCGTCTACGTCGAGACCGCCGACCCGTTCGAGCGCGAGCTCTATCTCGGCTACGTCCTCGACCGGAAGGCCGAGCGCGTGCGCGTCATCGCCTCCCAGCGCGGCGGCATGGATATCGAGGAGATCGCCGCCAAGGAGCCCGAGGCGCTGATCCAGGTCGTGGTCGAGCCCGCGGTCGGCCTGCAGCAGTTCCAGGCCCGCGAGATCGCATTCCAGCTCGGCCTCAACATCAAGCAGGTCTCCGCCGCGGTGAAGACCATCATGAACGCCTACCGGGCGTTCCGCGACTGCGACGGCACCATGCTGGAGATCAACCCGCTCGTCGTCACCAAGGACGACCGGGTGCTGGCGCTCGACGCCAAGATGTCCTTCGACGACAACGCCCTGTTCCGCCGCCGCAACATCGCGGACATGCACGACCCGTCCCAGGGCGATCCCCGCGAGGCCCAGGCCGCCGAGCACAATCTCAGCTATATCGGCCTCGACGGCGAGATCGGCTGCATCGTCAACGGCGCGGGTCTGGCCATGGCGACCATGGACATGATCAAGCACGCGGGCGGCGAGCCGGCGAATTTCTTGGATGTGGGTGGTGGTGCCAGCCCAGACCGGGTTGCGACGGCCTTCCGTCTCGTCCTGTCCGACCGCAACGTGAAGGCGATCCTCGTCAACATCTTCGCCGGCATCAACCGCTGCGACTGGGTCGCCGAGGGCGTGGTGAAGGCCGCGCGCGAGGTGAAGATCGACGTACCCCTGGTGGTGCGTCTCGCCGGCACGAATGTCGAGGAGGGCCAAAAAATCCTCGCCGAGAGCGGGCTCGACCTCATCACCGCCGACACCCTCACGGAAGCCGCGCGCAAGGCCGTCGAAGCCTGCCACGGCGCCAAGCACTGACGAACGGGGGAGGAATCACGCCATGAGCATTCTCATCGACGAGAAGACCCCGATCCTCGTCCAGGGCATCACCGGCGACAAGGGCACCTTCCACGCCAAGGAAATGATCGCCTACGGCTCCAACGTCGTCGGCGGCGTCACCCCGGGCAAGGGCGGCAAGACCCATTGCGGCGTGCCGGTGTTCAACACCGTCAAGGAGGCGGTCGCCGCCACCGGCGCCACCACCTCGATCACCTTCGTGGCGCCCCCCTTCGCGGCGGACGCGATCATGGAGGCGGCCGATGCCGGCCTCAAGCTCGTCTGCTCCATCACCGACGGCATCCCCGCCCAGGACATGATGCGGGTGAAGCGCTACCTGCGGCGCTACCCGAAAGAGAAGCGCACGATGGTGGTCGGCCCGAACTGCGCCGGCATCATCTCGCCGGGCAAGTCGATGCTCGGCATCATGCCCGGCCACATCTACCTGCCGGGCAAGGTCGGCGTGATCTCCCGCTCCGGCACGCTGGGCTACGAGGCCGCCGCCCAGATGAAGGAACTCGGCATCGGCATCTCGACCTCCGTCGGCATCGGCGGCGATCCGATCAACGGTTCCTCGTTCCTCGACCGCCTCGCCCTGTTCGAGCAGGACCCGGAGACCGAGGCCGTGCTGATGATCGGCGAGATCGGCGGCCCGCAGGAGGCCGAGGCCTCGGCCTGGATCAAGGAGAACTTTTCGAAGCCCGTGATCGGGTTCGTGGCCGGACTGACTGCGCCGAAGGGCCGCCGCATGGGGCATGCCGGCGCGATCATCTCGGCGACCGGCGACAGCGCCGCCGAGAAGGCCGAGATCATGAAGTCCTACGGCCTGACCGTCGCGCCCGATCCGGGCTCCTTCGGCCGGACCGTGGCCGACGTGCTCGCCCGCGCGGCGTAATCGCGCTGTCCCCCTCTTCCGAGCGGGGAGGGGGCTTCGGGGTGGTGCGAGCGGTACCGCCTCACCTGACTTGAACGATCTGCCCCTCCTCGCTTCGGCCTCGCGTTCGGGAGGAGGGGGCTTTGTGGATCGGAGTGATCCACCGTCCCGCAGGCCTGCCCACGGGAGTCCGAAAAGAGAACCTCGCCAGGGGGGATCCCATGACCAAGACGCTGCACGCCCGGCCGTCAGCCGCGACCGACTCGACCTTCGCGCCGCCGGTCATCACCGGCACGGCGACCGAGGACGCCCTCGATATCCTGTTCCACGCCTTGCTCGACGTGGCGCGCCGCCACGATCCCGAGCTGGAGGACGTGCTGCACGGGCGCGCCGACATCTCCTCCTTCACGCCGGAAATGCTGGCCCGCGCGCTGCAGGTGCAGGGCATCTGGTTCCAGCTCGTCTCGATCGCGGAGCAGAACGCGGCCATGCGCCGCCGCCGCCATGTCGAGCGCGACCAGGGCCGCGAGGCGCTGAACGGATCCTTCGCCAAGGTTCTGGCGGAAGCCTCCGCCCGGGGCATCGGTCCGCAGCAGATCCACACCCTGCTGAAGGATCTGCGCATCCGCCCGACGATCACCGCCCACCCCACCGAGGGCAAGCGGGTGACGGTGCTGGAGAAGCTGCGCCGGATCTACCTCGTGCTGCGCGAGCTGGAGCTGCCGCGCTGGACCGAGCGCGAGCGCAACGGCCTGATGAACGAGCTGCGCGACCAGATCGAACTGATCTGGATGACCGGCGAGCTGCATCTGGAGAAGGCCACCGTCGAGCGCGAGGTCGCCTGGGGCCTGCACTTCTTCGACGAGACCCTGTTCGAGATGCTGCCCGAGGTGATGGTCTCCCTCGAGGAGAGCCTCGCCCAATACTATCCCGACGAGACCTTCGAGGTGCCGCCCTTCTTCCAGTTCGGAAGCTGGATCGGCGGCGACCGGGACGGCAATCCCTACGTCACCGCCAGCGTCACCCGCGAGACGTTGCAGCGCAATGCGCTGGCGAGCCTGCGGCGCTACCGCGACGGCATCACCCATCTCGGCCGGGTGCTCTCGATCACCGAGCGCTCGCTGCCGGTGCCGGAGGCGTTCCGCCAGGAACTCGCCCACATGCTCGCCGAGTCCGGTGACGGGCGCGCCATCGCCAACCGCAACCCGGGCGAGGCCTACCGCCAGTTCCTCTCCTGCGTGCTGCGCAAGCTCGAAGCCACCATCGCCCGCAACAAGGGCGCCCGCTCGGTCGGCCCCGATTATCCGAGCGCGGACGGGCTCATCAACGACCTGCGCACCCTCGAGAAGGGGCTCGCCGACGCCAAGTGCGGGGCGCTCGCCACCGACATCGTGCGGCCGGTGCGGCGGATGGTGGAGATCTTCCGCTTCTCCACCGTGCGGCTGGATCTCCGCGAGAACTCGACCCGCACCACCAAGACGCTGCACGCCCTGTGGAAGCTGCGCAACGGCGACCGCGAGCCGCCGGCGCTCGATGCACCCGCCTGGAAGGAGTGGCTGCTCACCGAACTCGCCCGGCCGCGGACGCCGGAGACCTCGTTCGAGGATTTCGCCGACCGGCTGCCCGACGACGCCCGCGAGACGCTCGCCACCTTCGCCCTGGTCGGCGAGATGCGCGACACCCTCGACCGCGAGGCGTTCGGCGCCTTCATCCTGTCGATGACGCGCTCGACCGTGGACGTGCTCGGCGCCTACCTGCTGGCCAAGGAAGCCGGCATCTTCCTCGACGCCACCGGCACCGAGATTTGCCCGCTGCCGATCGTGCCGCTGTTCGAGACCATCGACGACCTGCGCGCCGCGCCGACCATCATGAAGGAGCTGCTCGGCATCCCCGTGGTGCGCCGCTCCACCCGCTGGCAGGGCGGGGTGCAGGAAGTGATGATCGGCTATTCCGATTCCAACAAGGACGGCGGCTTCATCGCCTCGAACTGGGAGCTGTACAAGGCGCAGGTGCGGCTGACGACGCTCGGCAACCATCTCGGCGTGCCGATCGCCTTCTTCCATGGCCGCGGCGGCTCGGTGAGCCGCGGCGGCGTGCCGACCCATCGCGGCATCGCGGCGCAGCCGCCGGGCTCGATCCAGGGCCGCTTCCGCATCACCGAGCAGGGCGAGGTCGTCTCGTTCAAATACGCCAACCGCGGCACGGCGGCCTACCAGATGGAGCTGCTGGCGGCCTCGGTCTTCGAGCACGCCCTGCTCTCGGAAGGGAACGGCAACGGCTCGCGCGCCGAACTCGACGACGCGCTGGAGGCGCTCTCGGGCGCCTCGCGGGCGGCCTATGTCAACCTGCTCCAGGCGGACGGCCTCGTCGATTACTTCCAGGCGGCGAGCCCGCTCGACGAGATCGCCCTGCTCAATATCGGCTCGCGGCCCGCACGCCGCTTCGGCGCCAAGTCGCTCTCGGATCTGCGGGCGATCCCCTGGGTGTTCGCGTGGTCGCAGAACCGCCACGTCATCACCGGCTGGTACGGCGTCGGCTCGGGGCTGAAGAGCTTCATCGACGTGCGCGGGCAACAGGGCGAAGCCCTGCTCAAGCGCATGTTCCGGGATTGCCGGGTGTTCCGCCTCGTCCTCGACGAGGTCGAGAAGACGCTGATGATGGTCGATCTGGAGATCGCCCGCGACTATGCCGGCCTCGTCGAGGACGAGGGCATCCGCGCGCGCATCTTCGGCATGATCGAGCAGGAATACGCGCTGACCCGCGAGATGGTGCTGCGGGTCTCCGGCGACGGCGAACTCGCCCAGCGCTTCCCGCAATTCAGCGAGCGCCTGCGCGGCCGGCTGCCGACCATCAACCAGGTCAGCCGCGAGCAGGTCGAGCTGCTGCGCCGCTACCGCAGCGAAACCGACGAGGACAAGCGCGAGGCGGTGAAGTCCGCCCTGCTGCTCTCGATCAACTGCATCGCCGTCGGCTTCGGCGCGACTGGATAATGCATACAATCTCGACGACGTGTCTCGGACCCGGCTGGACGGCCGGGCCGGGCGCGCGAGATAGAAGCGCGGCACGCAATCTGTGAAAGTGACCGCGCGCAGGACAAGACGGTCTCAAAGAACGGAGGACTCCCGATGAGCTTCACCCTGATCCAGCAGGCCACACCCCGCCTGCACCGCTCGGAACTCGCGGTTCCCGGCTCCAACCCGACCTTCATGGAGAAGTCGGCCGCCTCGAACGCCGACGTGATCTTCCTCGACCTCGAGGACGCGGTCGCGCCCGACGACAAGGAGAAGGCCCGCACCAACATCATCCAGGCCCTGAACGACCTGGATTGGGGCAACAAGACCATGATGATCCGCATCAACGGTCTCGACACCCACTACATGTACCGCGACGTCGTCGATATCGTGGAGGCCTGTCCGCGCCTCGACATGATCCTGATCCCCAAGGTCGGCGTGCCGGCCGACGTCTACGCCATCGACGTGCTGGTGACGCAGATCGAGCAGGCCAAGAAGCGCGAGAAGAAGATCGGCTTCGAGGTGCTGATCGAGACCGCGCTCGGCATGGCCAATGTCGAGGCGATCGCCACCTCCTCCAAGCGCCTTGAGGCGATGTCCTTCGGCGTGGCCGACTACGCCGCCTCGACGCGGGCCCGCTCCACCGTGATCGGCGGCGTGAATCCCGATTACTCGGTGCTCACCGACAAGGACGAGGCCGGCAACCGCCAGACCCATTGGCAGGACCCGTGGCTGTTCGCCCAGAACCGCATGCTGGTCGCCTGCCGCGCCTATGGGCTCCGGCCGATCGACGGTCCGTTCGGCGACTTCTCCGATCCGGACGGCTACAAGTCGGCGGCCCGCCGCTGCGCCGCGCTCGGCTTCGAGGGCAAGTGGGCGATCCACCCCTCGCAGATCGATCTGGCCAACGAGGTCTTCACCCCCTCCGAGGCCGAGGTCACCAAGGCCCGCCGCATCCTCGAGGCCATGGAAGAGGCCGCCAAGGCCGGCCGCGGCGCCGTCTCCCTCGACGGCCGCCTCATCGACATCGCCTCGATCCGGATGGCCGAGGCGCTGATCCAGAAGGCCGACGCGATGGGCGGGAAGTAAGCTTCCTCGCAAGCTGACGGGAGAGAGGCCGGGTTCGCCCGGCCTTTCTTTTTGGCGAGCCTGACCTCAGGCGCGGCCGTTCCGCTCGATCTCGTCGAGGACGGCATCGGGCGCCACATCCTGGCTGAGTTCGCCGACCTCGGGATCCGCCGGCGTCTCGATCCCCATCCGCTCCGTGATGGCCGATACCATCGTGACGAGCTTCGTCACCTCGTGCTCGGCCAGAAGGCTGATGTGAAGATCGAGATCGGCCCGCTTGTCGGCCGCCTCCGCCATGCGGTTCTGGCTGATCAGCACGAAGGTCGAGAGGAAGATCGCCTCGACGGAGGCCGAGGTGCCGAGGATCACGAAGGATGCGTCCCATTTCGGCAGGACCGGCAGCAGTCCCGTATTCACCAGGGTCCAGAAGCCGAACAGCACGACGTGCAGCGCAACGAACGTCATGCTGCCCGTGAACCGCGTGATCGCCTCCGCCACGCGATCCCGCAGGGAGGCGTCGTGCTCCGCCGCGTTCCGGCGTTCCTGCAGAGCCCGGATGTTGCGCAGAAGCGCGGGGGCCAGTCCGCCGGGTTGAGGAGGAGAGAAGGTTGCGCGCGCGGCGGAGCCGCTCCGCTCGTCTCGGACTGTCATCATCACAAGTCTCGGAAGGGGCCTGAGGGCGCAACCGGCGAGGACCCGGGCCTGATCCCGCACGGATGCGAAGTCGCCGGGGTTTCGGCTCGGGAGTGGATGTGGTGGGCACCGCCGCGGCGGAAGCGAACACGCGACCATCGCCGTCGGCGGATGCGCCCCTACTTCTGCCGCCGGGCTCCGGCCCGCTCGATGGTTTCACTCTTTGAGGCGCGCATGACCGCTTTCGACGCCGACCTTCGAAGCCTCGCGGCTCAGACGACCCTCTCGCGCCGCACCGTAATCGCCACGAGCCTCGCCAGCGGCTTCGCCCTCGCGGTGCAGCCGGTCGCGGCCCAGACCACCATCGCCACGGACACCGACGGGCTGACGGCCGGCGAGGTGAGGATCCCGACGCCGGACGGCGAGATCCCGGCCTACCGGGCGATGCCGGCCGAGGGCGGGCCCTTCCCGACGGTGCTGGTCATCCAGGAGATCTTCGGCGTGCACGAGCACATCAAGGATGTGTGCCGCCGCTTGGCCAAGCTCGGCACCTTCGCCCTGGCGCCCGAACTCTACGCCCGGCAGGGCGATGTCTCGAAGTTGGCGAACATCCAGCAGATCGTCAGCGAGGTCGTCTCCAAGGTGCCCGACGCGCAGGTGATGAGCGACCTCGACGCGGCGGTCGCCTTCGCCAAGGGGACGGGCAAGGCCGACACGGCCCGGCTCGGCATCACCGGCTTCTGCTGGGGCGGGCGCATCACTTGGCTCTACGCCGCGCACAATCCGAACGTGAAGGCGGGCGTCGCCTGGTACGGGCGCCTCGTCGGCGACGCCTCGGACCTGATGCCGAAGCATCCGGTCGACGTCGCCGCCGATCTCAAGGCGCCGGTGCTCGGCCTCTACGGCGGTGCCGATCAGGGCATCCCCGTCGCCACGATCGACCGGATGAAGGAGGCCTGCCGGGAGGCGGCCAAGACCTGCGCGTTCGTCGTCTATCCGGACGCGCCGCACGCCTTCCACGCCGATTACCGCCCGAGCTACCGCGCCGAGCCGGCGCAGGACGGATGGAAGCGGCTGCAGGAGTGGTTCCGTCAGCACGGCGTCGCCTGAGGCCGGGCTCGTGCGCCCCGGCCTGATCGGCGAACCGGCTACTTGTCGTACTTGATGTAGGCGAAGCGGGGATCGCTCGGCGTCCCCTCCAGGGCGCCGCCCTCGGTGCCGGGCTGCCAGGACACCACCTCCTCGATCTTCCGGGCGAGGGCGAAGTCCTTCTCGGTGATGCCCTTGGCGGCATGGTTCATGAGCCGCACCTCGACCCAGGCGTAGGAGGCGGTCAGGTCCGGGTGGTGCCACGCGGCCTCGGCCAGATGGCCGACCGTGTTGATCACCATCAGCGTGCTCTTCCAGGAGGCGGTCTTGTAGGTCCGGCGGATCCAGCCGTCCTCGAGCCGCCATGCCGGAAGCTCCTCCTTGAGCCGCCGCTCGACCGTCGCGTCGTCGAGGACGCCCTCGCGTGCCTGTGCCATCGTCACCTCCCTTGGAACCGGCGAACCTTGGAACCGGCGAAAACCTGCGTCCGGACGGGCGGCGGCGCAAGCCGGATCGGGAGCGTTCGGGCCCGCATGTCGCAGAGGAAACGCCGGGGCCGGCTGTGGACGGGGCGGAGCCGAGTCCCTATTAAAAAATTCAACAGAAACTTCCGCTTCCGAAGAGGCGGGACGGTCTGATCGATAATTCATGAGGACGCCCATGCTGTCACGGCGCGGAATGCTCGCGACGGCGGCCCTGTCGCTCGCGGCGGCGCTGCCGACGGTTCGCCGCGCGCGGGCGGCGGGCGAGACATTCCGGCTCGGCGTGCTGCCCTTCGGCACCGCCTCCTGGGAGGCCGCGGTGATCAAGGCGCGCGGCTTCGATACGGCCAACGGCTTCACCCTCGACATCGTCAAGCTCGCCGGCAACGACGCCGCCCGCATCGCCTTCCTCGGCGGTCAGGTGGACGCGATCGTCGGCGACCTGATCTTCGCCGCCCGGCTCGGCAACGAGGGACGCGGCGTGCGCTTCTCGCCCTACTCGACCACCGAGGGCGCGCTGATGGTGCCGGCCGGAAGTCCGATCACCGACCTGAAGGCGCTCTCGGGCAAGCGGCTCGGGGTGGCCGGCGGGGCGCTCGACAAGAACTGGATCCTGCTCAAGGCGCAGGCGCGCGAGATGGCGGGACTCGAACTCGACACCGCCGCGCAGATCGCCTACGGCGCGCCGCCGCTGCTGGCGCAGAAGCTGGAGAGCGGCGAGCTCGACGCGGCCCTGCTCTACTGGCAGTTCTGCGCGCGTCTCGAGGCCAAGGGCTTCAAGCGGCTGATCTCGGCCGACGACGTGATGCGGGCCTTCGGCGCCAAGGGGGCGGTCTCGCTGATCGGCTATCTCTACGAGGGCCAGACCGTGGCCGACCGGGGCGAGGTGGTGCGCGGGTTCGCCCGGGCCTCGGCCGCCGCCAAGGACGCGCTGGCGAACGAGCCGGCCCTGTGGGAGACGGTCCGCCCGCTCATGGCGGCGGAGGACGACGCCACCTTCTCGACCCTCAAGCGCGACTTCCTCGCCGGCATTCCGCGCCGGCCGATCGCCGCCGAGCGCGCGGACGGCGAGCGCATCTACGCCGCCCTGGACCGGTTCGGGGGGCCGCAGCTCCTCGGTGCCGGCAAGACGCTGCCGCCGGACCTCTATCTCGACGCCGCGGGCAATGGCTGACGATGCCGCGATGACGGCTTCGGTCCGCTGACGCTTCGCATGGCCCTGCTCGCGCGCCTCCTCTCCCTCGCTGTCCTGCTCGCCCTCTGGCAGGGCGTCTCGGTCTACGCCGACATACGGACCCTGCCGGCCCCGAGCGCGGTGCTCGCCTTCGTCCTGCGCGAGGCGGAAACGGGCAGTCTCCTCTTCAATGTCGGCGTCACCCTCGCCCGCGTCGCGGTCTCCTTCGTGATCGCCATGAGCCTCGGCGTGCTGCTCGGCATCGCCCTGGGGCGCTCGCGCCTTGCCGACCGGCTGCTCGACACGCCCCTCCTCGTGATCCTCAACACGCCGGCCCTCGTCATCACGGTGCTGGCCTATGTCTGGCTCGGGCTCACCGAGACCGCCGCCATCGTCGCGGTGGCGCTCAACAAGTTGCCCAATGTCGCGGTCATCATGCGCGAGGGCGCGCGCGGCCTCGATCCCGGCCTGGAGGAGATGGCCACGACCTACCGTTTCGACCGGCGCACCTGGATCGCCCACGTGCTGCTGCCGCAGCTCCAGCCCTTCATGGTGGCGGCGGCGCGCTCCGGCATCTCGCTCGCCTGGAAGATCGTGCTGGTGGTCGAGCTGCTCGGGCGCCCGAACGGGGTGGGTTTTGCCATCAACTACTACTTCACCCTCTTCGACGTCACCGCGGTGATCGGCTACAGCCTCGTCTTCATGAGCGTGATGCTCGCCATCGACGCCCTCCTGCTCCAGCCCCTCGACGCCCATGTCCGCCGCTGGCGCTGAGACCGGTCCCGCGGCGATCGGCGCCGAGCCCGCGCCGCTTCTGACGGTGCGTGTGGAGCGCAAGGTCTATCGCAGGCCCGGCCGCCGGGCGCGCACCGAGGCCGTCGAGGCGGTGCGCGGCCTCGCCTTCGAGCTGCATGCCGGCGAGATCACCTGCCTGATCGGACCTTCCGGCGCGGGCAAGACCACGACCCTGCGCATCCTGCTCGGCCTCGACCGCGATTTCGAGGGCAGCGTCAGCCCGGAACCGTCCCGGGCCGGGATCGCGATGGTGTTCCAGGATCCGCGGCTGCTGCCCTGGCGCACGATCGAGCAGAATGTCCGTCTCGGTCTGCCCCGTGCGCGCCGGGGGCGCGACCTCGACGATCTGTTCGAATCGCTCGGGCTCACCTCCTGGCGCGCGCACTATCCCGGCGCGCTATCGCTCGGGATGCAGCGCCGCGTGGCGCTGGCGCGGGCTTTGGCGTTGGAGCCGCGAATCCTCGTTCTCGACGAGCCCTTCGTCTCCCTCGACGACGCGGCGGCCGCGTCCCTGCGCGCACTGGTAGTCGGGGCAGTCGGCCGGACCGGTACGAGCGTCCTGATGGTCACGCACAACGTCGCCGAGGCCATCGAGATCGCGGACCGGCTCCTGCTGGTCTCGCCCCGGCCCGCCCACCTCCTGGCGAACATTCCCCTCGAGCGGTTACGCGCCGAGCGCGACCGGGCTTGGGCCGATACAACCCGTCGGAGCCTGGCCGCCCGCTTCCCCGCCATCGTTGCCCTGTGAAGCGCCGTCGCCGGCGGTCGATGCGGCCGCGGGCGGACGATGCGAGGCGACTCGCGCGAGGCCGATTGCCGATTCTTCCCGGGCATCGCCGCTGTCTCTTAAGGATAAGCGGAACGCTTCGATGCAAAATTTTCCCGTGGCCGGAGCGCCTGTCGGAGCCGTCCGCGCTGTCCGCCCGCACCGGTTCGGGCCGTGTCCGGTTTTGCGCTGCGGCAGCAAGTATCAGAGCGAAACCGAGCGATGGCAGGAATTAAAGTGCTATTTCTGCATGCGTGATGGGAAAATTTGGCCGGCCCATGCAGGCGGCGCATTCCGCCAGATGTTTGGGACCAATGACCCGCCAAAGAAAAAGCGAGATGTGTGCGCTGCATATTAAATGGTGCATTGCAAAAACAGCGTTTTATCAGAAAAATTCCATGATAAAGGCTGTGTCAGCTGCGACATTCCACGCGCGAAATCGAGTTGACGCCGCCGGAAATTTTCTTAGAGTTCGTTCAAGCTTCGGTTTGAGGGGGCCGCTCGGGGATGCGGAACCAGCCGTGTAAGTTGCCGGGAATGCAGGATTATCCTGCTCCCATGGCAACGATCGCGAGCTGCCGGAGCGAATACGATCCCTGTCGCAAACAGCAGGTCAATCCAGGGCAGGCAGCGGGCTGCTGTCCGCCGGCCGATAAGACCTGTCGGAGGAATCCATGAGAGCGGTACATCTTCTCGCCCTCGGTGCGGGTCTCGCTGCTGCGAGCCCGGCCCTGGCCAACGAAAGCGTCATGAAGGGCATCGCCAACCCGGCGGAGCAGGTTCTTCAGACCGTCGACTACGCCAACACCCGCTATTCCAAGCTCGACCAGATCAACGCCAACAACGTCAAGAACCTCCAGGTTGCCTGGACCTTCTCGACCGGCGTTCTGCGCGGCCACGAGGGCTCCCCGCTCGTCGTCGGCAACATCATGTACGTCCACACGCCCTTCCCGAACATCGTCTACGCGCTGGACCTCGACCAGGGCGCCAAGATCGTGTGGAAGTACGAGCCCAAGCAGGATCCGTCCGTGATCCCGGTGATGTGCTGTGACACGGTCAACCGTGGTCTGGCCTACGCCGACGGCGCCATCCTCCTGCACCAGGCCGACACCACGCTCGTGTCGCTCGACGCCAAGACCGGCAAGGTCAACTGGTCGGTCAAGAACGGCGACCCGTCCAAGGGTGAGACCAACACCGCCACCGTTCTCCCGGTGAAGGACAAGGTCATCGTCGGCATCTCCGGCGGCGAGTTCGGCGTGAACTGCCACGTCACCGCCTACGACCTGAAGTCGGGCAAGAAGGTGTGGCGCGGCCACTCCCAGGGCCCCGACGCCGACATGATCATGGACCCCGAGAAGACCACCTCGCTCGGCAAGCCGGTCGGCAAGGACTCCTCGCTGAAGACCTGGGAAGGCGATCAGTGGAAGACCGGCGGCGGCTGCACCTGGGGCTGGTTCTCCTACGATCCCAAGCTCGACCTCTTCTACTACGGCTCGGGCAACCCCTCGACCTGGAACCCGAAGCAGCGTCCGGGCGACAACAAGTGGTCCATGACGATCTGGGCGCGTAACCCGGACACCGGCATGGCCAAGTGGGTCTACCAGATGACCCCGCACGACGAGTGGGACTACGACGGCATCAACGAGATGATCCTCACGGATCAGAAGATCGACGGCAAGGAGCGCCCGCTCCTGACGCACTTCGACCGTAACGGCTTCGGCTACACGCTCGATCGCGCCACCGGCGAACTGCTCGTCGCCGAGAAGTACGATCCGGTCGTGAACTGGGCCACCAAGGTCGACATGGACAAGGGTTCCAAGACCTACGGCCGTCCGCTGGTCGTGTCGAAGTACTCGACCGAGCAGAACGGCGAGGACGTGAACTCGAAGGGCATCTGCCCGGCGGCGCTCGGTTCGAAGGACCAGCAGCCGGCGGCCTTCTCGCCCAAGACCAACCTGTTCTACGTGCCGACCAACCACGTCTGCATGGACTACGAGCCGTTCCGGGTGACCTACACCCCGGGCCAGCCCTATGTCGGTGCGACCCTCTCGATGTACCCGGCCCCCGGCTCGCACGGCGGCATGGGTAACTTCATCGCCTGGGACGGCGTGAACGGTAAGATCAAGTGGTCGAACCCCGAGCAGTTCTCGGCCTGGGGCGGCGCGCTGGCCACGGCCGGTGACGTGGTCTTCTACGGCACCCTCGAGGGCTACCTGAAGGCGGTCGACTCGAAGTCGGGTAAGGAACTCTACAAGTTCAAGACCCCGTCGGGCATCATCGGCAACGTGATGACCTACGAGCACAAGGGCAAGCAGTACGTGGGCGTCCTGTCGGGCGTCGGCGGCTGGGCCGGCATCGGCCTCGCGGCCGGCCTGACCGACCCGAACGCCGGTCTCGGCGCGGTGGGCGGCTACGCGGCCCTGTCGAGCTACACCAACCTCGGTGGTCAGCTGACGGTCTTCGCTCTGCCGAACAACTAAGTCGTCGCTTGCGACACTGAGCCTAAGGATGCCGGCGCGGGAAATCGCGCCGGCATCTTTATGATTTTATGATTATGCTGTAGGGCCTGCTGGTAGCCGCACGATCTACGTTGCGGTGCAACATGATGGTCTCGGGAGAAACGTCGTTGTCTTCGATAAAAAGAACCGCTGTTCTTGGTCTCGTCGGTGCGGCCCTGCTCGGAGCGGTTCCGACCGCGACCGCCGTCTTCGCACAGGACGCCAAGCCGGAACTCGCCAACAAGCTCGATCCGAACGCCAAGGAGATTGACGAGCCCGTGCTCAAGGCCGCCACGGCGGTGAAGGAAGAGGATGGCAAGTACCTCGACAAGGACGGCCACCCGACCTTCCACATCACCAACGACGGCAAGAAGGTCGATTGGTACACCTATTCCGGGTACCGCCGGTACCACGCCGAGTGCCACGTCTGCCACGGTCCGGACGGCATGGGTTCGACCTACGCTCCCGTCCTCAAGGACTCGCTGAAGCGTCTCTCCTACGAAGAGTTCTACGGCATCCTCGCCGGTGGACGTCAGAACCACACGGCGGGCAACGAGAGCGTCATGCCGGCCTTCGGCGACAACAAGAACGTCATGTGCTACGCCAACGACCTCTACGTGTACCTGCGCGCCCGCGCCGCCGGTGCCTGGGGCCGCGCCCGTCCGGGTGAGAAGGAAGAGAAGCCCGAGAGCGCCAAGACGGCCGAGAAGGAGTGCCTCGGCGGCTGATGACCCGCTCGAGCCCTCTCGTTTCGATCGCGGTCGCCGCGCTCCTGCTCTCCGCAGGGGCGCGGCCCGTCCAGGCGCAGCACCTGCCGGATCTGGTCACGCAGGATGTCCTGCGCGTCTGCAGCGATCCCGGCAACATGCCCTTCTCCGCGCGCAAGGGCGACGGCTTCGAGAACAAGATCGCGCAGATCGTCGCTGACGAGCTGAAGGTGAAGCTGCGCTACTACTGGCTCACCCAGGGACCCGGCTTCGTCCGCAACACCCTCGGGACCGGTCTATGCGACCTGATCATCGGCACATCGGGCGGCGAAGTCGTCCAGCCGACCAATCCCTATTACCGTTCGGCCTATGTCCTCGTGGCCCGCAAGGGCGAGCTGCCGGACATCAAGGCCCTCGACGACCCGCGGCTGAAGGATCGGCAGATCGGCATCATCGCTGGCACGCCCCCTTCCAACCGCTTGAGTGAGCTCAAGCTCGTCGGCGAGCGGATCCACGCCTACGCGCCTTACGCTTTCGGAGCCGAGCGCAAGCACCAGACGGTGGCGGCGGAAGTGATCGCCGATCTCGCCGAGAAGAAGATCGACGTGGCGATCCTCTGGGGCCCGGCCGCGGGCTGGCTGGCCAAGCAGAGCGGCGTAGCGATGGATGTGGTGCCGCTCCTCAACGAGTCGGCGCGGCCGCCCCTGACCTTCCGCGTCTCGATGGGCGTGCGCCAGAACGAGAACGACTGGAAGCGCAGCATCAACACCGTCCTGCGCAAACGCAAGGCCGATATCGAGAAGGTCTTGAGGGAATACGACGTGCCGCTGCTCGCCGAGGAGGAGAACAGGCCTCTCGGTCCGGCGGAGGAGTGATCCCGGACTTCACTGCCGAAGACCAGCCATCGAAGGCCCGAACCGCGGTTCGGGCCTCTTTCATTCGATCCGCTCGATCCCCGTCGCGTCGAGCTTGGCCAGGGCCTGCGCCACCGTCTCGCCGCCGATGACGAGGTCGGGTGCGATCTCGGCGAGCGGCACCAGCACGAAGGCGCGTTCGCGCACGAAACGGTGCGGCAGCACGAGGCGCTCGTCGGACACCTGCGCTCCCTCGTAGGCGAGCACGTCGATGTCGATCACCCGCGGTCCCCAGCGTCGCTCGCGGACACGCCCGAGCGCCGCCTCGACCGACAGGCAGACTTCCAGCAGCCCGTGCGGCGTCAGATCGGTGTCGATGGCCACCGCCGCGTTGAGGAACCAGTCCTGGTCGGTGTCGCCCCAGGGCGGGGTCCGGTAATCGCCGGAGCGCGCCGCGACCCGGATGCCGGGCGTCGCCACGAGGTGCTCGACGGCCTCGGCCAGTCTCGCGGTCTTGTCGCCGATATTGCTGCCGAGCCCGAGATAGGCGCGCGTCATCTCTTCTCCGTCGGCGAGATCCGGTCCGCGCGGCCGCGCACGATCTCGATGGCCGCGTAGTCGAGCACGGCCGGGATCGGCGCGCTCGGCTTGTCGATCCGCACCGCGATCGTTTCGATGCGGGGGAAGCGGGCGAGGCAGGTCCCGGCGATCGCCTCGGCCAAGGCTTCGATCAGGGAGAAGCGCCGGTTGGTGGCGATGTCGAGGGCGATCTCGGCCAGATCGGCGTAGCTCACGGTGGCGGCGACGTCGTCGCTGCGCCCGGCCTGCGACAGGTCGAGGCGGCATTCGAGCGAGATGTAGAAGCGCTGGCCGAGCCGCTCCTCCTCCGGCAGCACGCCGTGACGGGCGAAGACCGCGAGGCGGTGGACGAGGATGCGATCAGTCATGAACGGCCCCGGCGGCCGGATCCGGACGCATCACGGCGTCGAGCACCCGCAGGGCCTCCACATGCGGCGCCACATCGTGGACGCGCACGATGTCGGCGCCGAGCGAGCCGGCGAGCACGTGCGCGGCGAGCGAGCCGACGAGGCGGTCGCGCGGCGCCGTCTCCCGGTCGTGCAGGCGCCCGAGCAGGCTCTTGCGCGAGACGCCGACGAGGAGGGGGAAGCCGAGCGCCCGGATCTCGGGGAGCCGGCGCAGGGCCTCGAGATGCTGCGCCCAGCTCTTGCCGAAACCGATGCCGGGATCGAGCACGATGTCGCCGTCCGGGATACCGGCGCGGCGGGCGATGTCGAGCGAGCGCTCGAAGAAGCGCAGCATGTCGGCGACGATGTCGAGCGCGCCGTCGATCGTCTCGCGATTGTGCATGACGATGACGGGGGCGCCGTGCTCGGCGGCGACCCGGGCGATGTCCGGCTCGCGCTGCAGGCCCCAGACGTCGTTGACGATGGTGGCACCCGCCTTCAGCGCGGCGTCGGCCGTGGAGGCCTTGTAGGTGTCGATCGAGATCGGGCGCGACAGGCCGGGCGCCACCGCCTCGATCACGGGCAGGACGCGAGCCTGCTCCTCTGCGGCCGGCACCGGCGTGTGGCCGGGCCGGGTCGACTCGCCGCCGATATCGAGGATGTCGGCGCCGGCCTGCGTCAGCGCCGTGGCCTGCGCCCGCGCCGCCTCGACGCCCTCGAAGCGGCCGCCGTCCGAGAACGAGTCCGGCGTGACGTTGAGGATGCCCATCACCAGCGTGCGCCGGCCGAGCTCGGGCAGCAGGGTTTGCAGGCGCGTCGGCGGGGAGGCGGAGGGCGGCATCGGGTGTCGTCGGTTCGTCGGGGACAGGCCTGCCGGCCTAGCCCCTCGCATTCCGTTTAGCCAGATCCCTCGCGCCCTTTCGCGGAGCTGCGGTCGCTCAGGAGGCCCCGCGATAGCAGCGGATCTCCGCCTCGGCCTGGGCCCGGCGCAGGTCGGCGACCTTGTCGTCGAACATCTTGGTCGACTTGAACGCGGTGGTGCGCTGGCCGATGCCCTGGCGCATCGAGAGGATGGTGCTCGCCTGCACGTACTTGTCGTAGGGCAGGATCGAGGCGAGGGCGTCGAGGGAGCAGGAGCACTTCTCCAGCGCCTCGCGGGTCTGGCCGTTGGCGGCCATGCAGCCGAACACGTAATCGGCCCGCGCATCGGTCGGATAATCGTTCTCGTCGGCGCGCGCGGGCGCGGCGACGAGGGCCGCCGCCAGCGCCGCGGCGAGCGCGACCTCAGGAGTCCTTCTGGTCATAATCGAGCCTCTCTTCGAGGAGTTCGCCGCCGTCGGGCTTCAGCGTCCGCGCCTCGAGGGAGACGATCTCGCCCGGGACCTCCGGCGCGACGATGAAGGTGTAGGTGGTGGTGTCGAAGCCGCGCATCCGCTCGGTCTGCGCGTCCCCTTCGAAAGGCTTCATCTCGACGCGCCAGCCCTCGACCTTGCGGCCCTTGAAATCGACCTGGACCGGGGTGACCGTCGCCTTCTCGCGCAGGCCCTTGCGGATCGCGTTCTTGATGTAGCGCGGATTGGCCTCGAGCAGGCCGGCGAGACCCTTCAGATGGTTCTCCAGGAACAGGCTCAAGACGGGATTGCCAGCCATGTCCGTGAACGGACCCGCCGGGACGCGGTTGCCGCCGGAGAACATCTGCACGCGGATGTCGCGGCTCTCGGCGCTCTTGCCGGGTTCGATCGTGAGCTTGATCGCGTCGTTGAGCGGCGGGCCGTAGGGACCTTTCACGATCCCGCTGCGGCGCAGGTAGTCGTAGGACAGCGTGCTGCCGGGCGTCGTGTTCTTCATCTGCGGCTGCTCGAAGAGCAGGGCGCCGGCATTCGGCGCTTTGGCCGTGTCCTTGGTCGCCGCCGCATTGTCCGAGGCCGCCCAGGCGAAGGGCGTGGTCGCGAGAAGCGTCGTCGAGAGAGCCGCCGCGAGGGTGGCTGCCAGGATAGTCCGTCTCAAAGGGGTGCCTTTTCGCTCAGGGGGTTTTGCACATTCGTCCCGATGCTGCGGTATATATAATCGGGTGGGTTCTCGGCAGCCTCTTCCTTGGCAAGATCCCGCATTTTCGCGTGAAGCGGCGAGAGCGAGCAGGCCGGATCGGTGTTGGCGGCATCGCCGGTGAGCGCCAGCGCCTGGCAGCGGCAGCCGCCCCAATCCTTCTCGCGCCGGTCGCAGGAGCGGCAGGGCTCCTTCATCCACGACGTGCCGCGATAGGCGGCGAAGGCGGGCGACTTCGTCCAGATGTCGCCGAGCGAGTGGTCGCCGACATACCAGAATTCGAGGCCGGGAATCGTCTCGGCGGCGTGGCAGGGCAGCACCTTGCCCTGCGGCGTCACGTTCATCAGTTTGCGGCCCCAGCCGCCGGCGCAGGCCTTCGGGTACTTGGCGTAGTAGTCCGGCACCACGAGGTCGATGACGAGCTGACCCTTGAGGCGCTCGCGGGCGGCCTCGACGATGCGGATCGACTCGTCGACCTGGGCCTTGTCCGGCATCAGGGCGGCGCGGTTGACGTAGGCCCAGCCGTAATACTGGGTGTGGGCCACCTCGAGCCGCTTGGCGCCGAGCTTGACCGCGAGATCGATGAAGCCCGGCACCTCGTGGATGTTGCCGCGGTGGATCACCGAATTCAGCGTCAGCGGCAGGCCGAGTTCGGTGACGCGGGCGGCGAACTGCATTTTCTGAGGTTGCGCGTTCTTGAGGCCGCCGATCTTCTCGGCGCTCTGCGCGTCGACGCCCTGCACCGAGAGCTGCACGTGGTCGAGCCCGGCATCGTAGAGAGCGTCGAGCTTGGCCAGCGCACCGCCGACGCCGGAGGTGATCAGGTTCGAGTAGAGGCCGAGTTCGGCGCATTTGGCCGTGATCTCGACGATGTCGTTGCGGGCGGTCGGCTCACCGCCCGAGAGGTGGACGTGCAGCACGCCGAGCCCCGCCGCCTCCGTCAGCACCCGCAGCCAGGTCTGTGTGTCGAGCTCGGCCGAGCGCCGGTCGAGCTCCAGCGGATTCGAGCAGTAGGGACAGCGCAGCGGGCAGCGGTGGGTCAGCTCGGCGAGCAGACCCACGGGCGCCGGAATCACGTCCGCGGGAGAGGGGGCGGGGGTCGGTGCATTCATCGCTCCAGAACCCTTTTCTGTGCGAGACCGGCCAGCATCGGGAGGATGTCGGCCTCGATGACGGCCGGGTCGGCATCGTAGGTCTGGCCCAGGGTGTGGGCGATCTGCGAGACCGTGTTCTGGCCGTCGACGAGCTTGAGGACCGCGACGGCGTTGTCGTCGAGATCGAAGGTGCGCTCGGGCGCGAGCAGCACGTGCTTGTTGCGGACCTCGTCGAAGCGCAGGCGCACGCCGCGGGGCAGGCGCGGCACGTCGCTGCCCGAGAAGGCCGCGGGCTGGGCCGTCGGTGTCGCGGCGGGGCCAGGCTCGGCGGGGGCGTTCTCGGTGACGAGGCCCTCGCCCGGCTGCCACGCATCCGGCGGCACCATGCCGGGGGAGACGTAGGCGAAGTAGAGCGCATCGAGCTGCGTCCAGAGCACGTTGCACTTGAAGGTCAACGCGTCCATGGCCGCCCGCTGCATCTCGGGCGTGGTGGCGTGCCGCTTGACGTAGTCGAGGGCGAAATCGGCGTCGCGCGGGGCCTGGGTCAGCCGCTTGTCGAAATAGGCCAGCGTCTCCTTGGTGATGAAGTCGTAGTTCTTCAGCATCCCGGCGACGCGCTCGGAGATGATCGTCGGCGAGAACATCTCGGTGAGCGAGGAGGCGATCGCCTCGAGCAGGCTCCGCTCGGAAACGAAGTGGACGTAGGCATCGACCGAGAAGCGGGTCGCCGACAGGATGCCCTGGGTGGAGAGCACGTAGTCGCGCGCGAAGCCGACGCCCTCGGCGAGCTTGAGCCAGCGCTCGATGCCGCCGTCGCCCTCATGGTCGCCGTCGTGGTCGACGATCCGCTGGCGCCAGATCCGGCGCAGCTGCGCATCCGGCAGGCGGGCCAGCAGCGCGGCGTCCTTCACCGGGATCATCGCTTGGTAATAGTAGCGGTTGAGCGCCCAGGCGCGAACCTGATCCTTCGAGAGCTTGCCGTCGTGCAGCAGCCGGTGGAAGGGGTGGAGGTTGTGGTAGCGCCGGGCGCCGATATCGCGCAGCGCCGCCTCGAGCTCCTCGTGGCTCAGCAGGCGCTGGCCGGCTTCCGGGACGGGCGGCGGGAATTGGGCGGTCATGGCGTTCGGTCTCCCCGGCTTCGAGTCGCGTTTCCGATGAGGCTCGTTCGAGCTTTTCTAAATGGACCCCCGCACCGGCCTGGGCAGGGCGAACACCGCGCGATTGTATCGTGCAAAACATATTCAGCCCGGCACTAAATTTCCAGGCCGGACCCTTCGCGCGGTTCCCGTGTCCGATCAGAGATCGAGGGTCAGGCCGTCATGGGCCACGGTCCAACCGCGCGCCTCGACACCGGCGCGCTCGGGCGAGTCCTCGACTAGGATCGGGTTGGTGTTGTTGATATGGATCAAAACCCGCCGGCCGATCTCGACATCGGCGAAGGAGGCGATGGAGCCGGTCTCGCCGTTGATCTGGATATGGCCCATGCGCCAGCCGGTCTTGGTGCCGACGCCGGCGCGGATCATGTCGTCGTCCTCCAGCACCGTGCCGTCGAACAGGAGCGCGTCCGCACCCGTTACGCGGGCCTTCAACTCCTCGGTCACCCGGGCGCAGCCGGGGATGTAGGCGAGGCGCTTGCCCCCGGCCTCGATCATCGTGCCGACGGTGGTCTCGGTCTCGGCCCCGATCTCCATCGAGGCGTCCTCGAGCCAGAGCGGCACCTTGCCGGGCACGGAGAACAGCGTCACCGAGAGGCCGGGCACCGGCTCGAAGGTCTCGTCGAGAGCGATCGTCCGGCGCTTCACGACGTCTGCGGCCATCACGTCGAAGACGCGATTGTCGGAGACGGAGGCCAGGATGCCGGGCGTGGCGTAGAGCGTGAAGGGCTGGCCCTCGCGCAGGGTCAGCAGGCCCGCGACGTGATCGACGTCGCCGTTGGTCAGCAGCACCGCGTGGATCGGCGAGTGGCGCAGACCCTCCCGCGGATGCATCTGCGGATTGGCCTGGATCTGCTGGCGGATGTCGGGGGAGGCGTTGAGCAGGAGCCAGCGTTCCCCGTCCGGGGAGACCGCGATGCTCGACTGCGTGCGTGGTTTGACCCGGGGATCACCGGCCCAGGCCAGGGAACAGATGGAGCAGCGGCAGTTCCACTGGGGAACGCCGCCGCCCGCCGCCGAGCCCAGGATCACGACATGCATGGTGAGAACCCGCTGATGCCCGCAACCCCGACCCGGCTCAGATCACCTTAGTTGAAGGTGTCGATCTCGGCCGACTCGTAGCTCGTGACTTCCATGCCGACGCAGATCTCGGAAACGATGGGGGCGGCCCACTTCATGGTGTCTCTCCTCGACTTTATGGAACGCCCGAACCCCCCGATCCCGCTTGATTAAGAGGATCGTAAGATACTGGCGACGCACTCGTTTTCGCACGCCGGAGGTATATCGCCAATTCCGGTCGCGCCTGCAAGAGCCAGCTTGCCGTTTCTTCCCAAGTTCGAGCCAAGTTCGCGTGAGCCGGACGGTCAGACTTTCGGCGGAAGCCGGGTTGCCGGAGCGAAAAGCCGCGGGATGTCAGTGGCGGAAATCCTGGCCCCGCAGGTCGAGCATGAAGCCCTTGCCGCGCACCGTGACGATGACCGGCCCGCCCAGCCGCACGAAGTCCGAGAGCTTCGAGCGCAGGTAGCCGACATAGACGTCGACCACGTTCAGGGAGAGGCCGCCCTGGCCGGCCCAGAGGCGGTCGAAGATCTCGCCGCGGGAGATCGGCCGGTTCACCTCCTGCATCAGCAGGGCGAGCAGCTCCGCCTCCCGCGGGGTGAGGCGGGCCGAGGCCTCGCCGAAACTGACCTGGCGGATGTTGACGTCGAGCGTCAGACGGCCGGCGGTGAAGACGGTGCGCGGCGTATCGGCCTCGCGGCGGCGCAGCAGGTGGACCTGGAGCCGGGCCAGCAGCTCGTCGAACACGAACGGCTTGACGATGTAGTCGTCGGCGCCGAGCGCGAGGCCCTCGGCCCGGTCGCGCACCTCGTCGCGGGCGCTCAGGAAAAGGATCGCGCCAGGATAGCCGCCCTCGCGCAAGGATCGGCAGACGTCGTGGCCGGAGCCGTCGGGCAGGGTGATGTCGAGCACCACCGCCTCCGGCGCGTCGTCGCGGGCGGCGCTGAGCGCGTCCTCGACCCGGCCGGCGACGCCGACGGAGAATCCTTCCGCTTCCAGGCCGCGAGCCAGGATGCCGCGGATGTCGATATCGTCCTCAACGATCAATACGCGCGTCGTCATGCGGCGCCGATCCTCTCGTGTCCTGCCCCGGTCTGCTCCGATCCGACGCCTTCGTCGAGCGCGGGCAGGTCGAGGACCACCCGCGCGCCGCCATGCTCGGACTTGCCGAGACCGATCACGCCATCATGGCGTTCAACGACCCATCGCGCCAGAGCCAAGCCGATGCCGAAGCCCGCCTCGCCGGACCGGGCTTCGCGGCGGAAGCGCTCGAACAGGCCGTCGGCGTCCTCGGGAAAGCCGGGACCGTCGTCGTCGATCGTGATGCGGGCCCGATGCCCCTGGGCGGTCTCCCGCCCGCTCAGACCGACGGTGATGCGGCTCAGCCCGGTGGCGTGGCGCAGGGCGTTGTCGATCAGGCTCTCGACGACCTGGCGCAGCCATTCCGGATCGGCGCTGATCTCGATGTCGCGGTCGCCGGGCTCCAGCACGAGCTCGACCCGGCGTCGGGCGGCCTCGGAGCCGGCGCTGTCGACGGCATCGCCGAGCACCGCCACCGCGCTCACGCTGCGCCGGTCGAGTTCGATCTGTCCCGATTCCGAGCGGGCGACGCGCAGGAGATCCTCCACTCGCCGCTTGAGGCGCTGGGCGCGCTTGCGGATGGTGGCGAAGACGGGCCCGTGATCGACGGGCCGCCCGGCGGCGCGCTCGGCCGTCCGCTGGGCGAGATCGCACTCGCCGAGAATCACGGTGAGCGGCGTGCGCAGTTCGTGGCTGACATCCGCGAAGAAGCGGCGCCGGGAGCGGTCCACCATCTCCAGCCGGGCGTTGGCCGCGCGCAGGTCGGCGGTGCGGGCCTCCACCGTGTCCTCCAGGGCGGCGCGGTCGGCGGCGAGCCGTCCCTCGCGGCGGGCGAGCCGGGCGGCCATGCGATTGAAGTTCGCCACGAGAAGCCCGAGTTCGTCGCGGGTCTCGACCGAGAGCCGCGTGTCGAGCGCGCCGCTGCCGACGGCGCCGGCCGCCCGGCGGATCTCCTCGATCCGCGCCAGGGTCGGCCGGGTGACCGAGCGGTAGAGAACCCCGACGAAGGCGAGCGCCAGCACCGCTGCCGCGAGGGCGGCGGCGGTCAGCCGGTGCGACAGGGTCGCGGCGGCCTCCGAACCCGCATTCATGCTGCGCCGCTCGGCCTCGACCAGCAGCGAGAGCGGCGGCCCGGTCATCGCACCGAAGGCGTTGAGGGCGCCCTGCATCGAGGTCTTGCGCCGATCGGGATCGCTCTCCCGCCGTACCAGCGTGACCTGCCGATCGAGCATCGCCCGGGCCGCGCGCACATTGGCGAGCGGCCGGGTCCGCGCGACGTACTGGATCCGGTCCTCGAGGTTGGTACTGGTCGCCATGCCGGCGCCGAGGGCGTCGTCGACCCGGTTGAGCGCCTCGTCGACCCGGTCGCGGGTCACCGACAGGGCCTCGGGCGGCGCGTCCGGGTTGCCGATGCTCTCGATGGCGGCGAATCCGTACTGCGCCAGCCGCCCGGAGAGTTCGGCGAGAAGCTCCAACCGGTGCTGGGCGGCGAGCGTGCGGTCGATGACGTTCTCGGTCAGCCGGATCGACCACAGCACGCCCGCCGCCGCCAGCAGCGCGAGCAGCGCCGTGCCGCCGAGCAGCAGGGCGAACCGGACTTTCAGCGAACGCATGGTCTCCCTCTCCGCCGCGGCGGCGGCCGGACCATGTCACCGCCGGGGCGGGGCCTCAAGTCGGCTCGCATTGCCGGCTTGTCCCGGCCGGCGTGTCCCGGTCGGCCTACAGGTCGTTCGGCAGGCTGCCCTTGGGCGCGCAGCGCCAGCTCTTGACGTGATAATCCGGATGCTCCTCCTGCCACGCCGCCAGCGTGCTCTGCGAATTGCGCAGGCACAGAAACGGGTTCGGACTGTCGTAGGTCAGGTTGATCCGCTCGTCGTGGCACTTCGCCGGCTGGGCGATCAGGCAGACGGACAGGAGCAGGAACATGCGCGCGGCCTCGGATCGGAGGAGGGCGCGGGCGGCACGACCGGATCGGTGCCCCGCGCCTCGGTCCGAGGCAAGGTGGGAGAATCCGGCAGGCCGGCAAGTCATTTTTCTGCGACTTGCCGACGGCGTTCGGAAAAATCGTGCCGGATCAGGCCGGCACGAACAGTTCGCCCTTGCCGAGCGTCGCGAGGTCGCCCGAGTAGCGCCGCAGCGTGCCGCCGAGCAGGTCGGCCTGGGCCGCGCCGAGGCGCTTGAGGCTCTGGGCGAGCAGACGGACGAAGACGAGGTCCGGCGTGCCGGTCTCGACGAAAGTCGGCAGCAGCGCGCCGTGGCCTCCGGCGATCAGGGTGCCGCGGCGCATGCCGTAGCCCGGATGGTCGCCGAGCGCACCGGACACGACGATGGTGCCGGCGATCATGCGCGAGCCGGCGTGGGCGCCGGCCGAGCCCGCCAGGATCATACCCTTGCGCATGCGGTCGCCGAGACTGTCGCCGGCCGCGCCCTTGATGATCAGCGTCGCGCCGTCGAGCCCGGCCTTAGCGGCGTAGACCGCGCCGCCCGCATGGTCGCCGGCATCGCCCTCGACGGTGATGGTGCCGCCGGTGGCGCCGGTGGCGGCATAGGGGCCGGCCGAGCCCGTCACGGTGAGCGTGCCCGCCGCCATGCCTTCGCCGAGGCGCTGGCCGACATCGCCCTCGACGCGGATCGACCCCTGCGAGAGCGCCGCGCCCACCCGGTCGAGCCGGGACGAGCCGCCCTCGATCACGAGGCTGTCGGAGCCGTCGAGCTTGATCTCGAACGCGTCGCCGAGGGTCAGGCCGCGGCGGCTGGTGCCGATGGCGAGCCGGCCCGCCTCGGCCTCGGACAAGCCGCTCAGGGCGAGCGGGGTGATGTTGAGAAGGTCGACCCGCTCCGGCAGATCACCGCGCAGTCTCAGCGTGCTCATGCCGCGGGTTTCTCCAACAGGTCGCGCAGGTGGTAGTGGTGCCGGCCGAGATTGCCGCCGTAATTGCCGGCGGTGACCGCCACCAGGCCGTACTTCGCGCCGATCTCGGTGGCGGCGTGCAGCGCCGCGCGCATCGACTCGGCGACGGCTTGCGACGTCAGCGCGTCGATCACGATCTCCAGCACCACGCCGCATTCGGGCGGCAGCGCCGAGCCGGCCCGGCCTTTCAGCGTCGGGCAGTAAGCGTCGTTGGTGGAGGCCATCATGCCCTTGGTGCGGCCGCCGACCTTCGAGCCGGAGCGGACGATGCCTCCGGGAAAGGGCAGGATCGCGCCGGGGATCGCCTTGGCCGCCTCGACGGCGATCTCGGCGACGATCAGCGTGTCGGCGTGCTTGCGGCCGAGGAACAGCAGGTTGCCGCCGCCGACCGCGCCGTCGACCGCCCGGGTCGAATCCTCGCACAGGAACTCGCCGTCCATGACCGGGATGCGCCAGTAGCGGCGCATCTTGCCCTGCGCGTCCGGCAGGCGCTTGGCGACGGCGAAGCCGTCACCGAAGTAACGGATCGCGCCGCCGAGCTTGATCTTGGTCGGTCCCTCGACGCCGGCGTAGCAGGCCGTGCCGGGGCAGGTGAGGATGCACTGGCCGACCCGCTTGAGCAGCTGATCCTTCAGCCCGTTCGGCTCGAAGCCGAACAGCAGGATGCGCACGCCGGGGCGTCCGTCCGGCGTCTCGTCGGGCGACAGCTCGGCGTCGATGCCGGCCTCGGCGCCGCAGCCGATCACCGAGGTGGCGAAGCCCGTCATCACCGTCGCCGCGATCATCGCCCATTTCGGCGTGTCGTTGGTGACGATGATCGCGGTGCCCGCGACGTCGAAGGCTTCGGCGAAGGTGTCCTCGACCTTGATGCCGTTGAGGATGAGGTCGCTCATCGATTTCGTCCCATCACCCTCGCCCATCACGCCCGACAGGCCACGTCTTCGAACGTCCCGGTATTCTCCGGGAACGCGGCGTCCGGCACCGCGAAGGTGTCGAGTCCGGCGCCGAAGCGGTCCTGCAGGTAGCTCTCGGCACGCTTCTCCATGCCGGCATCGGCCTCGACATCGAGCGACAGCGTCTTGCCCGAGAACCACGCGACGACCTCGCCGTCCTCGACGATCGGCTGGCCGTCCTTGAGCACCAGCTTGGCGCGGGAGAACATCGCCGTGCGGTCCCGCTCGTCGCGGTAGATCGCGACGTCGGCCTTGGCGCCCTCGCGCAGGTGGCCGCGATCGGTCAGGCCCAGAAGCTTGGCCGGGCCGGAGCGGGTGAGCTGGGCGATCTCGCTGAATGTGTACTCGCGCTCGATCTTCGGCAGCCCGGAGCGCTCGCCGACGACCGCCGGCAGCGACGCGATCTCCTTCGCCCGCTCCTCGGCATCCATCAGCAGGTGGATGATGCGCGGATACTCGGTGAAGACGCCGCCATTGGGGTGGTCGGTCGTCAGGATGGTGCGCTCGGGATTGGACGAGAGCAGCATCAGCTCCAGGCCGATCGCCCATTGCAGCGACGAGACCGGGCCCCGCGGCCGGTAGAGGAACGGCACCACGCCGCCGCCCTCGGCATCGCCCGCCGAGAGCACCCACTTCTTCGGCTTGGCCCCTTTCCGGCCGCCGAACTGGCGCAGGATGTCCAGCGAGATCGTCACCGTCTGGCCGAACACCACCTGACCCACGTCGTAGGTCGCGTTGGGGTGAGCCTCCATCGCCGCGTTGATCCGCTCGGCCGCCGAGCGGAAGCCGCCCGTCATCGGGTTCTCGGGATCGACCACGCCGTAGGCGTAGAACTGGGCGTGGGCGAAGTGGATGCGCCGCCCCTCCGCCGCTTCCAGCGTCGCGACGAGCGAGTCGTCGGCGCCGGGGAGCCCCAGATTGTTGCAGTGGACGTGCAGCGGGTGCGGCACGCCGATCTCCTCGACCGCGTCGAGCAGCGCCGACATGATCTTGCGGGTCGAGAGGCCGTAGCAGGGGATCTCGTCGTCGAGACTGAGCTTCAGCACGCCGTCCTTGAAGGCGGAGGCGCCGCCCGCATTGATGCACTTGACGCCCAAGCCTCGCGAATGGGCCAGCGTCTGCTGCACGAGATCGCGCACGGCTTGGCGGCCCTCGCCGTCGCGCAGGAGCTGGAGCAGGTGGTCGTCGTTGCCGAGCACGGCGAGGCCGCCGCGGTCGAGCAGCGGGATGTCGGCGAGTTCGAGATGGGTGGCGAGCGCGTTCGAGGGCGGCAGCGCCGGCTCGACGGCGGTGGTGTAGCCCATCCGCGCGTAGTTGGCGCCGATCCAGCTGCCCGAGCCGCCGTCATGGGCGAAGGGATGGCCGTTGGGCGCGGATTCGCTGACGTAGAGGTCGGGCAGGAGCAGGCGGCTCATCACCACGTTGCCGCCGGCGATGTGCGAGTGGACCTCGACGCCGCCGGCCATCACCACGCAGCCGGTGGCGTCGATGGTGCGGTCGGGTTTGCGCTCGGAGGGGGCGACGACGCGACCGTCCTCGATCCAGACGTCGCCGACGGCATCGCGCCCGGCCGTGGGATCGATCACCCGTCCGCCGTGGATGCGGGTCAGCATGAGACACCCTTCTCGATGAGGCGGTCGCGGATGCGGGCGAGCACGCCGGCGGCGGTCTGCGCGTCCGTGGCGGCCTTCGGTTCCGTGTACGCGATGACGCCGCGCCGCTCGTTCCACAGCGCGCCGCCGACGCTCTGGCCGGGCACGCCCACGGTGATGACGATCTCCGCCGTCTCGCCCGCAGCCTCGGGCGAGCCCTCGCCGACGATGGCCACCGTCGGCAGGCGGCCGAGCCAGTCCGGGCGTGGGGCCGGGAGGGAGGCGAGCCACAGGGCGGCATCCGCCTCTCCGGAGGCGATCTGGCGGGCGCTGTCGAAGCGCCAGGGATCGTGTTCCGGCTGATACCGGCCGAAGCCGACGCGGGGCGCCTGACCGGTGGTCCAGGCGGAGAGCTGTACGGCGGCGCGGCCCTGGAACGGATCGGCCAGCGCGAGCGCGAAGAATCGGGTGGACTCGTTGAGATCGCGGATCAGGCCCTGGAGCATCTCCACGCCGCGTTCGCCGACCTCCTCCGGGTCGTAGACGACGACGCCGTACTGGGCGGCGAACAGGCGGCGGGCGAGATCGGCGTAGGCCGCCTCACCGGCCAGATGGCCCTTGGCGAAGGCGCGCAGATGTCCGAGCGAGACGGCGAGTCCGCCGGCCTCCGCCGCGTAGGCGACGTGGCGCGTCGCGCCGTTCTGCGGGCCGCCGAGGGAGAGCAGGCTGCGCTCGGCCCCGGCGGCGCGTCCGCGGCTCGGCGTTGCGGCGGCGATCTCGGGGATCAGGTCGCCGTCCCAGGGACGGTTGCCGAGGATGAGCACCACGTCCGCCCGGCCGACCGTCTCGGCGCGCGTCGTGGTCATGGCGCCGCCGACGCTCAATGCGCCGAGTTCGGCGTAGAGGCTCGGACCGGAGACGGGATCGAGCGAGGCGCCGAGCGTCTCGGCCAGCCTATAGGCGGCGCGCAACGCGGAGACTTCGGCGCTCAGCCCCGCCAGCACCGGCACGCGCGATGCGGCCAGCAGGTCGACAGCGGCTTCGACCGCCGCGTCCACATCCGCCGCGCCTCCCTTCACCCAGGCTGCCATGCTTCCTCACCGTCGTTTCTTCGGGCATCCCCGCGTCGAGGCGGGGCGAAAGACGGTCATGTCCGAAGGGTGTCGGAACGATACCCCTGGTGGAGCCTCGGGCGTCTCGAAATCCCGGCTCGGGTTCGACGACGGCGGCTCGGACCGGCTCCGCGAAAGGGAGCGGGAGGGTTTTGCCTTCCCGAGCCGGAGCCTGCAAGCCCCCGGCGAAGTTTGGCCTAAGGATTTCGTTCATCGGCCGGTTTGCGGTGCCTCGGCAAACGGCGGCGCCCGCCGCATCGGCTCGCGGCCGGAAGCGACCTTTCTCTGGAAGGACGGTCTCTCCGTGCCGCCTCGCCTCAGCCTTCGTTCGAACCTCTCACGTCGCCGTCAGTTGCGCTGGGCGAGGTTGTCGCGGGCGCCGCAGCATGGGAGAAGCCGCCCGCATCACCGGGCGCGTGTGCGCCGGCCGGGACGGCAGCTTTTGCGGGAGGGAATGAGACCGTGGCCGAGGTCCCGGACCAGACGGGTGAGATCGCGAGCGTCTCCCGCGCAAACTGCAGTGCCGTCAACGCGGTGCGGGTCCGCGCGCCCGCGCGCCTTCATTTCGGCTTCCTCGATCTCAATGGCGGCCTCGGGCGCCGCTTCGGCAGCATCGGGCTCGCCCTCGACGCGCCGGCGGTGCAGCTCCTGGCCCGCCCCGCGAAGCGCGTCTCCGCCACCGGCCCGGAGGCCGAGCGGGTGCGCGCCAACCTGCTCGCGGCGGCCTCCTATCTCGACGTGCCGGAGATGGTGGCCATCGAGGTCGAGGAAGCGATCCCGCCCCATGCCGGCTTCGGTTCGGGCACGCAGGTCGCGCTGGCGGTCGCCGCCGCGGTGGCGCGCCTGAACGGCCGCCCGTTCGCGCCGGCCGACTTCGCCGACGTGCTCGATCGCGGCAACCGTTCCGGCGTCGGGCTCGCCGCCTTCACCGAGGGCGGCCTGATCGTCGATGGCGGGCGCGACGGATCCGGCGCGCCGCCGCCGGTCATCGCCCGGCTGCCCTACCCGGAAGACTGGCGGGTTGTGCTGATCCTCGATGAAGCCATGACGGGGGTGCATGGCTCCCGTGAGACGGAAGCGTTCCGCGACCTGCCGCCCTTCGATGCGGGCGAAGCCGCCGAGATCTGCCGGATCGTGCTGATGCAGGTCCTGCCGGCCGCCGCGACCGCCGAGCCCGACGGCTTCGGCGCCGGCATCACCGCGATCCAGAAGCGGATCGGCGACCATTTCGCTCCCCATCAGGGCGGGCGCTTCGCAAGCCCCGCAGTGGCCGAGGCGCTCGCCGCCGTCGCGGCCGCGGGCGTGCCCGGCTACGGCCAGAGTTCCTGGGGGCCCACCGGCTTCGCGCTGATGCCCTCGCAGAGGGAGGCGGAGGCGCTGGTGGCGCGGCTGGCACGACCGGGCCGCCTGCGCTTCGTCATCGCTCGCGGGCGCAATGTCGGCGCCTCGATTGCCGAAGTTTAGAGCTTTTTCTTTTTCCCGGTTCAAAGAAACCTGCGCTTGACCGGCGCCGGTCGTTCCGGTTTTGCACCTGAAGCGCTCTGCCAAGGGCGCGGTCACGAGAGGACGAAGACCATGGCCCGCTCGATCCTGCACATGCTGACGCCGCTCAAACACATGAGCCCGTTCGACGTGAACATGGCGATCGATGCCGGCTTCGAGACGCTGATCCCTTATACCGGCGTCGATCTGACCGACGTCGTCTCGTTGACCCAAGATTCGATCTTCTCCCGCGCGCCGCAGGACGGCGTGCGCACCGGCATCTTCATCGGCGGCAAGAATGCCGAATTGGCCCTCGACATGATGGACCGGGCGAAGAAGGCCTTCGTTCCGCCCTTCGCCAACCATGTCTTCGCCGACCCGGCCGGCTCCTTCACCACCGGCGCGGCGATGGTCGCCGAGGTGAACCGGGCGCTGAAGGCGCGGTTCTCGACCGACCTCAAGGGCAAGCGCATCGTCATCTTCGGCGGCGCGGGCGTGGTCGCCTACGTCGCCGCGGTGATCGGCGCCCTGGAGGGCGCGCAGACCGTGCTCGTCGGCCATGACGGCGAGGAGCGCGTCTCGAAGATCGCCTTCACCATGAAGTGGCGCTTCGGCATCGAGGTCGGCGCCGTCGACGGCACGGCGCCCGAGGCGCGGCGCGCGGCCATCACGGATGCCGACGTGATCCTCTCGGCGGGTCCTGCCGGCGTCTCGATCCTGACGGCGGAGGATCTCGAATCCGCGCCCAGGCTCCTGGTGGCCTCCGACGTCAACGCGGTGCCCCCCGCCGGCATCGCCGGCATCGACGTCAACGCCGTCGATGTTCCGCTGCCCACGGGCAAGGGCGTCGGCATCGGCGCGCTCGCGGTCGGCAACGTGAAGTACCAGACCCAGTGCCGCCTGTTCCGCAAGATGCTGGAGGCGCAGGAGCCGCTCTGCCTCGACTTCCGCGACGCCTACCAACTCGCCGTCGAGATCGCCGGCTGAGCGCGGCACCGAGCCTGTTGGCGAGCCCTCCGTCGCGTCGCCGCGAGGGCGGCGCGATCCTGATCGCCGCGCAGTCCGGACGGGCGCTGGCGCAAGCCGCCCGCCGGGCGGCTCTGCGGCCGTTCGTGCTCGACCTGTTCGGCGACGAGGACACCCTGGCGCTGGCCGAGCGTCACCGTCCGCTGCCCGGCCGCTTCGGCGCAGGCACCCGCGACCGGGCCGGCGTGCTGGCGGGGCTCGACGCCCTGTCGAACCAGGCGGGGGGCGCCCTCGGGATCGTGCTCGGCAGCGGCTTCGAGGGTGCGCCGGATCTCATCGCCGAGATCGCCGCCCGCCACCGCCTGCTCGGCGCGGGCGCGGAAACGGTCGCCGCGCTGAAGGATCCGTTCCGCTTCGCCGCCCTGTGCCAGCGCCTCGCCATCCCGCACCCGGTGATCAGCGCCGGCCCGGTCGCGAAGCGCGAGGGCTGGCTCCTGAAGCGGGCCGGGGGCTGCGGCGGCTCGCATATCCGTCGGAGCGCCGTTGGCGCCGTCCCGCCCGGCCACTACCTCCAGGCCCGGATGCCGGGCCGCGCCTTCGCCCTGAACTTCCTGTCCGATGGACGCCGCATTGCACCCCTGGCGCTGACCGAGCAGTGGCAGGCGCCCTCCCCGCTGCGGCCGTTCCGCTATGCCGGTGCGCTCGCCCGGGGGCGGGACGAGGCAGGGCCGGTCCCGGCGGCCGTCGCTGCGGAGATCGCGGAGGCGGCTGCGCGGCTCGCCCGCGCCGCCGGCCTCACCGGTCTGGCCAGCGCCGATTGCCTCGTCGACGGTGAGCGCTGGTGGCTGCTCGAGATCAACCCGCGCCCCGGCGCCACCCTCGACGTGCTCGACCATCGTCCGACGCCGCTGCTGATCCAGCATATCGAGGCGGCCCTCGGGCGAATGCCTGCGATCGAGGCCGCTCCGATAGATGCGACAGGCGCCGAGATCTGTTACGCGGCCCGGACCTGCGCGGCGGTGCCGCCGCTCGACTGGTCCGATCACCTGCGTGACCGGCCCCGGGCCGGCAGCCACGTGGCGCGCGACGCACCGCTCTGCACGGTGACGGCCTCCGGGCCGGACGCCGCGGCGGTGAAACGAGAATTGCGGACGCGGGCCGAGCGGGTCCGCGCACTGCTGGAGGAAACGGAGAACAGTCATGAGTTCCAACACGACCGCGCCGAGTCTCAACGCCCTGGCGGGGCCGCTGGTCGAGAGCCTCGTCGCTGACGCGGCCAAGCTCCGCCTCATCGTCGCCCAGGAGAACGGCGCGCGCACCGTCGATGCCGGCGCCAACGCCCGCGGCTCGATCGAGGCCGGGCGGCGCATCGCCGAGATCTGCCTCGGCGGCCTCGGCACCGTGACTATCGCTCCGACGGGCCCGATCGCCTCCTGGCCCTACACGGTGGTCGTCCACTCCGCCGACCCGGTGCTGGCCTGCCTCGGCTCGCAATATGCCGGCTGGAGCCTCGCCGACGAGGAGGGCGATTCCGGCTTCTTCGCCCTCGGCTCGGGCCCCGGCCGCGCCGTCGCCGTGGTCGAGGAGCTCTACAAGGAGCTCGGCTACCGCGACAACGCGACGGCGACCGCCCTGGTGCTCGAGGCCGCCGGCGCGCCGCCGGCCTCCGTCGTCAACAAGGTCGCTTCCGCCACCGGCATCGCGCCGGAGAACGTGACCTTCATCTACGCCCCGACTCAGAGCCTCGCCGGTGCGACCCAGGTCGTCGCCCGCGTGCTGGAGGTGGCCCTGCACAAGGCCCACACCGTCGGCTTCGACCTGCACAAGATCCTCGACGGGATCGGCTCGGCCCCGCTCTCGCCGCAGCATCCGGACTTCATCCAGGCGATGGGCCGCACCAACGACGCCATCATCTACGGCGGCCGGGTGCAGCTCTTCGTCGATGCCGACGACGCGGACGCCAAGCAGCTCGCCGAGCAGATTCCCTCCACCACCTCGGCCGATCACGGCGCGCCCTTCGCCGAGATCTTCTCGCGGGTGAACGGCGATTTCTACAAGATCGACGGCGCCCTGTTCTCGCCGGCCGAGGCGATCGTGACGTCCGTCAAGACCGGCAAGACGTTCCGCGGTGGGCGGCTGGAGCCGCAGCTCGTGGACGCCTCGTTCGCGTAAAGGCGCCACGAAAACCCTCCCCCCTCCGCGGGGGGAGGGGCCCCTGCGTCAGCAGGGGGCTGGAGAGGGCAGCGGCGCTTCCGGATAGAGCTGGTTGGGCCGGCCCCTCGCCCGCCTGCTCCGCAGGCCCCCTTTCCCGCACAGGGGAGAGGGTTGAGAAAAACGGAACAAGAGCGAATGCGCATCGGGCTCGCGGCCGATAACGGCAATTGGCACAAGGCGCGGCTGCGGGAGGCCTTGCGCGGCTTCGGCGTCGAGCCGGTGCTGTTCTCGCTCGCCGACGTCGCCGTGGTGACGGGGGGCGGCGAACCGCTGCGGGTGCCCGGCTTCGAGGACGGTTTGCCGGACGGCGTCCTGCTGCGCACGATCGCCGGCGGCACGTTCGAGGCCACCACGATGCGCCTCGGCGTCCTCCACGCGCTCGTCGCCTCCGGCGTCACGGTCTGGAATAGCCCCGCCGCCATCGAGCGCTCGGTCGACAAGGCGGCGACCTCCCTCCTGATCGCCCGCGCCGGTCTGCCCACTCCCGACACCTTCGTCGTCTCGAAGCGGGAGGCGGCGGCCGAGATCGTCGCCCGGGAGGCGCGGCCGGGCAAGCCGATCGTGCTGAAACCCCTGTTCGGCTCGCAGGGCGAGGGGCTGATGCTCCTCGAAACTCCCGACGACCTGCCGGCCGAGGCCGCGGTCAGCGGCGTCTACTACCTCCAGCGCTACGTGCCCCGCGCCGACGGGCTCTGGCGCGACTACCGCGTCTTCGTCTGCGAGGGCCGGGCGATCGCCGGGATGATCCGCGAGGGCGACGGCTGGATCACCAACGTCCACCGTGGCGGCCGGCCCTTCGCCTGGGAGGTGCCGGCCCGCGCCGCCGAACTCGCGGAGGCGGCGGCGGCGGCGGTCGGCGTGGACTATACCGGAATCGACCTCGTCGAGGACGGCGAGGGCGGCTTTCTGGTGCTGGAGGTCAACTCCATGCCCGCATGGTCCGGGCTGCAGCAGGTGACCGAGATCGATATCGCCGGGGCGGTTGCCCGCGGCTTCCTCAACGCGGTGCGCGCGGCGCGGCCGCCGCGCCTGGTCTCGGCGCTCGGATGAGCGCGGTGCCGCGGGACGGTCTGCCGGCGGCGACGGTGGCCGACCTGTATCGGGCCGCCTGCCTCGCCGAACTCGATGCGCTGAAGCCCGGCAACGTTCACGGCTACGCCCCCGGCCACCGCATGGTGACCACCGATTTCGTCACCAGTGCCGACGTGTCGGCGCCCTTCTTGGCCGAACCGGGCGCGCGCGTGGGCCACCGGGTGCGCGGCGGGGTCGAGGCCACCATCGCCGCCGTCGGCCAGAACACCAATCTCGGCATCCTGCTCCTCTGCGCGCCGCTCGCCTGCGCCGCGGAGCGGCCCGGTCCCCTGGCCGAGGCCCTGAACGCCGTTCTGGCGACGTTCGACGCATCCGATTCCAGCGACGTGTTCGCGGCGATCCGCCGGGCCAATCCCGGCGGCCTCGGCCGGGCCGAGCGCCACGATGTCGGCGCCGAGGGGCCGGTCCCGCCGCTGCGCGCGGCGATGGCCGAGGCCGCCCCGCGGGACCGCATCGCCCGTGCCTATACCGACGGGTTCGGCGACCTGTTCGCCATCGGTTTGTCTGCACTGAGAGAGGCCCGAAGGCAGGGCCTCGCGCCGCCCTGGACCACCACGGCCGTCCACCTCGCCTATCTCACGGAAGTGCCCGACAGCCACATCGCCCGCAAGCACGGTCCCGAGCGAGCCGAGGCGGTGCGCGCGGCGGCGCGGGCGCGGCTCGCGGGAATCGACCTCGCCGCGGCTCCGGTCGAGGCGCTTCTCGCCTATGACCGCGAATTGAAGGAGGCCGGCCTCAATCCCGGAACGAGTGCCGACTTCACCGTCGCGACGCTGTTCCTGGACGCGTTGCTGTCGGCCCGCGGCGAGGCCGCCTGAACCCCGTGTGGCGGAGCGAAAGAATCTTCGCGCGTCAAGGCCCCCGCGGTTTCAAAAAATCCCCGATTTCAGCGCCTTGCGCGGGTTGTTCGGCGCCGGACCCCGCTGTAGGGTCCGCGCCGCTGTCCGGGCTAACCGGCTCGGCCCCCTGCCGGGCGCCGCGAACAAGGATGGCTTCCGGCCCCGCCTTCTCTCAGGGTGGGCCTTTTTGTAGGAATCCAGGGAGAGACCCCGAATGGCAAAGATCACCAAGGTTCAGGTCGGCGAAGCGCTCGTCGGCGACGGCAACGAGGTCGCCCACATCGACCTCATCATCGGACCGCGCGGTTCGCCGGCCGAGACCGCCTTCTGCAACGGCCTCGTGAACAACAAGCACGGCTTCACCAGCCTGCTCGCGGTCATCGCGCCGAACCTGCCGTGCAAGCCGAACACCCTGATGTTCAACAAGGTCACCATCAACGACGCCCGTCAGGCCGTCCAGATGTTCGGCCCGGCCCAGCACGGCGTCGCCAAGGCGGTGCAGGATGCGGTTGCCGAAGGCATCATCCCGGCCGATGAGGCCGACGACCTGTACATCCTGGTCGGCGTGTTCATCCACTGGGAAGCGGCCGACGACGCCAAGATCCAGAAGTACAACTACGAGGCCACCAAGCTCTCGATCCAGCGCGCCGTCAACGGCGAGCCGAAGGCCTCGGTCGTCACCGAGCAGCGCAACTCGGCGCAGCACCCCTTCGCCGCCAACGCTTAGATCGGGGACAGTCCTGGGCAGAGCGAGCCTCCGCCCGCACCGCGGGGTCTGCTCCAGCGACTGGCTTCGATCTTCCTTGGACGTTGATGGATTGGGACGGCTTCGGCCGTCCCTTTCTTTTTGGGCGAAGGCTCCGATCCGTCTGCGCCTCATGAGGACGGCGCATCGCGAGACCCCGGGCGCTCAGCCCGAACCGGAAAGGGTCCGGCTCAACCGCCCGTCATGGATCGCCGAGGCCACGAGCGCCCCCGCGGCGCCGGCCCGCGCGAGATCCTCGACATCCTGCGGTCCCCGCACGCCGCCGGCCGCGTAGATCCGCCGCCCCTGTCCGAGCGCGATGGCCCGTGAAATCCCGGAAAGATCGGGGCCGGTGCCGGCGCCGACCCGCGCCAGCGTCATCACGATCACGTCCTCGGGCCAGATCCGTGCATCGTCGTGCAGGGCGTCCGGCCCGAGCCGCTCCGTGCCCCGGCTGTCGAGGGAGAGCACGGCGCGGTCTCCGAGAGCGCGCACGAGCCCGGCATCGTGCTGGCTCTCGCTGCCGATCACCGGACGGCCGAGACCGAGCCGGCCGAAGCGCTCGGTCCCCGGAAGATCGGAGAAGCCCGCATCGACCCACAGCGTCACGCCGGGACAGGCGCAAGCCACCGCCTCAAGACTGGCGCGGTCGGGCTCGGCGCCCTCCATGATCGCGTCGAGATCGGCGAGGTAGAGGCGATCGCCGCCGACGGCGTCCAGGAGGCCGCGGGCGATGTCGGCGGGGGCCGAGCCTCTGGCCAAGGGGGTGTCGATCGGGGCATAGGCGTCCCGCTCGCCCGCGCGGGCGCGCACCACCTGGCCCCGGCGCAGGTCGATCACCGGGATCAGCCGGAACGGCGAACCCCTTTCAGAACCGTGAGACATCGCGTGAACCGGACAATGAGCAGGGTCATCGGGTGGGATCTGGGCGGGGTGCATGTCAAGGCGGCGCTCGTCGAGGACGGGCGCGTGGTCGAGGCGGTGCAGGCGCCCTGCCGGCTCTGGCGCGGCGTCCCCGCCCTCGACGAGACCTTCTCGCACTTGCCGGAATGGGTGCGGGGCGAGGCCGCGCATGCCGTCACCATGACGGGTGAACTGACCGATTGCTTCGCCGATCGCGCGGACGGGGTGCATCAGCTCTCCGCCTGGGCCGCGGCGACCCTGACGGGTCATGTGCGGATCTACGCCGGTCGCGCCGGCTTCCTGCCCGTCGAGGTCGCCCGGGCGCACGCGGCCGACATCGCCTCGGCCAACTGGCACGCCACCGCCGCCCTGATCGGCCGGCATGTTGGCCACGCGCTGCTGGTCGATATCGGCTCGACCACCGCCGATCTGATCCCGATCGTGAGCGGAACGCCCGCCGCTCAGGGCTACAGCGACGCGGAACGGCTGGAGACGGGCGAGCTCGTCTATACCGGCGTGGTGCGCACGCCGCTCCTCGCCTTCGCCACCCACGCCCCCTGGCGCGGCCGGCTCACGCGGCTGATGGCCGAGACCTTCGCCAGCACCGCCGACATCTACCGACTCACCGGCGACCTGCCCGAGGGGGCCGATCAGCAATACAGCGCCGACCTCAAGGGCAAGTCGACGCCCGAGACCGAGACCCGGCTCGCCCGGATGGTCGGCCGCGACCGGGGGGAGGGGAGCGCGGAGGAGTGGCGGGCGCTGGCGGCGTGGTTCGCCGAGGCGCAGCTGCGCCCCCTGCACGATGCCGCCGCAATCCTGCTGTCGCGCTCCGACCTGCCCGAGGACGCGCCGCTCGTCGTCTGCGGCGCCGGCCGCTTCCTGGCCGAGCGGTTGGCCGCGCGGCTGGGGCGCCGCTCGGTGCCTCTGACCGAGACCATCGCCGGATCTCTGGGCGGCGGGAATGCCGCCTGGGTCTCGACCTGCGGGCCGGCGGTGGCCGTCGGTCTGATCGCGTGAGGAACCGGGCCGGTCCCGTGCGTTGACGGCAAGACGTCACAAGGAGAAGCGAATGACCGCAGGAAACAAGCTCGCCCGCATCCTGGCCACCCGTACCGGCGACGCGATCGAGCTGGCCTTCGTCACCGAGGACGGCCGCACCACGCGGGTGCTCGCGAGCGACGATCAGATCGACCGCCTCGTGGACGAGCTGGAAGACATTTTGAACTCGCCTGCGGAAGGCGGCACGGGCGAGCCGCCGGCGGCGGCCTGAAGCCGCTATCGCAGGAAATCCCCGAAGGCCCGCGGGCCGTCGCCGGTCTCGACCGTGCCGGTGACGGTGAGGCTCGAGGGATCGATCAGGCTCAGGGCGTTGTCGCCCCAGTTGGCGACGACGATCGTCTTTCCATCCCGCGTGGCGGCGATGCCCTCGGGGTGGTCGCCGACATCGATCGCGGCGAGCGTCTTGAGGGTCGCGGGGTCGAACACCGTCACGGTGTTGGAATACTGGTCGGTCACGAACCCTTTGCCGGCGGCGAGCGCGATGACATAGGGCCGCTGGCCGGTGGCGACGCGGCCGGTCTCGCGGCCGCTGCCGACGTCGATGGCCGAGACGTCGTTCGAGACGACGTTGGCGGTGTAGGCGGTGGTCCCGTCGGCCGAGAGGGTCAGGCCGAACGGGTGCTGGCCGACCGCGACCCGCCGCGTCTCCCGGCGGCTTCCCACGTCGATGATCGAGACCGAGTCGGATTCGCGGTTGGCGACCAGCAGCGTGGCGCCGTCCGGCGTCACGGCGATGCCGGAGGGTGACTGGCCGGTGGCGATCTCGCCCTCGAGGCTCAGGCCCTCCGCCGTCGGACGAAGCACGAAGACCCGCGTCCCGTACCAGTCGGCGACGTAGACCTCGCCGGATTTCGGGTTGACGCCGATGCCGAGCGGACCGCCGGGCAGGTCGAGGCTCGCGCGCACCCGGCGCGCGTCGAGATCGATCACCGACACGCCGTGACCCTCGGGGCGGGTGACGTAGGCGGTCTTCCGGTCCGGCGAGAGGGCGATGCCGGCCGGTGCGCCCGGCACGGGAATCGACTGCAGGATCTTCTTGGAGGCGAGGTCCACGATCTCGACGGCGTTGCCGAGCTGCGCGGTGACCAGGGCTTCCTGCGCGATGGCGGGAGGGCCTGCGGCCAGGAGGCTGGCGGCGACGAGAAGAAGCCTCCCTCCTGCGCGGGGGAGGGTGCCTCGCGGATGCGAGGCGGGGGAGGGGGCGACGTTTCCGGAAAGGTCGCTCCCCTCACCCGGCCCGCTGCGCAGGCCACTCTCTCCCGCTGAGGGGAGAGGGGAGAGCCGGTGCCTCCACCGGAGCGTGCTGCGGATGGCGGCTCTCCCCTGCATCGAACCTTACGAGCCCTTCTCGGCCTTGGCCTTCACGTTCTCCAGGCTCGCCTTGTAGAGGCCGGACACGGCCTTCTTGGCGGCCTCGTCGTTCAGCTCGGGCGGCGGATCGTTGTTCATGTAGCCGCGGTAGAACGCGCCGCGCCACGTCAGCTTGGTCTTGGCGCCGTCACCCTCGACCTCGACCGTCGACGAATAGTCGTTCACCGGCAGGGTCTTCACGTCGACCTTGTTGATCCGGTACATGTAGGTCTTCTTCTCGGCGTCGTACTTGGCGAGCTCTTCCTCGACCGTCGCGCCGCCCTTCAGGGTCAGCGTGCGGGTCGCCTTGACCTCGTTGCCGCCCTTGCCCTCGGTCTTCTCGACGACCGGAATCCAGCTGCCGTCCTGGAAATTGCCGACGATCGCCCAGACCTTGTCGGCGGGGGCGTTGATCTCGATCGACTCCGAGACCTTCTGCCGCGTGGGACCGTGCGCCTGCACGGCAAACGTCACCGTGGCGAGCGCCGCCACGGCGGCGAGCGTCCTGAACTTCATGCGTTTTCTCCTCCCATCGAAGCGGCCGGGCATGGCCGCTTCACCCTTCGTCCGAGCGACTTGTGTCAGGAGCCGCTCTTCTCAAGCCGGGCCTTGAGGTTCTCAAGGCTGGCATGAACCCAGGCCCGCACGCGCTTCTCCGAATTCTCGTCGTTGAGTTCGGGCGGCGGGTCGTTGTTCGGATGGCCCCGGTAGAACGCGGCCCGCCACTCGACCCGCGCATGCCCGCCCTCGGGCTGCACCGAGATCGTGGCCGAGTAATCCTTGGCCGGCAGGTCGGTCACCTCGCTCTCGAGGATGTAGTAGGCGAAGCTCCTCCGTTCGGGATCGAGCTTGCGGGTTTCCTCGACGATGGCGTGGCCGTTCGTCAGCGTCAGGCGGAAGACCGGCTTGTCGGCGCTCCCCTGCCGTTCGCCGCGGCTCACGTTCTCGATCCAGCCGGCATCGGCCGGGTTGCCGACCACCGCCCAGACCTTCTCGGGGGAGGCGTCGATGATGACGCTCTCGACGATCTTGCGCCGTGTCGGCGCGTGCTGGGCCTGCGCCGCGACGGTGGTGACGGCGAGGGCCGCGGCGGCGAGCAGTGCGATCCGCTTCAAACCGGGAATCTCCTTGGCGGTGTCGGGAAGCCGTCGGCCGCTCACAGGGGGCGGCTCGTTCCGTCGAGGACGCGGCCGGCCCGCCCGAGGGCGTTCGCGACCTTGTCCTCGATCCAGTCCCAGGCCTCGCGCTCGGCGGGGCCGGCGGTCTTGGCGATCGCTATGGCATGATAGGCCAGCTCCGTCAGGACCTTTTCCGGCGCCAGCATGTGGAGCCGCGTGGACAGGATCGCCGCCTCGATCACCGCGCCCTGCGCCCGGTTGTAGCCGATGAACGGCACGTGGCTGACCGCATGCACCATCCGCCCGCGATAGCGCGGGCGCTGCGGGTCGTCCTCGACCGCCGCCACCTCGAACTCGGCATGGCCGAAGCATTCGGCGAGGCGTTTGCCGGGGATCCGGTCGCAATCGGTCACCGGCCAGTCGCGCCGTCCGGTGACGATGCCGGCGATCACCCGCACGTCACTCGGGGCCGAGGCCGTGAAGTACGGACGCTCCGCGAGGTTCTCGATCGTGGGGGAGGGCCGGAAGGGGGCGAGCACGAAATTCTCGCCCTCGCGGATCAGACCGAACGGCACGAGATGCATCGCGCCGGTCGCCGACAGGGTGGTGACGACGGTTTCCAGGATCAGCGGCATGATCAGTTCCGCTCCTCGTCCGGGACCAGCCGGCCGCAGACGATGCGGCCGCTCTTCGGCTCGGCGAGCCTGTCGGGCTCGGCCCCCGAGCCGGTTCCCGTCCCGGTCTCGGGCGGAGCCGCACCCTGCTCCGGCCCGGCCGTGGCGGCCCGCTCGGCGGCGGGCGCCTCGGGGCCGCTGTGCCGGGTATGGGCGGCCCTCGTCGGCCCGGCCGCCTTGAAGGCGGTGGTGTCCTCCTGGGTCCGGTCGGCGGCGCAGCCCCAGTCGAGGGGCTCGTCCTGCACGTAGCGCTTGCCGAGGCGGAACGCGGTCTCGGCCTTGGTCAGCTCGCCGCCGAGATAGAAGGCGTGGGCGCCGTCGCTCTCCACGCTCAGTTCGGGGAAGAAGGCCATCGCGTCGGTGCCGGTGGTGTGACGGTCGCGGTTGTAGACGTGGATGCCGTCCTCGGCGACGGCGATGCGGTAGTTGGGATCGCGCACCTCCGCGGCCAGCGCGGCAATTTCATCGGGGGTCTGCACGAACGGGCGCTTGTCGTGAAGCGCCAGAAGGTCGCGGCCGTAGCCCTTGGGCAGGGCGGCGTCCTCGCGCGCGGCGTACATCACCCGGCGGGCGGCATCGTGCTCCTCCACCGTGCGGCGGGTGTGGTTCGAGACCTGCACGATCAGCACGTTGCGGATGGCGAGTTCCGAGCACATGCCGACGAGGAGCGCGGTGACGCCGAGGCTGTCGGCCTCGGTGAGTTCGGTGAGGTTGCCGGTGCCCATCATCATCTCGATGTTTGGCCAGCGCGCCCGGATCTCGCGGTAGCGGACGATCGAGTCGACGAAGCCGAAATGGATCGGCTCGAGGATCGGGTCGGCCATGTAGGGCCGGCCGGCCCGCTCCATTCGCTCGATGGCCCGGTCGAGGGAGGGCAGGTCGTCGGGCCGCATCGGCACGAGGATCGGCACCGCGTCGGTCTCGAAGGCGAGGTCGAGCGTCTCCTCGTTGAGGCTCAGCAGGTAGTCGGCTCCGGCCCGCGCCCCGCGGGTCAGCTCGTCGAGGGAGAAGGAATCGACGCTCACCTTGAGCCCCGCGCCTTTCAGAGCGCGCACGCTGTCCTCGAGATGCGGGAAGGCCGTGTCGGGCAAGCCGCCGAGATCGATCACGTCGGCGCCGCGGCGGGCGAGGTCGAGGCCCTTGGCCAGGATCTGCTCGGGCGTCATCTTCGAGGCGTCGACGATCTCGGAGAAGATCCGCAGGTCGTGGCGCGACAGGTCGACCTTGCGCCCGGTGAGGCCGAGGTAAGCCGGCAAATCGACGATTTCGTCCGGGCCCCGCTCGACCGGCAGTCCGAAATGGTCCGCCAGGGCCTCCGGGTTGGCGCGGCAGCGGCCGGGCAGGACGATCCGGGTCGCACCCTCGGGCATGGTCACCCGGCGCTTGATGATCTCCTCCGTCATCAGCGCGGCGACCTTCACCCCGGCATCGGCGATGCTCCAGGTGAAGCGCTCGGCCGGAAGGGTGGCGGCGACCTTTTCGAGACGCGCGTGGGCCAGCTTGCCGGTGATGAAGACGAGGTGTTCGGGCGCGCTCATGCGGCGTGCCTCTCGCGATGAGATTCGGGGCCGCGGATCGCGATCTCGCCGGGGAAGGCGGCGGCGAAGCGCGGGAAGGCGGCATCGACGAGGCCGGCCTGGGCCAGCGCCGCCGGGTCGAGCCGGGCCGGGATGTTTGCCGACTTCACGAGGATGCAGCGGTCCGCGCCGACCACCCGCGCGAGCCAGAGCGCGAGGCTGTCGGAGGTCACCTCCCAGCTCTCGGCGATGTCGGGATGGCCGGCCTTCAGCGCAACCGGGTCCCAGATCACGGAGCGGCCCTGCGCGAGCGTGTCGGCCACGAATTCCAGGCTCGCGGCGACGGCGAGCCGCGGCTCGAGCGCGGAAAACACCTCCGCCATGCGGCCCATGGCATCGAGGGCGAGACGGTGGGCGAGCGCGTCGTCGAAGCCGATCCGGCTCTGGGCCGTCCGCACCGCGTCGGCGAAGGGGCCGCCGCCCGGTACGACGGCGACGGGGGCGCCGTCCGCGCAGTCGGCCAGGACGGCGCGAAGCCGGACGCGGTCGGCGACGAGGCTGCCGCCGATCTTGATGACGGTGTTCCCCGCGGAGGAGGCAGGGGCATCCGTGGTGCGCGCCATCCGCGTCACGCCGCGTCGGCCCGTGCGTCGTTCTGGATCGCCGTCACCGCCCGCGCGACCCGCGCCCCGTCGAGGGCTTGGCGCCGGTCGCCGTTCCGGCACAGACCGCCGCGGAAGCCGAGATAATCGGGGCGCAGCGGCGCCAGTACCGGAATGTCGGCGAGGCCGAGCGAGCCGGCCAGCCCGCTCATCAGACCGTGCGTGCGGCACGCGGCCAGGAAGGCGGCCAGTTGCGGCGTGGTCTGGAGGGAGGGAAGCGCAGTCCCGGACTTGCCGCGGGTGTCGATCATCGCCCCGACGAAGCCCGCCGCGGCCAAGCGCGCGGGGAACGAGGCCCCGCTCACGCCGTCCTCGGCGAACAGCACGCCGATCACCCGGCCCGGCGCCTGCGCGGCGGCCTCCGACAGAGCCGCATCGTCCGCGGCTCCCACCGCGATCTTGATGAACTCCACCCCGGTCGCGGCCATCGCCGCGACGGCGGCGGCGATCGCCGTTCCCGTGCCGTCGCCGGCCACCGCGCTGGTGACCGCCCGCCCGTCAAGCCCAGCGACGATGGCGCGAACAGTTTCGGTCGAGAGCGCGCCGAGTGCCCCTCGCTCGGGATCCTTGGCGTCGATCAGGTCTGCCCCGGCCCGGAGCGCCGTCAGCGCCTCGTCGGGCCCGCGCACGCTGACGAGCAGGCGGGGACGCGTGGAAAAAGTCGGTTCAAGGTCGGACACGGGGAACGTTCTTGCTCAGCCTTGCGCGCCCGCACAAGCCCCGCCTCAGGAACGGCCGGGCAGCGGCTCGGCCAGCAGGCGGTTCTTCACGATCCAGCGCGCGGCGTGGGACCAATCGTCGTCGGTGTTGGCTCTTATCACGACCTGGCCCTGGCGCACGACCTTACCGGACTCGGCCTCCGCGATGGTGACGACGAGGCTGAACAACTGGTTGGCGCCCTTGTCGGCGAAGGTGGTCACGGCGAGGTCCGCCCCGAGCGCCTTGGCGATCGGCGCGGTGCAGCCGTTGCACTTGTAGAGCGGGCTCTCCTTGCGGATTTCCTCGGCCTGCGGACCGAGATCGACGCTCTCGATCCCGCCCTTCTCGGCAAGCTGCTTGCGAAGCACGTCGGTGACGAGGTCGAGCCGCTTCTGATCGGCCGGCAGCGGCTTGCGGCCATAGGCCAGCGTCGGATCGTTCACTTCCGCCGGGAAGATCGCCGCCTTGCGCGCATTGTCCTGCGCGGAAGCCGTGCCGCTCACGGCGGACAGGAAAACGAGGGCGGGCAGGAGGGCGCGAAGTCGCATGGGAACGGGGCCTGGGTCGGGCGCGATGCCGCGCGAACGGACTCTAACTTGGTGTCCCGGACGATTTGGCAACGGCCGGCGCATCTCTCCCCGCAATCCGTCGCCCGGCTTGGAAGCGATGTTGGCCGCCTCGGCCGGATCTTCGGGGGCGCCGCGCGGCCACGTCGGAAGGTCGTAATCTTATGAAAATCTTATGCTTCCATCGTTGAGACGGGTGGCAAGATGTTGCTAGCGTGCCGGGCAATGCGATCGTCCACCCCGCTCCTCCTCGCCGCCGGCCTCGCGACCAGCTTGGCCGTGATCCCGATCATTCCCCTGCAGGCCCAGGAGCCGAAGGCCGCCACCGGCGAGCCGCCGCCGGGCTCGCCGGCCGCCGGTGTGACCGCGCCGGTTCCCGGCTCCGAGACGCAGATCGCCGTGCTCTACCGCCCGGTGCCGGCGCCCTCGTCCTACGACGCGGAGGCCGATCCCGAGGATCTCGGCATCGCCGGCGGGCGCATGGCGGTGAAGGACAACAACACCACCGGCCGCTTCACCAAGCAGACCTTCGCCCTCGACGAGGTCGCCCTCGACGGCGAGCGCGATCCGGTTCAGGCCGCCAAGGATCTCTCGGCCAAGGGCGTCAGATTCTTCGTCCTGGCCCTACCCGCCGCCGAGGTGCTGGCGGTGGCCGACGCGTTGAAGGAGACCGGCGCCGTCGTCCTCAACGCCGGCGCACCCGACGACCGGTTGCGCGGGGCCGATTGCCGCGCCAACCTGTTCCACGTCCTGCCGAGCCGCGCCATGCAGACGGACGCGCTGGCGCAGTACCTGACGCTGATGCGCTGGCGGAAGATCTTCCTGATCGTCGGCCCGACCGAGCGCGACAAGGCCTATGCGGAGGCGCTTCGGAACTCCGCCCGCAAGTTCGGCCTTAAGATCACCGCGGAGAAGCCCTGGACCTTCGGGCCCCTGGCCAAGGCCCGCGGCGATACGCCGACCCGGGCCGAGGCGATGGTGTTCACCCGCGGGCTCGACTACGACATGGCCGTCGTCGCCGACGAGGAGGGCGATTGGGGCGATTATGTCCCCTACCGCACCGTCGATCCGCGTCCCGTCGGCGGCACGCAGGGGCTGATCGCCGCCACGTGGCATCCGACCCTGGAGACCTGGGGCGCGGCCCAGGCGCAGAACCGCTTCCGGCGCCTGGCAGGCCGCCTGATGCGCCCGCTCGACTATCAGGTCTGGGCCGCCGTTCGCACGGTCGGCGAGGCGGCGACGCAGACCCGCAGCACCGATGCGGGCAAGATCGCCGCCCATCTCGTCACGCCCGAATTCTCCCTGCCGGCCTACAAGGGCGTCTCACTGACCTACCGGCCCTGGGACCACCAGCTGCGCCAGCCGATCATCGTGGTGCAGCCCAAGGCGATGGTCTCGGTGGCGCCCGAGCAGGGCTTCATCCACCAGCGTACGCCGCTCGACACGCTGGGCGCCGACGAGCCGGAGACCGCGTGCAAATTCCGGTGACCGCCCGCGCGGGCCGGTCCGACGCCGGAGGGGAGACGATGCGGCAATCGACCGCCCGGCAAGCCGCCCCCCTTCGCCCTTTTTTGTTTTGAGCGGTGTGGCCGTCAGCGCCATGTCGCTGCAACCGATTCCAACGCGGGCGCGCAGAGACGCGCCGAAGACGACAGGGAGGACGCCGATGGTCGCTCGTTTGAGGGCGGGGCTGAGTTGCGCGGTGCTGGCAGGCGCTTGGTTCGGCGCGGTCGGGACGGCGCAGGCCTTCACCGCCTACGTCACCAACGAGAAGGCCAACACCGTCTCGGTGATCGACACCGAAACCATGGCCGTGACCGGGACCTGGAAGGTCGGGCGGCGCCCGCGCGGCGTGACGCTCTCCAAGGACGACAAGGAGCTGTTCGTCTGCGCCAGCGACGACGACCGCATCGACGTGCTCGACACCACCACCGGCAAGGTGGTCCGCTCGCTGCGCTCAGGCCCCGATCCGGAGCAGTTCATCCTCGATCAGAGCGGCAACCCGCTCTACGTCGCCAACGAGGACGACAGCCAAGTCACCATCATCGACATCGAGAAGAACAAGGTGCTGGCCGAGATCCCGGTCGGCGTCGAGCCGGAGGGGATGGGGCTGTCGCCGGACGGCAAGGTTCTCGTGAACACCTCCGAGACCACCAACATGGCCCACTTCATCGACACCAAGACCTTCGAGGTGATCGACAACGTGCTGGTCGATGCCCGGCCCCGCTTCGCCGAATTCTCCTCGGACGGGAAGTTTCTCTGGGTCTCGGCCGAGGTCGGCGGCACGGTCTCGGTGATCGACGTCGCCACCCGCAAGGTCATCAAGAAGATCAGCTTCAAGATCCCGAGCGTCACCGACGAGCAGATCCAGCCGGTCGGCGTGCGCCTGACCAGGGACGGCTCGAAGGCCTTCGTCGCCCTCGGCCCGGCCAACCGCGTCGCGGTGGTCGATGCCAGGACCTACGAGGTGCAGAAGTACCTGCCCGTGGGCCAGCGCGTCTGGCAGCTCGCCTTCACCCCCGACGAGAAGCAGCTCTACACCACCAACGGCACCTCCAACGACGTGTCGGTGATCGACGTGGAAGGGCTGAAGGTGGTCAAGAGCATCCCCGTCGGGCTGCTGCCCTGGGGCGTGGCGATCTCGAAGAAATAAGTTCAGTTTGCCGGCTAATGCATCGTCTCCGGGGCGGCTTTCGGGACGGTGCGGGACCGCGAACGATCGGAGGAAACGACATGAGATGGACCACGCGCCTCGGCCTCGCCGCCGCGGCCCTGATGCTCGCCGGTGCTCCGGCGGGCGCCCTCGACCTCACCAAGAAGCGGCAGAACCTGCCCGACCTCGTCCTCGGCAACGAGGAGGGCAACGACTTCGTGGTCGAGAACAAGGACATCGAGCTGGAGGCCGGCAAAGCCTATCGGCTGCGGATCGTCGCCAAGGGGCGGCAGGAATACAAGTTCTACGCGCCGGAGTTCTTCCGCTACATCTGGTTCAACCAGATCGTGATCGAGCACAAGGAGATCCACGGCGGCGGTCCGCCCGATCACCTCGAATTCGACGATCCCGGCGAGATCGCCATCGAGTTCGTCGCCATCAAGCCCGGAGCCTACAAGTGGTACGCGCAGGGGCTTGAGGAGAAGGGCATGGCCGGCACGATTACGGTGAAGTGAGCTTGATCATGCGCATCGCTCTCATGTTTTCGGGAGGCGTCCTCCTCGCGGCCAGCCTTCTCGCCACCCCGGCGCTGGCCGACGACAAGTCCGCCTGCGCCGAGGGCATCGCTTCGGTGAAGGCTCAGGCGGAGAAACTCGCGCCCGACGCCGTTCCGCAAAAGCTCAAGCGCGCACTGAAGATCGCCGAGCGCGAGCAGGGCGAGGGCGAGTTCGACGAGTGCCTGGAAGCGCTCGACGATGCCCGGCGGGCGCTGCCGAGATGAGCGCGGCCCTCGAAGTTGCCGGCGTCAGCCACCGCTTCGGCCAGCGCGCCGCCTTGTCGGACGTCTCGCTGACGGTGGAGCGCGGGCACTTCATGGCGCTGCTCGGCCCCAACGGCGCCGGCAAGACCACGCTCTTCTCGGTGATCACCCGGCTCTACAACCATCAGGAGGGCCGGGTCTCGATCCTCGGCCATCCCCTCGACCGGGAGCCCTCGCGGGCGCTCGCCGCCCTCGGTGTGGTGTTCCAGGCGCGCACCCTCGACACCGATCTCACCGTCGCCCAGAACCTGCATTACCACGCCAGCCTGCACGGCATCGGCCGGGCGGCGGCGCGGGCCCGCATCGAGACGCTGCTCGCCCGCGTCGGCCTCGCCGAGCGGCGCGACGACAAGATCCGCACCCTCTCCGGCGGCCAGTCGCGGCGCATCGAGATTGCCCGCTCGCTGATCCACGAGCCGCGCCTGCTGCTCCTCGACGAGCCCACCGTCGGCCTCGATCTCGAATCGCGCGCCGACATCGTCGCCATCGTCCGCGCCCTGGTGCGCGAGGAGGGCCTGTCGGTGTTGTGGGCGACCCACATCTTCGAGGAGATCGCCCCCGAGGACGACGCGGTCGTGCTCCACAGAGGGCGCATCGTCGCCCGCGGCCGGGCCGGGGAGATCGGCGGACCCGGCGAGACGCTGGAGGCCGCCTTCCGCCGCCTCGTGGCCGAGCCCGACAAGCGCGCCGTGAAGTCCGCCGCATGAGTGTCCTGACATGAGCGCGTCCTCGAACCCCGCCGCGGCGAGCCCGGCGAAACCCGTGCCCCATGCGGGCCGCCTCGACGCGGTCGGCTATCTCATCGCGCTGGGCGGCATCGTGCGCCGCGAGCTGCTGCGCTTCTTCCACCAGAAGGAGCGCTTCTTCTCGGCGATGGTGCGTCCGCTGGTCTGGCTGTTCATCTTCGCCGCCGGCTTCCGAAACACCCTCGGCACCTCGATCACGCCGCCCTACGAGACCTACGTGCTCTACGAGGTCTACGTGGTTCCGGGGCTGGCGGTGATGATCCAGCTCTTCAACGGCATGCAATCCTCGCTCTCGATGGTCTACGACCGCGAGGTCGGCTCGATGAAGGTGCTGCTGACCTCGCCCTATCCGCGCTGGACGCTGCTGCTCGCCAAGCTGATCGCGGGGGTGAGCGTCTCGATCGTGCAGGCCTACGCCTTCCTCGCCATCGCGTGGTTCTGGGAGACCGGCATTCCGCCGGTCGGCTACCTCGCCGCGCTGCCGGCCTTCCTGGCCTCGGGGCTGATGCTCGGGGCGATCGGCCTGTTCCTGTCCTCGCTGGTGCGGCAGCTCGAGAACTTCGCGAGCGTCATGAATTTCGTGATCTTCCCGATGTTCTTTGCCTCTTCTGCCCTATATCCGCTCTGGCAGGTCCGGGCATCGAGCGAGTGGCTCTATCTCGTCTGCCAGGCCAACCCGTTCACCCACGCGGTCGAGCTGGTGCGTTTCGCCCTCTACGGGCGCTTCGAGCCGGTCGCCTGCGCCGTCGTGGTCGGCACCGGCCTCCTGTTCTTTACCCTCGCCGTGATCGCCTACGATCCGGGCCGCGGCATCATGGCCCGGCGCGGCGGACCGGCCGGCGAGGCCGCCTGAGAGACCTCCCATGATCCTTCGTCGTGCGACCCTCGGCTCCGTCCGTGCCCCGCTCTGTCTCGCTCTCGCCCTTGCGGCGGCACCGGCCCTGGCGCAGCCCAAGGCCGATCCGGACTGGCCCTGCGCCCAGCGCAAGGTGACGACCTTGGGCTACGGCTCGTTCTGGACGGGGCCCGACCTCGCCGAGGCCGGGGAGTGGGGCAACGACCGGGAAGCGGCCCAGCTCGCCCGCAAGCTCGCCTCCCGCCGCACGGAACTGCGCGAGGTCGACACCCTGCTCGACGAATTCACGGAGAAGCTCGATCCGGCCGAGAAATCGAAGCGCCTCACCCGCGTCTTCGCCGGCGTGTTCGAGATCATCAACGGTGAGCGCAGCACCGTCATGAACGGCATCACCCGCTACGCGCAAGGGCAGCGCCGGCTCGCCGAGCGCATCCGCGACGAGGCGGACAAGGTGAGCGAACTCAAGGACAGCCCGGATTCCGATCCCACCAAGGTCGCCTCGAAAGAGGTCGCGAATCTGGAAAGCCAGTTCAATTGGGACCGGCGCATTTTCGACGAGCGGAACCAGTCGGTCTCCTATGTCTGCGAGGTGCCGACGCTTCTGGAGCAGCGCCTCGGCGAGCTCGCCCGCCGCATTCAATCCCGCGTCTGAAGCGGGCCGGATCGGGTCTTCGGACACCGGCCGCGGTCGCTGTCCGCCGCAGGCCCCGTTGCGGCCGGATCGCGTCACGCTCCTCGCCGAGCCGCCCTCGCTGCGATGCTCGATCCCGTCTGCGCGCGGCGCGTGAGCCGAAGCCGCTCGCCCGGAAGGATCCGCCGGTTCGGGCATGACGGATCGGGCATGACGGATCGTGCGGACACGTCCGGAACGGCCGCCGGTTTCGAATCGCCCATTTTTCCCGCGACCGATCGGATGAAAGCATTCGTTGGAACGTGTCCTGATCGTATTGCCGAAACATCCCGGGTCCGACAGGACAATGATCCATAAGACCTTGTTGTGATTGGAGAAATATGTTGCTGTAACAGCACGCGCCCGCAGGAAGGTTGAGCGCTTCCCTATAAACGGCCTGAAAGAAGCCCCCGGCCGATTGTGACGCTTCCACGTCTCCAGCAACAGTCGGCAACGGTCCCTCCGGGGGCCGAACAAGCACGAATGAAAAAGGGCTGGGGAATGACAATGCGGGTGCTGCGAGGCAGCCTCATCGCATCGGTTGCGCTGCTTCCGGGGCAGGTGATGGCGCAAGGCGCAGGCGGCGGGCAGGCTGTCACGCTGGAGGAGATCAGCGTCGTCTCGAACACGCCGGTCGCGGCTTCGCGCCGGATCGTGGCGACGCCGACCGCGTCGGGTCTGCGTGAGACCGTCGTGCTCGACGGCATCGACCGTAACAAGCTGCCGCAGAACACGAGCGTGCTGACGGCGGCCGACGTCTCGCGGGTCGGCTTTCCGAGCACGGTTCGGGCGCTCGACGAGCGTATCGGCTCGATCAGCATCAACAACGCCCAGGGCAACCCCTTCCAGCCGACGATCACCTATCGCGGCTTCGAGGCCTCGCCGCTCGGCGGCTCGCCGCAGGGCGTCGCGGTCTACCTGAACGGCGCCCGCTTCAATACCTCGTTCGGCGACACGGTGCAGTGGGATCTGATCCCCGACATCGCCGTCGACCGGATCGAACTCGAAGGGTCCAACCCGGCCTTCGGCCTCAACGCGCTGGGCGGCGCGCTCGCGGTGTCGCTCAAGAACGGCTTCACCTACCAAGGCACCGAGATCAACGCGCTGGGCGGCTCGTTCGGCCGCGGCGCGATCGCCTTCCAGCACGGTCAGCGCATCGACAATATCGGCCTCTACGTCGCCGGCACCAAGCTCGGCGAGGAGGGCTGGCGGCGCCATTCGCCGTCCCGCCTCAACCAGATCTACGCCGACCTCGGCGTGCAGGCCGAGCGGGGTGAGTTCCACTTCAACGTGATCGGTGCCAGCAACAGCCTGACCGGCAACGGCACCGCCCCGGTCGAACTGCTGAAGGCCGACCGCAGCGACGTCTTCACCTATCCCGACCAGACCAAGAACGACTTCCTGCGCTTCCAGCTTTCCGGCACCTACGACGTCACGCCGACGATCAGCGTGCAGGGCAACGCCTATTACGGCCTGTTCCGGCAGCGCACCGCCAACGGCGACGCGGCCGACGTCGAGAACTGCGAGGACGATGAGCGCTTCGTCTGCGCCGAGGGCGCGGACGACAACCAGTTCTTCCTGCGCGACCGCACCGGCAACCCGGTCCGGGCCGACCGGCTGCGCACCTTCAATTTCGGAGCGGTCAACCCGATCTTCGCCGACCGCTTCGACGAGGGCGGCCCCTACGCCTTCCTCAACCAGACCCGTACCGACACCGACAATTTCGGCGCCACCGTCCAGACCGTGGTGCGCGAGCCGCTGTTCGGCCTGCCGAACCGCTTCGTCCTCGGCGGCTCCTATGACGGCGGCCGGACGCGCTTCACGGCGGACAACTCGATCGGCGGCCTCACCTTCGATCGCGGCTTCTCGCCCCCCGGCATCGTCGTTTCCAGCGATGACGGCATCATCACCCCGGTCTCCGTGCGCTCCTCGAACGATTACGGCGGCATCTACTTCACCAACAACACCGACCTGACCGACCGGCTGACGCTGACGCTGCAGGGCCGGTTCAACATGGCCAAAATCATCCTGCGCGATCAGATCGGCACCGCGCTCAACGGCGACCACTACTACCAGCGCTTCAACCCCGGCGTCGGCGCGACCTACAAGATCATCCCCGACTACCTCGTCGCCTACGGCGGCTACACCGAGGCCAACCGCGCCCCGACCCCGGCGGAACTCTCCTGCGCCGATCCCCTGGCGCCCTGCTCGCTCACCAACTTCTTCGTCGGCGATCCGCCGCTGAAGCAGGTCGTGGCGCGCACGGTCGAGGCGGGTGTCCGCGGCCGCATCCCGCAGCCCGACGATGTCTTCGGCGGCATCCTGTCGTGGAAGGCCGGCTTCTTCTCGACCCGCAACGACGACGACATCCTGTTCGTGCCGGCCCCCGACACGATCGGCCGCGCCTATTTCCGCAACGTCGGCTCGACCAAGCGCCAGGGCGTCGAGGCGAGCCTGTTCTACAACGCGCCGCGCTGGAACGCCTTCGTCGATTACGCCTTTGTCGACGCGACCTTCGAGTCGCCGGTCGAACTCGCGGCCCCCGGCAACCCGTTCAACAGCGCCGGCGGCGACGAGAGCGGCGTCGTGCTTGTGCGTCCGGGCAACCGCCTGCCCGGCGTCGCGCCGCACCAGCTCAAGGTCGGCGTGCAGTACCAGGTCACGCCGGAATGGCGGATCGGCGCGCTCGCCCGCTTCGCCACCGGCAAGTTCCTCGTCGGCGACCCGACCAACCAGAACAAGACGACGGGCGACTACGCGGTGTTCGGCTTCAACACCAGCTACCGCATCGCGCCCAACATCGAGCTCTACGGCTTCGTCGAGAACGCGTTCAACGCCAAGTACGCCACCTTCGGCACCTTCTCGCCGGTGGACGAGGTTCCGATCGTCCGGGTGCCCAACGCCACCTCGAACCGCAGCCTCGCGCCCGGCGCGCCGGTGGCGGCCTTCGGCGGCCTGCGCATCCTGTTCGAGCCGCCGCCGCCGGCTCCGGTGGTGGAGCCGCTGGTCCGTAAGGGCTGAGCAGGTCTTCGGCTCAGCAGGTCTTGGCTGAGCAGGTGTTCCGGAACGGTTTTTCGATCCGGAAAGTCTCGCAAGGGTTGCAAGCGGCGCGGTTCTCCGGAACCGCGCCGTTTCTATATCCACCCACAGGGCAAGGCTTTCAGAGGCAGCCCGACGCGCTGTTTCAGCTCCGCCTATTGCCAAATCATCCCGGGCAAGTTACGCAATCCAAGCGAGGCCGAGCGACCGCCTTGCCGCGCATGAGCGGTCGCGCCTGGCTCTGCGATTTTGCCGTCCGCCCGGTTCCAGCCGGGCCACTTCGATCAGGAGTTTGCCCTCAATGGCGTTCCGCCTCTCCTCTGCCGTTCTGCTCGCCGCCCTCGTCGCGGTCCCGGCCTATGCCGCACCCACGACCACGACGAAGGTCGACATCGCCGCCTTCGATCCGGACAAGGACGGCACCGTCGATCTCAAGGAGGCCCTGGCCGCCGGTTCGGCCGCCTTCGACAAGCTCGATCCCGATAAGGACGGCACCCTCGACGCCAAGGAGCTCAAGGGCCGCGTCAGCGAGGCCGACCTCAAGAAGCTCGATCCCGACAACGATGGCACCCTCGACAAGAAGGAATACCTCGCCGCCGTCGAGGCTCAGTTCAAGGCTGCCGACCCGGACAACGACGGCACCATCGATGCCAAGGAACTGGCGAGCCCGGCCGGCTCGGCTCTGGTCAACCTGATCCGCTAAGTCTTCCGACCTGTCGGAATACAAGGGAGGGTGCGGATCGCGGGATCCGCACCCTTTCGCATGTCCGGAAGGCTCCCGGCGGTCTTGGGCGAAGCGTCGCAGAGCGGAACCGCGGGCGGGTCTGGCGGGCTTTCTCGGCCGAAGCGCCGGTCACAGGACCGGTTCGCGAAAGACCGCTTCGGAGGAGCCCGAACCCCATGCGCACAGCCTTCAGCCTGCCCATCGCCCTGGCCGCCCTCGTCGCGGCAGGCCCCGCCCTGGCGGTGTCCTGCAAGGACGACATCGCCGCGGTGGAGCGGCGGCTCAACAGCGCCGGTGCGGAGCAGGTGACCGGCAAGGAGCCGCCGGGCGGTCCTACCTCATCCGGCTCGGCCAAGGCCCTCGACAAGCCCCCGGCCGGCGCCCCGTCCGACCCGGCGACCAAGCCCACCAAGGCCGGCGTCGAGGAGGCGCGCACCCTGCTCGCCAAGGCCAAGGAACAGGACAAGGCCGGCCAGGAAACCGCCTGCCAGGACACCATGACCAAGGTGAAGGAGAAGGCGGGCGCGCTGCCGTAATCCGGCACGCGACGTTGCGCTGATACGAGAAGGCCCGGGACCGCGCTCTGGCGGACCCGGGCCTCACCCCGTTCGAAGTCCCGAAGATCCTCAATACGCGTTGTCGGTCTTGAAGAGCGCGAGCGGCGTGGTGAGCAGGATCTTGAGGTCGAACAGGATCGACCAATTCTCGATGTAATGCAGATCGTGCTCGACGCGGCGCTGGAGCTTCTCGCTCGTGTCGGTCTCGCCGCGCCAGCCATTGATCTGCGCCCAGCCGGTGATGCCGGGCTTTACCTTGTGGCGGGCGAAGTAGCCGTCCACCACCTGATCGTAGAGGGTGTTCGCCGCCTTGGCCTGGATCGCGTGGGGGCGGGGGCCGACCAGGGAGAGGTCGCCGCGGATCACGTTGAAGAGTTGCGGCAGCTCGTCCAGCGAGGTCTTGCGGATGAAGCGGCCGACCGGCGTTACCCGCGCATCCGTCTTGGTGACGAGCCGGGTCGCTCCCGCATCGCAGAGATCGACATACATCGAGCGGAACTTGAAGATCTCGATCAGCTCGTTGTTGAAGCCGTAGCGCTTCTGCCGGAACAGCACCGGACCGGGGGAGGTGAACTTCACCGCGAGGGCGACGGCCAGCATCACTGGCGAGAGCCCGATCAGCAGCAGGAGGCCGACCAGACGGTCGAACACGCCTTTCAGGATGACGTCCCAGTCGGCGAGCGGCTTGTCGAAGACGTCGAGCAGCGGCACGTCGCCGAGATAGGAATAGGCTCGCGGCCTCAGGCGCAGCTTGGTCGCGTGCGCCGACAGGCGGATATCGACCGGCAGGACCGAGAGTTTGGCGAGCATCTGCAGGATGCGCGTCTCGGCCGAGATCGGCAGCGTGAACACCACGAGGTCGACAGGGGCATGCCGGGCGTAGGTGACGAGATCGCTCACATTGCCGAGCTTGGGATGCCCGGCGACCTCGGTGCCGGAGCGGTCGTCGGCCCGGTCATCGAAGATGCCGATGATGCGTATGCCGGTATCGCCGCCGGCATTCAGGGCCTGAATCAGCTCCTCGGCGGCCGGTCCGCCGCCGACGATCGCAGTGCGGCGATCGAACCGGCCTGCGGCCATCTGCGCCCGCACGAAGCCCGCCAGGGCAACGCGACCGGCGAGCAGAACCCCCAGGCCCGCCATATAGTAGCTGAGCAGCCAGATCCGGGAATAGTGGTCGGCGATCTTGCCGAGCACCATCGCCGCGGCGACCATCAGGAAGGCCACGGACCAACCGGTGGCGAGTTTCACGGCCGTCCTCGACAGGTCGCGGAAGGCGCCGATCCGGTAGCTGCCGGAGGCCTGGAACAGCGCGAGGGCGGCCACCGTGACCGCCAGGACAGCGGTGACGTAGCGCGGTGCCAGGGGCACGACACCGCGAAGGAGCGCCTGATGCAATCCCAGGCCGAGGAGCACCAAGCCGCAGAACTCGGCTAGGCGGACGCAGCCCGCCAGCACTATCGGCGAGAGCCACGAGCCCCGCGGCCGCTCGGCGGGGGGCTGGGCTTGAGACCCGTTGCCGGACTCGCCGGTCATGTCGAGCGCGAGCGGCGACGGGACGGAGGTCAGGGAGTCATTCCGCTCGGCAACTTTGAGCAGATCCCGGACGTCGATGGCACTCATCGAAATGTTCCACGTGAAAACGTCGAGCCTCTCCGGCATTGGAGTGTGCCGGATAGATCTTCACGGAAGCCTAAGATCCGGCAGGCCGGGCTGGCCCGGGTTGGGACAGGCGGCGCAGGCGCTTTCAGGATCACGTCGCGGCCGAGGCCGCCGCGACCCGCTTCGCGCGGAACGCGGCGGCGTAGCCGCACAGGACATCGGTCGCCATGCGGTTCATGGAGAAGCGGGTGCGCAGCGAATCGCTGAGGGCGCGGGCGCGTCCTTCGCGGAGCGCGGGCTCCTCGTCGAGGATACGAACGATGGCCTGCCCCAGCGCCTCGCAATCCCCCGGCGGGACCAAGCTGCCGGAGAGGGCACCGAAGATCTCGGGGATGCCGCCGACATTGGTCGCCACCAGCGGCTGGGCGGCTGCGGCCGCCTCCAGAACGACGTAGGGCAGCGACTCGGCGAGCGAGGGTACGACCATGACCCGACCACGACCGAGAACGGGGCGGATCGCCTGGGGCGGCTCGAAGGCGATGGCGTCGCGCAGGCCCAGATTCTCGGCCATGGCGGCGAGGCTCTCCGTATCCGGACCCGAGCCCACCATCAGGAGGCGCAGGTTGCGGCCCTGGCCGCGGATCCGCGCGAGCGCCCGCAGCAGAACCGGCAGGCCCTTGGCCTCGCGCAGCTCGCCGACATAGACGAGGTCGAACGGGTCCTCGGACGTCCCAACGGGCAGGAATTCGGCCTCGCCGATGCCGTTGTGAACGATCCGCTCGAGGCGCGGCGAGCCACCGGCATAGGCGGCGTGGCGCGAGGCGACGTACTCGCTCTCGAACAGGAAGAGGTCGGTCGCACGCGCCATCACCCGCTCGGCGGCCATGTAGACGCGGTGCAGCGGCGTGCCCGGCCGGTAGTTGTAGCTTCCGCCATGCGGCGTGTAGGCGCGGATCACGCCGCGACCGGCTCGGCCCAGCGGTGCCAATCGAGCGAAGACGCCGCCCTTGGCGCCGTGTCCGTGCAGAACATCGGCCCCGACGGCGAGAGCCTGTTTCCGCACGGCCCGCAAAGCCGCGAGGTCGCTCGCATGGGGGTTGCGGCGCATGGGAATCCGCGTGACGCCGAGCGCGAGGTGCGGGGCGAGTTCCGCCAGCGTCCGCGCGGCCCGTTCTCCGCCGGTCGAGGCATCGCAAACGAGGCCGACGGCGTGTCCGGCCTCGGCCTGGAGGCGGGTGAGATCGACGACGTGGCGAAACAGGCCGCCGACCGGTGCCCGGAACACGTGGAGGATCCGGTGGCGCTCAGCCGCGCCGCCGCGGGTCCGCAGATCGACGACCGGGCTCGCCGCACGGTTCTGCGCGGCAAGGGCCGTGAGGGAAGGGGCGATGGGAGCGGTCACGTCCGTCGATCTCCGCGCGGGTGTCCCGATGCGGGAGGCCCATGCGGCGCAAGATCGTCGTGGCGCCGTCAGCGTGCGGTTAAGAGGCGCGCGAGATCAGCTCGCAAAGGGGCGCTGACCTGCGCTTGCAGGTCTGTTTTGCCGATCGCGGTTAGGAGTTGGTGAACGCTGCGGCCATTGGCTCAGAAGAAGCGCTCCTTGATGACGATCGTGTCGCCGGGCCGCACCGGATAGGACATCGGCACGATGCCGTTGATGAGTCCAGCATGCCCCTCGCGGGTCAGCACCGCATAGTCGCGCGCCGCCCGCGGCCCGAAGCCGGCCGCGATGGCAACCGCGGTCTCGACCGTCATGCCGTTCACGTAGGGATATTGGCCGGAGGTCGTGACCTCGCCGAGGATGTAGAAGGGACGGTAGGCATCGACCTCCACGGTCACGTGCGGCTCGCGCACATAGCCTGACGCGAGCCTCGCCTCGATCAGACGGGCGGCCTGCGCCGTGGTCTGTCCGCCGACCTGGACGACGCCGATCAGGGGCATCGCGATGCGCCCGCCGCCATCGACGGCGTAGATGTTGGAGAGGTTGTCCTGCCCGAAGACGATGACCCGCAACTTGTCGCCCGCCGCAAGGGGGTAGCGGGCGCCGATAGAGCCGGTCCCGGTGGCGTCGAGATCGACGGTCCGGAAATCCGGGCGCAGGCAGCCGCCGAGCGCGAGAACGGACGGAAGAGCCAGAAGGAATGCGCGCCGATGCATCGCCATCGCCGTTGTGGAGAACCTCGGCTGGTTTTTAAGGCGGTATAGTTAACGAATGCTGATCCGGCCGAGGACATGCGCGGAATGCTGTCTTCGGTAAGGTGCATTGTCCCGGATGCTGGCGCGGGGCGGATTGCCGTCTTAACGCCGCGTCAACCTTAACGTCGCCTATTGGCTCACAACGGGCGGTTCCTCCCGATTCCGCGCTCTGCCTTCGTAAAGACTGCCCATGCCGCGCCTCAGGCTGTCGACCGATCCGTCACTTCCACCGTCCGGAGGCCCCGGCGGCCCGGGCGACGGTTTGGCGGTGGGGCAGATCGCGGGGGTCCTGCGCCGCTCCTGGGCCTGGATCGCCGTGCCAACGCTGGTGGCCGCACTCGGGGCCGGCGTGTTCGTGCAGCTGGTGACCCCGCGCTATACCGGCGAAGCCAAGGTTCTGCTGGAGAGCCGCGATCCCGCCTTCACCCGCACCGCCGCGGAGCGGACGGATCAGCCCCAGCCGATCGATGAGCAGGCCGTGGCGAGCCAAGTGCAGGTGGCGATGTCGCGCGACCTCGCCCGCGAGGCGATCCGCAGCCTGAAGCTCGTCGGCAACCCGGAATTCGATCCGGAGGCCGAGGGGACCTCGGCGGTCCGGCGCACGCTGATGATGCTCGGGCTGGTCTCGGCGCCGATGGAGCGGCCGTCCGAAGACCGCATCCTCGACACCTATCTCGACCACCTGCTGGTCTATCCGGTCGGCAAGTCGCGCATCCTCGCCGTCGAGTTCCGCTCGCGCGATCCCGAGCTGGCGGCGCGGGGCGCCAACACGGTGGCCGACCTCTACCTCGCCTCTCTGGAGGCGGCCTCGGTCGACACCGCGCGCTACGCCTCGACCTGGCTCGGCAACAACATCGCGACGCTGCGCGCCCGCGTGGCCGAGGCCGAGGCGAAGGTCGAGGCCTTCCGGGCCAAGCACGGCCTGATCGGCACCGGCAGCAGCGCCGCCGCGCAGCCGCTCTCGTCTCAGCAGCTGTCCGAACTGTCGAGCCAGCTCTCGCAGGCCCGCACGATCCAGGCGGACCTGACCGCCCGCGCCAAGCTCCTGAAGGACATGATCAAGGAGGGCCGCGCCTTCGAGATCCCGGATGTGGCCAACAACGAGCTGATCCGGCGCACGGTCGAGAGCCGCATGGCGATGCGTGCGCAGCTCGCCCTCGAATCGCGCACGCTGCTGCCGGCCCATCCCCGCATCAAGGAGCTGACCGCCCAGGTCCAGGATCTCGAGAACCAGATCAAGGCCGCCGCCGAGCGGGTGGTGCGGACCCTCGAGAACGACGCCAAGATCGCGGGGGCTCGGGTCGAATCCCTGCGCGCGGCGGTCGAGGGGCAGCAGGACGTGGTCGCCAAGGGCAACAGCAGCGAGGTCGAGTTGCGCGCCCTCGAGCGCGAGGCCAAGTCCCAGCGCGAGCAGCTCGAATCCTATCTCGCCCGCTACCGCGAGGCGGCGGCGCGCGACGCCGAGAACGCGAGCCCGGCCAATGCCCGCGTGGTGTCCCGCGCGGTCGTGCCCGACCTGCCGTCCTTCCCCAAGAAGATCCCGATCATCGCCTTCGCGACGGTGCTCGCCCTCCTGCTGGCGAGCGCGGCGGTCGTCGGCCGCCATCTCCTCGTCGCGCCGCCCGAACCGGACGGGGGCCGCACCGGGGACGAGGGCGAGCCGGTCCGCGCCGCCGCGCCGGACGATCGTGGGCGCGACTTCTACCCCGAGCCCGAGCCGCCGTCCCGACGCCGTCCCGCCTTCGAGCCGGTCTATGGCGGCGCGTATCCAGCCTCCGCGACCGAGCGTTTCGCTCCGGCGCTCGCCTTCGCCAATTCCCTGAGGGCGACGGCGACGGTGCAGCACCCGGTCTTCGCCAGCACGGCACCAATCGGGGCGGAGAATCCGTCCCGGAGAGCTGGCGCGAAAGCGGGCACGAGCGGGCTCACCGTCCCGGCGAAATCCTCGGCCTCCTCGACCGATCTGAACGAATTGATTGCCCGGCTGGAGGGCGGCGCGGTCGGGCTGCGGCCCAAGGGGCAGCCGAAGGGCGGCTGCGTGCTCGTGGTCGAATTTCCCCGCGCGGGCGGCAAGCCGGGCCTCGCCTCGGAACTCGCCCGCGTGCTCGGTCCTCTGCGTCAGACGCTGCTGGTCGACGTCAATGGCGGCCTCTCCGAACCATCCGAGCCGGGGCTGACCGACCTCGTGGCCGGCGAAGCCGACTTCCTCGACGTGATCCAGCCGGTGCGCGGATCGCGCCTGCACGCGGTCAAGCGCGGAGTGACTCCGCTCGACGTTCTGGTGGAGGAGCCGCAAGGCCTCGCCATCGGCCTCAATGCCCTTTCACAGAGCTACGACTGGGTCCTCTGCCGCCTGGAGGCGGACGCCGCATGGGATGCGGTCGAGCTGATTCCCGCAGTCGGTCCCTGCATGGACGCGATCGTCATCGCCTCGGATGCGGCGGCGGACGATCCCGCCCTCGTCCAGCTCTATCGCCTCGCCAAGGACACGGGCGTGCGGCAGGTGGTCGTCGCGAGCCATCGCGAGGATTCAGCGATGCAACCCAGGCTTGAGGCCACGCCCCTGCGTCTCTCTGCCTGAACCGTCGGCCACCCTTCGGAGCGATGCACCCGCCGACGGCCACGGCCCTATGAAAGTCGACGTCGATCTACGGGCCGGAAGAAGCGGAGGTGATGCGGCCCTGGGGCGAGGCCCGCTCCCGCCTTTCCGAAGGGGATCAGCCTGACGTGGAGGGGCCTTCCTCGTCCGCGGCCGTCATCGCCGTAGCCATGCGCAGGGCCCAGAGGTTCGCGCCCAGAAAAGTCGCGAGCAGAGCGCAGGCGGTGATGAGGGTTGCCGACAGCAGACTTGGCACGGCATCTCTCCGGTCGCGGCGGTGGTTCCGCCGGCTCTGATCGGAAAGAGACCGGCGGAACCGCCGAGCCTCGCTAAGGGGGGCCGCGTTCGACCCGGCCCATGAATCTTGTCCCCTCGTCCAAATCGTTGCCTTAACAAAATTTACAGTTGTGGGCGAGGAAAGCGGTGGTGGTCACATTTTCGGTATCGACTTCTTCCGAAGGTGGTGCTCTGCAACCCGGCTACGTCCTTGATTTCTTGGAGGATTCATCGCGTAGAAGCGGGCACCCCAACGGTCACGACGTTTTGTGCGACAGGACGACGCAGGGAGCGTCGAATGAAATATTCGCCAGGGGTTCATTGCCGGCTTAACGATATTCGCAAGGTTCTACCCCCGACCGGGCCCGGTCCGCCGCTCAATGCGTTGGCAGCCGAGCGTGTAGGTTGCCTCGAAACTCCCGACGACCTTCAATCTATGGCCTGAGGAGCCGCGGGAGTCTCACTGAGAAGGCTCAGAACGGTAGTTTCATGCCGGGCGGAAGCGGCAGGCCTTTGGTCAACTCCGCCATCTTTTCCTGGGCTGTCGTCTCGGCCTTGCCGCGGGCATCGTTGCAGGCGGCGACGAGGAGATCCTCCAGGATCTCCCGCTCGTCGGCGACCATCAGGCTCGGGTCGATCGAGACGCCGAGCACCTGACCCTTGGCCGTCATCCGAACGCTCACGGCGCCGCCGCCGGAGGCCCCCGACACCTCGACCGAGTCGAGTTCCGATTGGAGCGAGGCCATCTTCTCCTGCATGGCCTGGGCCTGCTTCATGATGCCCATGAGGTCGCGCATGGTGGGTCTGCTCCGGTTTCAATCGGGAAAGAAGGTCGCTTTCCGCACTTAGGCGCGAGGCCCCGCGCCCGCTAGGGGCGGCGCAGGGCGCGGCTGCACGCCCTCAGGCGTCGTCGTCCTCGTCCGCCTCCTCGGGCGGCGGGGCGGCCGGCCCGGCGCCGTCCGCCGCGGCCTCGGCGGCATCGCCCTCCGGCGCCTTGTCGCGGACATCGACGATCTGCGCGCCGGGGAAGCGCGACAGCACCTCCCGCACGAGCGGGTGCGCGGCGGCGTTCTGGTGGCGGGTCTGCTCGGCCGCGCGGGAGTTCTCGGCCAGCGTCGGCGCACCCTCTTCCTTGGAGAGGGCGACGAGCCAGCGCCGCCCTGTCCAGGCATCCAGGGCGCGGGCGAGATCGGTCGGAAGGCTCTGCCGTCCACCGGGGGCGAGGCGGAACTCGATCCGCCCTTCCTCGAAGCGCACGAGATGCACGTCGCGCTCCAGCGCCACCTTCAGGGCGATGTCGCGGGCGGCCTCGGCCTGCGCGACGACGTCCTCGAAACGCCCGAGCCGCGGGCCGGCGGGAGCCGCCGGGGCCGGGCGTGGCGCGGCCTCCGTCGCGGCGGACGTGACGGGGACGGCAGCCAGCGCCGGACGGGGCGACGGCTGCGGCGCGGGCTGCATCATCTGCAGGGCCGCCGAGCCGTGCGAGGCCGTGCCGCCGCCATCGCGCCCGAGGCTCGGGCGAGGGGCACCACCGTCGGAGGCGGCGACATCGGCGCGGAGCTGCCGCAGCGCTTCGTCGGGGGTCGGCAGGTCGGCGGCGTAGGCGAGCCGCACGATCGCCATCTCCGCCGCCGCGAGCGGCCGGGGCGCCGCCTGCACCTCGGGCAGCGCCTTGAGCAGGATCTGCCACGCCCGCGACAAGGCCCGCACCGGCAGCCGCCCGGCGAACTGGGCGCCGCGCACCCGCTCCGCCTCGCTCAAGGTGGGATCGGCCTCGGCACCCGGCACCAGCTTGAGGCGGGTGACGAGATGGGTGAAGCCGGCAAGATCCGACAGCACCACCGCCGGGTCGGCGCCGGCATCGTATTGCGCGCGGATCTCGGCGAAGGCGGCGGGCACGTCGCCGCGCATCGCCGCTTCGAACAGATCGACAATGCGCGAGCGGTCGGCGAGGCCCAGCATGTCGCGCACGCCCGCGGCCGTCACCGCGCCCGCGCCGTGGGCGATCGCCTGATCGAGCAGCGAGAGCGCGTCGCGCACCGAGCCTTCCGCCGCGCGGGTGACGGCAGCCAGGGCCTCGTCCTCGGCCTCGACGCCTTCCGCGGCGCAGATCTTCTTCAGGTGGGCGGAGAGCACGTCGGCCTCGACCCGGCGCAGGTCGAAGCGCTGGCAGCGCGACAGGATCGTCACCGGAACCTTGCGGATCTCGGTGGTCGCGAACACGAACTTGGCGTGGGGCGGCGGCTCCTCCAGCGTCTTCAGGAAGGCGTTGAACGCCTTCTCCGAGAGCATGTGGACCTCGTCGACGATGTAGACCTTGTAGCGGGCCGAGACCGGCGCGTAGCGGATGCCGTCGATGATGCCGCGCACGTCGTCGATGCCGGTATGCGAGGCAGCATCCATCTCCAGCACGTCCATGTGCCGGGATTCCATGATCGCCTGACAGTGCACCCCGAGTTCCGGCATCGACACGGTGGGGCCGCTATCGGACCCAGCGGTGCGCAGGTAATTGAGGCCGCGGGCGAGGATGCGGGCGGTGGTGGTCTTGCCGACGCCGCGCACGCCCGTGAGCATCCAGGCCTGCGGAATGCGGTTGGCCGAGAACGCATTGGCCAATGTGCGCACCATGGCGCCCTGGCCGATCAGATCGTCGAAGGTCTGGGGGCGGTACTTGCGCGCCAGCACCCGGTAGGGCGTCGCGGCCGGGGCGGACGCCGCGGCGGGCATGCCGGGCAGGCCCGGCTCGTCGGGGAACGTGCCGTGCGTCTCGTCCATGCCGCCGTTCGGACTTTTTGGGGAAGGCTGGCCGCCCGGCCCGCGGGCGGCGAAGGTGGGAGGCTGGACAAAGACCCGCTCGGTCTCGTTAGGGCTGCTTCCTTCCGGACCTGACCCGGTTGGCGAGTGAAACGTCCCTCGCCAACCTCCCGCGCCGTATATGACGGCCCGCGCGGCGGGATGCAAGCGGGACACAAGCAGGTTGCCTCGTTCCACCCGCCCGGCCATGCTTCCTCCGAAGATAAGGGAGGGGCCATGCGGACGATCCCGCTGCGTTTTGCCGTCCTCGCGCTGCTCGCGGGCTCATCGACCGCCGCCCCGGCGCAGGAGCCGGCTCAGGAGGGCGCGCCCAAGGATTGGCAGGGCCGCTACCGCTACGAGCACGCCGCCGGGCGGACGGCCGGAGGCACGGGCATCGTCGTGACCTACGACCTCGTGCTGCTGCCCCCGGATGTCCGCGACGGTTGCGTCCTCACCGTGCGGGGGTTCCAAAGCGACGAGACGATTCGCTGCCGGACCCGCCGTGAAGCACAGGGCCTCGCGGTGACCTTCGACCGCTACGGCAAGGGCGGCACGGTCAACAAGTACGGTGTCGCGGTCTACAAGCCGGGCCAGCCGCTGTTCACCCTGGTGAAGGAAACCAAGCTGGCGACCCGCTGGAAGGGCCTCAGGCCGGACGGCGAGGGCGTGGCCGAGAGCGGTCCGTACTTCACCAGGGTCAAGTAGCTCCGGGGCCACGGGTGCCCCGGAGCCACGGCCTCACTCGGCCTTGCGCTTCACGATCTCCATCGTCTTCGGATCGAGCTTGAGATCGAACTGCTTGCCGTTGGCGTCGATGGCGTCGTCCACCTCGATCATGCCGTCGTCGAGCTCGATCTCCTTCCACTTGGTGAAGCCCTCCTTCTTCAGGATGTCCTCGACCTTCGTCTGCTGCTCGGGCGGCAGCTTCTGGTCGGCGAGCGCCGGGCCGGCGAGCAGGGCGAGGCCGAGCGCGGCGGCGGCGAGCGGGCGGACGAACATGAACGGCTCCTTGGGCAGATTGGTACCCGGCGAACGATCTATGGCACCGGTTGTTCCTGTCACTGCTCCGGATGAACAAAGTGCGGGATCCGGCGGCCCTTAAGGCCGCGCTTGTCGTTGCCAGCACGCGAAGTGGCGCCTAGTCTGCAACCTCTGGGTTCGGAGCTTGCCAGAGACCATGGTCACGCGCGTCGCCACCGTCGCCTTCGAGGGGATCGAGGCGCGCGCCGTCGACGTACAGGTGCAGATCGCTCCCGGCGCGGTCGCCTTCACCCTCGTCGGCCTGCCCGACAAGGCGGTGGCGGAATCGCGCGAGCGGGTGCGCTCGGCGCTGATCGCATCGGGTCTAGCCCTGCCGGCCAAGCGCATCACCTGCAACCTCGCCCCGGCCGACCTGCCCAAGGAAGGCTCGCACTACGACCTGCCGATCGCGCTCGCGGTGATGGGCGCCATCGGCGCGCTCCCGGCGGACGCACTCGGCGGCTACTGCGTCCTCGGCGAGCTGGCGCTGGACGGCTCGATCACGGCGGTGGCCGGCGTGCTGCCCGCGGCGATGGCGGCGAACGGCCGGGGGCTCGGCCTGATCTGTCCCGCCGCGACCGGGCCGGAGGCGGCCTGGGCGGCGGGCGACATGGACGTGCTCGCGCCCCGCTCGCTGATCCAGCTCGCCAACCACTTCAAGGGCAGCCAAGTGATGGCCCGGCCGCTTCCCGCGGTGGCCGCGCCCGCCGGCCCGATGCCGGACCTGCGCGACATCAAGGGCCAGGAGGGCGCCAAGCGCGCCCTGGAGATCGCGGCGGCGGGCGGCCACAACCTGTTGATGAACGGCCCGCCCGGCGCCGGCAAGTCGATGCTGGCCGCCCGCCTTCCCTCGATCCTGCCGCCGCTGGGACCGCGCGAACTGCTCGAAGTCTCGATGATCCAGTCGGTCGCGGGCGAGTTGAAGGGCGGCGCGCTCTCGAACCGGCGCCCGTTCCGCCAGCCGCACCATTCCGCCTCCATGGCCGCACTCGTCGGCGGCGGCCTCAACGCCCGGCCCGGCGAGGCCTCGCTCGCCCATGGCGGGGTGCTGTTCCTCGACGAGCTGCCCGAGTTCACGCCCCAGGTGCTCGACTCCCTGCGCCAGCCGATGGAGACCGGCGAGATCATGATCGCGCGGGCCAACCACCGTGTCACCTATCCGGCCCGCTTCCAGCTCGTGGCGGCGATGAATCCGTGCCGCTGCGGCATGGCCCTGGAGCCGGGCTACGCCTGCCGCCGGGGACCGAACGAGCGCTGCGTCGCCCAGTACGGCGCCCGGATCTCCGGGCCGCTGCTCGACCGGATCGACCTGCGCATCGAGGTCGCGGCGGTGACCGCCGCCGACCTGATCCTGCCGCTGCCCGCTGAAGGGTCGGCCGAGGCCGCCGCCCGGGTTGCCGCTGCCCGCGGGCTCCAGAGCGCGCGCTACAGCGCCCTCGGCCTGCCGGCCGCCACGACCAACGCCACCTGCCCGGCCACCGTGATCGAGGCCGCCGCCGCGCCCGACGCCGAGGGTGCGGCGCTGATCCGCCACGCGGCGGAGACCATGCGGCTGTCCGCCCGCGGCTTCCACCGCACCCTGCGCGTCGCCCGGACCCTGGCCGACCTCGACGGCGAGGCGCAAGTGCGGCGGCTGCATCTGGCCGAGGCGCTGTCCTACCGGGCGCGCGGCGAGCCGCCGGCGGCCGCGGCCTGATCGGCAGCCGCGAACACCCACCCATTGCCACGCCACTTCGCCGGGCACATAGTCGTGCACAATATGTCAGGGGCGGCCGGCCTGCCGGAACAGACCCCGTGCGAGGGAGTGAGGCGGTGGCGTACGGCACGCAGATGCGGCGGCATCTGTGCGGAATCCAGACGGCCTGGACGGATGCGGACGACGCCACGGGCGCGGTCGCGGCCGTGGCGGAGGCTCTCGACCGGGCGGCGATCGGCCACCTCATCGTGTTCTTCTCGCCGGTCTACGAGGCCGAGCCGCTCACGGCGGCGCTCGCCGCGCAGTTTCCCGGCGTCGGGCTCACCGGCTGCTCGACCTCCGGCGGAATCAGCCCGGCGGGCTCGATCGATCGCGGCCTCGTCGCCATCGCCTTTCCCCGGCAGGGCTTCCGCATCGTCTCGGGCCTGCTCACCGACATCGCCCGGCTCGACGTGGAGGGGGCGGCCGCGACCGTCCGGTCCTTGCGCCGGACCCTCGATGCGGGGCGGCCGGACGGCGGCGGCCACCGCTTCGCCCTGTCCCTGATCGACTCGCTCGCCAATGCCGAGGAGACCGTGGTCTCGGCCGCGGCCTGGGCCCTCGACGGCATCCCGCTGATCGGCGGCTCGGCCGGCGACGATCTCGCCTTCCGCAGCACGGTGCTGATGCACGAGGGCCGGCTCTGCCGCGACGCGGCGGTAATCTTGCTGGTCGAGACCGATTTCCCGATCCGCATCTTCAAGAGCGACAATTTCGAGCCGACGAACCGCAAGTTCGTGGTGACTGCGGCCTGCGAGGAGGAGCGACGCGTCACCGAACTCAACGCCGAGCCCGCGGCGCGCGAATACGCGATGGCGGTCGGGCTGGATCCGGAAAACCTCTCGACGATGTCGTTTGCCTCCTATCCGCTCGCGGTGAAGATCGGCGGTGAGTATTACTGCCGCTCGATCAGCCGGGTGGAGCCGGACGGCTCGTTGACCTTCTTCTGCGCCATCGGCGAGGGGGTGGTGCTGACGCTGGCCCAGCCGCGCGACATCGTCGAGGCGACCCGGGCCGAGCTGGAAAGCCTCGACGCGTCGCTCGGCGGACTCGACCTCGTGATCGGCTTCGACTGCGTGTTCCGCCGTCTCGATGCCCAGAGCCGGCAGGTGCATCACCGCATCGCCGAGCTGTACCGGCGCTACGGCGTGGTCGGCTTCGAGACCTACGGCGAGCAGTACCGCTCGATGCACCTCAACCAGACCTTCACGGGCATCGCCATCGGCCGGGCCGAGGGGCCGGAAGGTCGGGGCGCGAAGACAGCGCGATGAACCGCCCGACCCTCTGGGCGGAGCCGCAGAGCGAGCCGCAGACCATCGAGTCCCTGACGCATCGTGTGGCCAAGCTCGAGCGCATCAATGCGGCGCTGATGGCCCATGTCGAGCGCACCATGGACCAGCAGGGCGGCGCCTACTCGCTGTTCCAGACCGCGATCATGCTGGAGGGCCGCGTCCGCGCCCGCACCGAGGAACTGACCGGGCTGATGCGCAGCCTGGAGCGCTCGAACGAGGCGATGCAGGCGGCGAAAGAAGAGGCCGAGACCGCCAACCGCTCGAAGACGCGCTTCCTCGCCGCCGCGAGCCACGATCTGCTCCAGCCCCTCAACGCCGCCCGCCTCTCGCTCTCGGCGCTGACCGACCTCGCGCCGGGACCGGAGGCGAAAGCGGTCGCCCGGCAGGTGGAGCGCGGGCTGGAGACGATCGAGGATCTGATCAAGGCGCTCATCGACATCTCGAAGCTCGATGCCGGCATCGTCCGCCCCGTGGTCAAGCCGGTGCGTCTCGCCGATCTCGTCGCCGGGATCGAAGCGAGCTTCCGGCCCTTCGCCGAGCGCAAGGAGCTGCGCCTGGTCACCCGCTGCGCCGACCTTGTGGTGGAGACCGACGGGATCCTGCTCCAGCGCATCCTGCAGAACCTCGTCTCCAACGCGATCCGCTACACCGAGAGCGGCGGCGTGCTGATCGCGGCACGGCGGCGGGGCAAGCTCTGCCGAATCGACGTGGTCGATACCGGCTGCGGCATCCCCGAGAGCGAGCGGGCGCTCGTCTTCGAGGAGTTCTTCCGCGGCGGGCGCGAGGGCGACGACGGCGGTGTCGGCCTCGGGCTCGGCCTGTCGATCGTGCAGCGCATGGCCTCGACGCTGGACCACGCCATCGAACTGCATTCCCGCACCGGCCACGGCACGCGCCTGAGCCTGACCCTGCCGCTGGCCGCGCAGCGCCCGGACGCGCGTGTGACGCTGGCGCCGCTGGCGACCGCGCTGACGGGCGCCCGTGTGCTGGCGATCGAGAACGACGCCTCGACCGCGGAGGCGCTGCAGCGGCTCCTGCGCAGCTGGGATGCCGAGGTTCAGGTGTTTCGCGATCTTGCCGGTGTCGTCGCCGCGCTTGGGAGCGGGCTGGCGCGGCCGGACGTGATGGTGATCGACTACCACCTCGACAACGGCGCCTGCGGCCTCGACGTGGTGGATTACCTGCGGCGCAACCGGGGCTGGGTGACGCCGGTGATCCTCACGACCGCCGACCACGGCGCCGACATCGCCGCCCGCGCCCAGGCCACGGGGGCCGAACTCGTCCACAAGCCGATCAAGCCGGCGCAGCTGCGCTCGCTGCTGGCCTACATGCTGGCGTGATCGGCGTGAGGGGCCGAGCGGTCAGAGCGCGCTGAGGCGCCGCTCGCCCATCAGCCGGTCGCGGGCGCGGGCGACGAGGGCAGGGCGGATGCGGGCGACATCGTCGCCGTCGAGGAACGGCGAGCCGGCCAGGGCGCCGAGATAGGCCTCTTCCCGGTCCCGGCAGGTGGTGACCGCCTTGGTCGCGGCGAAGCTCCGGCTCGTGGTGCGGACCTGCTCCGCGAACGCCTCGTCGAGGCAGGTCTGCCACGCGGCATGGCGCAGGCCTTCCGGGCTCTCCTCCGCCCGCACGGGAGCCGTAGCGAGGAGGGCGAGGGCGGGAAGGCTGGCAAGGAGGACGCGACGCATGGGACGAGCAGACCCTGGGACGGCGAACCTGAGGCACGGACGGGGTTTTCCGGAACACGGCGCGCCCGCGGAAACCTCTCGTCAACCTTGGCTGCCGGCCCGTTAAAGCCTGCTAACGCGCGAGGTGCGGATCCGGTCCCATTTCGGGACCGGGAAAAGTTTCGCCAAGCGTTCCGTTCAGCGGTTGGCCGCCGTGAGCGGCGAGGCGTCGCGGCCGAGCGCCATCCAGCCCACCGCCTCCTGGCTTTCGCGCTTGACGAAGGTGTAGCCGGTCTGGGTCCAGGGCAGCACCGCGTTGGTCTTGTTGTCGAGGATCAGGTCGCCGCGGCTGGTGATGAGAGTGAGAACGGCGTGGCCCTCGCCCTTCTCGTCGATCACCACCGTCATCCGCATCGCCCGGCGCGGCAGTCCGGCCTCGACCAGCAGCCGGCGCTTGAGGAGCTGGAAATCCTCGCAATCGCCGCGGCCGTCCTCGGCGAGGTCCCAGCGGTCGGCGGCGCGCCAGTGCTCCTGATCGGTCACCGCCTCCACCGCCCGGTTGATCCGGCGGTTGACCGCGTTGATCGTCTGCCACAGCGCCGGCGTCAGGGTGATGCTGGCCGGCTCGGTGCGATCGACCGCGCACTCGCCCGGATAGCGCTCGCAGAACTCGGCCCAGGCGGCGATCGGCCGGGCCGGGCCGGTGGTGGTCGCCGACAGGCTCATCGCCGGCAGCGCGGCGGTCGGCTGCGCCGCCGCCTGCGGGGCCGGCGCCGCGAGGAAGGCCCCGGCCAGGGCGAGGCCCGCCATCAGGCGGGTCGCGAAAGAGCGGGCGGGCCGAACGACACAGAGCTTGGAGAACGCGATACGCATGGCCCTGACCGAGCAGTTAAGCTTCCGTTAATGAAGCTCTCACAGCCGCCCGCCGGCCGCAATCGCCGGGTTAAAAATCGGTTAACGCGATCCGTCGCATTTGAACGACCCGGGCCGGGACGCTTGGTTCGGCCGCACGGGTCGGCGGGAGACAGGTCCGCCGCGCCGTCACCGGACGCGGTGGCCCGGCCGGCACGGCACCTGCTACGCTCGGGGCCGACCCCACGATCTGCGGCGATCCACACAGCCTTCCGATGACGAGCGAACTGCCCTCCACCGAGCCCGCGCAGCCCACCGATCGCGGGCCGCCGGTGATCCGAACGGTGGCGATGCCGACCGACACGAACCCGGCCGGCGACATCTTCGGCGGCTGGCTGATGGCGCATATGGACATGGCCGCAGGCAATGTCGCCGCGCGGCGGGCACGGGGGCGCTGCGCCACGATCTCGGCGGAGGCGATGACCTTCCACCGCCCTGTCTTCGTCGGCGACGAGGTGAGCTTCTATGCCTGGATCGTGAAGACCGGCCGCACCTCGATGGGCATTCAGGTCGAGGTCTGGCGCCGGGAGCGCGAGGGCGAGGCCACGATGAAGGTGACGGAGGGGTTCTTCACCTTCGTCGCCATCGGGCCGGACCGGCGGCCGCGCCCGATCCCGGAGGAACGGGCGGTCTGACCGACGGGCTCGTTTCTTGTTTTGTGCATCGTCTTTTCCCGAAAGCCGGCGGCCACCTTCCGGGACGATGCTGGAGCGAGCGCGGGTCGGGCCTCAATGCATCGTCAGCGTGGTGAGCCGGCGGGCACCCGCGTGCTGGTGGAGGAAGGCGCTCATCTCGGCGAGCACCGGCGCCTTGCGGCGGAAGCTGACGGAGAGCGCGAGCAGCGTGTCGGAATGGTCGAGCCCCTCGTAGATCCGCTCCTGCACCGGCACCCGGGCGGTGCGCAGGCGCGCGGCGAGGCTCGCCGTGTTGCGGGGCTTTACCACCGTGTCCTTGTCGCCGGTGGCGAGGAAGGTCGGCGGCGAGTGCGCGCCCGCGAAGGAGACGGGCTGCGTCGCCTCCGGATCGGGCGCCTGTCCGAACACCTCGATCGAGGTCTTCTGGTCGAAGGGCAGGAAGTCGTAGGGGCCCGACAGGCCGGCCACCGCCCGCACCGCCCGCGGATCGACCCCGGCCTGGCGCAGGTATTCCGGGTCGAGCCCGAGCATCGCCGCGTTGTAGGCCCCCGCCGAATGGCCGGCGAGCACGATCCGGTTCGGGTCGCCCCCCTGCGCGGCGATGTTGTCGCGCACCCAGGCGATGGCCGCGGCCCCGTCCTTGAGAAAGTCGGGGAAGCGCGATTGCGGGTAGAGCCGGTAGTCCGGCAGCACGGTCACGAAGCCCTGTGCGGCGAAGGCCTGGGCGGTGAAAGCGTAGTCGTCCTTGCTGCCGCTGCTCCACGAGCCGCCGTAGAAGAACACCAGCACCGGGGCCCGCTCCACCGGCACGGTCGGCACGAACACGTCGAGGCGCTGGCGCGGATCCGTGCCGTAGGCCGCGTCGCGGACCGCGAGGCGCCCGCCCTTATCCCGCGGCCCCAGCGCGTCGAATAGCGCCAGCGGCGAGCAGCCGCTCAGGCCCAGGGCGGTGAGCCCGAGGCAGACCAGGGAGACGAGGGAGACGAATGCCTTGATCATGTGACTCGTGATTGACGCGGCGGTCGCGGCGGTTTCATGGCCGAGCGGTGGCGACGTTGGGAGTTATGTCCTCGGGATTCATGTCCTCAGGACGATGCAGGCGCCGCCGACGCCGCGGATCTTCTGGCACAGGCCGTCGGCCGCGCCGCGGCTCTCCGCCGGGATGCGCACGCGGTAGAAGGTGCGGGTGCCGCGGAAGCGCAGGCGCGTGCCGATGATCATCGGACGAACCTCGCCGATCACGCTGGTGTAGCGCGTGCGCGCCCGCTGGAAGCTCGCCAGCGCCAGGGACTTGGAGAAGTTGCCGGCGAGCTGCACGCCCCAGGGCGCGGCCGGGCCGCCCTCGACCGAGAGGGCGAAGCGGTCCCCGCGCGACGGGATGCGCAGGGCCGCGGTGACCTGAAGGCAGGTTTGCGTCTCCGCCTCCGGCGGGGGCGGCTTGTCCTCGGGTTTCGCCTCGGACGTCTTCGGATCGGACCCTTCCAGCATCTCGACGCCGGCATTCGGCCGCCAGTCTTCCGCCGGCCGGCCGGTGATGCCGATGACGTAGGCCCGCGTCTCCGCCGGCAGGCCGCCGCTGCCGGCGAGCCAGGCCGAGACCCGCCCCGGTCCGCCGTTATAGGCCGCCGCGGCGAGCCCGAGATTGCCGAACTGCCGCTTCAGATCGGCCAGGAAATGCGCCGCGTGCGGGATCGCCTGCTCGGGGTCGAACGGATCCGTGAGGCCGCGCTCCCGTGCCGTGCCCGGCATGAACTGCGCCACGCCCTGCGCGCCGGCCGGGCTCACCACGCCGACGCGGAACGAGCTCTCGCGCCAGATCAGCCGGGTCAGGAACGGGACCGGCAGCTGTCGCGCCTTGGCGGAATCCTCGATCAGCCGGCACAAAGCCTGCTCCACCGTCTCGCTCTCGGGCGAGGGAGCCGCACGAGACGGGCCGGCGCAGGCGACGAGAACAGCCGGCAGCAGGGTGAAAGCGAGGCGGTGCACAGCGCCTGATCTAGGGCGCCGTCCCGCGAAGGGGATGCGTGAGGGAAGGATTGCGAGCGCACCTGACGCAATCCGCCGGCTGCCCGGCATCATCGTGCAAGCATTGGCCCCGCGCGGGAGGGTTGTAGTTGAGGGCGCTTCTTAGAATCGCACTATTTTTCTCATGCCCCGCGCGTTAGGCTCAACCCTTGCAAGGAGCCGGACACCAAGATCCGGCCGCATGAGGAGGAATACCATGCTCGAAGAGCGCATCTCGGAGATCGATGCCGAGGCGGCCGCCAAGACGGCGTCCGAGGCCGTCACCCGGCTCGGTGCCTGCCCGCACGACTGCCCCGACACCTGCTCGATGATCTACACCGTCGAGAGCGGGCGGCTCACCGACGTGCGCGGCAACCCCGACCACCCGATGACCCGCGGCGCGCTCTGCGGCAAGCTCAAGGATTTCGACCGGCACCACTACAATCCCGACCGTATCCTCTACCCGATGCGCCGCGCCGGCCCGAAGGGCAGCGGCCAGTTCGAGCGGATCACCTGGGACGAGGCTTTGTCCGAGATCCATCGCCGGTTCAGCACGATCATCGAGACCCACGGAGCGGAGGCGATCCTTCCCTACAATTACCTCGGCAACGAGGGCGTGGTGCAGGGGCTCACCGTGGGTGACGCCTTCTTCAACCGCCTCGGGGCGACGGTGGCCGAGAAGACCTTTTGCGGCTCGGGCTCCTGCACGGCGTGGCTGCTGACCGTCGGCCCGACCAACGGCACCGACCCGATGAGCTTCGAGCAGTCGAAGCTGATCGTGATCTGGGGCTGCAACTCGGTCTCGACCAACCTGCACCACTGGCACGTGGTGAAGGAGGCGCAGCGCAACGGTGCGAAGGTGGTGGTGATCGACCCCTACCGCTCGCGCACCGCCGCACAGGCCGATTGGCACCTGATGCCGAAGCCCGGCACCGACGGTGCGCTCGCCATGGCGATGATCCACGTGATCATCGCCGAAGGGCTGACCGACGACGACTACATCGCCCGCCACACCGTCGGCTTCGAGCCGCTGAAGGAGCGGGCCCAGGCCTTCACGCCGGAATACGCCGCCGAGATCTGCGGCATCCCGGCCGAGGACATCCGGCACCTCGCGCGGGAATACGCCACCACCCCCAACGCGGCCCTTCGGCCGGGCGTGGCGGTGGAGCGCAGCGCCGGCGGCGCCCAGGCGCTCCGCGCGATCTTCTCGCTGCCCGCCCTGACGGGATCTTGGAAGGATCCCGGCGGCGGCATCTACCAGATGCCGCTGTGGGAGTTCCCGGTGCACTGGGACCGGGTCTGCCGGCCCGACCTGATCCCGGAGGGCACGCGGGTCATCAACGTGCTCAAGCTCGGCGAGGTGCTGACCGGCGAGGCGGGAATCGATCCCGGCATCCACGCCCTGATGGTCTACAACGCCAACCCGGTCTCGAACTCGACCGAGACCGCCAAGATCAAGCGCGGGCTCGCCCGCGAGGACCTGTTCACGGTCGTCAGCGAGCACTTCGTTACCGATACGGCCCGCTACGCCGACATCCTGCTCCCCGCCACCATGGCGGCCGAGCACGACGACATGATGTTCTCCTGGGGTCACTTCTTCTTCACCCTGAACCAGAAGGCGATCGAGCCGCCGGGCGAGACGGTCTCGAATGCCGAGCTGTTCCGGCGGCTGGCCAAGACCTTCGGCTTCACCGAGCCGCAATTCTCCATGAGCGAGGCCGAGCTGATGGAGTGGTATCTCGACTGGGAGAGCCCGAAGCTCGGCGGCATCTCCATGGATCATTTCCGCCAGCACGGCTGGTATCGCCTCAACGTCGGCGATCCGGCCACCCGCACGCCGCACGCGGAGGGCAATTTCCCGACACCGTCGGGCAAGTGCGAGTTCTACTCGGAAGCCGCGGTCACCGGCGGCAATTTCGTCGCCCCGCCCTTCCGGCAGATGTACGAACAGTTCCAGGGCGGCGAGCCCCTCGACCCGCTGCCGGGCTACGTGCCGGCCAACGAACGCCCTGAGACCAATCCGGGGCAGGCCGAGCGCTATCCGCTCAACATCGTCTCGCCGAAGAGCCACGGCTTCCTCAACTCACAATACGCCAACGAGGCGCACAAGATCCGGGCGCAGGGCGAGCAGACGATCCTGATCAATCCGGCCGACGCGACGAGCCGCGAGATCACGGAAGGGGCGCTGGTGCGGGTGTTCAACGACCGCGGCGCCTTCCACGGCCAGGCGCGGGTGACCGACGAGGTGCCGCCGGGCCTCGTGATCGCCTCGCTCGGCTACTGGCACTCGCTCAACCGCGACGGGGCGGTGAACGTGATCAGCGCCTCGACCTATGGCGGCATGGGCCACTCGCCGACCTTCAGCGACAACCTCGTGCAGGTCGGGCTGGCGCAGTGATCTACATCGACCCTCCCCCCTCTGCGGGGGAGGGTGCCTGCGGAGCAGGCGGGAGAGGGGCAGCGACGGTGCCGTTCTCAGTTGGCCTCGGTCCAGTGGAAGCGGCGCTCCCCTCACCCGCCCCCCTTCGGGGGCCCCTCTCCCGCAGAGGGGAGAGGGATGTGCCGCACCCGGAGGACGATTCGCGTGTGAGAGCCCGCGCGCTATAACCCCTCCGCTCGCCTGCCCGACACGGGCGCATCGCGGGCCGATTTTCATCGCCGGGGTTCGATGTCCGATACGCTGCTGACCGTCGAGGATCTCTCGGTCGCCTTCCGGAACGGTGAGCGCGAGACGCTGGCGGTGGACCGCGTCAGCTTCGCGATCGAGCGGGGCGAGACCCTGGCGCTCGTGGGCGAATCCGGCTCCGGCAAGTCGGTGACCGCGCTCTCGATCCTGCGCCTCCTCGACGGCGCCGCGCACCACCCGGGCGGAAAGATCCTGTTCAAGGGGCGCGACCTGCTCACCCTGCCAGAGCGCGAGCTGCGCGCGGTGCGCGGTGCGGACATCACCATGGTGTTCCAGGAGCCGATGACCTCGCTCAATCCGCTCCACACCATCCAGCGCCAGATCGGCGAGGTGCTGGAGATCCACCGCGGCCTGAAGGGCAAGGCCGCGCGGAAACGAATCCTCGAACTCTTGGATCTCGTCGGCATCCGCGACGCCGAACGGCGGCTCGGGGCCTATCCGCACGAATTGTCCGGCGGCCAGCGCCAGCGGGTGATGATCGCCATGGCGCTCGCCTGCGAACCCGACCTGCTGGTGGCCGACGAGCCGACCACCGCCCTCGACGTCACCGTGCAGGCGCAGATCTTGGCTCTGCTCGCCGACCTGCAGAAGCGGCTCGGCATGGCGATGCTGTTCATCACCCACGATCTCGGCATCGTCCGCCGCATCGCCAACAGGGTCTGCGTGATGCTCGCCGGCCGGGTGGTCGAGGCCGGCCCGGTGGCGCAGGTGTTCACCCGGCCGCAGCACGAATACACCCGGCGGCTCCTCGCCTCCGAGCCCACCGGACGGGCGAATCCGGTGCCCGATCACGCCGAGGATCTGGTCGAGGCCGGTCCGCTCAAGGTGTGGTTTCCCCTGAAAGAAGGCTTGCTCCGGCGTACCGTCGGCCACGTCAAGGCGGTCGATGGTGTGCGGCTCAAGGTGCGGGCCGGCGAGACCGTCGGCGTCGTCGGCGAATCCGGTTCGGGCAAGACCACGCTCGGCCTCGCCCTGCTGCGGCTCACCGAATCCGAGGGGCCGATCGTCTTCCTCGGGCAGCGGATCGAGGAGCGCGGTCCCTCTCAGATGCGACCCCTGCGCAAGGACATGCAGGTGGTCTTCCAGGACCCCTACGGCTCGCTCTCGCCGCGCATGTCGGTGGCCGACATCGTTTCCGAGGGCCTCGCCGTGCAGGGGCTGGTGCGGGGAAGCGCCGAGCGGCGCGCCCTGGTGGCGAAGGCGTTGGCCGATGTCGGCCTCGATCCGGCGGCGATGGACCGCTACCCGCACGAATTCTCCGGCGGCCAGCGCCAGCGCATCGCCATCGCCCGCGCCATCGTGCTCAAGCCCCGCTTCGTCGTCCTCGACGAGCCGACCTCGGCGCTCGACCGCTCGGTGCAGGCGCAGATCGTGACGCTGCTGCGCGATCTGCAGCGGGAGCGCGGGCTGGCCTATCTCTTCATCAGCCACGACCTCAAGGTGGTCCGGGCGCTGTCGAACTACGTCATGGTGATGCAGCACGGCCAGGTGGTCGAGGAGGGACCGGCCGAGGCGATCTTCGCCGCGCCCAGGACCGAGTACACGCGCACGCTGTTCGCGGCCGCCTTCGAGATGGACGCCGCGACCACCGCCGAGATCGAGCCGGTCTGACGCATGGCCCGCGCGCTTCTCATCGTCCTCGATTCCGTCGGCATCGGCGGCGCTCCGGACGCGGACCGCTACGGCGATGCCGGCGCCGACACGGTCGGCCATATCGCGGAGGCCTGCGCCGCCGGGCGCGGCGACCGGCCCGGCTTGCGCGCCGGTCCCTTACGCCTGCCGAACCTCGCGGCCCTCGGCCTCGGCCTCGCCTGCGGGGGCGCGACCGGCCGGGTGCCGCCGGGCCTCGCTCCGGCGGTCGAGCCGCGGGCCCTGTGGGGCCACGCCGTCGAGACCGCGGCGGGCAAGGACACGCCGTCGGGCCATTGGGAGATCGCCGGCCTGCCGGTGCGGGAGCCCTGGGGCCATTTTCCCGACACCCGCCCCGCCTTCCCGGCCGAGCTGACCACGGCGCTGATCGCGCGGGCGGGCCTGCCCGGCATTCTCGGCGACCGCCACGCCTCAGGCACCGCGATCATCGACGCGTTCGGGGCCGAGCATGTCCGGACGGGCAAGCCGATCTGCTACACCTCGGCCGACAGCGTGTTCCAGATCGCTGCCCACGAGACGGCGTTCGGGCTGGAGCGGCTCTACGAGACCTGCCGGATCGCGCGCGCGCTCTGCGACCCCTACCGGGTCGGCCGGGTGATCGCCCGGCCGTTCGTCGGCAGCGAGGCGGAGGGCTTCCACCGCACCAGCCGCCGCAAGGATTTTTCGGTGGCGCCGCCCGCCGACACCCTGCTCGACGGGCTGGAGGCGGCCGGCCGCGCGGTGGTGAGCGTCGGTAAGATCGGCGACATCTTCGCCCACCGCGCCACCGGCCGCGAGATCAAGCCCGCCGGCAACGCCGCCTGCCTCGACGTGGCGCTGGAGGCCTTCTCGGCCTTACCCGAGGGCGGGCTGGTCTTCCTCAACCTCGTGGATTTCGACACCGAGCACGGCCATCGCCGCGACGTGCCGGGCTATGCCGCCGAGCTGGAAGCCTTCGACGCCCGTGTGCCTGAGATCCATGCCGTCCTGAAGCCCGGCGATCTCTGCGTGATTACCGCCGATCACGGCAACGACCCGACCTGGACCGGCACCGAGCACACCCGCGAGCAGGTGCCGGTGCTGGCCTTCGGGCCCGGACTGGCACCGGGCTCGATCGGCCGACGCGACACCTTCGCGGATATCGGCGCCTCGGTCGCGGCGCATCTCGGCCTGCCGCCGCTCGGGGCGGGCGGGGCGTGGTGGTGATGCGTTCTCTTTCCCGCGGTTCTCTGTAGGCGCGCCGTCATCGCGTGCGCGAAGCGATCCAGCGGCGCGACCGATCCGGAGAGGGCCGCGCGGGCTGGATTGCTGCCGAAGCCTTCTCCCCGTCCGGGGGAGAAGGGGAGCTACCGCGAAAACTTCTTGTACTTCAGCTTCTTCGGGATGAGCGAGTCGGTGCCGAGGCGACGCTTCTTGTCGGCCTCATAGTCCGAGAAGTTGCCCTCGAACCACTCGACATGGCTGTCGCCCTCGAAGGCGAGGATGTGGGTCGCGATGCGGTTCAGGAACCAGCGGTCGTGGCTGATGATCACCGCGCAGCCCGCGTAATCCTCCAGACCCTCCTCGAGCGCCCGCAGGGTCTCCATGTCGAGGTCGTTGGTCGGCTCGTCGAGGAGCAGGACGTTGCCGCCCTTGCGCAGGGTCGCGGCGAGGTGGACGCGGTTGCGCTCACCGCCCGAGAGCGTGCCGACCTTCTTCTGCTGGTCGCCGCCCTTGAAGGCGAAGGCCGCGCAATAGGCGCGGGAATTGATCTCGCGCTTGTTGAAGTAGAGGATGTCGTTGCCGCCCGAGATCTCCTGCCAGACCGTCGCGTTCGGATCGAGCGCGTCGCGGGACTGGTCGACGTAGCCGAGATGCACGCTCTCGCCGATCTGGATCTCGCCGCCATCCGGCTTCTCGCTGCCGGTGATCATCTTGAACAGGGTGGTCTTGCCGGCGCCGTTGGGACCGATCACGCCGACGATGCCGCCCGGCGGCAGCTTGAACGAGAGATCCTCGATCAGCAGCCGGTCGCCGTAGGCCTTGTTCAGATGCTTGAATTCGATGACATTCTGGCCGAGCCGCTCGGTGATCGGGATGACGATCTGCGCGGTCGCATCGACCTTCTGCTGCTGCTTGGCGACCAGCTCCTCGTAGCGGGTGATACGCGCCTTGGACTTGCTCTGGCGGGCCTTGGGCGAGGCCGAGATCCACTCCGTCTCGCGGGCGATGGCGCGCTGGCGGGCCATGTCCTCGCGGCCCTCCTGCTCCAGGCGCTTCTGCTTCTGCACCAGCCAGGACGAGTAGTTGCCTTCGTAGGGAATGCCCTTGCCGCGATCGAGCTCGAGGATCCAGCTCGTCACGTTGTCGAGGAAGTAGCGGTCGTGGGTCACGATCAGGATCGCGCCCGGATACTGGCGCAGATGCCCTTCGAGCCAGTTCACCGTCTCGGCGTCGAGGTGGTTGGTCGGCTCGTCGAGGAGGAGCAGTTCCGGCTCCCACAGCAGCAGCTTGCACAGGGCGACGCGGCGGCGCTCGCCGCCCGAGAGGGTCGCCACCGGCTGCTCGTCGCTCGGGCAGCCGAGCGCTTCCATCGCCTGATCGACCTTGGAATCGAGCTCCCAGAGGTTCTGCGCCTCGATCTGGTCCTGGAGGGCGGTCATCTCGTCCGCCGTCTCCTCGGAATAGTTCATGGCGAGTTCGTTGTAGCGGTCGAGCAGCGCCTGCTTCTCGGCCACGCCCTCCATCACGTTCTCGCGCACCGACTTGTTCGGATCGAGCTGCGGCTCCTGCGGCAGGTAGCCGACGCGCGCTCCCTGAGCGACGAAGCCCTCGCCGGTCCAGTCCTTGTCGATGCCGGCCATGATCTTGAGCAGCGTCGACTTGCCGGCACCGTTGATGCCGAGCACGCCGATCTTGGCGTCGGGGTAGAAGGACAGGTTGACGTTATCGAGGACCTTCTTGCCCCCGACATAGGTCTTGGTCAGACCCCGCATGTGGTAGATGAATTCGCGGGCCATGTGCGTTCGTCCTGCGTGAAGCGTGGATACCGGTCGAGCCGGCGGTCGCGGATGCGTGGCCTCGCGCGCGAGGCTGGCTCGGCCGAGCCATGCCGCGCGGGGCGCCGTCCGCTCGCGGGTGAAGAATTTCGTGTTCGAGTAACAGGGCCGCCGGGCAGGGGCAAGGCGAACCGCCAGGCGCTGTCCGGATGGCGGGCTCCGCCAGGGCGGGGAAAAGAGGCTCAGGCGAAGGGATTGCGCACCGGCTCGGCCGTCTCCGGCTCATCGGGGAGAGAATCGGGCAGGTGTTCCCCCTCAAGGGTGGCGACCACCGCCTCGAGCAGGGTCTTCAGGGCTCTGGCCCGCCTCAGGCCTTCCCGGTCGCGGGTGAGATCGAGGCTGCCGTGCAGGGCGATGCGGCGGGTGCCGTTCTCGATCGAGAGGCCGGCGAAGGTCTGGACGCCCGCATCCTCCGCGAAGGGGCGGAAGGGGAGGGCATCGGCTTTGCGGCGCGGCATCGGGGCCTCCTCGGGTCGAGCGCTCAGAAGATCGCGCGCATCAGCTCGCGCCAGAGCCGCCGCAGGATATCGGCGGCCAGTTGCTTCAGGAAATCGGCGAAGGATTCCTGGCGGGAGAATTCCTGCGGCTCAGGCAGGGCCATGGTCCTGGCCTTGGCCGCCTCGGGCAGCGCCGGGAACACGTCGAGCCCGGCGGTGTCGCGCAGGGCCGCGAGCGAGACCGCGCGCCACTCCGCACCCGCCTTGTTCGGCGCGAGATAGGCCCCAGCCTCGCCGGTGCGCGGATCGTAGATCGCCTTGAACAGCTGCGTCGGCACCAGCACCCGCCCCTTGATCGCGCCGACCGAGCGGCCCTCGAAGATCGGGCCGGTCACGACGAAGATCTCGCCGCGCTCGGTGGCGAGCCGGCGCACGCTCTCCTCGATCGCCGCCCACAGGCCGCGGTTCAGCGCCCGGTTCTGGGGCACGATGTTGGCGAGGCTGAAGGATTCGGCTTGCGCCGGCGCGCTCGGCATGTCGCCGGCCGGGGCGAGATGGCCGCGGTCGTAGCCGCTTCGGACGTAGTCGGCGAGGCTGGCGCGGTCCTCCTCGGGCAGACGGTCCTCGTCGTGGAAGGCATCGGCGCGCTCGACCCGGCGCGCGGCGGACACGCTGCGGCGCGTCAGGCGCTCGGCGGCGTAGAGCGGCGTGCGCGACACCCCCGAATGAAGCACCGCGAAGGCCTCGAAGCAGAGCGGGACCGCCCGATCGGCGAGTTTCGGATTGGTGAGGGCCGGCGCCCGGCCGTCGGCGAACAGCGTGGGGCAGGCGGGGGTGTCCTTCAGGGCCTGGGACGCCCCGGCATGGGAGACGAAGAGAAGCAGGAGGGCGGAAAGTGCGGGGCGCAGCGCCATCGCCGGTCAGTAGCAGACCCGCACACGCCGGGGGCCGGACGGCGTCTCGCGCCAGCGGAAGCCGCAGGGGCGCCCGAGCGGGTCGATCAGCGGACGGATGTCCCGGTCCGGCGGCCCCGGCGGGCGGCGGCAGCGGGCATCGTCGGGGCAGCGCACGATGCCGGGGCGGACTCGGCCGGCATCGGCCGCCGACGCCGCGCTGCCGGCCGTCAGGACGAGCGCCAGCGCGGCCGTGACCGGTCTGATTGCGGCGAAAGGCATCGGGCGGCAGCCTCGGGAAGAGCGGGCTAGGGGAGAGTGAAGGGGAGCGAAGAGCGGGCGAGATGTTGATCAACGCACCCTTCATCCATAATTGAGGGCGCGTCACGCGTGAAATCGTCGGGCAGCCTTAACTCTGAAGGCAGACGAAACGGCCGAATCCTCTGAAAGGCGCGCCGCTGTTGCACCGAGATCATGGTATCCCGTGATCGGTTTGCGCTAGAATGACCGTTCATACGTCCCGGGGCGAGCGGTTTCCGGGTGCGGGCGAGATCCAGACGGCGGGCCGCGTTCGAGGATTCGGGCGTGCGGCCCTGCAGGAGCCGCCCTGCTGACGGGAACGCATTGAGAGACGGGTGAAGGCATTGGCACTAGCGGACACGACGATCCTCGAGGGTCTTGAGACGCCGGATCGTCTCCGGCTTCTGCCGGAGAGCGAGCTGCAGAAGGTGGCCGACGCG
>NZ_JACHOS010000007.1 GCF_014199985.1 Methylorubrum rhodesianum | reverse complement strand
ATCGTGGAGACGGTGGTGGCGGTCAACGACCAGCGCAAGCGGGCGATGGCGCGCAAGGTGATCGCGGCCTGCGGCGGTTCGGTGCGGGGCAAGCGAGTGGCGCTCTTGGGCCTGACGTTCAAGCCGAACACCGACGACATGCGCGACGCGCCGTCGCTGTCGATCATCGCGGGCTTGCAGGATGCGGGCGCGCGGATCGTGGCCTACGATCCGGAAGGGATGGAGCAGGCGCGGCCGCTTCTGCAGGGGGTGGCGTACGCCGAGGACGCCTATGCTTGCGCGGAAGGGGCGGATGCGCTGGTGATCGTGACGGAGTGGAACGCGTTCCGGGCGCTGGATCTGGCCCGGCTGAAGGCGCTGATGGCCGCGCCGGTCCTCGTCGACCTGCGCAACGTCTACGCCCCCGCAGAGGTCGAGCGCCACGGCCTACGCCATGTCGGTGTCGGTGCCCTGGCACCGGGCGACTGATCGGAGGCGGCCCTCTCAGCGGGCGGCGCGGCGCGCGAGCAGGAGATGCAACCCCTGCGCGGCGAGCGCGCCGATCATCGCCGCCCCGCCCTTGACCAGGAAGTCGATCACCCGGCCGTGCCGGCTCGCCGTCAGCCCCTGGGCTGCCTCGAGACACCCGGCGAGGGCGACGGCCGCGATCAGCGCCAGCCCCCAGCGGCGCGGATAGGACAGCGCGAGCAGGAAGCCGAACAGCGCGTAGGCGCCGGCCCGCTCCAGATTGGGCGAGGTCAGGACAGGACGCGCTTCGAGGGGCGACAGCGTCACGGCGACGAGACCGATCGCCACGACCCAGGCCATCAGGCGAACAAGCTTCAGCATAGGGTTTCGTGCGCTCAAGCCGTGGTCGAGGTCAAGCGCGCCGCATACGCCTTCGGCACCCGCCACCCGGTTCAGTCCACCGATGTCGCGATCAGCGTGAAGAGAAGTCCGAGGGCGAGGTTGCAGGCGAGCAGGATCAGGAACAAGGTCATGACCGCCTCACGCCACGCAGGTCAGGACGATGTAGGGCCAGCGCGGCGGGCACGATGCCCGCGCGGCGCGCTGCGGGAGGCCCGAGCCGAAACCCTCTGTCCGGTTCGGGGCCGGCCGCACCGCCTCGGCAGGGCGTGCCCTCGTGTCGGCCATCGCCGCAAGATCGGTTGGGGTGCCGACCACCATCAGCATGGTCGAGACAACTCCAGCGGCGACAACGATCTTCGGCATCTTCCCCTCGCGACGTCTCACATTTCGCAAGGCGGGGGTTAGACCCGGCTGTTTACGGGGATGTTGCGTCAACTGTTGCGTCACAACCGCTGTCCGACGCTTGCAGAGGTTGAGTAACGTGTCGCGGCACGCGGTTAAAATCGCTTTGACGCCGCTCGCTACTACTTAAGCGCAATTGATGCCGGATATCCCTAATTTGGAGGATGCAATTGTCCCGAAATCATTGCCTGCTTCGATCGTTAGGGCACGGGCTGTCGTGAGGCCAGGGCGCGCCGAGTGGCGCGCAGGCTGCGGCGGCGGAGCCCTGAGGGGGACGGGTCATGGTCAGAAATGGGGCGGTTCATCCGCGCTGGGTGTTGCGCAGGGACGAGCGGCGGGCCGGGCGCTACGAGGGCGACAAGGTGGTGCGCTGGATCGCACGCCCGACCCTGATGAAGGGGCGCGCGAAAGGGTTGGCGAGCACCGAAGACGAGGACGGCGCTGCGGGCTACACCGCACCGTCCCGCCTCAACGGCTTTGCGGGTCTGCGGATCGTCTCCGACACCTGATCCTCGGGGGGGGCGTTGCAGGGGCCGAAGCCGTCCGCCGCGACGGGGTCGGCTCTTCTTTCCGGATCGACGATCCTGGCGAGACCACGATCCCGGGCAGACGCGAAGCCATGGAGCGCCGACGGCTTCGGCAAGGCCGGCATGACCGCGCCGCTTCGAACGAGGGCGGATCGGATGACGGCGGTCGGAAGCTCCAGGCCGGATCCGTGAGGATACGGCCCTAGGCGGCGGCGGAATCGCTTGGCAAGCTCTTCGGCGCGGTCCATGCTTCCCTTCGAAAGCCGCCGGATAACGCGGCGGCATCGGAGGATCGTCCTATGCTCGCCGCCAACCGCCTGGTCAAATCGGCCTGGATCGCCGTCGACATCACCAAGGACCGCGCCGAACGGGTCCTCGTGGTCGAGGCCTACATCGCCGTCAGTCCGCTGGAGAAGGACTTCGACGCTCATCGCTACGAGAAGGTGGTGGAGGATGTGCGCCGTGTTCTCGCCGCGCATCCCGAGATCGATCGCGCGTCGATCCTGAGCATGCATAGGGATGCCGGCTGCACGGCCCTGTTCCGCAGCCAACCCGCGCACAGCGCGGCCTGATTCCCCCGGGACCGGCCGAACCGCTCAATCGAGCGGTGCCCGTGACGGATCGGCCGGTCGCAGCTCGATGCGTCCGGGATTGCGCAGGCCCGGCGTGACAGCCGCACCGTGCGGGCCGCTCTCGCCGCCCGCCCCACAGCCCGAGCAGATCGAGCGGGCGGCGCGGTTGCTGCGCTCCGCGATCCGCCGATCGAACTCGGCCTGACGCGCCATGGATTCCTCGGCGCTGCGATGCGAGAGGATCGAGGTCTCCCCGGATGGGACCGCACCCGCCCGGGTGGCCCCTTCCGGCGGACCGGCAAGGGCCGGGGTGACGAGGGCGAGCAAGGCGAGAGGGGCTGAGCGCATCGACCACCGCTCCGTTCTCCGGCCGGCGAGCGCCGTCGGCCGCTGCCTATCGTAGGCAAGCGGGCCGACCCCGAAAAGACGGCCGTTGTCGTTCGAGCCGGCGCGAAAGTGGTGCCCGGCCGCGCCGGACCGGCGCTCATCGCTCGTGGCGGTGCGCCTCGGCGCCGATACCGTTGTCGAGGAACAGCCGGTAGGCCGGGTTGTCGGTCTCGTCGACATAGGGGTAGGCGAGCGCTTCGAGGGCCGCATCGAAACGGTCCCGCTCGGCCGCCGGCACCTCGATCCCGGCGAGCACCCGGCCGTAATCGGCACCATGGTTGCGGTAGTGGAACAGGCTGATGTTGAAGCCGTCGCCGAGGGCCTCCAGGAACTTCATCAGGGCCCCCGGCCGCTCCGGGAACTGGAACCGGTAGAGCCGCTCGTCGGCGAGCCCCGAGGCGCGCCCGCCCACCATGTAGCGAACATGGACCTTGGCCATCTCGTTGTCGCTCATGTCGGCGACACGGTAGCCGGCGCTCTCCAGGGCCGCGATCAGATCGCGCTTCTCCGGCTTTCCACCGGGCAGGTTGATGCCGACGAAGATGCGCGCGTCGCTTCCCTGCGCGTAGCGGTAGTTGAACTCCGTGATCGCGCGGGGCCCGAGCGCAGCGATGAAGGCGCGGTAGGCGCCCGGCCGTTCGGGGATGGTGACGCCGAGGAGGACCTCGCGCTCCTCGCCGATCTCCGCCCGCTCGGCGATGTGGCGCAGGCGGTCGAAGTTGAGGTTGGCGCCCGACGAGATCGCCACCAGCGGCCCGGAACCGGGATTCTGCGCCGCCCAGGCCTTGGCGCCGGCCAGACTCAGCGCACCCGACGGCTCGGAGATCGCGCGGGTGTCGTCGAAGATGTCCTTAACCGCCGCGCACATCGCGTCGGTATCGACGGTGATCACCGCGTCGAGATGCTCGCGGCACAGGCGGAAGGTCTCCTCGCCGGCCTGGCGCACCGCGACCCCGTCGGCGAACAGGCCGACGCTCGGCAGCATCACCCGGTCGCCGGCCCGGATCGCCTCGGCCATGGTGGCGGCGTCGTCCGGCTCGACGCCGATCACCTTCGTCTCGGGGCGCAGATACTTCACGAAGGTGGCGATGCCGGCGGCCAGCCCCCCGCCGCCGATCGGCACGAAGATCGCCTCGATCGGCCCGGTATGCTGGTGCAGGATCTCCATGCCGATCGTGCCCTGGCCGGCGATGACCTCGGGGTCGTCGAACGGGTGCAGGAAGGTCAGGCCCCACTGCGCCTCCAGACGGCGCGCCTCGGCCAGAGCCTCGTCGAAGGCGTCGCCGTGCAGCACCACCTCGGCGCCTCGCGCCCGGCAGGCATCGACCTTGATCGCCGGCGTGGTGCGCGGCATCACGATCACCGCACGCACGCCGAGGCGGGCCGCGCCGAGCGCCACGCCCTGCGCGTGGTTCCCGGCCGAGGCGCAGATCACACCGCGATCGAGTTGTTCACGCGGCAGCGAGGCCATCTTGTTGTAGGCGCCGCGCAGCTTGAACGAGAAGACCGGCTGCAGATCCTCGCGCTTGAGCAGCACCGGGCGGCCGAGCCGCTTCGTCAGGCGCGGCATCGGGTCGAGGGGGCTCTCGATCGCCACGTCGTAGACGCGGGCGGAGAGGATCTTCTTGATGTAGTCGGTCACGGGCAGGCTTTCGGCCGCGTCATCGGGCAGGGCTCGCCCGGGGACTTAGACCTTCCGCGGCCCGGATGCGAGGGCAGGGCAGGGCTGCGAGGCCGATCCGAGCCGGATCAGAGCCGGATCCCGGCATGGACCTGCGCCGGATCGAGGGGATTGGCGAAGGCGGCGCCGATCCCGTCGCGGAAGACGCGCACCACCTCGGCGGCCGTGCCGCCGATCGTGATGCTCGCCCCTCTAGCGAGGGTGTGGTCGAGGGCAAGCGCCGCTCCGGAGGCCGAGACGTTGATCAGCCGGCCCGGCAGGACGCTCCCGTCCCCGAGGGTCACGAGCACGTCCTTGCGCGTCGGGTTGATCCGCGGATGCACGCGGGCCGCCTCGAAGGTCCGATCCTGCTCGCGTCCCAGCGCCAGCATGGTGCGGGCGATCTCGGCGGCCCGCTGGCGAGACGCCATGAGCCGGACGACGAACAGCTTGTCGTCGGTGCGGACGACGCGGGCCTCGACCTGCCCGATGTAGCGGATGCTGCAGGTGAGTTGCTCGTCGAGCGCCGGCTCGGACGCCGACCGGAACGTGATGCCCGCTCGAGATAGGTCCTGCGTGACCGCGTAGAAGTCGGGCTGCCGCCGGCTCCAGCATAGGGCCGGGAGAAACACGGTATGGAGGTCAGGGGCTGGGCGCTCGGTCATGGTGCCACGTGTCTTCGTTGCGCAACATTGCCTGCACAGCCCTGAAGGGAAGGCGGAAAGAATGCTTCGATTTTTCGCAAATTCTCGCCGATGGGCGGCAGGATCGCGGGCGCGCACCCATCGTCACGCACCCTGAACCAGCTCGAAACCAGTCAACAGCGGATCCATTAAAGATCAAATCTATTACTTAGAAGTATTTCCGTCGGCATTATAAGAATATGCTGGACTTCGTCATAAAATTATTCGAACATATTGACTACAAAGCATGTTTATTGCCTTGATTCGACGTAACATGGCGCCTGATTTCTGCTGAAATCGAGGCGCACTCACGCGTATGACTGAGTCGCATGGCACTCATGCACCCCGCCATGGGGTCGAAGCTCGGGTGGTTCCGGCGCTCGAGAAGGCCGGTTGTCAGCAGCCGGCCGCACCGGGCATGGTCGGGCGATGAGCCACATGCCGTCCGACAGCGATCGTATCGCGCGCCTCGAAATCCGTCTGACCGAGCAGGAGGCTATGATCGAGGATCTCAACGCCGCCATCACGGCGCAATGGGGAGTCATCGACCGGCTGTCCCGGCAGGTCGCGCGTCTGCAGGAGCAGGTCGAGGAGAGCGCCTTCCGGGCCGCTGGCGGTGCCCCGGAACCACCTCCACCCCATTACTGAGGCCGCCCTCGCTCGATCGGAACGGACACCGTATCGGCGGGCCCGCGCGGCGCTCGAGCGAAACGCGGATCCGGTGCCACGAAAGAGTCACCGGATCTGGTATGAGAGGATCCGTGTCGATCCGAGGGGTCGAGCCGCCGCCGTGAAGGCCAGGGAGAATCAGATGCGGAACGCGGTGCGATGCCTCGGTCTCACGCTCACGCTGGCACCGCTGTTCACGGGCATTTCCCCGGTGGCGGCCTTCGAGCGCGTCCCGCATCCGTCCGAGGCTGCGGCGGAATCCTGCCCGAGCCAGGGCGCGGGTTTCATCCGCATTCCCGGCACAGCGACCTGCATTCGCCTGTCGGGCCGCGTCAGGGCCGGCATCGATGCCGGCAGCAGCGGGACCACCGCCCCCGTTCAGAGCCGCATCGCAGTGGATACCCGCAGCGAATCCGCCCTCGGGCCAGTGCGCAGCTTCGTCCGGATCGATGCGGGACGCCACTGACCGAGCCCGCAGCGGCGCCGGGAGACGGACCTGATCAGTCGTCCCGGTAGACCCGCTCGCGGCGCTCGTGGCGCTCCTGGGCTTCGAGCGACAGGGTCGCGATCGGCCGCGCGTCGAGGCGCTTGAGGGAGATCGGCTCGCCGGTCTCCTCGCAGAAGCCGTAGGAGCCGTCCTCCAGCCGGGCCAGGGCCGCGTCGATCTTGCTCGTCAGCTTGCGCTGACGGTCGCGGGCGCGCAGCTCGATCGCACGATCCGTCTCCGAGGAGGCGCGGTCGGCGAGATCGGGATGATTCTCGTTCTCGCTCTGGAGCGCCGTGAGCGTATCCTGTGCCTCGCGCAGGATCTCGCTCTTCCACGTGAGCAGCTTGCGCCGAAAATACTCGCGCTGCCGCTCATTCATGAAGGGCTCGTCGTCGGAGGGCCTGTAGCCGTCCTCGATCGTGACCTTCGCCATCGTCTTGTCCTCGCGCTCCCTGCCGGTCAGCGGCGATCTTGGGCGAGGCTATAATCGAGCCGGGCAAGCTCTACAACGCGCGGATGCCGCTGCGCACCGTCTCGCGCGAAAAGCTGCCGCGATGCGGCAAAGACGACACGCTCAAGTGGCCGGATGCCCGCCATCAAGTTGATTCTCCGCCCGATCCTCAATGGCACTTCGCGCGCGAGAGAGTGCCTGCAAACAACGGATGCCGGCTGATTCCCACCCCCCGGCTTCCTCCGCGCTCACGGCCGGCTGCGCAGCCGGACGATCGCGGCGGCGATCTCGTCCGCCAGAGGGCGGGCGAGAGCGTGCCGGTAATGGGTCTGGTCGAAGAACAGGGCGGGGTCGTGCAGGGCCGGGCGCTCGCGCCGGCCGTCGACGAGGGCGCTGCGGGCGTGCCGCCGCAGCGCTCCCGTCATCGCCTGCCGGCACGCGGACTCGGCCCGGTCGCGCGGCGTGCCGGGCCGCGGGAGGCCGGCCGCGTAGACCGGCGGAAAGACCATGACGACGGCGGTCTCGGGCGGCAGTCCGGCGAGGGCGGCGCCGAGGCGCTCGGCGGCGGGAAAATCCGGCCCCGCCTTGCCCGGAGCCGGTCCGTCGGGAATCGGCGTCTCGCGGGCGGCGCGGAAGCGCTCGCCGTCGAGGGCGCCGAGCTTCAGGTAATCCGGCTCGTAGTCCCACCAGCCGTCGGCGGCGGCCCGCTTGCGGCGCGAGCCGAGGATCCAGCCGGCGCGGCCGACCACTTCCTGGGCCACGGAGAAGCGCAGGAGGCCGCGCAGATAGGACAGAGGTTCAGGGCTGTAGAGCCAGAAGGGAAACGGCTTGTCGTTGGGGAGCGCCGGATCGTCGGTGCACCAGTAATCGTCGATGGACAGGACGATGGCCTCGGGCGCCGGATGATGGCGCAGGAACCAGGCGAGCAGGGCAAGCTGCTCGCCGGGGCCGGTCGCGGGGACGGAGAGCTGAACGAAGGGAATGCCCGTTGCCGCCGCGAGCCGAGCCGGCTCGACGAGCTGGATATGGGAATTGCCGAAGACCGCGCCCGCGAAGGCCGGATCGCGCCCGCGCGAGGCCGCGGCGGTGCGCGGGCCCTGCGGGCGTACCGCCCCGGCCGAGAACAGCGTCGAGCGGCCGCTGTCGTAGGGATCGATCAGAAACGCCAGCGCGAGATAGCCCGCGAGCAGGCCGATCGCCGTTCCGAGGAACAGGCGCGCGAAGGCCGCCCAGTTCCGCGGTCCGGCGCTGTCGGGGGCGGACACCATCTCAGAACTGGAAGTAGATGAACTCGTAGTTCGCATCGTCCCCGATCTTGAGGAGCACGACGACGAACAACAGGGCGAAGCCGGCGGCGAGCCAGCGGTTCGGCGGCAAGCGGTGCACGGCGGCCCAGGCCGTCGGGCCGATCATCGCGACGGCGGCGGCGATGAGGATCGTGCGCCACTTGAAGCCGGAGCCCGTCGGGGCGAGCCCGAACAGCCCCTTGTAGATCGCGAGAGCCGCCTCGAAGGAGGTCGCGCGGAACAGCACCCAGGTCAGGATCACGAAGCCGGCCGTCAGCGTCCAGCCGAGCAGGTGCGGCATCCGCCCCCCCGCGCGGCGCCACAGCACGCCGGCCCCGAGACCGATGCCGTGGGCGGCCCCCCAGGCGACGAAGGTCAGCCCGGCTCCGTGCCACAGGCCGCCGAGCGTCATGGTGGCGAACAGCGCGCCGATTTGCACCGCGAGACCGCGGCGGTTTCCGCCGAACGCGATGTAAAGGTAGTCGCGCAGAAAGCGCGACAGCGTCATATGCCACCGCCGCCAGAAGTCGCGCAGCGAGGTGGCGCGGTAGGGCACGTCGAAGTTCTGCGGCAGCACGATCCCGAACAGCAGCGCGAGGCCGAGCGCCATGTCGGTGTAGCCGGAGAAATCGAAATAGATCTGGAAGGTGAAGCCGAGCGTCGCCTGCCACGCCTCGGCCACGGTGACGACCTTGCCCGCGGCGGCGGCCTGGAACACCGGGTTGACGTAGACCGAGAGGGGATCGCCGAGGAACACCTTCTTGGCGAGACCCACGGTGAGCAGCATCAGCCCGCGCCCGATCCGCTCGGCGGCGTCCGGACGCGCGTAGGGGCGCTCGTCGAACTGGTGCATGATCTCGCTCCAGCGCACGAGCGGGCCGGCGAGAACCTGCGGGAAGAAGGCGATGTAGAGGGCGTAGCGGGTCAGCCCGTAGGACGGGGCGCGTCCCGCCCTCAGGTCCGTCAGGTACATGATGTGGTGGAAGGTGAAGAACGAGATCCCGAGCGGCAATGCCAAGTCGATCCGCGGAAGGTCGATACCGGGGATCAGGTCGGCGAGATCGGTGAGAAAGCCGAGATACTTGAAGGCGCCGAGCACCGCGAGATTGCCCGCGAGCGCGGCCGGAAACAGCCAGCCTGAACGATCCCGCGGCAGCACACGGGCTACGAGCCAGTTCACGCCGATGGAGACGAGGAGCAGCGGCAGGAAACGCCAGTCCCACCACGCGTAAAAGACGAAAGAGAGCCCGACCAGCAGCGGCAGCCGCCATTGCGGCCGATAGCGCTCGGCCGCGGCGTGCAGCACCAGCGCGACCGGCAGGAAGGCGAGCAGGAAGACGAAGGAGTTGAACAGCATCGCGGCGCGGACGTTTCCCTTGCGACCCGGCGAGACCGGCGCGCGCCCGCTCACGCGGCCAGCCTTGTCGAGGATCGAAGCGGAGCCGTCAATCGCGACCGGCATTCGCGAGGCAGTTGCGCGTGAGGGAAGCGGGCGGCGATGGCGCTGTCGGCGGTGGCGGAGTGCGCCGCCCGTGCTCCGGATCGACAAGACGTCGAGGCCGCGTGGCGCGATCACGGCGATGTGCATGAGTGTGGGCGCCGACGAGCCGCCGTCACCACGAAGGACAAAATCCAGTCAGCTTCGGTTCATCGATCAGGACATAGCTTTGGACATCGGCCGTAAGCTTCGGCCCGAACGGAGAAATCGTACGATGACGCACGCGAAGGCGTTCGCATTGGCTGCGGTGATCGCCGGCAGCCTCGGTGTGGCGGGTTCGGCCCAGGCGGCTCCCTTCAGCCCCGCTCCCCTCGCGACCGCGACGGACAACGCGCTCGTCGAGCGCACCGCCGGCGGCTGCGGGCCGGGCTTCCACCCCAATCCCTGGGGCATCTGTCGCCCGAACTGGGGTCCGCGGCGCTACTGGGGCGGGCCGCCTCCGGGCTATTACCGCCCGCGGCCGTTCTACCGGCCCTACGGCTACTACCGTCCGCGACCCTATTACTGGTGATCGCGCCGGGCGGGTTGTTTCGGGCCGGACCTCGACAGGGTCCGGCCCTTTTCATGTTCAGACCCCGCGCGACGCCTCGAGCTTGGCGAGTTCCACCGCCGCGCGCAGTTCGATCTCGGCCACGAGCCCGTCGAGACGCGGATCGCCGCTCTCCGCCATCCGCTCGGCGAGACGGCCGGCAATGACCTGAAGGTCGCGCGTCGCCACGCGCCCGCCGATCAAAGCCGCCTTCAGGCGGTCGAGTCCGTCGAGCAGGTCGTGCCCGCGCTGCACCGAGCGGCGACGACGCTCCTTCTGCGCCTCGGGCCCGTCCTGTCCCTGGAGAGTGAGGATCGCATCGAGCCCGCTGAGCATGCCGGTCTGGCTCGTGCCCGCGGTTGCGGCACGCGGCGTCTCGTCCGCGCTGACGGGTGAAAAGGCGCCCGGCGCGGCGGCCCGGCGGGGCGCGTTCAGCGCAGTCGCGGCGGCAGCGGCAAAGCGTGTGTCGACGCGCATCTTGGTTCGAAACCTTCTCGCGCCCGCTGATCCACGACGGGCGCCGACCCGTGAAGAAATCGTCCGGTACGGTTAAGCATGGGTAAACAGCCCGGCAGAAGCTGCCGGGGCGGCAGGAAAGGCTTCCCCCTCAGACGCCCTCACGAGGCGGAAGCGCGCACAAAAGCATCGTTTCTTCAGACGCTTGGCGCTTGGCACGGCACTGGCAGAGATCCGTTCGGCGCGAAGACGCCAAAACCGGTCGCCGAGTTCCGATGCCTCTGCCTCGCCTTGCCCTTACCCGCCCGCTGATCGCGGTGCTCGCCTGCCTGATGGCCCTGCTGCCGCCGGCCCCGGCCAGCGCCCTGTCGCGGGTCAAGGACCTCGCCGCCGTCGAGGGCGTGCGCACCAACCAACTCGTCGGCTACGGCATCGTGGTCGGCCTCAACGGCACCGGCGACACGCTCAACAACATCCCCTTCACCAAGCAGTCGCTGCAGGCGATGCTGGAACGGCTCGGCATCAACACCCGCGGCGCCACCATGCGCACGCAGAACCTCGCGGCGGTGATGGTGACGGCCAACCTGCCGCCCTTCGCCACCCAGGGCACGCATATCGACGTCACGGTCTCCTCGCTGGGCGACGCCAAGTCGCTCCAGGGCGGAACGCTGGTCGCCACCTCCCTGCTCGGCGCCGACGGAGAGATCTACGCGCTGGCGCAAGGGTCGGTGGCGATCGCCGGCTTCGCGGCGGAGGGCGAGGCGGCCAAGATCACCCGCGGCGTGCCGACCAACGGGCGCATCTCCAACGGCGCGCTGATCGAGCGCGAGATGGCGTTCAAGCTCAACGAGGCGCGCAGCCTGCGCCTCTCGCTGCGCAATCCCGATTTCACGACGGCCAAGCGCATCGCCTCTGCGATCAACGACTTCATGGGCGCGGACACCGCCGAGCCGACCGATCCGGCCACCATCACGCTCCAGATCCCCGCCAAGTATCGCGGCAACATGATCCGCCTCATCACCGAGGTGGAGCAGCTCAAGGTCGAGCCCGACCAGACCGCCCGGGTCGTGGTGGACGAGCGCTCCGGCATCATCGTCATGGGCCGCGACGTGCGCGTCTCCACGGTCGCCATCGCCCAGGGCAACCTGACGGTGACGATCACCGAGCAGCCGATGGTGAGCCAGCCCGCGCCGCTGTCGAACGGCCAGACCGCGATCGTGCCGCGCACCGGGGTGAAGGTCGATACCGGCGACGGCAACAAGCTCGCCCTGGTCAAGGAGGGCGTGAGCCTGCGCGAGTTGGTGGACGGTCTCAACGCACTCGGCGTCGGCCCCCGCGACCTGATCTCGATCCTCCAGGCGATCAAGACGGCCGGCGCGCTCCAGGCTGATATCGAACTGATGTAACCCTTCTCGCATTGGGAGACCGCACCATGCTGCCCCTCGCAACCTTCGCGGCCTCCGCCGCGGTCGGCGTCGGCAAGAGCCTGATCGGCTCGCTCGCCAAGACCGATGCCGACACCATGGACACCGCCAAGGCCACCGCCTCGGCCAAGGCCCGCAAGACCGCCGACGACTTCGAGAAGATGTTCCTCGAGGACAGTCTGGAGAAGCTGACGCAGAGCGAGGGCACGGAAGGCCCTCTCGGCGAGAACGGCACCGGCGGCGGCGTCTGGCGCTCGATGCTGACCAAGGAATACGCCAACGCCATCGTGAAGACCGGTGGCGTCGGCATCAGCAATCAGGTCTATTCCGAGATGATGCGCATGCAGGAGGCCGGCGGTGGCCGCTGATCCGACGGGTCCCGTCCGACTGACCGACCGCACCGCCGCCCTCGGCTTCGTGCAGGGCCTTCTCGCCACGATGGGGGCCCTGGAAGGCGTGCTCGCCCGCGAGAGCGAGGGCATCCGAGCCGGGCGGATCGCCCAGGCTCTGGCGGATTCCGCGTCGAAGTCCGACCTCGCATCGGCCTACATGAACGGTCTGGAAACGGCCAAGGCCAACGCGATCGCGCTCGCCCGCTTCGCGCCGGAGGGATTGGAGGCGCTGAAGACGGCGCAGCACCGCTTCGCCACCGTGGTCGAGACCAACCAGCAGGTGCTCGCCACCGCCCGCGCCGTCTCCGAAGGGCTGGTGAAGGCGCTCGCCGACGAAGTGGCCAAGACGCGCACGCCGTCCGTCTACGGCCGGCCCTCTGTCTCGCCCTCGCCCTATGGCCGGGGCGCGCAGGGCGGACCGCTGGTGCTCTCGCGCAGCCTGTGACGGCGGCCCGGCCGGGGCGCGCCGTTCACGGTTCGGCAACCGGAAGCCGATCTTATGGTTGCAGCACAACCGGGGCCGACCGATTCGCGACGCTTCGGCAGCTTCGCTCGTCGAGGGGGAGGGACGTCGATGTCCGCGATCACCGCGAACCGCCAGGGCGGGTCGGCAGCGCGTCACGGTGCGGCACTCGATTCCGCTTCCGCGAGGCGCCCGAGCGGACCGCAGGGCGCGCAGACCAGTCGCGGCCTCCCGCCCGCCGCAGCCGTGGTGAAGCGCTCCGAGACCGATCAGGCGGCCCTCGACCGCCTCAAGACCGCGCAAGACGCGGTCGCCAACGCCACCCGATCCTTCGACGAGCGCCTGAAGCTGCGCTCCGATGCCCTCGCGAGCCGGCTGAGCGCGGCCTTCGCGGAGAAGGGCATCCCGCTCGACGATCCGGTTTCGCTTCGGATCGAGTCGGGAATTGTCGTGAGTGACAGCCCCTACCGGAAGAAGATCGAGAAGATGTTCAGGGACGATCCTGAATTGGCCAAGGAGTTCGAGAGCGTCGCCTCCCTGAAGGCCATGCGAGCCGCGCAGAAGTCGCTGGAGCTTTACAACGACGAGAAGAAGAGCGCGCGAAGCCGGGACGAGCAGGAGGCGGCCTACGGGCGCTACACCTCACGCATGCTCGACATCCAGAAGCTGTCCGGCGTGATGACCCTGAAGGATGGCGCCCTGTCGTCCGCGGCGGAGGACTACATGGGCGTGATGTCCGGTGCCACACCCGCGGCGACGAGCGATCCGAGGGGTGAAGTTCTGAAGCGGTACGGCTCGATCCTGCGCACCGCAGCGTGACGAACGGCCCGACCCGCCCAATATCCGATCAGGGTCGCGACACGAGGATTTCAATCTTATTTTGCGCTGATAACGTTCGGCGAAGTCATCGCCTCAGCCAGCACCCACAGATTGGAGCGGCTTGACTATTCGGAACTTTCCGTTCGCGTGCCACTTGCCCCCGAACACAATCATCGGAGGAAGTGGCCGTGTCGAACGATGTGCTGATTCCGTTGCTCGCGATCGTGACCATCGTCCTCGTCGCGGGCTTCGCCATCTGGCAACGGGGCCGGGTTGCGCAGTCGAAGGGAGACCCGCAGCGCTCGGCCTTCACGCAGACCCACGGCGAGGCGCCGCGGCCGAACCGGCCGGGCACCGAGCATTGAGGCCGCCGCGCCCCACGATCAGAACGGCAGCAGGATATCGACGAGCTGCTGACCGTAGCGCGGCTGCTGCACGTCGGTGATCTGGCCGCGGCCGCCATAGGCGATGCGGGCCTGGGCGATCTTGCTCGAATCGATCGTGTTGTCGGACTCGATGTCCTCGGGCCGCACCACGCCCGCAACGATGAGCTCCCGCACCTCGAAGTTGATGCGGATCTCCTGCTTGCCCTCCACCACGAGGTTGCCGTTCGGCAGCACCTGCGTGACGACCGCGGCGACGTTGGTGGTCACCGTCTCGGCCCGCTGAACCGAGCCCGCGCCGTCGCTCGACGAGGTCGAGGTCCCGTTGATGAGCTTGTCGGGGGAGATGCCCGCGGCGGCCACGCCCGCGCTCTTCTCCAGCCCGAAGGCGTTGGGCAGGCCGAAGCCCTCGGCATTGGTGCGCGAGCGCTTGGTCTCGTTGTTGAGGTTGGCCCGGTCGGTCACGTTCACCTTGACGGTGAGGAGGTCGCCGATGCGAGCGGCACGCTGATCCTTGAAGAAGGCGCGCGAGCCCGTGCGCCACAGGGAGTTCGGCGCGTAGGAGACCGGCGCCACGTCCGGCATCGCCATGCGCACCGGCCGGTAGCCGGGCTGGGCGGTCGGATCCTCGATTGCCGAGAGCGACGGGGTGGCCCCCACCTGCGAGAGGCGGTCGACGGTGTTGCAGGCGCCGAGCGGCGCGAGCGCCAGGATCACGGCGAGGCGGGGAAGAGTGCGGCGAGCGGTCATCGGAGGGATCCGGCGCTGGCGAGAGGGGAAGGGCGGGGGAGGGACGAGCCGCTCAAGGAGCGGCGCTGGCCTGAAGGACGGGCTGCGGCTGCGGCGCGGGTCCGACCGAGACGCGGCCGGGGCCGATCACCACGGCCTGGAGCACCTTCTTCGAGGCGCCATTGGTCACCGCGACGCTGGCGCCGAGCCGGCCGTTCTCGTTGGCGACGCCGCGCATCGAGAGTGAAACTCCGGGTGTCTCGAACACGATGGCGACGCTCTCGCCGCGGGCGACGAGATCGGGCGGCGCCACGTCGCCCGAGCGCAGGACCGAACCGGCGCTGAGGGAACGCTGCGCCACCTGGCCCTGGACCAGACCCGGCGCGCCCTGCACGTCGGCCGGGACGGCGTCGCGCGGCCGGCGCTCGATCGAGAGGTCGGCACTGGCGATCGCCTCGCCGCGATTGAGGCTGCGGGTCAGCACCGCCACTTCGCGGGTCTCGACCGCGACGCCGGCGACCCGGAGCGAGGCCTGCCGCTCGCCGAGCACGATCAGGCCGGCGACCCGGCGGGAGCGGGGATCGTAGGTGACATCGACCGCCGCCGCCTGCCCGTCGAGATCGAGCGGGGCGAGCAGCACCGGCGCGTCGCCGTCGAGCCGCACCGACAGCGCCTTGGCCTCGAGGCCGTAGCCGGTCTCGAGCGCCCGCTTCAGCGCGGCCTCGATCTCCGGCGGACCGACCCGGCGGGCGGCGCGCTGCACCGTGACCTGCACCCGGCCGCCGGTCTCGATCCCGGTGAGGCCGAGGGCGGCGACGGCCTCGATGATGCGGCGGGCCTGGATCGTGCCGATCGCGCCGAGCGCCGGGGCGCGGAACAGCGGGCGGGCGGCGAGTTCGGACGGCGCACCCTCGACGAGGTCGCCGAGGCTCAGCGTGTCGCCGCGCGCGGTCACGTCGCCGCGCAGGCGCAGCGGAGAGCCCGCGGCCATCAGCGGCAGGGCGAACAGGGTCATCGCCATGAAGGCGGCGAGCGCGACGACGGTCCGGCCGATCACGCCACGCGACAGGGGGGTGACGGCGGGCGGGACGGAGTGGCGGAGCGGCCTGTGGTTGTGCGTCACGGGTCGGATCCTCAGCCGCGGAACATCTGCGAGGTGGTGGAGAGCATCTGGTCGGCGGCGGTGACGACCTTGGAATTCATCTCGTAGGCGCGCTGCGCCGCGATCAGCGACGAGATCTCGGTGACCGCGTTGACGTTGGCCTCTTCGAGGTAGTTCTGCTGCAGGTTGCCGAAGCCCTCGGAGCCCGGCAGGCCGGTGATGGCCGGCCCGGAGGCGGCGGTCTCCACGAACAGGTTGTCGCCGATCGATTCGAGACCGACTTTGTTGACGAAGCGGGCGAGCTGGAACTGGCCGAGTGCCTGGGGCGCGGTCTGGCCGGGCAGGGTCGCCTGGACGGCGCCGGTGGCCGAGATCGTCACCGAGGTTGCGGTGTTGGGCACCGTCACGCCGGGATCGAGCAGGTAGCCGTCGCGGGTCACCATCTGCCCCTGCGCGTCGAGGTCGAACGAACCGTCGCGGCTATAGGCGGTACGCCCGTCGGGCAGGCGGATGCGGAAGAAGCCCTCGCCGCGGATTGCGACGTCATAGTCCTTCTCGGTCTGGGCCAGCGGGCCCTGCGTCATGGCGCGGGCGGTCGAGGTGGTCTTCACGCCGGAGCCCAGGGCGAGGCCGGCGGGCAGGATCGTGTTCTGGTCCGAGGTCGAGGAGCCCGAGCGACGCAGGTTCTGGTAGAGCAGGTCCTGGAAATGCACCTGCTGGCGCTTGTAGCCGGTGGTGCGCAGGTTCGCGATGTTGTTCGAGATGACCTGGACGTTGAGTTCCTGGGCCGCCATGCCCGTGGCGGCGGCGTAGAGGGCGCGCATCGGCGTCGGTCCTTAGAGCCGGGAGATCAGGCGACGTCGGCGAGACGGCGGATCGCCGTGCCGCGCAGGTCGTCGAGGCGCGAGATCACGCTCGAGACCATGGTGTAGGTGCGGTTCACGTCCATCAGCCGGGTCATCTCGACCACCGGCTTCACGTTGGAGCGCTCCAACGCGCCGGGCTCGAGATGCGCGCCGGGGCCGGCGGCCCGGGCGGGCGCCTCGGACGAGAACAGGTTGGCCCCCTCCGACTTCAGCGCCTGCGCGTTGGCGAAGGTGACGAGGCGCAGGCGGCCGCGGATGCCGAGATTGGTCGAGACCGTGCCGTCGGGCGCGATCGCGAGGCCCGTCTCCTGCTGGCCGATGGTGATCGGGCCGCCGTCGCCCTGCACCGCGTAGCCGTCCGAGGTGACGAGATTGCCCCCTGCGTCGAGTTCGAAGGCGCCGTTACGGGTGTAGCGCACCCCCTGCGGGGTCTGAACGGCGAGGAAGGCGTCGCCGCGCAGGGCCACGTGCATCGGGTTGCCGTCCGGCTCCACCGGTCCCTGCGTGAGATCGAGCGGCGTACCCTGGTCGATCACGTAGGAGAGGCGCCGGTCGGAGCGCTGGAAGCTGTCGGCGGAAGCCACCGGCATCAGGTATTCCTGAAACCGGGCGGAGCGCGCCTTGAAGCCGGTGGTCGAGACGTTGGCCATGTTGTTGGCGATGACGTCGAGTTCGCGGGCGAGCGCGGCCTGAGCGGAGACTCCGACGAAGAGCGCGTTCTGCATGGTGTGCCTCGGATGGCGACGGGTTCGTGCTCTCCACCGCAGGGGCCGTGCCAATCCGGCCGCACTCGTTTTTACCTTAATGGACAGGGGCTTGAGGCGCCGCCGCCTCGGAACGGGCACGGACGCCCCCTGCGCCGGCGGCAAGTCCGACCCGGCAAGTTCTGCCGCCTTAACCGAGAGTTAACCACGTCGGCAGAGAAGGAAGCGAGGGGATTGCGCCTCGCGCGCGCCCCAACGTCCCGAACCGGTTTGCCGACGAGCAGCACATGGCCAAGAAGCCGAAGAAGGCGCCCGCGGCCGAGGGCGAAGAGGGCGCGGCGGAAGCGCCGAAGTCCAAGAAGAAGCTCATCATCATCGCCGCGGCGGTCCTGCTCCTCGGCGGCGGCGGGGGCGGGTTCTTCTTCATGAAGAGCCGGGCGGCGCATGCCGACGCGCACGGCGAGCACGCGGCGGAGAAGGTCGATCCGAAGGCGCAGGCCGTGTTCCTCGACGTGCGCGACATGATGGTCAACCTCAGTCCCGACCCCGGGGCGACCAAGGCCAACGTGCTCAAGCTGCGCGTGGCGCTGGAGCTGAAGGACGCCAAGGTCGAGGCGACGGTCAAGCCGCTGCTGCCGCGGGTGGAGGACGCCTTCCAGACCTATCTGCGCGAGATCCGGGCGAGCGATCTGGCCGGGTCGACCGGCCTGTACCGCCTGCGCGAGGAGCTGCTGCGGCGGGTCAACATCGCGCTGCATCCGGCCAAGGCCGAGGCGGTGCTGTTCAAGGACGTTATCGTTCAGTGAACGGGCCGGCCGCCCCATCCCGAATTCCCAACGCTTGAGACAAGAGGCGAGCGCGCGACAGGCATGACCGGCCCCGAGGACGAGCTGGAAGACGATTGGGCGGCCGCCTTCGCCGAGCAGGGCGAGGGCGGCGGCGGCGACGCGTCGCTGGCCGAGGAATGGGGCGCCGCGCTCGCCGAGCAGGGCACGACCAAGAGTGCCGGTGACGTCGCCGCCGAATGGGCGACCATGATCGAGGACGGGGAGACCGAGAATCTTCCCGAACTCGCCGGCAACGACCGCATCCTCAACCAGGACGAGATCGACGGCGTCCTCGGCTTCTCGCTGCGTGAGCTCTCCGCCTCCGGGGCGGGCGGCGTGCGCGCCATCGTCGATTCGGGCGTCGTTCAGTACGAACGCCTGCCGATGCTGGAAATCGTCTTCGACCGGATGATCCGGTTGCTGTCGACGTCCTTGCGCAACTTCTTCCAGGACAACGTCGAGGTGACCCTCGACAATATCACCTCGGTCCGCTTCGGCGACTATCTCAACGCCATTCCGCTCCCGACCCTGCTCGGCGTGTTCAAGGCGGATGCCTGGGAGGGCTCGGGCCTCGTCACCGTCGAGCAGACGCTGGCCTACTCAACGATGGACCTGCTGCTCGGGGGCAAGCGCGGCGGGTCGTCGAGCCGGCTCGACGGGCGGCCGTTCACCACGATCGAGATGAGCCTCGTGCGCCGCCTCGTCGAGATCATCCTCACCGACCTCGAACTCTCGTTCCAGCCGCTCTCGCCGGTGCGGTTCGGGATCGACCGCATCGAGACCAATCCGCGCTTCGCCACCATCACCCGGCCCGGCAACGCCGCGATCCTGATCACGCTCAAGCTCGACATGGACGGGCGCGGCGGCGGGATGCAGATCCTGTTCCCCTACGCGACGATCGAGCCGATCCGCGACCTGCTCATGCAGAGCTTCATGGGCGAGCGGCTCGGGCGCGATCAGGTCTGGGAGAGCCACCTCGCCACCGAGATCTGGCAGGCGGACGTGGAGATGGAGGCGGTGCTGCACGAGGTGACGCTGCCCCTGAAGCGGGTGCTCAACCTCAAGGTCGGCGACACCCTGATGTTCGACCGCAAGCCGACCGACCTCATCACCGTGCGCTGCGGCGACTGGGCGCTGACGCAGGGGCGGATCGGCCGGATCGACGATTCGATCGCGGTGCAGGTCGCCCGTCCCCTGCGGCAGTCGCGCACGACGCTGCAGGCGTACGAAATTTCGATGCAGAACCGTAACGACGGCTGAGTGGCTGGGGCTTGATGATGACCTTCTTCGTCTCGATGGCCGCCGACGTTCTCGTCGCCGTTCTGCTGGTGGCGACCATCGTCTCATCGGTGAAGCTGTCGAGGCGCATCAGTAAGCTCAAGGCGGACGAGGCGGCCCTGCGCTCGACCATCGGCGACCTCGTGGTGGCGAGCGCCACCGCCGAGCGCGCCATCGCGGGCCTGCGCGCCACCCTCGACGAGTGCGACCGCACGCTGACCGAGCGTCTCGCCGGCGCCGAGCGCACCAGCACCGATCTCGTCGCGCATGTGGAGGCGGGCGAGAGCGTCATCAGCCGGATCGCGGCCATTGTCGGCCAAGCGCGGACCGCCACCGCAGCGGCGCCCGCCGCTTCCTCCGCCGCCGCCTCTGCCGGCCCGCGCCCCGTCGTGGTCGAGGCCGCCCCGGTCGGCGGCAACGGCGAGCGCGTCGGCGCGGCGCTCGCCGCCGCCCAGGCCCTGTCCGAGCGCGCCCTCGACCGTCTCCGGGCCAGGGCCGCATGACTCTGCCCGCGCGCCGACTCGCACGCCTCGCGAGCCTTCCGGCACGCCCCTTCCGGCTGCGCCTGATCGACGCCGTGACCCTGGCGGCGATCGGGCTTCTCGTGCTCAAGCTCACGGCCCTTCTGGCCGACGACCCGACGCCGCCCGGCACGCCACTGCCGGACTTCGCCCGGGTGCTGGCCAAGGCGCGGAGCAACTACGAGCCGACCGATCCGACGACGACCGGCTCCGTCTCCGCGCCGCCCAAGCCGGCCGAGCCCGCCCCGCCGCCGGTCTATCAGCCGGTGGTGCCGGAACCGGTCTCGGAGAGCGAGCGGGCGATCCTCGAGAAGCTCGCCGCCCGCCGCGAGAGCCTCAAGCAGCGCGGGAACGAGCTCGACCTGCGCGAGCAGATGCTGAAGGATGTCGAGCGCAAACTCGAATCCGGCGTGGCCGACCTGAAGGGCGCCGAGGACAAGGCCGGATCCGAGGGGACGAAGCGGGCCGAGGCCGAGCGGGCCGGAATGAAGGGCATCGTCCTGATGTACGAGACGATGAAGCCGAAGGACGCGGCCCGGGTGTTCGACCGCCTCAACCTCGAGACGCTGGTGCCGATCGTGACGGCGATGAACCCGCGCAAGATGGCCGAGGTGCTGGCCCTGATGGGCTCCGAGCCCGCCGAGAAGCTGACCGTGGCGCTCGCCAACCGCGCCCGGGGCGTCGACGCTCCGCAGGTGGCGGCCGCCCCCGGCCTGCCGCCGGGCGAGTTGCCGGCGATCGATCCCGGCCCGGCCGCCCGGCCCGTGCGCTGAGACCTACCCGCCCGGCGCCGACAGGGCCCGTTCGATCGCGCCTTCGAGGGCCGCCGGCTTCGTCGAGGGCGAGAAGCGGCCGATCACCCGGCCGTCGCGACCGATCAGGAACTTGGTGAAGTTCCACTTGATCGCCTTCGTGCCGAACAGCCCGGGCTTCTCCCGCTTGAGATCGACGTAGAGCGGATCGGCCCCGGGACCGTTGACCTCGACCTTGGCGAGCACCGGGAAGGTCACGTAGTAGGTGAGCGAGCAGAACTGCTCGATGGCGGCGGCGTCGCCCGGCTCCTGGGCGCCGAACTGATTGCAGGGCAGGCCGAGCACCACGAGGCCGCGGGCGCGATGGCGGCGCCAGAGCTCTTCCAGGCCCTGATATTGCGGCGTGAACCCGCATTTCGAGGCGGTGTTCACCACCAGCAGCACCTTGCCGCGATACTGCGACAGGGGATGGGCCTCGCCGCGGGCGTCGCGCGGGGCGTGATCGTAGAGGCTCGTCATGATCGGCTCGGGTGCCTTCTCTTGCCCAATAATCCCACCTTCATCCGGGAACTTGTCCTGAATTTCGTGGAATGATTCCAAGCTTGACCGCAAATTTCATTGTCGCAGTGCTGTGCGGCGTCGGTGCAATTGCATCCTTCTTAAAGCGAGGCTAGGCGCCCCTTACGACACCCTTAGGAGCCCGACCATGCCGCCTCTGCCCCGCGGAACCGCGTCCGTCACGACGCTTCTGCTCGCCGGAATGCTGGCACTGACAGGGCCGGTCACCGTTCAGGCGCAGGAGGATGCCGCGCCCGAGGCTGCCCCCGCGGAGCCGGCCGCCAAGCCGAAGCCGCGCCCGCGCAAGCCCGCTCCGAAGAAGGAGGAACCCAAGGAGGCGACCAGCGCCGCGCCCTCCGGCACCGTTCTGGAGCCGGCTGCGGCCTCCGGTTCGGCCCAGTGGCCGGCCGGTGCCAGCTCCGTCAGCGAGAGCTACGGCGACTGGACGATGAACTGCAACCGCGCCGAGGCGCGCACCGACTGCGTCATCATCCAGTCGCAGGGCGACCGGCGGACGGGCAAGCGGCTGTTCAGCTTCGAATTGCGGCCGCCCAAGGATGGGAAGAGCGAGGGCCTGATCCTGATGCCGTTCGGGCTTCAGATCGAGCCCGGCGTCTCGTTCAAGCTCGACGACCGGCAGCTCGGCAAGGGCGCGCCGTTCTCGTTCTGCGTCAGCGACGGCTGCCTCGTGCCGGTCAGCCTTCCGACGCTCGCCACCGACACGATGAAGACGGCGACCAACCTCACCATTTCGGCGACGAAGCCGGATGCCAAGGAGCCGACGATCATCACCGTGCCGCTCTCCGGCTTCGCTGCGGCCTTCGCCCGCGCGAGCGCCTTTGGAAGCTGAGGCTGCGCTACCGACCGCGAGGGCCGGCCTCGCGATCGGGCTGAGAAATGGTAAGGCTGCACCCATGCGGCCTTCAGCCAGAGCACTCCTTCTCGCGACTCTGCTCCTCACCGGCGCGATCCCGGTGCGGGCCGAGGCGCCGGCCGACCCGGCCACGGGTCCGGTCGCGAGTCCCGAGACGAGCCCGGCGGCAGCGCCGGACTTCGCGCAATGCCTCGGCGGGTTGAAGACGCTCGCCGAGGAGCGCGGCGTGCCGCGCCCGGTGGCCGAGACGGCGCTCACGGGCATCGCGCCCGATCCGTCGGTGGTGCCGGCGACCCAATCCCAGGCGGAATTCGTCAAGCCGATCTGGCAATACGTCGAGGCGAGTGTCACGCCGGAGCGGATCGCGGCGGGACAGGCCAAACTCGCCGAGTGGTCCGAGGTGCTGGGGCGGATCGAGGCGGCCTACGGCGTCGATCGGCATATTCTGGTCGCCTTCTGGGGCGTCGAGTCGAATTATGGGGCGGCCCTCGAAGGTGGCGGAATCCGCCCCGTTGTGCCGGCACTCGCGACGCTCGCCTGCGGCGACCCCGCCCGTCCCGGCCTGTGGCGCGACGAACTCGTCGCGGCCCTGAAGATCCTCGCCGACGGCGATGCCGACACGGAGCGGATGCGCGGATCCTGGGCCGGCGCCATGGGCCACACCCAGTTCATGCCGACCGCCTTCCTGCGCCACGCGGTCGATTTCGACGGCGACGGCAAGCGCGACATCTGGCACTCGGTGCCCGACGCGCTCGCCTCGACCGCCAATTTCCTCAAGCAATCGGGCTGGCGCGCGGGCGAGGGCTGGGGCGTCGAGGTGCTCCTGCCGGACACGTTCGATTACCGGCTCGCCGACGAGACCACCGAGCGGCCCTTCTCCGAGTGGCGGGCGCTCGGCCTCGCGCCGGCCAACGGCGCCTTTCCCGAGGGTGCGGAGCGTCGCGCCGCCCTGCTGCTGCCGACCGGCGCGAAGGGTCCCGCCTTCCTGCTGGAGCCGAACTTCCGGGTGATCCTGCGCTACAACACGGCGCTCGCCTACGCGCTCACCGTGGCGCATCTCTCCGACCGTCTGCGCGGGGCGCCCGGCTTCACCCGCGACTGGCCGCGGGGCGACCGCATGCTCACGGCGGAGGAGCGGACCGACCTCCAGACCCGGCTCGCCGCCCTCGGTCACCCGGTCGGCGGCGCCGACGGCAAGATCGGGCCGAAGACCCGCGCCGCGATTCGCGCCTTTCAGGAGGCGAGGGGCCTCGTGCCGGACGGCTACGCGGACGCCGCGCTCCTCGACAGGGTGCGGGACGCGCAGAAGCCGGGACAGTAAGCTCCCATGCGAGTCCTCCTGGTCCACTGTCATCCCCGGTCCGACAGCTTCAACACGGCCCTTCGCGGCGCGGCCGCCTCCGCTCTCCACGCGGCGGGTCATGAGGTCGAGAGTCTCGATCTGTACGAACAGAACTTCGATCCGCGCCTGAGCGCGAGGGAGCGCCGCGCCTACTACGACGAGAGCGCCGACCGGCCCGACATCGCCGGCCACATCGCCGCCCTGCGCCGGGCCGAGGCGCTGGTCCTCGTCTACCCGACATGGTGGTTCGGGCCGCCGGCCATGCTGAAGGGCTGGTTCGACCGGGTGTGGCTGCCCGGTATCGCCTTCGCGCTGGGCGGGGCGAAGGTTCTACAGCCGCGCCTGACCAACATCCGCAGGATTACGGTGGTGACGACCTACGGCTCGCCGCGCTGGCTGCTCTGGCTCGTCGGCTGGCCCGACTGGCGGATGTTCCGCTTCGGCATCCGCCCGCTCTGCGCCCGGCGCTGCCGCCTCGACTGGATCGCGCTGACCGGCATGGACCGCGCCTCGGAGCCGGTGCGGGCCCGCTTCGTCGCGCAGGTCCGCAAGCGGCTCGCGGCCCTCTGAGCAGCGTCAGGCCGACGGATAGCGCTCGAAGCTCGGCAGTCGGTGCGCCTCCTCCATCCAGGCGATGCGCTCGGCCACCTGGATATGCACCTGCGGCGGCAAGGCCTCCGGCGTGTCGAGGGTGCCGGTCTGCACATCGATCATGCCCGGCAGCATCTGCTCGTTGACGTAGAACAGACCGGTCCCGCAGCGCCCGCAGAAGTGCCGCCGCCCGTGCTCTGAGGAGGCGTAGACCGTGGGCTCGCCGGAGATCGTCACGCGCTCGGCCGGCACCATCGCCCAGCCGACCATCGGCGCACCGGAATGGCGCCGGCAATCCGAGCAGTGGCAGAGCGCGTTATGCATGACCTCCGAGGACATCTCGTAGGTGATGGCCCCGCAATGGCAGCGTCCCTTGAGCATGGCGCCTCCTTCCCCGAATCCCGCAGCGTCGCCGCGGCGCGCCGGAGGATAGGGCCCAGGGACGGTCCCTGAAAGCGAGAAACCGCGACAGCCCGATTCCGGCTGCCGCGGTTCCCATACCGGACGGAGGACGCAGGACGGTGCGCCCTCCTGCCCGGATCACTCGGCCGGCTGCAGGGCCGGAGCCGCCTCGGCGACCGGCTTGCCACCCAGCGCGGCGTGGAGCTTGGCCTCGTCGACCTCACCCTCCCAGCGGGCGACGACGATGCAGGCCACCGCGTTGCCGATGAAGTTGGTGAGCGCGCGGCATTCCGACATGAAGCGGTCGATGCCGAGGATCAGCGCCATGCCGACGACCGGCACGGAGGGGACGACGGCGAGGGTCGCGGCCAGGGTGATGAAGCCCGAGCCCGTCACGCCCGCCGCGCCCTTCGAGGAGAGCATGGCGACCAGCAGCAGCAGGACCTGCTCGCCGAAGGTGATCGGGGTGTCGGTGGCCTGGGCGATGAAGAGCGCCGCCATCGTCATGTAGATGTTGGTGCCGTCGAGGTTGAACGAGTAGCCGGTGGGGACGACGAGGCCGACCACGGGGCGCGAGCAGCCGGCGCGCTCCATCTTCTCGATCAGCGAGGGCAGGGCCGATTCCGAGGAGGAGGTGCCGAGCACCAGCATCAGCTCTTCCTTGATGTAGCGGATGAGCCGGATGATCGAGAAGCCGTTGTAGCGGGCGACCGCACCGAGCACGCCGAGCACGAAGATCGCCGAGGTCAGGTAGAAGGCGCCGACGAGGTAGGCGAGGTTGGCGAGCGAGGAGATGCCGTACTTGCCGATGGTAAAGGCCATCGCGCCGAAGGCGCCGATGGGGGCGACCTTCATGATGATGTTGACGACGCCAAAGATGGCTTCCGACAGCACCTTGATGATGTCGAGCACCGGCTTGCCGCGGTCGCCGAGGAAGGCGAGGCCGAAGCCGAACAGCACCGAGAAGAACAGAACCTGAAGGATCTCACCGCCCGCGAACGCGCCGACCGCGGTGGTCGGGATGATGTTCATCAGGAAGTCGGCGATGTTCTGCTCCTTCGCCTTGCCGGCGTAGGTGGCGACCGCCTTCGGATCGAGCGAGTTCGGATCGATGTGCAGGCCGTGACCGGGCTGAAGCACGTTGGCGACGATGAGGCCGACGATCAGCGCCAGCGTCGAGAAGGTGAGGAAGTAGGCCAGCGCCTTGCCGCCGACGCGACCGACCTTCTCGAGATTCGTCATGCCGGCGATGCCGGAGACCACGGTGAGGAAGATCACCGGCGCGATGATCATCTTCACGAGCTTGATGAAGGCGTCGCCGAGCGGCTTCATGTCGGCGCCGAGCTTCGGATAGAAATGTCCGAGCGTGATGCCGATCGCGACGGCGACCAGCACTTGGAAGTACAGCGTACGATAGATGGGTTTGGGCGCGGGCGGCGCGTGGGGTGCGGTCAGCGGGGACGGTACGGCGGCCATGGGCGTTTCTCCCTCACGAAGCGATGGTGGCTCGTCGGATCGGTCGACCGCAGACCCTCAGGGGATCCCGGCGCCGCCCGCTCTTGCTTTTGGCCTCTCGGCACACAGCTCTGCGGTTCGCTCATGGCTGCGTTTCGGCGGGGGAATGGCAACCGGCATGCCAGTTCGAAAGTGCCGGTAACTTTTCGTTAAAGTGTTGAAATGAATGATATTTCCAAAGCACGCGCCGATGGCGCTCATCCCCTCGGTGCGGTGATCCGCACAAGGGGCGTCGGCGCATTCCGAATTTTCGCACCGGGCTCCGGGGCGTGATCGTTCCCAGCTCACCCAACGCGAACGATTACCGGCGCGCGCTCGCCGTCGTGGCGGGTCTCGCCATCCTCATCCTCGCGGGCTGGCTCGGCGGACGGGTGGCGGAACGGTGGGCGCTCATCGATCTTCGCCGTTCGGCCGCTTCGGCGCTCGGGCTGCAGGTCGCCGCGCTTCGAGCCGAGATGCAGACGCAGAGCTCCCTGCCTCTCGCGCTCGCCGCGGACCCCGAGATCGCCCGCGTCGTGGGGCCGGCGCCGGAACCCGGACTCGTCGAGGAGGTGAACGGGCGCCTCGCCCAGATCGCCGAGGCCACGGGCGCCGCCGTGATCTACGTGATCGGGGCCGACGGCGTGACGGTCGCCGCCAGCAATGCGGCGGCCGAGAAGAGCTTCGTCGGCCGCGACTACAGCTTCCGGCCCTATTTCAGGGACTCGATGACGACCGGTGCCGGGTCGCAATTCGCTCTCGGGACGGTCAGTGGCCGGCCGGGCTACTACCTTGCCCGCCGGTTGCCCCGCGCGGCCGGGGTCGTCGTCGTCAAGATCGAGTTCGACGCGATCGAGGCGGCCTGGCGGGGCAGCCGGGAGAGCGTGTTCGTCGCCGATTCCCGCGGCATCGTGCTGGTGGCGAGTGAAGCCAGTTGGCGCTTCAAGGCCCTGCGCAGCGTCGACGAGGCCGAGCGCAGGCGCATCCGCGAGACGCTCGAATTCGGCGAGGCGCCGCTCTCGCCACTGCCGCTCTACGCCACGGCGGAGGCCCGCGATCTCGTGCGGGTCGGCGGAGGCGCGAAGCCCGCCTGGCCCGCGCTGATGCTCGACGCCGCGATCCCCGGCACCGAGTGGCACCTCTACACGCTGACTCCCATCGCAGCCGCGGTCCAGCGCGAGCGGGCGCAGGGCCGTGTCATCGCCTTGCTGACGACCGGACTCGCCTGGGCCGGGCTCGCCACGCTGATCGGACGCCGACGCCGGATGCGGGTTCGGCTGGCCGAGGCCGCCAGTCGGCGCGAGGAACTGGAGGCCCGGGTGGCCGAGCGCACCCAGGCGCTGAGCGAGGCCAACCGGCAACTTCTCGCCGAGATCGAGGAGCGCCAGCGCGCCCAGGCCGAGCGCGAGCGCCTGGGCCGCGAACTGGCCCAGGCCGGGCGGCTGGCCGCTCTGGGTCAGTTCGCCGCCAGCATGGCCCATGAGATCAACCAGCCGCTCGCGGCGATCCGCTCCTACGCCGACAACACCGCGATCCTCGTGCGCCGCGGCCGGGTCGAGGATGCGGCGGAAAACGTCTCCGCCATCGGCCGGCTCACCGAGCGCATCGGAACCCTGACCCGCCAGCTCAAGGGCTTTGCCCGCCGCGCCTCGGGACGACGCGAGCCGGTGCGTCTCGCCGGGATTTTTCGCGCTAGTCTCGAAGTGGTCTCTTGGCGCGCGGTGCAGAGCGGGATCGCCCTCGACGTCGCGTTTCCCGCGCCGGACCTCGCCGTACTCGGCGACGGGCCGCGCCTGGAACAGGTCGTCGTCAACCTCCTGCAGAACGCCCTCGACGCCGTGGACGGCCGACTTGACCCGCGCATCGCCGTACGGGTCGAGGCGACGGCCGAGCGGGTCGCCGTCGAGGTCGCCGATAACGGACCGGGCATTCCGGAGGCGGTCCGCACGCAGGTCTTCGACCCCTTCTTCACCACGAAATCCGAAGGGCTCGGACTCGGGCTGGCGATCTGCCGCGGCATCGTCGAGGAATGCGGCGGCACGCTCGGCCTGCGCTCGGGCGCCGACGGCACCACCTTCCGGATGGAACTGACACGCGCCGTCGCTCCGCCGGAGGAGGCGCAGGACAGCAAGCCGATCGGAAGCCTGGAGGCGATATGAGCAGCGAGCCGGAGGGCACGGGCGAACGGATCGTCTTCATCGATGACGAGGAGGACGTGCGGCGCGCCAACCGCCAGAGCCTCGAACTCGACGGCTTCCAGGTCGAGACCTTCGAGGCGGCGGAGCCTGCGCTGGCGGCGATCCGGGCCGAGCCGCCGGGCGTAGTCGTCACCGATGTGCGTCTGCCCGGCATCGACGGGCGCGCCCTGTTCGAGCGGATCCGGGCGGTCGACGCGGATCTGCCGGTGATCCTCATCACCGGCCACGGCGACATCTCGATGGCGGTCGCGGCAATCCGCGCGGGCGCCTACGACTTCCTCGCCAAGCCCTATCCGGCCGAGGCGCTGATGGGGTCGGTGCGGCGCGCCCTCGACCATCGCCGCCTCGTCCTGGAGAACCGCCGGCTCAATGCCCGGCTCGACGCGGCGGTCGAGGCGGATCCGGCCTTCCTCGGCATCTCGCCGCAGATCGTGGCCCTGCGCCGACTCGTGCGCGACGTCGCGGGCGCCGATGTCGACGTGCTCGTGCTCGGCGAGACGGGTTCCGGCAAGGAGGTGGTGGCGAACGCCCTGCACCGCTGGAGCCGGCGCGCGTCCCGGAACTTCGTCGCCATGAATTGCGGCGCGCTGCCCGACAGCGTGGTGGAAAGCGAGCTGTTCGGCCACGAGGCCGGCGCCTTCACGGGGGCGCTCAAGCGCCGGGTCGGCCGCATCGAGCACGCGCAGGGCGGCACGCTCTTCCTGGACGAGATCGAGAGCATGCCGCTGGCCCTGCAGGTGAAGCTGCTGCGGGTGCTGCAGGAGCGGGTGGTCGAGCCGCTGGGCACCAACGAGCGCCGACCGGTCGACATGCGGGTCGTCTCGGCCACCAAGGTCGACCTCGGCCAGGAGGCCGCCGCCGGCACCTTCCGCGACGACCTCTACCATCGGCTCAACGTCGTCACGGTCGCGATCCCGCCGCTGCGCGAGCGGCGGGAGGACATCGTCCTGCTGTTCCAGCACTTCCTGACCCGCGCCGCCGCCCGGTTCGGGCGCGAGGCGCCCCCGGTGACGGCGGCGATGCGCGACCATCTCCTGCGCCATTCCTGGCCCGGCAACGTGCGCGAACTCGACCACTTCGCCGAGCGCTGCGCGCTGGGCCTGACCGGACAGGCCACCCCGGAGGCATCCCCGACGCCGGCCCTGAGCCTGTCCGAGCAGGTCGAGCGGTTCGAGCGCGGCCTGATCCGAGAGGAGTTGATCATGGCCGGCGGCGACGTGCGGGTGGCGGCCGAGTCCCTGAGCGTGCCCCGCAAGACCCTCTACGACAAGATCGCCCGCTACGGTCTCGCGCCCACCGATTTCCGCTGATCGTCCCGCGCCCTCAGGCGACCGCGGCTTTCGGCGTCGGGCAGACGCGGTCGCGTCCGGTCCGCTTGGCCTCGTAGAGCGCGCGGTCGGCCCGCTCGATCACGTCGCGGGCGGCCTCGCCCGGCCGGCACTGCGCCACTCCCGCCGAGATCGTGACCTGTCCCACGACATCTCCGGTGCCGCGCTTGACCAGCCGCTGGGCGCGCAGACGGCCGCAGATCTCCTGGGCGAGCGCGACGCCGGTCCCGATGCCGGCCTCGCCGAGCACGATCGCGAATTCCTCGCCGCCGTAGCGCGCGGCGAGATCGCGATCGGTGGTCTTGTCCGACAGCAGCCGCCCGACGAGCCGCAGCACCTGATCGCCGAATCGGTGCCCGTGCCGGTCGTTGAGTCCCTTGAAATGGTCGATATCGAGCAAGATGAGCGAGAAGGTGCTGCCGGTATCCGCCCTAGTCCGGGCGACCGACTCGCGCAGGAAGCGGTCGAAGGTCGTGCGGTTGGCGAGCCCGGTCAGGGCGTCGGTCGCCGCCGCACGGCGCGCCTCGACGAGATCCCGGTGCAGCGTGCCGATGTGCTCCGCCGAGGCCGCAAGCTGAACCTCGAGCAGCCGGTTGCGGGCCTGAGCCGCTTCGGTCTCGCTGATGAGGGCGACGAGCGCCGTCATGAGTTCGTCGGCCGTGGGGCGCGCCACCAGGCGGCCGGACCAATGACTGAGGGTCTCGCCGTATCCGGCCAGGGCCTCGCGACCGCCGGCGACGCGCTCCGCCAGCGCGCCTGCCGCCTCCGCCAGCCGGCCGGCCCCCTCGAGCACCGAGGCCTCGGTCGAAGCTCCGGCGATGCAGGTGTCGTAGAACGCGCTCGCCTGCTCCTCCGTCAGCAGGGCGCCGGGCGCCAGGCAGGGCCCGAGGCATTCCGACAGCGGCGGGTTGGCGCCGCTGAAGAAGGTGTGCAGCAATTCGTAGTTGCGCGGGGAGGGCGGGAGACCGTGCTGGGACAGGGCATCCCAGGCACGCTGCGCAGGGACTTGGGCGCGGCCGAGGCTCGACTCCGCCTGCTGCTGCACCAGAACAGACATCTCCAACCCCAGCCAACGCGGTTACAACCGGAGAGGTATTCGATTATTGTTAAGTTTCAGTCTTTCGTGCCGGCGCTGCGGATCTCCCGGATCGGGGAACTCGAACCGGCCCCTGCGGCAGACTCACCCCGTCTCGCGACAGCGGATCGGGGATCGGACTCATACTGAATTCGGTTGATCGCGCTGAGATGAGTTCGGGCTTCGCGCGAACGCCGGCCCGCCGAAACGGGTGTCCGCTTCGGCGGGCGAAACCCGTATCAGCCTATTCGATACCGAGCTTATCCTTGAGAAGCGCATTGACGGCGGCCGGATTGGCCTTGCCGCCGGTCGCCTTCATGGTCTGGCCGACGAACCAGCCGAGCAGGGTCGGCTTGGCCTTGGCCTGCTCCACCTTGTCCGGGTTGGCGGCGATGATCGCGTCCACCGCCGCCTCGATCGCGCCGGTATCGGTCACCTGCTTCATGCCGCGGGCCTCGACGATCTCCCGCGGGTCGCCGCCCTCCGACCAGACGATCTCGAACAGGTCCTTGGCGATCTTGCCGGAGATCACGCCCTCGCCGATGAGATCGACGATGCCCCCGAGCTGCTCGGCGGAAACCGGCGTGTCCTCGATGCTGCGGCCCTCCTTGTTGAGGCGGCCGAACAGCTCGTTGATCACCCAATTCGCTGCCGCCTTGCCGTCGCGGCCCCGCGCCACCGCCTCGAAGTAATCGGCCGAGGCCCGCTCGGCGACGAGCACGCCGGCATCGTAGGCCGAGAGGCCGAAATCCTTGATGAAGCGCGCCTTCTTGGCGTCCGGCAGTTCCGGCAGGCCGGCGGCGAGCGCATCGACGTAGGCCTGGTCGAATTCGAGCGGCAGCAGATCGGGATCGGGGAAGTAGCGGTAGTCGTGCGCCTCTTCCTTCGAGCGCATCGAGCGGGTCTCGCCCTTGCCCGGATCGAACAGGCGCGTCTCCTGGTCGATCCGGCCGCCATCCTCCAGGATCGCGATCTGACGGCGCGCCTCGACCTCGATCGCCTGGCCGATGAAGCGGATCGAGTTGACGTTCTTGATCTCGCAGCGCGTGCCGAAGGGCTCGCCCGGCTTGCGCACCGAGACGTTGACGTCGGCGCGAAGGCTTCCCTTCTCCATGTCGCCGTCGCAGGTGCCGAGATAGCGCAGGATGGTGCGCAGCTTCGTCACGTAGGCCTTGGCCTCCTCTGACGATCGCAGATCCGGCCGCGACACGATCTCCATCAAGGCCACGCCGGAGCGGTTGAGATCGACGAAGCTCTTGGTCGGGTCCTGATCGTGCAGAGACTTGCCGGCATCCTGCTCCAGGTGCAGGCGCTCGATGCCCACGGTGATCGACTCGCCGTCCGGCAGATCGACCAGCACCTCGCCCTCGCCGACGATCGGGTCCTTGTACTGCGAGATCTGATAGCCCTGCGGCAAATCCGGATAGAAGTAGTTCTTCCGGTCGAACACCGAGCGGTGATTGATCTTCGCCTTCAGTCCGAGACCGGTGCGCACGGCCTGGGCGACGCATTCCTCGTTGATGACCGGCAGCATGCCGGGCATGGCCGCATCGACCAGCGAGACGTGGTCGTTGGGCTCGCCGCCGAAGGCGGTCGAGGCGCCGGAGAACAGCTTCGAGCGGCTGGTAACCTGGGCGTGGATCTCCATGCCGATCACGACCTCCCAGTCGTGCAGGCCGCCCTTGATGAGCTTCTTCGGATCGACGCGCTCGGTCATTCTCTTCGACTTCGGTGCCGGCGCCGTCGGATCGGCGCCCGTGTCAGGTGTGTAGGAAGCCGGTGCGGGACGGGTCAAGCCGGCGGAGGGGCCGAGGGTCGCCACGCCGCGAGCGTCACCGCCGGCCCGTTCACGAAATCCGGAGCGTCGGTGACGACCCGCGTCTCGGTGAGGCCGTGATGGGCCAGCACCCGGATCAGGTCGGGCAGCTCGATCCAGCGGGTCTTGCCCTGGTTGCCGCCCCAGAAGGTGGCGAGCCCGCGGTCGCGGTAGGTCAGTTCGTGCAGGGTGAGCCGCATCCCCTCGTGCTCGACCGGGCGGGGCACGTGGCGGCGCAATCTCGGCTGCGCCGCGAAGTAATGCGTCCAGAGGAAGAGCCGGTCGGAGCGGGCGGCGGCGAGCCGGATCAGTTCGAGGGGATCGAACATGTGGTAGAGGATGCCGCAGGCGAAGATGAGGTCGTAGCGCGGACCCGGCGCGGCGAGGTGCCGGCTGACGTCACCGAGCAGGAAGGTCGAGCGGGTCAGCCCGGCGATGTTCTTGACGATGAGCGACTTGAGGAAGGCCTCCGAGTTCGACTCCACCGCCGTGACGCTGTTCGCGCCGAGCGCTTCGAGCTGGCAGGTATGGGCGCCTTCGAGCGGCCCGAGTTCGAGCACGTCGTAACCGTCGAGGCGTCCGTCGCAGCCCAGGATCTCCGCCGCCTGACGTGGGCGGGGGTCGGCCCGGAAGCCCGGCAGGCCGCCGCCGACCGGCAGGTCGGGGACGAGTTCGCTGAGATCGCTCGCCCAGCGTCCCTCGAAGAGATCGTAGGCGTTGCGGTGGCTCGGCGTGGAGGTGAGGAAGACCCGCTTCATGGGAAGCCCTATAGCCGGGCGCTCGCCTCAAATCACCGGCACGCCGCGGCCCTTGGCCTGATCGCCGGGTTCGACATGGATCACCACCACCGCGCCCTCGATCTCCGCCTCGATCACTTCCTCCAGCCGGTCGCAGATCGCGTGGGATTCCGACACCGTCATCTCGCCCGGCACGACGAGGTGGAAGTCGATGAAGGTGGCGCTGCCGGCATGGCGGGTGCGCACGTCGTGGGCCTCCAGCGCGCCCTCGCTGTGGGCCGAGATCAGGCCGCGGATGCGGCTGACCATCTCGGGCGAGGCCGCCTGATCCATCAGGCCGTTGATCGAGTCGCGCACCATGGTCCAGCCCGACCAGAGGATGTTGAGGGCGACCAAGCCCGCCACGATCGGATCCAGCGCCAGCGTTCCGGTGACGAGGACGAGCCCGAGGCCGATGAGCACACCGCCCGAGGTCACCACGTCGGCGAGGATGTGTCGGGCATCGGCGATGAGGGCGGGCGAGCGCAGCCGCCGACCGCGCCGGAACAGCATCAGCGCCCAGATCGCGTTGATCACGGTGGCGACGGCGTTGACGGCGAGACCGAGCGCGGGCGCGTCGAGCGGCTTCGGGTCGAGGATGCCGAAATAGGCCTCGCGCAGGATCAGCAGGGCGGCGACGATGACGAGCGCGCCCTCGATCACCGCGGAGAAGTACTCGGCCTTGTGGTGTCCGTAGGGGTGATCCTCGTCGGCCGGCTGAGCGGCGACGCGCACGGCCAGGAACGCGCAGGCCGCGGCCACGACGTTGATGATGCTCTCCAGCGCGTCGGAATAGAGCGCGAGGCTGCCGGTGAGCCAGTAGGCAACGAATTTCAGCGCGGTGACGAGCACGCCAACGGCGGCGCTCGCCAGGGCGGCCTTCTCGGTTCCGGTCATGCGGCTCGCAAGGGGCGGGGAGGGGACGGCCCCGCCCTTACGATCCGCGGACGAGGGAAGGCCACGGCAAAGGTTTTAGCCCGAGCTATCGCCGTCCGAGGCCGCCACCTGCGCGGTCGCGGGGAGGCGGCCTCGGGCGATCTCCCTCGCGCGGGATCGCTCGGCCTTCTCGAGTGCCCGCTGCGCCTTGCGGGCATAGAGACGGCCGAGCCAGGAGAAGCTCGCCCGTGCCGACAACTCGTCGAAGCGGGCCGCTTCCCGCTCCCAGTAGCGCACGAGCTGCGCGTCGAGGGTCTCGTGCGGCGGCTTCCTGCCGGATTCGGTCATGACTGAAGACATCCTCGCAAACGGGCTTCACGCTTCCGGTGCGGGCGGCTCAGCGGTCTCCTCGACCACCAGCCCCTCCGCGTCGCCCCGGAAGCTGCCGGGTCCGACATCGCCGGTCGGATGACCCGGCGTGCCGAACGGCTCGCTCGGATAGGCCACCTCGAAGCGGCGGCGGGCGTCCTCCGCGTTCTCGGCCTTCAGGGTGATCCGCGGCGTCTCCGGCAGGGGCCAGCGCGGGTCGGCGGGATCACGCGGGCGTAGGGCGTACCATTTCATCGTGGGTGGCGTTCTCCGTTGGACTCCTTTGGAGCGGAGGTCCAACGCGCGGGGCGGCATCTCGGCTGCACCCGAGGCATCATCCGCCATTTGCGTCGCGCGCCCATCCGTGCTGATGGCGCGGGATGCGCGTAGACCTTTTCGATTTCGAGTTGCCGGAGGCTGCGATCGCGCTGCGGCCGGCGAGCCCGCGCGACGCGAGCCGCCTTCTCGTGGTGCGCCCCGGCGCCCCCCTGGCGGATCGCGGCGTGCGCGACCTGCCCGCCCTCCTGAATCCCGGCGACGCGCTCGTCTTCAACGACACGCGGGTGATCCCGGCCCGCCTCTCCGGCATCCGCCACCGGGCGGGAGGATCGGGGCAGCGTTGCGAGGCGATGCTGCACCTGCGCGAGGCACCCGACCGCTGGCGCGCCTTCGCCCGCCCGGCCAAGCGCCTCGCCCCCGGCGACCGCATCCGCTTCGGCAACGGGGATGCCGGGCAGGCAGCCAGCGAAGTCTGCGCCCTGTCCGCGCTCGACGCCACGGTGGAGGAGCGAGGGGAGGGCGGTGAGATCCTTCTGCGCTTCGACCTCTCCGGGCCGGCGCTCGACGAGGCCATCGCCGGGCTCGGCGCCCTGCCGCTCCCCCCCTACATCGCCGGCAAGCGCGCCACCGATGCGCGGGACACCGCTGACTATCAGACCGTCTACGCCCGCGAGCCCGGCGCGGTCGCCGCTCCCACGGCCGGGCTGCACTTTTCCGACGCGCTGCTCGAGGGGATCGACGGGGCGGGGATCGAGCGGCTTCACGTCACGCTGCATGTCGGGGCCGGCACCTTCCTGCCCGTCAAGGCGGACGACACCGATGCCCACCGGATGCATGCCGAGATCGGTCTCCTCGACGCCGCCACCGCCGAGCGGCTCAACGCCGTGCGGGCGCGGGGCAACCGGATCGTCGCGGTGGGCACCACAGCCCTGCGGCTCTTGGAGAGCGCGGCCGGGCCGGACGGCACGATCCGCCCCTTCTCGGGGGCGACCGACATCTTCATCACGCCGGGCTACCGCTTCCGCGCGGTCGATGCTCTGATGACGAACTTCCATCTGCCGCGCTCGACCCTGTTCATGCTGGTCTCGGCCTTTTCCGGCCTCGACACCATGCGCGCGGCCTACGCGCACGCGATCCGGTCGGGCTACCGCTTCTATTCATACGGCGACGCCAGCCTGCTGTTTCGGGAGCGCATCCCGACGCCGGAGCATGTCGCATGAGCAGCCGGCGCCCGCCGCTCCGGGTCGATGTCGCCCGCACCGTCGACCGCTTCCTCGGCCTCATGGCGAGCGAGGGCGGCCCGACTCTGCGCGGGCTCTACCTCGTCGGCTCTGTGGCGCTCGGCGATTTCCGGCCGGGCCGCAGCGACATCGACTTCGTCGCTCTCCTCGACGGGCCGGTGGGGGACATTGAGGCGCTGGCGCGGGTCCATGCCGCCCTGGCGCGCGCCGGCGGGCCGCCGTTCGACGGCGTCTACCTGCCGATCGATGCCCTGCGGCGCGCGCCGGAAGCGGGTGCCGTCGTGCCCTTCAGCGTGGAGGGGCGGCTACGGACCGGCGAGCCCTGCCGCGAGGTGAATCCGGCGCTGTGGCGCTGCCTCGCCCGCGCGGGCCGACCGATCCTCGGCGCGGCTCCCGCCGCGCTCGGCATCGCCGACGACGACGCGACCCTGCGCGCCCACACCCTGGCCGATCTCGACGAGTACTGGCGGCCCTGGATCGCGCAAGGCGAGGCGGCCCTCGCCGCCAAGCCACCGGACTCTGCCTGCGACGCGAAGACCCTCGAATGGGGGGTTCTCGGCGTGAGCCGCATCGTCTGTACGCTGGCCACCGGGCGGGTCGTCTCGAAGCGCGAGGGCGGCCGCTTCGTGCTCGACCACCTGTCGGAAGCGCATCAACAGGCGGTCTGGGACGCGCTCGACGCCCGCGACGGCGCGCTGGAGCACGTCACCCCGGCAGAGATGCGCGCAGGCCTCGACGCGATGCGTTTCCTGATCGACGGCAGCCCGGGCTATCAGGCCGGCGCACACGCCCCCACATCCCCGGACCGATGACAGCCCCGCTCGACTTCTCCTTCACGGTCTCCGCCACGGACGGCCAGGCCCGCACCGGCCACATCGCCATGCCGCGCGGCCGGATCCGCACGCCGGCCTTCATGCCGGTGGGCACGGCCGCGACCGTCAAGGCGATGTATCCCGAGCAGGTGCGCGATCTGGGCGCCGACGTGGTACTCGGCAACACCTATCATCTGATGCTGCGCCCCGGCGCCGAGCGGATGGCGCGGCTCGGCGGCCTCCACCGCTTCATGCGCTGGGTCGGCCCGATCCTCACTGATTCCGGCGGCTTCCAGGTGATGTCGCTCTCGGCGCTGAGGAAGATCGACGAGGAGGGCGTGACCTTCCGCTCGCATATCGACGGAACCGCCCACCGGATGAGCCCGGAGCGCTCGATCGAGATCCAGGGGCTGCTCGGTTCCGACATCCAGATGCAGCTCGACGAGTGCGTTCGCCTGCCGGCCGAGCGGCCGGAGATCGAGAAGGCGATGCACCTCTCGCTGCGCTGGGCCGAGCGCTGCCGCGTCGCCTTCGGCGAGCAACCGGGCAAGGCGATGTTCGGCATCGTCCAGGGGGGCGACGTGCCGGAGCTGCGGATCGCGAGCGCGCGGGCGCTGACCGATCTCGATCTCAAGGGCTACGCCATCGGCGGCCTCGCGGTGGGCGAGCCGCAGGCGGTGATGCTCGCGATGATCGAGACCGTGGAGCCGCACCTGCCGTCCACCAAGCCGCGCTACCTCATGGGCGTCGGAACCCCCGACGACCTGATGCAGTCGGTGATGCGCGGCATCGACATGTTCGATTGCGTGATGCCGACTCGTGCCGGCCGCCACGGCCTCGCCTATACCCGGCACGGCCGGATCAACCTGCGCAACGCCCGCCACGCCGAGGACACCCGGCCCCTCGACGAGGCCTCCGATTGCCCGGCGGCACGGGACTATTCCCGCGCCTATCTCCATCACCTCGTCCGCTCGGACGAGATTTTGGGGATGATGCTGCTGACCTGGAACAACCTCGCCTACTACCAAGCCCTGATGGCCGGCATGCGCGCGGCGATTTCCGCCGGGCGGCTCGCGGATTTCGTGGCCGAGACCAAGGACGGCTGGGCGCGGGCGGAGGCCGCCGCGAAGGGTTGACGGCGGCCCGGCCTCAGCGGAGGTCGGCGCGCTTCTGGGCCTTGTTGTAGCTGGTGATCGCCGCCTGGCAGTTCGGCGAGAGCTTGGCCTTGTTCTGCTTGAAACAGGCGCGCACCTCGGCGCTGTCGGGGGCGAACTCGCCGCAATAGCTCAGGTAGTCTCCGGTGCAGTGCTGCCGCAGCGCCTCGCGGTCGGCTGGGGCCGCTGCCGGGCCGGCGAGCGCCGCGCTCGTGGTGATCATCAGGGCGATGGCTGTGCGTGCGATCATGGAAACTCTCTGCAACTCCGACATCACGGCTCCCGCCCGCCTTCGAGCGGGCCGGGACGCGAGGACGGCCCGGCAGGGCCGGGCCGCGGGGTGTAGAGCCTGCCGATCGGGCGAGAGTGCGGCCGGCTCGTGGCAGGCCGGACCCTGCTTCGGCCACAGAAAACCGCCCGGCGCCGGGCCCGGTTCACCGGCTTCGGGGTCGTCCCCGAGCCTCGCTCGAGGGCTCCGGCGCGTGCGCCAGAACCCGATAGCTCCCGTCGGGATCGTCGCGCCCGCTCGCCTGAGCCGCCTTCAGCCCCGCCACGATCCGCGCGGCGACCGGCAGGCGGTAATGCAGCGGATCCCAGTAGTTCGTGTCCTGCGTCGTGATCGGCGACGGAATGCGGAAATCGACCACGGTCGCCCCCCGCGCCGCGCCGATCCGCGCCACCTGCGCCTTGCAGGCGGCTTCGCGCGCCGCGCTGGATGAGCCCGGCGCGCCCTGTTGCGAGACATGGACGGGCGGGAAGACCACGAGTTTGCGGGTCTCGGGCGGCGCCTGCGCCAGAAGGGCCTCGAGCCAGCCGAGCGCCGGCATCGGAGCGTCGGCCGAGGTCGGCCGGTAGCCCGGCTCGGCTTCGGCGGCGGCCTGGACCGCCTGGGAATGGCGGATATGCGCCCGGGCGCGGGCCGCGTCGTAGAGGCCCTCCGGCGGGGTGAAGACCGCGTAGCCGTTGGCCGCGAGCCGCGCGCGGGCGAGCCCGAGCCGGTACAGGGCGCCCTCGAAGGCGGTGCCGAGGCTCTGCCAGTTCACCTGGCGCAGCGCGTCCCACACGGTGATGGGCTGGTAGAGCCAGGCGGGAAAGGCGCGGAACGTCAGGCGGCGCTCGGCCGCATCCGGCTCGCACCACGTCGGATCGATGCCGAGCAGCAGCGTCGCCGGCCGCTCGTGACGCAGGTAGAGCCGGGCCAGCTCGGTCTGCTCGTAGGGCGTCGCCGCGTTCATCGAAAGGTTGGCGAAGCGCCCGCCGAAGGCTTGGCCGAGATCCGCCGGATCGAGCAGGCGCAGGGTCGAGGTGCCGAACACCGCCCCGTCATAGGCGCCGCTGCGCGCGACCTGCGGATACATGAAGCGCTGGTTGCCATCCATCAGCGGCCCCTGCGCCCGGCCGGGTCCGGCCCGCAAGCCGTAGGGGTCGAGGGCGGCGACGAGGCCGATGCAAACGGCCCCGAAAGCCGCCGCCACACTCAGGAACAGCAGGACGAAGCGCCGCCATTCCGGCGGCGAGCCCGCCGGGTTCGCTCTCGTCATCGGCTCTCGTATCGACTCAACGGTCGGCGGCACACCGAGCCGTGTTGACCCTCCCGCCCCGACCCCCTATTGCGAGCCCCACGCTCCGAGCGCAACCGGCCCGCCCCGCGGCGCCCGCGCGAGCCGGGTGCGAGCGCGTAGCTCAGTTGGTAGAGCAACGGACTTTTAATCTGTAGGTCCTGGGTTCGAGTCCCAGCGCGCTCACCATTCCACCGCCGCTTGTCGAATCCTCTAACTCTCTAGTTCGTTGAATATTTTGACGTTCGTCTGTCTTTGGCGGATGGTCGCTCTCGGCCTTTTTCAACGATCGGATCAGACGCTCCTGTGGCCGGTATTGTGCCACCCGTCCGATCTCCTCGTGCAGGCGTTGCGCTCAGGACGACATCAGGAAGGGTGTTGTGCGATCCGCGCGTATCGCACAGGCTGAGGCCATGACCGATGACGTCTCACCGCAGCGGCCGCTGCCCGAGTGCCTGACGCGGTTCCTCTCCGAGCCGGCGCCTCGGCCGCCGGCGCCTCAGCGTCGTCGAGGGATCCCCGAAACCCCGGTCCGCGACCGCGCATCATCGTCGAGCCGAGCCCTGCAGATCGTGCTCCTCTGGGCACTCGGCTACAACCTGTTCGGATTTGCGATCATCCTTCTGCTATGGCGGAGCATGCAGTGAGGAGCGGTCGGCGCCCTCTCTGGCGGGGGAGGGCGTCCATCCGTGGTCGAGGAAACACGTGTCAGCGAGCGGAGCGCCCGGAGCGCTCGGCCGGATCAGGACCCGCGCACCACGGCTGTCCTGATGCTGGCCGCCGTCCGGGAGGCGGGCGCGCATCTCGGCAACCTCCTGCGGCTGTCTCGGGTCGAGATCCGGGGCAATCTGCGCGCCCTCGCGCGGCTCGTGACGCTGTTCGGCGGGGTGCTCCTGCTCGTCCTCGCGGCGCTGGTCCTGTTGCTGTTCGCGCTGCGCGACGCTCTGGCGGCACTGATCGGCCAGGACGGGCCGGCAGCCCTGATCGTCGCTCTACCCTTCCTCGTCGCCGCGGCGATCCTGACCTTTCTCGGCGTTCGGCGCATGAGCCCACGCTCGCCTGAGGCTTGAAGCGAAGCGCTCGTTCGGGGCGGTCTCGCCATCTCGGCGATCGCGCGGCTATAGACCGTTGACCGGCCCGTCACGCGCTTTCGCGTGCAGCGGATTGATTGCGGGTTGATCGCGGATTGCTGGGCGGCCATCCCGGCGCGGGCGAGACGCGAGATCTCCATGGACGTTCCACAGCACCCCACGCTGCAGGCCCTGCGCCGCGGCGACCTTGCCGGAACCAAGGAGCTGCGCCTCGGCGGAGCGGTGACCGCGTTTCCGCCCGAGATCTTCGGGCTTGCCGATACGCTCGAAGTGCTCGATCTCAGCGGCTGCGGCCTCAGCGATCTTCCCGATGATATCGGCCGGCTCAAGCGGCTTCGTGTCCTGTTCTGTTCCGGCAATCGCTTCGAGCGGCTGCCGCCCGCACTCGGAGATTGCCCGGCCCTGAGCCAGATCGGTTTCCGCGCCACCGGGCTGCGGGAGGTGCCTGAGGAGGCGCTGCCGCCGGCCCTGCGCTGGCTCACGCTGACCGACAACCGGATCGAGCATCTGCCCGACGCCCTCGGCCGGCGCCCGCAGTTGCAGAAGCTGATGCTGGCGGGAAACCGATTGCGGAGCCTGCCGCCTTCGCTCGAAGGCGCGGGCAGCCTCGAATTGCTGCGTCTGTCCGCCAACCGGTTCGAGGCGCTGCCCGCTTGGCTCCCGGCGCTGCCGCGCCTCGCCTGGATCGCCTGGGCCGGTAATCCCCTCGACGGCGAGGCCGCCCCGGCCCCCGTGCCGCGCGTGGCCTGGGACGCCCTCGATCTCGGCTCGTGCCTCGGCGAGGGGGCCTCGGGCCGGATCTTCCGGGCATCGTGGCGCAGAGCCGGGGGGACGGAGCTGGTGGCGGCGAAGCTGTTCAAGGGCCGGATGACCAGCGACGGGTTGCCCGAGCGCGAGATGGAGGCCTGCCTCGCCGCCGGCCGGCACCCGCACCTCACCGGCGCCCTCGGCCGGATCGAGGGGCACCCGGAGGGCGCGCAGGGGCTGCTGATGCCGCTGATCCCCGACGGATGGCGGATCCTGGCCGGACCGCCGAGCCTGGAGAGCTGCAGCCGCGACGTCTACGCGCCGGACCTCGCCCTGCCGCCGCAGGCGGCGCTGCGGATCGCGGCCGGCGTCGCCGGGGCGGCCGCCCATCTCCACGACCGGGGCGTGCTCCACGGCGACCTCTACGCGCACAACACCCTCTGGGACGGGCGCGCGGGCGATGCGGTGCTGAGCGATTTCGGGGCCGCTTCCCCGCTGCCCCGCGGCGAGGCCGGCGCCCCCTGGCAGCGGGTCGAGGTCCGCGCCTGGGGCGTCCTGCTCGGTGAACTGCTCGACCGCTGCGCCGAGGAGCCTCCGGGGATCGCCGCGCTGCGGGCGCTGGAGCGGGCCTGCTGCCAGGCCGACGGGCGGGCGCGCCCCTCGATGGCGGATGTCGTGGACACCCTGTCCCCGCATTTGTCGCCGGAACGTCACGCTCCTGCATGATCCATGATCCATGACGCGTGCAGCCGCGTTGTGTCTGTTCCGGACCATGCGGCAAGATGCAGACCGGCATCGGCCACAACCATCACGAGGAGCAGGACGAAACCGCATGAGCGACCCGCGCGAGATCGAGCTGAAGCTGGAATGCGAGCCTTCCGACCTCGCCGCCCTGCAGGATCACCCGCTTCTGCGCGAGGCGGCGGTGCAGGGGGAAGCGGAACTCGCATCCGTCTACTTCGACACTGCCGACCGGCAATTGCTCGCGGCCAGGCTCGGCCTGCGGGTGCGCGAGAGCGCCGGCCGCTTCGTCCAGACCCTGAAGGCGGAGGGTGATGGGCTGTTCGACCGGCCGGAATGGGAGCAGCCGGTGGTGCGCTCCGAACCGGATCGGGCGGCTCTCGCCGACACGCCGTTCGCGCGCCACGTCGATGCCGAGGCGGCACTCGAGCCGCTCTTCATCACCCGGGTGACCCGGCGGACCTACCTCGTCGAGCAAGGCGACTCGCGCATCGAGGTCGCCCTCGACACCGGCCGGATCGAGGCGCCGGCCGCGGGTGACCGCATCCTGCCGATCTGTGAGGTTGAGCTCGAACTGAAGGACGGAACGGCGAGCGACCTGTTCGCCCTGGCTCAGGCCATCGCGAACCTCGTGCCGGTCCGCCTCGGCGTGCGCAGCAAGGCCGAGCGCGGCTACGCCCTGGCCACGGGCAAGCTCGACAAGGTGCGCAAGGCCGAGCCCGTGCCGCTGCGCGAGGACATGAGCGCGGCGGACGCCTTCCGCGCCGTCGCCCATGCCTGCCTGCGCCAGATGCGCATCAACGAGGACATCCTGCTCAAGGGCCGCGACGCCGACGCCCTGCACCAGATGCGCGTCGCGATCCGGCGCCTGCGCTCGGCCTTCTCGCTGTTCGGCGACCTTGTGGACGATCCGCTCGGCGTGCGCATCCGGACCGAGTTGAAGGAGGTCACCGAGCCGCTCGGCCGGGCACGCAACCTCGACGTCTTCCTTGCCACCATCCTTCCGGCCGAGCGCGAGCGGCACCCCGACGAGACCGGCCTGCTCGGACTCGAACGTCAGCTCGAGGACGAGCGCACGAAGGCCTATCGCGACATCGCCGCCCTCCTGGGCTCGGATGCGTGGCGGATGCTGCTGCTCGACCTCGTCGGCTGGATCAATGCCGGACCCTGGCTGCGGGACGAGGGCCCCGGCCGCACCGCCCTGCGCGAGGAGCCGGCCCGGGTCTTCGCCGCGCGCGAGCTCGACCGGCGGCGGCGGCAGGTGAAGCGGCGCGGGCGCCATCTCGACGAGCTCGAGCCCGAGGAGCGCCACCGGGTGCGCATCGCCGCCAAGAAGCTGCGCTACGGCGCCGAGTTCTTCGCTGCGCTCTTCCCCGGAAAGAAGGCTGCCAAGCGCCACAGCGCCTTCGGCAAGGCACTGTCCGACCTCCAGGACCATCTCGGCGCGCTCAACGACATCGCCACCGGCGACGAGCTGATGCGGGACATGACGGTGGAGCCGGTCGGCGCGTCGACCCTGTTCGCCGCCGGTATGACCGCGGCCGACATCGAGTCGCGCACACGGACGCTGCTCGAGGCGGCGGCCGAGGCGCACGAGGAGCTCGTCGACACCAAGCCGTTCTGGCGCTGAGCCGGCTGCCGCCACGAGCGGGGTCGGGCGCTCTTCCCACGGGAGGGGACCATGCGAACCCGGCTCCCGTGTCAATGGATCCAAGAGGGTTCTAAGTCCGCTCGGTCTGCGCCCGTGGCCTGCACAAGACCCGATTGCACGCAATCAAACGCTGCCGTAACGGGGCTTCGCTGAAGGCGCGGGAACGTTTCCGCGACCAAAGTTTTTCGCGGTAATGCGTTTCGAGGTCGAGCGGAAATTCCTCGTGGCCGATGAGGGCTGGCGGACGGGGGTCACCTCGCGTCGCCGCCTCACGGATGGCCTGATCGGACAGTTCGCGACAGGCAACAAGGTGCGGGTGCGGCTCGACGACGATCGGGCCTGGCTGACGGTCAAGGGGGAGCGCGTCGGTCTCGGGAGACCGGAATTCGAGTACGAGATCCCGCGCGCCGACGCGCAGTCGATGTTGAGCCTCGTCTGCGATACCTGCTTCATCGAGAAGACGCGCCACTGCGTGCCGCATGCCGGGCTGATCTGGGAAGTCGATGTCTACGGCGGAACCCTGACCGGGATGATCCTGGCCGAGGTGGAGCTCGACGACGAGGGACAGAGCTTCGAGCGCCCGGCCTGGCTCGGCCGGGAGGTGACCGGCGATCCGCGCTTCCGCCAGTCGGCGCTGCTGCGCCGCTTCGGCGATGCGGGTCGCATCGTCACGCCGGAGGAGGTCCTGGCCCTGCCTCTGTGAGTCGCCGACTCCGACCGCCTCTGCGGCGTGGCGTGGCGTCGTGCCTCACACGATCAAGGCAGCGGACAGCGCGTCCGTGAGATCGACGCCTTGCAGTATGACAAGCGTCTCGAAGCTATCCGCGCCTCCATCGCTGTCGAAGAGGAGTTGCGTCGATCCATCGACCGAGGCGAACGACAGCCACCCGTCTCCGAACGCGTCGGCAGAGGCTCCGACCTTGGCGAGCAGTCCCGACACGTCCAGCTTGTCCTTGGCCGCAATCGAGAAGTCGGTGATGGTGTCGGCACCCATCATGTCCAGTTGCACGAGATCGCCATAGACGAAGCGATCCGCTCCCGCGCCCCCGGTCATCACGTTCTGGTAGGCGCCGCTCTCCAGCGTGTCGCGCCCATCGCCGCCATCGAGGATATTGTGCCCTCGGCTGATGATGACGTCGTTGCCGGCGCCGCCGTAGAACTGGCTCGACACGTAGCGGTCATAGCCGCCGGTGAGGTGGTCGTTGCCGTCTCCGCCTTCGACGACCGCGCGTCCGACATTCACCGAAATCGTGTCGTTGCCGCTATCGCCGTAGACGTAGGCGGTCGATTTGGCGGCACCGATCGCGATCGTGTCATTGCCGTTTCCGCCGTGGATCCTGCCCAGCGCACTACCGATTCGGATGCTGTCGTTGCCGTCGTCGCCCGACAGCGTGCCGCCCGACATCGTGTTGATGTCGAACGTATCGCGATCGTCGCCTCCTTCCAGACGGCTCGCCTGAAGGAAGTCGAAGGTGAAGCTGTCGCGACCGGCATCGCCGTGCAGGGTCAGGCGGAATCCGTATGATCCCGCGCCGGTGAAGCTGTCGTCGCCCGACCCACCGAACGCCTCGATCCTGTCCAAGGGGATGCCCGGCTCCGGCGGCAGCAGGATGAACTGATCGTCGCCGCTCTCTCCGTACAAGAGGTCGCCGCTGCCACCGATCAGCGTATCCCGCCCACTCCCTCCCCAGAGGACGTCGGCGCCAGCGCCCCCGTCGAGCCGATCGTTGCCGGATCCGCCGTGAAGGGTATCGCTCCCAGCGCCGCCGGTCAGGCTGTCGTTGCCGCCAAGCCCGTCGATGACGTCATCCTCCGTTGTGCCCAGGAGGGTGTCGTTCGAATTCGTTCCGCGGATCGTCGGCATGTCTTGGGTCTTCCCTGAGGATTCGAATCCGGACAATCCTACCGCTTTGACTCGAACTTCCGCAGTCGCACTTCGGAGTTAGATCAATATCAGTTTCTATCTTCCGATATTTCGATCCGACACGATCGGGACTGACCGCGCATTGTCAAATTTTAGAAGCATTCGAACCTGCTTTTTGTCTGAACGAGCGTGCTTCTAAAACCTGCACGACGTCGAGCGTGGGTCCTCGATCGCGTTCGGAGGCTGTCGCGACGCCGTCACGCAGGATGCCGGCGAGCCGCGCCTGACGGCGAAACGTCCGCCATGTGGTCGCGGCAGACGTCTTCGTCGTTGCGCCGCGCCACGCTATGAAGGTCGCAGAAACGGCGTTCAAATCAGGGAGCGGGAGCGGTGGGGCAGGCGGCGCGTGCGGGTTCTGGCCGCCCCTTCCGCCTGCACTGGCCGGGCCGCCCGAGCGTGCGGCAGCTTCGCCTCGGCAGCGGCCTCTTACTGTTCGCCTACGTGCTCACGCATCTGCTGGTCCATGCGCTGGGCAACGTCTCCCTCGGCGCGCTGGAGGCGGGGCTCGCCGTGAAGGTCGCGCTGTGGCGCACGCCGCCCGCCGTGCTGCTCCTCTACGGCGCGCTTCTCATCCACCTCGTCCTCGGCCTCCACGCCTTCTACGAGCGGCGCTTCTACCGGGTGCGGCCGGCGGAGACCGCACAGCTCCTGCTCGGCCTCGCGGTGCCGGTACTGCTTCTCAGCCACGTCGTCGGCACCCGTCTCGCCTGGAGCCTGGAGGGGCTCGACCGGGGTTATCCCCAGGTTCTCTACGCCACCTGGGTCGCCGCGCCGGGCCAGGGCATGATGCAGGCGACCGGCCTCGTCGTGGCGTGGCTGCACGGCTGCTTCGGCCTCTACTTCTGGCTCCGGCTCAAGCGCGGCTTTCCCCGCGCCGCGCCGTGGCTGCTCGCGGGCGCGGTGCTCGTGCCGGTGCTGGCGCTCCTCGGCATCGTCCAGGGCGGACGCAGCGTGGCGCTGCTCGCCGCCGATCCCGCGTGGCGGGCGCAGGAACTCGGAGCGAACCATTTCGGCCTGAAGGAGCAGGGAGAGCGGCTCTCCGCGATCCGCCGCGACTTGTTCTCGGCCTATATGACGGCGCTGGGGCTCGTCGTGCTGGCCCGCGGCGCCCGGACCTTGGCCGAAACGCGGGGCGGCTTCGTGCGCATCGGCTATCCCGACGGGCGCACCGTCCGGGTGCCACGGGGCAGCAGCGTCCTGGAGGCGAGCCGGCGCGGGCGCATCCCGCATGCGAGCGTGTGCGGCGGCCGGGGCCGCTGCTCGACCTGCCGGATCCGGGTGGTCGATCCGGAGCGCAGCCGCCACCTGCCTGAGCCGGAACGGGCGGAGCGCCTCGTCCTCGAACGCATCGGCGCGAGCCCCGGCATCCGCCTCGCCTGCCAGCTCCGGCCGGCGGCCGACCTCACCGTCGCGCCACTGTTCACGCCGCAGGCCCGCGCCCGATCCGTCCCCGACACGGAGCGGGCCGCGACCGGCGAGGAGCGGTTCGTCGTCGTACTGTTCGCCGACCTGCGCGGCTCGACCCGGTTCGCCGAGGAGCACCTGCCCTACGACACCGTCTTCGTCATCGGCCGCTTCCTCGGCGCGGTCGGCCGGGCGGTGCGCGAGGCAGGCGGATCGGTGAACCAGCATCTCGGCGACGGGCTGATGGCGATCTTCGGTCTCGACCGCGACCCGAAACACGCCGCCCGCGCCGCCCTGAAGGCGGTCGACGGCATTGCGGCCCAGGTGGAGCAGCTGAACCGCATGCTCGCCGCCGATCTCGGCGAGCGCCTGCGCTACGGCGTCGGTCTGCATGCGGGCCTGGCCATCGTCGGCGAACTCGGGGACGAGACCGAGTCCCGCTTCACGGTTCTCGGCGACACGGTCAACGTCGCCGCGCGGCTCGAGGGCCTGACCGGGCCGATGCGCCAGGTCGCGATCGTCTCGGAAGCCGTCTACGCGGCCGCCGGCCTCGCCCCCGGCCCGCTTCAGGAACTGACGCTGACGGGGAGGGCCCAGCCGCTCCGGGCGCACTTGATCGGTGCCGGTGCTCCGGCCGCCCTCCAGGACGGCTGAGCGCTCCGATCAGCGACCCGTCGCGGTTCCGGCGGATCCGGTCGCGTCGGCGGGCAACGGCTTGATGGCCCAGAGTTCCGTTGGCAGGCTGACCGGCGCGCCGGGTTTGTAGTCGGCCGAATCCTGGATGTGCGAGGTGGTGACGTAGATCGTCCCGTCCGGCCCCTCGCTGAACGTGTCCGGCCAGCGCAGGGCGGGATCCTGCACCAGGGTCGTCAGGCCGTCCCCCTTTCCGGCATTGCCGCCGGAGAGGTCGCGCACCTTCACCGCGTTGTCCTGGGGCGAGGTCACGTACATCCGCCCGTCGCGGCGGGCGATCTGCAGGCCGTCGGCGACACCATTCTCTCCGACCTTCGCGACCTTGCCCGAGAGACTCTTGTCGGTGAGGGTGTCGGGCACCACCGAGGCGGCGGTCCAGCCAGTCAGGGCATCGGTCGGCAGGCTGTAGAGCGTCTTACCCTTGATCGCCTGCCAGTAGAGCGTCTTGCCGTCGTTCGAGAGGGCGATGCCGTCGGCGGCGAACGCCACGCCGCGCCCGTCGGGTCGGCGCAGCGGCTTGCCGTCGTAGCTCACGGTCACCGATGTGTCGGGCATGGTCGACGGGTCACCCGAGAGGATGCGCTTGGCCGTACCGCCCTCGAGATCGACGACGATCAGCGCGCCTTCGGCACCGGAATCGGTGAGGTAGGCGGTCTTGCCGTCCGGCGAGATCCGCACGTCGTTGAGATAGGAGGCCTGGAGCACCGTGTCGGGGTCGAAGGAGATCGTCTTGACCACCTTGTTGGTCTTCAGGTCGATCCCGACGAGCTTCGGCCCGTCCTTGATCACGTGCGCCATGGCGGGCGCCGCGGCGTCCACGACCCAGAGCCGGTCCCGCCCATCGGCGACGACGCTCTGCACGCAGACGAAATGGTCCCTGGGCGGCAGTTCGTCGGCCCGCGCGTTGCGCCACGCGTTCCACCGCTCGTCTGGATAGGGGACCGGCTTGCCGTCCTTGAGTTCGGCCATCGAGATCGGCGCGTCCTCGCTCCAGCGCGGAAAGTTGACGAAGATGCGCCCGTCGCGGGCGACGGTGACGCCAGTGACCTGATGCTCGAAGCCCGCCACCTTGGTGAGCACGGCCTTCCCCTCCTGGGCCGAGGCGGGGAGGGGGCTCGCCATCGTCCCCGTGAGCAACGCCACGGCGAGAACGGTCAGGGATCGGGTCATGGTCGGCAAGCTCCGCTGAGAGGATCGAGCGCACACTCTCGGCGCAACCCCAGCCCCGCCGGCCGAGGTCCCTCACAAAACCGTTGCTCTCTCCGTTGCCCTCTCGAAAGCTCCGGCATGACGGATCCCGCGCTCCGCCTGCATCGGCGAGTCGAGGGGCGGCGCGAATCGGCGGCAGAGCGCGGAAAGGCGGTCGTCGGCGCAGTGCCGGCAGCCCCGCCGATCGCGGCCGGCGCCTATCTAGGCGGCCGGTCCGACGGGACCTCCGAGCGGCCCAAGCAGACACCGCTTAGGCCTGCCATACGCGGCCGATACTGCGGACCGCGAGCGATCGGCTGCGATCTCGCTCTCATGCGGCGTCGGTGTCCCGATACCGTTCCGCCCGCAGATCGGGACAGCCGTTCTTCGCAGCCCCGTGTCTCAGCGGATCCGTCGCGGTGGACCGTGTGTACACGCGAAGGTTCGGGTGAAAGCCCATGATCCGGCGGTCCGTCGTGGATCTTCGATCGCCCCGGCAAAAGGATCGAGTGCGTCGCCAAATTCGTCGGAACGGTTCAGGTTCGACCGCCGTTACTGGCGCAGAATTGTCCGATACGGAGGATTTTCATGCGCAAATCCCTTCTCGCTGCGGCCGCTGTTCTGACGCTCGCCGGTGTCTCGGGCGCCTCCGCCCAGACCACCGTGATCGAGCGTGACGCCCCGGACCGGGTCGTTGTGGACCGCCCCGCCACCACCTCCTCGACCACGGTCGAGCGGCGTGAGCGTACGGACGGCTGCTCCAGCAAGACCGTCACGAAGGAAAACGACATGGGCGACCGCAAGACGGTGACCAAGGAAGCCTGCGACTGATGCACTTCCATCGTCCCGAAAGCCGGCAGACGGCTTTCGGGACGATTCCGACACAAGGGGCTGGAGCTACAGTCCTGGAATAGAACAACCCGCCGCGGGTGCCCGCGGCGGGTTGTTCTTTTCGGGCGTTGTCGGCTCAGGCGTGCGCGAGCACGGCGAGCAGGAGCAGCGCGATGATGTTGGTGATCTTGATCGCCGGGTTCACGGCGGGGCCGGCCGTGTCCTTGTAGGGGTCGCCGACGGTGTCACCGGTCACGGCCGCCTTGTGCGCGTCCGAGCCCTTGCCGCCGTGGTGGCCGTCCTCGATGAACTTCTTGGCGTTGTCCCAGGCGCCGCCGCCCGAGGTCATCGAGATCGCCACGTAGAGGCCGGTCAGGATGACGCCGAGCAGGGAGGCGCCGACGGTGGCAAACGCCTGGCTCTTGCCCGCGATCGGCTGGATCACGAAGAACAGCACGATCGGCGTCAGCACCGGCAGGAGCGAGGGGATGATCATCTCCTTGATCGCGGCCCGGGTCAGCATATCGACGGCGCGGCCGTAATCGGGACGATCGGTGCCCTGCATGATGCCGGGCTTGGCCCGGAACTGGCGCCGGACCTCCTCCACCACCGCACCGGCGGCGCGTCCCACCGCCGTCATGGCGATGCCCGCGAACAGGAACGGGATCAGGCCGCCGAGCAGGAGGCCGACCACGACGTAGGGGTTGGAGAGCGAGAAATCGACGGAGACCCCCTGGAAGAAGCGGTACTGCGTCGGGCTCGCATTGGCGATGAAGTAGTTCAGGTCCGAGGTATAGGCGGCGAACAGCACCAGGGCACCGAGGCCGGCGGAGCCGATGGCGTAGCCCTTGGTCACCGCCTTGGTGGTGTTGCCCACCGCATCGAGCGCGTCGGTGGCCTTGCGCACCTCGGAGGGCAGGCCGGCCATCTCGGCGATGCCGCCCGCGTTGTCGGTGACCGGGCCGAAGGCGTCCAGCGCCACGATGAAGCCGGCCAGCGCCAGCATCGCCGTGACCGCGATGGCGATGCCGAACAGACCGCCGAGCGCGTAGGTGGCGATGATGCCCGCCACGATGACAATGGCCGGCAGCGCGGTCGATTCGAGCGAGATCGCGAGCCCCTGGATCACGTTGGTGCCGTGACCGGTGACGGAGGCGGTGGCGATCGACTTCACCGGGCGGAAATTGGTGCCGGTGTAGTACTCGGTGATGACGACGATCAGCGCGGTGATGAGGAGGCCGAGCACCGCGCAGCCGAACAGCGCCCCCGAGGTGAAGGTGAGGCCTGTATTCGTCGTGAAGGTGGTCGAGAATCCGCCGAACAGGGCGAGGTTCACGCCGGCGATGGCCACGATCGAGAGCACGCCGGCCGCGATCAGACCTTTGTAGAGCGCCCCCATGATCGACTGGTTGGCGCCGAGCTTCACCGCGTAGGTGCCGATGATCGATGTGACGATGCAGGCCGCGCCGATCGCCAGCGGGTAGAGCATCATCGCCTCCAGCACGGCAGCGTTGCCGGCGAAGAAGATCGCGGCGAGAACCATGGTGGCGACCACCGTCACCGCATAGGTCTCGAACAGGTCCGCGGCCATGCCGGCGCAGTCGCCGACGTTGTCGCCGACGTTGTCGGCGATGGTGGCCGGATTGCGCGGATCGTCCTCGGGAATGCCGGCCTCGACCTTGCCGACGAGGTCGCCGCCGACATCGGCGCCCTTGGTGAAGATGCCGCCGCCGAGGCGGGCGAAGATCGAGATCAGCGAGGCGCCGAAGCCCAGGGCCACCAGCGCGTCGATGACCTCGCGGCTGCCCGGGGCGAGGCCGGCGCCGCGGGTGAGGAACAGGTAGTAGAGCGCGACGCCCAGCAGCGCGAGCCCCGCCACCAGCATACCGGTGACGGCGCCGGACTTGAAGGCGACCTCCAGGCCGCCGCCGAGCGACTGCGTGGCAGCCTGGGCGGTGCGGACGTTGGCGCGAACCGAGACGTTCATGCCGATGAAGCCGGCCGCGCCCGAGAGTACCGCGCCGATCAGGAAGCCGATGGCGACCTTGATGCCGAGGAAGAAGGCCAGGAGGACGAAGAGGACGAGGCCGACGATGCCGATGGTGGCGTATTGGCGCCTCAGATAGGCCTGCGCGCCCTCGGCGATGGCGCCCGCAATCTCCTGCATGCGCTGCGTGCCCGCATCCCTTCGCATCACGTCACGGATCGTCACAACACCGTAGGCAACGGCGCAGAGCCCGCCCACGATGATCAGCAAAAGTGCGGTCATGCGTGCGTCCTTGGATTTTGATGGAAGTGTGCCGAGCTTGGCCGGGATGGCCATTGGACGTCGCTCGGTTTGAGGCGCCCTCCCTGGAGAAGCGGAACTTGATTGCCAAACTTCGGCGTTCAGCGCAAATGCCTCGTGCCGTTGAGAACCTTTCGAAACGGCCAAGATGCAAGATAATGACAATTTTCGAATTGCTGCAGCGCAATCGCTGCATTGCAGGATGAGGATGTGAGGGGTCTCCTCAACTCATCCGAGGAGAGCGGCGCGGACTTTTCGCAACCCTGTAAGTGACGGCGAACGCCCGACGGATTGCTGTCCCGCCATGCCCTGTCCCCGTCGTTTCCGATTGCAGAGATCGCTTGCGTCGAACCTACCGAGGCGCGGAAGCAGCGCGCAGGCCGTATGCCTCAGGCAGCAGCCGATCGGCCCTTCAGGGATGGCGAGACGCGAGTCGTGCGCCGGTGCCGTTTGAACGGAGCGCGATTCGCTCGTGACACGGTCTGCGGCATCGATTCGCAACAGGTCGCCGGTCGGAGAAGAGGCAGATATCGACCCGATTCGCTGCTTCCGGAATTGGCACTCCAAGAGCGATCCGAGACGGATGCGCGAGCAAGGGCCGTGTCGCGGGCAGCCGCTTCTCACCCACAGACGGGTGCAGGGAGCGGATCCAAGCGAAGAGGGCGCGGGGCGGCGAACGTCCCTCCCGCGTCGGCACTAAGGACGGGTCGAGTCCCGCGCCCGGCGCGCCCGTTCGAGGGTCGCGGCCGATCCACCTCCGGGTTCGGCCGCCGCCTGGATGAGGGGTGTGAGCTCGGTCACGGCCCTGTCGTTGAGCCCGAAATCCAGCGATCGATCGCGTGATGCCGGGGCAGGTGCTCGACCGCGGGACGCGGCCGATCACGAGTCTCCGCCGCCAAGCGGCGCCGATGGCAGTCGGATGGGTGCGTCAGCGCAGGGGCGGGGACTTGTAGGCTGGGGCTAGGACGTAGCCGTCCGAGTTGCGGCGCGGGCCCTGCGGCGTCGCGATGAGCACGTTGCCGAAGTAATCGTTGCCGGTCGGGCCGAAACTGCCGCCGTTCATGACGGTCGGCACCGGCACGGCGCCGATGGCGCGCAGATCCTGGCCTTCGGTGCTGATCGGCGGTCCGCGGAAGCGACCGGTGTCGGGATCGACCTGATGCACCACGGGGGCCCGCGCCTCGCCGTAGGGACGGTCCTGCAGGTTCTGGGCCTCAGCGCCCGGGGCGGCGAGCCCGAGGAGAGAGGCGGCAAGGAGGAGGCGGGCACGGGCCACGGGCTTGCTCCGTCGTTGGAGTCTCTTGCGCCGAGCGAGTGCCGCCCGGCCTGAGAGCGCATCGACACTGGGAATGAGCCGACGCCGCTCGCAGCGCAGTCGGATCGGGCTGGCGTCTCGAAGCTGCGATCAAACCCCGGGACGTGACAAGGAAAGGTTGACGGACAGGGTTGACGGATCGGCCGTCAGCCTCAGCCTTTCGACTGCAGGACGACGCGCGGCTCGCGCAGCACGGGCGTGCAATCCGACTTGTAGGCGTTCAGCGGCAGCGGGGTCGAGCTGCAGGAATAGGCCTCCTCCGGCAAAGGGGCGGGCACGGGATCGCGCGCCACGATCGGATGGGGGGCGCAGGCTCCGGTGGCGGCGCCGGCGAGCGCCAGGGCGGCGATGAGCTTCAGGCGGCGCATGCGGGTCCTCGAAACACGTCGACCCGCCGGGACGGCCCGGCGGCGGAACGGGAGAAGACCCTGCGGACACGGAGGCTCACTGACAAGCTTCTCCCCCCCGATGGGCAGGCGAACAGGGCCGTTTGCCCGGCCCTGTCGCCCCACCGCAACAACCTGCGGCAGGAGAACCTTCCGGCTCAGACCGCCTTCTGCATCGGCACCACGTTGTGGAGCGTGCGGTCGGCGTTGTCGAAGAAGCGGCGAACGTTGCGCGCCGCCTGCCGGATCCGCTGCTCGTTCTCGACGAGCGCGATGCGGACATACTCGTCGCCGTGCTCGCCGAAGCCGATGCCCGGCGCCACCGCGACGTCCGACTTCTCCAGGAGCAGCTTGGAGAATTCCAGGCTGCCGAGCTCCCGGAACTTCTCCGGGATCGGCACCCAGGCGAACATCGAGGCCTCCGGCGTCGGCAGCTTCCAGCCGGCCTTGCCGAAGGATTCGATCAGGGCGTCGCGGCGCTTCTTGTAGGTCGCCCGCATCTCCTTGATGCAGTCGTCCGGCCCGTTGAGCGCGGCGGTGGCCGCGACCTGGATCGGCGTGAAGGCGCCGTAATCGAGGTAGGACTTCACCCGCGTCAGCGCCGCAAGCAGTCGCTCGTTGCCGACCGCGAAGCCCATGCGCCAGCCCGCCATCGAGAAGGTCTTGGACAGCGAGGTGAACTCCACCGTGCAATCCATGGCACCCGGCACCTGCAGCACGGAGGGTGGCGGGTTCTTGTCGTCGAAATAGACCTCGGCATAGGCGAGATCCGAGAGCAGGATCAGCTCGTGCTTCTTCGCGAAGGCGACGAGGTCGCGGTAGAAGTCGAGGCTCGCGACGTAGGCCGTCGGGTTCGAGGGATAGCAGACCACGAGCGCCACGGGCTTCGGGATCGAATGGACGACCGCCTTCTCCAGCGCCGGGAACATCGCCGGGGTCGGCTCGGCCGGCACGGAGCGGATCACGCCCCCCGCCATCAGGAAGCCGAAGGCGTGGATCGGGTAGCTCGGGTTGGGAACCAGCACCACGTCGCCCGGCGCGGTGATCGCCTGGGCCATGTTAGCGAAGCCTTCCTTCGAGCCCAGCGTCGCCACCACCTGCGTCTCGGGGTTGAGGCTCACCCCGAAGCGGCGCTGATAGTAGCCGGCCTGGGCCCGGCGCAGGCCGGCGATGCCCTTGGAGGCGGAGTAACGGTCGGTGCGCGGCTTGCCGGCGGTCTCGACGAGCTTCTCGATGACGTGGCGCGGGGCGTCGAGGTCGGGGTTGCCCATGCCGAGATCGATGATGTCGGCGCCACGGGCTCGGGCGGCGGCCTTGATCCGGTTCACCTGCTCGAAGACGTAAGGCGGAAGGCGCTTGATGCGGTGGAAATCGGTCATGGCGTCGATCTGTCCGGTGTCGCGAACCCTCCTCCCGCGGGGAATCGTCGGCGGTGAGGAGTCGGTCTGTTTACCACCGACGCGCCCGCGCGCCGATACGAAATCTCAATCCCGGCATCTCGCCCCGTATCACGATGCCGGACCCTGCCCTCGGTCCGGCGATCGAAGCGGGTTCCTCACTGCACCGGGTTCGGCGCGAGGCCCTTCGCGGCGTCCTTGGCCGCCCCTTCCGCCGCGCGCCCCTTAGCCTCGTTGCGGTTGCGCGCGCCCTCGAGTTCCGCCTGCAGCGCGCTCTGCCCGGCCGGGTTGCGGGCGCGGATGGCGCGCCGGGGCGCCGATTCGCCCACCGGCAGGTAGGTCGCGTCGCTCTTGCGGGATTGCGCCACGAAATCGGGCGCCTCCACCGGCTTGATGCCGGAACCCGTGCTGACCATCGCCGCCTTCAACGGATTGACGTCGCTCGAACAACCGCCGGCCGAGGCCACGGCGGCGGCGACCGGCAGGACCAGAACAATGGCGCGGGCGGCACGGCGCAAGATCATGACAACGGGCTGAAAATCGATCCTGGAGCGGGCGACATCTGCTGGGTGGAGCGTTAATTTGTCGGAAACGAGGCTCGGGCCGTCCGGAAGGGGCGGAATGCGGGCGCACCCTGGGAGGACGTGTCGCGTGGCCACGGAGCGGATGAGCCCGGCAACGCCGGAATTCGAGAGGATCGCGCACAGCGCGAATCAACTTGCGGAGGCATTCCGGCAATCGGCGGCGGCCAGCCTGAAACCGTTCGAGCAGGCGGGACAGGGAACGCTGCAGCCGGGCGCGAAGCTTCAGGGCGCCGACGAGATCGACGAGATGACCCGCACCCTCACGCGGGTCGCCGAGACGTGGCTGAAGGATCCCGAGAAGGCGCTGCAGGCCCAGACCAAGCTCAGCCAGTCCTTCGCCGCCCTCTGGGCCTCGACCCTGAGCCGGATGCAGGGCGCGCCCGCCGCGCCGGTCGCCGAGCCCGAGGCCAAGGACAAGCGCTTCGCCCACGCCGATTGGAGCGCCAATCCGCTCTTCGACATCATCAAGCAGAGCTACCTGATCCTCGGCCGCTGGGCGGAGGAAATGGTCGAAACGGCGGAGGGGATCGACGAGCACACCCGCCACAAGGCCGAGTTCTACCTGCGCCAGCTCCTGTCGGCCTACTCGCCCTCGAACTTCGTGATGACGAATCCGGAACTCCTGCGCCAGACGCTGGAGGAGGGCGGTGCCAACCTGATGCGCGGCATGAAGATGCTGCAGGAGGATCTGGAGGCGGGCGGCGGCCAGCTCCGGGTGCGCCAGACGGATCTCAACGCCTTCACCTTCGGCGAGGACGTCGCGGTGACGCCCGGCGAGGTCATCTTCCGCAACGAGCTGATGGAGTTGATCCAGTACGCGCCCAAGACCGAGACGGTGCTGAAGCGCCCGCTGCTGATCGTGCCGCCCTGGATCAACAAGTACTACATCCTCGATCTCAACCCGAAGAAGAGCCTCATCGGCTGGATGGTCTCGCAAGGGATCACGGTGTTCGTGATCTCCTGGGTCAACCCGGACGAGCGCCACCGCGACAAGGACTTCGAGTCCTACATGCGAGAGGGCATCGAGACCGCCATCGACATGATCGGCGTGGCCACCGGGGAGACCGAGGTCGCGGCGGCGGGCTACTGCGTCGGCGGCACGCTGCTCGCCGTGACGCTGGCCTATCAGGCGGCCACCGGAAACCGCCGCATCAAGAGCGCGACCTTCCTCACGACCCAGGTCGACTTCACCCATGCGGGCGATCTCAAGGTCTTCGCCGACGAGGGGCAGATCAAGGCGATCGAGGAGCGGATGGCCGAGCGCGGCTATCTGGAAGGCGCGCGCATGGCCAACGCCTTCAACATGCTCAGGCCCAACGACCTGATCTGGTCCTACGTCGTCAACAACTACGTCCGCGGCAAGGCGCCGGCGGCCTTCGACCTGCTGTACTGGAACGCCGACGCCACCCGGATGCCGGCGGCCAACCACTCGTTCTACCTGCGCAACTGCTACCTCAACAACACCCTCTCCAAGGGGCAGATGGTGCTCGGCAACGTGCGCCTCGACCTGAAGAAGGTGAAGGTGCCGGTCTTCAATCTCGCCACCCGCGAGGACCACATCGCCCCGGCGCTCTCGGTCTTCGAGGGATCGGCCAAGTTCGGCGGCAAGGTCGATTACGTGCTGGCCGGCTCGGGCCACATCGCGGGGGTCGTCAACCCGCCGGGCCCGAAGGCCAAGTACGGCTTCCGCACCGGCGGACCGGCCCGGGGCAAGTTCGCGGACTGGATCGAGAAATCGACGGAGCATGAGGGCTCGTGGTGGCCCTACTGGTTCCAGTGGCTGGAGGAGCAGGCGCCCGAGCGTGTTCCCGCCCGCGTTCCCGGAACGGGGGCGCTGCCCTCCCTCGCCCCGGCGCCCGGCACCTACGTGCGCATGAAGGGGTGAGGAATCGACAGGAACCGTGCATCCACCGCATCGCTGTTGCGGACACGGGACCGTGATTTGCCTTATCTGATCCTGGGGCCGGCTTCCGCCCCAGGAGGATCGAAGCAGGGTGCAGCACGCGACCGAACTCATCTCGATCATCGCGCTCGGTCTGGTCTGCGCATTCATCGGCGGCATGCTGGCGCAGCGGATCCGGCTCCCGCCCTTGGTCGGCTACCTCGTCGCCGGCATCGCCATCGGTCCCTTCACCCCCGGCTTCGTCGGCGATCCGGCTCTGGCGAGCCAGCTCGCCGAACTCGGCGTCATCCTGCTGATGTTCGGCGTCGGCCTGCATTTCTCCATCGGCGATCTGCTCGCGGTGCGCACCATCGCGCTGCCCGGTGCGATCGTGCAGATCGCGGTGGCGACCGCGATGGGCGCCGGCCTCGCCTGGGGCTTCGGCTGGGGCGCGGGGGCAGGTCTCGTCTTCGGGCTGGCGCTCTCGGTGGCGAGCACCGTCGTGCTGCTGCGGGCGCTCGAGGGCCGCGGCCTGCTCGATACCGATAAGGGCCGCATCGCCGTCGGCTGGCTGATCGTCGAGGATCTCGCCATGGTGGTGGCCCTCGTGCTTCTGCCGGCGCTGGCGCCCTCTCTGGGCGGGGAGGCGGCGGGGATGGTGGGCCACCACGTCGCTTCCGATCACGGCCTCTGGGTCACGCTGGGCCTGACGCTGGCGAAGGTCGGCGTGTTCATCGCGGTGATGCTGATCGGCGGCCGCCGGATCGTTCCCTATCTGCTGGCACTGGCCGCCCGCACCGGTTCGCGGGAGCTGTTCACCCTCGCGGTGCTCGCGAGCGCCGTCGGCATCGCCTACGCCTCCTCCGAACTGTTCGGCGTCTCCTTTGCGCTCGGAGCCTTCTTCGCGGGGATGGTGCTCGCCGAATCCGACCTCAGCCACCAGGCGGCCGCCGATTCCCTGCCGCTGCAGGACGCCTTCGCGGTTCTGTTCTTCGTCTCGGTCGGCATGCTGTTCGATCCGGGGATCGTCCTGCGCGAGCCGCTCTCGATCCTCGGCGTGGTCGGCGTCATCGTGCTGGGCAAGTCGCTCGCGGCCATCGCCATCGTGCTCGCCTTCGGCCATCCCGTGGGTACGGCGCTCACCATCGCCGCCAGCCTCGCGCAGATCGGCGAGTTCTCGTTCATTCTCGCCGGCCTCGGCATCGCCCTGAAGCTGCTTCCGCCGGAAGGGCGCGACCTGATCCTCGGCGGCGCGCTCCTGTCGATCACCTTCAATCCGCTGTTCTTCGTGCTGGCCGACCGGGTGTCGCGCTGGCTCGGCGAGCGGCCGGATCTGAGCCGCCGCCTCGAGCGCCGTGCCGCCGCGCCGCTGCCGGTGAGCACCGCCGCCCCAGCGATGAGCGGCCATGCCGTGATCGTCGGCTACGGCCGCGTCGGCAGCGCCATCGGCAAGGCGTTGCAGGATTGGAACCTGCCCTTCGTGGTGGTGGAGCGAGACCGACGCCGGGTCGAGGAATTGCGGATGCAGGGCGTGCCGGCGGTGTTCGGTGACGCCACGGCGCCGGGGATCCTGGACGCCGCCGACATCGCCTCGGCCCGCCTCGTCGTCATCGCCACCCCCGACCCGCACCAGGCGCGGCGGCTGCTCGCCAAGGCCCGCAAGGACAATCCTGGCATCGACAGCGTCGTGCGCACCCACAGCGACAGCGAGCGGCGCCGGCTGGAGGAGGACGGCGTCGGCCTCGTCCTCATGGCCGAGCGCGAACTGGCGCTCGGCATGATGACCTACGCGCTGCGCAGCCTCGGCGTGCGCGAGGGCGAGGCGCGGCTGTTCGTGGATTCGAGCCGCTCGGAGGGGCAGGTCGCCCCGGTCTCCGAGCCCGAGCAGCCGGTCCCGGAGCTGCGTCAGCGGCGGGACGAGCCGGAATAGGTCGGGGTGCGCGTCAAAGGCTGTCGAGGCGGGTGATGAAGACCGCGAGCTCGCTCTGGCGACGGATCGCGAGCTTGCCGTAGACGGCCTTGAGCTGGCTGCGCACCGTGCTCTCGCCGACAGCGAGCTGGTCGGCCACCTCCCGCGGCGCCGCGCCCCGCCCGACCAGGGCGGCGACCCGCGCTTCGGCCCGGGTGAGGCCGAGCTGCTCCAGCAGCGGTTCGATCGGACGCGTCGCCGGCGCGAGCAGATCGCGCAGGAGCAGGATGACGCCGCCTCCGAGCCCGGCGCCGGCCGCCGGAAGCGGGTCGTCGCCGCGCAGGGGAAGCGCCTCGACATAGAGCGGACGCCCGCCGCCCCGGCGGCGCAGGAGGAGGCGGTCCTGCCGCGGCCATGTCTGCTCCGGCAGAACGTCGCTCAGGAAGCGATCGAAGCGCCCCCCCTCGATCGGCTCCGCGGCGGCCGGTACGGCACCGGTGCGCAGGATGAGATAGCCCGTCGCCAGACGCTCGGCCGCCGGGCTGACGAGCCGGATCCGGCCGCGGGGATCGAGGACGATGAGACCGGCCCGCATCCGTTCCAGGGCCGAGGTCAGCCCCTCCGTCTCCCGGCGCAGATCGCCGACGAGCGCCGTGAGCCTGAAGGCGCGGATGACGTGCGGTCCGACGAGCCCCAGCCGCTCGATCTCCGCGCCCTCGAACGGGCCCTTCCGCACATCGCGCGGAGCGCTGAACGACAGGGTGTAGCGGTCCATCGGGTCGGCGCCGACATAGGCGCAGAGATTGCCAAGGCGGTGGCGCTCGATGAAATGCTGGAAGAACGGATCGGCCCGCTTCTCTTCGGCCGTGAGATACATCTCGTCGACCGTGACCGTGCCCGGCCGCATGATGCCGCGCGCCCGGCCGAGGCGGATGCGCGTGTCGTGCTGCCACCAGCCGCCGACGCCGTAATCGAGGTTCACGTCGGCGATCCGCCCGGATGCCAGGGTCTGCGCCGTCCGCACGGGATCGTGCGAGACGATCACGCCCCCGCGCGCGCCGACCGCATCGGCGATCCCGTCGAGCGCGTCGGACCACGCGCCGGACCGCGTCTCGGGCTCGAGGGCGGCCGCGTAGCACGCGTCGATCAGGGCAAGTGGGTCGAAAGCCGACATCGCCGACACGAGAGCCCGCGCCGGTCGGCCCGCGGCGGAAACCGCCCGCCGCGGGCTCGCCCGAATGTTGAGAGGCGGATTCACCGATCAGGTCGTTTCAACCGGCTCGGACCCGCTTCCTTGGAAGAAAGTGAATCAATCTGAAGCAGGTTTCGCGTCGGACGGCGACAGCCGATCGGAAACAATGAGGCTTCCGGAGGATGCCATCCCCAGTTGTCTCGCGATGAGGGAGCGCGGCACCTCGCTGATGGATGAGCACCGCCAACCTCAGGACCGCCGAGCCAGCGATGGGCCGCCGCGGCCTGTCCGGCTCTCGTCGCTGCCGCGTACTCGTGGCAGATCGGAGCGGAGAGACATCCTCCGCCCGCCGCCTTTGCTCAGCCCTCGATGCGCGAGAAGTCTGCGACCTCGCGGGTGGCCGCGCGCAGGGCGTTGAGGAGCAGGAGCCGGTTCTGGCGAAGGGCCGGATCGTCGGCGTTGACGGTGACCTTCTCGAAAAAGGCGTCCACCGGCGCCCGCAGGCGCGACAGCGCCCGCATCGCCCCGGCGAAATCTTCGGCCGCCACTGCCGCCGACGCCTCCCGCCGGGTCTCGGCAAGCGCCTCGGCGAGCGCCCGCTCCTCCGGCTGGCCGGACGACGCGAGCGCCGCATCGGGGACGGCGTCGTAGGAACGGCCGTCCTTCTTCTCCTCGATGCGCAGGATGTTGGCCGCGCGCTTGTAGCCCGCGAGCAGGTTCTTGCCGTCATCCGTGCCGAGGAATTCACCCAGCGCCTCGACACGGCGGACGACCATCAGCAGGTCGTCCTGACCGGGCAGGGCGAAGACGGCGTCGATCAGATCGTGGCGGGCCCCTTGGTCGCGCAGATAGACCTTGAGGCGGTCGGCGAGGAAAGCGAGGAGATCCTTCGCCCGCGGATCGGTCAGATCGGTCTCGCCGTCGAGCGCGTCGAGGGCGGCAGCGCCCGACAGGTCGAGCACCACGGCGGACTTGCCCGGCAATTCGTCGAAGGCATCCCAGATCGGCCCGTCGAGAAGCGGCAGGCGCAATCCGTTCTCGAGGATCAGGCGGATCACGCCGAGCGCGGCGCGCCGCAGACCGAACGGATCCTTGCTACCCGTCGGCTTCTCGTCGATCGACCAGAATCCGGCGAGCAGATCGAGCTTGTCGGCCATCGCGACCGCGATCGAAACGATCTCCGTCGGCACACGGTCGCTCGGGCCGAGCGGCTTGTAATGCTCCTCGATGGCGGCCGCGACGCGGGGATCCTCGCCCTGCAAGGTCGCATATTTGCGGCCCATCAAGCCCTGAAGCTCCGGAAACTCGCCGACCATCTCGGTCACGAGATCCGCCTTGGCGAGGCGCGCGGCCCGCTCGACGAGATCGAGGTCGAACCGGATGTCGATGGCGGAGGCGATCCGACGGGCCAGGCCGGCGATGCGGTTGACCCGCTCGCCCTGCGTGCCGAGCTTCTCGTGGAAGACGATCGAATCGAGCTTCGGGAGGCGGTCCTCCAGCCTCACGGCCTTGTCGGTTTCCCAGAAGAACTTCGCGTCGGAGAGGCGGGCGCGCACCACGCGCTCGTTGCCGGCGGTGATCGCCGCGCCGCCGTCCGAGGCGAGAAGATTCGAGACCAGTACGAAGGCCGGTGCCAGTTCCTCGGAACCGGATTTGCGCAGCACGAAGCACTTCTGATTGGCGCGGATCGTCGCGCGGATCGCCTCGGCCGGGATTTCCAGGAAGCGTTCCTCGAAGGCACCCATCAGCACCACGGGCCGCTCCACCAGCCCGGCGACTTCCTCCAGCAGGCCCTCATCCTCGACGAGGTCGAGGCCGCGGGCGAAGGCCAGATCCTTGGCGTCGTGCAGGATGATGTCCTTGCGCCGGTCGGCGTCGAGGATCACATCGGCCCGCTCCAGCGCCTGCACGTAGTCGTCGAAGCGGCGCACCTCGAACGGCTCCGGCTTCAGGAAGCGGTGGCCGCTGGTGGTCGTGCCGGCGGCAATGCCGTCGACCGAGAACGGCACGACGTCCGGCGTCTCGGTCTCGGGGCCGAAGGTGGCAACGATCGATTGCAGCGGGCGCACCCAGCGCAGGGAACCGGGCTGGGCCGAGGCCGCGCCCCAGCGCATCGATTTCGGCCAGGGGAAATTCCGGATGATGCCCGGCAGGATCTCGGCCAGCACGTCGATCGTCTCGCGGCCGGGCCGCTCGATCACCGCGAGGTAGAACTCGCCCTTCTTCGGGTCGGTGACGGTGGTGGCCTGATCGAGGCTCGACAGCCCCGCGCTCTTCAGAAAGCCCTGCAGAGCCGCCTCGGGGGCACCGACGCGCGGGCCGCGCCGCTCCTCGCGTACGGCCTCTCCGCGGGCGGGCAGTCCGGCGACGTGCAGCGCCAGCCGCCGCGGCGTCGCGAACGCCTTGGCGCCCTCGTAGAGGAAACCTCGCTCGACCAGCGCGTCGGTGACGAGCTTCCTCAGATCCTCGGCCGCGCGCCGCTGCATGCGCGCGGGGATCTCTTCGGAGCGGAGTTCGAGCAGAAGGTCAGGCATGCGCGCGGGAATAGCCCTCCGCTCAAGCCGCGTCGAGACGGGAGATGGACGTCATCTGTCACCGCGCGCGCTTCGTCATCACGCGCGCCAGCGAAGCGATGGCGGGGGGCGTTTCGGCCCGCCCCTTCTCACCCGATCGGCCCGCCCCCTTTCCGCGTCACCGCCACCACCGACGGCCGCGGCGGCATGTCGGGCGAGAAATCCGGCCAGCGGGTGGACGGCTTCTGGTAGGAACCGAGCGCGCCTTCCTCGTCGGGTTCGCCGGGATGCTGGACGGCGACGAAGAAGGTCTCGTCGTCGGGGGTGAAGCAGGGGCCGCACATCTCGGCTCCCACCGGAACCCGCAGGAAGTGGCGCGCGGTGCCCCGGCGCGGCCCTTCCGTCTCCACCGCCCAGATACCGTCGGCCCGGCCGGTGGCACGGCGGTTGTTGCCGTCGGTGGCGATCCAGAGTCGGCCGCGCCCGTCGAAGGTGCAGTTGTCGGGCATGCCGAACCAGCCGTTCTCGGTGGTCAGCGCGGAGAAACTCGCCTTCACCTCGGGCTTGGCCGGGTCGCCGCAGCGCACCAGCACCTCCCAGCGGAAGGTCTCGGCACCGTGGTCGGTCTGGTCGGGAGCGATCTCGATGACGTGCCCGAAGGCGTTGGGGCCGCGCGGGTTGCTCGGGTCGGTCTGGTCGGCCGTGCGCTTCACGTTGTTGGTCAGCATCACGTAGACCCGGCCGGTGCGCGGGTTCGCCTCGATGTCCTCGGGCCGGTCCATCGGCGTGGCGCCGAGCCTCTTGGCGGCGCGGCGGGTCTCGATCAGCACGTCGGCCTGGGACGCGAAGCCGTTCTCCGCATCGAGCCCGTTCGCGCCATGCACCAGCGGCAGCCAGCGGCCGGTGCCGTCCGACTCGAACCGGGCGACGCTGAGCGTGCCGGAATCGAGGAGATCGGCGTTGGCGCCGCGCTCCGCCTGCAGGCGCCCGGCGCTGACGAAGCGGTAGACGTGCTGGAAGCGCTCGTCGTCGCCGAGATAGACGACGTAGCGCCCGTCGAGAGTCCGCGCGCCCGCCGCGCCCTCGTGCTTGAACCGGCCGAGCGCCGTGCGCTTCCTCGGAGTCGAGCCCGGATCGAACGGATCGATCTCGACCACCCATCCGAACCGGTTCGGCTCGTTGGGCGTCCGCGCGAGATCGAAGCGCGGATGGAAGCGGCTCCAGGCGTATTGCAGGCTGCCCATGCCCATCGCCTTGGCATTGCCGGCCTCCGGATGCCCTGCGGGCAGGGCGCCGCCGAAGTAGTAGTTGATGTTCTCCTCGCCCGAGAGCCACGTCCCCCAGGGTGTGATGCCGCCCGAACAATTGTTGATCATGCCGAGCACATGACGGCCGCTCGGATCGTCCTCGGTGACGAGGCGGGGATGGCCGGCCGCCGGCCCGGTGAGATCCATCGGCGTCCGCGCCGTGATGCGCCGGGTGTAGGGCGAGCCGAGCACCGGGCGCCAGCCTTCCGCGCCGCGGACGATCTCGACCACCGAACCGCCATGGGCGGCCATCTCGACCGCGACCTGATCCGGGCTCAAGGCCGCGGTCACGGCCTTGCGGTCGGCCGCATCGAGACCGGGAAACATCAGCTCGGCATTGGTGTATTCGTGGTTGACCACGAGCAGGCCGCGCCGACCCTCGGTCTCGAGCGGGATGAAGCCGACGAAATCGTTGTTGTAGCCGAACTGGCGCTCTTGGCCCCCGGCGCTCTGCCGCCTCGGGTCGAAGGCGGGGGCATCGGCAAACAGCGGGTCGCCCCAGCGCAGCAGGGGCTTCGCCTCGTAGCCCTCGGCCACGTGCAGGTGCTCATCGACGCCGGCCGCGAGTTCCGGGAAGTCGAAGGCGGAACCGTCGGCCGCCGCGGCAGGCGAGGCGACGGCCTGCGGCGCGACCCCGGCGGCGAGCGCGGCGGCCAGCGAGCCGCGCATCAGGTCGCGCCGGGAGAAGCGGTGCGCGATCACCGCGTCGAGGGTTGGGGCGTCGGGCATGTCGGACATCGTTGCGCGTCTCATCAGCCTGCGAGAGTCGGCGCGCCTACGCCCGTCAGATGTCGCTTCGATGACGAAACAGCTTTGGGTGAGGGGCGGCGCGCTACGGAAGCGGCGCCGACAGGAGGGCGACGAGATCCCAGGTCTCGCCCTTCACCGATCGGACATTGGCGATCTTCCACGCGCCCGCCTCGCGCACCAGGCTGTAGCGCAGCTCCTGCGGGCCGCCGTTGCGGAATCGCGCCCGCACCTCGGCCCGGTCCCCGTCATTCGAGAGCGCTGCGAGCGCCAGCGATCGGGCGAAGCCCGCCTCGGTGTCCTGGCCGTTGACGTGAAAGGCGAAGCCGAGCCGCCCGACCTCTCCGTCGGCCTCGCGCCGGTCGCGCTCGTAGAGTTCGCGCAGTCGCTTCGCGTAGAAGCGCACGGCATTGATGTCGTCCGCCGCGTAGAAGGCCTGCACGGCCTCCACCGGGTCGGCCGCAGATTGTGCGAAGACCGGACCGGCCAGAAGCCCGAAGGCCAGCGCCAGGACGGCGCGGCGGCGCATCTCAGGCCGCCGCCGCGTGGCCGCCGGCCTCGGTCTTCAGCCACGCCGCGCCGCAGGCCTTGGCGAGTTCGCGCACCCGCAGGATGTAGCTCTGGCGCTCGGTGACCGAGATCACGCCGCGGGCATCGAGCAGGTTGAAGACATGGCTCGCCTTGATGCACTGGTCGTAGGCCGGCTGCACGATGCGGTGGCGGGCGCCCTCGCTCTCGGGGGCGCCGGCTTCGAGATAGAGGCGGCAGGCCTTCTCGGCGTCGGCGAAATGGCGGAACAGCATCGCCGTGTCGGCGGCCTCGAAGTTGTGGCGCGAATATTCCTGCTCGGCCTGGAGGAAGACGTCGCCGTAGGTGACCTTGTCCTCGCCCTCGCCGCCGTTGAAATTGAGGTCGTAGACGTTCTCGACGCCCTGCACATACATCGCGAGACGTTCCAGGCCGTAGGTCAGCTCGCCGGCGACCGGGGCGCATTCGAAACCCGCGACCTGCTGGAAATAGGTGAACTGGCTCACCTCCATCCCGTCGCACCAGCATTCCCAGCCGAGCCCCCAGGCACCGAGCGTCGGACTCTCCCAATCGTCCTCGACGAAGCGGATGTCGTGGAGCTTGAGATCGACGCCGATCGCTTCCAGGGAGGCGAGGTAGAGCTCCTGCAGGTTCGGCGGGTTCGGCTTCAGGATCACCTGGAACTGGTAATAGTGCTGCAGCCGGTTCGGGTTCTCGCCGTAGCGGCCGTCCTTCGGACGCCGCGAGGGCTGCACGTAGGCCGCCTTCCAGGGCTTCGGGCCGAGCGCCCGCAGGGTGGTGGCCGGGTGGAAGGTGCCGGCACCGACCTCCATGTCGTAGGGCTGGAGGATCACGCAGCCCTTGGCCGCCCAGAAGCGCTGCAGGGTGAGGATCAGGCCCTGGAACGAGCGTGTGGGCGAAAGGTCGGCGTCGCTCGACATGGCAGATCCGGCAGGAGGGAAACTGCCGGACCGTTTAAGAGCGGGGGGCGGGGTGTCAAGCGAACCCGCCTCCTGGCTCATTCAGGTCCGCGGTGCAGAGCGGTTGAAGGTCCGCCGGTCCTTGCGCTCCTTCGGTGCGGCCTCGATCGCGGGCTTGGCCGCCAGGAGACGCTTCACGCGTTCGTTGAAGTCGGACGAGGTGACGGGGCGTGCGCCCCCCTTTTCCGGAGCAAGTGCCATATCGGCCTCCGCTTGAACGCCCAAGGCACGGGATTGCGCGGAGGGTCACCTTCATATGGGGCGCCGGCCACCATTTGCGAACCGGATGCGCCGGGCGGGGTATGCGGCGAGCCCTCGGTGCGTGCCGGCACATCTTTTTACGATCCGCGGGCTCAGAGCGGGAACGGCAAAGCTTTCAGCCAAGTTAATGCGGCAAAGGAACAGCCCCGCTTCACCGCGACGGTCGAGCGGATACCAATTTGAGACAGATCATGCGCAAGGGATTGACTGTTTTCGCCGCTCTCGTCGCGGCCGCTCTCGCCACCACATCGCTGGTGATGGGTGCATCGAACGCGCTTGCCACGCCGGATGGCACCACGGCGGTGGAGAAGACGGTGGCGATCACGCCGGTCGAGATCGCCCCGGTCGCCGCCATGCCGGCGGCCGAGACCTGCACCCGCAAGGTCCGGGTGGTCTATTCCGGCTACTCGGCCCCGGCCGGCTGCGCGCGCTGAGCCGCAGCGCCATCAGGATGACGCCGAGCCTCAGGCGGTACCGAGGCAGCGCGCCCGCAACCCCGTCAGGATCCGCTCGAAAACGTCGGGCCGGTCGAGGGCGCGAGCCAGCACCACCGCTCCCTGGATGCCGCCCACGGCCTCCTCGGCGATGGCGCCAGCCGCCTCCGGACCGTGTCCCGCGCGGGCGAGGGCTGCGGTGAGCGCTTCGACCCAGCGGGCGAAGTAGTCCCGGAGGCGACCGGCGAAACGGTCGCGGGCATCGCTCAGGCTCAGGGCGCCGACCAGGCAGACCCGACGGCCGGAGCGGAAATACTCGGCGGTCGTCGCGAACATCGTCGCCACGGCCGCCCTCGGGTCGTTCGTCTCCCGCAGGGGACGGAAGACGTTGGCCTCGAACCAGCCGTCGATCTCGGCGAGCACGGCTACCGCCATCTCCTCCTTCCCTCCGGGGAAGAAATGATAGAGGCTCCCTTTGCCGAGCCCGGTCGCCTTCGAGATCAGCGACAGGCTCGCTCCCTCGTAGCCGTGCTCCCGAAACACCTCCGCAAGCAGCGGCAACACGTCGGACCGCTCGGCGACGGTGCGAGCCACGCGCTACAGCCCGAGATCGCTGAGGGACGGATGGTCGTCCGGCCGGCGGCCGATGGGCCAGTGGAACTTCCGGTCGGTCTCCGCGATCGGCAGATCGTTGATGGAGGCGATCCGGCGGCGCATCAGGCCCGCCTCGTCGAATTCCCAGTTCTCGTTACCGTAGGAGCGGAACCACTGGCCGCTGTCGTCACGCCACTCGTAGGCGAAGCGCACGGCGATGCGGTTGCCCTGATGCGCCCAGACTTCCTTGATCAGCCGGTACTCCAGCTCTCGGGCCCACTTTCGCCGCAGGAAGGCGGCGATCTCCTCCCGACCCTTCACGAACTCGGCCCGGTTCCGCCAGACGCTGTCGGGCGTGTAGGCGAGGGCGACGCGCTCCGGGTCGCGACTGTTCCAGGCATCCTCCGCCATGCGCGCCTTCTGCGCGGCGGTCTCGTCGGTGAAGGGCGGGAGCGGGGGACGGGGCATGGCAAGCCTTTCTGTACCGATCAGTACGAATGATACCGATCGGTACAGTAACTCGACTTCGGCGACAAGCCCGGGCTCGGATCGGGCAGGCGGAAGCCCTCCGCCGGGCCACGGGTGCAGAGTTTTCCAAGGAGTGAAAACCCCAACCGAATACCAGTCCATTCTGATGTGCAGCCGGCTCTAACAGATTAGAAACGGTCCTCAGGGCAATTCTTCAGCCCGACCGCCAGCGAACGCTTTGAAACTCCATGTCCGGAGCACTCCGCCTGCTTCTCGCCGTCATGGTGATCCTGAGCCACTTTGCCGGCGATCCGTATTACAAGCACTTCGGCTATTATTCCGTCAGCGTCTTCTTCATCCTATCCGGATTCGCCATCACGGCAGCGTTGAATGAGGTTTATGCGTTCGATCTCAAGCGCTTCTGGATAAATCGAGCGCTAAGGCTCCTGCCGCTCTACTACATCACCTTGGCAGCAACCCTGGGAACGGTTCTCGCTCTTCCCGGCGAAACGGCGCGGTTCTCCACGCACTGGGCCGGACCAAGCCTCCACGACTTCTGGCTCAATCTCTTGCTGCTGCCGATGATGAGTTGGGAACACCAATTCCGCCTCGTCATGCCGGCCTGGTCCGTCGCGGTCGAGATTTTGATGTACGCTTATCTCTCACTCGGATTCGCGCGCAGGAAGTCCTATGCCACCTGGCTGTTCGCGACCGCCGTGGTGTTCCATGCCCTCACAGCTCTGGGCGGAGACGGCTGGCATACCCGCTACTTCGACCCGCATGGCGCGACCCTCGGCTTCTCCATCGGAGCCCTGATCTACTTTCAACGCAAGCAGCGCCTGTCGAAGATCTCACCTCGAGCCGTCCCGCCCCTGCTGATGCTCTGGATCGCCAACATGATCTGCGGCGGTTGGATACTCTCCGACGACTACGTCCGCCTCGGAGGATTCTACCTCAACAGCATCATCGGTGCCGCGCTCGTCGCAGCCCTCGCGGATTGGAGGCCGGCCGCGACGCTGCGCGTCGTGGACGCGCACATGGGGGAACTGGCCTATCCCGTCTTCCTCTGCCACTGGCTGGCCGGGTTCGCCGTCGCGCTGGCGGCTTTCTCGCCCGAGGTGCGGGGAACCGGCTTCGCTCTTGCCGCGATCCTCGCCTCGCTCGGCATCGCCGTCGTGATGGCGTCTCTGAACGCGCGGTGCATCGAGCCGATGCGCCGAAACATCCGGCGAGGGGCGGGGATCACGGTGCCGCGTACGCGCGGGGGCGGTGCGGTCACCGCCGCCGGAGCATGATCCCTCGTCTACAATCCCAACCTTGCCCAGGCGGCGCGCTCCTCCACCGCCGCAATCAGCGCATCGGGGAGTCCGGCGGCCGTCTGGCCGGGACCGGCACGGCGCAGCAGGCGGGCGAGCCATGAGCCGCGGGTCTCGGCCACGAGCCGCAGTTCGACCTTCTCGCCGTAGCGGGCGCGCAACGTCCCGCGCAGGTCGCCGAGCGCATCGACGAGGCCGAGTTCGAGCGCCTGCCGTCCGGTCCAGACCGCGCCGGTGAACAGGTCACGGCTCGCATCGAGCTTAGGCCGCCGCTCGCGTACGAGGCCGGTGAACAGGGTCTGCACATCGGCCTGAATGTCCTTCAGCCGGGCGACGTCCTGCGGGTTCTCCGGCCTGAAGGGATCGAGCATCGCCTTGGCTTCGCCCTGGGTATGGACGCGGCGCTCGATGCCGATGCGCTCGATCAGCCGGTCGAAACCGAAGCCGGCCGAAACCACCCCGATGGAGCCGACGAGCGAGGCGGGATCGGCGACGATCTCGTCGGCGGCACAGGCGATCATGTAGCCGCCCGAGGCCGCGGCATCCTCCACGAAGGCAAAGACCTTGATCTCCTTCTCCGCCGCGAGCGCTCGGATGCGGCGGTAGATCAGGTGGGATTGTACCGGGGAACCGCCGGGCGAGTTGATGACGAGGGCCACCGCCGACAGCCCCGGCATGGTGAAGGCGCGTTCCAGGCTCGGCGCCACCGTAGCGATGGAGAGGCCCGGCCGGAGCGGCGAGACGGTGCCGATCACGCCGCTCAGGCGTACCACCGCGACCCGCGCCGGAGGCTTGCGGAAACGGCCGGGCAGGAGGAAGCGCAACCAGGTCGGGATGGTCAGCGGCATGGCGGCTTCTTTTCGCGGCTTCGTTCCGAGGTCGCAGAGAGCGCCGCCCTCGGGGGGCGGACCGATCCTCCGTTAGCAGGACGCCGCCGGCCGATCCATCGCGGCGGATCGAAGCCCTGCCCGATGCGTGCCCCACGTCTGGCCATCCTGGCCTTCGGGATGCTCGGAGGCCTCGCCGGCCCGAACGCCACCGCCAGCGCTGCCCCGCTCCCCGTGCCATCCGCAGCGGCCCAGGCGACCGATTCGGCCCTGTTCAACACGGCCCACTGGTACGGCCGCCGGCATGATCGGCGCCTCTACTGCCGCCCACGCAACCACTACCGTCACGCGTCTTGGCGGCCGCGGCCCTACTACCGTCGAGCCTACTGGCGGACGCACTACGACCATCGGCCCCGGTTCTACCACCCCTGGCACTGAGGCGTGGCGCCGAGCCCGAGGCGGATCGAGGGATGCCCGAGCGGGCATCCCTTTTCATGGGAGAGGCCAGGGGTCACCGCGATGCAGCGCCTCGGCTTCCGGCGTGAAGTGCCCGGCCGCGTCCTGAAGCACCAGAGGCGGCAACAGGCGCAACGGGGCGCGGCTGCCCTTCACACCCGCGATCAGCACGCGGATCGCCGGCCGCTCGGCCCGTGCGTGAACGGGGCGAACGGCATAGTCGCCGAAGCGTCCGCGCAGCGCGTCGAGGCAAGCGGGAAGGGCGTCGGCCCGGTGAATCAGGCCGAGGCGTCCGCCGGGACGCAGCAAGTCGGCACAGGTTCTCAGCCACCGATCGAGCCCCCCGGCCGCGAAGGTGTGCGCCGTGGCCTTCTGCGGGATGGGGGAGGGGCGGTGCATGCCGGACTCGAAGAAGGGCGGATTGGTCAGCACGATGTCGGCGCTGTCCGGCTCCAGTCCGGCCTCCCGGCGCTGCCGCGCCGGCGCCAGGAGTTCCGCCTCGATCACCGCGACGCGGTCGTCGAGCCCGTTCGCCGCCGCATTCTCCCGGGCGAGGGCGGCGAGGTCGGGGTCGCGCTCGACCAGCACCACGCGGCCGACCTCGGACAGTCGCGCCGACGCGAGCCCCACCGCGCCGGTGGCCGCGCCGAGATCGAAGAGCGTGGCGCCCGGGGCGGGAACGAGAAGGCGGGCGAGCAGCACCGCGTCGGTGCCGGCGCGGTGGGCGCCGCGGGGCGGCTGTCGCAGCTTCAGGCGACCGCCGAGAAAGGCGTCCGTCTCGGTCCTCACGCAGGCTCGCTCAGCGATCGTCGCGCAGTTCGGCGGACAGTCCGGCATCGGTCAGGATGCGGCGCGCCTGCCGCGCGTGATCATCGGGCACGAGCAGGCGCCGGCCGAAGGCGCCGATCGAACCTTCCAGCGCGCTCATGTGCTCGTCGGCGACGAAGAGCGGGACACCCGCCTCCTCCAGAAGCGAGCGCGCGAAACCGATCAAGACGATGTCGTTGGTGCGGATCAGTTCCGTCACGGCATCAAACCCCTTCAGCCGCCTCCCGGCATGCGGGCCCGCGGAGTATGGCTCGTAACATTGTCCACGCCCGTGCGCAGCCATGCGGCACGACCGCGTGTTGCAGTGCCGACGGCCCCGTGCGACAGGGGCAGCCGCGGGGCAGGGGTTCCGGCAGGGTGCCGGTCGAGAGTTTCCGGAGGCATCGCGCTTGGGCGTCGTCGTTACCCTCGATGAAGGCCGCTCCGATCCGGAGGCCAGCCTCACCGATCTCGTGCGCCTCGTCGCGGCCGGGATGGAGCGGGTGAATGCGACGATCCTGTCGCGCACCGGCTCCGACGTGGCGATGATCCCCGAGGTCGCCAACCACCTGATCGCCTCTGGCGGCAAGCGGCTGCGGCCGATCCTGACGCTGGCCTGCGCCGACCTGTGCGGCTACGGCGCCGAGAACCGCGAGGCCGACGGCGCGGTGAAGCTCGCCGCCGCGGTCGAATTCATGCACACCGCGACCCTCCTTCACGACGACGTGGTGGACGAGAGCGACATGCGCCGCGGCCGGGTCGCCGCCCGCATCAAGTGGGGCAACGAGGCGAGCGTGCTCGTCGGCGACTTCCTGCTCGGTCAGGCCTTCCGCATGATGGTCGAGGTCGGGAGCCTGCGCGCCCTCGACATCCTGTCGGCGGCGGCCACCGTGATCGCCGAGGGCGAGGTGATGCAGCTCACTGCCGCCAAGAACATCGAGACGAGCGAGGACGAGTATCTGGCCGTGATCCGCGGCAAGACCGCCGAGCTGTTCGCGGCGGCCTGCGAGGTCGGCCCGGTCCTGGCCGGGCGTCCGGACGCGGAACAGACGGCCTGCCGCGCCTACGGCATGAATCTCGGCATCGCCTTCCAGCTCATCGACGACGTGCTCGATTACGGCGGCACCAGCGCCGCGCTGGGCAAGAATGTCGGCGACGACTTCCGCGAGGGCAAGATCACCCTGCCGATCGTGCTGGCGTTGCGCCGCGGCACGGACGAGGAACGCGCCTTCTGGCGCCGCACCCTCGAGCGGGAGGATCTGGAGGAAGGCGATCTGCAGCAGGCGCTGGCCATCCTGCTCCGCCATCGCGCCCTCGACGACACGATCGAGCGCGCCCGCCACTACGGCGATCAGGCCCGCGCGGCATTGGACCCGTTCCCGAACGGACCGATGAAGATCGCCCTGTTGCAGGTGGTGGATTTCTGCATCGCCCGGGCGCACTGACGCGCCCGCAGCAGCGCCGTCTCAGGCGAGGCGCGTCGGCTCCACCCACCAGCTCGGCTGCAGGGCGCGGATCGCTCCCGCCGCAGCCTCCGCCGCCCCATCGTCTGCGAAGATCGCGAACACGGTCGCGCCCGATCCGGACATCCGCGCGAGGCGGCATCCGCCCTGGGCGCGCAGCAGCGCCAGCGCCTCGCCGATGACGGGGGCGACGGTGAGGGCCGGAGCCTCCAGATCGTTGCGGGCCGGTGCGATCGCGCCGAGCAAGGACGTCGCATCGAGACCGCTGCCGATCACCGGATGCGCAGCCCCGTCGAGCCGCTGCCCGACGGCCAGTCCCAGCGCCTTGAAGACCGGCGCCGTCGCGACGGGTACGCCGGGATTGACCAGCACCGCCGGCAGGGAGGCGAGATCGAGCACGGGTCCGATCTCCTCGCCCGCGCCGCGCATCATCCGCGCCCGCGGATCGAGGCAGACCGGCACGTCGGCGCCGGTGGCGCGGGCGGCGGCGATCACGGCGGGATGACCGAGCGGGAGGCGGTTCAGTTCGGCGAGCAGCCGCAGGGCGGCCGCCGCATCCGACGAGCCGCCGCCGATCCCGGCCGCCACCGGCAATTGCTTGTGCAGCCGGAACGCTCCGTGCCGCATGCCGTCCACGCCCGCGGCGAGGTGGCGGGCCGCGCGCAGGACGAGGTTGTCGTCGAGCGGCCCCGCCGGCCCGGCCGTGGGACCTGAGACCTCCAGCGCGAGGTCAGGGCCCGGCACCAGTTCCAGCATGTCGGCCACTTCGGCGAAGGCGACGAGGCTCTCCAGCGCATGGTAGCCGTCGCCCGGCCGGCGGCCGAGAACGTGCAGGGTCAGGTTGATCTTGGCCGGAGCGCGGGTGGTGAGCAGGGACACGAAGGCTCTCGGCCAGAGGGGCAGGGGATGCGCCCTGCCTTAGGCGGACAGCCGGGAACGAGCAAGACGACGGCTGGACCGTTCGGCAGAGGCCGGGTCCGATCCCAACCTCTGCCTGATGGGCCGCTCCCGTGCGAGAGACCGCTCGAGCGGCTATCTCACTTCCCCGGCTTCTTGTCCGCCGCCCCCGGCGGCTCGTTGGGTGCGGGCGCACCCTTCGGCAATTCCGGATTGTCCGGATTGTGCGGCGCCGCCACGGGGGCGGGCACGGCCTGAGCCGGATCCTGCTGCGGCGGGTTCTCGGCGGTGGCAGTCGGCTTGTCCGGCTCCGGCAGGCCGTCCTTGAGCTTGGCGTTGATCTTCACGAGATCGTCCGGCTCGGGGTTCAGGTCCTTGGCGTGCTGCCACTGGAACTTGCCCTCGAGCCGTCGGCCCGTGCGCCAGTAAGCGTCGCCGAGATGGTCGTTGATGGTCGGATCGCCCGGCTTCAGCTCGACCGCCTTCTCCAGCTCGCGCACCGCGTCGTCCCAGCGGCCCAAGCGGAAATAGGCCCAGCCGAGGCTGTCGATGATCATGCCGTCGCGGGGCGAGAGATCGACGGCCTGCTTCAGCATGGTGAAGCTCTCGTCGATGTTCATGTTCCGGTCGACCCAGGAATAGGCGAGGTAGTTGAGCACCTGCGCCTTGGCGTTCGGCTGGGTCGGCGGCACGAGGCTGAGCGCCTTCTTGAGGTCGGCCTCGGCCTTCTGCCACTCGCCGGCCCGCTCGTAGGCGGTGCCGCGGAAGTAGAACAGAGTCCAGTTGTTGGCTTCCTTGCCCGGCTCGATCAGGTTGATCGCGCGGGTATAGGTGTCGGTCGCCTCGGTGAACTTCTTGCGCGAGCGCTGCACGTTGCCGAGGGCCGAGATGACGTCGATGTTGTCGGGATGCGCCTTGAGCACGGTGTCGAGGTGCTGGAGCGCCTCGTCGCCCCGGCCCATCTGCTCGAGGTTGAGACCGATCTGGATGTCGGCGTTGAGCTTGAGCGGCGAGGAGGCCGGGATCTGCGCGTAGGCCTCGTTCGAGCGCTCGGTCTGCTTCATGCGGTCGAGCGTGTCGGCGAGCGTCAGCCGGGCCACGGCATGTTCGGGGGCGAGATAGAGGGCGAGCCGCAGGTAGACCACCGCCGGAAGCTCGTCGCCCTGCGTCGAGCCGGCCGAGCCGAGGCCGTAGAGCACCTCGGCGGCGCCTTCCTGGGCCGACGAGACCAGCGGGGTGAGCGGCTTGCCGGCCTTGAGCTTGTCGAGCGCGTCCACCACGAGGGGATGACGCGGCATCACCTTCTCGAACTCGCTGTAGGCGTCGATGGCGAGATCGGTGCGGCCGATCCCGGCCTCAAAGCGGGCATAGCCGTCGACGATGCGCAGGGTGTTGTGGTCGGCGTCGTAGGCCGCCTTCAGCTTGCGCTCGGCCTCGGCCCGGTCGCCGATCACCGAGGCGATCAGTCCGGCATGGTAGTCGCGGAAGACGTTGAAGTAGCGCTCACCGCGCAGGCGGTTCAGCGTCTCGTAGGCGCGCTTGCCGTCGCCCGCGCCGGCATAGGCCCAGGCGGTGAGCAGCGTCCCGGTCAGGTCGGCCGCCGCACCGCGGCCGCTGCGGCCGAAGCTCTGGCGAGCGGGCCCGTACTGGCCGGCCTTGAGCTGGCGGACCCCGAGGGCGAGTTGGGCGAGGCCGTTCGAGCTCTCGCGGGTGGCGAGCCGTTCGGCGGCGCGGAAGGCGTCGGTCATGGCGCCGTCGGCCAGAAGCGACACGAAGGCGCGCTCCAGAAGCTCGGCGTTGCGCGGATCGCCCTTCACGGCCTCGCGGTAGAAGCTCGCGGCGGCCGCCGTGTCCTTCGAGGCGCCGGCGATATAGGCGGAGAGGAAGTTGCCTTCCAGCGACTCCGCCGGCTCGTACTCGGAGATCGGCGAGGATTCCCGCGGCTGCATGGCCACGGCCGGCAGGGTGCCGAGACCGGTCGAAGCGAGCAGCAGGGCGAGCGCGGTGGCGCTCCGGCGGGTGGCGTATCCGAACATGGGCACCAGTCACGGCTCCTTCGCGGGACCGGCGGACGGGGTTTCCTCCGGCCGGCTCCGGTTTGGCGGGGGACACTGAACTCTTCCCGCCATGACCGCAAGGCGAAAGGATGGCGCGGGGGAGGGCCCCCTCGACGCCCTTCCTCAGGTGCCGTCGCCGATCTCGGCGCGGGCATCCTCCACGAGCTGAGCCAGCCCGGCATCGACCTCCGCCCCGAGCAGCGCGCGCTCGGCCGCGGTCAGGTCCTTCGCCCAGGCGCCGCTGCCGAAGCCGTCCCGGCAGCGCCCCCGCTCGGCCTCGATCGCGGCTCGCGTCTCGTCGGGGCGGTCCCGCATCGCCTGCACGAAGCCGAACCATGCCGCGCGCTCGACCACGGCGAGGCGGGCGCGCAGCCGCATCTCCACGGCGCGGACGGGGTCGACGGTCTCATCCTCAGCCATGACGGGCTCCTAGCGCTCCTTGCGCTGCTCGCAGCGGGTCTTCACGTAGGTATCGGCCTCCCCGCCATGGCCGGCACTCGCAGCGAGCACCGGTCCCTGGATCAGGCATTCCTGCAGCGTGTGAGCCGGCCCGATGATCACGTCGAGGGCGGTCTCGCGGGAGCAGTCGGGCATCTGAACGGTGGACGCGCAGACGAGCGCGACGACGAGGATGGGATTCATGGGGCCGGCCTCCCTGCCGGAGATGGTTTCGACGTTCGGAGCGTGTCGAGGCTCCGGCGGCCCGTCACGGTCGTCGGATGAGCATAATCCGCGCTCTGCGTCGGTTGAGAACGGAAAACATCCCGAAAGGCTGCCCTGAGCCGATGCGTCACAGCAGCCCGGTCAGGCCGGCGCCGCGGTCAGGGCCGGCCGGGTAAGGCAGGCGCTCCCCGCCGAAAAGGCGGAGGAAGGCGAGGAAGTCGCGGGCGTTTGGGGGCACCCCGCATGATGATGCGGTCGAAGCCCGGCGCGTCGCCGCCGTCATAAGGGCGCGCCGCAAGGCGGGCATCTCGCCTGGAAGGTGCACATGCCACCGCCGTCCCCCACGAACAGGGCGGAGGCGGTCCTCCCCTCCGCCCCGCCACCGGGCGGGACGTCCTCGAGCCTGATCCTGATCTCGCCGGCCACCATATCCGGCTCCTCGCGGCTGTCTCAGACAGATCCCAGGCGACAGATCGCGACCGGCAGCGAGGTTGCGGGCACCGGCCAACCCCCTGCACGAACAGCGTATTTCGCCACCGATTGGGGGCTGCCCCAAAAAAGTCGCAAGAGGGTCCTGTCTTCGCGCGGATCGGACAAGGTCGTGACCGGCGTTTTCACAGGGAGGCGGCAATGTCTTTCGAGATCGTTCTGACGCAATCCGCGCAGGAAATCGCAGAGAGAAGCGGTGTTCTTCCAGTGCTCGAGGAGCGCGCGCGCGATGAAATCGCTGAACTACCCGGAGAGGGGCTCGAAGAACTCGAGCGCCGCCTATTCCATGCCTTCGCACTCGACGACGGCACCGAAGTGATCTGCTCGCTGACCGCCGACGGCAGCGTGCGGGTCGATGCCTGCGAGGCGGAAGCGGCCGCCTGACGCGTCTCGCGGAACCGTGAACGGCGGGAGCGGATTGCTCCTCCCGCTTGAAGTGTCTCACGACGCGTCCGCCGATGGTCCTCCTTCCAGGGTGAAGACGACGGGGCGGGCGCTTCGCGAGACACTCGTTCCCGCGTCCGTCGAGGAGGAGACATGGCCCAGGATACCGTCGGCGTCGAAGCCGACTTCACGAGCCTTGAGGCAGCCCGCGCCGCAAAGGCCCGCCTCGTGCGGGCGGGATTTGCCCGCAACAGCATCGACATCGACCGCGAGGGCGACACCTTCATCGTCCATCTGCCGACCCAGGAGGCGAACCGGCAGCGGGCCGCGCGCATCCTCAAGGGCCACGCCATGATCGAGAGCGCCAAGAGCACCGGCTGGGCCGCCGCCGACACCCTCGGCAGCAACCGGCTGCTGACGCTCGGCCTCGCGGCGGTCGTCGGCTTCGCCCTCTACGGGCTGACCAACCGGCGCTGACGCGCCGCCGCTCCCCGGCGAACCGCGCCGGTTCGCCGGGGAGCCCCGTCACGTCTCGAAGAAGCGGTTGCCGGGCCGCGCCAGCCCGAGATGGTCGCGCAGGGTCGTGCCCTCGTACTCCGTGCGGAACAGGCCCCGCCGCTGCAATTCCGGCACCACGCCGGTGCAGAAATCGTCGAGCCCTTCCGGCACGAAGGGGAACATCACGTTGAAGCCGTCGCAGGCTTGCTCCGTCAGCCATTCCCCCATCCGGTCCGCGATCTGCTCCGGGGTGCCGACGAAGGTGAGTCCGCCATAGCCGCCGACGCGGCGCGCCAATTCGCGCACCGTCGCGCCCGTGCGGCGGGCATAATCCACGATCTGCGCCTGACCGCTCTTGCTGGCATTCGATTCCGGGATCTCGGGCAGCGGCGCGTCGAGATCGAAGCCGGTGGCATCGGTGCCGAGGCGGACCGAGAGGTTGGCGAGTCCACTCTCGACCGGCACCAGAGCGTCGAGCCGCGCCTTCTTCGCCTTCGCCTCCTCCTCCGTGCCGCCGACCACGACGAACGCGCCGGGGAGGATCTTCAGAGCATCGCGTGAGCGGCCCGCCGCCGCCATCCGGCCCTTCACGTCGGCGTAGAAGGCTCGGCCCGCCTCCAGCGACGAGGCCGAGCCGAACACCATCTCGGCAGTCTCCGCCGCGATCTGGCGCCCGGCCTCGGAAGCGCCGGCCTGGACGATCACCGGCCAGCCCTGGACCGGGCGGGCGACGTTGAGCGGCCCCTTCACCTTCAGGAACGCGCCCTGGTGGTTCAGGGTGTGCAACTTGTCGGGGTTGAAGAACAACCCCTGCTCGACGTCGCGCAGGAACGCATCGTCGGCCCACGAGTCCCATAGGCCGGTGACGACCTCGAAAAACTCGCGCGCCCGGGCGTATCGGGTCGGGTGGTCGAGATGCGCGTCGCGGCCGAAGTTCAGCGCCTCGTCCGGGTTGCCGGAGGTGACGAGGTTCCAGCCGGCGCGGCCCTTGGAGATGTGGTCGAGCGAGGCGAACTTGCGGGCCACATGATAGGGCTCGTTGTAGGTGGTCGAGGCGGTGGCGATCAGCCCGATCCGCTCCGTCACCATGGCGAGCGCCGGCAGCAGCGTCAGCGGGTCGAACGAGGTGACGGTGGCCGAGCGCTTCAGCGCCTCCATCGGCATGTTCATCACCGCCAGATGGTCGGCCATGAAGAAGGCGTCGAACTTCGCCGCCTCCAGGGTTCGGGCGAAGCGCACGAGGTGTTCGAGGTTGAAGTTCGCGTCCGGAAAGCCGCCGGGATAGCGCCACCACGCGGTGTGGATGCCGATGGGGCGCATGAAGGCACCGAGGTGGAGTCGTTTCCGAGATTCGCTCAACGGGTTCCTCCGCGCGCATCGCCCCTTCGATAGGGCCGATATGGTGCACGTCGTCGGCCCGGCGTCACCGGTCAAGCGATCCGATCATGAGGATATCGGCACCGCCCCTAGGATTGCCTGGGCCCCACCCTTAAGGTTCGGGCCGAACGCGACGACGAGGGGAGTAGGCATGGCCGGAGCGAGCGTGACGCAGGACGTGCCCTATCGCGCCCTCAACGGCTGGCTGGCTCTCTTCATCGCCATTCCCTGCCTCGCGCTGGCGGCCCTGGCCTTCCTCGGCGGCGGCGTGCTGGTGCTCGGCCGCGGCAGCGCCGGCCCGGCCTTCCTCATCGTCGCCGCGGTGGCCCTGATCGCCGGGATCATTCTGCTCGCCGGACTGATCACCCTGAAACCCCGGCAGGCAGCGGTGCTCACCCTGTTCGGGCGCTACCACGGCACCATCGCCCGCGACGGCTTCTGGTGGCGCAACCCGCTGACCGCGGTGGCGAAGGTTTCGCTCGCCACCGAGGCGCAGGAGACCAAGATCATCACCGTCAACGACCTGATGGGCAACCCGATCACCATCGCGGCCGCCGCGATCTGGCGGGTCCAGGACGCTGCGCGCGCCACCTTCGACGTCGGCAGCTACCACGAATTCGTCTCGCTCCAGGCGGAAGCGGCGCTGCGAAACATCGCCTCGACCCGGCCCTACGACCACGACGAGGCGGACAATGTCGGCGAGGAGGCGAACGACGCCAAGCGCCGGCTCGCCGAGAAGGCCACCCGCGTGGCTTCGCTGCGGGCCGACCGCGACGCGATCCACGCCGACCTGATCGCGGAACTCGGCCAGCGCGTGGCGCTCGCGGGCGTCATCGTGGAGGATGTGCGGATCACGCACCTCGCCTACGCACCGGAGATCGCGGGCGCGATGCTCAAGCGCCAGCAGGCCGGCGCCATCATCGCGGCCCGGCGGCAGATCGTGGAGGGCGCCGTCGCCATCGTGCGCGACACGATCCGCCGCCTGGAACTGGCGGAGGACGGACATGCCGGCATCGTCTTCGACGACCAGGGGCGTGCGAGCATGGCGCAGAACATGCTCATCATGATCGTGGGAGATCGGGAGGCGACGCCGGTGGTCAGCGTGGGCGCGAAGCCGTAGACGGCGACCAGTCCGTGCAGGGGACCGATCGACTCAGCGTATCGCAGCGACGGTTCGAATATCCTCGAAGCGAGGATCCGTAAAACCCGTTCCCGCGAAGGGCGCCCGCGCCGGATCGGCAATTCACCCTCAGCGGACCCGTCGATAGTGCGGAGGGCCCGGTCGCAGCAGCGGGCGGCGATCTTGCTCGAAGGAATCGGCTGGCATGGGGCGGGACGGCATCATCCTTCGTCATTTCAGGCAGGACGCGATCCGATTGCTGCGGCCGGTCTGGCCGCTGGTGGCTGTCGCGACGGCGCTCGGCGCGATCGGCGGGCTCGCCACCGCCGCGGCGCTGGCAAAGATCAACGAGGCCTTCTACTGGGAGAGCGCTCTCGCCCAGGGCGTGCTGCTGGCGTTTGCCGGTTTCGCGGCACTGAGCGTTGTCGGCACGTTCGCCGCCAGCCTCGGCAACGCCTATGCGGGCGGGCGCATCCAGGCGGCTCTCAGCCGCGACCTCACCGATCAGATCCTGACCGCACCGATCGAGCGGATCGAGCGCTTGGGCAAGCACAAGCTGCTCGCCTCTCTCCAGGGCGACGTGAACACCATCTTCACGGCGATCGCCTTCCTCTCGCCGATCGTGGTGGCGTGCGGGACGCTGGTCGGCTGCGCTGCCTACATGATCATCCTGTCGCCGGCCCTGTCGGCGGTGACGGCTGTGGTCCTCATCGTCGAGAGTCTCAGCGCGAATGCGTTGCGCCGGAACATGCTCCGGTACTTCGAGGATGTCCGCAAGAACCGCGAGGCGACCCAGAAGCACTATCTCACTCTGACGGAGGCGGCGAAGGAACTGCGGATCGGTCGCGAGCGCCGGCTTCATCTGCGCAACGTCGCACTCAACGACTGCATCGAGCAGGCGCGCCGTCTGATGGCGCGGATTGCCGTCATCCAGCAATCGCTGTCGATGCTGAGCCAGTCGACCAACTTTCTGCTGTTTGCCGGCCTCATCGCCTACAAGACCCTCGCCGGAATCAGCGGCGCCGAGCTCTCCGGCTTCGTGCTGGTCCTGCTCTATATCCAGGCGCCGATCGCGCAGCTCATCCACTTCGTGCCGATGATCGGGCAGGCTCAGGTCGCCTACCGGCGCATCGCCGAGTTCTCGGACGAAGGTACGGAGGCGGAAGCCGGCCTTCTCTCGCCTTCACCGGCGAGACCGGCCCGAGGCTTCCGCGAAATCACCCTGCGCGGCGTGAGCCACGGCTTTCCGGCCGCAGGCGACAAGGCGCCCTTCACCCTCGGCCCGATCGAGCTGACGATCCGGGCCGGCGAGATCCTGTTCATCGTCGGCGAGAACGGCTCGGGCAAGACGACGCTGATCAAGCTGTTGCTCGGTCTCTACCCGCCGCAGACGGGCGACATCCTGCTCGACGGCGTCTCGGTCACGGCCCAGACCCGCGACGCGTATCGCCAGAATTTCTCGGCGATCTTCTTCGATTACAACCTGTTCGAGGATCTCATCGTGCCCGAGCGCACCCCCCTCGACTCCGCCCGTCCTCTGCTGGAGCGGCTCGATCTCGCCCATAAGGTCGATGTCAGCGACGGGCGCTTCTCCACGACCGACCTCTCGACCGGTCAGCGCAAGCGCCTCGCGCTGGTCCAGGCCTATCTCGAAGGGCGACCCATCCTCGTGCTGGACGAGTGGGCCGCCGAGCAGGACCCGACCTTCAGACGGCGATTTTACGAGGAACTGCTGCCCGAAATGCGCCGCCGGGGCCGAACGCTGATCGTCATCAGCCACGACGACCGCTATTTCGGCGCCGCCGACCGGGTGCTGCACCTGCACGACGGGCAGATCGTGGAGATCACGCAGACGGCGGAGACCGCCGTGGAACCGACCTGACCGGACGAAAGCCGTCCCGCCCTGCGAACCCCGGCGCACGACGGTCGCGGGAAGCGGCCACATCGGCCGTCTCCGGAGCGCCTCCACAGGACGCGATGAAGCACAAAACGCGATGACGGCGGGGCGGATCAGATGTCCAGCTCGCTCCCGTCCGCGAACGCCGCCCGCTCGGTGATGAAGGCGAAGCGCGCCTCGGGCTTGTTGCCCATCAGGCGCTCCACCGTGTCGCCCGTCGATTCCCGCGCCTCGTCGAGGACCGCGACGCGCAGCAGCGTGCGCTTCCTCGGATCCATCGTCGTCTCCTTCAACTGCGCCGGCATCATCTCGCCGAGGCCCTTGAACCGGCCGATCTCGACCTTGCCGTTCTTGAACACGGTCTTGATGATCCGCTCCTTGTCCGCGTCGTCGCGGGCATAGGCCGACTTCGCGCCCTGGCTGATCCGGTAGAGCGGCGGGATCGCCAGATAGAGGTGCCCCTTGTCGATCAGACGGGGCATTTGCCGATAGAAGAAGGTGATGAGGAGCGAGGCGATGTGGGCGCCGTCGACGTCCGCGTCGGTCATGATGATGACCTTGTCGTAGCGAAGGTCCCCCTCGCGGAAGTTGGCGCCGGTGCCGCAGCCGAGCGCCAGCGTCAGGTCCGAGATCAACTGGTTGGCGCCGAGCTTGTCGCGGCTGGCGGACGCCACGTTCAGGATTTTTCCGCGCAGCGGCAGAACCGCCTGCGTGGCGCGGTCGCGGGCCTGCTTGGCCGAGCCGCCGGCCGAGTCGCCCTCGACGATGAAGATCTCGGAACCCGCGGTGCCGGCGGCGGAGCAATCGGCGAGCTTGCCGGGCAGGCGCAGCTTGCGCGTGGCCGACTTGCGCGCGACCTCCTTCTCCTGGCGGCGGCGCAGGCGCTCCTCGGCGCGGTCGATCACCCAGTCGAGCAGCTTGTTGGCCTGGGCCGGCGAGGCGGCGAGCCAATGGTCGAAGGCGTCGCGCACCGCCGTCTCGACGATGCGCGAGGCCTCGACCGTGGCGAGCTTGTCCTTGGTCTGGCCCTGAAATTCCGGTTCGCGGATGAAGACCGAGAGCATCGAGGCGCAGGTCGCCATCACGTCGTCGGTGGTCACCGACGTCATGCGCTTGGCCTGGTTCACCCGCTCGGCATGCTCGCGCAGGCCGCGCAGCAGCGCGACGCGCAGGCCCGATTCGTGGGTGCCGCCCTCGGGCGTCGGGATCGTGTTGCAGTAGGAGTGCGAGACGCCGTCATCCGCGACCGTCCACGCCACCGCCCATTCGAGCGAGCCGTGGGAGCCGGGCTTCGTCACCTTGCCCGAGAAGAGGGAGTCGAGGACGAGCTCCTTCCCCTCGATATCACGGGCGAGATAGTCCGAGAGGCCGCCGGGGAACCGATGCACGGCCTCCGCCGGCACGTCCTCCAGTCCCTCGAGCAGGGCGGGCGCGCAGCGCCAGCGGATCTCGACGCCGCCGAACAGGTAGGCCTTGGAGCGGGCCATCTTGAACAGGCGGCGCGGGTCGAACTTGAGCGAGCCGAAGATCTGCGCGTCGGGGTGGAAGCGCACCCGCGTGCCGCGCCGGTTCTGCACCCGGCCCACCGTCTCCAGACCGCCCTGCGCATGTCCGCGGGAAAAGGTCTGGCGGTAGAGGGTCTGATTGCGCGCGACCTCGACCTCCAGCACGTCCGAGAGGGCGTTGACGACGGAGATGCCGACGCCGTGCAGGCCTCCGCTCGTCTCGTAGACCTTCGAGTCGAACTTACCGCCCGCGTGCAGCGTGGTCATGATGACCTCGAGCGCGGACTTGCCCGGAAATTTCGGGTGCGGATCGATGGGAATGCCGCGGCCGTTATCGGTGACGACGAGGCTGCCGGATTCCTCAAGCTCGACTTCGATGAAGCTCGCGTGGCCCGCGACCGCCTCGTCCATGGAGTTGTCGATCACCTCGGCGAAGAGGTGATGCAGCGCCCGCTCGTCGGTGCCGCCGATATACATGCCGGGACGGCGCCGCACCGGCTCCAGCCCCTCCAGCACCTCGATCGCCGAGGCGTCGTAGCCGGCCTCGGCCAACTCCGGGGCCGGCTGCGCTGCCGACGGGGCCGCGACCGAGGTGAGGCGACGACGGCGCTCGGCCTCGGCGGCGGGCGGCTTGCTTCCTGGCCCGAACAGGTCGCGTGCCGGATCGCTCACGCGACGGCTCCTCGAATCGGGTCGGAGACGGGCTGCATGGCTCTTCATATCCTCGTTGTAGCGGAACAAACAGGAAACAAAAAGCCTCCTGTCGGCTTCCGCCGGTCGCAGTATCACGGCAACCGGTCGTGTTCGAAGCCCGACCGGCACAGGACGGCGGGCGCAGTCACGCTCCAGTGATGCGGGCGGATGGTTAAGACGGTCTCACGAAGCCTGCACCGCGCGGCGATCCTGCGGCCGAAACGAGGCAGCGAACCGTTAAGGCGCGGCGGTCCAGAGTGGCAGCGGGAACAGAGGATGGTTTCCGGACGTTAACTCAGCAAGGTCAGCTTGACCGTAAGGGAGCCACGCCGATGACCCCCGCCGCAGCCCAAGCGCGTCACCTCTCCCTCGTGCGCCTGGAACGGGCCGCCGGACAGGCCTTCGGTTACGCCGACGAGCCGGAGCCCACTCTCTCCCGGTCGTCGGTGCTGTTCTCGTCGTCGGGCTTTGCCATCGCCACGGTGGCGACGGCGCTCGCTGCCACCATCACCTACCTCGTCTGAGCCATCCCCGCTCGGCTGGCGGCTCAAGCCGCTGCCGGCATCGCGCAGAGGCGGATGTCCCGTGCCAAGGCGTCGACCCGCGCCGGGTCGGAATCCCAGGCGAACATGAAGCGGGATGCTCCGCCGATGAAGCCGTAGAACTGCCAGCCGCGGGCGCGCAGCCCCTCCTGGACCGCCGGCGGCAGGTTCAGGAACACGCCGTTGGCCTCGACCGGCGCCGCAAGTGACACGTCGGGAACATCCGCAATGCCCTGCGCCAGGCGTCGGGCGCAGTCGTTGGCGTGGCGGGCGTTGCCGAGCCAGGCCCCGCTCTCCAGCATGCCGACCCAGGGGGCCGAGAGGTAGCGCATCTTCGAGGCGAGCTGACCGGCCTGCTTGCAGCGATAGTCGAAATCCTCCGCTAGCCGCCGGTCGAAGAAGATCACCGCCTCGCCCACCGCCATGCCGTTCTTGGTCCCGCCGAAGCAGAGCACGTCGACCCCGGCCTTCCAGGTCAGCACGGCCGGGCTCGCATCGAGGGAGGCACAGGCATTGGCGAAGCGGGCGCCATCCATGTGCAGGCGCAGGCCTGCGCCACGGCAGACGGCGGAGACCGCCGCGATCTCGTCCGGCGTGTAGACACGGCCCGTCTCTGTGGCTTGGGTCAGCGTCACCGCCCGCGGCTTCGGAAAATGGATGTCGGTCCGCTTGCCCGCGATCGCCCGGACGATGTCGGGGGTGAGCTTGCCGTCCTCGGTCGCGGCGGTGAGCAGCTTCGAGCCGTTGGAGAAGAACTCCGGCGCGCCGCACTCGTCGGTCTCGATATGGGCCGAGTCGGCGCAGATCACGCTGTGGTAGGATTGGCAGAGCGAGGCCAGGGCGAGCGAGTTCGCCGCCGTGCCGTTGAAGACGAAGAAGACCTCGCAATCGGTCTCGAACAACCGGCGGAAACCATCGGCGGCGGCCTGCGTCCAGGAATCGGCGCCGTAGGCGGGGGCGTGGCCGGCATTGGCCGCCTGCATCGCGTCAAAGGCCTCCGGGCAGATCCCGGCATAGTTGTCGCTGGCGAATTGCTGCTCGGCCACGGCGGGCTCCGGCTCCGTTTCGTGAAAAGCGAAAGGCCGAGCGGTGAACGCACCGCCCGGCCTCACGATAGGATTGTCTTTCCGCCAGGCGGTTTTCGCACCCCGGCCCGCCGATCCGGCCGACGGACGGCCCCGTCTGTCAGGCCGCGGCCAGCGACATCGACATCGATTCCTTCTTCATGAGCTCGCGGTAGAAGCCGTCGAGATGGGTGAGCTTCTCCGGCGAGCCGTCCTGGACGATCTTGCCGCCCTCGAGCACGACGATCCGGTCGAAGTCCTTCAGCGTCGAGAGCCGGTGGGCGATGGCGATGACGGTGCGCCCCTTCATCAGGTTGGCCAGCGCGGCGCGGATCGCCTCCTCGGACTCGGCGTCCAGCGCCGAGGTCGCCTCGTCGAGGAGCAGGATCGGTGAATCCTTGAGGATCGCACGGGCGATGGCGATGCGCTGACGCTGGCCGCCCGAGAGCTTCACGCCGCGGTCGCCGACGATGGTATCGAAGCCTTCCGGCAGGGCCTGGATGAAGTCGGTGCAGTGCGCCGCCTCGGCGGCCTTCCAGACCTCCTCGTCGGTAGCGTCGGGCCGGCCGTAGCGGATGTTCTCGCGCAAGCTGCGGTGGAACATCGAGACGTCCTGCGGAACCACCGTGATGGCCTCGCGCAAGCTCTCCTGCGTGACCCGGTTGATATCCTGGCCGTTGATCAGGATGCGCCCGCCCTGCACCTCGTAGAAGCGCTGGATCAGCGAGAACAGGGTCGACTTGCCGCCGCCCGATTTGCCGACGAGGCCGACCGTCTGGCCCGCGGGGATCAGCAGGTCGAAATCGGAGAACACGGTGCGGCCGTCGGGATAGCTGAAGGCCACGTGGTCGAAATGCATCTCGGCACCGGTCTGGCCGACGAGTTTTTCCGCCTCCGGGTGATCCACGAGTTCGTGCGGCTGCAGCAGGGTGTGCAGGGCCTCAGACAGGCGAGCGGTGTGCTGGGTCGCGTCCACCAGCGCCACGGCGAGGTCGCGGGTCGCGGCGAGGATGCGGATGCCGAGGGTGCAAACCAGCACGACCTGACCCGTGGTCGCCTGACCGGCCTCCCACATCTTGATCGACCAGTAGAGCAGGCCGAGGATCGACAGCACGGTGAGGATGGCGTGGGTGATGCGCAGCTTCTCGAGGTAGAGAAGCGAGGAGCGGCGGGCCCGCATCTCGGTGCCGATGGTGCCGTCGAAGCGCACGAACTCGCGGTTGAAGGCGGAGAAGGCGCGCACCAGCGGCATGTTACCGACGAGATCGACCATCTCGCCGTCGACGCTGGCCGCCTTGGCGGCGAAGTCGTGGTGCAGCGGCTTGCCGGCGGACGCCATCTTGAACATCAAGAGCACGACCGCGGCGAAGATGCCGGCGAGCACGAGCGCCATCGTGATGTTCACGGTGCCGATGTAGATGATCGACAGCGTGGCCGCCACGCAGGGCGGCATCACGTTGAACGTGAACATGTTCTCGACGGTGAAGATCGCGTTCGAAGTCGCGGTGATGCGCGAGGCCAGCGTGCCCGGCTGCCGGTCGGCGAAGAACGATGGCGCGTGGCCGGTCATGTGGCGGAAGAGATCGCGGCGGATGTCACCGGTGACGCCGACGAAGGTGAAGGCGCCGACCAGCGCCGCCACGCGCCAGAGCATGTTGTCGGCGGCGATGAACGCGATCAGCACCGCGAGCGCGGTCCAGACCTGACCCGCGCCCGGGCCCTTGCCGAGGGCGTCGACCACGCCCTTCAGCGCGTAGTCGGTCGAAACCGAGAAGGTCACGGCGCCGAGCACGGAGAACAGGATCACCAGGTGCGGGATGATCCGGCGCTTGAGGTAGCGCCCGACAAAGGCCCCCGGTCTGTTGGCGTATTGGCAGAGATCTTCCATCGCGATCGTCAGTCCCGATTCGATCAGACCCGCTGGGCGCCGATTGTGGCTGGAGGGCGCGCGAAACGCCCTTTAACCGCAACGCGAAGCGTCGCCTTATGTTTCAAGCGCGCGCAGCTTTCCGCCGGATAGCGGAACGAAGCTGAACCGAACTTGAGCGGATGTGCGGCGCAAAACGATTCCAACCGCGTCGGCCGGCGCAGGTCAAGCCGGCTCGCGCGCGTCGTCCTCGTCCCGCTGGCGGGTCTCCGGCATGATCAGCAGGACGAGCGCGAGGCCGACGGCACCGACGACTGCGAGTCCCATGAACGCCGTCTGGCTTCCGAGTTCGTCCGCCATGAAGCCGGCCAGGGCCGTCGACAGCGCGGCACCGATGCCCATGCCGGTGCCCACGGCGCCGAGGGCGGTGTTGAACCGTCCTGTGCCCCGGGTGACGTCGGAGACGATCAACGGAACCATCACGCCGAGGACCGAAGCCGAGATGCCGTCGAAGACCTGGATCGCGACCATCCAGTAAGGGTCGCTCACGAAGGCGAAGAGCAGCCCGCGCACGGGGAGCGCCGCGAAGCCGAGCACGAGCAGCGGCTTGCGGCCCCAGCTCTGGGCGAGACGCCCGACGAAGGGGGCGGTGAGGGCGAGCACCGCCTGAGGCACCATGATGCAGGCGGCCACCAGCGCCGTCGCGGTCTCGCTGGCGCGCAGCGTCATGACGCTACCGACGAGGGGCAGCATCGCCGCGTTGGCCAGGAAGAACAGCACCATACAGGCGGCGAAGCACAAGAGCGCCCGGTTCTTCAGGAGCACCGCGACGCCGCCGGCCTCCCGCAGCTCCGGCTCTCGGGCGGCGGCACGGGGCCTAGCCGCCTCCGCGGCGCGGGCCGACGGAATGAACGACAGCGACACCAACGCCGGGATCACCAGCAGGCCGGCGAGATAGAACACCGCGTTGTTCGAGAGATAGTAGCCGATCGCGCCCATCCCGGCGGCGCCGAGCGCGTTGCCGATGGCCGAGAAGCTGGCATTGCGGCCCAGCCGCTCACCCGCCCGGGCGTGGCCGACGAGACCGATGGAGATCGCGGCGATCGCCGGCGTCAGCACGCAGCTCGCCGCCGAGTGGATCGCCATGGCGAGCATGACGACGAGATAGGTGGGAAGCGCGGCGAGCATGACCGCGCTCGCCCCGACCCAGAAGGCCGAGAAGCCGGCGGCGAAGCGCTTCGAGCGGGAGGCATCGACGAAGGCACCGCCGGGCATCTGCCCGAGCAGGCTCACGAGGCTGCCGACGGTCAGCGCGAGGCCGATATCCGACTGGGTCCACTTCTGCTGGGTGAAATAGACCGCGAGAAACGGCCCGAAACCGGTCTGCAGGTTGGCGATGAAGAAGGTGAACGCGTCGAGGCCGTAGGTCGCGCGGCGCGACGGCTCGGCCGGGCCGAACGCGGACTCGCTCGGGCGGGCCGCGCGGCGGAGCGGACGAGCACCGCCCCGCTCGCGGTTGTCGCTACGATGCGTGTCGCGCTCGCGCGCCGGATACGCGCGCCGTTCCGTCACCGGGGATGCCGTCATTTGTCCGGCGTCTTCTCCTGCGGCCGGTCAGGGGCCTTGTCGGACGGGGCGGCCGCCTTCTCGGCCGCGGCAGAGGCGTCGCCCTCCGGCGCCTGGACGGCGGCACCGGGGCTCGTGGCACCGAGCACGACGATGGGCTCGCCGGCCTTGTACTCGGGCGAGACCCGAACCTGATTGCGGTTGAGCTGCAGCGTGAGCCGGCCGACCTTCCCCTCGGTGGTGAATTTGAGAACGCGCCAATCCACGGCGATCTTGCGCGAGCCGACGCCGAGGAAGCCGCCGAAGTCGATCACCGCGGCGCGGGGACGTCCATCGCGGTCGATGATCACGTCGATGATGCGGCCGAGATCGTCGCCGTTCATCGCGCGCACGCTCTTTCCGAGCAGGCTCTCGTAATCCTGGGTATCGAGCACGACCGCCGGGGTACCGCCGCCCTGGGATGGCGGCGCGCCACCGATGGCGGGGGCCGCAGGCGCAGCCGGCGCCGTGGTCGGGGGGGCCGCGGCGGGCGGCGAGGCCGGTGCGGCAGGCGGCGAAGCCTCGCCGGCGGCGCCGGTGGAGCCATCGGCCGCCAGGGCCGCCGTAGCGAAGAGGACGATCGCCGGTGCCACGATCGGCCGGATCAGTCTATGCACCCCTATACCTCTCGACAGTCTGCAGGATCCGCATGCCGGCTGCGACGAACCGGCCGCTCACCGGACGGTATGGGGCGGGCGGACGGGTCGTCCATGCCCGACAACCACGGCGAAGTTGTGGATGGCCGGATCCATCGACCCGGTCGATCCCCTCCCATCACGATTGAACGCCCGCGACCGGGGCTCGTGACGGTCGCCTGCCATGAGGGCCCGGCATGTCACGACGCCGAGCAACCTCGATGCCAGTCCACCGCAACCGATCGAACAGGCGCAGCCACCGTCTGGTTTTCGCCCAAACCCTGCCTTAGACGGATGCAGGAGATCTTAACGTTGCCGACCCCTGGCCGCGCTCTCGCCCAAGCTCCTGGCCGGGCTTTGTCCGCGCCTGAGCCTGCCGAGTCTGCGGCCCGGGTCGGCCGGTACGAGGACGAGACACCCATGCTACATCCGTCGAGACTGTGCGCCGCGGCGCTTCTTGCGGCGAGCCTCGGCGGCTGCCAGGCACTCGGCGGCGGCGGCGGCGTCATGCCGGAGACCGATATCGGCCCCCCGCCCTCCGCCCGCGGCACCCTGCCGGGCCGCCCGCTGCGCAGCGCCCAGACCGATGACGACGGTCGCCCGGTCGCGGCCATGCCGACTCGTTCCCTTGAACTGCCGAAGAACATCCGAGGCCAGACCCGCACGGCCGACGAAGGCCCGCGCCGGATCCGCCGGGAGGAGATCGACGGCGAGCCCACGACGCGGACCAGCTCCGGCGGTCTCGCGCCCCAGATGGGATCGGGCGGAAGCGTCGGCCTCGGCGGCAAGTTCTAGAGAACCCGTCCGCCGATCAGGCGGCTCGCACCGGACGAAGCATCGGCGGCTCAGGCCGTCGGCGCCTTCCGCCCGCCCCAATGGTCGTCGAGGCGCCCGCCGAAGCCCGGATCGGAGAACGGATCCTCGCCCGGCCGGTGCGTCGGCGCACCTTCGAGATCGGCGGGATCGATGTCGACCACGTATCCGCCGAGCTCGACCGAATAGGTCAGCGCGTTCCAAGGGAGCGGATGGTAGGCCTCGCCGAACCCGAGAAACCCGCCGAAGGACAGCACCGCGTAGGCGACCTGTCCCGACACCTTGTCGACCATGAAGTTGTGGACGGTGCCCAGGTGGCGACCGGTTCCGTCATAGACCGGGGTGCCCTCGACCTTGTCCGAGGCGATCAGCCGGGGGGTCTCGTCGGTCGCCACGCCCTCACCGGACGTCGGGTCCAGTTCGAGCGTTCCCGGCTTTCGATAGGCCCGCTCCGCGGGCAGATCCGTCGGCATCCACGTCTCCGAAATCTCAGGACCGTCCCCGCCCGGTTCCGAAAAGGCCCGTGAACCAGGGTGTTGCTTGAATGCGGCGCGGCGGGCACGGTTCCAATCAGAGGCTCAAGGCAGGGCAGCGCGGTGGTGCGAGATCGGCCCATGGGACGCGCCCGATCCGTGCAAAAAATCCCTCGGGTGACGGATTGGGCTGCGGAAAGGTCCGCTGATCTGTGGATGGACGGTGCAGCGGTGCCGTTCTCCACTTGGAACGGGCGCGGCACCGCTTAGTTGTTGCTCCCTAGTGCCCCCATGCCCTCGGGGATCTCCCGAGGGCTCGGGTCACGAATCTGCCGGTCCGCAGGACGGAGGGAAACCATGGCTACCAAGACGACGGAGAAGAAGGCGGCTGCGCCCAAGAGTGCCCCGAAGAAGGAGACCGCCACCAAGGCTGCCTCCGGCACCAAGCCCAACGCGCTTCAGCAGCCCCTGAAGCCGTCTCCCGAACTCGCCGCCATCGTCGGCGACAAGCCCCTGCCGCGCGGCGAGGTGGTCAGCAAGGTGTGGGAGCACATCAAGAAGCACAACCTCCAGAACCCGGAGAACAAGCGCGAGATCGTCGCCGACGACAAGCTCAAGAAGATCTTCGGCAAGGACAAGTGCTCGATGTTCGAGATGAACAAGCATCTCGCCGCGCATCTGAAGTCCTGATCGCGGAGAACCGTTCGCGGGCCGTCCTTCGGAGTACGGATCCGGTCAGACCGGTCCGTACATCCGGTGGGCTCGGGAGCGGTGGGTCTCAGGCGATGCCGCGCAGGACACCGCCATCGACCCGCAGGGCCGCCCCCGTGGTGGCGCTCGCGGCGGGCGTGCAGAGATAGGCTACCATGTTGGCCACTTCCTCCGGCTGCGCGAGGCGCTTGAGGAGGGAGGTCGGCCGGTTCTCGGCGATGAAGGCACGGCCCTTGGCCTCGAGGTCGCCGTCCCCTGCGCCCATCGATTCCAGAAAGTCCGCCACGCCCTCGGTCATGGTCGGACCGGGTAGGACGCTGTTGACGGTGACGCCGCTGCCCCCCACCGTCTCCGCCAGGCCGCGGGCGACGGCGAGCTGGGCCGTCTTCGTCATGCCGTAATGGACCATCTCCGGCGGGATGTTGATCCCAGACTCGCTGGCAATGAAGACGATCCTCCCCCAGCCGCGCTCGACCATGCCGGGGCCGTAGGCGCGCGCGAGGCGGATGCCGCTCATTACGTTGACCTCGAAGAAGTGGCGCCACTCGGCATCCGCGATCTCGAAGAACGGCTTCGGCTCGAAGATGCCGGCATTGTTGACGAGGATGTCGACCCGCGGCAGGGCGGCGACGAGTTCGGCCGCGCCCTCCTCTGTGCCGACATCGCCGATGCCGGCGATGAATTCGCCCCCCGGCACCTCGCCGCGCAGGCGTGCGATCGCCGCGTTCACCCGCTCGCCGGTGCGGCCGTTGACGGCGACGTAGGCGCCGAGCCGGCCGAGTTCGCGGGCGACGGCGTAGCCGATGCCGCCGGTCGAGCCGGTGACGAGGGCGCTGCGGCCCTTCAGGTCGATGTCCATCCTCCACCTCCGCTCACCACGATCCTCCAAGCCGAAGGACAACGCATGACCCGGTGGGTCGATGCCCGGGTGTCGGATGTCACGGCGCCGCCCGCCGCAGGCCGCTCGCCAGCGCCCCGGCCAGCGCCAGGGCGACGGCGCACCAGAGGGTCGCGGCGAAGGCACCCACCGGCCCGCCCGAGATCAGGCCGAACAGCACGGCGACCAGCGCCGCCCCGACCGACTGGCCGACGAGACGGGCGCTCGCCTGCATGCCGCTGGCGCCGCCGCTGCGCTCCCGCGGGGCGCTGGTGATGATGACCTTGTTGTTCGGCGACTGGAACAATCCGAAGCCGATCCCCGACAGCGTCAGGCGCCAGACCAGGTCGAGGGTCGAGGGCGCCTCCGGCAGAAGGGCGAGGGAGGCCATGCCGGCGGCCAGGAGGACGAGGCCGACGCTGCCGAGACGTCCCGGTGGAACGCGGTCGGCGAGCCGGCCGGCGAAGGGCGACATCGCCGCGATGGCGAGCGGCCAAGGCGTCATCAGCAAGCCGGTGCGGGTCTCGGAAAAGCCCAGCCCGTCATGGAAGTAGAAGGGCAGGGCGACGTAGGCGATCATCTGCGCCGCGAACGAGCAGACCGAGGCCACCATCGACAGGGCGAAGGCCGGGATTCGCAGGAGATCGAGCGGCAGGAGCGGCACCGCGAGCCGGATCTGGCTGCGCACGAAGACGATGCCGACCGCGACCGACACCGCGAGCGCCGCCGCGGCGAGCCCGCGCGTGCCGGGATCGGCGAGGCCGTCGAGGCCGACGATGAGCAGACCGATGGTGAGGGCGTTGAGGCCGGCACTGCGCAGGTCGAACCGGCGCGCGGAGCGGGGTGTGTGCGGCAGGGTGCGGGCTCCGACCATCAGCGCCCCGAGCCCGACCGGCAGGTTGACGAGGAACAGCCACGGCCAGGACGCGACCGCGAGAATCGCGGCGGCGACAGTCGGCCCGGCGGCGGCGGCCACCGCGACGATGAGCGCCACATTGCCGACCCCGCGCCCGATCAGCCGGTGCGGGTAGATGAAGCGCACGAGCGCGATGTTGACGCTCATGATCCCGGCTGCGCCAAGCCCCTGGGCGACCCGAGCGGCGGTGAGGCTCGCGAGGTTCGGCGAGATGGCGCAGGCCAGCGAGGCTGCGGTGAAGAGGGCAAGACCGCTCAGATAGACCCGACGATAGCCCCAGATCTCGCCGAGCGTCGCCAGGGGCAGCAGGGCGGCGGTGACCGCGATCTGGTAGGCGCTGACGATGAAGATCGCGTCCGAGGCCGGCACGTCGAGGTCGCGGGCGATCACCGGCAGGGCGACGTTGACGATCGCACCGTCGAGCACAGCCATCGCGATGGCGAGCGCCATGGCCGAGAGCGCCAGCATCCGCTCCCGCAGCGGCAGCCCGTCGCCGCCGGCCTCTCCCGTTTTTCGTGCCGTCACCGTCCACCATCCGGAGCTTGCAGGCTGCCGATCCGCCCTATCTGTCCCTCACCGGACGGGGCGCTGAGCCTCGGCACCGGCACGCCGTTGGGGTAGAGCCCGAAATGACCGATCAGCGACGCCGAGTCGTCCGAGCCCGCGGCGCCGCGCTCAAGTTTCGTGTGTCTGTATCGTCTTTTCCTGAATGCCGGCCACCGGAGACGAAGTGTCTATGCGTGCCCACCCCTTCCTCGCGCTCCTTCTCACGCCGCTCTTGACGCTGACGCCGGTCGCCGCGCGTGCTCAGGAACAGACGCCGCTCGGCATCGGCCTCGAAGGCTTCGCCTATCCCTTTCCGGTGCGATTCCTGCCGCTGACGCGCGACGGCGAAGCGCAGCGCCTCGCCTACATGGATGTTCCGGCCGCCGAGAACGCCAACGGCCGCACGGTGCTGCTGCTGCACGGGCGCAACTTTCCTTCGAGCTACTGGGAGCCGGTGATCCGCGCCCTCTCGAACGCGGGCTACCGCGTGGTGGTCCCGGACCAGCTCGGCTTCGGCAAGTCCTCCAAGCCGGTGGGCGCCTTCACCTTCGACCGGATGGCCGCCGACACGATCGCGCTCGCCGACAGCCTCAAGATCTCCCGCTTCGACGTGGTGGCCCATTCGATGGGCGGCATGCTCGCGGTCCGGCTCGCGCGAAGCTATCCGCAGCGGGTCAACAGCCTCGTGTTGGAGGCGCCGATCGGGCTCGAGGATTACCGCTTCACCGTGCCTCCGGTCCCCGACGAGACGCTGCTCGCCCGCGAGGGCGATCTCAGCGCCGACGCCTATCGCAAGCAGCTGATGACGAGCTACGCGCTCTCGATCCCCGCCTCGGCGATCGAGCCGTTCGTGTCGATCCGCGAGCGGGTGAAGGGCTCGGGCGAGTATCCGCGCTGGCTCAAGTCCTTCGTGAACTCCTACCAGATGATCTGGGGCCAGCCGGTGGTCCATGAGATCCCTCTGGTGAAGGCGCCGACCCTGTTCATCATGGGCGCCAACGACCACAACGCCCCCGGCAAGGGCTTCGCACCGGCCGAGATGCGCTCCGGCATGGGTGACAATACGGGGCACGCCCGTGCCCTCGCCGGCCGGATGCCGAACGGCAAGGCCGAAGTGATCAACAATGTCGGCCACCTCGTCCACATGGAGGCGACCGAGATGTTCAACGCGCTGACGCTCGAATTCATCAACACGCATTGAGCGGGCCGCGCTGGATCGAGATCGGGAGAGAGCGATGGATGTCGGTTTCATCGGGCTCGGCCGCATGGGCCGGGCCATGGCGGCGCGGCTCGTCGCGGCGGGGCACCGGGTACGGGTCTGGAACCGCTCGCCGGAAGCGGCGCGGGCAGTCGAGGGCGCCGAGCCCGTGGCGAGCGCCGCCGAGGCCTTTTCCGGGGATGCCGCGATCACCATGCTCGCCGACGACGCGGCCCTGCGCGCCGTGACCATCGAGGGCGGGCTGCTCGATTCCGGCCAGCGGCCGGGTGTGCATGTCGGCATGTCGACGATCTCGGTGGCGCTCGCCAAGGAACTGGCGGCGGTCCACGGACGCGCGGGCGTGCCCTACGTCTCCGCCCCGGTCTTCGGCCGGCCGGACGCGGCTTCGAACGGCGCGCTCAACATCATCGCCGCGGGTGACGATGCGGCGATCGCGCGGGTGCAGCCGCTGTTCGACGCCATGGGCAGCAAGACCTGGCGCTTCGGCGCGGAGCCTGAGCGGGCCAACGCCGTGAAGCTCGCGGGCAACTTCATGCTGGTCTCGGCCATCGAGGCGATGGGGGAGGCAGCCGCCTTCGCCGAGGGGCACGGCATCGCGGGCGCCGACGTGCTGGAGATGCTCACCAGCACCCTGTTCGCCTCGCCGGTCTACAAGAACTACGGCGCGATGATCATGGCGGGCCGCTACGAGCCGCCGGGCTTCACCATCCGGCTCGGGCTCAAGGATGTCCGCCTCGCGCTGGCTGCGGGCGAGGCGGTCAACGTGCCGATGCCCTTCGCCAGCGTGCTGCGCGACAACCTCCTCGACGCCATCGCCCACGGCGACGGCGACAAGGATTTTGCCAGTCTTGCCACGGTGGCCGCCCGGCGCAGCGGGCGGTAGGTCTCAGCGATTGGTGTTCGACGCGGTCTGGCCGAACATCACCCGCTTGGCGTCCTCGCTCATCGGCTGGCCGTGGTTCGGGTTGACCTCGGCCGCGCGCGCGTAGGCCGCCTTGGTGGCGGGGCGATCCGCGATCGCCTCGAACCAGCGCTTCAGGTTCGGATGATCGTCGAGCCGCTGACCCTGCTTCTCCCACGGCACGATCCAGGGATAGGCGGCCATGTCGGCGATGGTGTAGCCGGCGCCGGCGACGAATTCGCGGTCGGCGAGCCGCCGGTCGAGCACGCCGTAGAGCCGGTTCGTCTCCTTCACGTAGCGGTCGATGGCGTAGGGAATTTTCTCGGGCGCGTATTGCGAGAAATGATGATTCTGGCCGAGCATCGGCCCGAGGCCGCCCATCTGCCAGAACAGCCATTGCAGGGTCTCGGCCCGGCCGCGGAGGTCGGCGGGGAGGAAGCGCCCGGTCTTCTCGGCGAGATAGAGCAGGATCGCGCCCGACTCGAACAGCGAGACCGGCCCGCCCCCATCCGCAGGAGCCTGATCGACGATGGCCGGCATGCGGTTGTTCGGTGCGATTTTCAGGAAGGACGGCTCGAACTGGGCGCCCTTGCCGATATCCACAGGGTGGATGGTGTAGGGGAGGCCGGCCTCCTCCAGGAACATCGTCACCTTGTGGCCGTTCGGGGTCGGCCAGTAGTACAGATCGATCATTGTTACGCCTCGTCTCCGCGCCCGCACCGGCGGGCCCTCCGACTTGCGGCGAAGTGGGTTCGTCGAGCGATCCGATCAAGCCGCGGTCGGGACGGGGCTATGCGTCCGCTCGCGGAGGATGTCCTTTACCTTTCCCGTGCTTTGCTGCCGAGACGCACGAAGGACGGTTCATGGTCTCGGCAGTCTCCACGAGTTCGGCGGCCCTGAGCGCGGCGCTGCAGCGCTTCGACGGAGCGGCCGCCCGCGCCGTTTCGCCTCGATCCGCCGCCGAGCCGGTCACGGCCGTCACTGATCTGGCCTCGGCCTCGTTCGGCGTTTCCGTGAACACGGCGGTGCTGAAATCCTCGATTGAGTCCGAGAAGCGCGTCCTCGACATCCTCGTCTGACGGCCCTTACGCCCGGTGGCGCCTTGCCGGCCGGGAGCCGAGGCGGTATCTCCGTCGCAGCGTCGGGGTGTAGCGCAGTCTGGTAGCGCATCTGCTTTGGGAGCAGAGGGTCGTAGGTTCGAATCCTATCGCCCCGACCATACCTTCCCCGGAGACGTCAGCCGTCCGATGCCGAGCGCCCGCATCTACCGTCCCGCCAAGGATCCCACGCAGTCCGGGCTCGCCCGCACCAAGCAATGGGTGCTGGAGTTCGACCAGACCGAACCCCGCGAGACCGATCCGCTGATGGGCTGGACCGGCTCCTCCGACATGCTGCAGCAGGTGCGGCTCGAATTCGACACCTCCGAGGAGGCAGTGGCCTACGCCAAGTCGGCGGGCATCGCCTACCGGGTCGAGGAGACGCCGCCGCCGATCGCGCGCAAGGGCCTGTCCTACTCGGACAACTTCAAGTTCAACCGTACCGCGCCCTGGACCCACTGAGTCCAGACCTCACGGCCCCTTCCGCTCTGCCCAGGCGCGGTAGGGGCTCGGCTGATCGGGAAGCGGTTGGTGGCGCACCTGCATCGGCTGCTCTTCGAGCGGCCGGCACAGCTCGGCGTAGATCCCGGCGCTGAGCAACCCTTCCGCTTCGGCTTCCTCGGCGGTGAAGGCGAAGTAGCCCTGTTTCACCCCGGCGAGCCGCATCGCCGCGTGACACATCGGACAGGGCCGCCCGCTGGCGTAGACGATGCAATCGTCGAGCTTGGGCCGGCCGAGCCGCTGACTCGCCGCGCGGATCGCCACCATCTCGGCGTGGTCGCTCGGATCGTTGGTGGCGTGGATGCGGTTGGCCGCCCGCGCCACGACCTCGCCCTCCCGCACGATGACCGCACCGTAGGGGCGGCCGCCCTCGGCGACGTTGGCGAGGGCCAGTTCGGTCGCCTCGCGCAGATACTTCTCGTGATCCGGCATTCGTCTCCTCCTCAGAACGCGTAACGGACCCGGCAATAGGGCATCCGCTCGGCGAGCAGCGCCCTGAACCGGGCGAGCCATTTTCCCTTCCAGCCGGTGCGGTAGCGCAGGTTCTCGCCGCCGCCCTCGGACCGCTTCGACTCCTGGATGTCCGGCCGCCAGAGCAGATCCTCGGCTTTGGGGTGCCAGCCGAGATTGACCGCGTGCAGGCCGGCATTGTGGGTCAGCATGATGATCTCGCAGGCGAGCTGGGCTTTGGCCGCCTCCGAGATCGTGCCGTCGATCGCGTCGAACAGGGCCGCCCAATCCGCCTCCCAACCCTCGTAGAGGATGACGGGCGAGAAATTGACGTGCACCTCGTAGCCGGCCCTCAGGAAGTCGTCGATCGCGGCGATCCGCTCGGGAATCGGCGCGGTGCGGACATCGACGATGCGGGCGATCCGGGCCGGCATCAGAGAGAAGCGGATACGGGTGCGCCCCTGCGGATCGTAGGCGAGGAGATCCCGGTTCACGGCCTTGGTCGCGAACGAGCCCTTGGCGTTGGGCAGCCCGCGAAACAGCGCGACGAGATCGCGGACGTTGTCGCAGATCATCGCATCGACGGAGAGGTCGCCGTTCTCGCCGAGATCGTAGACCCAGGCCTCGGGGTCGATCTGGTCGGGCTCGGGCAGCGCACCCTGCTTGCCCGCGTGGCGGGCGATCGCCGCACAGACCGCCTCGACGTTCACGAACAGCGAGATCGGGTTCGAGAAGCCCTTGCGGCGTGGCACGTAGCAATAGGAACAGGACATGGCGCAGCCGTTCGAGGTGGAGGGCGCGATGAAGTGGGCGGAGCGGCCGTTGGGCCGCATCGCGAGTCCCTTCTTCACGCCGAGCACCAGCGTCGAGCGCTTGATCCGCACCCAATCCTCGACCGAGCCTTCGTTCCCGTGCAGCTCCGGGATATTCCAGTGCGAGGGGACCTCGATCCGCTCCGCGTTCGGGTAGCGGGCCAGGATCTCCCGCCCGCGTGGGAAATCGGCGACCGCGGGTTCGTGGAAGATGCGGTCGATGTCGATGAGGTCGCGCGGGGCCATGTCCCGGATCTAGGGCGGCCGCCGCGCGCCGCCGGGGCCTGCGGCGACAGGCCCGCGCCGGAGGATCGGCGGCCACCGGGGCGGATCCCGCCATCGCGAGCGAATGCGGGGCGATCCAGCGGCGCGCTCCCTCAGTATCGGCCGAGCCCGGGACGGTCGCGCCTTGCCATGACGCAGAGGGCTTCAGAGCCGCGCCAGCAGCTCCGCCTTCTTGCTCGAAAATTCCGCGTCGGTCAGCACGCCCTTCTTGTGCAGTTCGGCCAGCCGTTCGAGGATGGAGAGCACGTCGGTGGAGCCTGAGCCCGATGCGACCGCCCCCTGCCGATGGATGGCGGGCTCGGGTGCGCCCGGACGGCCCGCAAAGGCGGACGAAGATACGGCCGACGACGCCGACGAGCCCGCGCCCGTCGGTGCCGACGGCTTCGATGCCGCCTCCGGCTCGACCGGCGTCAGATCCTCCAGCGAAAAACTCCCCTGCGGGCCGCTGAAGCGCAGCGATGAGGTCCCGCCCTGCTGCTGGCTCGCGCCGGTGACGATGCGCTCGGCGGTGTCGTAGAGGGCGAGCCGCCCATTCGTCTCGACGGCGAGCCGCCGTTTCTCGGGGAAGAAAGCGTAGCGCATCCCGTTCTGCGCCCCCGCGCTCGACGGGAGGCCGAGGCTGTCCGGCCACCAGTTCCCCGAGGCCTCCTCGCGTAAGCCGGAGAGCGGAAGGGCCGCGGCGAGTTCGGTGCAGAGGGCGTCGACCCGCGCCTTCAGGGCGTGGTCGTTCATGGAGCCGACCATCACCATGCCGCCGCGCGACCACTGGCCGAAGCCGCCGAGATCGGGATGGTCGAACTGGGCCATATTGCCCTGACCCGATTGGAGGGCCCTCAGGAGGTGGCGCACCGCCTCAAGACTCACGCCGTGCCGTTCGGCCAGGGATTGAAGGCCGGTGGGCCGGCGTTCGGGGTCTTCGGTCATCGGCGATTGTCCCTCACGGACCTGTCCATTCCGATCGATGGAGCGCGTTGCAACGCCAGCCTCCAACGCGAGTTTCGTCCAAGGCTACCATATCGGCCGACCACAGCCGCTGCAGCGCGCAGCGGATCGGGAAAAATTTGCTGCGCCGCGTCAGCCGGCACGGAGCTTCGCGGTTCCGTGAACGTTCAGAGTCCGGCCGGACCCGCGGGGGCCGCCACCAGCGAGAATGGGACGACGATGGCCGATACCGAGAGCAACGGGATGCCGAAGCCGCGCACGTCGCGCACGCGAATTCGCGAAGGCTCGCCGCATCCCCGCGGTGCGACCTGGGACGGCCGCGGCGTCAACTTCGCCCTGTTCTCGGCCCATGCCACCAAGGTCGAGCTGTGCCTGTTCGACGACGAGGGCAAGAACGAGATCGAGCGCATCGAGTTGCCGGAATATACCGACGAGGTCTGGCACGGCTATCTGCCGGATGCGCGCCCCGGCACGATCTACGGCTACCGCGTTCACGGCCCCTACGAGCCGGAGGCCGGCCACCGCTTCAACCCCAACAAGCTGCTGATCGACCCCTACGCCAAGGGCCTCGTCGGCACCATCGAGTGGAATCCGGCGCTGTTCGGCTATCAGATGGAGACCGGGGACGACCTCACCTTCGACGAGCGCGACTCCGCCCCCTATACCCGCCGCTCCCGCGTGATCGACCCGGCCTTCACCTGGGGCCGCGATGCCAAGCCCCGCGTGCCGTGGGAGCGCACCATCGTCTACGAGACCCACGTCAAGGGCTTCACCAAGCTACACCCGGCGGTGCCGGAGAAGCTGCGCGGCACCTATGCCGGCATGGGGCACCCGGCGGTGCTCGACTACATCAAGAGCCTCGGCATCACCTCGGTCGAGTTGCTGCCGGTCCATTCCTTCGTTCAGGACGACTACCTGCAGCAGAAGGGCCTGATCAACTACTGGGGCTACAACACCATCTCGTTCTTCACGCCCGCCCGGCGCTACGCCGCCGTGCCGGATTTCGCCTTCTCCGAGTTCAAGGAGATGGTGGCGCGGATGCATGGCGCCGGCCTCGAGGTGATTCTCGACGTGGTCTACAACCACACGGCGGAGGGCAACGAGAAGGGGCCGACGCTCTCGTTCAAGGGCGTCGACAACGCCTCCTACTACCGGCTGCTGCCGAACCAGCCGCGCTACTACATCAACGACACCGGCACGGGGAACACCTTCAACCTCTCGCATCCCCGCGTGCTGCAGCTCGTCACCGACAGCCTGCGCTACTGGGCGACCGAGATGCGGGTCGACGGCTTCCGCTTCGATCTCGCCACCATCCTCGGCCGCGAGCCCTACGGCTTCGACGAGGGCGGCGGCTTCCTCGACACCTGCCGCCAGGACCCGGTGCTCAACGACGTCAAGCTCATCGCCGAGCCGTGGGATTGCGGCCCCGGCGGTTATCAGGTCGGCGGCTTCCCGCCGGGCTGGGCCGAGTGGAACGACCGGTTCCGCGACGACGTGCGCGGCTACTGGAAGGGCGATGCCGGACTGCTGCCGGGGCTCGCCTCGCGCATCACGGCCTCGGCCGACAAGTTCAACAAGCGCGGGCGCCGGCCCTGGGCCTCGGTGAACTTCATCACCGCGCATGACGGCTTCACGCTCAACGACACGGTCTCCTACAACGAGAAGCACAACGAGGCGAACGGCGAGGGCAACCGCGATGGGCACGGCCACAACCTGTCCTACAATTACGGCGTCGAGGGCCCGACCGACGATCCCGAAATCCGCTCGGTGCGCCTGCGCCAGATGCGCAATATGCTGGCCACCCTCTTCCTGTCGAAGGGGACGCCGATGCTGCTGGCCGGCGACGAGTTCGCCCGCACGCAGCTGGGCAACAACAACGCCTACTGCCAGGACAACGAGGTCTCCTGGGTCGATTGGGGCGCCATCGGCGAGGAGGAGCGCGATCTCGCCGAGTTCACGCAGCGCCTGATCCTGCTGCGCAATGCCCTGCCGATGCTCTCGCGCGGCCGCTTCGTGACGGGCGCCTACGACGAGGAGTTCGGCGTCAAGGACGTGACCTGGCTCACGCCCGCCGGCACCGAGATGAGCCCGGAGAACTGGAACGACGGCAATTCGCGCACGCTGGCCGTGCTGCTCGACGGGCGCGCCCAGGCGAGCGGAATCCACAAGCGCGGCGGCGATGCGACGCTGCTCCTGTTCTACAACGCCTATCACGACGTGGTCGACTTCACCTTCCCCGAGGCGCCCGGCGGCACCGCCTGGACGCGGCTGCTCGACACCAACCTGCCGGACAGCCAGGAGATCGAGAGCTTCGCCGTGGGCGAGAGCTACTCGGTCACGGGCCGCTCGATGCTGATGTTCGTGCTCAAGCCGATCGAGAGCGAGAGCGAGGAGCACAGCGACATGGAGCGCTCCTACCAGTACGTGATGCAGGCCTTCGAGCGGGCGAACGTCGAGAGCGTGAGCTTCGGCATCGACGAGGAGGTCTGACGCCGGGGGAGGGGCCACCCTGTGCGGGCGGTCTCTCCCACCCTAGACTTTGCATCGTCTTTCTGCCGAGGCTGAGGCTCATCGTTCGGCTCGACGCTCTACTCTGCAGCAGTGAGGAGGCGGCGGCGACGCCGGTGGCCTCGACCATCACGCCACGCCGCGGGTCCGCATGATCGACATCCCCGAGAAAAGACCCCACGGCGACCATCCGAGCGTCGAGGCCGGTGCGGCCGGGCACGAGTTCGACCCCGGCAGCGGCATCTTCTTCGCGGCCGTCTCCATGACCCGTATGCCGATGGTGGTGGTCGACCCCAACAAGGACGACCACCCGATCGTTTTCGTGAACCAAGCCTTCCTGGAGATGACGGGCTACGCAAGGGAGGAGGTGATCGGCCGCAATTGCCGCTTCCTCCAGGGCCCCGAGACCGATCCGGCGACCCGGGCGCAGGTGCGCGAGGCCGTCGCAGCCCGCCGCGACATCGCCACCGAGATCCTGAACTACCGCAAGGACGGCTCGCCCTTCTGGAACGCGCTGTTCGTGAGCCCGGTCTACAACGCGGCCGGCGACCTTGTGTACTTCTTCGGCTCGCAGCTCGACATCACCCGCCGCCGGATCGCCGAGGACTCGCTGCGTCAGGCGCAGAAGATGGAGGCGATCGGGCAACTGACCGGGGGCATCGCCCACGACTTCAACAACCTGCTCCAGGTCATCCTGGGCTACGCCGACTCGCTCGCGACCAATCTCGAGCGGCCGGATGCCGACCCGGGTCGCATGGGGCGCGCCGTCGGCAACATCCGCGAGGCGGCGGAGCGGGCTTCGACGCTGACGCAGCAATTGCTCGCCTTTGCCCGCAAGCAGCGTCTCGTCGGGCGAACCCTCAACCTCAACGACCTCGTCTCCGAGATGAAGGAGCTTGCGGCGCGCACGCTGGGCGACGCGGTGACGATCGAGACCGATCTCGCCCCCGATCTCCGCACCTGCCGGATCGATCGGACCCAGGCCGAAGTCGCCCTGCTCAACGTGCTCATCAATGCCCGCGATGCGATGCCGGACGGCGGACGCGTGACGATCACGACCCGCAACGAGGACACCGGCCGCCCCGACGGTATGGGCCGCCTCGTCAGCGTCGCAGTGACCGATACCGGCTCCGGCATCCCCTCGGATATGCTCGCGCGGGTGATGGATCCGTTCTTCACCACGAAGGAGGAGGGCAAGGGCACGGGGCTCGGGCTGTCGATGGTCTACGGCTTCGCCAAGCAATCGGGCGGCTTCGCGCAGATCGAGTCGGTGATGGGGGAGGGGACGACCGTGCGTCTGTCCTTTCCGGCGACCGAGGAAGGGGACGAGCCGAGCCAGGAGCCGCCCTCGGCCGAGGAGCGGCCGGGCACGGAGACGATCCTGATCGTGGACGATCGCCCCGACGTCGCCGAACTCGCCCGGGGGATCCTGCGCGATTACGGCTACGGCACCCTGATGGCCCGCCACGGCCGCGAGGCCCTGGAGATCCTGGGGGACCACCCGGAAATCGACCTGCTCTTCTCCGACCTGATCATGCCGGGCGGCATGGACGGCCTGTCGCTCGCCCGCGAGGCGCACCACCGCCACCCCGCTCTCAGGATCTTGCTCACCACGGGCTACGCCGAGGCCAGCCTGGAGCGAACCGGCATCGAGCGTCCGGAGTTCGATATTCTGAACAAGCCGTACCGCCGCGCCGAGTTGATCCGGCGCGTGCGGGCGGCCCTCGACGCGCCGATCCGAACCTGACCGGCGCGGCATATCGGGAGAGCAGCATGGCTCAGGGCGACAAGTCGAAATACACCGACAAGCAGATCCGCAAGGCGGAGCACATCGCAGAATCCTACGAGGCGCGCGGCGTGCCCGAGAAGGAAGCCGAATCCCGCGCCTGGGCGACGGTGAACAAGGACGATGGCGGCGGCAAGAAGCCCGGCGGCTCGGGCCGCGGTCGCTCCACCGGCCACCCCGCCGCCCACAAGGGCGGTCGCGCCGGAGGCACGGCATCGGCCTCGCGCACCAAGGAGCAACGCTCGGCTTCCGCGAAAAAGGCGGCGGAGACCCGCAAGCGGAACGCGGCGAAGAAGGCGGGGTGAGAGAGGACGCGGAGCCTTCCCCCTCTACCGGGGGAGGGTGCCTCGCGGAGGCGAGGCGGGAGAGGGGGGACGCCTCCCGAAGCGGCGCTTCCCCCTCACCCGACCCGTTTCACGGGCCGAACCTCTCCCGCAGAGGGGAGAGGGGTTTTCCCAACCTCACGCCATCGCCGCCTTCAGGTTCTCATCGACCTTGTCGAGGAAGCCGTTGGTGGTGAGCCACTTCTGGTCCGGGCCGACGAGCAGGGCGAGGTCCTTCGTCATGTGGCCGGCCTCGACGGTGTCGACGCAGACCTTCTCCAGCGTCGAGGCGAACTTCGCGAGGTCGGCATTGCCGTCGAGCTTGGCCCGGTGGGCGAGGCCTCGGGTCCAGGCGAAGATCGAAGCGATCGAGTTGGTCGAGGTCGCCTTGCCCTTCTGGTGCTCGCGGTAGTGGCGCGTTACGGTGCCGTGGGCGGCCTCGGCCTCGACCGTCTGGCCGTCCGGCGTCATCAGCACCGAGGTCATCAGGCCGAGCGAGCCGAAGCCCTGCGCGGCGGTGTCCGACTGCACGTCGCCGTCGTAGTTCTTGCAGGCCCAGACATAGCCGCCGGACCACTTGAGGCACGAAGCCACCATGTCGTCGATCAGGCGGTGCTCGTAGGTCAGGCCCAGCGACTGGAACTTCGACTTGAACTCCTCGTCGAACACCTTCTGGAACAGGTCCTTGAACCGGCCGTCATAGGTCTTGAGGATGGTGTTCTTGGTCGACAGATAGACCGGATATTTGCGCGCGAGACCGTAGTTGAACGACGCTCGGGCGAAATCGATGATCGACTGGTCGAGGTTGTACATCGACATCGCGACGCCGGCGTCGGGGAACTTGAACACTTCCTTCTCGATGACCGTGCCGTCGTCACCTTCGAACTTGATGGTGAGGCGGCCCTTGCCGGGCACCTTGAAGTCGGTGGCGCGGTACTGGTCGCCGTAGGCGTGGCGGCCGATGACGAAGGGCTGGGTCCAGCCGGGCACGAGGCGCGGCACGTTCGAGCAGATGATCGGCTCGCGGAAGATCACGCCGCCGAGGATGTTGCGGATCGTGCCGTTGGGCGAGCGCCACATCTCCTTGAGCTTGAACTCTTCGACGCGGGCCTCGTCCGGCGTGATGGTGGCGCATTTCACGCCGACGCCGTGGCGCTTGATCGCCTCGGCCGCATCGATCGTCACCTGATCGTTGGTGGCGTCGCGGTGCTCGACGCCGAGGTCGTAATAGTCGAGGTCGAGATCGAGGTAGGGGTGGATGAGCTTGTTCTTGATCTCCGCCCAGATGATCCGGGTCATCTCGTCGCCGTCGAGCTCGACGACCGGATTGGCCACCTTGATCTTCGCCATGTCGGTCCCTCGATTGCCCGGTGCCGCGCGCCCGGCCGATTGCCCGTCGCCCGTCTTCCCCGGATCCCTGTCGCCGCCCCTATAACGCAGCGCACCAAGGCGACAAAGCCGGGCTCGAAGTGGCGGTTTCGGATGTGCGAAACTGTTACTCGCCCTGCGAAACGGTAGCAGCCCTCGCGGGCGATATTCGAGCCAGATCGAGACCGGTCATCCGCCGGCTCGCCGCCAAGGCGATGTCGCTCCAGCACAAGAGCGCACGCCACGGCCGCGCTAAGCGGCCTGGACAAACCCGGCCGCCGCTGCGACGACCCGCGCGTCACCGACACGGCCGATCACGAGGAAGGACACACCATGAGCGATCGCATCATTCTGCGCGCCGGCGAGGCCCTCGTCGCGGGCGGCCCCCCCAACACGGCGAGCGAGCCCGAGGTCATCATCGGTGAGCTCGACGGGCCCGTCGGCACCGCGCTCGCCACGCTCACCGGCGATCAGGTCGTCGGCCACAGCCGCGTCTTCGCGCTCCTGAACACCGACATCATGGTCCGCCCGGTGACCTTGTGCGTCTCCAAGGTGAGCGTGACCGAGAACAAGTACACCTCGATCCTGATGGGCACGGTGCAGTACGCCATCGCCAACGGCGTCCTCGATGCGGTGCGGGCCGGCTACATCCCCAAGGAGAAGGCCAACGATCTCGGCATCATCTGCTCGGTCTGGCTCAGCCCCGGCGTGATCCAGGCCGAGAGCGTCGATCACAAGGCGCTGTTCGAGATCCAGCGCAAGGGCATGACCGAGGCGATCCGCAAGGCCATGACGAACGAGCCCTCGATCGACTGGCTGCTCGAGAACCAGGACAAGATCGTCCACAAGTACTACCAGATGGGCCTCGACGGTAAGATCTGAGGTTTTGGAGGGTTCGCGCCGCCGGTTTCGCCGGTGGCGCGGGCCCGATCGATCATCGGCGACGCTGGGCCGATTGAGACGGCGACCGAAGCGTGCGAGAGGGCGGCCATGAGCGCCCCCGTCGTCATCCTGGTCGAGCCGCAACTGGCCGAGAATATCGGCATGACCGCCCGCGCCATGGCGAATTTCGGCCTGTCCGAGCTGCGCCTCGTCGCGCCGAAGAACGGCTGGCCGAAGAAGGGCGTGCGGGAGGCGGCCTCCGGCGCCACGCACGTGCTGGACGGTGCCAAGGTCTACGCCACGCTGGCCGAGGCGATCGCCGACCTGCACCACGTGCTCGCCACCACCGCCCGGGAACGCGGGCAGATGAAGCGGGTCTTCGCTCCCGAGGAGGCGATGACGGCGGTCGCCGAGCGGATCGGGCGCGGCGAGCGGGTCGGGCTGATGTTCGGGCGCGAGCGGGTGGGCCTCACCAACGACGAGGTGTCGCTGGCCGATGCCATCGTCACCTTCCCGGTCACGGACGCGTTTCCCTCGCTCAATCTCGCCCAGGCCGTGCTGCTGATGGGCTACGAGTGGCGCCGCGCCGCCGGTCTCGCCACGCGACGCTTCTCCGGCGAGATGCTCTCGCCGCCGGCCACCCGCGAGGCGCTGCTCTCGTTGTTCGCGAGCCTGGAGGAGACCCTCGCGGGCGCCGGCTTCTACCCGCCGGAGAAGCAGGAGATCATTGCCCGCAACATGCGCGACATGCTCCACCGTATGGCGATGACGGAGCAAGATGTGCGCACCTTCCGCGGCGCGCTGCGGGCGCTGAACCGCCGCGGCCCGAAGGCGGACGAGCCGTAGGAGCTACCGCTTCACGAGGCCGAAGCGCGTCAGGCAGACGTGCTTGGCCAGCGAGGCCGGCCCGATCGGCATGGCCGGCGTCGTCCCGTAGGGCTCGCCGGTCGCCGTGTCCTCGGGCGCCCGGAAGGCGCCTCGAACGTAGCGCGTCTCGCAATCGTCGAACTTGTTGCAGACCGCGAGCTTGGTGCAGATCGTCCGGCCCGCCCGTTCGTAGATGTAATAGGTCGCCCCGGAATAGGGAGGCCGGGGAAAGGACTCGGTTCGCACCGTCGTGACGTCCTGCGCGCTCGCCGCCGCCGACAACAGCACCGGGAGCAGCCCCCATCCCACCGCCGCGCGCATCATCCGCTCCTCGGGCGCCGAACCGTCAGCCGATTCGGATGACGATCTTGCCGACATGCGAGGCCTCGGCCAAGGCCGCCAGGGCGGTGGGTGCCTCCTCGAAGCCGAAGACGCGATCGATCACCGGCTTGATGCCGTGCAGGGCAATCGAGCGGTTCATGTCCTCGAACATCTCCCGCGGACCGACGGCAACGCCGCGCACGATGCAGCTCGCGCCGAGGATCGCCAGCGGATCGATCGCCTCGCCCTGAGCGAGCAGGCCGATCAGGCCGACATGTCCGCCGGGCCGGGTCGAGGCGATGGAGCGCGGCAGGGTCCCGGTGCCGCCGACCTCGACCACGTGATCGACGCCCGTGCCGCCGGTCAGCCGGTGCACCTCCTGTTCCCAATCCGGATGGGCGCGATAGTTGATCGTCTCGTTCGCACCGAACGCGCGGGCCTTGGCGAGCTTGGCATCGCTCGACGAGGTTGCGATCACGCGCGCGCCCGCCGCGTGTGCGAGCTGAATCGCGAAGACCGAGACGCCTCCGGTTCCGAGCGTCAGCACCGTCTCGCCGGCCCTCAGGGGCTTGAGCCCGTAGAGGGCGTTCCAGGCGGTGACCGCGGCGCAGGGCAGCGTCGCACCCTCCTCGAAACTCAGATGGTCGGGCAGCACGACGAGCCCGTCCTCGTCGAACACCTGATATTCGGTGAGGACGCCGTCGATGGCGCCGCCGAGCGCCGTCTGCCAGGTGTCGGCCACCTGAGCGCCGCCGAGCCAGCTCTGCGAGAAGATGCCGGCGACCCGTTCACCCCCCTGGAAGCGGCGCACGCCCTCGCCGAGGGCCACGATCTCGCCCGCCCCGTCCGAGACCGGGATCAGCCGATCGAGGTTGATCGCGAAGGGATAGCGGCCCTGACAAATCAGCAGGTCGCGGTAGTTGAGGGAGGCCGCGCGCATCCGCACCAGAACCTGTCCGCGGCCCGGCTCGGGCGTCGGACGCTCGACGCTCTTCCAGCTGTCGAGGCCTGCGGCGGCGGACATTTCGTAGGCGCGCATGACGGTCTCCCGTGAGTCCCGGTTCTCGGATCGACGCAAGCCCATATGGGAAGAGGCCGCCCGAAGGCGACCTCTTCCTATTATCCCGAACACGACGTCGGGCTCACCCGCGTGGGGCTACTCCTTGTCGCCGCGATGGACGCCCTGGTCACGATTTTCCTTCAAGCGACCATCATCCGAGTGTTGAACCGAGCCCTTATGCGGACTTCCCGAGTTTTTCGATCCAACTTGATCAGCATTGCGGGAGTTGTTTCCCTTCGTATGCTGGTTCGGCTGAGTCATGAGGTTGTCCTTTGACTTGTCCGACGATCGATCATGACCGCTGATCCGACAACCATGGACCTAGCGATGCGCTCCCGGACTTTGCGATCACCTCATTTTTGATCGGAATGCGACACCACGTCGTCTTGAGAGGGCGTGGCAACCCGAGTTGTGCGGACCTCTCCAGCATCGGCTCGTCAGGCGGCGCGCACCGTCGCGAGGAAGCGGCTCACTTCCGCCGACAGGCACTCGGACTGGCGCGACAGCTCGGACGCCGCACCGAGCACTTGGTTGGCCGCTGCGCCCGTTTCCTCGGACGCACGGGCGACGCCGGCGATGTTGGTGGTCACCTCGCCCGTGCCGGTCGCGGCCTGAGCGACGTTGCGCACGATCTCCTGCGTCGCCGCGCCCTGCTGCTCGACCGCGGCCGCGATGCCGGACGCCACGTTGTTGATCTCGCGGATGCGGCCGGAGATGCCGTCGATGGCCGAGACGGCATGATCCGTGGCCCCCTGGATCGTGCCGATCTGCTGCGCGATCTCGCTGGTGGCGCGGGCGGTCTGGTTGGCGAGCTCCTTGACCTCGGCCGCGACCACGGCGAAGCCGCGCCCGGCCTCGCCGGCGCGGGCCGCCTCGATCGTGGCGTTGAGCGCCAGCAGATTGGTCTGGCCGGCAATCGTCGAGATCATCGACACCACGTCGCCGATCTTCGCCGCCGCACTCGACAGGTTCTGAACCAGCCCGGCGGTCTGGTTGGCCTCGCCGACCGCCATCTGGGCGAGTTCGGACGAGCTGGCCACCTGCCGGCCGATCTCGTGGACGGAGGTGCCGAGCTCCTCGGCGGCGGCCGCGACGGTCTCGACATTCGCCGCCGCCTCCTCGGCCGCGGACGCGACGGTGACGGATTGCGAGGCCGTCTCGGTGGCGGTTCCCGACATGCTCTGGGCCGTGGCCTGCAGTTGCGTCGCCGCCGAGGTCACGGTGCCGATGATCCCGCCGATGGCCGCCTCGAAGCTGTCGGCCATGGCCCGCATGGCGGCCTTCCGCTGTTCCTCGGCCGATGCGCGGGCGAGCGCCGTCTCGGCCTCCAGGGCGCGGGTGCGGATCAGGTTGTCCTTGAACACCTGGACCGCGCCCGCCATCGCGCCGATCTCGTCCCGACGCTGCCGGTAGGGCACCGGGGTCTCGACGTCGCCGGCCGCGAGCGCTCCCATCATGCCGGTCATGCCGGTGATCGGCCGGGAGATCCGCAGGAAGCTGAATACCATGGCGCCGAATGCGAGGACGACCGTCAGTGCGACCGACACGACGGCCGTGACCGAAGCATCGTCGGCCGCGCCGACGGCGGCATCGGCATCCCTGCGGGCTCCCCGCTGGTTCAGTGCGACCGCCTGCACGAGCAAGGCGCTGGAATCTGAAAAGAGCTTGAAGACACCGGGACCGGCGAGTTCTGCGAGAGCCTCCTGATGCCGCCCCTCATTGATGGACCTGATCAGGCTTTCGCTCGCCTGCTCGTAGCGGCTCCAGATCGCCGTGAACTGATCGTAGAGGGCACGCTCCTCGGACGATGAGATGAGGGATTCGTACCGGCGCCGTGCATCCCTCATCTCAGCGACGCCCCTGTCGTAGAGTTCGCGGTTGCCGGCCACCGCCTCCGGGTCGCTGGAGGCCGTGATCAACCGATACTGCCGCAGACGGATCCGGTTTGCGGCGGCATTCATCTCGTTGACCGTGACGACTGAGGGAAGCCAGTTCACCGCAACTTCGTTGACGCGCTTCCGGATCGAAGACAGTTCGCGTAGCGAAATCGCGCCTTGGATCGCCGTGATGAGGGCAACGCCGCCGAATAGGGCGACCAGAGTGGCCTTGAGCGTGAGTCGCATCGAGCGGAGAGGCGCGTAAAGTGCCGGGGCATCCGCCGCGCACGGATCGACCGGGTCTGGTGACAAAAGTGTGTTAGCGCACCCGTATTAACAAATGCATTAAATCGGGCTCGACGGCTTGATGATGCCGCCGGTGCATCGAACGGATTCAAGATCCCTTCGAGACGGTACAAGCCCGAACCGGAAACGGCATCGCGACGCCGCTCAATCGCGCGTAGGAGCGAGTGGGAAGTCTGTCAGCCGAAGCGCGGCGGCTGACGCGACCACGCTATAGGGATGAATCTCACCTCGCAGGGGATTCCTGCGCAGGGAGACGGTCGTCCGATCGCTTCATCGGTTGGCTGGCTCGGGGTGGTTGGCTCGCACCGCACGCGACCAACAGGGTCGTCCCGTGCCGCTACGGCTTGATCTCGATCGGCGTGCCGACATCGACGCGGGCGTAGATCGCACGCATCTCGGCATTGGTGACCCCGACGCAGCCCTGGGTCCAGTCCATCCATCGATGCAGGCCGCCGAGCCAGGAGAAGCCGTTCATCAGACCGTGGATCATGATGTCGCCGCCGGGCGCGTAGCCGCCGGCCCGCGCCGCCGCCTCGTCGGCGGGCGAGGGGTAGGAGACCTTGAGGGAAAGGTGGGCGACGCTGCGCGGGTTGCGGAAGGCGATGGTGTAGACGCCCTCGGGGGTGCGCCCGTCGCCTTCGCGGGCCTTGTGCCCTTCCGGCGCGAAGCCGAGGGACACGGGGTAGGTCGCGAGCACCCGGCCTTGGCGCAGCAGGGTCAGCCGGCGCGCGGCCTTCTCCACCAGCACGCGGTCGGCGCGCTCCGGCTCGGCCGCAAGCGGCGGTTCGGTGCGGCCGAGCTGGAGGTAGTCCGCGAGGACGAGGGCACCCGCGCCGAGGACGGCGAGGCCGCCGATCACCGCTGCGATGCGCCCCCGCCTTGCCATGGCGGCCTCAGCCGATCTTGGCCAGGGCCTGCTCGATATCCGCGATCAGATCCTCCGGATCCTCCAGGCCGATCGACAGGCGCACGGTCTCGGGGCCGACGCAGGCCGCGGCACGCTCCTCGGGGCGAAGCTGGCGATGGGTGGTGGTCGCCGGGTGGATCGCCAGCGACTTGATCTCGCCGATGTTCACGAGGTGCGAGATCAGCTCCAGACCGGCGATGAACTGGAGCGCGGCCGGCTCGCCGCCCTTGAGCGCGAAGGTGAAGATCGAGCCCGGTCCCTGCGGCACGTAGCGGTTGGCGAGCGCCTCGCCCTTCTGCCCCGGCAGGGCCGGGTAGCTCACCCACGCCACCGCCGGATGGTCCTTGAGGTAGGCGGCGACCGCCTTGGCGTTGGCGCAGTGGCGCTCCATCCGCAGCGGCAGGGTCTCGATGCCGGTGAGCGTGAGGAAGGCGTTCATCGGCGAGAGGCCGGGGCCGAGGTCGCGCAGGCCGAACAGGCGGCAGGCGACGGCGAAGCTGATCTCGGGGAAGCGCTCGCTGACGATCAGGCCGTCATAGTCCGGCCAGGGATCGTTGATGAGGTTGTAGCGCGAGCCCTGCGCCTTCCAGTCGAAGGTGCCGGCATCGCAGATCATGCCGCCGATCACCTGACCCGAGCCGCCGAGAAACTTCGAGGTCGAGTGGACGACGATGTCGGCGCCGTGCTCGATCGGGCGGATCAGGGCCGGCGAGGCGAGGGTGTTGTCGATCACGAGCGGCAGCCCGTGCCGCTTGGCGACCGCACTGATGCCCTCGAGGTCCATCACGGTGGCGCAAGGGTTGACGATCGACTCGCAGATGATCGCCTTGGTCTGCGGCGTGATCGCCGCCTCGAACGCCTCCGGCGTCAGGTCGGCGGCGAATTGCGGCGTGAGATCGTAGCGCCCCTCGAGCCGGCGCATCAGGCCGAGCGAGCCGCCGAACAGGCGCGGCGAGGCGACGTAGGCATCGCCGGTCTGCATCAGCGTCATCATCACGAGCAGCACCGCCGACTGCCCGGAGGAGACCGCGACCGCCGCCTTGGCGCCTTCCAGCGCGGCGATCCGGCGCTCCAGCGCGGCGACCGTCGGATTCGAGCCGCGCGAGTACGAGAAGCCGGTCCGGCGCATCGCGAAGATGTCGGCCGCCTGCTCGGTGGAGTCGAAGACGAAGCCGTTGGTGAAGTAGATCGGCTGCGCCCGCGCGCCGGTGGCGGGATCGGGCGCGGCGCCCGCATGGACCGCCTGGGTGGCGAGGCGGAGGGTCTTTGGCTCGGCGGTCATGGCGGGACCTGAACTGATCGGTCTGTCGGCGCACAGGAGCGGCGCACATCTCTGACGTGCCTTCTGCCGCGAAACGGTCCGCGGCGAAACCCGCGATCGGTCCCGGCGCGGATCGGCCATGCACGAAACGTCTGGGCGCGGCCCTCAGGCGGCGCGCTTGAGGCAGGCCTTGAGGGTCCGCACCAGCATGGTCGGCGCGTAGGGCTTCGGGATGAAGCGGGCCCCCTCCGGCATGTCGCCGGGACCGGGCGTCCCCATGCCGGAGACGATCAGCACCGGGATGTCCGGCCAGCGATGGGCGACGACGCGGGCCAGGGCGAAGCCGTCCATCGAGCCCATCGGCATATCGACGTCGGTCATCAGGACCTCGACGTCGGGACGGTCCTGAAGCACGTCGAGGGCCTTGTCGGCATGGTGCGCTTCGAGGACGTTGAACCCGGCCTCCGCCAGCGTGTCGGAGGCCTCCATCAGGAGCAGGCCGTCATCTTCGACGAGGAGGACGACGGGCAACTCTGGCGGGTTCTCTGTCATAAGGCTGCAAACGATCTCAGGCCGACACTGGTTGCGGGCCTAATTCGCACCTGCAGCGAGGTCAAGGAAGAGACGACCCGCAATTGTGCAGAGCGGGAAAATCAATCTTGACCTTACGCGTACGCTCGAGCGACCGCCGGGCGGGCCGGCAGATGCGCCAGCGCCTCCGGGCGCGGGCCGCCGGTCGCCCAGTCGAGCAGTTCGACGGTGTGCAGGATCGGGATGTCGGTGCCTTTCCCGATCTGGGTGGCGCAACCGATATTGCCGGTGGCGATCAGGTCCGGCTTCACGCGCTCGATATTGGCGACCTTGCGGTCGCGCAGGCGCGCGGCGATCTCCGGCTGGAGGATGTTGTAGGTGCCGGCCGAGCCGCAGCAGATATGCCCTTCCGGCACGTCCTTCACGGTGAAGCCCGCCTTCTTGAGGAGGTTCTTCGGCTCGGTCCGGATCGCCTGCCCGTGCTGCATCGAGCAGGCGGAATGGTAGGCGACGACGAGGTCGGTATCCTCGACCGGCGGCAGCAGGCCGATCTCGGCCATGTACTCGGTGACGTCCTTGGCGATCGCCGAGACCCGCGCCGCCTTCTCGGCATAGGCCGGGTCGTCGCGGAACATGAAGCCGTAATCCTTGATCGTCGTGCCGCAGCCCGAGGCGGTGACGACGATGGCGTCGAGGCCGGGCCCGTCCATCTCGGCGATCCAGGCGTCGATCGTGCGCTTGGCATGGCCGTGGGCGGAGTCTTCGCGGCCCATATGGTGTGTCAGCGCGCCGCAGCAGCCCTCGCCCTTGGGCAGGACCACCTCGACGCCGTGGCGGTTGAGCAGGCGGATCGCCGCCTCGTTGAAGTCCGGCCGCAGCACGCTCTGGGCGCAGCCGCGCAGCAGCGCGACCCGGCCGCGACGGGGCGCCGGCGCCTTGTCCTCGCCGGTCTGGAAAAGCGTGCTGATCTCCTGCGCCGAGGTATCGGCAGGGAAGGTGCCGGGCCGGTCGGTGCGGTTGCGGTTCGGCAGCTGCGCGGGAGCCAGGTCGAGCATCGCCGCGAGCCGGTTGCCGACCCGCGGCAGCCGGGCGACGAGGGGGCGGAACGGCGCTCCGACCTTGGCCGCGAGCAGCGCCAGCCGGAAGCGGTTCGGGTAGGGCAGGACCAGGGCCAGCAGAGCCCGCAGGGCACGGTCGGAGAACGGGCGCTTGTAGGTCTTCTCGATATGGGTGCGGGCGTGATCGACGAGGTGCATGTAATGCACCCCCGATGGGCAGGTCGTCATGCAGGAGAGGCAGGAGAGACAGCGGTCGACGTGCTTGACCACCTCGCGGCTCGCCGGCTTGCCGCCCTCCAGCATGTCCTTGATCAGATAGATGCGCCCGCGCGGTGAATCGAGCTCATCGCCGAGCAGAAGATAGGTCGGGCAAGTCGCGGTGCAGAACCCGCAATGGACACAGGTCCGCAGGATCTTCTCCGAGGCCGCCATGGCGGGGTCGGCGAGCTGCTCGGGGGCGAAATTGGTCTGCACGACGCGCCTCGATGCGGTTTCTTGCTTCTCTTCACGTCTCTTAGAACCGTTCGCGAGGGCGAGGCAATCGGAACGGTTCCAAGCTGTTGCTGTGTCGCATGTCCCGGGACGGCGCCCCCGACGACGTGACGCCAGCGACGCTTCAGCGCTCGCGCGACACCGTCAGAAGGCGGGCGATGAGCCAGATCGGCACCACCACCGCCGCACCGGCGAGGATCCAGCGGCCGAAATCGTGGAAGGTGTCGAGGCCGAGATCGATCAGCGAACGGGTGAGATCGTAGAACTGCCAGAACAGCAGGCCCGGCGTCAGGCCGAACATCGCCATCACGGCGCCGACGAGGACGGACAGGAACAGCAGTTTCACGAACACCGCCACGGGCGAGCCGCCGAGGAAGCGGTTGAGCCCGGAGCGGCGACGCGGCTCGCCGTAGCGCGGGTTGGCCGGGTAGGCGCCGGGCTCGAACGGGCCGCGCCGCGTGTCGTGATCGCCGGTCATTCGGTCAGGATCCTCGCCATCTGCTCAAGACCTCGTGGCAACCCCGCAACGGCGTTGCCTCACCGCCACACTCATGCCAAACCGCGGGTCGATCGTTCCATTCGACGCATTCGAGGTGGCAGCCAGATGGCATCCTCGAACGTTCCGCTCAAGATGGCAGACTGAATCCGGTTCTGCCGGCCCTGCCGCTTCCACCCCACGCGACCTGACCAAGGCCATGATCGACCACGCTCTGTTCGACCCGGCGAACATCGATGCCGAGACGAAGGCGCTCAACGCCGAGATCGTGGCCGCTCACGCCGCGCAGGCCGATCCGTGGTCGCTGCCGATCGAGGAGGTGCGGGCGCGGCGCCGTGCGGGAACGCAGGCCTCCCCCGCCATGCCGCGCAGCCCGCGCGCCGAGATCCTGACCATCGAGGGGCCGGGCGGCCCGCTGGCGCTGCGCGTCATCCGCCCACAGGGCAAGGCGCGCGGCGCCTACCTCCACATCCATCGCGGCGGCTGGGTCTGGGGCGCCGCCGACGAGCAGGACCCCTGGCTCGAACGCATCGCCGACACCTGCGGCTTCGTCTGCCTCTCGGTGGAGTACCGGCTGGCGCCGGAGCACCCCTATCCGGCGGCTCTCGAGGATTGCGAGGCCGCGGCCCTCTGGCTCGCCGGCCCCGGCAAGGCGGAGCTCGGCATCCACGCGCTGACCATCGGCGGCGAATCCGTCGGCGCGCATCTCGCGGTGATGACGCTCCTGCGTCTGCGCGATCGGCACGGCCTGCCCCGCGCTTTCCGGGGCGCCAACCTCAATGCCGGCTTCTACGATCTCGGCCTGACCCCGAGCGTGCGGCTGTGGGGCGACGAGCGCCTCGTCATCAACACCACCGACCTCAAGCGCTTCGCCGACGGCTACGTGCGCGAGGGCATCGACCGGCGCCGCCCCGACGTTTCGCCGCTCTACGCCGACCTGAAGGGCCTGCCGCCGGCCCTGTTCACGGTCGGCACCGCCGACCCGCTCTTGGACGATACGCTCTACATGTCGGCCCGCTGGGCGGCGGCCAACAACGGCGGCCACACCGCGGTCTATGCCGGCGGCTGCCACATCTTCGTGCGCTATCCCGGGTCGCTGACCGAGCGGGCCCTGGAGCTGATCGACCGGTTCCTGATGGCGCTGGCCTGACGCCGCCCCTCCCGCCGGCCGGTTCCGGCGGGAGAACCGGCGCGCCGCGACGCGCATCTCTGATCTTGAGGCGTGTCGCGCCTCACCAGTCATGCCGCCCTTCGAACTCCATACCCGGCCGCCCCATCGCACCTTGAAGTCAATGCGAAGGGCGATTGACCTTCTGAATTCTGTTAGGATACAACTTTACCGACCATCGGGGTGAAAGCGATGTTCGGATCTGAAGTGCTCGAAGTCGGCATCGGCATGGCGCTTCTGTTTCTCTTCATGAGCCTCATCGCGACGGCGCTGCGAGAGCTGATCGAAAATTTCGCCAAGAGCCGGTCCCACGATCTCGAGCGCGGCATATCCGAGCTTTTGCAGGAAAGAAAATTCACAGGCTCGCTGGAAAGCTTCTATAACCATCCCCTGATCGCATCGCTCTACGATGGAGATTACAGGACAGGGTCGCGGAAGCTGCCGTCCTATATTCCACGGCAGAGCTTCTCCCTTGCCGTTCTCGACCTCGCGGCGAAGGCGACCAAGACTCAATCGCCTCTCTCGCTCGAGACGCTGAAGAAAAGTCTTTCCGAGGATTCCGCACCGAATCCGGTGCAGCAGGTCGTCCTGACCGCACTGTCCCACGGGGCGAACGACCTCGATAAGATCAGGAAGACGATCGAGGAATGGTATGACGGGACGATGGATCGGGTGTCCGGCTGGTACACCCGGCGCACGGCCCGCATCCTCGGCGTCCTGGGCCTCGCCACCGCCGTTTTTTTCAACGTCGATGCGATCACCGTCGCCCAGAGCCTGATCCGCGACAAATCCCTGCGCGAGGCCGTCGTGGCCCAGGCGGAGAAGACCGGACAGTTCGGACAGAACAACAGCGACAGCCGGCAGGACACATCTGCGACCTTCACCGACCTCAAGTCCCGTCTTTCCGAGATCGGCTTTCCCATCGGCTGGGTTCTGCAAGAAGGTGGTCTGTATCCAGGCCCGCAGAGTTGCGTCGCGGCCGGAATCGATGCGTCCGGTCAGCAGGCCAAGCCCCGATGCGCGATCGGCTGGTCTTTGATCACCACGATCTGCGGCTGGCTCATCACGGCCCTCGCCATCATGCTCGGGGCGCCGTTCTGGTTCGACGTCATGAACCGGTTCATGGTCGTCCGCTCGACCGTGAAGCCCAAGGAGAAAAGCCCGGACGAAGCGTCGGTCGATCGTCAGTACGGCGAGCGGAATTCCGGCGCTGCCGGCCGAGCGTGAACGGAATGGCCAGGCGCGGTCGTGAAGCGATCGCCTGAGCGGTCGGCCACACGATCGAAGGCAAGAACCAGGGAAGCGCATCATCAAGTCGGGGAAGGCGCGGCATGTCGATCAATCGAAAGTTCTTCTTCGAAGAAGTGAAGCTGCGCCTCTTCGACGGCTCGATGAGACCGTCACAAGTCTCATCACTCAACGGAATTCTCGATGCCTGGGAATCCCGCACCGCCGGATCGGACGACCGCTGGCTGGCCTATATGCTTGGAACGACGCATCACGAGACGGGGCGCACGATGCAACCCGTGCGGGAAACCTTTGCCTCGACGGATGATCGGGCTATCACGATCCTGACCAAGGCCTGGAAGGCCGGCAAACTGCCGTGGGTCAAGAAGGATTACTGGTCGCGCGATGCGGACGGAAAATCCTGGCTCGGCCGCGGCTTCGTTCAACTGACCCACAAGGCCAACTACCAGAAGATGGCGGCGCTGACGGGCGAGGATCTGGTCGGTCATCCCGAACGCGCGATGGATGTCGGCGTCGCGACCAAGGTGCTCATCGAGGGCATGATCGCCGGCTCCTTCACCGGGAAGAAGCTGGGCGACTATTTCAGCCCGACCAAGGAAGACTGGATCAACGCCCGCAGGATCATCAACCACGTCGAGCGAGCCGAGCTGGTCGCCAGCTATGCTCGCAAGTACTACGCGGCGATCAGCTACACGCTGTAATCGTCGGATCGGGGTACGTTCGAGAAGGATCGATCGGCGACGGCCGTGCGGGGGCGACGGAACGACCGCTTCCGTCCGCTGCCGAAATCGGGCCATAAGCGGCAGCGATGAACGACCGCGGCACTCTGCCGACGTGCCCCGCCGGAACGCCGTGACCGCCTCGCCCCTTCCTTCGCGCTTCTCCGCGTGGTTCGCCGCCCGCGGCTGGTCGCCCCGCCCGCATCAGCTCGAACTGCTCGCGACCGTCAGGGCCGGGCGCTCGGCGCTGCTCGTCGCACCGACCGGCGCGGGCAAGACGCTGGCCGGCTTCCTGCCGAGCCTGGTCGAGCTGAGCGAGCGCACCGATGGCGGGCGGGGCAAGGCGCGGGGCCTTCACACCCTCTACATCTCGCCGCTCAAGGCGCTCGCCGTCGACATCGCCCGCAACCTCGACGCGCCGATCGCCGGCATGAATCTCGCCGTCACGGTCGAGACCCGGACCGGCGACACCCCGGCGCACAAGCGCGCCCGACAGATTCAACGCCCACCCGACATCCTGCTCACGACCCCCGAGCAGCTCTCGCTGTTGCTCGCCCACCGCGAGGCGGAAGGCTTCTTTGCCGGGCTGCGCACCGTCGTCCTCGACGAATTGCACGCCCTCGTCACCTCGAAGCGCGGCGATCTTCTCTCCCTCGCGCTCGCCCGGGTGCGGCGGCTGGCACCGGAGGCCCGCACCATCGGCCTCTCGGCCACGGTGCGCCAGCCGGACGAGCTGAGGAAGTATCTGGTCTCGCAAAACCCGTCCGCCTCCGCCAAGAGCGGAGGAATTTCGGCACCGCCCATGGCCGACCTCGTCGTGGTGAAGGGCGGCGCCAAGCCCGACCTGCACATGCTGGATATCGGCCGCACGCTGCCGCTCTCCGGCCACACCGCCCGGCACGCCATGCCGGCGATCTACGACCTGATCCGCGGGCACCGCATGGTGCTCGTCTTCGTCAATACGCGCCTTCAGGCGGAATACACCTTCCAGGAGCTCTGGCGGCTCAACGACGACACTCTGCCGATCGCCCTGCATCACGGCTCGCTCGACGCCTCGCAGCGCCGTCGGGTCGAGGCGGCGATGGCGGCGGGACAGCTCCGCGCCATCGTCTGCACCGCCACGCTCGATCTCGGCATCGATTGGGGCGACGTCGATCTCGTGATCAATGTCGGCGCGCCGAAGGGCGCGAGCCGGATCATGCAGCGGATCGGCCGGGCCAACCACCGCATGGACGAGCCCTCGAAAGCCTATCTCGTGCCCGGAAATTGCTTCGAGATGCTGGAATGCCGCGCCGCCCTCGACGCGGTGGAGGAGGCAGCCCAGGACACCCCCGACGCCCGCCTCGGCGCCCCCGACGTGCTCGCCCAGCACGTGCTCGGCATGGCCTGCGCCGACGCGTTCGACCCCCTCGGACTCTACGAGGAGATCATCTCGGCCGCGCCCTATGCGAGCCTGTCCTGGGAGGATTTTGAGGCGGTGGTCGATTACGTCGCCACCGGCGGCTACGCCCTGCGCGCCTACGAGCGCTTCGCCAAGATTCTTCGCGGGGCCGACGGGCGATGGAGGGTGCGCGACGCGCGGGTGGCGCAGCAATACCGCATGAACATCGGCACCATCATCGAGGCGACCCACATCAAGGTGCGGCTGACCCGGATGCTGCGCTCGAAACCGGGGACGGCGATCCCGCGCGGCGGGCGGGTGCTCGGCGAGGTCGAGGAAGACTTCGCCGAGACGCTCACCGTCGGCGACACCTTCCTCTTCGCGGGCGAAGTGCTGCGCTTCGAGGGCCTGTCGGAGGACGAATGCCTCGTCACCCGCGCCGGTCCCGGCACCGACCCGGCGATCCCCTCCTATGCCGGCGCGAAGTTCCCGCTCTCGACCTTCCTCGCCGCCCGGGTGCGGGCGATCATCGCCGACCCGTTCGAGTGGGACCGGCTGCCGCGCCAGCTCTCGGATTACCTCGCCCAGCAGCGCCGGCACTCGGCCCTGCCGGGGGAGCGCGACCTCCTGGTCGAGACCTTCGCACGCGCGGGGCGCCATTATCTCACGGCGTTCCCGTTCGAGGGGCGGCTCGCCCACCAGACGCTCGGGATGCTGCTGACCCGCCGCCTGGAGCGCGCCCGGCTGCGCCCGCTCGGATTTGCCGCCAACGATTACGGTATCGCCATCTGGTGCACGAAGGACGTGAGCGAGCGCGCCGCGCTCTCGCCCGGCTTCATGGAGGCCCTGTTCGACGAGGACATGCTCGGCGACGACCTCGAGGCGTGGCTCGACGAATCCGCGATGATGAAGCGCACCTTCCGGCAATGCGCGGTGATCGCCGGGCTGATCGAGCGCCGCTTTCCGGGCCAGAAGAAGACCGGGCGGCAGGTGACGATCTCGACCGACCTGATCTACGACGTGCTGCGCCGCCACCAGCCCGACCACCTGCTCCTGCGCGCCGCGCGGCAGGATGCGGCAACCGGACTCCTCGACGTGACCCGCCTCGGCATGATGCTGAGGCGCATCCGGGGGCGAATCACCCACAGGGCGCTGGATCGCGTCTCGCCGCTCTCCGTGTCCGTCATGCTCGAGATCGGGCGGGAGCGGGTCTACGGGGAGGGGGCCGACGAGATCCTGGCCGAGGCCGAAGCCGAGCTGCTGCAGGAGGCGCTCGGCTGACGCGGCGTGCCGCCTCCTCCGCATCGTTGAGGATGAAACCTTGGCACTCGGCCAGAGACTCGAGAAGACCGTGAAGGGCACCGACCTTGAGCTTGCCGGAGAGGCCCTCAGCCTCGACCGCACCGGCGTCCTGTGGCTGCCCGAACACCGCACCCTGGTGGTATCGGACCTGCACCTGGAAAAGGGCTCCTCCTTCGCCGCCCGATCGGGCCAGTTCCTGCCGCCCTACGACACCCGCGAGACCCTGGCTTGCCTGCACGAGGTGATGCAGCGGCTCGACCCGGCCTGCGTGGTCGCCCTCGGCGATTCCTTCCACGATGCCCGCGGGCCCGAGCGGATGGAGCCGGGCGATCGGGCGATGATCGCCGCGCTTCAGGAGGGCCGCGACTGGGTCTGGATCGCCGGCAACCACGACGCGGCGGTGAGCGACGGTGTCGGCGGGCGCTACTGCGAGACGGTGTCACTCGGCGGCCTGACCCTGCGCCACGAGCCGCTGGCGGGGGTAGGGGAGGGCGAAATCGCCGGCCACCTCCACCCCTGCGGCAAGGTGACGATGCGCGGCCGCTCCGTGCGCCGCCGCTGCTTCGTCGCCGACGGGCACCGCCTCGTGATGCCGGCCTTCGGCGCCTATACCGGCGGCCTCAACGTGCGCGACGCCGCCTTCGAGCCGCTCTTCCCCAAGGGGTTCACGGCCTACCTGCTCGGCGACGGGCGCGTCTTCGCCATCGGCCGGACCATGCTCGGGCGGGATTGAAGCCGGCTCACGCCGCCACGAGCAGCGCCGCACCGGCGACCACCGACAGCGCCAGCCGCAGCCGGCCCATCCAGTCCGGGACCATGCCGCGGCGGGCGAGATCCTGATCGACCAGCCCCCACAGAAGCACCAGGGCGCCGAGGATGCGCAGGTCCCACGGGGCCGGGGCGGCGAGCGCTGCCCAAGCCAGCAGCGAGGGCACGATGGCGAGACCGTAATCGCGCCAGCCGGCGCCCCGCGCCGCCGCCACGCCCCAGCGGATCCCGCCGAGGAACGAGGCGATCACCGCCCCGTAGGCGGAAAGGATGACGCGCGGCGACAGGCCGATCGTGCCGAGTCCGACATCCGTGCCGCTCACCGACAGGGCGGCGAAGCCCACGAATGGAATCAGCCCCGCGATGCCGAGAAGGACCGCGCTCGCGGGAACCGTGTTCAGCCGCCCCATGCCGTCTCCTCGGCTGCTTGCTCTGGCTCCGATCCGCGCCGGATCGAGGCTGGCTCGTCGAGACACCCGCGGCCGGCGACCCGTGATCGGGCGGCCTTAATCCGGGCTTCAACGAGAAATTCCAAACGCGCAGATCCGGTCCCATCCCGCAACCGGGACCATTTGTTGCAGCGCGTGGTCCGCTTCTCGCGCCGCGGACGGCAATGGGTGCTGGAAAGCGTCGGCGCGGGCATGGCCCCGCCGTGCCCGAACCGCGTACTGTGCCGCGATGCCGCTGCACCCGACCGACCTGAGCATAGCCCTGCGCCGGCTGCGCGGCTCCTCCGGGGATGCCTGGACGATCTGGCGCAGGCGGATCCTGTTCCTGGCCGGCGGTGTCTGTGTCGGCCTGGCGGCGGTGCTGATGGCGAAGGCGGCCGACGCGGCGCAGGCGGCGTTCCGCCAGACCCTCCACCTCTCGCCGGCCCTGGCGCTGCTCCTCTGCCCGGCCGGCTTCGCCCTGGCGGCGTGGCTGGCCCGGACGGTGTTTCCGAACTCGCAGGGCTCCGGCATCCCGCAGGTGATCGCCGCCCGAGCCCTCGACGATCCGCAGGCCCGCCATGCCCTGATCTCGCTCAGGGTCGCGGCGGGCAAGATCGTCGTGATGTGTCTCGGCCTCCTGTGCGGCGCCTCCATCGGCCGCGAGGGCCCGACGGTGCAGGTCGGCGCGGCGATCATGGCGACCCTCGGCCGGTTGAGCCCGGAGCGGATGCGCGGCCTGCTCCTCGCGGGTGGCGCGGCCGGTGTCGCGGCCGCCTTCAACACGCCGCTCGCCGGCATCGTGTTTGGCATCGAGGAGCTCGGCCGGGCCTATGACCGGCGCGGCAGCGCCCTCATCGTCGCCGCCATCGTTGCCGCGGGACTGACCTCGCTGGCGATCCTCGGCGACTACACGTATTTCGGCACCTCCGACGCGCAGCTCTCCCTGACCGCCGGATGGCTCGCGGTGCCCGTGCTCGGCGTGGCCGGCGGGCTCGCCGGCGGCCTGTTCAGCCGCCTCGTGATCGGGTTCGGCCGCGGCCTTCCGGGCCGGGCCGGCGCCTGGATCGGGCGCCGTCCCATTCTGTTCGCGACGCTCTGCGGCCTCGGCGTCGCCCTGTGCGGACTGGCCTCCGGCGGAGCCGTCTACGGCACCGGCTATGAGGAGGCCCGCGGGATCCTCCACGGCGAGAGCGATCCGCGCTGGGCGTTCGCGCCGCTGAAGTTCCTGGCGACCGTGCTGTCCTCGATCAGCGGCATCCCCGGCGGCCTGTTCGCCCCCTCGCTCGCCGTCGGCGCCGGACTCGGCGCCCACGCGAGCCTCGTCCTAACGGACGTCCCCGTGGGCGCGCTCGTGCTGATCGGCATGACCGCCTACCTGACCGGCGTGCTGCAGGCGCCGATCACCTCCTTCGTCATCGTGACGGAAATGACCCAGAACCACGCGATGATGATCCCGCTGATGCTCGCCGCGCTGATCGCCGACGCGATGTCGAAGGCGGTCTGCCGCGGCGGGCTCTACCACACGCTGGCAGAGCTGCTGGTGCAGCGCGCGGCCGGAGGACGAAGCGCCTAGAGCATCGTCGATGTCCGAGAGCCGGCGGCCACCCTCCGGGACGATGCACGAAACAGCGGGCCGCGGCGGAACGCCGCCGGGTCGTTGGAAGTTACTGCTCCGCTTTCGTATCGGAGTGGACTGCCATGACGCTTCTCAAGTGGGCCGCCATCGCCTTCGTCATCTCGCTCGTCGCGGGCGCCCTCGGCTTCACCGGCATCGCCTCCGGCGCGAGTTCGATCGCCCGCATCCTGTTCGGCCTGTTCCTTGTCCTCGCCATCGTCATCGTGGTGATCGCACTCGCCATCGGCCAGGCGGTATTCTGACCCCTCGGCGCGGATCCGTGCGCCTCGACGGTCGAACCGCCCTCGTCACCGGCGCCTCCTCCGGGATCGGCGCCGAGACGGCCCTCGGGCTCGCCCGTCTCGGGGCAAGGGTCGGCCTCGTCGGGCGCAACCGCGAGCGCACCGAACGCGCCGCCGCGCATCTGCGCCGGGAAACCGGCGGCGCGGCGGACGTCTTCCTCGCCGACCTGTCGAGCCAGTCCGAGATCCGCCGCCTCGCGGGCGAGGTGAGGGCGGCCTATCCCGCCCTCGACATCCTCGTGAACAATGCCGGCGCGATCTTCTCCGAGCGGCACGTCACCGCCGACGGGATCGAGCGGACCTGGGCCCTCGATCATCTCGCCTACGTGCTGCTGACCCACGAGCTGCGCGCTCCGCTCGAAGCCGCGCCGCGCGCCCGCATCGTCAATCTCGCCTCCGCCGCCCATACCCGCGGGCGGATCGACTTCGACGATCTCGGCGGGGAGCATCGCTATTCCGCGATGAAGGTCTATGCCCAGGCCAAGCTCGGCAACGTGCTGTTCACCTACGCGCTGGCCCGCCGGCTGGCCGGCAGCCCCGTCACCGTCAACGCGGTGCATCCGGGCGTGGTGGCAAGCGATTTCGCCAAGAACACCCACGGCGTTCTCGGCTTCGCCTGGGGCCTGATCCGTCCGTTCCTGATCTCGACCGAGGCGGGTGCCAGGACCTCGCTCCACGTCGCCACCGCGCCCGAACTCGACGGCGTGAACGGGCGCTACTTCGCCAAGAGCCGCGAGACGGCCTCGTCCGCCCGCAGCCTGGACGAGGCGCTGCAGGAGCGGGTGTGGGCGCTCAGCCGGCGGCAGGTCGGGATCGAGGCGTCGAGCTCCGCAGCGTGACGGCGCAAGCCCGTCCGGTTCGCCGTCTCAGAAATGACTGAACGAGGTGCGGGCGAAATCCATGGCCCGGCCCGCCGTGTCGAGGAAGAGCGGCGCTCCATCACCCGCCTCGACGGTGCCGATGGCCGCAGCCGGAACGCCCGCCATCCGCGCCTCGGCCAGAAAGGCGGACAGGTCGTCCGGCGACACGGCGCAGAGGATTTCGTAGTCGTCGCCGCCGGTGAGCGCGGTGGCGAGCCGGCTCGGATCACCGGCGATGGCCGCCTCGGCGGCGGGCGAGAGCGGCACCGACGGCACATCGATCCGCGCGGTCAGCCCCGTTCCGGCGAGCATCTTTCGCAGGTCGCCCGCGAGCCCGTCGGATACGTCCATCGCCGCGCGGGCATGGCGGCGCAGCGCCGGGACGAGGGCGAGACGCGGGCGCGGGTGAAGGTAGCGGTCGAGCAGGGCGTCGCGGTGGGACACGTCCAGCGCGGGATCGGGCGCGAGCCGCAGGGCGAGACCGAGCGCCGCATCGCCGATGGAGCCGCTGACGCAGAGCCGGTCGCCGGCCCGCGCCGCCTGCCGCCGCAGCATCGCGCCCGCCGGCACCTCGCCGAAGGCGGTGACGCCGATCAGTGCCGGGCCGCCTGAGCGCACGGTGTCGCCGCCCAGCAATGGGCAGCCATGGGCGCGGCTCGCCGTCCCGAGTCCCTCGGCGAAGGCTGCGAGCCACGCTTCGGTCCAGTCGTCCGGCAGCGCAAGGGTCAGCAGGAAGCCGCGCGGGCTGGCCCCCTTGGCAGCCAAGTCCGACAGGTTCACGCCGAGGGCCTTCACGGCGATCGAGCCGGGCGGGTCTTCGGGGAAGTAGTGGACGCCGGCCACCACGGCGTCGGTCGTCACCACGAGGTCGTGTCCGGGTGTCGGCGTCAGGCTCGCGGCGTCGTCGCGAAGGCCCTCGGCGCCGGGGCCGCTGAGCGGCGCGAAGTAGCGCGCGATCAGCGCTTCCTCGCCCGCGCGCGCCATTCTGGTCAGCCCTTCTTCGCCGTCGTCGGGCCGGGGGCGGCGGGGATGCCGAACTCGGTGGAGCGCACCTCGCGGCCGACCCGGTCCAGCACGGCGTTGACCATGCCCGGCTCGTCGCCGCCGTAGAAGCTGTGGGCGACATCGACATATTGCGAGATCGCGGCCCGGGCCGGCACGTCGCGGCGGAACATCAGCTCGTAGGCGCCGGCCCGCAGGATGGCGCGCAGCACGACTTCCAGCCGGCGCAGCGGCCAGCCCTTGGAGAGCGCCGCGTCGAGCTTCGGGTCGATCGCGCGCTGCTCCTCCACGGCGCCGCGCAGAACGTCGCGGAAGAACGCGGTCTCGGCCGGCGGATGCGCGACGCCGTCGATCTCCTGGCCGATCCAGAAGGCCTCGAACTCGGCGAGCGCGTCGATCACGCCCTTATCCGAGATCTCCATCTCGTAGAGCGCCTGGACGACGGCGAGGCGGGCGCCGGTGCGGGTGTTCGGTTTCGACGAGCTCGGCGTCTGGGCCGGCGGCGCGGCGGGGTCGGTCATCGGGCGGGTTCCAGATTGGCGGCGCGCTTGATGGCGAGGAGGCTCAGCGCCGCCTCGGCCGCGCCGCCGCCCTTGTTCATGTCGGAGACCCGGGCGCGGGCGAGCGCCTGCTCCATGGTCTCCACGGTGAGGATGCCGTTGCCGAGCGGCAGGTGCTCGGACACGGAGAGGTCCATCAGGGCGCGGGCGCTCTCGCCCGCGACGATGTCGTAATGCCCCGTCTCGCCGCGGATGACGCAGCCAAGGGCCACCGCCGCGTCGTAGGGGCCGCCGGCCTTGCGGGCCGCCTCCATCAGGATCGCGATGGCGGCCGGGATTTCGAGGGCGCCCGGGACCGTGAAGACCCGCGCTTCGGCACCCACCGCCTCGATGGCCGCCCGGGCACCCGCCAGCAGCTCGTCGGCGACGTCGTCGTAGTAGCGGGCCTCGACCACCAGCACGCGGGTGCCAGCGAGGCTCTCGAGGATGCTTGTGGGCGCGTCCGCGTCCCGGCGTTGGGAGACCATGCGTGTGACGTTCCGGGGCGAGTTCGCGAAAGTTTCGGGCGGGCCGGAGGGTTAGCCCAAGTGCCGCGCGCTCCACAAGCGCTACGGGATGCAGGCCGCGCGCGCCCGAAGCGCAGCACCGGCGGGCCGCGCCCCGCCACGATTTGGAAAATCCTCGCTCTTCAGTCGAACGGAAGCCGTTTCACTAATCAAATCGAGGGGAAATGCCGCCGTCACAACCTGCAATGAGCGCGGTTAACCGGTCCGAAGTCGATACCGGCGATAGATTCCCGTACGCGCATTGGCGGGCCCCGAATAGCGGTCCCGCACGGGGGACGGGGGTGATCCAGCATGGCGACCCAGCGGCTGCAAAGGTCCGGGATGGCGCCGAGCCCGATCCCGGCCGCCGCGACCCTGCGGGCGGCGGCGCTGGTGATCGATCTCGACGGCACGCTGCTGCGCACGGATCTGCTTCTGGAAGGCGTCATCGCGCTGCTGCGGCGCAATCCGCTGATGCTGCTGGCGATGCTGCTGTGGCTGCCGCGGGGGCGCGCCTTCTTCAAGCGCCGCATCGCCGAAGGCGCCGGGCTCGACGTCGCGACCCTGCCGGCCAACGAGGCGCTGCTCGCCCATATCGAGGCGCGGAAGGCCGCAGGTCAGGAGATCGTGCTCGCCACCGCCGCCGACGAACTGATGGCGCTGCGGGCACTCAGGCGCTTTCCCGTCTTCGACCGGGCGGTGGCGAGCGACGGAGTGCGGAACCTGAAGGGCGCGGCCAAGGCGGCCCAGCTGCAGGCGCTGTATCCCCAGGGGTTCGACTATGCCGGCGACGCCGCCGCCGACCTGCCCGTCTGGGCCGCGGCGCGCCGGGTGATCGTGGTAGGAGCATCCCCCGCCGTGCTCCGGGCGGCCCGGCGGCTCGGCAAGCCGGTCGAGGAATTCCCTGCCGCCTCGCGCCCGCGCGCTCTGTTCAAGGCTCTGCGTCCGCACCAATGGGCCAAGAACGCCCTGGTCTTCCTGCCGCTCGTGCTCGGCGGGCGCGCCGGCGAGGCGCAGGCCTGGGGCAGCGCCTTCATGGCCTTCCTCGCACTCGGGCTCGTCGCCTCGGCGAGCTACCTGTTGAACGACCTGCTCGATCTCTCTCACGATCGGGCCCACTGGTCGAAGCGCGAGCGTCCCCTGGCGAGCGGCCGGCTTTCCATCGCCACCGGCCTGGTGGCGCTCGTCGTCGGCTTCATCGGCGGGCTCGCGGTCGCGGCCTGTGCAGGGACGGCGGTGCTCACCGGCGTGCTCGCCTATCTCACCCTGACGCTGACCTATTCCGCGTGGCTCAAGCGGGTGCCGATGCTCGACGCGTTGACGCTCGGGAGCCTGTTCACCCTGCGCATCGCCGTCGGCGTCGCGGCGGTCGCGGTGGCGTGGTCGCCCTGGCTCCTCACCTTCTCGATGTTCCTGTTCACCTCGCTGTCCTTCGCCAAGCGCCATACGGAGTTGCGCGGCGCCGCGCGGCGCGGCCAGGCCGGCACCATCGCCGGGCGGGGCTACCAACCGGCCGACGAGGCGGTGGTGCTCGCCTTCGGCGTCGCCGCCGGCCTCTCCAGCGTCGTCATCTTCATTCTCTATCTCGCCAACGAGGCGTTCCACCACGCTGCCCTCGCCGAACCGCTGGCCCTGTGGAGCTTTCCGCTGATCCTCGTCCTGTTCATGGGCCGGGTCTGGCTGCTGGCGGGACGGGACGCGCTCCACGACGATCCCGTCGCCTTCGCGATCAAGGACCGTGCGAGCCTCGCGCTCGCCGGCGTGGCCGGGCTGGCCTTCGCCGCGGCCGCCTTCGGCCTGCCGCCCGGTCTCGTCCCGCAGGGATTCGGGCCGTGATCGGCAACGAAGTCGTCCGCTTCCTCATCGCCGGCGGCTCGGCGACGGCGATCAACTGGCTGACGCGGATCCCGCTCTCGCTCGTCCTGCCCTTCGAGGCGGCATTGCTGACCGCCTACGGCCTCGGCATGGCCGCCTCGTTCTGGCTCTATCGGGCCTTCGTGTTCCGTGTGGCATCGCGGGGATCGCTACGCGGGCAGGTCGGCCTGTTCCTCGCGGTCAACGCCGTCGGCGCGGGGGTGGTGCTCGCGGTCAGCACGGCCATGCTCGACGGCCTGACCATCCTTCTGCCGGAGCTGAGACTGCCGGTCGCCCAGGCGCTCGCCCACGGCCTCGGCATCGCGGTGGGCGCCGTGGCGAACTATCTCGGCCACCGGCTCCTCACCTTCGCCTCGGGTTCGCGGCCCGCGCCCGGGAGCCTTCCGTCAGAGCCGATGCTCGCGGTCGCGTCTCCGACTGCCGGGGGCGCTCCAGAACAGCAAGGCGTGCGCCGCGCCCTTCGATAGGGCAGTGCGGAGGATCGGCCTCACGCCTGCAGCAGGCCGCGCGTCTCGGCGAGGCGTGCGGCGTAGCGGGCCAGCAGATCGACCTCGAGATTGATCCGGTCCCCCGCCCGGCGCTCCTCCCAGGTCGTGACGGTGAGGCTGTGCGGGATCAGCAGCACCGAGAAATCGGCGCCTGAGACCGCGTTGACGGTGAGCGAGGTACCGTCGAGGCAGATCGAACCCTTCTCGGCGATGAAGCCGGCGAGTGCCGTCGGCGCCCGCAGGGTGAAACGCTCGCTCGCGCCCCAGGGATCGTCCTCGGCCGTGACGGTCTCGCGGGCGAGGATCTCGGCGATGCCGTCGACATGGCCGGTGACGAGGTGGCCGCCGAGTTCGTCGCCGAGCCTGAGCGAGCGCTCGAGATTGACCCGCGTGCCCTCGCGCCAGGTTCCGACCGTGGTGCGGTCCAGGGTCTCGGCGGCGGCATCGACTGCGAAGCGGCAGCCCGTGCCGTGCGGTTCCACCGCGACGGCGGTGAGGCAGGGGCCGGAGCAGGCGATGGAGGCCCCGAGCGCGATACCGGCGGGATCGTAGGCACACTCGATGACGATCCGGCGCAGGCGTTCCGAACCCTCCACCGAGACGACTCGGCCGACATCGCTGACGAGCCCGGTGAACATGTCAGATCCTCTCGTAGGTGACCGCCGTGTCGGGGCCGAAATCGCAGCTCTCGACCGCGCTCAGGGAGCCGTCGGCGAGCCGGCGGGCGAGGTTCGGACCCAGCGCCGGCAGACCGCCGGATTCGCCCAGGGTGACGGAACCGGTGATGAGCGTGCAGGCGTCGATGAGATCGTGCGCGGCGAGCGCGTCCGCAAGCGCCGGTCCGCCCTCGCTGCAGATCCGCGTCAGGCCGCGCTCCGCCAGGACGGCCAGCGCGGCGTTCAGATCGATGCGGCCCTGCGGGTCGGTGGGGACGAAGCCGAGTTCGACGCCGGAGGAGGCGAGCATCCGCCGGGCATGGGCCGGAGCGCCGCGACCGGTCAGCACCAGCGTCGGCAGATCACGGGCTCCGCGCACGAGATGACTGGCGGGGTTGAGGCGGAGCGTCGAATCGAGAACGACCCGCAGCGGCGAGCGCTCGGCGAGTCCCGGCAGCCGCACGGTCAGCGACGGATCGTCGGCCCGTGCCGTGCCGATGCCGACCATGATCGCGTCGGCATGGGCCCGCCACAGGTGCACCGCCCCGTCGGCGATCGGACCGGTGATCTTCAGCCGCTCGCCGGTCGAGGGAGCGGCGAAGCCGTCGCGGGTGCGGGCGAGCTTGAGGTGCAGGCTCGGGCGCCCGCGCGTGACGCGGGAGAAATGGCCGCGGTGGTCCCGTGCCGCTTCCTCGCGCAGCAATCCGGTCTCGACCGTGATCCCGGCCGCGCGCAATCCCGCATGGCCGCGCCCGGCCACGCGGGGATCGGGATCCTCGATCGCAGTGACCACGCGGGCGATCCCGGCGGCGATGGTCGCGTCGGTGCAGGGCGGCGTGCGGCCGTGATGCGAGCAGGGCTCGAGGGTGACGTAGAGCGTGGCACCGCGGGCAGCCTCTCCGGCCATGGCAAGCGCCAGAGGCTCGGCATGCGGGCGGCCGCCCGGCGCCGTCACCGCCTGCCCGACGATGCGCCCATCGGCGACCACCACGGCGCCGACGCTCGGATTCGGCCAGGTCCGGCCGAGATTGCGTCGCCCCAGCGCTAGGGCGAGGCGCATGGCGCGGCGATCGAGAGCGTCCTGCGGGGATGCGTCCACGGCTCGTCCCGTCACGCCGACTTCCGGGCGGGCCGGCGACGGCGCGGGCCGGCCTCCTCGCCGGGCGGGGCGGGCGCCGCCTGCTCCTCCTCCTGCGGGAGCGTGGGCTCGCCCTCCAGCCGGTCGCCGAGGGTGCCGAGCAGATCCTGAAAATCCTGCGCTTCGCGGAAATTCTTGTAGACCGAGGCGAAGCGGACATAGGCGACGTCGTCGAGGCCTTTCAGCCCCTCCATCACGGCCTCGCCGATGGCCTCGCTGGTGACTTCACCCTCGCCGCCGCTCTCCAGGCGGCGGGTGATGCCGCTGACGAGACGCTCGACCCGCTCGGGATCGACCGTCCGCTTGCGCAGCGCCACGTCGATCGAGCGCTGGAGCTTGTCGCGATCGAACGGAACCCGCTTTCCCGAACGCTTCAGCACCACGAGTTCTCGCAACTGTACCCGCTCGAACGTGGTGAAGCGTCCGCCGCAATCCGGGCAGACGCGACGGCGACGGATCGCGGACGAATCCTCGCTCGGCCGCGAATCCTTCACCTGCGTGTCGGGACCTCCGCAGAACGGACACCGCATCGCGCGCTCACCACCTCGTCCCGGACACTCTCAAAAGCCGCCCCTCTCTGCCCCAGCCGCCGCTCAAATGCCAGAAGTCGGATCGGTCGCAGCGGGCGCGGCGGGCGTCGCGGCGCCCCCGCCCGCTTCGGGGCGGAAGAGGGCGCGAAGCGCCACCGCCGTCGGTCCAGCCGCCACGTCAGCGAGGGTGAGACGGTCGAGTTCGAGGAAGAACGCCTGCTCCGCCGCGTCGAAGGCCCATTTGTGGCGGCAGCGGCCCGTGAGGGGGCAGGGATCGCGCCGGCAATCAACCACCGTGCCGACTCCCTCCAGAGCCGCGACGAGCCGTCCGAGCCGGATCTCCCGAGCGTCGCGGGCGAGGCGCACGCCGCCGGATCGCCCCTGCCGGGCCTCCACGACACCGACCCTGACCAGTGTCTGGGCGATCTTCTGGAGATGGTGCACCGAGATGCCGAAGCGTTGCGCGACGGTCGGAGTCGCGATCCAGGCACCCGGCTCGGCCAGCGTCAGGTGCATCAGGAGACGAAGACCGTAATCCGTGTGTAGCGAGAGATGCAGGAGCACCCTCCCGAGCGGCGCCGCACAACCTTCAGGCGAAGGCCAAATCCGCGGACATCATTCCAAGGAAGGAATGACGTGTACACTCCTCTTGGCGAAAAACTTTGCATGGATTAACTTCGCGGCCGTCTCGAAACGGCAGCGGCCTCGGATCCAGGGGATCCGCGGCCGCATGGGCCCGCCGCTCGGGCGGGCCGGAAGCGTCGCGTTCGATCTTAGTTGTAGATCGGGAAGCGATCGGTCAGGGCGTGGACATTCTCCTTGACCGCCGCCTCGACCGAAGCATCGCCGCCCTCGCCCTTCTCGGCGAGACCGTCGAGCACCTCGACGATCAACGACCCGACCTGCTTGAACTCGGCGACGCCGAAGCCGCGGGTCGTGCTGGCCGGGGTGCCGAGGCGGATGCCGGAGGTGATGGTCGGCTTCTGCGGGTCGAACGGCACGCCGTTCTTGTTGCAGGTGATGTCGGCCCGCGACAGGGCCGCCTCGGCCGCCTTGCCGGTCAGGCCCTTCCGCTGCAGGTCGACCAGCATCAGGTGGTTGTCGGTGCCGCCCGAGGTGATGTCGTAGCCGCCCGAGATGATGGTGTCGGCCAGCGCGCGGGCGTTGTCGATGACCTGCTTCGCGTAGATCTTGAACTCGGGCTTCAGCGCCTCGCCGAAGGCCACGGCCTTGGCGGCGATGACGTGCATCAGCGGACCACCCTGAAGGCCGGGGAAGATCGCCGAGTTGAACTTCTTGGCCAGCGCCTCGTCGTTCGTCAGGATCATGCCGCCGCGGGGGCCGCGCAGGGTCTTGTGGGTCGTCGTGGTGGCGACATGTGCATGCGGGAAGGGCGACGGGTGCAGGCCCGCGGCGACGAGGCCGGCGAAGTGGGCCATGTCGACGAAGAAGAAGGCGCCGACCGAATCGGCGATCTCACGGAACTTCGCGAAGTCCCAGTGACGCGGATAGCCCGAGCCGCCGGCGATGATCACCTTCGGCTTGTGTTCCTGGGCGAGACGCTCGACCTGCTCCATGTCGATGCGCTGGTCCTCGCGACGCACGGTGTAGGAGACCGGCTTGAACCACTTGCCCGAGACGTTCGGGGGGGCGCCGTGGGTGAGGTGACCGCCGGCGGCGAGGTCGAGGCCGAGGAAGGTGTCGCCCGGCTGCATCAGGGCCATGAACACACCCTGGTTCGCCTGTGAGCCGGAATTCGGCTGCACGTTGGCGAAGCCGCAGCCGAACAGGCGCTTGGCGCGGTCGATGGCGAGCTCCTCGGCGATGTCGACGAACTGGCAGCCACCGTAGTAGCGCCGGCCCGGATAGCCCTCCGCGTACTTGTTGGTGAGCACGGAGCCCTGCGCTTCGAGCACGGCGCGCGAGACGATGTTCTCGGAGGCGATCAGCTCGATCTCATGCTGCTGCCGGCCGAGCTCCTGCGAAATCGCCTTGGCGATCTCCGGATCGGTCTCGGCAAGATGAGCCGAAAAGAAGGTGTCGAGGGCGGTGTTGTCGGACGCAGTTCCGGCGCTCATGAGCGTAGCCTCTTTTCCTTGTTTACGGGCAAACCCACCCGTTTCCCGTCGGCGTTCACGGGGGTGTTTTTCAGGCACTATTCGTACACGTCACGGCACGACAGGCCAAGCACAGGTGATTTTTCGCCTGTCTTCAAAATTTTTCACGGGAGCGGGCCCGATCTGCGGCACCGCAGCGCATCAGGCAGGCCCGTTACGCGAAAACACCCGGCAGAGCCGGGTGTCGCAGGACCGATCAGGTCGGTATTGGGCCGGTCCCGCGTGCATGCCGAGGAGCTTAGCGGCTCGGGCCATGGCGACTTGCCGATTTGCGCCGCGTCCTGACCGATTCCCGGCGGAGATGCGGACGATCGGCAACGACGGGTTCAGGCCTGCAGACGGCTCTTCACGTCGCCGAGGCTGGCGCGGACGAGATCCTGCGCCGCCGCGCCCTGGAGGCGCTCGCGCAGCAGGGTCTCGGACACCTTCACCGCCGCGTCGGCGGCGGCGGCGCGGACCTGGGCGGAGGCGTGGGCCTCGGCCTGTGCAATCTTGGCCTCGGCGGCCTTGGTGCGGCGGGCGACGAAGTCGTTCAGCCGGGCATGGCCCTCGGCGGCGATGCGCTCGGCGTCCTCGCGGGCGCCGGCGACGATCGCCTCGGCCTCACGTTCGGCCTCGGTGCGGCGGCGCTTGTAGTCGGCGAGCACGGCCGCGGCCTCTTCGCGCAGGCGACGCGCCTCATCGAGCTCGTGGCGCACGCGCTTGGCGCGGCTGTCGAGCCCGTTGGTCATCATCGAAAAGCCGCCGACCCGCCAGACGATGACCAGGAACGCCACGAAGGCGACGGCGACCCAGAATTCCGCGGTCAACAGCATGTCGGTCTCAAACCCTTGGTCGGCCTTCCGCCCGGTCGAGCCGGAGCGAGGTCGGTTCGGATGGGAAGGGGCCGGCGCGGGGCCGGCCCTCAGGTCAGTGGACGGCGGACGTCGCGTCGAGGGCGCGGTTCAGGCTCGCCTGGTCGGGCGCCTGGCCGGTCAGGCGCTCGACGATGGCCGAGGCGGTCTCGCCGGCGATGGTGCGGACGTTGCCCATGGCTTCCGTCGTGCGTGCCCGGATGGTCGCCTCGGAGGCGGCGAGGCGCTGGTTCAGCTCGGCCTCGAGCGTCTTGCGCTTGGCATCGGCCTCGGCCGAGAGGGAGTTGCGGGTCTCCTGGGCGATGGCCTGGGCCTTCACCTGGGCCTCGCGCAGCGACTGCTCGTAGGCGGCGCCGGCGGCGTCGGCCTCGGCCTTCATGCGCTGGGCCTCGTTGAGATCGGAGGAGAGCCGGCCGGCGCGTTCGCCGAGGATCGCCTCGATGCGCGGCAGGGCGACCTTGGACATCAGATAGTAGAGCAGGCCGAACGCCAGCGCGAGCCAGATCAGCTGCGAGAGGAAGGTGTGGCTCTCGAAGGGCGGGAAGGCACCGCCGTGGCCGCCGGAGGGCTGCTCGGTATGGGTATGGGGGCTCCCGGGCGGAACGATCGTCGTATCCGCGTTGGGGGAGGGGGTCGTGAGGGGATTCTTCTGCTCGGCCATGGCCCTGTCCGGTGACGTCGGAAGGCCGGCTCCACGGGCGGAGCGGCCGGATCAACGAGCGAGGGCGTGCGAGGCGGGCGCTTGGCCGGCTCGCACGCCCTCGAAAGGCACGTCAGACGGCGAAGAGCAGCAGCAGCGCGACGAGCAGCGAGAAGATGCCGAGCGCCTCGGTGAGCGCGAAGCCCAGGAGGAGGTTGGTGCGCTGGCTGTCGGCGGCCGACGGGTTACGCAGCGCGCCCGAGTAGAACTGGCCGAACAGGTTGCCGAGGCCGATGCTGGCGCCCGCCATGCCGAGGCAGGCGAGGCCGGCGCCGATGTACTTCGCAGCGACGGGATCCATGAAACACTCCTGAAGTTCGAACGGGGTTCGTTGTGGGCGGAAGGGTCCGGCCGGGAAGGATCAGTGGCCGGGGTGGAGGGCGTCGGCGAGGTAGACCGCCGTCAGCGTCGCGAAGACGTAAGCCTGAAGGGCCGCGACGAGGAACTCGAGAGCCGTCAGCGCGATGGTGAGCGCGAGCGGCAGGGGCGAGAGCACGCCCCAGGCACCGGCGACCAGAAGCTGCACCACGAAGAAGGCGAAGATCTTCAGGGCGATGTGGCCGGCCAGGATGTTGGCGAAGAGACGAACCGAGAGGCTGATCGGACGCGACAGGAACGACACGATCTCGATCGGCACCATGATGAGCAGCAGCGGCTTCGGCACGCCCGACGGCACGAACACGCCGAGGAAGTGGGTGCCGTGCTTGGCCACGCCGTAGATCACCACGGTCAGGATCACGACCAGCGCGAGGCCGAAGGTGACGATGAGGTGGCTGGTCACCGCGAAGGCGTAGGGGATCATCCCGAGCAGGTTCAGGATGAGCACGAACATGAAGAGCGAGAACACGAGCGGCAGGAAGCGCTTGCCGTCCGCGCCGGTCGCTTGGTGCACCGTGTCGGCGATGAATTCGTAGAGCGTCTCGGCCAACGCCTGGAGACGGCCCGGAACCACGGCGCGCCCGGAGGTCGCCACGATGGTCAGCAGCGCGATGATGCCCACCGCGGCGAACATGTAGAGAGCCGATTGCGTGAACGCGAGCTGTTGGTTGCCGATGTGACCCAGCGAGACGAGCGGCTGCAGCTCGAACTGGTGGATCGGGTCGATACTGACCGCCATGTGCCCGCTTCCGCCCCTTTGTGTGTCGCGCGTGGAAGCCTTCGCGGCTCCCGTCCGTCGCGCGTCGCCCTTACACGATGCCGGGCGAGTCTCAAGACCCTAGAGGCGCCTTGGAGACCCTTACCGGCGAACTTTCTCAGTTTTTCCTGCCGCTGAAGCCGCTGACCCGCATGACGTTGTAGATCCCCGTCACGAAGCCCAGCATCAGCAGCACGATCATGCCCCACGGCTTGGTGCCGAAGAGATGATCGACGATGTATCCGAGGATACCTCCGGCGATCACGCCCGCGATGAACTCGGTCGAGAGCCGCATGGCCTGACCGAGCTGAGCCGAGCCGCCGGACGCGCTGTTGCGCGCACGCTCGGAAGAAGCGACTTTCGGCCGCTTCCCCTCGAGCTGCGTCTCGAGACGTTTGAGCCTCGCGGAGAGATCGCCGTCGGCGGGAGCCTTTTCCGGCCCGCTCCCCTCGCCTGAAGGATCACCGCTCACGGGCGACCCCACACGTCGTCGGGAGCGGAAGGAAACGGCCTGTCCCCTCGGCGCGGCGCACCATAGTTTCGCCAACCTTGAGTGTCAAGGCGACCAAGGGGTCCATTAAGCTGTTGATAAATCAACATAATCTTTGCTTTTCCACGACCTTCCGGGGGCCGGCTCACGCCCCCAGGATCGGCTTGATGATCTTCTCCATCTCCTCGATCGAGAGGGCGCCGGCGCGCTTCTCGCCGTTGATGAAGAAGGTCGGCGTCGACTCGACCTTGAGGGTGTCGAGACCGCGGGTCTTGACCGCGTTGATGGCGGCGTAGGTCTTCTGGTCCTTCAGGCAGGCCTCGAACTTCTCCTTGGAGAAGCCGGCCTGACGCAGGAGCTGCTCCATGGCATCGACCGGCGATTGCGGCTTGCGCACGAAGGCCCAGTTCTGCTGCTGATCGAACAGCAGGTCGGTGATGGGATAGTATTTCGCCTCGCCGTCGCAGCGCGCCAGCATGAAGGCGGCGGTGGCGAGCGGGTCGAGGGGGAACTCGCGCAGGGTGAAGCGCACCTTGCCGGTGTCGATGTAGCGCTCCTTCAGCACCGGCCAGGTCGTGGCGTGGAAGTGGGCGCAGTGCGAGCAGGTCATCGAGGCGTATTCGATGATCGTGACCTTGGCGTCCGCCGGCCCGAGCCAGACATCGCCGAGGGGGCCGGGCTGCATCAGGGCGGCCGTGTCGGCCGACTGCGCCAGGGCCTCGAAGGACAGGGACGGCAGCAGGGCGGCGGTGCCGAGGGCAAGGCCGGTCAGTTTCAGGGCGTCGCGCCGGGTGATCATGGCAGGGCGGGCTCCGTTCGCGGGCCGCATCCGGCCCGATACCGCGCAGGATAGGACGGAACGGCTCCGTCCGGCCGAGGGACGCGTCGCCGCACGGCCTATCGCGAGCCGCTTATCACGCTGCGCAGCCGCCCGCACGTCCTTCGGTTGGTTCTTCCTTCGGTTGGTTCTTCGCGAAGCCGGGGCCGCTATCGCTGCGCCACCACGGCGATGCCGAGCCGGTCGAGGGCGTCACGCAGGCGCTCCTCCTCAATGCGGGCCACCGCCAGCGCCACCTCGCCGCGCCGCGCCGGGTCGAGGGTCTTCGGCGGAGCGCGGCGGGAGGCCCGGTGCAGCCGATCCTGTCGCAGGACGATCTTGCCGATGCAGGCCCAGCCGTAATGGGCATTGACCCGCTGGATCACCACCGGTGCGAGGTGCTGGAGTTCGAGGGCGAAGGCGCCCTCCACCCGCACGATCAGGGTGCCGGGCTCCGGCCGCCCCTCGGCGTCGCGCCGGGCGCGTCGGGGCCATTCGAGCTTGACCGGCTGGCAGGCGCCCGCGAGCCGCGCGCCGACGATGTCCGGCCACGCGGCCAGGATGTCGGACGAGGCGAAACCCTGCGCGGCGAAGGCCGGGCCGATGCAGCCCTCGATCAGTTCGCTCAGCGGTTTGACGCGCGCCATCGGCACCCCGGAACACAGGGGATGCGCGGTGGGCGCACCCCTCCCGCCATCCTAGCCGAAACGCCGTCCCTGCGGGAGTCGGCGCCGGGGCGCGACCGCCCGAAGCCGCGGCCGCGTCACTTTTCGGCAAAGGGTCCGAAGACGCTTTTTCCGTCCCCGCGCTCCGGTTAAGGACGGGCCATGCCCGCCGCCTCGGCCGCCGACCTCCTCGCCTGGTACGACCGTCACCGCCGGGCGCTGCCCTGGCGGGCGCTTCCGGGCGAGCAGCCCGACCCCTACCGGGTCTGGCTCTCCGAAGTCATGCTGCAGCAGACCACCGTGACGGCGGTCAAACCCTACTTCCAAAACTTCCTGACGCTGTTTCCCAGCGTGACGGCGCTCGCCGCAGCACCGGAAGAGGCGGTGATGTCGGCCTGGGCAGGTCTCGGCTACTATTCCCGTGCGCGCAACCTGCATGCCTGCGCCAAGGCGGTCGCCGCCGCGGGGGGCTTTCCCGATACCGAGGACGGCCTGCGCAAGCTGCCCGGCATCGGCGCCTACACCGCCGGCGCCATCGCCGCGATCGCCTTCGACCGGCCGGCGGCGGCGGTGGACGGCAATGTCGAGCGGGTGATGACCCGCCTCCACGCCATCGAGACGCCGCTTCCCGCCGCCCGCGCGCAGATCCGTCTCTTCACGCAGGCCCTGGTCCCGGACCGGCGGCCGGGCGACTTCGCGCAGGCCCTGATGGATCTCGGTGCGACGCTCTGCACCCCGAAGCGCCCCGCCTGCGCCCTGTGCCCCTGGATGCGGCCCTGCCGCGCCCGCGCCGAGGGCTTGCAGGAGACCTTTCCGAGGAAGGTGAAGAAGGAGAAGGGCATTCTGCGAAAGGGTGCGGCCTTCGTGGCGCTGCGGGCCGGCGACGAGGCGGTCCTGCTGCGCACCCGGCCGCCGGAAGGCCTGCTCGGCGCCATGGCCGAGCCGCCGACGAGCGAGTGGCTGCCCGATTACGATCCGGCCAAGGGCCTGCTCGACGCCCCGCTCGATGCCCGCTGGAAGCGCCTGCCCGGCGTGGTGAAGCACGGCTTCACCCACTTTCCCCTCGAGCTGACAGTGTTTTTCGCCCGCGTCGCGACCGACACGCGGCCGCCGGAGGGGATGCGCTTCACCCCCCGCGCCGCGCTCGACACCGAGCCCTTGCCCGGCGCGATGAAGAAGGTGCTGGCCCACGCACTCAGCGGCCCGGCGCCCGCGGCAACATCGGCACCGGCGCCCGTTCGCGAGCCGGATCTCGCGACGATCCCCGAGCCCGAGCCGCCGCCGCGACGCGGGCCGATTCCGAAGCCTGCATCGTCCAGGCCATCAGACTTGGCGCGGATCGTGAAGAAGGCGCCGAAGCCCGTTCGGACACGGTAGAGGGCGATGCAGGGCTCTGCCCTGCACCCGCGAAAGGACTTGTCCTTTCGCAACCGCGACCGGCGTTACGCGCCGTTTTGGCCCCGCATCTGCGTGCGGAAGTCGTCGATGCAGACGAGACGGCCCCCTCGCTCGGCGTGCCAGAAGGCCCAGCCGTTGCAGGCGGGCAGGCCCTGAACCAGCGCGCCGACCTTGTGGATCGAGCCCATCGCCGGCCCGATGCTGAGCTGGCCGTCCGGCCGCACCGTCGCGCGGAAGCGGCGGCGCTCGTCGGTCAGGGTCTCACCGGCGCGGACATGGCCCGCCTCGACCACGCTGAGGAAGGGGATGCGCGGCTCGGCCCGTTTCGGGGTCGCGAGCGCCAGCGAAGCGGAGGACAGGGTCTCGATGCCCGCGATCCGGGCCCGCGCCGCGGCGGCGTAGGTGGGGTCGCGTTCGCAGCCGATGAAGTGGCGCCCGAGCCGCTTGGCCACCGCGCCGGTCGTGCCGGTGCCGAAGAACGGGTCGAGCACCACGTCGCCGGGATTGGTCGCCGCGAGCAGCGTGCGGGCGAGCAGCGCCTCTGGTTTCTGGGTCGGGTGGACCTTGCGGCCCGCCTCGTCCTTCAGCCGCTCCTCGCCCGTGCAGAGCGGGATGAACCAGTCGGAGCGCATCTGAAGGTCTTCGTTGCCGGCCTTCAGGGCGTCGTAGTGGAAGGTGTACTTCGACTCCGGCGCGCGCGAGGCCCAGATCAGGGTTTCATGCGCGTTGGTGAAGCGCTTGCCGCGGAAGTTCGGCATCGGGTTGGCCTTGCGCCAGACGATGTCGTTCAGGATCCAGTAACCGAGATCCTGCAACGCGCTGCCGACCCGGAAAATATTGTGGTAGGAGCCGATCACCCACAGCGTGGCGTTCGGCTTCATCACGCGGCGCGCGGATTTGAGCCAAGCACGGGTAAAGTCGTCGTAGGCGGAAAAACTGGAGAACTTGTCCCAGTCGTCGTCCACGGCATCGACCATGCTCTGATCGGGACGGGTCAGGCCCGCCTCGCCGAGCTGGAGGTTGTAGGGCGGGTCGGCGAAGACGCAGTCGACGCTCGAAGCCGGCAGACGGTCCATGGCGGCGATACAGTCGCCGATCAGGATTTCGTCGAGGGGAAGGGTGTTGGGGAGACGCTGGACGGAGGGTGCAAGACCCATCCGCGGCGCCGACGCGATCCGCCCGGTACGCGAGACTTGATTCCGGGCGGTGGCGCCGACGACCGCGGTACGCGGGGAAGCCATGGCAAACACCGGTTACGCGACTGACCTCAGGACCATGCCGCGATCACGGTAAAGGGCGGGTTTGCCGTCGCCGTACGGTTGCGTCTCGATATGGGGCGGCAGTTTTTGCCGCCTTCCTCCATGCAACAAATGCAAGGGTCGGCCGCCCCGAGGGCAGACGGCAACAAAGGATCCGGCAGGGTTTCGTGACGCGCCGGGGCACGCCGCCGAATGCTTGTCGCGCAAGTTTTGATGTCTTCGAGGCAAGACTGACGCGCCGCGCACCAAGTAATCAATTCTTTCCTCGACAGAGCGGGTCAAGCCGGCGGCGGATATTCTTAACAGCAGCCTAACGCGGGGCGAAAAATCCCTGTCTTATTTTGGCCGAGATCGGGCTCATTTTCCGCGGCGCTCAACACACATCGCAAAAACAAGGGAATGCGATCTTCGATGAAGGTTTCCAACCGGACCGCTGCCGCCTGCCTCGCTACCGTCATCGGCGCCCTCGCGACGCTGCCCGCCCAGGCCCAGAGCGGCCAGGCCTCTTGGTACGGAAGCGGCCGGAAGACAGCGAACGGCGAGCGATTCAACCCCAATGGATACACCGCCGCCCACCGCAGCCTGCCCTTCGGCACCCGCGTTCGCGTCACGAACCGCGCCAATGGCCGCTCCGTCGTGGTGCGGATCAACGATCGCGGCCCGTTCGTCGGCGGCCGGGTGATCGATCTGGCCCGCGGCTCGGCCCGCGCCATCGGCATGTCAGGCACCAGCTACGTCTCGCTTAACGTGGTGCGCTGAGGCGACCGCACGGCGGACGCCGTCTCCGGGACCGTCGCCGAGCGTTGCCGCGGAACCGACCCGTTCCCATAATTGTCTCATCAGACGACGTGCGGCCCGGATCGATGATCCGGGCCCGCGCCTTGAGGAGAGGGAGCGAGATGGCGAAGCCGATGGTGGTCGAGATCCCGCATGAACTCGGCCGCGACGAAGCCCGGCGGCGCATCGACGAGGGCACCACCCGCGTGCGCGAGGCCCTCGGCAAGAGCGGCATCGCCATCAACACGCTGAACTGGACCGGGGACCGCCTCGACTACTCGGTCACCGCCCTGGCTCAGACCGTGGATGGCCAGATCGACGTCGGCCAGGACGTGGTCCGCGTCGAGGTGCGCATGCCGTTGCTGCTGTCGATGTTCGCCCAGAAGATTCAGAAGATCGTCGGCAAGGAAGGCAACAAGCTCCTCCTGACCAAGAAGTAGCGGGAACCCGCCCGCCCGCATCCCGTTGGCCCGGACGACGGCGCGACGGACGCGCCGTCAGCGAGGTGCGCACGCATGGCCAATCCCGGATCGATCCCGGAAACCCCCACGCCCGGCCCCGAGATCCCGAGCCCGGGCAGTCCCGGACCGGACGCGCCGGGGCCTGCCACACCCGACTCGCCGCAGATCCCCGAACCGGGCCCCGGTCCCGAGATTCCCGGCGGAACGCCGGCGGAGGCGCCCGGAACGATGCCGACCGAAATTCCGGTCGAGAGCCCCGGCCTCCCCGATTCGACGCCCACCGGCCCGGCCAACCCGACCGCCTGAGGCGTCTCGCTTCCGTTGTTCCGGGCTGCGGCTGCTGCCATAAGCCCGGCATGGCCGCTCCCCCGCTTCTCACCCTTCAGGACGTCGCGCTCACCTTCGGCGGCACGCCGCTGATCGAGCGGGCCGAGCTGACGATCGCGCCCGGCGAGCGCACCTGTCTCGTCGGCCGCAACGGCTCGGGCAAGTCGACCCTCATGCGGATCGCCGCGGGCCTGGTGGAACCGGACCGTGCCGTGCGCTTCGTCCAGCCCGGAACCACCATCCGCTACCTCGCGCAGGAGCCGGACTTTTCCGGCTTCGAGACCACGCAGGCCTTCGCGGAGGCCGGACTCGCCCCCGGCGACGACCCCCACCGCGCCCGCTACCTGCTGGAAAGCCTCGGCCTGAGCGGCAGCGAGGACCCGCGCCGCCTGTCGGGCGGCGAGGCGCGCCGGACGGCGCTCGCCCAGGCGCTGGCGCCCGAGCCCGACATCCTGCTCCTCGACGAGCCCACCAACCACCTCGACCTGCCGGCGATCGAGTGGCTGGAATCCGAGCTGAAGCGGACCCGCTCGGCCCTCGTGCTCATCAGCCACGACCGCCGCTTCCTCTCCGCCCTGTCGCGGGCCACCGTCTGGCTCGACCGCGGCGTGACGCGGCGGATCGAGCAGGGCTTCTCGAGCTTTGAGGCGTGGCGCGACGCCTTCTTCGAGGAGGAGGAGCGGGACAAGCACAAGCTCGACCGCAAGATCGCCGACGAAGAGCATTGGCTGCGCTACGGCGTCACCGCCCGGCGCAAGCGCAACGTGCGGCGCCTCGCCGACCTGCAGAACCTGCGCAAGCAGAGTCGCGAGCACCGCCGCCCGGTGGGACAGGCGGTTCTGACCGCGAGCGAGGGTGCGGCCTCGGGCACGCTGATCGCCGAGGCCAAGCACGTCTCGAAGTCCTACGGCGAGCGCCGGATCGTCCACGACCTGTCCCTGCGGGTGCTGCGCGGCGACCGGCTCGGCATCGTCGGTCCCAACGGGGCGGGCAAGACGACGCTGATCAACCTGCTGACCGGCGCGGTTCCCCCCGATTCGGGCGAGATGCGCCTCGGCACCGGGCTCAACATGGTGCATCTCGACCAGGCTCGCGCCGTCCTGGAACCGAGCGCCACGGTCACGGAGGTGCTGACCGGCGGGCGCGGCGACAGCGTCACGGTCGGGGGGCGAAGCCGCCACGTGATCGGTTATCTGAAGGACTTCCTGTTCGCGCCCGAACAGGCGCGCACGCCGGTGAGCGTGCTCTCGGGCGGCGAGCGCAACCGGCTGCTGATCGCCCGGGCGCTGGCCCAACCCTCGAATCTGCTCGTGCTCGACGAGCCGACCAACGACCTCGACCTCGAAACCCTCGACCTGCTGCAGGAGATGCTCGGCGACTATGCCGGCACGCTGATTCTGGTCAGCCACGACCGCGACTTCCTCGACCGGGTGGCGGGCACCGTCCTGGTCAGCGAGGGGGAGGGGCGCTGGGTCGAGTATGCCGGCGGCTACACCGACATGCTCAACCAGCGGGGTCGCGGCGTGGAGGCTCGCAGCGACGGGCCGGACAAGGCCGGCCGCGAGCGCTCGGAGCCGCGGGAGAGGACCCCGCGCGCGGAGGCGGGTCCGGCACGGACCAAGCTCGGCTTCAAGGAACAGCACGAGTTGAAGACCCTGCCGGGACGCATGGCCGAGCTGGAGGCGGGGATCGCCAAGCTGCGCGAGGTTCTGTCGGATCCGGGCCTGTACGGCCGCGACCCCGGGCGCTTCCAGAAGGCGACCGCGATGCTCGGTGCCGCGGAGACGGAGCTCGCCGCCGCCGAGGAACGCTGGCTCACTCTCGAGATGCAACGCGAGTCGCAGGGCGGCTGACCGCGCTCACCCCTCATCAGTCCCGCAGCGCAGTGCCAGAGATCATCCTTCGCCCTGACCTTGAGAGCGGGGAAAACTTTATCGCCGGGCAGGGATTAAGTTGCGATGCTGCAACAGACGGCAGCGAAGCCACTTTGTGACACCTCCAAGACAGCTAAGCCTGTTGCCCGTACGGCGACGCTCGACCATGGTGCCGCTGCGGACGGGACAACCCCGCTGCAGCTTGGCCAACGCCCGAGTGGGAAGGCCCAAGCTCCAAGGGACAAAAGGACTGGCCGGTTCGACCGCAAGGTGGGGCGCCTGGCCAATACAGAAGTCCGATCCCGTGGGTCTCGAAACTTCTGGAGGGTTTACCATGAAGCTCGTCAAGAGCCTTCTCCTTGGATCGGCAGCGGGGCTGACCATCGTGGGTGGGGCTCAGGCCGCCGACCTGCCGGTGAAGAAGGCCGTTCCGATCGAGTACGTGCGGGTCTGCACTGCCTACGGCGCCGGCTTCTTTTACATCCCCGGCACGGATACCTGCCTGCGTATCTCCGGCCGCGCCCGCGCCGAGTACGGCTACATCGGCAGCGACAGCCGCCGCGTCACCGGCGGCGGCGACCTCTCGGGCTTCACGGGTCTTGCCCGCTTCGCCTTCGATGCCCGCACCCAGACCGGCTACGGCACCCTGCGCGCCTTCCTGCGCATGGACATGGCGAGCCGCACCGGCCACACGAAGTTATCGTCCGGCACGAACCTGCGCGGCGGCTATGCCTTCTCCGGCACCGGCCAGGACGCCTTCGGTCGCATCCAGAACTTCGTCAACGTCGACAAGGCGTTCATCCAGTTCGCCGGCCTGACCGCGGGTCGCGCCTCCTCGTTCTACGACTTCTACGCCGCCGACTACGAGATCATCGGCTCCTCGCTCGGCTCCAACATGCCGTCGACCAACCTGCTCGCCTATACGCAGAAGTTCGGTGACGGCTGGACCGCCACGATCTCGATGGAAGACCCGAACTACCGCACGAATCCGCTCTTCACGAACGCGGTTCCTGCCGCCGGCGCCGCCGCGGGCACGGGTGCCCTCTCGACGGTTCTCACCACTGCTCCGACCCCGATCATCCTCGGCACCGATGCCACCGGCAACGCCACCGCCGTGGCCTTCATCGACGCGGTCCAGCGCTCGCGCCTGCCCGACTTCGTCGGCTCGCTGCGCTACGACGCTCCGTGGGGTTCGGCTCAGCTCTCCGCCGCCGTGCGCGAGATCAACACCGGCGGCTTCCTCGCATCCGTCGGCGTCCCCGGCACCGGTGCGACCCAGTCCGCCAACGCTCAGGCCCTTCTTGCCGCTCGCGGCATCAGCACGGGCGCGCAGACCGATTACGGCTGGGCGGTCCAGGGCGGCGTGAAGTTCAACCTGCCCTTCATCGCTCCGGGTGACGGCCTTTACCTGCAGGGCGCCTACGGTGAGGGCACCTCGTTCTACACCGGCATCAACCGCTTCACCGCCGGCTACCTCGCCAACGCCTCGGTCTATGCCGGCAACCCGTTCAACCAGTACCTTGCCGACGCGGTCGTGAACCCGCTCACCGGCCGTCTCGAGCTGTCCAGCAGCTTCACGGCGGTGGCCTCGTACCTCCACTACTGGTCGCCGGAGTGGCGTTCGGCCTTCTACGCCAGCTACGGTGAGATCTGGTTCCCGACGGGCGCCCGTCAGGCCACCAGCCAGGCGAACGCTCTGGTCAACAGCGGCAACACCGTTGCTCCGGGCTCCTACCTCACCAACCCGGTCGGCTACGCCACCAGCCAGTCGCTGCGCGATACCTACCAGATCGTGACCGGCGCGAGCCTGATCTGGTCGCCGGTCAAGGATCTCGATATCGGCATCGAGGGCCAGTACATCCGGACGGGCGTCAAGAGCGGCCGCGTCGCCGACCAGGACAAGGGCGGCTTCATTGGTGCCGGCAACGCCCAAGTCCCGACCCGCACGGTCAGCAGCGAGGACGTGTTCCAGGCCCGCTTCCGCGTGCAGCGCGACTTCTAAGTCGAACCCGCGGCAGGCCGCGTGCCTGCCGCTTCAAAACTCCGCCCCCCGGAGACGGGAGGCGAGGACGGAAAACCTCCAGACCCCGGCTTAACGGCCGGGGTTTTTTCGTTCCCGCGGCGGAGCGGTATAGGTCCGCAGTTCGGCAGGCCGCAGCGTCGACCCGAGAGCGTCGCGGCCTTCAAAGCGCCCCGATGACCGTGTCTTCTCGCCGCATCGCCGGCCGCCGAGGAGGTCGAGCCCCGTGTCCATGCCGCCGCTTCCGCCGTCATCAACGCCGCCGCACGGCCCTCCGTCCCGATCGCGCCTGGTTCGCATCGGCTGGCTTGTCGGGCTGCCGGTCCTTCTCCTGGTCGCGGCAGCGGCCTATTCCCTCGGCATGTCGCGCGTCACCGCGCGCCTGGAACGGCAGGCATCGGAGATCGCGGCCGCGACCGGGGAGGGGCAGCCCGAGCCCTGGCTGCGGGTCTCGGTGGCGGGGCGCGACCTGACCGCGTCGGGCGAGGCCCCGGACGCCTCGCAGCGCGAGGCGGTCATCGGTCGGCTCGCGGCGATCGAGGGTCTGCGCCGCCTGACCGACCGGACCGGCGTGATCGAGGAAGTGTCCCCCTTCGTCTGGTCGGTGGAGCGTCCGGCCGCCGGGCGGATCGAGGCCAAGGGCAGCCGCCCGGCCGAAGTCGGCGCCTTCGAGCTGGCGCAGCGCCTGAAGCCGGCCCTGCCGCGCGACACCACCTTGAGTGACCGAGCCCGAGCCGCGCGGGGCGCGCCGCGTGACTTCCCGGACGCGGCGGCCTTCGCCGTGGAGCGGCTTCAGGACCTCACCACCGGCGCCGTCGCCACGCTCAACGACACCGTCATCTCGATTCGCGGCGAGGCGGCGAGCCTCGCCGCCTACGACGCCCTGCGCACCGCGCTGGCCACGCCGCCGCAAGGCTACACCCTCGGCACGGTCGAGATCACGCCGCCGGTCGTCGCGGACTTTCGCTTCGGCGTCTCCCGCCGACCGGACGGCAGCCTCGAACTCGACGGCCACGTCGCCTCGGAGAGTGCCCGCGAGGAGATCCGTGCCATCGCCGCGGAGGCAGCGGAGGGGGCGGCGATCGACGACCGGCTGCGCGACGCCCGCGGCTTGCCGCAGGGGATCGACGGCCCGGCACTGGCCCGCTTCGTCTTCAAGCTCGCCGGATTGCTCCACCAGGGACGGGTCAGCTTCGAGGGTGCCGCCATCTCGGTCGAAGGCAACGCTCTGGATACGGCCGCGGTCGCGGAGGCGGAGGCGCTGATGCGCGACGCCCGTCCCGCCGGAACTGCCGTGGGCGGCGTGGCCCTCACCGCCCGCCCCATCGTTCCATACGTCCTGCGCATCCGCCGCGGCGCCGACAGCGTCACGCTCAGCGGCCACCTGCCGGATCAGGCAGCCCGCGAGGCGCTGCTGGCCCGGCTCAACCCGCGCTTCTTCCGCGAATCGATCCAGGACCGCACGCGGCTCGCCGACGGCGCTCCGGCCGGCTTCGCCGCAGCGCTCGCGGCGGCGATCGATCCGCTCTCGACGCTGGCGACCGGCGAGTTGACGATCGCCGGCACCGATCTGCGCCTGACCGGCACCAGCCTCTATCCCGAGAGCGCCGCCCGGCTCGGCCGGACGCTACCGCGGGCACTGCCGGCCGGCTGGAGCGCCACGGTCACGATCGCCTCCGACGAGGCGCCGGCGGTCACGGCCGATTCGGGCGGCTGCGGTCAGCGCCTGGCCGAGCGCACCGCCGGCCATCCCCTGCGCTTCGCTCCGGGCAGCACGGCGCTCGCGCCCGAGTTCTATCCGGTCCTCGACGCCGTGGCGGCCCTGGCCCGGGCCTGCCCGGGCGAGCGGATCGAGGTCGTCGGCCATCTCGACCCGGCCGGGGCGAAGTCCGAGGCACCGGCCGATCCGGTGGCCGACGAGGCGGCGAAGGAGACGGCGCCCAAGCCGGTCAAGGCGAACGCGAAGGCGGATCCGAAGAAGGACGCGAAAACCGCCAAGACCGGCAAGGGCAAGGCGGAGCCGAAGGAGGCGGCCAAGCCCGATTCGAAGTCCGATTCGAAACCTGATTCGAAGTCCGAACCGAAGCCGGAGAAGATCGAGGCCGAGCGGGCGGACGCCGGAGCCGACCTTGCGCGGGCGCGGGCGCTCGCGGTGGTGGACTATCTTCAGAAGGCCGGGGTGCCGTTGGAACGCGCCGCCGCGCCGACGGGGGTCGCGCCGCTCTCCGAGCGCCAGGGGATCGGCCTCAGCCTGCGCTCGTGACCCTCGTCGACTCGTCGCTCTGGCCGGCGCCGGCGGCGCTGGTTCTCGGCCTCGTCGTCGGCGCGCCGACCGGCCTTCCGCGCCGCGGCCTCGCCCTGGCCGCGGCCGGGCTTCTCCTCGCGGGTCTGGCGTCGCCGCAAACGGCGCCCAGCGAACCCGGCCTGTGGATCGAGACGGCCGCGCTGCTGCTAGGAACCGACCTCGCGGGCTGCGCTCTTGGCGGGCTCGGACGCGCCGTTTCCGGCGGTCCGCTCTGACGGGCCGGCGGCGTCCGCCGCCAGCCCCCAGATCCGCTGCTTGCGTCCGACGCCGCGCAGGGCGAATTCGCCGACCGGAACGAGGGCGGCGGAGCAGCGCCGGGCGAAGGCGTCCGAGAGAAGCAGCGGGCGTTCCAGTTCATCGCAGAGCCGTTCGATCCGGCTCGCCTCGTTGACCGCCTGCCCGATCACCGTGAAGTCGAGGCGCCGGTCGGTGCCGACATTGCCGGACACGACGCGCCCGTAATGAAGCACGATGTCCGCCTCCAGGGGCGGCAGGCCGTCCCGGTGACGGGACGCGTTCAGACCCGCGTTGCGCGCCAGCGCCTCCCGCGCCGCGTCGAGCGCGCCCGCGCAGGCCGGGCAGGCCAGGGCATCCGGCTCGGCCACGGGGAAGACGGCGAGAAAGCCGTCACCGAGAAACTTCGAGATCTCGCCGCCGTGGCGCTGCACCGGCTCGCCCAGCGCATCGAAATGCTCGTCGAGCCAGCCCACGACCTGCAGGGGATCGTCACGATCCGCCACCGCCGTGAAGCCGCGCAGGTCCGCGAGCAGGATCGCGGCGTGGACGACCGTGCTCTGCCCGCGCCGCATCTCGCCCGCGAGCACCCGCGCGCCGGTTGCCGGTCCGAGATAGGTTCCGAGCATCTCGCGCATGGTGTGCGACAGGCTCAGCTTGGCCGTCACCAGGGCGATCACCGGCACCAGTCCGGCGATCACGGCTTGCTCCGCCTCGGTGAAGCCGCCGGGACGATCGGTGGAAAACGAGATGGCGACGCCCTCCATCGCGCTGCCGGGCGCGAAGGCGGCGGCGTGGAGCAGGTAATCGGTGGCCCCCGCCTGCCTCAGCTCGCCCAGCAGCGGAAGGTCGGGATACCCGGTCGATCGGTCGAGGCGCCAGCGCACGAAGGCGAGGTCGTTCGCCCGCAGCCAGCCGACGGGGCTGCGGAAGAACGTGTCCTCGCCCTCCGGCCCGTGCACGGTCGGGAAGAAGGCCATGCCCTGTCCGCACCGCCACGCGAGGCTCACCCCGCGGAAGACGGGATCGATCACCGGCACCGCGAGGCTGAGGCGCCAGAGCGGAAGCCCGGCGGCGACCAGCGCCTCGCAGAACTCCGCGATGATGGCCTCCCCGTCATCCGATTCCGTTGCCCGTGCGATGAGGCGGCCTTCGATGCATCGAAGGGCAGAATCGGAGATCGGATCCGTGATGGCCATGGCGGGCCGACTCTATCGGTGCTCGCGCCGCGATCCAAAAGCCTCGGAATGCCATGCCTGTGGGAAATCGATGGGGCGGCCGCCTTGCCTGGACGCCTCGAACCCTTCAACCGTGCCGCAGGATGCCGGGACCAACGACATGGACGACGTCAACGACCACGCCTCTGCCCTCGCGCGCCGGTTCGCGTTCCTGGCCGAGATCGACGGACTCAAGGCCGTGCTGCGCCAGAACCGGACGATCGGAGAGCGGCGGCGCGAGAACTCGGCCGAGCATTCCTGGCATCTGGCGATGTTCGCCCTCGTCCTCGGCGATCTCGCGCCCGGTCTCGATATGGGCCGCGTCGTCGCGATGCTGCTCGTGCACGACATCGTCGAGGTCGATGCCGGCGACGTTCCGATCCACGGCGCCTACGACGGCGCCGCCCTGGCCCTGGTCGAGGCGGCGGCGGCCGAGCGGATCTTCGGTCTCCTGCCCGAAGCACAGGGGCACCGCCTCCGGGCGCTCTGGACAGAATTCGAGGCGGTCGAGACGGCGGAAGCGCGCTTCGCCAAGGCGCTCGACCGGCTCCAGCCGCTGCTGCTCAACACGCTGACCGAGGGCGGCACCTGGGCCGAGAACGGCCTCACCGAGGCGCAGGTGATGGCGCGCTACCGGCCGGTGATCGAGCGCGGCATCCCCGGCCTCTGGCCCTTCGTGGAGGCGATGGTGCGCCGCCACTACGAGGATGGAAGCGCTAGGGCGTGACCGGCTGCGCCTCCGCGCTCACGGCGGTGCGGGCGCCGCGGGCGAGGTCGCGCTCGATCATCAGGGCGCTCTTGCCGTCGAGGCGGTTGCGGTAGACCTGCAGGTTCTCCATCACCCGCTGCACGTAGTTGCGCGTCTCGGTGAAGGGGATGCGCTCGACCCAGTCGATGGCGTCGACCTCGGGCCGGCGCGGATCGCCGTAGGCGTCGATCCACTTCTTCACGTTGCCGCCGCCCGCGTTGTAGGAGGCGAAGGCGAGGATGTAGGAGCCCTTCCAGTCCTCCATCAGCTCGCCGAGATGGGCCTGCCCGAGCCGGGCGTTGTAGGCGGGGTCGCTGGTCAGGCGGTCGGTCTCGTAGGAGGTCGAGACGCGCTTGGCCGTGCGCTGGGCGGTGGCCGGCATCATCTGCATCAGCCCCCTGGCGCCGACGCCGGACTGGGCGCGGGGATCGAACTGGCTCTCCTGCCGGGCGATGGCGAAGACCATGGCCCGCTCGACCTGCGGCACCGCGGTGAAGGTCTCGTAATCGGGGATGCCGATGGTCGGATAGGCGTGGGTGTCGAGGGCGAGCCCGCGCTGGGTGGCCAGCTTGCCGATGGCGACCAACGCCCGCGCATCGCGCACCTCCAACGCCGTCGCGCCAAGCGCGTTGACCTGGGCCTCCTCGGTCAGCGAGCGGGCGGCGTCGATGTAGAGCGGCAGTGCCAGCTCCTTCATCTGGGCGGCAGCCAGGAGCTTCAGGCCGCGCACGAACAGCCGGTCGTCGAAGGCGGTCCGCGCCGTCGGGCTCAGTTCGGCCGCCCGGCGCAGAGGCAGGCTGTGCTGGCCGAGCCGGGCGCGGGCGAGCTGTCCGTAATAGGCGATCGGCTGGAGCGCGGCGCGTTCGTAGAAGCCCTTGGCCGCGGCGGTCTTGCCCGCGGCCTCCGCCGCGCGGCCCTGCCAGTAGGCGGCGCGCGCGAGCGAGATCGGCGTCTCGGCCACGCTCGCGGCCCCGGCGAAGTGCCGCTCCGCCGCAGCTGGGTCGCTCATGAAGCGCAGGGCGATCCAGCCGGCATGGAACTCGGCCTCGATCCGCTTCTCGGAGGTGCGGGCGGAGTGGGCGGCGGCCACCGCGTAGGCGGTCTTCGAGTCGCCCGCATCCATCAGCTTGCGCGCGACGATCCGGCGCTCGACCCACCACGTGTCCCCGTCGGCGATCACCTCCGGATTGGTGGGAGCGGACAGGAGCACCTTGGCCGCTTCCGCCGCCTTGTCGGCGCGGCGGAAATACTGGGCTCGCGAAAGGAGGTAGGACGAGTCGTTGCGCAGCGACGGCGGCACCGAAGCGAGGGCGGGCGCCGCTCCGGCCTTGCCCTGCACCGCCCGGCGGGCGCGCACGAGGCTGGCATAGGAGCCGCCGGCATAGTCCGCCGCCCGGGCGGCCGTGGTCCAATCCTCCTTCAGGAGGGCGCGCTCCATCCGGTAGCGGTGGTCGATCACCGTGAGCACGCCGGGGAAGGCGTCGGTGACCTTGGCCTCCAGGCTGCGTCCGAAACTCTCCTCGCGCCACAGGTCGCGCACGAGGTCGGCGGCATCGGAGTCGAGCCCGTCGGCGCGCAGCGCCAGCGCCAGGGCGAACTTGCCCGGCGCGCTGCTCGGCTTGGCGGTGGCGAAGTAGGCGCGCACGGTCGCGGGGTTCTTCTTCTCCGTGAGCAGGCGCTCCTCGGCGCGGCGGCGCAGCAACGGGCCGGCCGGCCAGTCGGGATTGGCGCGGGTGAAGGCGACGACACGCTCGAAACTGACGCCGGCGCCGGCCCGGATCGCCACCCATTCGAGCAGGGCCCGCGCCGCCGGATCGGTGAAACCGGCCGCGAGCCGGTCGCCGTCGGTGACCTTGCCCTTGCGGTAGAGGTCGATCGCCTCGCGAAGCTGGCCGAGATCGGTCTCGCCCGAGGCGATCGGCCGGGCCGGATCCGGCACCTCGGGGGAGGGGGCGGCCGGCGAGACGGCCGCGTCGGGGAGCGGGAAGGCGACCGGACCATCCGATTCGGTGGAGGCGTAGGCGGAGGCCGCGGCGGGCAGCGGCTTGTCGGAGGCGGCCTCGCCGGCGCTCGGATCGAGCCGCAGCGCGTCGGCCGCCACCGGATCGGAGGCGGGGCCTTGGCCGTCGCTGACCTGGCCCGCGGGCGCGGTGGCGTCGCTTGCCGGCGCGGCGGGCGCCGAGGCCGGCTCGGGGTTGCGAACCTCGATCGCCGTGCCCCTCTGCGGCAGCATGGCGGTGCCGGACAGGACGAGCCCGAGCAGCAGGGGTAGGGAGCGGGCGGGGAACGCCAAGGTCATCAGACACCCCGAAACGGAGGCCAAGCCTTAAGCTGGGCTCCGGTGCGTTAAGATGGCATTAACTGCGCAAGCGAAGCGTTTGCGCGCGGACTGGGGAGGGCCTATGTCTCGCGCGACCCGTGCGCGGCCGATATGAGGCCACCGGCGCCGGGGCATGCCAGATCGGCAAGAAGAACGGCCGGGAACGCCAGGATGACCGATACTCACGCCCGCCTTCGCGGCTCGATGACCGCGCTCGCGACCCCTTTCCGCGACGGTGAGTTCGACGAGGCGGCCTTCCGGAAATTCGTGAACTGGCAGATCGAGCAGGGCACCCATGCCCTGGTCCCGACCGGCACCACCGGCGAGAGCCCGACGCTGAGCCATGCCGAGCACGACCGCGTGGTCGAGATCTGCGTCGCCGAGGCTGCGGGCCGGGTGCCGGTGATCGCCGGCGCCGGCTCGAACTCGACGCGGGAGGCCGTGGCGCGGGCCCGTCATGCGGAAAGCGTCGGCGCGGATGCGGTGCTCACCGTCACGCCCTACTACAACAAGCCGACCCAGGAGGGGATGTACGCCCACTTCAAGGCGGTGAACGACGCCGTCGGCATTCCGATCATCATCTACAACATCCCCGGCCGGTCCGTGGTCGATATGAGCGTCGACACCATGAAGCGGCTGTTCGAGTTGAAGAACATTGCCGGCGTGAAGGACGCCACGGCCAAGATCGACCGCGTCAGCCTCCAGCGGCAGGCTTTGGGAGAAGATTTCATCCAGCTTTCTGGCGAAGATGCGACGGCGCTCGGCTTCAATGCCCATGGTGGCCGGGGCTGCATCTCCGTGGTGTCGAATGTCGCGCCCCGGCTCTGCGCCGATCTGCAGGAGGCGACGCTGGCGGGCGACTATGCCAAGGCCCTGACGATCCAGGACCGGCTGATGCCCCTGCATGTGCAGATGTTCTACGAGTCGAATCCGGTGCCGGCGAAATACGCGCTGTCGCGCCTGGGGTTGATGTCGGAGGAGGTGCGCCTGCCGCTGGTGCCCGCCACCGAAGGCTGCCGCAGGGCGGTCGACGCCGCGCTCGCCCATGCCGGCCTGATCTGATCCCTCGCCCGAAGAGGCGGCGATGCCCATATCCGGGCATTGCCGTCGTGCGTCCGCGAACCTGAAGAAGAATGGCCCCCAAAACCGAACCCGGCCGGCGCGTCGTCGCCGACAACCGCTCCGCCCGCTTCCACTACGCGATCGAGGACACGTTCGAGGCCGGCATCGCGCTGACCGGCACCGAGGTGAAGTCGCTGCGTGGTGGGAAGGCGACGATCGGCGAATCCTATGCCGGCCCCTCCGGCTCGGACCTGATGCTGTTCAACGCCTATATTCCCGAATACTTGGAAGCGAACCGCTTCAACCACGACACCAAGCGGCCCCGCCGCCTGCTGCTGCACCGCCGCCAGATCAACAAGCTGATCGGCGCGACCCAGCGCCAGGGCTACACGGTGATCCCGCTGAAGATCTACTTCAACGACAAGGGCCGGGCGAAGGTCGAACTCGGGCTCGGCAAGGGCAAGCAGCTCCACGACAAGCGCGAGAGCGTCAAGCAGCGCGACTGGCAGCGCGACAAAGCCCGTCTGATGCGCGACAAGGGCTGAGCGGTCTCGGGTTCGGCGGAGACTCGAGCCGGGCCCACCGTCACCGCGAACGCATGCGAAGCGCTCCCGGGGTGCGCCCCTTCCGGATGGGGCGGCGTCCTGGATTGCCACGGCCCTGCCTCGCGATGACGGTGAGGGTCATTCTCCCGTCATCGCGATTTGAGGAGCGGTACTGCGCTCAGCCTTCCGATTCTTCGTCGGCCGGACCGGGACGGATGCCGTAGCGGCTCTCGAGGCCCGGATTGGCGCGGGGCGCGCGCTCGGCGAATTCCCGGCGCGGACCGTCGCCGGCGGGGCGTGCGGGGCGCTCGCTCGGGTCACGGCCGATCCGGTTGGCGAGATGGGCGAGATCGACGAACTCGTCGGCCTGACGGCGCAGGTCGTCGGCGATCATCGCCGGCTGGGTCTGGATCGTCGAGACCACGGAGACGCGGACGCCGCGGCGCTGGATCGCCTCCACCAGCGAGCGGAAATCGCCGTCGCCGGAGAACAGAACCATGTGATCGATGTACGGAGCGAGTTCGAGCGCGTCGATCGCCAGCTCGATGTCCATGTTGCCCTTGATCTTGCGGCGGCCGGCCGAGTCGGTGAACTCCTTCACCGGCTTCGTGACGACGCGGTATCCGTTGTAATCAAGCCAGTCGATCAGGGGACGGATCGAGGAGTATTCCTGATCCTCGATCATCGCCGTGTAGTAGAAAGCTCGAATGAGATTATCGCGACTCTGAAAATCTTTGAGCAGACGCTTGTAATCGATGTCGAAACCGAGCGCCTTCGTGGTCGCGTAGAGATTTGCACCGTCGATGAAAATCGCGGTCCTTTGTTTATCACTCATTGATCGATCCGTGTGCTGGAGCTGAAAGTCATTTTTCTAGAAATGCGGGCATGAACGCAGTACAGAAAAACGCGGGGTCGATGCGCAGGTAAAGCCCGTCACCGCGCCTTTCCGATTGGCGGTCGTTTCCCAGTCCCGATACAGGCTGTTGCTCGAACAGATCGACGCGGGCGCCGGCAAATCGTGATGTCGGAGAGTTGCGGCGCTTAATCTGGTGCGAAGGGCACCGAATTAAGCGACCACCGTGGTGGCGGAGGGTGCAACCTCTGTCAAGCGCCAGAAGGAGTTAACACGGATCTTCGGTGCCGCTCGCCAAGATGTCGCGCCACAACCAAGGGAAATTCAAAAAATTCGCCCCTACACCAACAATTGTAAAACACCGTGCGTATCGGATCAGATCGGAAGAATAATTACCTGAAGTTGCCACAGCAGCCAAAGTAATGCGGTTCATCTTAGCGGAATCTTCCGCGACTTCCGGTGCAGCCTAGGAACCTCTACCGTCCGGCGGACGACCTTCCGTCAAGGCGCCGATATCGCCCGGCTGCCCGGCTTGACCGCGGGGAGGGCGGCGAGTTCCGGGGGGAGAGCGTCGGGGGAATAGGTCGGGATATCGAGGGTGACGAGGGAGACGAGCGGCAGCCCGATCTCGCCGCGTCCGCCGGAGCGATCGATCAGGCAGGCCGCGCCGACCACCTCCCCAGCCTCGTCTTTCAGGGAGGCGAGGCATTCGCGGGCCGAGAGGCCGGTCGTCACGATGTCCTCGACGATGACGGCGCGGGCGCCCGCTGGGATCGAGAAGCCGCGGCGCAGGGTGAAGGGGCCGCCCGGGTCGCGCTCGACGAAGATCGCCTTGGCGCCGAGATGGCGGGCGGTCTCGTAACCGGGAATGATGCCGCCGATGGCCGGCGAGACCACGATGTCGATCCGGCCGAACTGCCTCGTGATCACCTCCGCGAGCGCGCGGCACAACCGCTCGGTCCGCGCGGGATCGGAAAAGATCGTCATCTTCTGCAGGAAGGTCGGCGAGCGCAGCCCGGAGCTGAGGATGAAGTGCCCCTGCAGCAGCGCACCCGCCGAACGAAATTCTTCGAGAACGTCTTCCGGTGTCATGACCATCCGCTCGCCAACCCGTCTCCCGCCGCTTTTTGCAGCGACGCGCGCGGGGCGCAAGCCGAGCGCGAACGCCTGGGTTCGAGGACCCGCTTCGCCTTACCGTCCGCTCGCGCGGTGCAGGGCTTCCCGCGACCGGCGGGCGGGGGATCGGCCGAACCGGAGAGGGGCGGCCAGCCTCCGCTTCGAGGCTCTAACCGTTCACCCGCTCGACTCGGCTGACTGAGCGCTTGCCGCGCAGATCCGCGACGATGGCGGTGAGGTGTTTCAAGTCCGGCACCGAGAGATCGATCGCGATATCGGTGAAGTCCTGCGTGCGCCGCTTCATCGAGACGTTGTCGATGTTGCCGTCGTGCTCGGCGATCACCTGGGCGATCTGCGCCAGCGTGCCCGGCTCGTTGATCGACTCGAGCGCGAGCTTGGCGGGGAAGCGTTCCTGCGAACCCTCGACGTCCCAGCGCACGTCGAGCCAGCGCTCGGGCTCGTTGTCGAAGGCGGCCAGCGCCGCCGACTGGATCGGATAGATCGTCACGCCGACGCCGGGGGTGAGGATGCCGACGATGCGGTCCCCCGGCAGGGCGCCGCCGTTCGGAGCGAAGCTCACCGGCAGATCACCGGCCAGACCGCGGATCGGGATACTGCCCGGACTTGCCGCCCCATCCGGCTCCCCCGAGAAGGTCAGCCGCATGGTCTGATCCTTGGAACGGGTGAGCCGCCCCGCGGCCCCGGTGGCCGCCGGACCGCCGCTCGCGCCGGCGCGGCGCTCGTCCTTGAAATCGGGATAGACCGCCTTGACCACGTCCCCGGAAAACATCTCGCCGCGCCCGACGGCGGCGAAGACGTCTTCGGTCGAGGCGCGGGCGAGCCGGGGCAGGGCGCCGCGCAGCTTCTCCTCCGAGAAGCTCTTGCCGGCCCGCTCGAAGGCGCGGTCGAGGATCTGGCGGCCCAGCCCGGCATATTGCCGCCGCACCGCGGCGCGGGTCGCCCGGCGGATCGCGGCGCGGGCCTTGCCGGTGACGACGAGCGATTCCCAGGCGGCCGGCGGCGAGGCGCCGTCGGAGCGGGCGATCTCGACCTCGTCGCCGTTGGCGAGTTCGTGCAGCAGGGGGGCGAGGCGCCCGTTGATCTTGGCGCCGACTGCCGTGTTGCCGACATCGGTGTGGACGGCATAGGCGAAATCGATCGGCGTGGCGCCGCGCGGCAGGGCGATCAGGCGGCCCTTCGGCGTGAAGCAGAACACTTGGTCCTGGAACAGCTCCAGCTTGGTGTGCTCCAGAAACTCCTCCGGCGAGTCTCCCTCGGCCAGGAGCTCGATGGTCCGGCGCAGCCATTGGTAGGCGCCGCTCTCGGTGGCGAGCCGCGGATGGACCTCGCCCTCCGCGCCCTCCTTGGCCGCCTCCTTGTAGTGCGCGTGGGCGGCGATGCCGTATTCGGCGATCTCGTCCATCTCGGCGGTGCGGATCTGGAGCTCGACGCGCTGGCGTTTCGGCCCGATCACCGTGGTGTGGATCGAGCGGTAATCGTTCTGCTTGGGCGTCGAGACGTAGTCCTTGTAGCGGCCCGGCACCATCGGCCAGCTGGTGTGGACCACGCCGAGCGCGGCGTAGCAATCCGCCACCGTGCCGACGATCACGCGGAAGCCGACGATATCGGAGAGCTGCTCGAAGGCGACCGACTTGCGCTCCATCTTCGACCAGATCGAGAACGGCTTCTTCAGCCGCCCCTTCACCTGAGCCGTGATGCCGCGCGCGGCGAGCCGTGCGGTGAGATCGTGCTCGATGCTCTCGATGACGCTGCCGGATTTCGCCGAAAGGTCTTCGAGCCGCTTGGTGATGGTGGCGTAGATCTCGGGCTTGAGGGTGCGGAAGGAGAGGTCTTCCAGCTCGTCGCGCAACTCCTGCATACCCATGCGGCCGGCGAGCGGCGCGTAGATGTCGAGGGTCTCCTCGGCGATCCGCGCCCGCTTGTCGTCGCGCATGAAGTGGAGCGTGCGCATGTTGTGCAGGCGGTCGGCGAGCTTGACCAGCAGCACCCGCACGTCCTCGGCCACCGCGAGGAGCAGTTTCCGGAAATTCTCGCCCTGCACCGCCCGCTTCGAGACGAGGTCGAGGCGCTTGAGCTTGGTCAGCCCGTCGACCAGCGCGCCGATCTCCGGCCCGAAGATCTCGCGGATCTCGTCGAGGGTGGCCGCGGTGTCCTCGACCGTGTCGTGCAGGACGGCGGCGACGATGGTCGCGTCGTCGAGGCGCAGGTCGGTGAGAATCGCGGCGACTTCGAGGGGATGGGCGAAGAACGGATCGCCCGAGGCGCGCTTCTGCGTGCCGTGCGCGCGCATGGCGTAGACGTAGGCGCGGTTCAGAAGCGCTTCGTTCGCGGCCGGGTTGTAGCGTTTGACCCGCTCCACGAGTTCGTACTGGCGCATCATCCGCCGAAGGATCCTGCTCTGATTGTATCGGAAGCCCGGCCGGGACCGGCCACGGTCGTCGCGCGACAGCTTCCCGCATCGGCGCCGTTTACGCCAGACCCAAGGCGTCGCAGACGGAGCGTAACTGTTTCCCTTGTCCTGCACCGGCTGCAGGACGGGCTCCGTCCCACGTGGCGAACATCGCTTCCGGAACCAGGGACGAGAGCTTCGTTCGAGCGTCCTTCCTGTCCGAGGTCCGCAAACCGCCCTTCGCGACGATGCCGGAGACGAGAACGCCCGCCGCTCGGGATCGAGGGCGGGCGCGAAACGCGGACTCGGCTGCGAGGGAGGGCTTACTCGCCCTCGTCGTCGGTCTCCGTCGGCGGCGCCAGGTTCTCCAGGCCGCGCAGAAGATCTTCCTCGCTCATGCGGTCGAACTGCACGTCCTTGTCGTCGGACGACGACTGGGGCGCCACCGCCGCCGCGGCGGGCGAGCTCGACAGCAGCGGCACGGTCTCGGCCTCCGGCTCGTCAACTTCGACGTATTTCTGCATCGAGTGGATGAGCTGCTCCTTGAGATCTTCGGCCGTGATGGTCTCGTCGCCGATCTCGCGCAGGGCCACGACCGGATTCTTGTCGCGGTCGCGCTCGACGGTCAGAGGGGCACCGGCAGCGAGCAGGCGCGCGCGGTGGCTGGCGAGCAGGACCAGCTCGAAGCGGTTCTCGACCTTCTCGATGCAGTCTTCGACGGTGACGCGAGCCATGCGAGGCGGCTCCTTCCTCAGGCGCGGATACGAACGATATGCGTGATGAACGGGCTTCCTACACCGGATGCCGCCGCGCAACAAGTCGCGGGACAGGTTGAGAATCCGTCCCTTCCGGTCCACATGGAAAGCGGTGCCGGCTGATCCCGGCGCCGCTTCCCGGCCGGCCTTGAACCGGCGCCAGCGGATCCGAGGACTTTCCGACATGTTCATCCAGACCGAAGCCACGCCGAATCCCGCCACGCTCAAGTTCCTGCCCGGCCGCGTGGTGCTGCCCGAGGGCACCTTCGAGGCCCGCGACGCGGCCGGCGCCGAGCGCTCGCCCCTCGCCACCGCCCTGTTCGCGGTGCCCGGCGTCTCCGGCGTCTATTTCGGGCACGACTTCATCTCGGTGACCAAGGCCGACGGCGTGAACGAGTGGCCGCAGGTGAAGCCGGCGGTGCTCGGCGCGATCATGGACCACTTCCAGTCCGGCCGCCCGGTGCTCGCCGAGGGTACGGCGCTGGCCGAGGACGACACCGAGGAATTCTACGACGAGGCCGATCACGACACCGTCGCCACCATCAAGGACCTGCTCGAGACGCGGGTACGCCCGGCGGTGGCGGGCGATGGCGGCGACATCACCTTCCGCGGCTATCGCGACGGAATCGTCTATCTCGAGATGAAGGGCGCCTGCTCGGGCTGCCCGTCTTCCACCGCGACCCTGCGCCAGGGCGTGCAGAACCTGTTCCGCCACTTCCTGCCCTCGGTGCGGGAAGTGCAGGCGATCTGAGCCATACAGTGTGATCCTGGCGATGTGACCCCGGCGCCGGCCCCGCTGGCGCCGGTGCAACACCGACCCGCTTCCTGGGGAGCCCGGCGGCGGATGCGCTGACGCGCGGAAACATTTCGTCCTAAACTGTACCCGATGGCGGGCGCCTGTGGCCCGCCGCCGGATGGAATCGACGTTTGCGGATCCTTGCCATCGATACGGCGCTCGAAGCCTGCGCGGCTTGCGTGGCCACCGACGACAGCGACGACCTGCTCGCCGAAGAGTCGATGCCGCTCGTGCGCGGCCACGCCGAGGCGCTTCTGCCGCTGATCGAGCGGGTCATGGCCCGGGTCGAGGGCGGCTTCGAGGCACTCGACCGGGTCGCGGTCACGGTCGGGCCGGGCAGCTATACCGGCCTGCGCGTCGGCCTCTCCGCCGCCCGTGCCATCGGGCTCGCCGCGGGCATCCCCGTCGTCGGCGTCACGACCCTGTCCGCCCTGCTGGCTCCCCAGCTCGCGCTCAACGGCGAGGACGCGGTCGTCGCCGCGATCGACGCGCGCCACGGCGCGGTCTACCTCCAGGCCATGAGCGTGACCGAGGGTACGGTGATCCCGCCCCGCCACGTCGCCCTGGAGGAGGCGGTCGGCCTGCTCGGCGGCAGGCGGGCGATCCTCACCGGCTCCGGCGCGCCCGCCCTCGCCGCGGCGGCGGGCGCGGCCGGCCTCGCGGTCGAGGTCGCCGAGACGGGTGCGCCGCAGATCGCCTGGGTCGCCTCGCTCGGGCTCGTGGCCGATCCGGATCAGGCGCTGCCGCGCCCCCTCTACCTGCGCGGGCCGGATGCCCAGCCGCAGGACCATGCGAGGCTCGCAAGGGCATGACGCGGACCGTCTCCCCGTTCTGGCCGCTCGATTGGTGGTCCGCGTGGTGGGATGCCTGGGGCTCCGTGCCCTACGTCGCGCCGCTCAGGGATGCGGGTCAGGCAGCCGATCTGGAGAGGCTGCACGCCACCGCCTTCGCCCGCCCCTGGGCCGCCCACGAATTCGAGCGGATGCTGTGCGAGCGCTCCACCGAGGCGCACGCCCTGCGCCGGGGCAACGCGCTGCTCGGCTTCGTGCTCTCGCGCAAGGCCGTCGACGAGGCGGAGATCCTCACCATCGTGCTGGCGCCCTCCGCCCGCGGCGGCGGCCACAGCCACCGGCTCCTGCGCGAGCACCTGACGGCCCTGACCTTCGCCGGCATCCGCACCGTCCATCTCGAGGTCGATGAGGGAAATAAGCCGGCCCTGAAGCTCTATGCCCGCCACGGCTTTCACAAGGTCGGCGAGCGCAAGGGTTACTACCCGCTGCCCGACGGCAGCCGGGCGACCGCGCTGACCATGAGCGCGACACTGTCGTGAGCGCGCGCGCGAGCACGGTCCGCCGATGACGCGCGCCGGCATCGGCCTGCGCCTGCTCGTTCAGGCCCTGGCCTTCGTGATCGTGATCGGGCCGCACTGGCTCAGCCTGCGCTTCGGGCGCGGGCGGCTCGCCGCGCATATCCCGGTGCTGTTCCACCGGCTGTTCCTGCGCCTGTTCTCGGTGCGGGTGACGCAGACGGGCACGCCACCGCCGCCGGGCGAGCCGGCCCTGGTTCTCGCCAACCACGTCTCCTGGCTCGATATCGTCGCGCTCGGCTCGCTGCGCCCGCTCTCCTTCGTGGCGAAATCCGAGATCGAGGGCTGGCCGCTGATCGGCCCGCTGGCCAAGCTCCAGCGCACCGTGTTCATCGAGCGGGCCAAGCGCGCGGCCACGGCCAGCGTCAACGCCACCGTCGGCCAGCGGCTCGCGGACGGCGAACTCATCGTGCTGTTCGCCGAGGGCACCACCGGCGACGGTCTGCGCCTCCTGCCGTTCCGCTCCTCCCTGGTCGGCGCCGCGCGCGCGGCGCTCGCCGCCGAGGCGGGCGGGCTCGCGCGCATCCGGCTCCAGCCGCTCGCCCTGGCCTATCCGCGCCGCAACGGCCTGCCCGTGACCCGCGCCGAGAGGCCGGAGATCGCCTGGTACGGCGACATGGATCTCGCGCCCCATCTCGCCCTGTTCGCCACCCGCGGTCCCATCGACGTCCATGTCGACTGGGGGGCGCCGATCGCTTTCGACGCCGCCACCGACCGCAAGGTGGCCACGGCCCAGGCCGAATCGGCCGTGCGCCGGGGCCTGCGCGAGATCCGCCTCGGCAACCCGCCATCCCGCCCGGCACCGGCCCTGCCCGAAGTGCCCGGGGAGAGCGCCGACGTTTCGGCACCCGGCATCGCCGCGGTATGAGCGCTCAGGCAGCCAGCGGAAAGGTCGCCGCCTGACCGTGGACGGTCCCGGCCTCGTCGACGAGCTGCCAGACGATGCCCTCGCTGACGGGGAAGCGCCGCCCGTCCCGCGCGACTCGGATCCCGCTATAGCCCGACACGAAACCGTCGCGGGCCACCGCATCGAGCAGGCGCTGCCGCTCGGCCCGTTCCGGCGCCTCCGCCGAGAGCCGCGACGGCATGCCGACGAACTCCTCCCAGGTGTAGCCGAAGGCCCGTTGCGCCGCCCGGTTGGCGTAGACGAAGAGCGGATCGGCGCTGGTGTCGTGCGCCAGCACCGCGAAGGGCGCCGATTCGTAGAGCCAGCCCGGCCCGGAATTGGGTTCAGGGAGGAGCGGGCGACCGACCAGGCGCTGGAAGCTGCCGGTCAGCAGGGCGAAGAAGCGAGGGTCGTCGGCAGGTCTCACGGGCGCGTCTTTCCGGCGATGTTCAAGAGAATCGTGTCGGAGTCCGAACCGTGATAAGGGGCCGAACCAAACGGACAGTCCTTTGAATGAGCCGCCCGCCGGCGGCAGGGTTTGCGACCTTGAAGAAAGCCTACGTCAAGTCCTACGGCTGCCAGATGAACGCCTACGACGCCGGCCGCATGGCCGACGTGCTGGCGGCCGAGGGCTACAGCGCGACGGACTCGGTCGAGGAGGCCGACGTCGTCGTCCTCAACACCTGCCACATCCGCGAGAAGGCCGCCGAGAAGGTCTATTCGGAACTCGGGCGCCTGCGCGTGCTCAAGGGCGAGCGCGCCGAGACGGGGCAGGATACCCGCATCGTGGTGGCGGGCTGCGTCGCCCAGGCCGAGGGTCGCGAGATCCTTTCGCGCGCGCCGGCGGTCGATGTGGTCGTGGGGCCTCAGAGCTATCACCGCCTGCCGGACCTGCTGCGCCAGTCGCGCGAGAGCCGCGTCGTCGACACGGAGTTTCCGGTCGAGGACAAGTTCGATCACCTGCCCGCCCGGCGCACCCGCGGCGTCACCGGCTTCCTCACGGTGCAGGAGGGCTGCGACAAGTTCTGCGCCTTCTGCGTCGTGCCCTATACCCGCGGCGCCGAGGTCTCGCGCTCGGTGGCGGCGGTGGTCGAGGAGGCGCGCCGCTTGGTCGAGGGCGGGGTGCGCGAGATCACGCTGATCGGCCAGAACGTGAACGCCTATCACGGCGATGGGTCGGACGGCGCGCCGGCGACGCTCGGGCACCTGATGGACGCGCTGGCCTCCGTGCCGGGCCTGCTTCGCCTGCGCTACACCACGAGCCACCCCAACGACTTCGCCGACGATCTCATCGCCGCGCACAGGGACAACCCGCTGGTGATGCCCTACCTGCACCTTCCGGTGCAGTCGGGCTCGGACCGCATCCTCCACGCCATGAACCGCCGCCACACCGGCGACGCCTACCGCCGCCTGATCGAGCGCATCCGGAACGCGCGGCCCGACATCGCCCTGTCCTCGGACTTCATCGTCGGCTTCCCCGGCGAGTCCGACGCCGACTTCGCCGAGACCATGCGGCTCGTCGGCGATATCGGCTTCGCCGCGGCCTTCTCGTTCAAGTACAGCCCGCGGGCCGGCACGCCGGCGGCGGAGCGCGAGGATGCGGTGCCGGAGGCGGTGAAGACCGAGCGGCTCGCCGCCCTGCAGCAGCTCCTCGACGCGCAGCGCCACGCCTTCAACGCGGCTTCGGTCGGCACGGTCGCCGAGATCCTGGTCGAGAAGACCGGCCGGCATCCGGGGCAGGTCGCGGGCAAGACGCCCCATCTGCAGGCGGTGCAGTTCGACGCGCCGGCCTCGACCATCGGCACTTTGGTGCCCGTCCGCATCACCCGTGCGGGCTCCAACAGCCTGTTCGGTGAGGCGCTGGAGGGTGCGGCCGCCGCCGCGTGACCTATATGAGGACGATCACCATCCCGGAATCCTCGCGTGCCGATTGACGTTGCGTCCGCCCGTGGCCCCGCCGGCCGCAACAACCGCCCATCCTCCGGGCGTCCGGGACTGGCCGAAACGGTCGAGGTCTCGCTGACCTTCGACGACAACCGGCTCGCCAGCCTCGTCTTCGGCCAGTACGACCAGAACGTCGCCCATATCGAGCGTCGGCTCGGCATCACCGGCACGGCGCTCGGCAACCATCTCGTCGTCAAGGGCACGCCGGAATCCGCCGAGAAGGCCCGGCGCGTGTTCGAGCGCCTCTACGCCCGGGTGCAGAAGGGCGGCACCACCCTCACGCTCGGCGACGTGGACGGGGTGATCCAAGAGGTGACGGTCCAGGGCAACCTGTTCCCCTCCGCCGAGATCACCGCCGATAACGGCCGCGAGCAGTTCGACCAGATCGCCACCCGCAAGCGCGGCGCCGTGCGCGCCCGCAACGCGGCGCAGAGCGACTACATCAAGCTGTTGCGGGCCAACGAACTCGTCTTCGCCGAAGGGCCCGCCGGCACCGGCAAGACCTGGCTCGCCGTGGGCCACGCCGTCTCGCTCCTGGAGCAGGGCCACGCCGAGCGCCTGATCCTGTCGCGCCCGGCGGTCGAGGCCGGCGAGCGGCTCGGCTTCCTTCCCGGCGACATGCGCGAGAAGGTCGATCCGTATCTCCGCCCGATCTACGACGCGCTCTACGACTTCATGGAGGCGCGTCACGTCGACCGCGGCCTGCAGACCGGCATCATCGAGATCGCCCCGCTCGCCTTCATGCGCGGGCGCACGCTGACCAACGCCGTGGTGCTGCTGGATGAAGCGCAGAACACCACCTCAATGCAGATGAAGATGTTCCTGACGCGTCTCGGCGAGAACTCGCGCATGATCATCACCGGCGATCCGAGCCAGATCGATCTGCCGCCGGGCCAGAAGTCCGGTCTCGTCGAGGCGGTGAACGTGCTCGACGGCGTCGAGGGCATCGGCCGCGTGCGCTTCCGTGATGTGGACGTGGTGCGCCACGACCTCGTGCGCCGGATCGTCACCGCCTACGAGGCCGCCGCCCACGGCGAGGCGGAGGCCGACCGCAACCCGAATCCGCGGCGCCGGCCGCTGGCCTGACCCTTCGCGCGACCAATATGAGCGACAACGAGATCGACATCGCCGTCGAGGATGCGCGCTGGGAACAGGCCGTCCCCGAACTGGAGGCGTTCACCCTCCGGGCCGTCGAGGCCGGGTTGGCCATCCTGCCCGATTCGGCCTCGGGCCCGGTCGAAGTGAGCGTCCTGCTCGCCGACGACGCCACCGTCCAGACCCTGAACCGGACATGGCGAAACAAGGATAAGCCCACCAACGTGCTGTCGTTTCCGGCCGCGGACGGCCCGATTCAGCCCGGCATGGCGCGCCCCTTGGGCGACGTGGTTCTTGCGTATGACACGCTCGTGCGCGAGAGTACCGAGCAGTCGAAGCCGTTCGAGCACCATTTCGCCCACCTCCTCGTCCATGGCACCCTTCACCTTCTCGGACAGGACCATGAGACCGGCGAGGCAGAGGCCGACGCCATGGAGGCGCTCGAGGTCGCCGCGCTCCGGACTCTCGGCATACCAAATCCCTACGAAGACTGACTCCCGGCACTCCCGCCGCATCCAACCCAGAGACCCATGACCAACGACCGAAGTCGCGGCGCGGCCCTGGCCGCGCCAGCCGCGGACGCCGAACCCCCTCAACGCGAGGCGTGGTACGATCGTCTGCTGAACGTCTTCCACCTGCGTCCGCGCGATTCCCTGCGCACCGATATCGAGGAGGCGCTGGCCGAGCCCGACACGGGCGAGGACGCCTTCTCGCCGCTCGAGCGGGCCATGCTCAAGAATGTGCTGGGCCTGCACAAGGTCCGGGTCGACGATGTGATGGTGCCCCGCGCCGACATCGTGGCCGTGGCCAGCGACACCAGCCTCGGCGACCTCCTGAAGCTGTTCCGCACCGCCGGGCATTCGCGTCTGCCGGTCTACGGCGAAACCCTCGACGATCCCCGCGGCATGGTCCACATCCGCGACTTCGTGGAATACCTCGCGACCCAGGCCGAGGCCGCGCCGCGCCGTCCGGTGCCGCAGGCGGTGGCCGATGGCGAGGGCAGGGGAGAGATCAAGCCCGCGCCGCGTCCGCGCCGTGCCGCCTCGGCCCGCGGCGCGCTGCGCGGCCTCGATCTCGGCAAGGTCGATCTGACCGCGACGCTGGCTTCGACCCGCATCCAGCGCCCGGTGCTGTTCGTGCCCCCCTCCATGCCGGCCATCGACCTGCTGGTGCGGATGCAGGCGACGCGCACCCACATGGCGCTGGTCATCGACGAGTACGGCGGCACCGACGGCCTGATCTCGATCGAGGATCTGATCGAGATGGTGGTCGGCGACATCGAGGACGAGCACGACGTGGCCGAGGGCCGGCTCGTCAACCGCATGGAGGGCGAGACGGAGGCGTATATCGCCGATGCCCGTGCCGGCCTCGCCGAGGTGTCGGAGGCCACCGGCCTCGATCTCGTCGCCGCCTTCGGGGAACTCGCGGCCGAGATCGACACGATCGGCGGCCTGATCGTGACCCTGGCCGGCCGGGTGCCGACCCGCGGCGAGCGGATCGCCGGTCCGGACGATATCGAGTTCGAGGTGCTCGACGCCGATCCCCGGCGGGTGAAGCGGATCAAGCTCCAGCGCGCGCCGGCCAAGATCGGCACCGTGGTGCCGCTCGCTCTGCCGCCACCGCGCCCGGCGCCGCACGCGCCCGAGGAAGCCGAGGTGGAAACGGGCACGGCTCAGACCGCCGAAGCCGGTCGTTAAGGACGGGACGGAACGAGGCGACAAGGCATGACCGCTCCGCTCGGCCGCGCGTCCGGCGCCGGGATGCGTCCGGCCGCGGCGCGGATCGGCCCGCTCGAGGCCGTCGCGCACCGCATCATCCTCAGCCAGGGCTGGGTGCGGCTGGCCATCGCCGTCGCGGCCGGTGCCTGCGGTGCCCTGGCCATGCCGCCCTACGGCCTGTTCCCGGCGCTCGTCGTGTCGCTCTCGGTCGCCGTCTGGCTGATCGACGGCGCGGCGGTCGGCGGCGCGGGCCGGCGCACGGTCCGCGCCTGTGCCGCCATCGGCTGGGCCTGGGGGTTCGGCTACTTCACCGCCGGCCTGTGGTGGCTCGGCGCCGCCTTCCTCGTGGAGGCAGACCAGTTCGCCTGGGCGCTGCCGCTGGGCGTGGTCGGCCTGCCGGCGGTGCTCGCCCTGTTCTCCGCCGCGGGCTTCGCCGTCGCCCGCCTGGTCTGGACGCGAGGGGCCGGGCGCATCGCGGCCCTCGCCTTCGGCCTCGCCGGCGCCGAGTGGCTGCGCGGGCACATCCTGACAGGCTTTCCCTGGAACACCCTGGGCATGGCACTGGGAGGCCATCTCTGGACCATGCAGGCGGCCTCGCTGGTCGGCCTCTACGGGTTGACCCTGCTCGCGGTGCTGATCGCCGCCGCGCCCGCCACCCTCGCCACGGGCGCGACGCCGCGAGACCGCTTCGGGCCGACGCTGGCGGCCGTCGCCGCCCTCGTGGGCCTTGCCGCCTACGGCGCGTGGCGCGTGCCCGCCGCGCCGGATCCGACGGTCGCGGGCGTGCGGCTGCGCTTGATCCAGCCCAACATCCCGCAGGACGACAAGTTCGGCTCCGCCAACCGCGAGCGCATCGTCGGCAAGTATCTCGAACTCAGCGACCGGGCGCTCTCGCCCGATCGAACGGGCATCGCCGACATCACGCACCTGATCTGGCCGGAATCGGCCTTTCCCTTCCTGATCCAGCGCGATCCGGAGGCACTGGGGCGGATCGGCGCGGCTTTGCCCGAGGGTAAGCAGCTCATCACCGGCGCCGCGCGGGTGCGCGAACTGCCCAACGGTGAGCGGCTGACACGCGAGAACGCCGTGTTCTTCAACGCGATCCTGACGATCGGCGCGGGCGGGCAATCCGGCGACACCTATGACAAGGTTCACCTCGTCCCCTTCGGCGAGTACCTGCCGGGTCCCCTCGACGGGCTGCTGCGGGCGCTCGGCCTGCGCCAGTTCATCTCCGTTCCCGGCGGTTTCACCGCAGGGGACCGCGCCGGCCAGCGCATCCTCAACGTTCCGGGCCTGCCGCCGGTCGCCGCCACGATCTGCTACGAGGCGATCTTTCCCGGTGCGATCCTGCCACCCGATCCGGCCGAGGGCGCGCCGGCCGTGCCGGGCCTCATCCTGAATCTCACCAACGACGCATGGTTCGGTGACACGCCCGGACCGCGCCAGCACTTCGCCCAGGCCCGGCTGCGGGCGGTGGAGGAGGGGGTGCCGCTGGTGCGCGACGCCAATTCCGGCATCTCGGCGGTGGTCGACGCCCATGGCCGGGTCGTGGCGAGCCTGCCGCTCGGCATCGAGGGCGTGCTGGACGCGGATCTTCCTGTGCGGCTGCCCGGCCGCACGCTCTACGCCGCCTACGGAGACGGGCCGTTCGCCCTCGGTCTCATCGCCTGCCTCCTCGCCGCGCTTGCCGCCCGGCGCCGCCGGGTATAGCGCGCCACCCGTTCCGGGGGCCGGCGGCCCCTTTCGGGACGATGCGATAGCGGGCCACGAGCCCCGACGCGGCCTCGAACGGCCCCGTAAGTGAGCCGTGACGGGTGCGAGAGAGCGCGACGTTCGGACAATCTTGGCCTTAGGATCAACGGCCGTCCCGCAGCGTTCTGTGTGTAAGGGCCCATTTTGCCGACCAATTCCGGCGCAGGCCATACTCACGATATGCTGAGGGAATGATGATCAAGCGGATATTCATGGCTTCGGCCGTCGTTGCGGGCGCGCTGGCCTATCTTCCGGCGAGTGCCGATGCACGGCCGATCGGCGTCGGGGGATCCGGCGGCCTCGGCGGCGGCAATTTCCGCAGCGCACTCGGAGCGGGCGGCGTGACCGGATTCGGCAATCCCGGCTTCCGCGGCGGTGGCCTGGGCGCAGGGGGTATCCGCCCCGGCGGTGGGTTTGCCGGCCGTCCGGGTTTTGGGGGTGGTGCCGGCATCGGTGGCGGTGGCTTTGCTGGCCGTCCGGGTCTCGGGGGTGGTGCCGGCATCGGTGGCGGTGGCTTCGCCGGCCGTCCGGGTTTCGGCGGAGTCCGACCGGGCTTCGGAGGCGGCGTTGCCGGCGTGCGGCCCGGCTACGGTAACCGTGGCTGGTATGGCGGCAACCGCTGGCGGAACGCCGGCTACTATCGCCGCGGATATGGCTATGGCGGCATCGGCCTCGGCTTGGGCCTCGGTCTCGCGGCCGGCAGCCTCTACGGCGCCTACGGCTATCCGGGCTATGGGTACGGCTATGGCTACGACGACGGCTACTACGCGCCCGCCGGCTACTACGGCACCGAGACGGTGACGACGGGGGTCGCGGCCGGTGACGACGAGGCGATCGCCGAGTGCGCCCGCCGCTTCAAGACCTACGATCCGCAGACCCAGACCTACATCGCCAAGCGCGGCGTGCGCCGCTCCTGCCCGTAACGGCCGGCGCCGGTTTCGGCGCCCGCCCTTCCCAAAAAGAAACCCCGCCCGACCTGACGGTCGGGCGGGGTTTTTCATGTCGGTGGGTAGCCGGCTTTACTCGGCGGCGACCTTCTGCGGGGCGTTGCCGCCCTCGGTGTAGGTCTCGGCCTGGAGGCGCTTGTGCGGGGCGGCGCGGCCCGGCAGCGGCGGCAGGGCCTTGGCCTTCTCCAGATCGATCCCGGCGCCCTCGGCGACGCGGCGGCCGTAATCCTCGTCGGCGTGCCAGAAGTGCCAGACCATCCGCAGCTGGATCGGCTCAGGGCACTGCTTCATGTCGGCCACGAGGTTGGCGATCAGGTCCTCGCGCTCCCAATCCTCGAAGGTCCGATAGCGGTGACCCGCCTGGGCGTAATCATCCTCGGTGCGCGAGGTCTGATAGCGGCCGAGACGCCCCTCCACCGGCTGGTGGTATTCGGTCTTCTTCGGCGCCTCGGCGAGACCCTCGCCGAGCGTCGAGGGCTCGTAGTTGATGTGCTTGTTGGCACCCGTGCCGTCGACGCCGTAGGTCATCTGGCCGTCGCGCTGGTTCGAGTAGACCTTCACGCCGGGCTGCGGCGCGTTGATCGGCAGCTGCAGGTAGTTCGCACCGACGCGGTAACGCTGTGTGTCCGAGTAGGACAGGGTCCGGCCCTGCAGCATCTTGTCGTCCGAGAAGTCGATGCCGTCGACGAGCACGCCCGTGCCGAAGGCCGACTGCTCCACTTCCGCGAAGAAGTTGTCCGGCACGCGGTCGAGCACCATGCGGCCGACCGGCAGCAGCGGGAACTGGTCCTCGGGCCAACGCTTCGTGTCGTCGAGCGGATCGAACGAGAGGTGGTCGTTCGGGCCGTCGGGCATGATCTGCACGCAGAATTCCCACTCGGGGAAGTTGCCGGCCTGGATGTTGTCGTAGAGGTCACGGGTGGCGTGGCCGACATCCTTGGCCTGGATCTCGGACGCCTGCTGCGAGGTCAGGTTCCGGACACCCTGCTTCGGCTGCCAGTGGAACTTGCAGAGCACCGCCTCGCCCTTGTCGTTGACGAGCTTGTACGTGTTGACGCCCGAGCCTTCCATCTCGCGGTAGTTGGCCGGGATGCCCCAAGGCGACTTCAGCCAGGTCACCATGTGGATCGACTCGGGGTGCTGCGCCACGAAGTCGAAGAAGCGCCACGCCTCCTGGCGGTTCGTCACCGGGTCCGGCTTGAACGCGTGGATCATGTCGGGGAACTTGATCGCGTCGCGGATGAAGAAGACCTTGAGGTTGTTGCCAACCAGGTCCCAGTTGCCCTCGACGGTCTTGAACTTGACGGCGAAGCCGCGCGGGTCGCGCTCGGTCTCGGGGCTCTCCTTGGCACCGGCCACGGTCGAGAAGCGCACGAACATCGGCGTCTTCACACCGGTCTCGTTGAGGACGCGGGCGCGGGTATACTTGGAGGCCGGCTCGTCGCCGATCTTGCCGTAGGCCTCGAACCAGCCGTGGGCGCCGGCGCCGCGGGCGTGAACCACGCGCTCCGGAATGCGCTCACGGTCGAAATGGGTGATCTTCTCGATGAACTGATAGTTCTCGAGCGTCGCCGGACCCCGCTCGCCGACCGTACGCGTGCTCTGGTTGTCCCGGACCGGATGGCCCTGGCGGGTCGTCAGAATCGGACGGTTCTCGCTCATGCGTCACTCTCTCCTTGGGAGGCAGGGGCTTCAGGGTGGATCGCTCGGGGCGTTTGCACAGCCTGGAACCATTCTGTTTCGACGGTATGACCCAGGCATGACCCATTGGCAAATGCATCGTCACAAAGATTGTGATAGATGGTGCCTATGAATCTTGCTGGATTGTCCCTGCGCGATCTCGAATACGTCGTGGCCGTCGCCGACGAGGGGCATTTCGGCCGGGCGGCCGAGCGCTGCAACGTGAGCCAGCCGACGCTCTCCGTGCAGGTCCGTAAACTGGAGAACGCGCTCGGGCTGACCTTGTTCGAACGATCCAACCGACGCGTGTTGCTGACGGTCGCCGGCCAGGGCATCGTTCGGCAGGCGCGCGTGGTGCTGGCCGAGGCGCAGCGCCTGCTGGCGCTCGCCGTCGAGGGACGCGGCTCGCCCCTGACCGGCCGGCTGGTTCTGGCCGCGATCCAAACGCTGGGCCCCTACTACTTCCCCCTGGTGCTGCGCCTCTTGCGTCAGGAATTTCCACTGCTGACGCTGGCGCTCAGCGAGGCACGCACCGCCGAGATCCTCGACGGCCTGCGCGACGGACGCATCGATGCGGCCCTGGTCTCGCTGCCGGTGGCGGCCTCGGGCCTCACGGTCTCGCCGCTCTTCGTGGAACCGTTCCGGCTGGCCTGCCCGGCAGACCACGTCTTCGCCCAAGGGGCTGCCCCAAGGGCGGAGAACCTGAGCGGGCCGGACCTGCTGCTGCTCGACGAAGGCAATTGCCTGCGCGACCAGACGATCGCCGCCTGCGGCACCCTGAGGGGCGCCGGCCGCCACGCGACGAGTCTGGAGACCCTGCGCTCGATGGTGGCGGCGGGCGCCGGCTACACCCTCATCCCGGCCCTCGCCGTCCCCTCGGGCCCCGATCCGAGCGGACTGACCGTCATGCGTCACTTCGAGGGAGAGGGGCCCGGCCGCACCGTCGCGCTGGCCTGGCGCTCCAGCGACCCCCGGTCGGGCGGCCTCGCGCATCTCGCCGCGTTCTTCCGGGCGCACGCCCCGGCCGGTACCGCCGCCTGCCGGGAGGACGAGGGGTATCGCGCCTGAGCGTCGGAGGGGGAGGGCCGGCGGCTGCGTCGCGGCCTCGTCGTGACAGGCCGGGCGAGAGCGTGTAGCGCGGGCCCCGCGCGGATCGTGTCGCGCGTCCTCCTGCATCCACGCCCTTGCCCGAGACCCGCACTCTCCTGCGCTGGACGGCGCTCCTCGCCGTCTCGGCCGCTCTCGCCTACGGCCTGAGCCGCGCGCATTTTCCCGCCGCCCTTCTTCTCGGGCCGATGCTGGCCGCGATCATCTTCGGCGTGCGCGGTGCCGGGCTGTCGCTGCCGCGCCCGCTCTTCCTGGCCGCCCAGGCGGTGATCGGCTGCCTCGTCGCCCGGTCCGCGACGACCGAGATCGCCGCGACCCTGCGCGCGGACGGCCTCATCATCCTCGCCGTCGTCGGCGTCACGGTGGTGGCCGGCGCGCTGACCGGGCTGGCCCTGACGCGGCTGCGGGTCCTGCCCGGCACCACCGCGGCCTGGGGATCCTCGCCGGGCGGCGCCGCCGCGATGGTCGCCATGGCCGAGGATTACGGCGCCGACCCGCGCCTCGTGGCGTTCATGCAGTATGTGCGCGTCGCCGCCGTGGTGCTCTCGGCCTCGCTCGCCGCGCGCCTCCTCGCCGACGTGACCGGCGCGGCGTCCTCCGGGGAAACGTGGAGCTGGGCCGGCGTCGCGGCGACCTGTGCGGTCGCAGCGGCCGGGTTCGGCCTCGCGAGCCTGCTGCGGCTGCCCTCCGCGCCCCTGATCGGACCGATGCTGCTCGGGGCCATCCTGCATGCCTCCGGGCTCCTCGATATCGCTCTGCCCGGCCCGGTTCTCGATGCCGCCTACGCGGCGATCGGCTGGTATGTCGGGCTGCGCTTCAACCGGCGGACCCTGGACGAGACGCTCCACGCTCTGCCGGGCGTTCTGGCCGCGACCGGCGCGATCATCCTCCTCTGCGGCATCTGGGCCTGGGCGCTGACCTACTGGCTGCCGATCGATTTCCTCACCGCCTTCCTGGCCACCAGTCCCGGCGGGCTCGATTCGGTGGCGATCATCGCCGTGGGTTCGAAGGCCGACGTGTCCTTCGTTCTCGCGGTGCAGACGCTGCGCCTGTTCGTGGTGCTGGCGACCGGTCCGATCCTCGCCAGATGGATCGCACGCGCGGTCCCCGCAGAGGCTCCGGGGGAGACGCCGTGATCGCGCTCTACCTCGCCTTCCTGAATTCCTGGCGCGGCCTCGTCCATGGCGGGCGTACGGAGCGGGCGGTGCGGCTCGAGCTCGTCCTGCTGGCGCTCGGCCTGCCCGTGGCGATCGTTCTCGGCGGCCATCTGTGGGTCCGGGTCGCGCTCATCGCCAGCCTGCTCCTGATGCTCGGAGCGGAACTTCTCAACACCGCCATCGAGAAGCTGTGCGATCACCTCCACCCCGGCCGGCACGACCGGATCGGCATCGTCAAGGATCTCGCGTCTGCGGGCGCGTTCCTGACCCAGGTCATCGCCGCCTTGGTCTGGGGCGCGGCGGTGATCGACCGCTTCTGAACCGAGGACCGGACCCGGCCGCGGGGATGATCCTGCCGCGCGGCGCTCAGCGGTCCTCCTGCTCGCTCCACACGACCCAGCCGCCGCCGAACAGCGTGGCGGCGATGACGACCCACAGGCCGGTCCGACCGATCGCGTCGATCAACCAGGCATGCACCGCCGACAGACTGAGCTTCATCAGGCAGTCCAGCACGCCGAGATAGAGAGCGAGCGCCAGGAGCGCGACGGCGAGAGGGCGGCTCATCGATCCTCCGTCTCTTTCCAAAGGGCCCAGGCCCCTGCGAACACCATGGCTCCGATCAGAAGCCGCATCCCGGTATGCCCGATCCGTTCCAGGAGCCAAGCATGGGCGGCGGACAGGCTCAGATCCAGCATCCATCCCCAGGCCGTCAGGATCACGGCAATGGCGACGACAATGAGGATTTTGGTCGAGACCGGCATGGCAGCCGCGCTACCACGTTTGAGGAGGTGCACCGAGCGACCCCGGTGACACTTCGCCCAGAGTCCTCGGAAAAATGATGCAGCGTTCGAGCCGCCCGCCGCGATTGCCGACCAAATGGCGCGCGAACGGTCGGTCAATCGGCATCATTGTACCTTCTGTTACGACCCGCCGCAGGATGCACGGCCGCGCGCGCCGCGTTGGGACCGGACGGGCGGGCGGGTGATCCGCCTCATCTCCGATCTCCGGGATGTCTCACAACTTCGTGAAGAACGCATGGCTACCTTCTTCATCGCCGACACGCATTTCGGCGACGCCCACCTCGTCGAGCGCCGACGACGCGGCTTCGCCTCGCTGGAGGCGCATGACGCGGCGCTGATCGAGCGCTGGAACGTGCGGGTCGGTGTGCAGGACGAGGTCTGGCATCTCGGCGACTTCGCGGCGCATGCGAGCCGCGAGCACTGCGCCGCCGTGTTCGCGCGGCTCAACGGCATCAAGCGGCTGGTGCGCGGCAACCACGACAGCAACCGCGTGCTCGATCTGCCCTGGGCCGAGCCGCCGGTGGAAAGCGCCCGGATCTCGGTGACGGATGGGGCGGGCCGGACCTGGCGGCTATTCCTGGCCCACTACGCCCACCGTGCCTGGCCGGGGTTGTGGCGCGAGACCCGGCACCTCTACGGCCACACCCACGCGACGCTGCCGGACACCACCCGCTCCTGCGACGTGGGCGTCGATGCCTGGGATTTCTCACCGGTGGCAATCGGCGAGATCGTCGCCCGACAGGATACGGCGACGCTGGTGCCGGAGGAACTGGCGCCGCGGGCGCAACGCTGACGGTTCGTCTCAATTCGCCGCGAGCGGCATCGACTCGACGAGCGTCTCGAAGAGACCCCGACGCTCCAGCGAGCGGCCGAGCGCCGGTGTCAGCCCGGCCCCGCCGGTGAACACGGCACGGGCGGGCGGCGCGTCGGGCGCCTGCGACGGCATCTCGCCGACAAGCTGGATCACCCGGCGGGCGATGGCCGGGGCGGGGTCGATCCACGTGACCGGCCAGGGGGCGAGGCGCTCGAAACGTGGCAGCAGCAGCGGGTAGTGGGTGCAGGAGAGGCACACGACATCGGTGCGCCGGCCGTCCGCCCCCTCCACGAAGCAGGGTTCGATCTCGGACAGGATCGCCGCGTCCGCGACCGGCTCGCCGGCCATCTCGGCCTCGGCGTAGCCCGCGAGATTCTTCGAGCCCACCAGCGTCACGGCGCAGTGCGCGGCGAAACTCCGGACGAGGTCGTGGGTATAGGACCGCGCCACGGTGCCCGGGGTCGCGAGCAGGGAGACGAGGCGCGTGCGGGTCAGCGCGGCGGCCGGCTTGATCGGCGGCACCACGCCGACGAACGGCGTGACGAAGCGCTGGCGCAGGGCCGGAAGCACCAGGGTCGAGGCGGTGTTGCAGGCGATCACCACGAGGTCGGGGGCGTGGCGCGCCAGCAGCCGTTCCATCACCGCGATCACCCGCGCGACCAGCCGCTCCTCGCTCAGCGCGCCGTAGGGAAAGGCCGCGTCGTCCGCCGCGTAGACGTAGGCCGCATCCGGCCGGGCCCGGCGCACCTGCTCCAGCACGGTGAGGCCGCCGAGACCCGAGTCGAAGACGAGGATGACCGGCTGAGAGTTCTGGGCCGGCATCGCCGCCGAAAGGGTCGCCCCTGCCATCAGATCGATCCGCATGACCGCCGCCTCAGGCTCGCGCATCCGTGGAAACCATGGGGCGGCGAGTGTCCGGCGGCGACGGTTAAGGACACCTCACTGCGGCTGCAAAAAGGCCGCGCTTCCACCGGGTGCGACAGGGGGTGCGGCGAACAGCTTGGCGGGTCCCGGCGTTGTCATGAGGCAAACGGCGTCTATTTGCGGAGCACAACGGAGGAAGAGATTCCAACAATGGCAGCCGGCGCAGCACGTCTCACCCAACCTGAGCGCAGCGCGGCCTTCCCGCCGCCCCCGCTCGACGCCCGCCCGATCGACCGGAACGCCTGGATCGCGGCCTTCCGCACCGTCCGCGACGAGACCGAGCGGCGCGCCGCCCCGCTCTCGCCGGAGGATCAGCAGATCCAGTCGATGGAGGATGCGAGCCCGACCAAGTGGCACCGGGCGCACACGACATGGTTCTTCGAGCAGTTCCTTCTGCGCGAGCACCTGCCGGGCTACGCCATCTACGACGAGCGCCTGCACTACCTTTTCAATTCCTACTATGTGCAGGCCGGTCCTCGGCAGCCGCGCTTCATGCGCGGCATGATCACCCGGCCGACCGCCGAGGAGACCGCCGCCTACCGCACCCATGTCGATCGCGCGGTGACGGTGTGGCTGCGCGAGACGCCCGACGCGGCGCTGGAGCGGGCGCTGCCGATCCTGGAGATCGGGCTCTACCACGAGCAGCAGCATCAGGAGCTGATGTTCACCGACATCCTTCACGCCTTCGCCCAGAACCCGCTCGATCCGGTTTACGACGCGGACTGGACGATGCCCAAGGCGCAGGCAGGCTCCGGCAAGGCTGCCCTTGAAAGAGGCATCACGCAGATCGGCCATGCGGGCGGAGGCTTCGCCTTCGACAACGAGAGCCCGCGCCACGACGTGCTGATGCTCGGCGGCGCCGTCGATCGCGGCCTCGTGACGAACCGGGACTGGCTCGCCTTCATGGAGGACGGCGGCTACGCGCGGCCCGAGCTGTGGCTCAACGAGGGCTGGATCTGGGTGCAGCGCGAGGGCTGGGCGGCACCGGGCTACTGGCAGCCCGACGCCGAGGGTTGGTCGATGATGTCGCTCGCCGGCCGCAAGGCCGTCGATCCGACGGAGCCCGTGACGCATGTCAGCTACTTCGAGGCCGACGCCTACGCACGCTGGGCCGGCCGCGACCTGCCGACGGAGGCCGAATGGGAGGTCGCGGCCCGCGAAGGCCTGATCGAGGACGCCTTCGGTCTCGTCTGGCAATGGACCCGCAGCGCCTACGGTCCCTATCCGGGCTACCGGCCGGTGCCGGGCGCGCTCGGAGAGTACAACGGCAAGTTCATGTCGAGCCAGTACGTGCTGCGCGGCTCCTCGGTGGCGACGCCGGACGGACACGCGCGACCCGGCTACCGCAACTTCTTCTACCCGCACCAGCGCTGGCAGTTCACCGGCCTGCGCCTCGCCGACGCGCGCCCCTGATCGCCCGTCCCGCTTCGATCAATCCGCCGCCTCGGAGAACGCCTTTGACGATCGATCCCCGCCTGAAGGAAACCAGTCCCGCCGAGCCGATCACGGAGAACGGCCTGTTCCTGGCCGATGTCTGGAGCGGGCTCGGCGCGAAGCCGAAGGCGCTGCCGGCCAAGTATTTCTACGATGCGGCCGGCTCCGCCCTGTTCGAGCAGATCACCGTCCTGCCGGAATACTACCCGACCCGCACCGAGCTCGGCATCCTCGACGCGCGCGGTCCCGAGATCGCCGCGCTGCTGCCGGAGGGGGCCGCCCTCGTTGAATTCGGAAGCGGCTCGACCGCCAAGCTGCGGCGCCTGCTGCGGCACCTGCCGGGGCTTTCGGCCTATCTCCCGGTCGACGTCTCGGGCGAATTCCTGCGCGGGCAGGCGGAGGCGCTGCGCGGCGACTTCCCCGACCTCGCCGTCGAGCCGGTGGTGGCCGATTTCACCCGGCCTTTCACCCTGCCGAAGGACTTCGAGGGCCGGGCGCTCGCCGGCTTCTTTCCCGGCTCGACCATCGGCAATTTCGAGCCCGGCGAGGCGGCCCGCCTCCTCGACGTGTTCGGGCGCATCCTCGGCGCGGGCGCGACGCTGGTGCTCGGCGTCGATCTCGTCAAGGACCGAGCTGTACTCGAGGCGGCCTACGACGATGCGGCCGGGGTCACGGCGGCGTTCAACCTGAACCTGCTGGCCCGCATCAACCGCGAACTCGATGGCGAGATCGGCCTCGACGCCTTCGCCCACCGGGCCTTCTTCAACGAGGCGGCCTCGCGGATCGAGATGCATCTCGTCAGCCGCCGGGCGCAGACCGTGCGCGTGGCCGGGCGCAGCTTCGCCTTCGCGGAGGGCGAATCGATCCACACCGAGAACAGCTACAAGTACACGCTCGACGGATTCAGAGCGCTCGCGGCCCGCGCCGGCTGGATGCCGGTGGAGGCTTGGACCGATGCGAACGGACTGTTCTCGGTCCACGCCCTGCGCCGGCAGGGATAGCCCTGCGATCCTGTCGGAGCGGTCAGGCCGGTCTTCGGCAGGACCGCACCGAAACCGGTCTTTGCCGAAGGCCGTCGCCTACAGCCGGCAGGCCCCCGCCAGCGCCTCGTTCTCTGCGCTGGTGAACAGCCGCGAGCGGATGTGGAAGCGCTTTTCGCGGCCGTTCTCCAGGGAGAACATGCCGCCGCGGCCGGGCACCACGTCGAGCATGATGTGGGTGTGCTTCCAGACCTCGAACTGCGACCGCGAGATGAAGAAATCCGCGCCGCCGATCCGGCCCAGATTCACGTCGCCGTCGCTGACGAGGAAGTCGCCGACGGGGTAGCACATCGGCGAGGAGCCGTCGCAGCACCCGCCGGACTGGTGGAACATCACCGGCCCGTACTCGGCCCTAAGCTCCTCGATCAGTTCCAGCGCCGCCGGCGTCGCGGTCACCCGCAGCGGCGTGCCGGCATTGTCCGCCTGCTCGGCGGTGACGGGCTCGACCCGCTCGGCGGCGGGGCTCGGTTCAGTGCTGGCGGTCTCGCTCATGACGTTCCTCCCTGAACGGTCTCGTTCGGTTATCTGAGGCTGGACCGGCGAATGTCCACGCGGCCGCAAGCGCCGCCGAGGATAGCAGACGAAGCCGGGCCGAACCGCCCAAAACGCCTCCGCCTTTCGGCCCCCCTGAGGTCGTGAGAGGACGGGCGGCCCGACTTTTGCGACCCCTGGCGAAACGTCCCTGTGACGAAAAAATCCGTCGAGGATTCGCGATGTCTCAGCCCGCCCCCGCTCTCACCGCGCCTGCGGTGAAGACGACCTGCCCCTATTGCGGCGTCGGCTGTGGCGTGCTCGCGACTCCGGACGGGCAGGGCGGCGTCGCGATTGCCGGCGATCCCGATCACCCGGCGAATTTCGGCCGCCTCTGCTCCAAGGGCTCGGCGCTCGGCGAGACGGTCGATCTCGGCGACCGGCTGCTCGATCCGACCGTGGACGGGCAGACCGCGACCTGGGAAAGCGCGCTCGGCACCGTGGCCGGCGGCCTCCGGCGGATCGCCGAGCGGCACGGACCGGACGCGATCGCCTTCTATCTTTCCGGCCAGATCCTGACCGAGGATTATTACGTCGCCAACAAGCTGGCGAAAGGCTTTTTGGGCACGCCGCACGTCGACACCAATTCGCGGCTGTGCATGTCCTCGGCGGTCGCCGCCCACCGCCGCGCCTTCGGCTCGGACACGGTGCCCGGCTGCTACGAGGATCTCGACGAGGCGGACCTGATCGTGCTGGTCGGCTCGAACGCCGCGTGGTGCCATCCGATCCTGTTCCGGCGGATGATGGATGCCCGGAAGAACCGCGGCACCCGGATCGTCACCGTCGATCCCCGCCGTACGCAGACCGGCGAGGAGGCCGATCTCCACCTCGGCCTCGAGCCCGGCACCGATACGGCTCTGTTCTCCGGCCTGCTCTCTTATCTCGCCGGCCAGACCAAGCTCGACGGGCGCTTCATCGAGGAGCACACCGCCGGCTTCGAGGGCGCCCTGGAGCGCGCCCGGCAGATCGCGCCGGACATCGCCGCGACCGCCCGCGCCACGGGGCTCGCGGAGGCCGACGTGCAGGCCTTCTTCGAGCTGTTCGCCCGGACGAAGCGGGTCGTCACCGCCTTCAGCCAGGGAGCGAACCAGTCGGCCCAGGGTACCGACAAGGGCAACGCCATCATCAACTGCCATCTCGCCACCGGGCGGATCGGCCGGCCCGGCATGGGCCCGCTCTCGCTCACCGGCCAGCCCAACGCCATGGGCGGGCGGGAGGTCGGTGGCTTGGCCAACATGCTCGCCGCCCACATGCACTTCGCGCCCGAGGAGGTGGATCGCGTCCGCCGCTTCTGGAAGGCGCCCAACATCATCACCGGCGAGGGCATGAAGGCCGTCGCGCTGTTCGAGGCGATCGAGCGGGGGAAAATCAAGGCGCTCTGGGTGATCGGCACCAACCCCGTCGTCTCGATGCCGCGGGCCGACCGCATCCGCGAGGCGATCACGGGGCTCGATCTCTACGTCGTCTCGGAAGCCGTCGCGACCAGCGACAGCGCCCGGGCCACGGGCAAGAAGACCGTGCTGCTGCCGGCGCTCGCCTGGGGCGAGAAGGACGGCACGGTGACGAATTCCGAGCGCCGCATCTCGCGCCAGCGCGCCTTCCTGAAGGCGCCGGGTCAGGCACGGGCCGATTGGGCGATCCTGTGCGACGTCGCGCGCCGCCTCGGCCACGGCGAGGCCTTCGCCTACGGCTCCGCCGCCGAGATCTTCCGCGAGCACGCCGCGCTCTCGGCCTTCGAGAACGAGGGCGGCCGCGACTTCGACCTCGGCGGCCTCTCCGAGATCAGCGAGCGCGCCTACGACGCCCATCTGCCGGTACAGTGGCCGGTGCCGAAGCGCGGTCCGGAGGCGAAGAAGGGCCGCGCCCGGCTCTTCGCCGACGGGCGCTTCTACACCTTCGACCGACGCGCCCGCTTCGTCGCGGTTCAGCCCCCCGCGCTGGCGCAGCCCGTGACCGCCGAGCGCCCACTCGTGCTCAACACCGGCCGCATCCGCGACCACTGGCACACCATGACCCGCACGGGCAAAAGCCAGCGCCTCTCCGCGCACCGCGCCGTGCCCTTCGTCGAGGTCCATCCCGACGACGCGGCCCGCTACCATCTGAGCGACGGCGGCTTTGCTCGCCTCACCACCGACCTCGGCAGCGCGACCCTCGAAGTCACCGTGACCGACGGCGTTCGGCCGGGCTCGGTCTTCGCGCCGATGCACTGGAGCGACATGACCGCCTCGGACGGGCGCGCGGCCGCGCTCGCCCGCGGCATCCCCGACCCGATCTCGGGCCAGCCCGAATTGAAGGCGACGCCGGCTTCCATCGAGGCGGTGTCCTATCGCTCCCGCGGCTATCTCCTGACACGGGATGCCCAGGCGGCGCCCGCCGGCTGGTGGTGGGCGCGGGCCACCGTCCAGGGCGGCTCGGGCCTGCTGTTCGCGACCCAGGAGGGCTCGCGGGAGATGGCTCTGTCCGTGCGCGGCCTGTTCCCCGGCCACGAACTGGCCGAGTACGTCGATCACGCCCGCGGGCTCTATCGCTGTGCCGTCTACCGCGGGGATCGCCTCGTCGCGGCGCTGAGCGTGGCGCCGGGCGAGCGGCGGCCGGACTGGGAGATTGCCAAGGGGGTCTTCGCTGCCGCCGACCTCGAGGCGATCGACCGGCGCGCCCTGCTCTCGGGCCGCGCGGCGGCGGCCTCGGCCGGTCCGGTGGTCTGCGCCTGCCACGGCGTCGGACGCGACGTCATCAACGCGGCCATCGCCGCCGGGGCCGGCTCGGTCGAGACGGTGGGCGCGGCCTGCAAGGCGGGAACCAATTGCGGCTCGTGCATCCCTGAGATCCGCAAGCTTCTCTCGCCGGCGCTTGCGCGCAGCGCCGCGTAGGCGCAGTTTCGGCCAATCCCGTCGTCCTCTTGCCCTCGACCCGAGGTGCTGCGATGCAGCATCGAGCAGAGGTTCGGGGTAGGGTCGGCTCTGGAAGCCTTCCTTCGGAGCCTTCCGCGACGCTCCGGCACCTTGGAATGAGGGGTCGGAGCCGCATTCGTCAGTCGAGTCGTACAGCGCACCGCATGAGCACGCCCCGCCAACCCCGCGAAACCCGCGCCGGCCTCGAACCGCTGGCGGTGCTGCCCGTGTTCGTGCCGCTTCAGGACAAGCGGGCGGTGCTCGCCGGCTCCAACGGCGGCGCGCCCTGGAAGGTGAAGCTGCTCGCCGCCGCCGGCGCCCGGGTCGACGTCTACGCGGAGGAGCCGAGCGAGGAGTTGCGCGGCGTGCCGGCCGAGATCGCCGCCGGTTCGGTGACGCTGCACGAGCGGCGCTGGACGCCGGAGGATCTCCAGGGCGCCGCCTTCGCCATCGGCGCCATGGAAGACGAGGAGGAGTGCGTCGCCTTCGTCGCGGCCGCGCGTGCGGCCGGCGCCATCGTCAACGCCGTCGACCGGCCGCATCTGTGCGACGTCAAATTCGGCGCCATCGTCAACCGTTCGCCGCTCGTCGTCGGCATCTCGACCGAAGGGGCCGCCCCGGTCTTCGGGCAGACGGTGCGGGCGCGCATCGAGGCGATGCTGCCGCGCGGCTTCAAGCACTGGGTCGCCGCCGCCCGCGACTGGCGCGAGGCGGTCTCGAGCCGCTTCCACGGCTTTTCCGAGCGGCGCGGCTTCTGGGAGCGCTTCACCGACCGCGCCTTCGCCGAACCGGACCGCACGCCGACGCAAGCCGACCTCGCCGACCTGCTGGGGCAAACCGAAGCCCTTCCCACGGGCGGCGCGGTGACCCTCGTCGGCGCCGGGCCGGGCGACGCGGAACTCCTGACCCTGAAAGCCCTGCGTGCCCTGCGCAACGCCGACGTGATTCTCTACGACGACCTCGTCGCCCCCGAGATCCTCGACTACGCCCGCCGCGAGGCCCGGACCATGCTGGTGGGCAAGACCGGCCACGGCCCGTCCTGCCGCCAGGACGACATCAACGCGCTGATGGTCTCGCTGGCGAAGTCCGGCAAGCAGGTGGTGCGCCTCAAATCCGGCGACCCGCTCGTGTTCGGCCGGGCCGGCGAGGAGATCGAGGCCTGCGAGGCCGCCGGCATCGCCTGCACCATCGTCCCCGGCGTCAGCGCGGCGCAGGGGGCGGCGGCGGCGCTCGGCGTCTCCCTGACCCACCGCGACGCGGCCCGGCGCCTGCAATTCGTCACCGGCCACGACCGACGCGGAGCGCTGCCCGAGGATCTGAACTGGGGCGCGCTCGCCGACCGGAGCGTTACCACCGTCGTCTACATGCCCAAGCGCACGCTGCGCGCGCTGCTGGAGCGGGCGGTCGCCGAGGGTCTGGCGCCCGAGACGCCGGCCCTCGTCGTGTTCAACGCGACGCGGGCAAAGCAGGCCACGGTCGCCGGCACCGCCGCCGATCTCGCCGGGCGGATCGAGGCCTCGGACCTCGAAGGACCCGCGCTTCTGATGGTCGGCGAGGCTCTGCGCCGGCACAATGCCCGCGGCGCGGACGCGGCCGTGGCGTTCCGGGCGGAAGCCTCCTGACACACCCCATGGGCCCCGGGGGGCGGAGACCTTGCGGCGTCGCGCGGGCTTGCGGCACGCCCGGGGCTCTGGGATGTGAGGTCCGCGCCTCGACGCATTCGGCTGCCGCTTCCGGCGCTGCCGCGTGTCGGGGTCCACTCCACGCAGCCGCCTCGGCCCCCTAGTTTCGCCTTCGAGAGCTCCATGCGCCGTCCGTCCCGCAGCGTTCTCCTGCCGCTCGCCGCCTTCGTCGCCGGCCTCGTGGCGATCTCCGTTGCGCTGGTGATGACGCTGGTGCCGCAGCATCCGCAGAGCGGCCCGAGCGGCATCGGCGGGCCCTTCACCCTGGTGGACCAGAACGGGGCAACGGTCAGCGAGCGCGACTTCGCCGGCAAGCCCTACCTGATGTTCTTCGGCTTCACCCATTGTCCCGACGTCTGCCCGACCACGCTGCAGCAGATCAGCGACGTGCTGGCGGCGCTTGGGCCCAAGGCCGATACCTTGAAGGTCGCCTTCGTCAGCGTCGATCCCGAACGCGACACGCCGGAATCGCTCAAGACATACCTGTCGAGCTTCGATCCGCGCATCGTCGGCCTCACCGGCAGCCCGGAACAGGTGGCGGCGGCGATCAAGACCTTCCGCGCCTATGCCAAGAAGGTGCCGAGCCAGGGCGGCGACTACACGATGGAGCACACCGCACTCGTCTACCTGATGGACGCGCGCAACGGCTTCGTCGGCGCGGTCAACCTCAACCGGCCGGCCACGGAGACGGCGGCGGAGCTGTCGAAGCGGATCTGATATCGCCGAGCCGGCGCCGCCCGAGCGCCCCGGTGCGGGAGGTGCGGGCCAGCCCGTGCTCGGTCTTGTTCCAGCGGTGCGGATGCCGGGCGAGTTCGATCACGGCGAGCCACGCCGCAAGGCTGCCGAGCAGGAAATAGAGCGGGAGCAGTGCGACCAGCGGCACGAGGTCGAACCAGCCGCGCCGCAGGCAGCCCACGAGACCGGGCAGCCACATCGCAGCAAGGCCACCGAAGAACACCGTCGCGGAGGCTGTGCGGGCGAAGACGGCGAGCACGTCCTCGTTCGGGGCATCGGGCGCGAGAGCGAGTTCGGCGATGCCGCCGAAGAGCATGAAGGGGTAGAGCAGCGCCGAGACGACGGTGCCCGGCACAAGCGCCAGCACGCACAGGCTCTCTGCGGCGCCGAGGCTTCGGTAGAGGTCGCGCGGGTGTCGGCCGTGCGTGAAGCTCGTCTGCAGAAAGCCCTTCATCCAGCGGGTGCGCTGCCGCAGCCACTTGCGCGGATCGGCGAGAGCCTCCTCGTAGGTCGCACTCGGCAGGTCGCCGACATGGTAGCCCGCCCGCGCCATGCGCAGGCCGAGATCGGCATCCTCGGTGACGTTCCACGCATCCCAACCGTGCAGCGCCCGCAGGACGTGCGTGCGGAAATGGGTCGAGGTTCCGCCGAGCGGCGTCGGCATCCGCCACGCCGACAGCGCCGGGCCGAGCACGTCGAACAGCGCCGCATACTCGATGGCGAACAGACGCGGCAGCCAGCCGTCGCCGTGATTGTCGATGACGAGGTGGCCCTGGAGGCAGGCGGTCGAGGCCGGTGCGCGGGCGAACAGGGTCGCCGCGAGGCGAAGCTGATCGGGCGCGATCACGTCCTCCGCATCGTAGACCACGAGGTGCTCGCCGCGGGCGAGCGGCAGGGCCGCGTTCAGCGCCCGCGGCTTGGTGCGCGGCATCCCCGCCGGCACGGTCACGATCTCGAAGCGGGCCGGAAGGCAAACCGCCCGGAAGGCCGCCGCGGTCTCGCGGTCATCGGCTTCGAGAAGAAACTTGATGTCGAGCTTGGCGGCCGGGTAGTCGAGCCGGCGCAGGGTCCCGAGCAGCCGCGGCACCACCGCCGCCTCCCGGTAGAGCGCGACGAGGATCGTGTAGGTCGGGAGAGCATCGTCGGTCAGCAGCACCGGTGACGGCGCGGAAGCCGGCCCTTCCACGATCTCGGCGGCGCCCATCGTCGCCGCCGCGAGCCGGAAGCTGAGAAGGGCGAGCATCAATCCCTGGAGGAGCGCCAGCAGGAGGAAGCCCGACAGCGTCGGCAGTCGCGTCAGCAGGATGACGAGGGCAAGGACAACTCCGCTCAGCGCGAGATCAGTCGCCTGCGGGCCCGGCCGGCAGGACCATTCGGGGCGCCGGCATCGCAGGGCCTCGGAGGCATCCTCGGCGATGGCAGCTCCGTGTTGGGCGAACAGCGCCTGCCTCAGGACGGTGGGTGTTGTGATGGCCAGCGGCTGCGCGAGCCGGTCCGACGCCGCGATCAGGCGCGCGACCGCAGCCCCGCGCGGCGCGGCCACGATGCCTACGGCTCCCCCGCCGCTGGCGAGCGGCGCCGCGCCCGCCGCGAAGCAGCGCGACCGGGAAACGCCCTCCGCCAGCGTCAGCGCTCCCTCGAGAAAGGGCACGCCGAGCCGGCGGGCGAGCGCGCGATAGAACACCGCCTCGGACACGAACCCCTCGTTGAGGAGGGTGGTGGCCGCGTCGGCTTTGCAGCGGCGGGCGATGAGGGCGGCCCGGCTCAGGATGTCGAGCGGAACACCTTCGGCGGCGAGGAAGCCGATTTCCGGCGGGAGCGCAGCAGCCCGGCTGCTCCAACGGCGGGCAAGGTCGGACAGGGGAACGGCTCCCTGCAAGCCCGCGCCGTGCTAGGGAGAAGCATGGGCCAGAACCTCTCCGTCGGCGTGTATTGCTCCACTCGCGCAACCGTGGCGTCAACGCGCCATCCTCGGCTGTGGTGGCTGGCCGGCCTGTCCATTTACTTTTTGTTAACCTATGTTGCTCAGGCACAACAGGCGCCGATCTCGACGCCCGCTCCGGCGATCGCCATCCCGAATTTCTGGAACCCGCGTGCCCGCGGCGAGCGGGTCGAGGCGCCGCAGACCGGGCGGGCGGTGCGCTTCATGACCGACGACGAGTTCCCGCCGCTGCACTTCGCGGGACCGGACGGCACGCCGACGGGCTTTGCCGTGGAACTCGCCCGCGCGGTCTGCGAGCGCCTGACGATCACCTGCACGGTGCAGGCGCGCCGCTTCGACACCCTGCTCGATGCGCTCGCCGACAAGCAGGGCGACGTGGTGGCGGCCGCCATTCCCCTGACCGCCGGTCTGCGGGCGCGCTTCCTGGCGACACGGCCCTATTTCCGCTGGCCCGCCCGCTTCATCAGCCGCAGGGACCGCAACCTGCCCGCGGCGTCGGCGACCGCTCTCGCCGGGCGGAGTATCGGCGTCGTGGAGGGCAGCGCCCACGAGGCCTATCTCAAGGCCTACTTCCCCAAGGCGACGCGCAAGACGTTCACCGAGCTGTCGGCGGGCGAGAGCGCTCTCAAGCGCGGCGAGGTCGAGTACCTGTTCGCCGACGGCCTGAGCCTCGCGCTCTGGCTCAACGGCCAGGAGGCGGAGGGGTGCTGCGGCTATTCCGGCGGCGACTACTTGGAGAACCGCTATTTCGGTGAGGGTATCGGCTTCGTCACCCGCACCGAGGACGCGGCCCTCGCTCGCGCCCTCGACGACGCGTTGCAGCGGGTGTGGGACGACGGGAAGTATGCCGAGCTTTATCTACGGTTTTTTCCAATCAGTCCGTTCTGACGCCGCACGGACCGGGGTACCTTTCGCGAAGCGGTGCGGTTGCCTAATTAAAAGGCGAATCCGGGCTCGAACGCTGGACCGAAGGGAGCGCCTGAATGCGGAAGCCGTACAGCACACCCCCTACGAAGGGGCAACGGCAGATCCGGAACGCACACCGCTTCCACCAGGGCAGCGAACTGACCTCTGAGAGACGGCAACAGCTCGCGCTCAACCGCTTCACCTACAGCGGCGGCTACGACGGCTTCGAGGGCCGCATGATCCTGGGTCCCATGGAAGACGAAGGGCTGGATCGCAAGAAGTAGATCTCCCGGCGCGCCGCCACGCCAGGATGCAGCCCCGCATCGGGCATCACGCGCGGCGGAACCTCAGGCGAGACCTGCCTCCCGCTCTTCCGAGGGGTCCGAGATGGGTGTCGTTGAAGCCGGTGCCATATTTGAGCCCGTACCCCACGGCGCGGTCGAGCCCGATATGGGCCAGCCAGATGAGGGTGAGACCGGCCGCCGCGTGACTTCCGAACGCCCAGGAGGCTGTCAGCAGCAGAAGCGGTACCGTGGTGGTGTGAGCCGCGTTGTAGCTCACCGCGCCGATCCTGGGACCGGCCAGATAACCGATCATGCTGAGGTCGGGGAGAAGGATGAGGGCAGCCAGCAGCCACCAGGACTGACCCGCCCAGGCATATCCGGCGAGAGCACAGACGAGTAACGACGCTCCCTCGATTCTCAGGAGCAGGCGCGGCGCGCCGCTGACGTCACCGGTCATGGTGCATCCTCGCTCGAAACGAACCGCCCTGCGGGCCGGTCGGCCTGCGCGGGATGATGGCCGATCGGCCGGCGCTCATCCCCCGCGATCCGGTCTTCAGCGGCGTCCGGCCGCCCGCCGCATCCCGCCGCCGCTGCGGGACACGCCGCCATCTTCCTCGAACAGCTCGGCGAGCTTCTCCGTCATCGCGCCGCCGAGTTCCTCGGCGTCGATGATCGTCACGGCGCGGCGATAGTAGCGCGTCACGTCGTGGCCGATGCCGATGGCCAGAAGCTCCACCGGCGAGCGGGTCTCGATCTCCTCGATCATGTAGCGCAGGTGGCGCTCGAGGTAGTTGCCGGGATTGACCGACAGCGTCGAATCGTCGACCGGCGCGCCGTCCGAGATCACCATCAGGATGCGGCGCTGCTCGGGCCGGGCCAGCAGGCGCTTGTGCGCCCAATCCAGGGCCTCGCCGTCGATGTTCTCCTTCAGCAGGCCCTCGCGCATCATCAGCCCGAGGTTCTTCCGTGCCCGGCGCCAGGGGGCGTCGGCGCTCTTATAGATGATGTGGCGCAGGTCGTTGAGCCGGCCCGGGGAGGGCGGCTTGCCGCCGGCGAGCCACGCTTCGCGAGACTGGCCGCCCTTCCAGGCGCGGGTGGTGAAGCCGAGGATCTCGACCTTCACGCCGCAACGCTCCAGCGTGCGCGCGAGGATGTCGGCGCAGGTGGCGGCGACCGTGATCGGGCGCCCGCGCATCGACCCGGAATTGTCGAGCAGCAGCGTCACCACCGTGTCGCGGAAATTGGTGTCCTTCTCCTGCTTGAAGGAGAGCGGCTGAAACGGATCGGTGACGACGCGCACCAGCCGGGCCGGATCGAGCTGGCCCTCCTCGAGGTCGAAGTCCCAGGCACGGCTCTGCTGCGCCAGCAGCCGGCGCTGCAGGCGGTTGGCGAGGCGGCCGACGACGCCCTGGAGATGGGCGAGCTGCTTGTCGAGATAGCTGCGAAGGCGCGTCAGCTCCTCGGCATCGCACAGCTCCTCGGCCTCGACGATCTCGTCGAAGCGCGGGTTGTAGACCTTGTAATCGGGGCCTGTACGCTCGTTGCCGCGCTGGCTCGGCGGGCGCCAGGATTCGGACGCCTCCTCGGATTCCGAGTCCTCGGCCTCCTCCGGCAATTCGCCGGAGGGTGCGTCGGCGGATTCGGTGGCGCCCTCGTCGAGATCGTCGGTCGCCTCGTCGCTGACCTCGATCTCGGCCCGGTCGCCCTGGGACTGCTCCTCGGCCTCGCCCTCGCTCGGCTGCTGCTCGTCGTCCTGGGCCTGGTTCTCGTCATCGTCGCTCTCGTCGTCCTGATCGAGCGGCGTCTCGTCGGCCATGTCGAGGGAGGAGAGCAGGTCGCGCACCGAGCGGGCGAAGCTGCGCTGATTCTCGATCGAGCCGAGCAGACCGTCGAGGTTCTTGCCCGCCCGCGCCTCGATATGCTCGCGCCACAGATCGACGATCCGGGCGGCGGCGGGCGGCGGCTTCTGACCGGTCAGGCGCTCGCGCACCATCAGCGCGACGGCATCCTCCATCGGCGCGTCGGCGCGGTCGGTGATGTTCTCGTACTTGCCGCCCCGGTGGTAGCGGTCTTCCAGCATCGCGGTGATGTTGGCGGCGACCCCGTCCAGCCGCCGCGAGCCGATCGCCTCGACACGGGCCTGCTCGACCGCGTCATAGACGGCGCGCGCCGCGGCGTTCTCGGGGGCGAGCCGGCGGTGGACACTGGTGTCGTGGCAGCCGAGGCGCAGCGCCATGGAGTCGGAATGGCCGCGCAGGATCGCCGCGTCCTCGGCGGTGATCCGCCGCGTCGGCTCGGGCAGCCGCGCCTTGTCGCCGATCAGCGCCGGCCGGTCGCTGGCATAGGTGACCTCGATATCCGGCCGCTTGGCGATGGCGCGCAGGCAGCCGGCCACCGAGCGCTTCAGGGGCTCGGCACCGGGTTCCTTGCGATCGCCGGTCTTGGGGCGGTTGGTCAGGGCCATCTCTTCGCCATGTCTTCGCGGCCATGTCTTCGCGGACGCGACCGGATCGAGTTCAAGGGCTCGGCCGGCGCATCGCCTCGATCCCGGAGGTGCGAGCGCCGTCCCCGCCGCGAGCGCAGCGCGGGGACGGGCACTCGATCAGCTCAGCGCGACATTGAGCGCGCTCTCGGGCAGCTCCTTGCCGAAGGCGCGCTGGTAGAACTCGGCCACCAGGGGCCGCTCCAGCTCGTCGCACTTGTTGAGGAAGGTCACCCGGAAGGCGAAGCCGATATCGCGGAAGATGTCGGCGTTCTCGGCCCAGGTGATGACGGTGCGCGGGCTCATCACCGTCGAGAGGTCGCCGTTCATGAAGGCGTTACGGGTGAGGTCGGCCACGCGCACCATCCGGTTCACCGTGTCGCGCCCGCTCTCGCTCTGGTAGTGCGGCGACTTCGAGAGCACGATGTCGACCTCGCGGTCGTGCGGCAGGTAGTTCAGCGTGGTGACGATCGACCAGCGGTCCATCTGGCCCTGGTTGATCTGCTGGGTGCCATGATAGAGGCCGGAGGTGTCGCCGAGGCCGACCGTGTTGGCGGTGGCGAATAGGCGGAAGGCCGGATGCGGGCGGATGACGCGCTTCTGATCGAGCAGCGTCAGGCGGCCGGAAACCTCCAGAACGCGCTGGATCACGAACATCACGTCGGGGCGGCCGGCATCGTACTCGTCGAAGACGAGGGCGACGTTGTTCTGCAGCGCCCAGGGCAGGATGCCGTCCTGGAAGGCGGTAATCTGCTTGCCGTCCTGCAGGACGATGGCGTCCTTGCCGACGAGGTCGATGCGCGAGACGTGGCTGTCGAGGTTGATCCGGATGCAGGGCCAATTCAGCCGCGCCGCCACCTGCTCGATATGCGTCGACTTGCCGGTGCCGTGATAGCCGGTGACCATGACGCGGCGGTTGCGGGCGAAGCCGGCCAGGATCGAGAGCGTCGTCTCGCGGTCGAAGATGTAGTCCGGGTCGAGATCCGGCACGTGCTCGTCGGTCTCGGAGAAGGCCGGCACCTTGAGATCAAGGTCGATGCCGAAGACCTCGCGGACGGAAATCTGGCGGTCGGGCAGGGAAGCGGGCGTATCGTCAGACAGCATACGGAACCTCATCGGGGCGGCCGGAAGCGTGCCTGAGCCCGCGCGACCGCGCATCTTCGTCGTCAACTCACCTGCCGGGCAGCCCGACCGGAAGCGGGCGGATGCCTTCCTTAATCGCCGCCCCTCGGCATCGCCAAGGGGGCTCAGCCAGAAAGAGGGATCGGACCGATGGACGGTTCATCCGGGATTCCCGCTCCGCGTGGAAGCGGTATTCCAACAATATAGGGCACGCACGGACATTTGCTGCCCCGGGCACCGCCTGACAGGCCGGCACTCGGTGCATTTCGGGCGCATCGCGGGTCTGCATCCCCTGTGCCAACATCACCGGCAGCGGCGGTCCGGCCAGCCGGGATGCCCGTTGCCCGGGATGTTGGCCGGGATTTTCCTCGCGGAGATCCCCCGTCGCGAGCGGCCGGAGCGGTCGCGCCGCGCTCAGCCCCTGCTCAGCACATCCCGGCGGCGCGCAGCGCGTCGTGGGCGCGGATGATGTCGCGCAGGCGATCCTCGAACGAGCGATCGCCTCCATTGGCATCCGGGTGGAAGCGCTTCACCAGCGTCTTGTACTGGGCCTTGATCGCCGCCGTATCGGCGTTCTCGTCGAGGCCCATTACATCGAGCGCCTTGCGCACCGCCGCCGAGTGGCGCGGCCGCTGCGGTTCCTGGGGCGCCTGGCGCCGGTTCGCACCGCCGCCGAGGCCGTTCGCCCGCAGGATTCCGAGCGGATCGGCATAGGCCCAGTCGCGCTCGGCCTCGGGCTTCGCTGCCTTGGCACCCTGGCCCTGGCCTTTGCCCTCACCGCCGGCCGCCGGGTTCACGCCCATCGACCATGTCGGCCGGTGGCCGATCATCGCGTCCTTCTGATAGGCCTCGACCGCGGCGTCGTTCATGCCGTCGAAGTAGTTGTAGGCGGCGTTGTAGGCGCGCACGTGATCGATGCAGAAGCGCCAATACTGCCCCTCCTGCTTGCGCCCCTTGGGCGCGCGGTAGAGCCCGGGATGCGTGCAGCCGGTCGCCTCGCAGGCGGCCTCGGCCGCGGCGGTCCCGGCGCCGGCACCCGTCCGCGCACCGGCCCGCGTTCCCGCCTTCGCTCCCTGCTTGGGATCGTCACAGGTGGGCTTGATGCGGATGCGGTCGAACAGCGGCGAGTTGAGATCCATGACGGGCCGATTATGAGGGGCGGACGCGCCGACACAAGGCCGTCGGGCCTGATGCCGCATGCATCGATCCGGGGTTGACGCTTTTATGTCCGGATCGGGCCGGACCGGCAGGTTCGCGGCGCGTCCGAGACCCCACTTCGCGCCGCGGGGAAACAGCGAGGAAACGATGACCGGGACCCTGAAGGACTGGATCGCCGGGCGGCTCGACGCCGAGCTGGCGCCGACCGCGCTGGAAGTGATCGACGAGTCGCACCTGCATGCCGGCCATGCCGGTGCCCGGCCAGAGGGCGAGACCCATTTCCGGCTCGATGTCGTCTCGTCGGCGTTCGAGGGCAAGAGCCGGGTCGAGCGCCACAGGCTCGTCAACGGGCTCCTCGACGAGGCTTTTAAACGCGGGCTGCACGCCCTGGCGGTGCGGGCCCGCACGCCGGGCGAGGCGGGTTGAGGCGGAACGCCGGACGGAAAGGTCGACCGCCGTGGCGCTCCGCTGCACGCCGCAGATCGAGATCGACGAGGCCGAGATCGAGGAGAGCTTCGTGCGCGCCTCGGGCCCGGGCGGGCAGAACGTCAACAAGCTCTCGACCGCGGTGCAGCTGCGCTTCGACGTGCGCCGCTCGCGCAGCCTGCCCGACGCCGTGGCGGTGCGGCTGATGCGCCTCGCGGGCCGGCGCCTGACGGGGGAGGGCGTGCTCGTCATCACCGCCCAGCGCTTTCGCACGCAGGAGCGCAACCGGGCCGATGCCCGCGAGCGGCTGGCGGCGATGGTGGCGGAAGCGGCGGTGCCGCCGACGCCGCGCCGCGCCACCCGGCCGACCCTGGCCTCGAAGAAGCGGCGCCTCGACGAAAAGAGCCGCCGCAGCAGCGTCAAGCGGCTGCGCGGCGGCCCGGGTGACGACGGATGAGAGATCAGCCGGCGGCCGGAACGGTCGCCGTCGGCTTCGCCTCGGGATGGGCGTCGGGCTGCGGGGCGGCGACGCCCGAGACGTAGGGCGTGTCCTTGAGCCAGACCGTCAGCACCAGCGCGACCACCGCCAGCAGCGCGGCAAAGCCGGCCGGGAACAGGAAGGCCCGCTCGCCGTACCATCCGTGGAGGAATCCGCCGACCACGGCGCCGACACTCAGCGCACCCCAGAGCGGCGCCTGCAGCCAGAAGGACGGGGCGGGCTTGTGCAGGATCAGGTTGGCGACGCCCGCACCGAAGCGCACCACCGTTCCCGTGACGTAGGTGATGGCGAGGCTGCGGCCCGCCTCGTCCTGAAGCGTCGCGTTCTGGATGCCGAGTGCCAGCACGATCGGGTAGGCATGGAGCGGGAAGGCCGTCGTGCCGAAGGGCACCAGCAGGCCGACGGCGAACAGAACCGCCTGGATGATGAGCAGGACCGACAGGCGGAAGCGCCCGGCCCAGGCGGCGATCAGCGTGCCGAGGAAGGCGCCGAAGCAGAACAGGGCGATCACGCTGGCGAAGCGGGTGGTTCCGTCCCAGTCGAAGCCGGACACGGCCACACCGAAGCGCGTGGTGTTGCCGCTCATGAACGACATGAAGAGTTGGGAGAATTCGAGGAAGCCGATCGAGTCGGCGGCGCCCGCTGTGCCTGCCAGCATCAGCGCGAAGGGTACCCGCGTCACCGGACTTGCTGGAAAAGCCTTGTTCGAGTCGTCAGCCATCGGTTTCCCTGGTTTTTGCTCCGCAGCACAACGGTATTACGGCTTTCCGGTTGCATCCATTTCATGAGTTCCGATCAAGTGTTTGTGCAGGATTAAGATCCGCCCGGGAACGTCTAGCCTCTTCTGGCGTCGGATCGCGGCCGAATGCATCTCGACGATGGTGAGCCTCGCCCTCTCCGCCTCGGCTTTCAGGTAGGTGTCGGCATGGGCGTAGCGGCCGTCGGCGCCGAGGACGACACCCGTTTCCCCCTCCGGCGGCGATTGGACGGTGAACACGGCAAACCCGCCGGGCCGCAGCACACGGGCCATTCCCCCGAGGGCGGATGCGAGGTGCCCCAGATAGATAAAGACGTCCGCCGCCACGATCAGGTCGGCCGAGGCGTCGGGTTCGCCGGCGAGGAAGGTGACGAGATCGGCCTCGACGAGGCGCTCGTAGAGCCCGGTTCGGCCGGCCAGAGCCAGCATCGCGGGGGAGAGGTCGCAGCCCGCCAGACGTCCGACACGGCCCGCGAGCGCCCGCCCCATCAGCCCGGTTCCGCAGCCGAGATCGAGCACGCTCGGAAAGTGTTGCGGCGCACAAGACGGGTCCGCCCCCGTCAGCGCGTCGAGCGCCGCGACGAGCAGCGCAGGCCCGCAATAGCCGAGCTCGTCGACGAGATGCTGCTCGAAGCGCGGAGCGTAGCCGTCGAACAGCGCGCGGATATAGGCCGGCGACATCGCCGCGAGCGCGTCGCCGCCGCCCAGCGCCGCCCGGTGCAGGCGGCTGCCGAGCGTGTCCGCCGGATCGAGGTCGAGCGCCCGCTCGAAGGCCGCCAGGCCCGCCTGCCGGTCGGCCTCGTCGCGGCTGAGCTCGAACAGGGCCTCACGGGCGCGGCCGAGCAGGAACCAGGCCGGCGCGTAGCCGGGCGCGAGATCGAGCGCTTGGCCCGCCATCTCCGCCGCCGCCCCGGGATCGCCGTCGGCAAGGCAGGCTTCGGCATAGGCGTAGCGGCGGTCGGCGAGAAGGTCACCGGAGGAGCGCTGGCGTGACATCGCGGCAGAATGGCGGGTGGTCGCTGTTGCGGAACGATCCGCCCTATATCCCGGCCGATGTCGCAGCGCGCCTCCGATCTCCTGACCCTGACCCGCGAGGGCCTCTATTGTCCGCTCGGGCGCTTTCACGTCGATCCGACGCGGCCCGTCGAGCGGGCGCTGATCACCCACGGCCATGCCGACCACGCCCGCGCCGGACACGGCACCGTGCTGGCCACGCCGGAGACGCTGCGGATCATGGCCGTGCGCTACGGCGAGGAGTTCTGCCGCGCCCGCCAGGAAGCGCGGCTGGGGGAGCGGATGCGCGTCGGCGACGTCACCGTGTTCTTCGCCCCCGCCGGCCACGTGCTGGGCTCGGCGCAGATCGCGATCGAGCGGGATGGCCAGCGGATCGTCGTCTCGGGCGACTACAAGCGCGCCCCCGACCCGACCTGCCTGCCGTTCGAGGTCGTGCCCTGCGACGTGTTCATCACCGAGGCCACCTTCGGCCTGCCGGTCTTCCGCCATCCCGATACGCGGGGCGAGGTGCGCAAGCTGATCGAATCGGTCACGCTGTTTCCCGAGCGCGCCCACATCGTCGGCGCCTACGCGCTCGGCAAGGCGCAGCGGGTGATGGCGCTGCTGCGGGAGGAGGGCTGGGACCGGCCGATCCACCTGCACGGGGCGATGGAGAAGCTGACCGAGCTGTACAAGCGCGAGGGCGTGCCGCTCGGCGAGACGCCGAAGGTCGTGGCCGCGGACCGAAAGGACCTGCACGGCGCCATCGTGCTGTGCCCGCCCTCGTCGATCCAGGATCTCTGGTCGCGCAAATTTCCCGATCCCGTCACCGCCTTCGCCTCGGGCTGGATGCGGGTGCGCGCCCGCGCCCGGCAGAAGGGCGTCGAGCTGCCGCTCGTCATCTCCGACCATTCCGACTGGCCGGACCTGTGCCGCACGATCCGCGACACCGGCGCCGAGGAGGTCTGGGTCACCCACGGTCAGGAGGATGCGCTGGTCCACTGGTGCGGGACGCAGGGGATCCGCGCCAAGCCGCTGCACCTCTTAGGGTATGGCGACGACGGCGAGGCCGAGCCCGATCCCGGGCACGATCCGAAGATGGAGGAGGCCTCGGCGTGAACGACTTCGCCCACCTCCTCGACCGCCTCGCCTACGAGCCGCGCCGCAACGCCAAGCTGCGCCTGCTCCAGGATTTCTTCGCTGGCACGCCCGACCCGGAGCGCGGCTGGGCGCTGGCCGCCATGACCGGCGGGCTGACGTTTCGCGAGGCCAAGCCGGCCCTGATCCGCGCCCTGGTGGAGGAGCGGGTCGATCCGGTGCTGTTTTCGCTCTCGCACAACTACGTGGGTGATCTCGCCGAGACGACGGCGCTGATCTGGCCGGGGCCGGATGAATCGCCGGACGCCTCCCCCTCTCCCCGCACGCGGGGAGAGGGTCGAGCTCCCCTCGGCGGGAGCGAGACAAGCGGCAGCGGGGGTGAGGGGGCCTCGAAGGACAAGGCTCATTCGGAATCGCCCCCTCACCCTCGGCTGCCGCCTCGCTCTGCCGACGACGAGGTCGGCACAGCCCTCTCCCCGCAAGCGGGGAGAGGGGAAACACCGGCCATCGGCCACAACAACCCGCCCCCGTCCGTCCCGACCCTCGCCGAGGTCGTCGAGACGCTGGCCACCACGCCGAAGCGTGCCCTGCCGCAGCATCTCGCCCGATGGCTCGATGCCCTCGACGAGACCGGGCGCTGGGCGCTCCTGAAGCTCGTCACCGGCAACCTGCGCGTCGGCGTCTCGGCCCGGCTCGCCAAGACCGCGGTCGGCGCGCTCGGCGGCCACGAGGCGGACGCGGTGGAGGAGGTCTGGCACGGGCTGAAACCGCCCTACACCGAGCTGTTCGCCTGGGTGGAGGGGCGGGGCGAGCGGCCCGAGAGCCGCAACCCGGCCCCGTTCCGGCCGCCGATGCTGTCGCACCCGGTCGAAGAATTCGAGGATCTCGACAAGCTCGATCCCGAGGCCTTCTCCGCCGAGTGGAAGTGGGACGGCATCCGCGTCCAGCTCGCCGGCGGGCGCGACAATCAGGGACGCCAAGTCCAAAAAATCTACTCGCGCACCGGCGAGGATATTTCCGACGCCTTCCCCGACCTCGCCGAGGCGATCACCTTCGAGGGCGCCATCGACGGCGAGCTGCTGATCCTGCGGGAAGGCCGGGTGCAGAGCTTCAACGTGCTGCAGCAGCGCCTCAACCGGAAGGCGGTGACGGGCAAACTCTTGGACGAGTTCCCCGCCCATGTCCGCGCCTACGACGTGCTGTCGGCCGAGGGCGAGGATCTGCGGGGTCTCCCCTTCGCCGAGCGCCGGCCCCGGCTGGAGGCCCTGGTGCGGCGGCTCGACCATGCCCGCATCGACCTCTCGCCCCTGGTGCCGTTCACGACCTGGGACGACGTGGCCGCGGCGCGCGCCGACCCGGCCTCTGCCGGGGCGGGGGCCGATGCGGACGCCATCGAGGGCGTGATGCTCAAGCGGCTCAACAGCGCCTATCTGCCCGGCCGCCCCAAGGGCCCGTGGTGGAAGTGGAAGCGCGAGCCCTACGTGGTCGATGCGGTGATGATGTACGCCCAGCGCGGCCACGGGAAGCGCTCGTCCTTCTACTCGGACTACACCTTCGGCTGCTGGCGCGAGGGGGCGGAGGGCGAGGAGCTGGTGCCGGTCGGCAAGGCCTATCACGGCTTCACCGATGCCGAGCTGCAAAAGCTCGACCGCTACGTCCGCAACCACACGACGAAGCGCTTCGGCCCGGTGCGCGAGGTCGCCTACGGCCGCGACGCCGGCCTCGTGCTGGAGATCGCGTTCGAGGGCGTGCAGCGCTCGACCCGGCACAAATCGGGCGTGGCGATGCGCTTCCCCCGCGTCAGCCGCATCCGCTGGGACAAGCCTCCGGCGGAGGCCGACCGGGTCGAGGTGCTGGAACGGATTCTGGCCCGCGGCGAGCGCGAGGTCGCGCCGGCGGCGGCGATGGAGGCATCGGAATGAGGCAGGTGGGCAGAAGCGCCGGGAAGATCGGGCCGCTCGAAGGGTTTTCGGCCGGTGACGTGACCCGGCAGGCGAGCGCGCGGGTGACGGTGGCCACCCCCGGCCCCGGCTTCACCGACATCACCGAGGCGGTGGCGGCCTTCGTCACCGAGAGCGGCATCCGCACCGGCCTCGTCAGCGTGTTCTGCCGGCACACCTCAGCCTCGCTGACGATCCAGGAGAATGCCGACCCGGACGTGCGCGTCGATCTGATGACTGCGCTCGACGGCTTCGCGCCCCGCCACGGACAGTATGTCCACGGCATGGAGGGGCCCGACGACATGCCGGCGCATATCCGCACGATGCTGACCGATTCGGGCCTCGCCGTGCCGGTGCAGGGTGGCCGCCTCGCGCTCGGCACGTGGCAGGGGATCTACCTGATCGAGCACCGCGACCGGGGGCATCGGCGGGAGATCGTGCTGCACGCCGTCGGCGCCTGACCCGCTTCAGCGCCGGATCAGGATCACGCCGCCGACCAGCAGCGCGACGCCGACGAGCCGCGGGCCGTCGAGCGGGCGCTGGGCGAGGCCCATCCAGCCGAAATGGTCGAAGGCGACCGAGGCCAGCATCTGCCCGGCCACGAGCAGGGCGATGAAGGCCGCCGCGCCGAGTTGCGGCACGAGGACGATGGCGAGCCCGATGAAGAGCGCGCCGAAGACGCCGCCGCTCCAGGCCCACCACGGCAGCCGGGCCGCCACGCTCGCGGAGGGCAGGGGATCGCGCAGCGTCAGGATGAGCAGCGCCATGCAGGCGAGGCCCACGGCGTAGCTCGCGAAGCCGGCCCAGGCCGCCGAGCCGAGATCCGTGCGCAGGCGCGTGTTCAGCACCTGCTGGACGACGATGCTGACACCCGCCGCGACAGCGAGAAGAGAGGGAAGCAGGAGGCGGAGCATCGGCCCTCGGTATCATCGATCGGTGGTCGAACCGCCGGTGGGATGCGGCCGCGGCATTGACACCATCGAAGGGCCATGCCGTCAAATGCCTCTCACAGTGGCTTCCATGCAGACGAGGCATGATGAACCCGGCTCATCTCGACCTGTTCCGGGCGGTGCTTCGCTACGGCGGCATGACGCGAGCGGCGGGGGCGCTGGGCATCGGCCAGCCGCATGTCAGCCGCGCCATCGCCGGGCTCGAAGCCGAGCTCGGATTCGCGCTGTTCGTGCGCGGCCACGGCGCTGCCCTGCCGACGCGGGAGGGCGAGGCCTTTGCCCGCGAGGTCGAGCGCAGCGATGCCGGACTCGAGCGCCTGCGCGAGGCGGGACGCCGGATCCGCGACCTCGGCACCGGCCCGCTGCGCGTGGCCTGCCAGCCCTCGCTCGCCGCCGGCCTGCTGCCCCGCGCCATCCGCGCGTTGAGCGAAGACAGTCCCGGCATCCATGTCGCGGTGCATGTGCCGAGCCCGGAGACGATCTGGTCCTGGACGGCGTCGGAGCAGTGCGACATCGGTCTCGTACGGCCACAACCAAGCCATGAGGGGGTCGTCAGCGAGCCCTTCCTGGCGATGGATGCCGTCTGCGCGCTGCCCCGCTTGCATGTGCTGACGGCCCAGACGACGATCACCCCTGCCGATCTCGCCGATGCGCCGCTGATCGCGGGCGCGCCGGGCCTTTTTCAGCACCGGGTCGAGGCGGCCTTCGCGGAAGCGGGCGTCACGCCGCGCATCGCCTTCACGGCGCAGTACACCGCCGCGCGTTGCGGTCTCGTGGCCGAAGGTCTCGGGATCGCCATCGTCGATCCGCTGCCAGCGCGGAACCTCGCCGGCCTGCCGATCGTGCTGCGGCCCTTCCGGCCGCGCCTGCCGATCGAGACCGTGATGATCCACCCGGCGGGCCGTCCGCCGGGGCGGATCGCCGAGCGGCTGATGGATCACCTCAGGGCGCAGCGGGACGTCCTGAGGGATGAGCCGTAGGTCTGCTCAGCGGTCGCGCAGCAGCAGGTAGAGCGCGTGGATCGAGCCCGGCAGGTAGAACAGCAGGCAGAGCAGGATGTTGAACAGGAACTGGATCCCGATCCCGTTCGTCATCAGCACCGAGATCGGCGGCAGGAAGAACGCGATCAGGATCTTGATGAGGGTCGACAAGGGGAACTCCGGTTCGCTCACTGCGGTCGGGCGGTGAACGAAAGCGGAGCGGTTGGGTTCCGTGCCGGGCGGCCTTCCCGGAGGGCGGCCGCCCATCGGTCGGTCAGGCTGCCTGCTTCAGCGCGTCGTAGAAGCGCCCGCCGGATTCGGCCATCGCCAGGAGGTTGTCCGGCGGGCTGAAGCGGGGGCCGTGCTTGGCTTCGAGCGCGCGGGCCAGCGCCACGAAGGCACCGGCCCCCATGAAGTCGATGTAGGATAGCGCACCCCCGGTGAACGGGGCGAATCCGAAGCCGAGGATCGAGCCGACATCCGCCTCGCGGGGATCGGTGACGACGCCCTCCTGCACCGTGCGGGCGGCTTCCAGCGCCTGCGCCACGAGGAAGCGGTGCTTCAGTTCCTCCACGTCGAGGCTGTCGGGATCGAGCCGGTTCGGCTGGATCTCGGCGAGCCCCGACCAGAGCTTCTTCTGGCCGCCCTCGGGATAGTCGTAGAAGCCGCGCTTGTTCTTGCGCCCGAGGCGGCCGTGGGTCTCGACCATCGCGACGAGGAGCTGCTTCTGGTCGGGATCGACGGCGCCCTCGCCGAGCTGCGCCTCGGTCGCCCGCATGATCTTGAGGCCGAGATCGAGCGCCACCTCGTCGTTGAGCGAGAGCGGTCCGACCGGCATGCCGGCCATCCGCGCCACGTTCTCGATCATCGCCGGGGGTACGCCCTCGGCGAGCATCTTGTGGCCCTCCCGGATGTAGGCGAGCACGCAGCGGTTGGCGAAGAAGCCGCGGGCATCGTTGACGACGATGCCGGTCTTCTTGATCGCCCGCACGTAGTCGAGGGCCGTGGCAACAGCGCGGTCGCCGGTCTGGTTGCCGCGGATGATCTCCACGAGAAGCATCTTCTCCACCGGCGAGAAGAAGTGGATGCCGACGAATTGCTCGGGCCGCTTCGAGGTCTGGGCGAGGCCCGAGATCGGCAGGGTCGAGGTGTTGGAGGCGAAGATCGCGTGCTCCGGCAGCGCCGCCTCGACCCGACCGATCACCTCGGCCTTCACCTTCGGGTCCTCGAACACCGCCTCGATGACGAGGTCGCAGTCCGAGAGCGCGGCATAGTCCGGCGTCGCGGTGATGCGGGCGAGCAGGGCGTCGCGGTCGGCGGTCTTGGCCTTGCCGCGGTTGATCTGGCCCGTGATGAGCTTGTGGCAATGCGCCTTGCCGGCGTCGGCCGCCTCCTGGTCGCGGTCGATCAGGACGACCGCCATCCCGGCCTGCGCTGTGACGTAGGCGATGCCCGCGCCCATGAAGCCGGCGCCGATCACGCCGACCTTGGCCACCTTCGTCGGCTCCACGTCCTTGGGCCGGCGGGCGCCCTTGTTGATCTCGCCCATGGAGATGAAGAGCGTGCGGATCATCGCCTGCGCTTCCCGCGTGCGCAGGATGTGGGCGAAGTAGCGGCTCTCGACCTTGAGGCCGAGATCCATCGGAAGTTGCAGGCCCTCATAGACCGAGGCCAGGATGGCCTTGGCGGCCGGATAGTTGTCGTGGGTCTCGCGGCGGTAGATCGCGTTGGCCGGCGGCCAGATCATCATGCCGGCGGGCGAATAGACTTTCCCTGACGGCGCCTTGAACTTCGGCACGTCCCAGGGCGCCACCGCCGAGCCGCCCTCGCGGATCCACGCCTTGGCCCGCTCGACGATCTCGGCCGCCGGGGCCACCGTATGGGCCAAGCCCATGTTCTTGGCCATGAGGGGCCGGATCTGCTCGCCCTTGAACAGCATCTGCAGCGCGTCGCCGGTCTGCATCAGGCGCGCCACCCGCTGCGTGCCGCCGCCGCCGGGAAACAGGCCGACCTTGATCTCGGGCAGCCCCACGCGGGTCTTGTCGTCGTCGGCGAGCACGCGGTGGTGGCAGGCCAGCGCCAGCTCGAACGCGCCGCCGAGGCAGAGGCCGTGCACCGCGGCGGCGAAGGGCTTGCCGCAGGTCTCGAGCTTGCGGAACACGAGGCTCAAGCGCCGCGACTCCTCGAAGAAGTGGCGCATGGCCACCTCCTCGCCCTCGGCCGCCTTGAGCCGCTCGTACTCGACCCCGAGGCCCTGGAGCATGGTGAGGTCGGCGCCGCCGGAGAAGTTGCTCTTGCCGGAGACGATCACGCAGCCCTTGACGCCCTCGTCGGCGACGACCGCGTCGACGATCCGCTCGAGCTCCGCCATCACCTCCATGGTGATGACGTTCATCGAGCGGCCGGGCATGTCCCAGGTCGCGAGCGCAATGCCGTCGGCATCGATCTCGAAGCGGAAATTCTCGGTGGCGGTCATCGCGGAACCTCGAAGGAAAAGAGCCTGGCCGTATCGGAATCTTAAGGGGAAGCGCTCGTCATGGCGGATGGAACGGATGCGCGAACCGCCCCGTCCCTCCATGACCACCTCCGGACAGACCATGACGACGGACGCCCGAGCGCGACACGCCTGCCGAGCCTGCCGCGACGGGGCGGAGCTCGACTTCGCCTTCACCATGGCCTTCCAGCCCATCGTCGACGTCGCCAACGCGCGCGTCTGGGGCTACGAGGCGCTGGTGCGCGGACCGGGGGGCGAGCCCGCCGGTTCGATCCTGTCGCGGGTCACCGAGGAAACCCTGTACCGGTTCGATCAGGCGGCGCGGGTCAAGGCGATCGAACTCGCCGGCCGGCTGTTCCCGCCGGAGGGCGATACCAAGCTCTCGATCAACTTCATGCCCAACGCGGTCTACGAGCCGGCCGCCTGCATCCGCGCATCGCTGGAGGCCGCCCGCCGCGTCGGCTTCGACAACGGGCGCCTTAATTTCGAATTCACCGAGAACGAGCGCTTCCACGACACCGCCCATGTCCGGCGCATCGTCGAGGAATACCGGCGGCAGGGCTTTCTGACGGCGCTCGACGATTTCGGCGCGGGCTATGCCGGCCTCGGCCTGCTGGCCAATTTCCGCCCGGACCTCATCAAGATCGACATGGACCTCGTGCGTGGCATCGAGGCGGATGCCGGGCGCCGCACCATCGTCGGCGGCATCACGCAGATCGCGCGGACGCTGGGCGTCGCGGTGATCGCCGAGGGCATCGAGAGCGCGGCCGAAGCCGAGACGCTGCACGGCCTCGGCATCGACCTGCTGCAGGGCTACCATTTCGCCCGTCCGGCCCTGGAGGCCCTGCCGCCGGTCGCGGGCTTCGCGGCCGACGGCGCAAAGGTGAAGCGCGTCGCCTGACGCGCCCCCTCCGAAGCTGCCCGTCGCACCGCTCATCCTCCGCCTCCGCCGGCTTACTTGGCGGGCGTCGGCATGCCGCCGGGCAGACCGCCCGGGGCGCCGCCCGTCTGGTCGTTGGCGGCAGCGAGCGTCAGCATGTGCAGGAGCCGCGTCACCACCGCCTGCGACAGCAGGTTCACCTCCGATTTCGGGTCGGCATTGACGGCCTGGAACTTCTGGTAGGTCTTGTCGTCGTAGATCTTGTCGAGTTCCTTCAGCTCGTCGAGGCTGAATTTCTCGGCGTATTGCTTGGACAGGCCCTCGAGCAGCGCCTGGCGCTGCTTGTCGAACTCGGCCTTGGCCTCCTTGCGCACCTTCTCGGCCTTGTCGTCGGGCATCGTCGAGACGGTCTTCTCGAGGGCGCCGCCGAAGCCGGTATCGAGGTTCTTGAGCACCGTCTTCTCGGTGAGCTTGGTGGCGACGGCGAGCTTGTCCGTGTTGTCGTCGGCCCGCGCCGCGAGCGGCAGGGCCAGCACGGCAGCGAGGCACAGGGCGGCTTTCGTCGTCTTCATCGTGGCGTCTCTCCCATGGTTGTTCTGGGACCGCACCCGGTCAAAAGGGCACGGCGTGGGAGGCCCTTAGCAGCGTTTGCGGGCGGATGGCAGGGCGGGGCGGCGGCATGACGCCGCCCGGCTCGATCACACCCGCTCGATGATCGTGGCGGTGCCCATGCCGGCGCCGATGCACAGCGTGACGAGCGCCCGCTCCTTGCCGGTGCGCTCCAGCTCGTCGAGCACGGTCCCGAGGATCATCGCCCCCGTGGCACCGAGCGGATGCCCCATCGCGATGGCGCCGCCGTTGACGTTCACCTGTGCCGGGTCGAGGTCGAAGGCCTGGTGGAAGCGCAGGACCACCGAGGCGAAGGCCTCGTTGATCTCGAACAGGTCGATGTCGGAGAGGCCCATGCCGGCCCGCGCCAGCACCTTCCGGGTCACGTCGACGGGGCCGGTCAGCATCAGCGCCGGATCGGAGCCGATATTGGCGAACGCCCGGATCCGGGCCCGCGGGCGCAGCCCGGCCCGATCGCCCGCCTCGCGCGAACCGATCAGCACGGCGGCCGCGCCGTCCACGATGCCCGAGGAATTGCCGGCGTGGTGGACGTGATCCACCGCCTCGACATCCGGGTGCGCATCGACCGCCACGGCGTCGAAGCCGCCCATCTGGCCCATCTGCACGAAGGAGGGCTTGAGGCTCGCCAGAGACTGCATGTCGGTCGACGGCCGCATGTGCTCGTCGCGGTCGAGCAGGGTGATGCCGTTGATGTCCTTGACCGGCACGACCGAGTTCCGGAACAGGCCCTCGTCCCAGGACTTGGCGGAGCGCTTCTGCGACTCGACGGCGTAGGCGTCGCAATCGTCGCGGCTGAAGCCGTACTTGGTGGCGATGAGGTCGGCCGAGACGCCCTGCGGCATGAAGTAGGATTTGACCGCGATCGCCGGATCGACCGGCCAGGCGCCGCCGGAGGCGCCGAGGCCGACGCGGCTCATCGATTCGACGCCGCCGCCGACGGTGAGGTCGTGCTGGCCGGCCATGACCTGCGCGGCGGCGAAGTTGATGGCGTCCAGCCCCGAGGCGCAGAAGCGGTTGATCTGTACGCCGGGCACGTGGTTCCCGTAATCGGCCACCAGCGCGGCGGCGCGGGCGATGTCGCCGCCGGCCTCGCCGACCGGATCGACGCAGCCGAGCACCACGTCGTCGACCTGACGGGTGTCGAGCCCGTTGCGGTCCTTGAGGGCGCGCAGCGCCGTCTCGGCCAGGCGGAGCGCCGTCACCTCGTGCAGCGAACCGTCGGGCTTGCCGCGGCCGCGGGGTGTGCGGACGTGATCGTAGATGTAGGCCTCGGGCATCTCAGCGCTTCCTCGTGTCCTTCATCACCGCCGGTGACGACCCTCCCCCCTCTGCGGGGCAGTGTGCCCGCGGAGCGGGCGGGAGAGGGGAACGACGGTGCAGGACTCGGCGCCCGTCATCCGCCCCACCCGATCCCCTTCGGGGGCCACCCTCACCCGCAGAAAGGGGGAGAGGGCTCGGTGTGGAGCGTTTAAAACGCCTCGGCCGGCAGCGCCATGGTCGTCTCGGCGCCGGCCTTGATCCGCGCGAGGCGCAAGGACGTCTCCGGCAGCATCCGCTCCATGTAGAAGCGGCCGAGGACGAGCTTGGCGTCCATCCGCTCGACGTCGGAGCCCTCCGCCTTCCGCGCCAGCGCGGCCTTGGCGATCCTGCCCCACATGTAGCCGAGCACGACGGTGCCGAGCAGATGCATCAGGTCGGTGGCCCCGGCACCGGCATTGTCGGGCTTGGCGAAGGCGTTCTGCATCAGCCACATCACCGCCCCCTGGAGGTCGTTGAGCGCCGGCTGGAGCGGGGCGACGAAGGGCTTCATCGCCTCGTCCTCGCCGTGGTCCTTGATGAAGGTCTGCACCTCGGTGAGGAAGGTCATCATCGCCCGGCCGCCATCCTTGGGCAGCTTCCGGCCGATCAGGTCCATGGCCTGGATGCCGTTGGCGCCCTCGTAGATCATGGCGATGCGGGCATCGCGCACGAACTGCGACATGCCCCATTCCTCGACATAGCCGTGGCCGCCGAACATCTGCTGCGCCTCGACCGCGTTGGCGAAGCCCCGGTCGGTCAGCACGCCCTTCACCACCGGGGTCATCAGGCCGAGCATGTCGTCGGCCGCCTGCCGCTCCCCCGCATCCTGCGAGCGATGGGCGATGTCGGAGTTGAGCGCCGTCCAGAGGATCAGCGCGCGTCCCGCCTCGTTGAAGGCGCGGATCTGCATCAGCGTGCGGCGCACGTCCGGATGGACGATGATCGGATCGGCGGCCTTCTCGGGCGCCTTGGCACCGGTCAGCGCCCGGCCCTGGAGTCGCTCGCGGGCATAGGCGACCGCGTTCTGGTAGGCGACCTCGGACTGGCCGAGCCCCTGTACGCCGACGGCGAGCCGGGCCTCGTTCATCATCACGAACATCGCGGCCAGCCCGCGATTCTCCTCGCCCACGAGCCAGCCCCTGGCGCCGTCGTAGTTCATTACGCAGGTGGCGTTGCCGTGGATGCCCATCTTGTGCTCGAGGGAGCCGCAGGACACCGCGTTGCGCTCGCCCAGCGAGCCGTCGGCGTTCACGAGGAATTTCGGCACCACGAAGAGCGAGATGCCCTTGGTGCCCATGGGCGCGCCCTCGATCCGGGCAATGACGAGGTGGACGATGTTCTCCGAGAGGTCGTGCTCGCCCGCCGAGATGAAGATCTTGGTGCCGGTGAGGCTGTAGGAGCCGTCGCCGTTCGGAACCGCCTTGGTCTTGAGGAGCCCAAGATCCGTGCCGCAATGCGGCTCGGTCAGGTTCATCGTGCCGGTCCAGGCGCCCTCCACCATCTTCGGCAGATAGGTCTTCTTCTGCTCGTCCGAGCCGTGGACGAGCAGTGCGGCCACCGCACCCTGCGTCAGGCCGGGATACATGCCGAGCGCGAGATTGGCGCCGGAGACGAATTCCTGCATCGCCGTGTTGAGCACGTGCGGCAGGCCCTGGCCGCCGAACTCTTCCGGAACCGAAAGCCCCATCCAGCCGCCGGCCGCGTAGGCGTCGTAGGCCGCTTTGAATCCCTTCGGCGTGGCGACGCTGCCGTCCTCGCGGCGCGTGCATCCCTCCTGGTCGCCGGACAGGTTCAGAGGCGAGAAGATTTCGGCCGCGAGCTTGCCGCCCTCGTTGAGCACCGCCTCGACCACATCCGCCGAGGCATCGGAGAAGCCCGGAAGATTATCGTACCGGTGGATCGCGAGAACGTCGTTGAGGAGGAAAAGGGTGTCCTCGACCGGAGCCCGGTAGCTCGGCATCGCGTCAGCCTCCCGCATCGTTTTCAGGTGAACCAAACCGGTCCGGCCGGCTCAGATCCAAGATAGTTCATATGTAAACTATCTCGCGGACGATCCGCAAGGCCCACCCCGGTTGTATTCTCGGAAATTGCACCCCTGGGCACCCTTTCGAGCGCACGCCCCGACCCGCCCGAGCGCTCCGCTGCCTGAAGGTCCCGGAAAAGCGCTCTCAACGCCCGGCTGTCTTAACTGAGCATTTACCAAGATTGGAAAAGGTCGGTCCTGTCCGTTCCGCAATCCGCCGCCTCACGCCCCCCGCGCGAATCGGCAGCCCGGCGGACACCGGAAGCCGCCGACTTCGGATCTCCGCGAGATGAAACAGACTGCCCCGATCAGCCTCGACAGCTTCGACCCGGAGGTGCTCGCGGCTGCCCGCGAGGTCGCCCGGCGGGCGGGGGTGCCGCTTGAGAGCTGGATCGCCTCCGTGGCCGCGCCCGAAACGTCGAAGCCGGGACCGAGGCGTCGGCGCGCGGACGCGTCATCTCCGGCCAAGGAAGCAGGCGCGGATCAGGCACGACAGGTCGGAGGACGTGCGGCGGACAAGACCGCTGCGCCCCGGAAGGAGCCGCCGCAGCACAAGCGCCGCGATGCGGCTCTCGCTGCTTCGCCGTCTGAGGCTCCCGCCGCGCTCCCGCCGGCAGCCTCGCTCGAAGCCTCGATCGGCGCGATGATGCGGCGCCTCGACGCGCTCGACCGTTCGATCAGCGAAGAGCGCGAAGCCTCGAAGGCCGAGGCCGCCCGGATGATCGGCGACATCGAGCGCAAGGTGGGGGAACTTGCCGGGCAGCTCAGCGCGCCCCGGCCCCTCGGCCGGCGCGGCCGCCCCCTCGCCACCGAGGTCCGCGACGCCGTCGCCGAGGTCCGCCGGCGCCAACGCGAGCTGGAAGAGGGCATTGCCGAGTGGAACGCCGCCGGCACGACCGGGCCGGAGATGGCTGAGACGGGAGCGCTCGCCGCCGGCCCGGACGCGGAGGGGGCGCACCGCCAGGAGCCGTCGCCGGCCATCGCCGAGTTGCAGCGCGAGACAAGCCGGCTGCGTGACGTGCTCGGCGGGCTCGCCACGGGCCGCGACGTGGGCGAGCTGGAGCAGACCATGCAGGCCGTCGCCAGCGATCTCCGGCGGGCACGCGACCCGCAGGAGCTCGCCGCCATCGCCGCACCGATCGAGCTGATGCGCGTCCAAGTGGACCGGCTGGCCGGGGACGTAGCCGACGACGTCCATGCCCGGATCGCGGGCGAAGTCGAACGCGTGGCCGCCAAGGTCGATGAAGCCCTGTCCGGCGCCCTCGCCGGCACCCTGTCGGGTCCGGCCGACCAGAACGCCCTCGACGGCGTGTTCCGCGAACTCGACGAGATCCGCCGCCTCGTGGCGGCCCTGGCCGGCCCGGAGCGGATCCAGAGCCTCGCTCAGGGCGTGCAGGCGATCAGCGCTCAGATCGCCCAGCTCCAACGGGACGAGGATGCGGGGATCGCCGCCATCAAGCCGCTGCTGGAGGAGATCCGCGGCGAGCTCAAGACGCCCGATCCCGCCCGGGCGCTGCCGAGCGAACTTCTCGGACGGTTCGAGGCGCTGGCCGAGCGGCTCGGCCACGCCAAGGCCGGCCCCGTCGGCGAGTTGATCGAACGGCTCGAGGCGGTGGCCGAGAAGGTCGATCGCGTCAGCGCGGGCGGCAGCGGGCTCGACGCCCTGGAACGCCACGTCCTCGCCCTGGCGAGCCGGCTCGACGCTCCGCGCGACACCGACCCGGCCGTGGCGCGGCTCGAACGCGCCATGGGCGACCTGCTCTCTCAGGTCGCCGCCCTGCGCAGCGGAGCCGACGTGGAATCCGCCGTCGAGCGTGCGGTCCGGGAGGCCGTGGCTGGCTCGGCCGCCCCGCTCAGGGACGCCGGCGGCGAGTTCGCGCTGCTGCGGGCCGATCTCGCGGAGCTGCGCGCCAACCAGAAGGGCTCGGACCAGCGCCTCCAATCGACGATGGAGGGCGTCCAGGCGGTGCTGACGCGACTGAGCGAGCAACTCGACCGGACCATGACCTCCGCCGCGGCGATGACCCTTGCCGCCCCGCAGGACCGCGCGCCCCGCGGGCTGCCGCCGAGCGAGCGCCCGTCCCAGAATCGGCCCTCGCAGGAGCGCCTCTCGCAAGAGCGCCTCTCGCAGGAGCGTCCCGCCGCTCCGAAGGCGGCTGCCGCGGCGCCGGCCCGCCCACGCCCGGCGGCGGCGTCCGAGGAGGCCGGCGGGATGGAGGCGAGCCGCCTGTCCGACGAGTTGCTGGAGCCCGGCGCCGGCCGGCCCGCGCCCGGCCGCCCGGCCATGCCGGAGGCCGGCCCGACGGTCGGCAGCACCGACATCAAGACGAGCTTCATCGCCGCCGCGCGCCGCGCCGCGCAGGCGGCCCAGGTCGAAGCCGCGGCCGAGGCCCCGCTGGCGGCTCGGCTGCGCGACAAGGTCGCCCCGGCGGCCCGTACGCCGGGCGCCGAGTCGGCGCCCCTGGCGCGGCTCCGCGGCGCCCTCGACGGCCGCCGTCGCACGCTGCTGCTCGGCCTCGCCGCCGTCGTCCTGGCGCTCGGCGCCTACCAGGCCTTCCTGGCCGGCAAGAGTGCGCCGAACGGCGAGGCGGCCCCACCGGACTCCCGTCCGGTGGCCGGCACCGCTCCCGCCGCATCCTCCGATGCTTCGGCGACCCGCAGTGCCGAGACCGCGGCCGAGCCGAACCCGGCAGCCCCCGCTCAGGCTCAGGCTCCCGCCGCCCCGGCTCCCGCCGAAGCGACGGTCCCGACCGGAGCTCCGACGAGCGTGGCCGATCCGGCGACGACGCAATCCCTCGCCGAGCCGAAGGCGGCCAAGCGCGGGCTGCCCCAGGTCGCCGGCATGGCCGCGCTCGGCACCGACCTCGCCGGCCTGCCGCCGGCCCTTGCCAAGCTCAAGCAGGACGCGCTCGACGGCGACGGGGCCGCCGTGTGGGAGATCGCCTCGCGCCAGGCCGAGGGCCGCGGCGTGACACGCGACCTCACGGTCGCTGCCCGGTTCTACGAAAAGCTGGCGATGGCCGGTTACGCGCCGGCCCAATTCAAGGTCGGCAACGCCTACGAGAAGGGCTCCGGCGTCACCCGCGACGTCGAGAAGGCGAAGGCCTGGTACGGCCGCGCTGCCGACCAGGGCAATATCCGGGCGATGCACAATCTGGCGGTCCTGCACGCGGAGAACCCGGCCGCCAACGGCAAGCCCGACTTCACGAACGCCGCGAACGCCTTCCGCCGGGCGGCGGAGCACGGCGTGCGCGACAGCCAGTACAATCTGGCCGTGCTCTACGCCCGGGGCCTCGGCGTCGGGCAGGATCTCGTCCAGTCCTATCTCTGGTTCTCCGCCGCCGCGGCGCAGGGGGATCAGGAAGCGGGGCGCAAGCGGGACGAGGTCGCCACGAAGCTCTCGCCGAAGGATCTCGGCGAGGCCAAGGGCCTTGCCGCGGGCTTCAGGGCGAGGGAGGTCGATCCGGCCGCGAACGAGGCACCGTCGCCGAAGGCCACCGCCGCGGCACCGATGTCCCTGATGGGCGCGCCCTCGCCGGGTATGCCGAACAGCACGTTCCAATCGTCGGCGCAGAAGCGCGTCGGGGTCTAGAGGCGTTCCCGCCCAGTCGCCGGCCCGTCACCGCGCAGACGACAACGAGATCGGACAGGCCGCATCCCGGACAGGGGCGCGGCCTGTCTTCGTCTCCGCACCGGGTCAGCCCGCATCGTCAACCCGCACCCGCCCCGGCCGAAGCGAGGCCAGGACGATCGTCCTTGAGAGTGGGTGCGCATCGCCGCAGGACCATCGTCGCGCGGCGCGATCGAGACACCCGAACAGCCGAGCGTCCGCCGAGGACGCCTGAAGCGGCATGACCAGAGCGCCGCAGCAACGCTCCGTATTTCCTGTATACGTCCGAGCAAAAGATCTAATCCACATCGATTTATTTATATTTCTGCGGATTAAAATTTATCACGACATTGTGCTCAATCGCACTTTTCTTGCCTAAACTGCATGTTACGTGTGCTCTTGCTTCGAAATTAAGCGACACTTGAACAAGAGAGGAGCACGACATGCTGCGCTTCGCGTCCTTCGCGTCAGTCTTTCTGATGGCGTTCGCGACCACGAGCCTGCCGGCTGCCGCGCAGTCGGCTCGCGCCAAGAACGGCACCTGGACCGCCTTGCCGTCGCAGGTCCTGCCTCCCGCCCCACCGCGCGTCGCCAATGGCGGCTTCGGCGCATTGCCGCTCGCAGTGGGCGGCGGGTCGGGCTACTGCGACATCGTGGTGAAGCGCGGCGGCGGCAATCCGACCCAGGACATGACCGGCTCGATCGGCCACGCGAAGAGCTACCAGGCCACCGGCGGCGGCCCGGCCCGCCAGCGGGTCTGCGCCCGCTAGAGCCGGATCCGACCGGTTGGCATCAGGTCGGCGCCTCGAAAGGCTTGCTTCGACATGCGTTCTTCCGACGAGCCGGTGACCGCCTCGTCGGGATGCGCTCCCGGGGGCCGATCCGTTGGAAAGCGATCCGGCGCCCCTTTCTCGAGGGGCGCCGCAGCGCGTCAGACCAGGGGCGCCATCTCCGCCTGGCGCACCGGCTTCTCCATCCCGGGCTTCTCGTAAGCCGCGACGTCGAAATCGTCGCTCGGAATGCGCACGAGGAAGCGCTCGGCCATTTCGAACATCAGAATGTCGGGGCGCACCCGCTCGACGTACCCCCAGTCGATGCTCGACGACCAGACGAAGTGCATCTCGCGAAACGTCTCGGCGAGGAAGCTCGTCAGCATGATCGGCGCGAAATGCGCGTAGGAATCCCCGAACAGCACCAGGGTGCGCGGGTCGGCCTGGGGGGAGGGGTTCCGGTAGATGACGTGGGCGCCGACATGCAGGTCGCCCGCCTTTCCCGCCGCCTCGTAGGATTCGACCAGCGGACTGGCATAGGCGCGCGACGCGTCGCGATGCACCGCCCAGTTCACCACCGTCTCCCGCGGCCGCTCGGGCAGCTTGTCGCCGAGATCCCACAATCCGTCGTGGGGAAAGCGCGGGCGCTCGGCGATATCGGGCGGCGCCACGGCACCGCAGGCGCGCAGCAGCGCCCGGTAGCCGATCAGGCAGCCCTCATAGGTCCAGTGGGAATCGGTGCGGCGGTAGAGCGGCTCCCCGTCGTCCCGGGCCGCGCGCAGGGGAGCGACGAGATCGACGTAGCCGCTCATCCGGGCGAGGCGCCGGGCGAGCCGGCGGGCCGGCGACAGGCGCGGATCGAAATCGAGGTCGAGGGTGCGGTCGTCGTAGATCGACAGCTTTTCCGGCACGATGGTGTGGACGTAGCGGATGCCGAGCGCCTGCGCCCGGGCGGCGCGCGCCTCGATCAGCCGGGCCCAGCGACGCAGGTGCCACCAGCCGGCGAGCGAACGCCGGTATTGCAGGAGCACCCCGTTGGTGCCCCCGATCAGGAACAGCCACCCGTCGCGTCCCCGGTGGATGATCTCTCTGTTCCTGCGGGCCATCCCCGTCTCCTAGACGCCGCAGGACCGGCTGAACAGCGCAGCCGCACCACAACCGGCCCGCTGGATACGCGTTCCCGCCGCACCATCTTGCCCGGGGTGCGCCGGGCGACCGGCCCCGATCCGAGAGTGCGAAGCGTTGTCCGAGGCCGCCCCGCTGATCCTGACGCTGCAGATGGACGCGGCGGCCTTCGCCACCTTCGACGGTTTGAGGCGGCGGCATTTCCCCGAGGCGCTGAACCACATCCCGGCCCACGCCACGCTGTTCCACCACCTGCCGGGCGAGGATGCAGCGGGCGTGACCGAGACGGTGACGGCGCTCGCCCGCACGCAGAGCGCGCCGGACGTGGCGGTGACGGGGGTGCGCTTCACCGGGCGCGGCGTCGCCTACGTGCTGGAATCGGAGGCGCTGTCCGCCTTCCGCGGGCGGATCGCGGCGGCGTTCCGCGAGCATCTCACGGCACAGGACCGCCAGGGCTGGCGCCCGCACGTCACCGTGCAAAACAAGGTCGCGCCTGACACCGCCCGCGCGCTGCACGCCGCGCTCAGCCAGGATTTCAGACCGTCGCACTTCCACGCCCCGGGCGTGCTGCTATGGCGTTACCTTGGCGGTCCGTGGGAGCGGGTCGCGACCATCGCATTCGGGGATGCGGCATGAGACTGCCCGGTATCGCGCGAAACAGCGGCGGCGCCCTCTGGCGCGGCTCGTCCGCCGTATGGCTGCGGCTCCACCTCAACGAGGTCGGGCCGCTGGTCTCACTGCTCCTCGTCAGTACCCTCGGCTACGGCTTCTTCGCGCTCGCCCGCGAGGTCGGCGAAGGCTCGACCGCGGCGCTCGACCGCAAGATCCTGCTGTCCCTGCGCAACCCCGCCGACCTGTCCGACCCGCTCGGCCCCGCCTGGCTGGAGGAGGCGATGCGCGACATCACCGGCTGGGGCAGCGTCGTCACCATCGTGTTCCTCACGGCGGCGGCGGTGATCTATCTCGCCCTCTCCGGCCGGCGGCGGGTGGCGGTGTTCGTGCTCGCCGCGGTCGGGGGCGGCGAGGCGGTCTCGACGGTGCTCAAGCTGTTCTATCACCGCCCGCGGCCCGATCTCGTGCCGCACGGCATGGAGGTGTTCACGGCGAGCTTCCCTTCCGGCCACGCCATGATGTCGGCGATCGCCTACCTCACGCTCGCCACGCTGCTCGCCCGCGTCGAGCGGCGGCGCCGGGTCAAGGCGCTGCTGCTGGTGCTCGGCATCGCCATGACCGTCCTGGTCGGCATCAGCCGGGTCTATCTCGGCGTGCATTGGCCGAGCGACGTGCTGGCCGGCTGGTGCGTCGGCGCCGCCTGGGCGGCCCTGTGCTGGTTCGTCGCCCTCCAGCTCCAGCGCCGGGGCGAGGTGGAAGACCCCGATCCGACGCCCGCGTCGACCGGCCCCGGCCAGATCAAAGGAACCACCGCCGCGGGCTGACGCGTTCCGGCCAGGTGCGAGCAAGGCACCCAATCAGCAAGGCCGGACCCGCTTCATGACCGATGACCTCCGACTGTCCCGTCGCCTCCTCCTCGCAGGAGGCGCCGGCCTGACCGGCGCGGCCCTCGGCCTGAGCGGCGGCGCGCGGGCCGCCTCCGGGCCGCCGGCCCCCTCGGTGCCGGCCGATACCGGTGCCCTGCAGGACGGCCGGATCGTGTTTCCGAACTGGCGCGATGCCGGCGACGCGCCGCCGCCGCCGCCGCCCGCACCGATGCCGCCCTCCGAGCGGGTCGGCTTCGCCGTCGTGGGGCTCGGGCGCCTCAGCCTGGAGGAAATCCTGCCGGCCTTCGGCGAGGCGAAGAAAGCGAAGCCGGTGGCGCTGATGTCCGGCTCGCCGGAGAAGGCGCGGCTCACGGCGGCGCAGTACGGCATCCCGGAGGATGCGATCTATGCCTACGATCAGTGGGACCGGCTGAAGGCCAACCCCGCGGTCAAGGTCGTCTACATCGTCACGCCGAACGGCCTGCACCGGGATCAGGTGCTCGCGGCGGCGGCGGTCGGAAAGCACGTGCTGTGCGAGAAGCCGATGGCGAACACCTCGGCCGAGGCGCAGGAGATGGTCGAGGCCTGCAACAAGGCCGGCGTCAAGCTGATGATCGCCTATCGCTGCCAGTACGAGCCCTTCAACCGCGAGGTCGTGCGGCTCGCCCGTTCCGGCGAGTTCGGGCGGGTGAAGATGGTCGAGGCCTTCAACGGCCAGACCACGGCGCTGCCAGAGCAGTGGCGCCTGCGCAAGGCGCTGGCGGGCGGCGGCGCGCTGCCCGATATCGGGATCTACTGCCTCAACGGCGTGCGGGCCCTGCTCGGCGAGGAGCCGGTCTCGATCCAGGCGCAGATCGTCACGCCCGAGAACGATCCGCGCTTCAAGGAGGTCGAGGAGAGCGTCGCCTTCACGCTCCGCTTCCCCTCGGGCGTGATCGCCCAATGCGGCACCAGCTACGGTGTGCATGAGAGCCGCGAATTGCGGGTCCACACCACCACCGGCTCGCTCGACCTGCACAACGCCTTCGCCTATCGCGGCCAGCGCCTCACGGTCGCCCACCGCGAGGGCAGCCACGTCCAGCGCGACGAACCGGTGCTGACGCACAAGAACCAGTTCGCGCTCGAACTCGACCACATGGCCGAGTGCATCCTCAAGGATCGCCGTCCCCGCACACCCGGAGAGGAGGGACTTCAGGACATGATCCTGATGGAGGCGATTTACGCGGCCGCCCGCTCGGGCCAGCCGGTCACGGTCGGTCCGCTTGCGGGTACGGGTCACGGGACCGATGCGACACGGGGACCGGCACTGGAAGACGGAAAATAGCCCGACGCACCCGTCGTCGCGAGGCGGAGCCGAAGCGATCCAGGGCTCCGCACTTTCGGGAAAGGACGCGGCGGAGGGAGGGCTTCGCTGCCGCGCGCAAGGACGGGCGCGCGCAAGGACGGGAGAGGCATGGGTTCCGCCGCTGCACGCCGACCGGGGAAGCGCCCCGTCATTCCCCCCAGCGCACGAACACCCCGATCGCGACGATGGCGAGGAGGGCGAGCAGCCACGCCTCGCCCACGGTCAGCGCGTAGGCGAGCAGACCGAAGAAGCCGAGGGCGATGCCGAGCATGGTCGCGACGGCAACAGGGTTCATGGCGGCCGGATTGTCTCCGAAACGGTTCTCTGTGACCCTGGAGGCGGAAGGGCTGGCCGTCGGCGTCACCCCCCGGATTTAGAGCGTCGTTAGGCCGCCTGAAGGCCTGCCGTCACGCGGGAGAGCGGCGGAAGCCCCTTGATCGGACCGATCGCCGCGAGCGTCGGAGCGCCGCGCAGCAGGTCGCGGCCGGCCGCGCGCACGTGCTCGACCTCGACCGCATCGATCTTGGCGATCAGCTCCTGCGGCGGGATCACCCGACCCCAGGCGAGAAGCTGGCGGGCATTGCGCTCGATGCGCCCGCCCGGCGTCTCCAGGGCCGAGAGCAGGGAGAGCTTGAGCTGCGCCTTGGCGCGGGCGAGTTCGGCCGTATCGAGCCGCTCCGCCGCCTCGCGGGTGGTGGCGATGGTGACGTCGACGAGTTCGGCGAGATCCGCGCCGGAGGTACCCGCGCCGATGCCGAACAGGCCGCAATCGGTGAAGGGCCAGTGGAAGGCCTGGATGTCGTAGGCGAGCCCGCGGGTCTCGCGCACCTCGTGCCAGAGCCGCGAGGTCAGCCCGCCGCCGAGGACTTGGCTGAACAGATGCAGCGCGTAGTAGCCGTCGTCGCGGAAGGAGAGGCCGGGCAGCCCGAGCACGAGGTTGGCCTGTTCGAGCCGCTTCTGCATCCGCCGCTCGCCGCCGCCGTAGACCCCGGCCACGACCGGCGGTGCCTCGACGGGGTTCAGAGCGCCGAAATACCGCTCGGCCGCCGCGACGATCTCGGCATGCTCCACCGCGCCGGCGGCGGCGAGCACCATGCGATCGGGGACATATTCGCGGGCGATGTAGGCTTCGATCGCCGCACGGTCGAAGCTCTGGATCGTGTCGGGCCGCCCGAGGATCGGCCGGCCGATCGGCTGATCGGGAAAGGCGGTCTCGATGAAGGCATCGTAGACGACGTCGTCGGGCGTATCCTCGACCGCCGCGTATTCCTGCAGGATCACGCCCTTCTCGCGGGCGAGCTCGCCTTCATCGAACACCGAGCGGGTCAGGATGTCGCCGAGCACGTCGAGGGCGACCCCGGCATCCTCGCCGAGAACCCGGGCGGTGTAGCTCGTGCTCTCGGTGCTCGTGGCGGCGTTGATCTCGCCGCCGACATTCTCGATGTCCTCGGCGATCTTTCGGGCCGAGCGCGTCGCCGTGCCCTTGAAGGCCATGTGCTCGATCAGGTGACTGAGCCCGTGCTCGTCCGCCCGCTCGTGCCGCGAGCCGGCCCCGACCCAGACGCCCAGCGTCGCGGTGGCGACGCCGGGGATGGTTTCGGTGGCGACGGTGAGACCGTTGTCGAGCCGGGTGACCGTGAGGCCCGGCGAGGCGCCGAAGGTCGAGAAGTGCTGGTTCATTTCACCTCAGGCGCCGCGGGTGATGCGGGCATGCTCCGTGATGTAGCGCTCGATCGCGGCCTGATCATTGGCCAGATTCGCCACGGTCTCCGGCCGGGTCATCAGGTCGGCGAGGTGGGGCGGCAGCACCGGCCGGCCGCCGCCGGTCGCCTGCGAGACCGCATCCGGGAACTTGGCCGGATGGGCGGTGGCGAGCGCCACCACCGGGGTCGCCGGATCCTTCTCCAGCAGCTTGCGGCCGGCGCGCACGCCGATGGCGCTGTGGGGATCGAGCACCATGCCGGTCTTGCGATAGGTGCCGGCGATCTCATCCACCACGTCGGGCTCGCGCACGGCGGCCGCGTCGAACTCGTCGCGCACGCTCGCCAGCACCTCGGGGCTCAGCGTGAAGCCGCCCGACTGCTTGAGGCCCGCCATCAGGCGCCCCAGCGCGGAGGCGTCGCGGTCCAGCGCCTCGAACAGCAGCCGCTCGAAATTCGACGAGATCTGGATGTCCATCGACGGCGAGGTCGTCGGCTGCACGCCACGCGGCTCGTAGGCGCCGTGCTCCAGGGTGCGGGCCAGAATGTCGTTGGCGTTGGTGCCGATCATCAGCCGCTCGATCGGCAAGCCCATGCGCTTGGCGACCCAGCCCGCGAGGATGTCGCCGAAATTGCCGGTCGGCACCGCGAACGAGACCTTCCGATGAGGCGCGCCGAGCGCCACCGCGCTCGTGAAATAGTAGACGGTCTGGGCGGCCACGCGCGCCCAGTTGATCGAGTTGACGCCCGAGAGCCTGACCGCGTCGGCGAAGTCGGCGTGCTGGAACATCGCCTTCACGAGGTTCTGGCAATCATCGAAATTGCCGTCGACGGCGAGCGCGTGGACGTTCGGCGCGTTGACCGTGGTCATCTGCCGCCGCTGCACCTCCGACACGCGCCCGTGCGGAAACAGGATGAACACGTCGACCTGATCGAGCCCCTTGAACGCCTCGACCGCGGCACTGCCCGTATCGCCCGAGGTGGCGCCGACGATGGTGGCGCGCGCGCCCTTCTGGCGCAGGACGTAGTCCATCAGCCGCCCGAGGAGCTGCATCGCCACGTCCTTGAACGCGAGCGTCGGCCCGTGGAACAGGTCCATCAGGAACAGGTTGTCGTCGATCTGCGTGAGCGGACAGATCGCCGGATGGCGGAAGGTCGAGTAGGCGTCCTCGATCATGCGATCGAGTGGCTCGTCCGGGATCTCGCCGTCGATGAGCGGGCGCAGCACGCGCTTGGCGACCTCGGCGTAGCGCAGGCCGGCAAAGCCCGCGATCTCGTCACGGGTCAGCTGGGGCCAGCTCTCGGGCACGTAGAGGCCGCCGTCGCGGGCGAGGCCGGCGAGCAACGCATCGGAAAAGCTCAAGGGCGCGGCGGCGCCGCGGGTCGAGACGTGCAGCAAGGATGCCTCCGGGAAGGCGCCCCCTCTACACGATCGATTTCGCCATGTCGAAGCGGAGCCGGACCGGTTTCTCGTCCCGTGACGTCAGATCCGCTCGCCCGGCGCCTTCTTCAGCTGGCATCCGGTGATGCGCCACTGGCCGTCGACCTGGCGCTGGAGCGTGTAGAGCGCCACCCAATCGAGACCGGCCTCGTCTTGGAGGCTCACGCCCTGGGCGATCTCGTCCTCGGCTGTCTCCTGCGCTGTCTCGAAGCGGTAGCTGCGCGGGCGCAGGACCGGGGCGTAGCCCTTCGCCACCATGGCGATGAAGGTCTCGGCCGAGGGAAACAAGTTGCGGATCTGGGGCGCGGCCTCGGCATAGGCGCCCACGGCGTCGTTGCGGCGGAAGGCATCGATCTGCCGCTCGATGGTGGCGCGGGCGGCCCTGCGGGCGGTGTCGCGGCTCGCGTCGTCGGCCCGGGCCGCGAGACCGGCCAGAACGAGGATGAGGAGGCTGGCAACGGTGCGCATCGAGGGCACTCCGCGGATCCTGCCGCGGGAGGCCGATCCCACGGGTGAGGCCGAGATCCCGGCATCACCCTTGCCAACGCCGTCAGCCGGCTTTCGGCTCCTCCGGTTCGTGCAGCCGTCGCCACGCGAAAACGGAAAAGACGCCGATCAGACAGGCGGCGATGCCGAACCATGTGAAGGCGTATTGCAGGTGGTTGTTCGGCAGATCGACCCGGAGCTGGCCGCCGCGGGGCCAGCCGCCGGGGTTGGGCGTGGCATCCGCCTCGATCAGGTAGGGGGCGACATCGGTCAGGCCGCGGGCGGCGCTGATGCCGGGAATGTCGCGGGTGAACCACGCGTCGCGTTTCGGGTCGGATTCCGGAACGAACAGGCCTCGGGCCTCGCTCGCCCGCAGCATGCCCGTCACCGTCGCCTCGCCCGCCACCTGACCGGCGGCGCGATCCTCGGGCCGCTTCAGCTCGGTCGGGATGAAGCCGCGGTTGATCAGGATCGTCGAACCGTCGTCGCGTTTGAGCGGAGTGAGCACGTAGAAGCCCTGGAGCGCGCGGCCCGGCTCGCCCGGCGCCAGCCCGTGCACCAGGGTCTCCCGGTCGTGGAGGAAGGTGCCCCGCACCCGCACCCGGCTGAACTCGTCGGCCTTGGCGTCCCACGCGTCGAAGGGGGGAGGGGCGGCCGGCGGCTCGGCGTGCGAGCGCTCGATGATGCGGGCGATCAGCGCCTCCTTCTCGCCCTTGCGGGCGAGCTGCCAGACTCCGAGGCCGAGGAGGATCGCGAGGCAGACCAGGGCCGCGAAGCCCGGTGCCCACAGGCTGCGCAGGCGCGCGCGGCGTTCGATCGCGGACAGCGCAGCCACTAGCGGAAGCGTCCCTGCTCGGCCTTGTTGACGAACTGCACCGCCGCGAGCAGGCCCTTGAGCGGGCGCACCAGGCCCAGGCTCAAACCGATGGCGAGGCTGCCCGCCACGAGCGCGTGGACCCAGACCGGCGGCTCGTAGGTGAATTCCAGCCATAACGCCGTGCCCGCCACGACGAAGCCGGTGATCGACATCACGAAGAAGGCCGGCCCGTCGGCGGAGTCGAAGGCGGAGAAGTCCTGGCCGCAGACCTCGCAAGACGGCCTGACGGCGAGGAAGCCGCGGAACAGGTGCCCCTCGCCGCAGGCCGGGCAGCGCCCGCGCAGGCCGGTCGCGATCGGGGAGGGGGGCGGGTTCGTGGCGACTCGGTTCACGGCATGCTCCTCGCTGAGCGCCGGTATGATGCACCGGGCGGCCCACCGCACGCGAAAAAGGGCGGCTCGCGCCGCCCTTCCGGGTTGCCGCCCGTGCCGGGCGGCCGATGAAGACCGGCTCAGTGAGCGGCGCTGCCGGCGCCCCACACGTAGATGGCGGCGAACAGGAACAGCCACACCACGTCGACGAAGTGCCAGTACCAGGCGGCGAACTCGAAGCCGAGATGCTGCTTCGGGGTGAAGTCGCCCTTGTAGGTGCGCAGCAGGCAGACGGCGAGAAAGATCGTGCCGATGATGACGTGGGCGCCGTGGAAGCCCGTCGCCATGAAGAAGGTCGAGGAGTAGATCGAGCCGGCGAAGCCGAAATGCGCATGCGCGTACTCGTAGGCCTGGCAGGCGGTGAACAGCACGCCGAGGATGATGGTGAGCCACAGGCCGTACTTCAGGCCCTTACGGTCGCCGTGCAGCAGGGCGTGGTGGGCCCAGGTCACGGTGGTGCCCGAGGTCAGCAGGATCAGCGTGTTCAGGAGCGGCAGGTGCCAGGGATCGAACGCCTCGATGCCCTTGGGCGGCCACACGCCGCCGGTGAACTCGAGGCGCTGGGGCTGGATCGGGTCGGCGGTGTAGAGGGCGGCCTCGAAATAGGCCCAGAACCACGCCACGAAGAACATCACCTCGGAGGCGATGAACATGATCATGCCGTAGCGGTGATGGAGTTGGACGACGCGGGTGTGGTCGCCGGAATTGGCCTCGTGGGTGACGTCCTTCCACCACGAGAGCATGGTGTAGAGCACGCCGAGCGTGCCGGCACCGAACACGTAGGGGCCGATGGCGAGGCCGCCGGCGGAGAGACCCTTCATCCAGAAGACGGCGCCGAAGGCCATCAGGAACCCGGAGAACGCGCCCAGCAGCGGCCACGGGCTCGGGTTGATGATGTGGTAATCGTGGTTCTTGGCGTGCGCCCCGGCCATCGCGATGCTTCTCCCTCGCCCCGGCCCGTCACCGCCTGACGGCCGGGCCCTGTTGCCTTGGAGGTCCGGCGGGACCGGACCTCGGTTGAAAACCCTCTACTTCGGCAGCCAAGGCATTGTCACGCTTGCGCCGTCGCACGATCCCTCAAAAATTGCGCGTGGGAGCGGGCTTGGCCGCCTGCGCCACCGGCGCGCCGTTCTTCGAGGGGTAGTAGGTGTAGGACAGCGTCATCTCCGAGAGAGAACCGATGTCCGGATCCTTGCGCAGGGCCGGATCGACGTAGAACACCAGCGGGAATTCCGCCGACTCACCCGGCTGCAGCGTGTGCTCGTCGAAGCAGAAGCACTGCACCTTGACGAAGTAGCTCCCCATCAGGTCGGGCTGCACGTTGAACACGGCGATACCGGTCGAGGGCGTCGGGCCGGTATTCGTCACCTTGAAGAACACGGTCGCCGTCTGGCCGGGTACCGCCTCGACCCGGGACTGCTCCGGCTGGAAGCGCCAGGACAGGGTCTTCGAGACGTTGGTGTCGAACCGGACCAGGACCGGCGCCAGGGCCTCGCCGACCGCGACCGTGGGCGCGGCGCCGACGAGGGGGGTGCCGCCATAGCCGGTCGCCTTGCAGAACATCGAGTAGAGCGGCGCCGAGACGGCCGCGAGACCGCCCATGCCGAGCACCACGCCGGCGCAGGCCAGGACCGTCCAGCGCGTGCCGCGCGCCGCCCGCACCCCTCTCTCGCTCACATCCGTCATCGGTTCGGGTCCTCAGAGCGGCCGCTGCAGGACCTGCGGCCCGAGCTTGGCGATCGTCAGAACGAAGAAGATCAGCACCAGGGCGCCGAGCGTCAGGGCGATCGCCACCGAGCGCTTGCGGCGGGTCTTGGCCTCTTCCGGCGTCAGCGGGCGCACGCCTTCCGGCAGATCGGACATGGCAGGCCTCACGCTGCGACCGCGCGGAACAGTCCGAGCCCCTGCTCGGCGAGCAGCGCCGAGAAGAGCAGGAACAGGTAGAGGATCGAGAAGGCGAACAGCCCCATGGCCGCCTTGCGCTCGGACTCGCCCTCGCGCAGGCGGTACACCTGCACCGCGCCCGCGAGCATGCCGAGCCCGCCGAGCACGCCGACGGCCGCGTAGAGCCAGCCGCCGAAGCCGAGCGAGACCGGCAGGAGACCGAGGGGCGCGAGCAGCAGGGAGTACCAGACGATCTGGCGGCGGGTCGAATCCGGGCCGGCGACGTTCGGCATCATCGGGATGCCAGCGCGGGCGTACTCACCGCTCTTGACCAGCGCCAGCGCCCAGAAATGCGGCGGCGTCCAGATGAAGATGATCGCGAACAGCACCAGCGACTCGATGCCGACATGGCCGGTCACGGCCGCCTGCCCGACCACCGGGGGGAGGGCGCCGGCGGCACCGCCGATCACGATGTTCTGCGCGGTCGCCCGCTTCAGCCACATCGAGTAGATCACGGCGTAGAAGACGATGGTGAAGGCGAGAAGCCCGGCCGCGAGCCAGTTCGAGGCGAGGCCGAGGATCAGCACCGAGCCGACCGACAGGACGATGCCGAAGGTGAGCGCCTCGTCGGGGCGGATGCGCCCGTCCGGGATCGGCCGCTTGGCGGTGCGGGTCATCAGCGCGTCGATGTCGGCGTCCCACCACATGTTGAGGCAGCCCGAGGCGCCGGCCCCGACCGCGATCATCAGCAGCGAGATCGCCGCGATCACCGGGTTCACGGTGGCGTCCGAGACCACCATCCCCACGAGGGCGGTGAAGATCACGAGCACCATCACCCGCGGCTTGAGCAGGGCGAAGAAGTCGGCGACCTCGCCGCCCGCGGCGGAGGGGAGCGACACGCGGCCGGCGTCGGCGCTCAGGCTGTTCGACAGGCTCGTCATGGAAACCGTGATCTGACGCTTGTTCTGATGGTCTCGGATCGCGCCGTTCGCGGCGCCGCCCTTTGCGGGAGGCCTCTCCGACGTGGGAGAGAGGCCTCCGGGAAAGAGCGAGGACCGCCTGGGCGGTCCTCGCGATCCTGTTGTATCCCGCCTGCCTTAGTGGGCCGGCTCGTCGACGATCTTGGGGAGCGTCTCGAACTGGTGGAAGGGCGGCGGCGAGGACAGGGTCCACTCCAGGGTGGTGGCACCCTCGCCCCACGGATTGTCCGCGGCGCGGGTCTTGGAGCGGAAGGCCAGCACGATGCCGATCACGAACACGACCATGCTCAGCGCGAAGACGTGACCGCCCAGCGTCGCGACCTTGTGCCAGCCGGCGAAGGCCTCCGGGTAGTCGGCATAGCGCCGCGGCATGCCGGCCAGACCGAGGAAATGCATCGGGAAGAACAGGACGTTCGCACCGATGAAGGCCAGCCAGAAGTGCAGCTTGCCCGCCCATTCCGGGATGACGTGGCCGGTCATCTTCGGGAACCAGTAGTAGACACCGGCGAAGATGATGAACACGGCACCGAGCGAGAGCACGTAATGGAAGTGCGCCACGACGTAGTAGGTGTCGTGCAGGTACTTATCGACCGAGGAGTTCGCGAGCACGACGCCGGTGACGCCGCCGACCGTGAACAGGAAGATGAAGCCCACCGCCCAGTGCATCGCCGCGGTGAAGCGGATCGAACCGCCCCACATCGTCGCGATCCAGGAGAAGATCTTCACGCCGGTCGGCACCGCGATCACCATGGTCGCGAAGACGAAGTAGGACTGCGTCTGGAGCGACAGGCCGACGGTGTACATGTGGTGAGCCCACACGACGAAGCCGACGACGCCGATGGCGACCATGGCGTAGGCCATGGCGAGGTAGCCGAAGACGGGCTTGCGCGAGAAGGTGGCGATGATGTGCGAGACGATGCCGAAGGCCGGCAGGATCATCACGTACACCTCGGGGTGACCGAAGAACCAGAACAGGTGCTGGTAGAGCACCGGATCTCCGCCGCCCTCGGGGGCGAAGAAGGTGGTGCCGAAGTTGCGGTCGGTGAGCAGCATCGTGATCGCGCCGGCGAGAACCGGGAGCGACAGGAGCAGCAGGAAGGCGGTGACGAGCTCGGCCCAGGCGAAGAGCGGCATCTTGTGCAGCGTCATGCCGGGGGCGCGCATGTTGAGGATGGTGGTGATGAAGTTGATCGCGCCGAGGATCGAGCCCGCACCGGCGAGGTGGAGCGAGAAGATGGCGAAATCGACCGCCGGGCCGGGGTGGCCGGCCGAGGAGGAGAGCGGCGGGTAGACGGTCCAGCCGGTGCCCGCGCCGCTGGCGCCGGGGGAGCCCTCGACGAACAGCGAGCAGACGAGGCAGGCGAAGCCCGACACGGTCAGCCAGAACGAGATGTTGTTCATCCGCGGGAAGGCCATGTCCGGCGCGCCGATCATCAGCGGGACGAACCAGTTGCCGAAGCCGCCGATGAGGGCGGGCATCACCATGAAGAACACCATGATGAGGCCGTGGCCGGTGACGAACACGTTGTAGGTCGCCGGGTTGGAGAAGTACTGGAGCCCAGGCTCCTCCATCTCCATGCGGATGCCGAAGGAGAGGAACGCGCCGATGATGCCCGCCATGAAGGCGAAGATCAGGTAGAGCGTGCCGATGTCCTTGTGGTTCGTCGAGAGGAACCAGCGGGCGAAGAAGGAGGGTTTATGGTCGTGGTGGGCGTCATGCCCGGCATGTGCTGTGGCGGTGGCCATCGATCCTTGCCTTAATCAGATGTCTGTCGCCTCTGGCGAATGGAGGATCGGCCGGGACGGCGGCGCCCCGGCCCGATGAAGTGTCAGCGGGCGTCCGCGAGGCGCGCACCGTTGTCGATGGCGGCGTACTTGGTCTTCGCCTCGGTCAGCCACTCGGCATAGGCCTGCTCGCTGACCACGCGCACGGTGATCGGCATGTAGGCGTGACGGGCGCCGCAGAGCTCGGAGCACTGGCCGTAATAGGTGCCCTCGCGGTCGGCCTTGAACCACCACTGGTTCAGGCGGCCGGGGATCGCGTCGATCTTGCCGCCGAAGGACGGGATCGCCCACGAATGGATCACGTCGGCGGAGGTGACCTGCACCTTCACGACCTTTCCGACCGGCACGACCATGTCGTTGTCGGTGGCGAGAAGCTTCGGCTGCTGCTCCTCGTCGACGTTGGCGTCGAAGGTGAAGCCGCCCTTATCGCCCTCGGCCGGGTAGTCGTAGGACCAGTACCAGGCATGGCCGGTCACCTTGACCAGCACGTCGGCCTTCGGGTCGGAGAGCTGGGTGCGCAGCGTGCGGAACGAGGGGATCGCCACCGCCACGAGGATCAGGACCGGGATGATGGTCCAGGCCACCTCGATCATCGTGTTGTGCGTGGTGCGCGACGGCGTCGGGTTCGCCTTCTCGCTGAACTTGAAGATGCAGTAGAGGATGAGGGCGAGAACGAAGACCGAGATGCCGAAGGCGAGCCAGTGCAGCCCGTGCTCGAAGTTGAGGAGGTCGACGGCCTCGGCCGTGACCGGGACCTGACGGCTCATCTGCCACGGCTCGGGCTGGCCGATGCCGGCCGCGAGAGCGGAGGAGGACGAACCGAGGAGAGCGCCGAAAGCGGCGAGCCCCCACGATGACCGATGTTGCGCCTGCGTCGTCCGCATATCCCCGCTTGGCTCCCCTGATGCCTATGGTTTGTTTGCCCTTGAATTCGCCGATCAGCGTCGCAAATCCGAGGACTGCCCGACCTTGTCGCGGGCCTTGCCGGTTCCGGCGCGACCGTGTTGCTGCCGGATGGGCGGTTGCGACGTAGAACCATACTGATCATCAAATCGCAACCGCAACAGCACCGCTAAGCGTCGCTTGGACGCGGGATCAGGCTTGCGCCACGAGCAAATTGGCTGCCTCTGGGGATACGAATGCGGGACCTGAGCCGAAAATCTGAGGATGACTTCGGCGGGGACAGCCCCGCGACGTCGAGCAAGGTCGGCACGCTCGTCGTCGCCTACGACGCCCCCGAGGCGCGGCCCGACTCCCGCTCGCTGGCCGTCGAGATGCCGGTCAACGTCGTCTACGGCACCGTGCCCTACGCCGTGATGATGCTGACGCCGGCCGATCTCGAGGACTTCGCCTACGGCTTCAGCCTGACCGAGGGCGTGATCGAGTCGTCCGACGAGATCCGCGGCGTCACCGTCGAGCCCGGCGAGGGCGGCCTGCGGCTCCTGGTCGACCTCGCCCCCGGGCGGCTGCGCGAGCATCTCGCCCGCAAGCGCGCGATCAGCGGCCGTACCGGCTGCGGCGTCTGCGGCATCGAGGACCTTGCCGCCTTGCCGATCGCCAAGACACGGTCCGGCAAAGGTCCGCAGGTGACGCTGGCGGCGATCCAGACCGCGCTCACCGCCCTGCACGACTGCCAGACCCTCAACCGCGAGACCCGCGCGGTTCACGCGGCCGGCTGGGCCGGACTCGACGGAACGCTCGTGGCGGTGCGCGAGGATGTCGGCCGCCACAATGCTCTGGATAAGTGCATCGGGGCGCTGCTGCGCCGGGGCGTGCGGCCGGACGAGGGCTTCCTCGTCATTACCAGCCGCTGCTCCTTCGAGATGGCGGAGAAGGCCGCGACCCTCGGCGCCTCGGTTCTGGTGGCGATCTCCGCGCCGACCTCGCTCGCCATCGAGCGGGCGCGCTGCCACGACATGACGCTCTGCGCCATCGCGCGATCCGATACGCTCACCGTATTCTCGGGGCGCGAGCGGCTCCTGCTGGCCGGGGAGGGCGGCTGAGCCGCCGCTCCCTGAATCGATCCCGGCTCAGAACGATCCCGGTTCAGTCGGTGCTGCTGGCCTCGCCGCCGGCGCCGCCGGGAACGACGGTCGCCCCGCCGATCACCCGCACGTTCTTGCGCGCGCCGTCGGCCGGCGGATCCTGCCAGCCTTTGCCCGCGGCCGGCGCGGGCTTCGACTCGGCGGTTTTCGTGGGCTCCTTGGGAGTGTCCTTGGCCGTTTCCTTGGACGGCTCCGACTTGGCCGCCTCAGCCTTTCCGACCTCAGGCCGCACCTCGCGCGCCTTCGGCTCAACGGCCTTCGCCTCCTTCACATCCGGCTTGGCCGGCTCGGTCTTCACCGACTCGTTTCTGGCCGGTTCGGACTTGGCGGGTTCGGACTTGGCCGCCGGCGTCATCGCAGTGGATCCGGCGGGGCCGGACCGGAGCGAAGGCTCCGGAGCCGCCGGTGCAATGCGCGCCTGGGACGGGAGCTTGGGCGCCGGCGCGGTCCGGGCGGCCGCGCGCCGGGGCGTTTCGGAGCGGCCCACCGCGTCCGGGTTCACGCCGAGGGGATTGGCTTCGGGCCGCGTTGCGGGCGGCGCGCGCTCGACCCGGACGTCGCGGGGGGCGCCCCGATCGCTCCCCGCAGGTGCGTTGCGCAGGCCGGGCACGGAGGGGATGTCGGCCGGCGGCACGATCCGCTCCGCCTCGCGGAGCGGACGGCGCGGGCGCATGTCGTCCTCGGTCCAGCCGTAGCCCGGCGCCGCCGGCCGGATGCGGTCGGAGGGATAGTAGACGCCGCCGAGCGGTTCGCGCCCGATCACGTCGCCCTCGCGGGCATCGACCACGAGCCGCAGCCGCTGGCCGCGCGGGCTCGTCGCCTCGACGCGGTAGTTCCGCCCGTCGTAGCGGGGGCGGGCGATCTCGGTGAAGCCGCGGTCGCGCAGGTCCTCGACGACCTCGCGCGGCGGCAGCAGGCCGTCCTCCTCGAAATACACCACCCGCGGCGGGCCGTAGATCCCGCGGTAGAAGCCCTGGGCGGCGGCGGCCTGCAGGCCGGCTCCGGTCAGAAGCGCGGCGGTCAGGCCGAAGCCGAGGCCGCGACGCAGCACCGCTCCCGTGAGACGACCGAAGGCATGACGGCTCGAAGCCATAGGACCTCGCGAACCAAGCTTTTGCAGAAGGGAAGGTCCCGGGAGCCCGCTGTTGACCGCGGGTCCCCCGGCGTCACGGCAGACGCGATCCCCGCATTCCTTCCGTGCCGGCAAGGTTTTCTAAACGATTGAATGGGGCGACATTGCGGACCGGGCCGGAACCTGCCAGGACCAGGGACGCCGCCGTGCCGCCGGATACGCCGCGCGCCGACGAACCTCGGCTGCGCCACGCGAATTCAAGGCATGTTCAAAAGGACGACGGTGGCCGCCGGCGGCCCCTTGCTGGAATGAATGAAATCTGGCAACGTCCGCCTATAGGACAGTAAGACTGTCCCATTTGTCGCGCTTACCTTTTGTCGCGCTTGGCCGTCGGGCGAGCTTTGGGGATCCATCACGTGATCGACGTGACGTCCGAACGAGCTGACAAACCGGTGATCGTCGAGGCGATCCGGGCGAGCGCCGGCTGAGCGAGCCGGGGCTTCAGCCCGCGGGTTGGCGGGCGATTCCGGCAGGAAGCACCCACCAGACCCGACTTGAAAGTGATGGCGACGGCCCGGGCATCGTTGGTGTTCGGGCATAAAACATGCTCGCGTGCGGGCAGGGGTCGGAGATCTGCGGACGATGCGTGAAATCCCGTCTGAACTGTCGGTGCCGGCCGTGATCGGCGAGACCGCCGCCCCGTCGCGGGCCGGCGCCACGCCGCTGATCCTGCGCGACCCGGCGCTGCCGCGGGCGCAGGGCGCCTACGATCCGGCCCACGAGCGCGATGCCTGCGGCGTCGGCTTCGTGGCGGACATGCACGACCGCCGCAGCCACACCATCGTCGAACAGGGTCTCAAGATCCTGGAGAACATCGACCACCGCGGCGCGGTCGGTGCCGATCCGACCATGGGCGACGGCTGCGGCATCCTCACCCAGATCCCGCACGGTTTCTTCTCGGAGGAATGCTCGCGCCTCGGCTTCGAGCTGCCCCCGGCCGGCCAGTACGCCATCGGCCAGTTCTTCCTGCCGAAGGAGACGGATGCCCGCGCCGCCATCGAGGCGATCGTCGAGAAGACGCTGGCCGACGAGGGCCTGCCGCTGCTCGGCTGGCGCGACGTGCCGGTCGATTCGAGCGACCTCGGCAAGGCGGTGAAGGAAACCGAGCCGCATCACCGGCAGGTCTTCATCGGCTGCCCGGCGAGCGTGACCGATCAGGACGCGTTCGAGCGGCGTGTCTTCATCGCCCGCAAGGTGATCTCGAACCAGGTCTACGGCCTGGACGATGAGCGGGCGAAGACCTTCTATCCGGTCTCCGTGTCGAGCCGGACCATCGTCTACAAGGGCATGGTGCTCGTGCACCAGCTCGGCCACTACTATCTCGACCTCAAGGACACCCGCTTCGTCTCGGCGCTGGCGCTCGTCCACCAGCGCTTCGCCACGAACACCTTCCCGACCTGGCGCCTGTCGCACCCCTACCGGATGGTCGCGCATAACGGCGAGATCAACACGCTGCGCGGCAACGTGAACTGGATGGCCGCGCGCCAGGCCAGCGTCGATTCGGAGCTGTTCGGCAACGACATCTCGAAGCTCTGGCCGATCTCCTACGAGGGCCAGTCCGATACCGCCTGCTTCGACAACGCCCTCGAGTTCCTCGTGCAGGGCGGCTACTCGCTCGCCCACGCGATGATGATGCTCATCCCCGAGGCCTGGGCCGGCAACCCGCTGATGGGCGAGGAGCGGCGCGCCTTCTACGAGTATCACGCCGCCCTGATGGAGCCGTGGGACGGCCCGGCCGCGGTCGCCTTCACCGACGGGCGCCAGATCGGTGCGACGCTCGACCGCAACGGCCTCCGGCCCGCCCGCTACATCGTCACCGATGACGGCCTCGTCGTGCTCGCCTCCGAGATGGGCGTGCTGCCGATCCCGGACGAGAAGATCGTCCAGTCCTGGCGCCTGCAGCCAGGCCGGATGCTGCTGATCGACCTGGAGAAGGGCCGCATCGTCTCCGACGAGGAGATCAAGGGCGAACTCGCCTCCGCACATCCCTATGCCGAGTGGGTCAAGAATACCCAGATCGTGCTGGAGGAGCTGCACCCGATCCAGCCGCGCGCCTCGCGCACCGACGTGTCCCTGCTCGATCGCCAGCAGGCCTTCGGCTACACCCAGGAAGACCTCAAGCTGCTCATGGCCCCCATGGCCGTGACCGGCCAGGAGGCGGTCGGCTCGATGGGTTCGGACACGCCGCTCTCGGCGCTCTCCGACAAGCCCAAGCTGCTGTACACCTACTTCAAGCAGAACTTCGCGCAGGTCACCAACCCGCCGATCGACCCGATCCGCGAGGAGGCCGTGATGAGCCTCGTCTCGTTCATCGGCCCGCGCCCGAACCTCTTGGACATGGAGGGCGCCTCCCGGCGTAAGCGCCTGGAGGTCCGTCAGCCGATCCTGACGAACGGCGACCTCGAAAAGATCCGCTCGATCTCGCATTTCGAGGATCGCTTCGACACCAAGACGCTCGACATCACCTACGCGGCCGAGTCCGGCGCGGCGGCGATGGAGGGTGCGCTCGACCGCCTGTGCGACCGGGCCGAGGTCGCGGTGCGCGGCGGCTACAACATCATCATTCTGTCCGACCGGATGGTCGGGCCGGACCGCATCCCGATCCCGGCGCTGCTCGCCACTGCGGCCGTGCACAACTACCTGATCCGCAAGGGGCTTCGCACCTCGGTCGGCCTCGTGGTCGAATCGGGCGAGCCGCGCGAGGTGCATCACTTCGCCTGCCTCGCGGGCTACGGCGCGGAAGCGGTGAACCCGTACCTCGCCTTCGAGACGCTCATCTCGATGAAGGACGAGTTCCCGCCGGATCTCACCGACGACGAGATCATCTACCGCTACATCAAGTCGATCGATAAGGGCCTGCTCAAGGTCATGTCCAAGATGGGCATCTCGACCTACCAGTCCTATTGCGGCGCGCAGATCTTCGACGCGATCGGCCTGAACTCCGACTTCGTGGCCAAGGACTTCTTCGGCACGGCGACGACCGTCGAGGGCATCGGCATGGCCGAGGTCGCCCAGGAGACGGCGCTTCGCCACCAGGACGCCTTCGGCGACGCTCCGATCTACCGCAACGCGCTCGATGTCGGCGGCGAGTACGCCTACCGCCTGCGCGGCGAGACCCATACCTGGACCCCGGACACGGTGGCCACGCTGCAGCACGCGGTGCGCCTCGGCGCGGCCGAGCGCTACCGCGAATATGCCCGGCTGGTGAACGAGCAGGAGAACCACCTCAAGACCCTGCGCGGTCTGTTCCGGATCAAGACCGCCGCCGATCTCGGCCGCGAGCCGGTGGACATCTCGGCGGTCGAGCCGGCTGCCGAGATCGTCAAGCGGTTCGCCACCGGCGCCATGTCCTACGGCTCCATCTCGAAGGAGGCGCACGAGACGCTCGCCATCGCGATGAACTCGTTCGGCGGCCGCTCGAACTCCGGCGAGGGCGGCGAGGAGCCGCGCCGGTTCGTGCCGGGGCCGGACGGACGCTCGCGCCGCTCGGCGATCAAGCAGGTCGCCTCGGGCCGCTTCGGCGTGACCACCGAGTACCTCGTCAACGGCGACATGGTGCAGATCAAGGTCGCTCAGGGCGCCAAGCCCGGCGAGGGCGGCCAGCTGCCCGGCCACAAGGTCGATGCCAAGATCGCCAAGGTCCGCTACGCGACCCCGGGCGTCGGCCTGATCTCGCCGCCGCCGCATCACGACATCTACTCGATCGAGGATCTGGCCCAGCTCATCTTCGACCTGAAGAACGTGAACCCGGCGGCCGACATCTCGGTCAAGCTCGTCTCCGAGGTCGGCGTCGGCACGGTCGCGGCGGGCGTGGCTAAGGCGCGCGCCGACCACATCACCATCTCCGGCTTCGACGGCGGCACGGGTGCGGCCCCGCTCACCTCGATCAAGCACGCGGGCGGCCCCTGGGAGACGGGTCTCGCCGAGACGCAGCAGACGCTCGTGATGAACGGGCTGCGCGGCCGCGTCGCGCTTCAGGCCGACGGCGGCATCCGCACCGGCAAGGACGTGATGATCGCGGTGCTGCTCGGCGCCGACCAGATTGGCTTCTCGACCGCGCCGCTGATCGCGGCGGGCTGCATCATGATGCGCAAGTGCCACCTCAACACCTGTCCCGTGGGCGTCGCCACGCAGGACCCGGTGCTGCGCAAGCGCTTCAAGGGCACCCCTGAGCACGTCATCAACTACTTCTTCTTCGTCGCCGAAGAGCTGCGGGAGCTGATGGCGTCGATGGGCTTCACGCGGTTGGAGGATCTGATCGGCCGCTCCGACCTCCTCGACAAGCGCGAGGCGATCGAGCACTGGAAGGCCCGCGGCCTCGACTTCTCGAAGCTGTTCCACCGGCCCGACGTCGGACCGGAGGTGGCCATCCGCCATGTCGAGACGCAGCACCATCCGATCGACACGGTGCTCGACCGCCGCCTGATCGCGGGGGCCGAGAACGCCCTCGCAACCGGCGAGCCGGTCGTGCTCACCGACGTGATCCGCAACTCGGATCGCGCGGCGGGCGCCATGCTCTCCGGCGCGGTGGCGAAGCGGCACGGTCATGACGGCCTGCCCGACGACACCATCGTAGTGCGGCTCAACGGCACCGCCGGCCAGAGCTTCGGCGCGTGGCTCGCCGCCGGCGTCACCCTCGATCTGACCGGCCACGGCAACGACTACGTCGGCAAGGGCCTGTCGGGCGGCAAGCTGATCATCCGTCCGAGCGACGCGCTGAAGGCGCCTCCCGCCCGCACGATCATGGCCGGCAACACCGTGCTCTACGGGGCGATCGCGGGCGAGTGCTACATCCGCGGTGCGGCCGGCGAGCGCTTCGCCGTGCGCAACTCCGGCGCGATCACCGTGGTCGAGGGCATGGGCGACCATGGCTGCGAGTACATGACCGGCGGCGTCGTGGTGTCGATCGGCGTGACGGGCCGCAACTTCGCGGCGGGCATGTCCGGCGGCATCGCCTACGTGCTCGACGAGGACGGCTCGTTCCGCGACCGCTGCAACCTGTCGATGGTCGATCTGGAGCCGGTGGAGGAAGAGGACGACATCATGCGCCGCTTCCACCAGGACGGCGATCTGGAGACCAAGGGGCGGGTCGACATCCTCGCGGACATGTCGGGCCACGACGAGGAGCGGCTGTCGCAGCTTCTCACCAACCACCTGAAGTATACCGGCTCGCCGGAGGCCAAGCAGATCCTCGACGATTGGGCGGGCTACCGCACCAAGTTCGTCAAGGTGATGCCGGTCGAGTACCGCCGGGCCCTGCGCGAGATGGAAATGGCGCGCATGCCGGTGGCTGCGGAGTAGTCACGCGTCACACGGCTGCGTTCTTTCGCGCCATACGGTCGGCGGCCCGTGCCGCCGACCGACTCACAGCGATGACGGACAGACGGCAAGGCCGCGTGGTCGAGGGATCCGCGCCTGCGAAGGGTTGATCGATGGGCAAGGTCACAGGGTTCCTCGAATACGACCGGCAGGAGCAGAAGTATCAGCTCGCCGCCGACCGCGTTCGGCATTTCCGCGAATTCACGCTGCCGCTCGATGAGCACGACCTGTCGAAACAGGCCGCGCGCTGCATGGATTGCGGCATCCCGTTCTGCCACGGCCCGACCGGCTGCCCGGTCCACAACCAGATCCCGGACTGGAACGACCTCGTCTACCAGTCGGACTGGGAGGAGGCCTCGCGCAACCTGCACTCGACCAACAACTTCCCCGAATTCACCGGCCGCATCTGCCCCGCGCCCTGCGAGGAGGCCTGCACGCTGAACCTCGAGAACCAGCCGGTCGCCATCAAGACGATCGAGCAGGCGATCGCGGATCGCGCCTGGAACATGGGCTGGGTGAAGCCGGAGCCGTCGGCGACCCGCACCGGCAAGCGGGTGGCGGTCATCGGTTCCGGCCCGGCCGGCATGGCCGCGGCGCAGCAGCTCGCCCGCGTCGGCCACGACGTGCACGTCTACGAGCGCGAGCCGAAGGCCGGCGGCCTGCTGCGCTACGGCATCCCCGACTTCAAGATGGAGAAGCGCCACATCGACCGGCGCGTGAAGCAGATGGAGGCCGAGGGCGTCGTCTTCCACTACAAGTCCAATGTCGGGGTGAACGTGCCCCTGGAGGAGCTGACGAGCCAGTTCGACGCCGTGCTGTTCTGCGGCGGCGCCGAGGAGCCGCGCAATCCGCAGCTTCCGGGCCAGGATCTCGACGGCGTGCACTACGCCATGCCCTACCTCGTACAGTCGAACCGCCGGGTCGGTGCCGAGCCGATGCCGGGCAACGGCGAACTGCCGATCCTCGCCGCCGGCAAGAACGTCGTCGTCATCGGCGGCGGCGACACGGCCTCGGACTGCGTCGGCACCGCCTTCCGTCAGGGCGCTCTCTCGGTGACGCAGCTCGACATCCGCCCGCGTCCGCCGGAGCGGGAGGACAAGCTCACCGTGTGGCCCTACTGGCCGACCAAGATGCGCACCTCGTCGAGTCAGGCCGAGGGCGCCGAGCGCGAGTTCCAGGCCGCGACCCTGCGGCTGGAGGGCAACCGCAAGGGCCAGCTCACCGGCGTGGTCTGCGCCCGCGTGGACGAGCGGCGCCAGCCGATCGAGGGCAGCGAGTTCGTGCTGCCGGCCGACCTCGTCTTCATGGCGATCGGCTTCGCCGGCTCGGTGCGCAAGGGGCTGCTGGAGGAATCCGGCGTGGCGATGGACAAGCGCGACAACGTCATCGCCAACGATCAGGACTACCTGACCTCGAACCCGAAGATCTACGTCGCCGGCGACATGCGCCGGGGCCAGTCCCTGGTGGTCTGGGCGATCCGCGAGGGCCGTCAGGCCGCCCGCTCCATCGACGAGGCGCTGATGGGCACGACCGTCCTGCCGCGGTAAACCGCGCCAGCTTCGAACGAGAGGGGGGTCATCGCCGAGAGGCGGTGGCCCTTTTCGTTGGGCTTCCGCGGTCTCAGCGGTAGGCGCCGTCTGAGCCGGCGCGGTCGCGGACCTCCCATAGGTAGCCCGCCCCGTCCCGGAGGATCCGGCCCCGACCGGCGAGGTGCATCCCGGCGACGTCCAGCCCCTCGCCGGCGGCCCGGTCGAGGATGCGGCGGCGGGTGGCGATCGCCTCCCCCGGATCGGCATCCCAGATCACGGTCCAGTCCGGATGCGGCATCTGCAGCAGGCGGGAATGGAGGATGTCGCCCCAGATCAGCAGCCGCTCCGATCCGTCCTCGATCAGCACGCCGGCATGGCCCGGCGTGTGCCCCGGCAGCGGCAGGAAGGCGACGCCGGGCACGAGATCGGCCCCGCCGGAGACCCGGCGCACCCGGCCGGCATAGGCGGCCAGCACCGCCTGCGCAGTGTCGAAGAAGACGGCCATCGCGGCCGGCGCCCGAGCGCGGGCGCCTTCATCCGACCAGAACGCCGCCTCCCGCTCCTGAACCACCAGCTCCGCCCTGTCGTAGCGGGCGCGGCCCTCGCTCGTGAGCAGGCCACCGACATGGTCCGCGTGAAGATGGGTCAACCAGACGGTGTCGATCTGATCCGGACCGACCCCTTCCGCCGCGAGCGCTGCCGTGACCCGGTCGAAGCCCGGTCCGAAGACCGTGCCGCAGCCGGCATCGAGCAGCCAGTGTCGGCCACCGCGCCGGATCAGGAACGCGTTGACCGGCTCCGGTGAGGGTCCCTCCGGCGGGAGCCCGGCTCGCTCCAGCAGGGCCCGCCCCGCCGCGCTGTCGGCGGACGGGATCATGCTGGGCTGGAGCGGGAACAGGCCGTCGCGCAGCGGCGTGACGGTGAAGGCGCCCACGCGGTAGGCGGGAGCCGGGGTGGCCTGGGCGCCGGTGATCCGGAGGAACGGCAGGCCGACGCCCGCGGCGAGGACGGATCGGCGTGTGAGCGAGAGGGGCATCGGCGACGGGACCGGCAAAGGGGAGCGGGGGCCGCGATCCTGGCGAGCCGGCCGGCTGTCGCCCAGGGACGCGCACCCGCCGCCGTCCGGGCATTTTTCCCGATGACGCCGCCTGCCTCTTGCACAGCGGCATGCCGAAGGTTCCAACTCGGCGGACATCTCGCACTCGGTCGCCCCGATGAGCCTGCCCGCGCACCTCGCCCTGCGCCTTCTGCTCGTGACACTGTTCTGTCTGGCCGGCGCCGCCGCCTGGACCGTGTGGGAGACCCGCACCGGTCTGCGCGAGGAAGCGGCGGTGTCGGCGGGGCGGATCGCGGCGCAGCTCGCGCGGCAGCCGGGACTCGGCAGCCTCGGGCCGGCGGCGCTGCCGGTCAGCGAGCCGCAGGCGGAACCCACCGTTCTGATGATCCTGCCGGGCATCTGTGCGGAAATCCGCCTCGGCGCCGAGGCTCCGCGCCGCATCTGCGGCGATTGGGACGGACTCGTCACGGCGCCGGCTTGGCTCACCGGCGTCCTGGCGGCGGAAGCGGCGGCACCGGCGATCCGCGGGATCGTCTATCGCGGACGGCGCCTGGGAAGCGTCGCGGCCTGGCCCGATCCGGTGGCGGCGGCGGGACGCGCGTGGCGGCAGGTCCGGTTCGCGAGCGGCCTCGCCCTGTCGCTCGCCGGCCTCACCGCGATCCTCGGCTGGCTCTGCGCCACCCGCCTGGTGGCGCCGGCCGGCCGGATCGTTCAGGGCCTCGACGGCTTCGATGCCGGCCGGTCCCCTTCGCCGCTGCCGCGCTTCAAGGCCGCCGAGTTCGACCGGATCGCCGACGCCTTCAACGCCTTCGCCGCGCGCTTGACCCGAGCCGAGGCCGAGCGCACCGCGCTGATGCAGCGGCTGGTCCAAGTGCAGGAGGAGGAGCGGCAGACCCTCGCCCGCGACCTGCACGATGCCTTCGGCCAATGCCTCGCCGCGGCAGGCGCGCTCGCCGCCGCCATCGAAGCGGGCGTGCCGGAGGATCGCGCGGACCTGCGTGCCGATGCCGCCGGCATCGAGGCGGTCGTCGCATCCATGCGCGGAAGCCTGCGCGGCGCCCTGGCTCAACTCGAATTGCCCGACCTCGCCGGAATCGGCCTGGGTGAAGGTCTGCGTGGCCTGGTCTCCGACTGGCAGGCGCGCCTGCGCGCCGGGCCGCGCCTGCATCTCGACGTGGCGGGCGATCTCACCGGCCTGTCGGCGCAGGCCTCCGCGAGCCTCTATCGGATCGCGCAGGAGCTCCTGACCAACGCCCTGCGGCACGGGCGGCCGAGCCGGGTCTTCCTGCGGCTGCAGCGAACCGAAGCCGCGGGGGGCCCGATCATGCTGACCGTCCACGACGACGGCGGAGGCGAGGCCGCGCGCGTCGCCAGCGCGGCGGGCCGCGGCCTCGCCGGGATCCGGGCGCGGCTCGCCGCGCTCGGCGGAGACCTGTCCTTCACCGGACATGGCAGCGGCATCTGTGCCTGCGCCACCGTTCCGGTCCTGGCTTGAGGTGCGCGATGCCGACACTCCTCCTCGTCGATGACCATCCCGTCGTACGGGAGGGCTACCGTCGCCTGCTCGAACGGCAGCCGGGCTTCACCGTCGCGGCGGAAGCCGGGACGGCGGCGGAGGCCTACCGCCTCTACAAGGCGGAGGCGCCGGACCTCGTCATCCTCGACCTGTCGCTGCCGGGGCCGAGCGGCATCGAGGCGATCCGGCATATCCGGCAATGGGACGGCGACGCCTGCATCCTCGTGTTCAGCATGCGCACCAGCGCTGCCGTCGCGCGCCAAGCCTTCGCTGCGGGTGCCAGCGGCTATGTCAGCAAGGCGAGCGCACCGCGGGATCTCCTGACAGCGGCAGCGGGCGTCCTGCGCGGGGAGCGCGCCATGAGCCACGACATCGCCCTGGCGATCGCGCAGGACGAGGTGTCCGGTGGACGGACCACCCTCGACGACCTCAGCCCGCGGGAAATCGAGATCCTCGGCATGACGGCGGCGGGCGCGACGGCGGCAGCGGTCGCCGAGGCGCTCTGCCTCAGCCTCAAGACGGTGCAGAACAATCTCTCGCTGATCCGTGCCAAGCTCGGTGCCCGCACGGACGCGCACCTGGTCTGGATCGCCGTCGGCGCCGGGCTCGTGGGGGGGCCGCCCTGGGCGGAGACGTGAAGCGGCCGCCGCGCACGAAAAAGAAGCTATCCCGGCGGCCAGCGGAAATCGTCGGCCCGGCCGGGCTGGGGCAGGGGGGCGGCGCCGCGCTGCAGGCTGCGCTCGCGGGTGCCGGTCGCGTCGCCCTCCTGCGGGCGGCCGGTGATCAGGGTGCCGCCGGGCGAAGTCTCGGGGCGGCCGAGCGGCACGATCGGCCCCGCTGCGGGCTTGACCGGCAGGCTCGGGATGCCGGGCGGCTCGGGCAGGCTCGGCAGCATCGCCGTGATCTTGCGATCGATCGCCGCCGTGTCCTCCACACCGAGACCGGCCCCGCCCTCGCCGGGCGTGGCCGCGATCGCGGCGGCGGGCTGCTCGGTGGGAAGGCCGCCCTTCGCCCCCATCAGCCGCTTCAGCTCCACGTCGGCGAAATGGGCGACCTTGCGCGATCCGGCGCTGGTGAAGTGGATGCCGTCGGACGTGCGCAGCCGCGCCTCCTGGCCGTCCACATCGGGTCCCGAAACGGTGAAGCGGTTGCGGTCGTCCACGAAGCCCTGCCAGACCTCGGCGTAGGACTGGCCGGCCCGCTGCACCCGCTCGCGCACGAGGTCGTTGATCGCCGCGAAGTCGCGGCTCAGAGATTCGCTGCGGACCGGCGGCAGGCCGACCCAGACGAGCGGCACCTTGTGCTCGGCGAACACCTTCGCGACCGCGTCGACGCGGTCGCCGTAGATCTCGCGCCACTTGTCGGACAGCGCCTCGTAGCTCTGATCGCCCTCGCGGATCGCCTGCCGGTCGTTCACGCCGACCATCATCAGGGCGTAGGACAGGTTGGGCGTGGCCTTGAGGAAGTCCTCGGCGCTCTTGGTCCAATCGACCAGATCCTTGCGCACGAGGCCGCTATCGGCCTTGGAGCGGTCGAGCACGGCGACCTCGGCATTGTCGGAAAACGCCTCGTCGACACCCTTGGCGAGATAGCTGGCGAGGGAATCGCCGAACACCGCGATCTGGGTCGTCGGCGTCGTCTTCGGGGTCTTGGCCTTGGGCTGCGCCACCGTGGGGGCGGGGCTCGGTCGGCGGCGGCGCGCGGCGCGCTCCTCGTCCGCGCGGCCGACGGCGGCGGGCGCCCGCGGACGCTGCGGCCGGGCATAGCCGGGGGCGGGTTGCGGCGGCGGGGCCGGCTGGGCGCGCGGCTGGTCCTCCCACGGCCAGTAGAACTGGCGCGGCGCCTCCTGCGGCGGCGGAGCGCGGCGAGCGGGCGCCCGGCCGTAGCCGTACTCGTCGGCGTAGGCTCCCCGGGCGCGGCGGCGCGGCGGCGGCGCGTATGAGGGGTCGGCGGCGGGCGCGTCGTAGCTGTCGCCCCATTGCGCCGCAGCCGGCTGCGGCAGAACACACCACGCCGCGGCGAGCGAGAGAACGGCGAGAGCCAGAAGGCCGAGGATCGCAGGCAGGGGCGGGAACGCGGTGCGATCGGTCGGGCGGCGTTGCATGCGCGAAGACTCGAGCGAAGGAGAGGGGCCGGCGCTGGTCCGGCCTCACATCCGACCAGGATAGCGCCTCGCGAGGCGCGCGTCTAAGGCCGCCCCTCCAGGCGCTCCAGCAACGCGGGCCGGGCGTAGCCGTCGGCGGGCAAACCCTCGCGGATCTGGTACTGCCTCACCGCCTCGCGCAGCTTCGGACCGGCCCGTCCGTCCTGTTCGCCGGCGTAGAGCCCTCGGGCGGCGAGGGCCGCCTGGAGACGCTTGAGGCCCGGCCCATCGAGGCGGGCGGCGCCGCTCGGCCAGGGCGCGGCGAGTGCCGGACCACCGGCCAGCCGGTCGGCGAGATGGCCGATCGCCAGCGCATAGGAATCGCTGGTGTTGTAGCCGCGGATCACCTCGAAATTGTCGGTGATGAGAAAGACCGGGCTGCCGAGTCCGCCCGGCAGGAACAGGCTCGCCTCGCCATCCGCCGGGAGGGGACTGCCGTCGGTGCGGCGCACGCCGCGGGCGGTGAAGTCGGCGAGGGGGCCGCGATAGCGGGTCAGGTCGAAATCCTTCGGCAGCCTCACCTCGTACCCCCAGGACAAGCCGGGTTTCCAACCGAGCGAGCGCAGGTAATGGGCGATGGACGCGAGGGAATCGGCCTCCGAGCGCCAGATGTCGCGCCGCCCGTCGCCGTCGAAATCGACTGCCTCCCGCAGATAGACCGAGGGCAGGAACTGCACCTGCCCCATGGCGCCGGCCCAGGAACCGACCATCCGCGCCGGCTCCACGTCGCCGTTCTCGAGGATCTGGAGGGCGGCCAGCAACTCGTCGCGAAACAGGCTGCCGCGATGCCGGGCGTAGGCGAGGCTCGCCAATGCGCGGATCGTCGGCAGGGAGCCGGCGCTGGCGCCGAAATCCGACTCGACGCCCCAGAAGGCCAGCACGACCGCGCGCGGCACGCCGGTCTTCGCCTCGATCGAAGCGAGCGTGGCCGCGAGCCGCTTGCCCTGCGCCTGCCCCCTGGCGATGCGGCCCGGCGACACGGCGCCGACGAGGTAGTCCCAGACCGGCCGGCTGAACTCGCCCTGGCGGCGGGTGCGGGCGAGCACGTCCGGATCCGGCCCGCGAAGCTCCGCGAAGGCCGCATCGAAGGTCTTCCGCGCGATGCCGCGGGCCTCGGCATCGGAGCGCAGGGACGCGACGAAGCCGGAGAAATCGCCGTCCTGTGCCAGTGCTGGCCCCGCCATCAGCGCAAGGGCGAGGATCAGGAGGGCGCGGGGCGCTCTCACCGCCGGTTCCGCTTCACCAGGGCGTCCTCCCAGGCGAGCGCCTGGGCGACGATGGCGTCGAGGTCGTCATGCTTCGGGGTCCAGCCGAGCTCGTTGCGGATGCGCTCGGCGCCGGCGATGATCTGGGCCGGATCGCCGGGTCGGCGCGGCGACAGGCGCACCTCGAAGTCGCGGCCGGAGATGCGCTTGACCACCTCCACCACCTCCAGGACCGAGTAGCCCCGGCCGTAGCCGCAATTGAGCGTGAGGCTCGCGCCCCCGCCGCGCAGGTGGTCGAGCACGACCATGTGCGCATCCGCTAGATCCGAAACCTGGATGTAGTCGCGCAGGCAGGAGCCGTCGCGGGTCGGGTAGTCGGTGCCGTACACGTCGAGATGCGTGCGCTGGCCGAGCGCGGCCTGCGTCGCGACCTTGATCAGGTGGGTGGCGGCCGGCATCGATTGCCCGGAGCGCCCGCGCGGGTCGGCGCCGGCCACGTTGAAGTAGCGCAGCACCCCGTAGGTGAAGCCGTGCGCAGCGGCGGCGTCGGCGAGCATCCACTCGCTCATCAGCTTCGAGCGGCCGTAGGGATTGATCGGATTCGTCGCCAGGGTCTCGGGTACGGGCACGACCTCCGGCTCGCCGTAGACGGCGGCCGTCGACGAGAAGATGAAGTGCCGCACGTTGGTGCGCGCCGCGGTCTCGATCAGCGCGCGCGTCTTTACGGTGTTGGCGAGATAGTAGCCGAGCGGGTCGGCGACCGATTCCGGCACCACGATCTTGGCCGCGAAATGGGCGACCGCATCGATCTGGTGGCGCAGGATCGTCTCGGTGACGAGGGCTTGGTCGGCCACGTCGCCGACGACGAGGCGCACCTCAGGGGGCAGGGCCCAGTCGTAACCGGTCGAGAGATCGTCGAGGACCACGACCTCCTCATGCCCGGCATCGACCAGCGCGAGCACCATGTGGCTGCCGATATAGCCGGCGCCGCCCGTGACCAGAACCGCCATCCTCTCCCCCAATCCGTCTTCCGCGAACCTTCCGCGGACACGTCCAGACCTGTTTAATGACGAAATCCTGCCAATCACACCCAAGCGGGGCTGTTAGTGGCGGTCCGTGTCCTATTTGATCTCCGTCGATCAGGGCTCGCCCCGACCAACGCCAAGAACGGGTCCCGCCACATGAAACGAATTCGCAAGGCCGTCCTTCCCGTCGCGGGCCTCGGCACGCGCTTCCTTCCGGCCACCAAGGCCGTGCCGAAGGAGATGCTCACCGTCGTCGATCGCCCCGTGGTCCAGCACGTCGTCGACGAGGCTCGGGAAGCCGGCATCGAGCACTTCATCTTCGTCACCGGCCGCGGCAAGGCGGTGATCGAGGACCATTTCGACATCGCGTTCGAACTCGACCACACCCTGCAGGAGCGCGGCAAGCACGCGGCCTACGAGGAACTGAAGAAGGATCTGCCCAAGGCCGGCCAGACCAGCTTCACCCGCCAGCAGGCGCCGCTCGGCCTCGGTCACGCCGTCTGGTGCGCCCGCGAGATCGTCGGCGACGAGCCCTTCGCCGTTCTCCTGCCGGACATGCTGAGCCGCGGCTGCATGGGCCAGATGCTGAAGGCCTACGAGCAACACGGCGGCAACATCATCGCCGTCGAGGAAGTGAAGCCGGAGGAGACGCACCAGTACGGCATCGTCGCCGTCGGCGAGACCTTCGGGCAGACCTTCGAGATCACCGGCATGGTCGAGAAGCCGAAGCAGGGCACCGCACCGTCGAACTTCATCATCTCCGGACGCTACATCCTGCAGCCCGAAATCTTCTCGATCCTGGAGCGGGGCGAGACCGGCGCCGGCGGCGAGATCCAGCTCACCGACGCGATGATCCGGCTGGCCGAACAGCAGAAATTCTACGGGATGCGCTACGACGGACGCACCTACGACACCGGCTCGAAGATCGGCTTCCTGACCGCCAACCTCGCCTACGGCCTCGAGCGGCCAGAGCTGGCGGACGCTCTCAAGGCGGAGATCAGGGCGCTCCTGGGCGACAAGTGAGTGGGCCCGGCGCCCGGCCTGCAGATATTCTGCCGCTGCAGCCGGCAGGCGGGCCCAGGCGACGTATGATGGGAGGGAAAAATCCACATATGCGGAAATGCCAGCGCCCCATGCGCTGGCCGCATATGAAAACGTTATCATTTCCCTTGCGATTTGTGCACCGCGATGCGATTTGTGCATTGCGAGATCGCGATGGCGTCGCGGTCCCGCAGCCCTTCTTGGGCGTTTCCTCCCTAGACTTCGGGCCGTCCTTCGGGGCGGCCTTTTTTCTTGGCCGACGCCGCGGCAAGGCGGGCCGTGCGCCTACTCGGCGGCCATGCGCAGGGACGATGCCTCGACCGTCTCGGCAGCGACCTCGGCTAAAACCCTGGCCAGGTTCTCCGCGAGCGCCGCGAAGCCGACCGTCAGCGCCAGCGACTGCTCGTTCATGTAGAGCGCGCGGTTGATCTCGATCTGCAATGCGTGCCGTCCGAGTCCCGGCTCGCCGTAATGCTCGGTGATGAAGCCGCCGGCATAGGGCTTGTTGCGCACCACCTTGTAGCCCAGCGCCCTCAGGCGGCCCTCGACGCCCTCCACCAGGGACGGCAGGCAGGCCGTACCGAAGCGGTCGCCGAGCACGAAGTCGGCCTGGGCGCTCTCGTCCCGTCCGAGGCTCGACGAGGGCATCGAGTGGCAATCGATGAGAAAAGCCCGGCCGAACGTGCGTGCCGTGCGGTGGATCAGGCCGCGCAGGGTGCGGTGATAGGGCTTGTAGAGCGTCTCGATGCGCCGCACCGCCTCCTCGACCGGCAGCCGCTCGCGATAGATCTCCTGTCCGTCGGCGACGATGCGCGGCACCGTGCCCAGCCCCCCGGCCACCCGCATGGAGCGGGTGTTGGCGAAGGAGGGCAGGCGGCCCGCGAACATGCGCGGGTCGAGCTCGTAGGGCTCGCGGTTCACGTCGAGATAGGCGCGGGGGAAGTTGGCCCGCATCAGGGGCGCGCCGAGGCCGACGACCGAGGCGAACAGCCGGTCGACATGGGCGTCCTCGGAGCGGCGCAGAGCCAGGGCGTCGAGCCGGGAGGCGGCGAGGAAGGAGCCGGGATAATGCGCGCCAGAATGAGGTGCGTTGAACACGAACGGAATCGTGTGCTGCGCTGGCTCGTCCACGCTGAAGGGTGGATCGAACGCCTCGGGGCCATCGGGCTGTGAAGGGCTCATCGAGACGCGGGGGCCTGAGCGTGGCGCGGAAGGAACATCACGCCACTTTGCGGCGCCTCGCCGGCCCTGTCCACCATGCGCCGCACAGAGGCGGGAGCGGGGCACGACAGGGCGCAGCGATTGTCGGGTGCGGCGCGACACCGGCCCGGTTTAATGCTCTGTTTACCAAGCCGACGCTTTATGAAATGAACACCCACCGAGCGTCTCTCGCGAAGCGCCGGCCGCGCTGTCACGGCCCGAGAGGGCATGCTAGCGACCGGGCGTTACCTGAGACACTCCAAGGCGCATGGGCACCGGGACGCCGTTCGATGAAGATCCTGCTCGCGGAAGACGACAACGACATGCGCCGGTTTCTGGCCAAGGCGCTCCAGAATGCCGGCTACGACGTGCTGTCCTTCGACAACGGCCTCTCCGCCTATAACCGCCTGCGCGAGGAGCCGTTCGAGCTCCTGCTGACCGACATCGTCATGCCGGAGATGGACGGCATCGAGCTGGCGCGCCGCGCCACCGAACTCGATCCCGACATCAAGGTGATGTTCATCACCGGCTTCGCCGCGGTGGCGCTGAACCCGGACTCGAAGGCGCCGAAGGATGCGAAGGTGCTGTCGAAGCCCTTCCACCTGCGCGATCTGGTCAACGAGGTCGAGAAGCTGCTGGCCGCGTGAACGGAGAGCCGGAGCGGCGATCCCGCCGCGCTGTGTCCCGGCCGCAGTAGGAAGATTCGGGCAGCTCGCTTATATCCGTCGCTTTCCTCACTCGGGCGCGCGACGGACCCATGCAGCCGGTCACGATCTACACCACGGCCTGGTGCCCCTACTGCTCGGCGGCCAAGAGCCTGCTGCGCGAGAAGGGCGTGTCCTTCAACGAGATCGACGTCGAGAAGACGGCGGGCGCCCGCGCGACCATGGTCCAGCGGGCCGGCGGCCGCACCTCGGTGCCGCAGATCTTCGTCGGCGACCGGCACGTCGGCGGCTGCGACGACCTCTACGCGCTGGAGCGGGCCGGCGGCCTCGATCCGCTGCTCGCGGCATGACGGACCATTCCGGATCCAGGCCGTTCGTGGCCGCCTGCGTTCAGATGCGCGGCGGACGCGACCCGGCCGCCAACCGCGAGAGCGCCGTGGCCGCGGTGCGCGAGGCGGCGCGGCGGGGGGCGGCCTATGTGCAGACCCCGGAGACGACCTCGCTGATCGAGCGCGACCGCGCCGCGCTGTTCGAGAAGGTCGGGCCGCAGGAGCATGACGCGACGCTCGCCGCCCTGCGGGAGGTCGCGCGGGCGGAAAAGATCGTCCTGCAGATCGGTTCGCTGGCGATCCGCGAGGGCGAGAAGATCGCTAACCGGGCCTTCCTGATCGATGCTGCGGGCGAGATCCAAGTCTCCTACGACAAGCTCCACCTCTACGACGTGGACCTGCCCAACGGCGAGAGCTGGCGCGAATCGGCGACCTACTCGGGCGGCGACTGCGCCGTGGTGGCCGAGACGCCGCTCGCCAGCCTCGGGCTGACGATCTGCTACGACATCCGCTTTCCCGCCCTGTACCGGGCGCTCGCCGAGGCCGGTGCCACGGTGATGACGGCGCCGGCCTGCTTCACCCGCCAGACCGGCGAGGCGCACTGGCACATCCTGCAGCGGGCCCGCGCCATCGAGACCGGCTCCTTCATGATCTCCGCTGCGCAGGGAGGCCGGCACGAGGACGGGCGCGAGACCTTCGGCCACTCGCTGATCGTCGATCCCTGGGGCCGCATCCTCGCCGAGGCCGAGGGCGACGCGCCGGGCATCATCCTCGCCGAGATCGACCTCGCGCGGGTCGCGGAGGCGCGCTCGCGCATTCCCACTCTGTCCCACGCGCGCAGCTTCGGCGTGCGCCGCGCCTGAACCCTCCCCATCTGTTCCTCATGATCCGTTTCACCCTCGCCTGCGACTCGGGCCACGAGTTCGAGACTTGGTTCCCGTCCAACGCGGCCTACGACGAGCAGTCGGCCCGCGGCCTCGTCACCTGTCCGTTCTGCGACTCCGCCCGGGTCGCCAAGGCGCCGATGGCACCGGCGGTGGCGCGCACCGACCGCAACCGGCCCGAGGCGCCCGCGCCGCAGCGTCACGCCCCGGCAGGTTCCGTTCCGGCAAGGCCCGGTCCGGCAAGTCCCCTTCCGGCAAGTGCCCTTCCGGCAAGTCCCGCCGAGATCCCGTCGCCGATGATCGCGGCCGAGCCGGAGCGCCAGTTGCGCGCTCTGCTGCGGGCCGTGCGCGAGCAGGTCGTCGCCAGCGCCGAGCATGTCGGCGATCGCTTCGCCGACGAGGCACGGGCGATCCATTACGGCGACGCGGAGGATCGCGCGATCTACGGCGAGGCGAGCCCGCAGGATGCGCGGGCGCTCCTCGACGAGGGCATCGATGTGATGCCCCTGCCGCCGGCCCCGGACGATCGCCACTGAGTTGCGACGGGGCGGAGCCCCGGCCGCGGTGCGCCGATCTGCCGGCGCGGGACATCGATCGCGGCCGGCCGCCTCGAGCGCTGCAGGAACGCCCGATCGCCGCTCCGTGCGGCAGCCAGCCGCAGCAACGCGAGGGCGGCGGCGAGGATCGGATCGTTGGGCCGGCGCGGCCCGTCCACGGGAACCGTCCCATGGCGATGCACGAGGGGTCGAAGGATGATGCCTGCCCGTCGCCAAAGCCGACGGAAATGACCATATTCGAGCGAGATCGAGCGCGGCCTCCCGGCCTGCCGGCCGCGCGCCGCTCCCCTGCGATCATCGGAGGAATCCGCGATGCTTCTGTTCCGTAAGCGGCCCGAGATGCCGACGCCGTCCGAAGCCCTTCCCGGCCGGCCGCATCCCCTACCGACCGCCGAGCGCCACTTCGTCAACGGCAATCCGCTGAAGGGCCCCTATCCGGACGGTATCGAGACGATCGTGCTCGGGCTCGGCTGCTTCTGGGGGGCCGAGCGCAAGTTCTGGCAGTTGCCCCGGGGCGTCCACGTCACCGCCGTGGGCTATGCCGGCGGCTTCACGCCGAACCCGACCTACGAGGAGGTCTGCTCCGGCCTGACCGGGCATAACGAGGTCGTGCTCGTGGCGTATGATCCCGCCGTGCTGCCGCTGGAGGCGGTGCTCAAGACCTTCTTCGAGAGCCACGACCCGACGCAGGGCTACCGCCAGGGCAACGATGTCGGCACGCAGTACCGCTCCGGCATCTACACGCGGGACGAGGCTCAGGCCGCGACCGCGCGGGCGGTGCGTGACGCCTACGCCCGGGCGCTGGATTCGCGCGGCTACGGACCGGTGACGACGGAGATCGTGCCGCTCGACACCTTCTACTTCGCCGAAGAATACCACCAGCAATACCTCGCCAAGAACCCCGGCGGCTATTGCGGGCTCGGCGGCACCGGCGTCTCCTGCCCCGTCGGCGTCGGCGTGGCGGCGGAGTAACGCCCGCCCGGCGCCCGCAGGGCGGCCCCGAGCTTGGCCGTCTTGCGGGGCCCGAGCGCCCATGCCAAATCCCGGCCGCCCTCAGATGGCCGGGAACAGAGAGACAATGCTGGAACGTGGCTTCGAACGTTTTCTCTTCGCCTGCCGGTGGCTGCTGGCGCCGTTCTACGCCGCGCTGACCGTCACCCTCGTCGTTCTGCTGGTCCGGCTGCTGATGGAGCTGGGCCACGTCGTTTCGCACGCGCTCGAATCGACCGAGTCGCAGACCATCCTCGGCGTGCTGGCCCTGGTCGATCTGACCTTCACCGCCTCGCTGCTGATCATCGTGATCTTCTCGGGCTACGAGAACTTCGTCTCGAAGTTCGATCACACCGACCACAAGGACTGGCCCACCTGGATGGGCACCATCGACTTCAGCGGGCTCAAGCTGAAGCTGATCTCCTCCATCGTCGCGATCTCGGCGATCCAGCTCCTGAAGTCGTTCCTCGACGTAAAGAACTACAGCGACCGCGACCTCTCCTGGCTGGTCGGCATCCACATGGTCTTCGTGGTGTCCGGCCTGCTGATGGCGCTGACCGACCGGCTCTCGGCCGGACACCACGAGAAGTAGGCGGCGGCTACCGCGCGTGCAGCACCGCGCGGCAGGCATCCGGCAAGCCCGCCAGCGTCATCGGCGGGCGGGGCTTCGGCGGCGTCTTGGGCTTGGGCGGGTTCAGCACCGCCGGGCTGAACCAGTAATCGAGCTCCGCCCCGCAGCCGTCGCCGGGGGGCGGCGGCGCCTGGTCGTCGCAGGAGGCCTCGCCGCCGGGGCAGGCGAGGCGGATGTGGTAGTGGTAGTTGTGCCCGTACATCGGGCGCACCTTGGTGAGCCAGCCGCGATCCCCGCCCGCCTCGCGGCACAGGGCCTTCTTGATCGCCGCGTTGACGAAGATGCGGGCCACCTCGGGCTGCTTGGCGGTCATGCGGATCAGCGCCGTGTGCTGGCGGGTCCAGACGTCGGGGTCGATGTCGAGCCGGTCGGAGCGCACCACGTTGGTGGCCGAGGTCTCCTCGCGCTCGGCCCGGCTCATGCGGTGGTCGGGCATCGGCGTGAGCCAGACGTCCACGTCGAGACCGAGCTGATGCGAGGCGTGGCCGGTGAGCATCGGCCCGCCGCGCGGCTGCGACATGTCGCCGACGAGGAGCCCCGGCCAGCCGGCCTGCGGCGCGCGGGCGGCGAGCCGCTCGATGAAGTCCACGAGATGGGGCGTCCCCCACATCCGGTTGCGCGAGGGGCGCATCACCTGCCAGTTCGCGCCGTCGAGCGGCAGCGCCTCGCCGCCGGCAAAGCAGCCCTTGGCGTAGGAGCCGAAGGACCGGGCTTGGCCGCTGGTCGGCCCGGTGACGCGGCCGAACAGGGCCTTGGCCGGCGTCGAGGGATCATCGGGATTGGCCAGCGGCGGCAGCGGCTTCGGATTGACGCTGCCGCGGTCCTGCGCCGCGGCCGGACCCATGAGGGCCGGCAGGGCGAGCGCGAGGGCGGGGAGGGTCAGGCGGGGCAGCGGCATGCGCGAGGGCTCATCCGGGTTTGCGAAGCGGGGCGGGGCGGGGATGGAAAGAAACGGAACGTGCCCGGCGGCATGGGCGTTTTTTATGGCAAGCTGTAACAACGTTGCAGGGTGATCGCCATGGATCCGGTTCGTTCCGAGGGTGCGGCCGATGTTGGGCTCGCGCCCCGCAGCCTGATCGCCAGCGACCGCGTCATCGGCACCGAGGTGCGCCGGGCCGATGGGACCAAGGTCGGCCGCATCGAGCGGCTGATGCTCGACAAGCGCTCGGGCCGCGTCGCTTACGCGGTGATGAGCTTCGGCGGCTTCCTCGGCATGGGCGAGGAGTACTACACGCTCCCCTGGGCGGTGCTGCGCTACGACACCGGGCTCGACGCCTATGTCGTCGACGTCACCGAGGAACAGTTGCGCGACGCGCCCGCCCGCTCGCCGGAGGGCGGCGACCCCGAGGACGAGCGCGCCTGGGAGGAGCACGTCCACCGCTACTACAACGCGGCGCCGTATTGGGGGATCTGACGGGCTGACCGCCGGCCGTCGCGGGCTCCGCACCGGCCGGCCCGCGCGGCGCTTCGGACGACAAGGTTCAGATCCGCGATTCCGACGGGGACCGCGCGAATCGGCTGCGGGAACGGCTCAGGGCCGCGTCAGGAATCCGATCGGCTCGCGGGGCGGCTGACCGAGCCAGACCAGCACCGCGCCCAGGCCGAGCCCGAACAGAGCCGCCGGCACGAGCCCGAGCGGGGTGAGCAGCACGGTCTCCGCCCAGGGGGCGGCCTGCCGGATCGAGGCACCCAGGGCGGTGATCCGCTCCTGCGGCAGGGATTGGATCAGCTGCGCGAGGCTCGTCACCCGCAGGCCGTTATTGGCGATGGACCGGGCGCCGTCGTAGCAGAGCTGCACGAAGCCCGCCGCCATCACCACGAGCCCGAGCGCCCGGCTGAGGAACGGCAGTCCGAGGAAACGGGAAACGGTTCGCAGCATGTTCGCCCTCGCGCGGAAGCGGCTCGCCTCCGCGACAGCTCTGTCCAGCCGTGACTAGGCCGTGGGGGGAACTCAGGCAAGAACTGGGACAAGAACCGGGACAAGAACTCGGGCCGGATCGCCGGCGGCGGGGCCGTTCGCCGCGCCCCTCGCCCGGGCCTTCGGCTGCCTGGGGGCGGACCGCGCAGGCTCGTCTGCCGGCTTGACGGCTTCGTCACACCGGGCGCGGCAACCCGGCCGCGCTCAGGCGCCGGTGCCGAGGGCGGCCCGGATCAGCCGCCTGCCGTCCTCGCTCGACCACTCGGCCGGCCCCTTCATCACGCCAAGGGTGCAGCCCTTGGCGTCGACCAGCATCGTCGTCGGCAGCCCCGTGGAGCCGACAGCGGACTGGATCGCCGGGAGAACCTTGCCCTCGGGACCGCCGTAATAGGTCAGGTGGGTAATGCCGTTGGCCTTGAACCAGGCCGGCGGCTTGTCGAGGTTGCGCGTCTCGACATTGATCGCCACGACCTGGAAGGCGTCGCCGCCGAGTTCCGCCTGCAGGCGGTCGAGGGCCGGCATCTCGGCCTTGCAGGGAGCACACCACGTCGCCCAAAGGTTCACCAGCAGCAGCTTTCCGCGCAGGGCCGCCAGATCGGTCGGCGCGCCGTCGGGGCCCCTGAACGCGACGTCCGGCGCGGGCTTCGGGGCGGCGGATGCGTCGAAGGCCGCGACCTCGCCGCGGGCGAGCGGGGCGAGCCGAGCCGCGGCCGGGGCGGCCTCGGCGCAGGGACCGGAGGCCGCGAGGTTGCCGAGGTTCGAGCCCGTCCCGTATAGGGCGAGGCCGCCGACGAGGACGGCGCCGGCGGCAAGAGTGACGGCAAGAGTGACGGCAAGAATTTTCGGGGTCGCCTTCACGGCCGAGCCTCGTTTCGCGTGCGGAAGGTGGGATCAGCCATGAGCAACCGGATGTGGGGCGGCCGCTTCGCCAGTGGCCCGGCCGAGATCATGGAGGAGATCAACGCCTCCATCGGGTTCGACAGGCGGCTCGCGCCCCAGGACATTCGCGGCTCGCTGGCGCATGTCGCGATGCTGGGGAGCCAAGGGATCCTGCCAGCCGAGGATGTGGCAGCCATCGAAGCCGGGCTCAAGTCCGTCGAGGCGGAGATCGAGCGCGGCGAATTCGTCTTCCGGCGCGAGCTGGAGGACATCCACATGGCGGTGGAGAGTCGGCTGACGGAGATCGTCGGCCCTGCCGCCGGGCGGCTTCACACCGCCCGCTCGCGCAACGATCAGGTGGCCACCGACATGCGGCTGTGGGTGCGCGACACCCTCGACGCGCTGGACGCGCAGGTCGCCGACCTGCAGCGGGCGCTGGCCGAGACGGCGGCGAAGCACGCCGAGACCGTGATGCCGGGCTTCACCCACCTGCAATCGGCCCAGCCCGTCACCTTCGGCCACCACTGCCTCGCCTATGTCGAGATGCTGGCGCGCGACCGCGGCCGGTTCCGCGACGCCCGGGCCCGCCTCAACGAGTGCCCGCTCGGGTCGGCGGCCCTCGCCGGCACCTCGTTCCCGATCGACCGGCACGCCACGGCCTCGGCACTGGGCTTCGACCGGCCGACCGCGAACTCGCTCGATTCGGTCGCCGATCGCGACTTCGCCCTGGAATCGCTCTCGGCTGCCGCGATCTGCGCGGTCCACCTCTCGCGCTTCGCCGAGGAACTGGTGGTGTGGACCTCGGCGCAATTCGGTTTCGTGAGGCTCTCCGACGGCTTCACCACCGGCTCGTCGATCATGCCGCAGAAGCGCAACCCCGACGCCGCCGAACTGGTGCGGGCGAAGGCCGGCCGCATCATCGGCGCGCTGACGGGTCTGCTCATCGTGATGAAGGGCCTGCCGCTCGCCTACTCGAAGGACATGCAGGAGGACAAGGAAGGCACCTTCGACGCCCTGCAGTCGCTCTCCCTGTGCCTCGCCGCCATGGCCGGCATGGTGCGCGACCTCGAACCCGTGGCCGAGACGCTCAAGCGCGCCGCGGGCTCCGGCTACGCCACCGCCACCGATCTCGCCGATTGGCTGGTGCGCGAGCTGAACATGCCCTTCCGGCAGGCCCACCACGTCACCGGCCGGGTCGTCGCCGCGGCCTCGGAGCGCGGCATCGGCCTGGAGGAGCTGTCCCTCGACGCGATGCGGGCGATCGAGCCCGGCATCACAGAGGCCGTCTTCGCGGTTCTCGGCGTCGAGAACTCGGTGGCGAGCCGCACCAGTTACGGCGGCACCGCGCCGGACAACGTGCGCCGGCAGGCCCAAGCCTGGCTGGAAAAGCTCGGTCCTGTGGAGAAGTAGGGGCTGCTCCGCGGGAACAGGCACGGAAAATGCCGCGTTCAGGTTTCAGCTAACTGAGCTTGGCTATCCGACCGTCCGAAGCCGCGGAGTGCCGTCGATGAACGTTGAGAGTTGGATCACCGTCGAGGAAACGCCGGCCCTGGCCGCGCAGGCGACGGCGCTCATCGACGCCCGCCTCGCACGCCTGACCGACGCGGAGCGGGACGCCTTCTGGGCCTCGATCCGCAAGGCCTACAACACGCCCTACAACGATCCGGCGAAGCCCGCTCAGCCCAAGCCGGTCGAGCCGGCCCCCGGCGCCGCCCCGACCGCCGTCGAGATCCATCTTCCCGAGATCGATCCGGCGATCGATCTTCCGGCGGCCGCGCTCGCGGCCGCGGCCCTGACGGCGGAGATGCGGGCGGTCTGACGCCGCACCGACGGAGACGGTCCATGCTCGTTTTCGGTTGATCGGGCCGGGCAGGGCTTTCCTGTTCCGCTTCGGCCCGTCATCCTGACGACGCGTGAAGATGGCCGGCCCGGCCGTCCGTACACCCGAGTAGAGATGCAGCGGCACCGCCCTTCGATCGTTCGCCCCGCCCCCCGTCCCGGCCGCTCGCTCGCAGCCTTCCTGCTGGGCACCGCGGCGGCCGCAACCCTGACGGCCCCATCCGAGCCGGCGCGGGCGCAGGACGGCATCCAGGGCGCGGAGGTCATCCCTGCCCGGGCGAGCCGCCGCAAGCCGAAGAGTTCGGCGCTGCCGCCGGGGATGCAGCAGGCCGTGCCCCTCGCCGTGTTCGGAGACTGGAACGTCTTCACCAACGGCGCGCAGGGCCGCGACAAGCTCTGCTACGTCATCGCCCAACCGGCGACCCGCAGCCCCAAGTCGCTCGCCCGCGACACCGGCTACCTGTTCGTGACCTTTCCCAAGGGCGCCGCCCAGGGCGAGATCGCGGTGATGCTCGGCTTCAAGCCGAAACCCGCCGCAGCCCAGGCCAAGCCCGGCGCCGCCGCCGCTCCGAGCGATCCCTATCTGTCGGTGGGGAACACCCGCTACGGCCTCGTGGTGAAGGACGAGAACGCCTGGATCCAGAACCAGGCGGACGAGCCGCGCATCGTCGCGGAGATGAGCCGTGCCCAGACCGCCACAGTCCGCACCACCTCGCAGCGCGGCAACCCGACCCAGGACGACTACGCGCTGGGCGGTTTCGCGGAAGCGCTCAAGCGCGCTCGCGAAGAGTGCAAGTAGCCTGCCCGGTCGAGGGAAACGGGCCGCCGCCCGCCACCACAGCTTCTAGAAGAGAGGCCGGCGGCTCCGAGGGGAGACGCCGGCCTCTTTCATATGCCGATCGGGATGGGACGGTCGGCGGGACGCCCTAGACCGCGCGCAGGCGCGGCTGGCGATCCCTCTCCCGCGCGGCGCGGGCGGCCTGCTCCACGGTGCGGAACAGGGTGCCGTCGAGGCCGTCGAAACGGCGCTCGGACGAGAAGAAGCGGACACCGCCGCGCTCGGGCACGGCGATGCCGGCGGTGACCTCGCCGATCTCGATCACGCGGGCGGGGGCGGCGTCCGCGCTGGAAAGGTCGAGCGCGTCATCGTCGAAATAGGCGGTCTGGACACGGGTCATGACGGGGTGAACTCCTGCGGCCATCGTCGGCCGGTTGTCGGCAAGGCGTTCGTGGGCGCTGGATCGCTGCATCGTCCGACCCCGGAAGCCGGGGTCGCCTTTCGGCGCGATGCTCTAGCCCACGGATGTGACCGTCCGCCGACAACACCCCCACATCCGGCCCTCCCAGGCGCCGGGCTGTTTCGAAGTTTTACAAATAAACAATCCGATCAAGGCAAGTCCTCCTCTCTCACGAGGACCACGGCGCAAGTGCGCCGTGATGCATTAGCGTTTGATAACGCGGCGCAAGCGTGCCACTACAAATCACCGCGGCGCGAAGTCGTTCGCACGCCCTCAAGATGAGTGGTCAAACCCCAACCGTCAACGGAATGTTCTTTCGAAGTTCAGCTTGACAGTGAAAGATCGCGCCGCGATTCGCGCCTCGCTTGGCGCGTCTTAGCTGTGGTGAGAAGCGCTTAGGCGCGGCCGCCCCGGCAGGGGTGCGGCGCTATTTCTGCCCGGCCGCTTTCGGGGCCGGCGCGAGACGCACGCCGAGCCCCGCCTGTTCGAGGACACGGTTCATCGCATCGAGGCTCTCGTTCTCCGGGCCGAAACGCGCCAGCCCGGCGACGAGGGCGGCGGCCGCCTCGACCTCGTCGAGGTCGGAGGCCATGACGAGGGCATCCGGGATCCGCTTCAGCACCGGTTCCAGCGCCTCGAAGACGGGCGGGAAGAAGAAGCATCGATCCTGCGGCACCTCGTTCAGAGCCATGCCGCTGGCCAGCGTCAGATTGGTCCCGGTCTGGTCGAAATCGAGATCGCCGGACGCCGTCACCGGCCATCCCGGCGGCAGGTAGGTCGAGCGATGCTCGGCGTTGAGCAGGACGCGCGCCGGGGCGCCCTCCTGTGGGGTCAGCTTGAAGAAGCGCCCGACCCTGCGAAACAGGCATGGCAGAGACAGCGAGACCCAGCCTCGAATCTCGATATCGGCCGGCGTCGTGGCGAAGAAGGTCGGCACCGTGATGTTCGGCAACAGCACGACGAGGGCGGTCTTGCCGGCCGGAACAACGAAGGACCCGACATAGCGGTTGCCGCCGGCCGGGCTGCGCGTCAGGCTGGTCGAGAAGACGTTGTCGGGCGAGGCGACGTCGGTGATGAACAGGGTGTTGCCGTCGAGGCGCCGGGCCGGATTGTCCGGATTCGGCAGGGTGATGTTGAAGGCGATCCGGAAGGTGAAATCGAACGCCTCCGTGTTGGCGATCGTGAGGAAGTAGCCCTGCAGAACGCGGCGGGCGATCGCCTCGGTCCCCGCCCCGAGCGGCGGCGTCAGCGGCTTGTAGAGGATCTCGAAGGTTGAAACGTCCATCGTGCCACTCCTCGAAAGAGGCGCGGGATCGGAGTTTCGGATCGCGCATCGGCCGGGCCCTCCGCCTGGGATGCGGCCCGGCGGCGGGAGCGACCGCGGCGGCGCCAGCGGAAAACCGCATGGCTCACGCCCGTCGCGGCGCCGTCAGCACCCCTGATCGCGATGACACTCCTGCGTGCGCCGAGGCATCCGGTACATCCTGAAGCACGGGATGGCACTGGAGGCTTCCGAGGTAATACGCATGCCGCGGGCATCCTCCTCCGCAGCGAGGAGGAGACCGGGGACGAGGGCCGGCCTGCCCTCCCGGCTGCGAGGCCGGGGAGCCGTGCTCAGCCCGCGGCGACGATGCGGCCGAGCTCCCCATGGGCGGAAAAGACCGTGAGCGCACCGGCCGCCAGGAGATCTCGCCCATCCCGATCGTGGCCCCAGTGGCCGCCGCCGGTGAAGCCGACGACCCGCATGCCCGCGGCGCGGGCCGCTTGAACGCCCGGCACGCTGTCCTCGATGACGAGGCAGCCCTCCGGCGCCACGCCCATCCGCTCCGCCGCGAACAGGAACAGATCGGGGAACGGCTTTCCGCGCGCCACCTGCGCGGACGAGAAGACGTGCTCGCCGAACAGCGGCAGCAGGCCCGTCAGACCGAGCGAGCGGCGCAGCCGCACCGGATCGCTGCTGGAGGCGACGCAGAAGGGCAGGCGCAGGAGGCCGAGGGCGTCCGCGATGCCGGCCATGGCGGTGAGTTCCGCCTCGAACGCGGCCAGCGTCTCCGCCTTCACCCGCTCGACGAAGCCGTCCGGAGCGGTGATGCCATCCTCGCGGGCGACGCGCTCCATGATCGAGATCATCGAAGTGCCGGCGAAGCGCTCGCGCACGGTGTCGAGATCGATGGCGAGTCCGATCCCGTTGAGGCCGCGCGTCAGGGTCGCGAGGCTGATCGGCTCGCTGTCGATCAGCACGCCGTCGCAGTCGAAGATCACGAGGGCGAGGGGAGGCGAGGCGGGGAAGGCGTCCGTCATCGGCGGCTCGTCTCGCACGGCGTTCCCCGCATCGCAACGCGGTTGTCGCCCCGCCTGCCGGCGTGTAGCCCGGCAGCATGCGCACCTATCTCGGCCTCGCCACGACCTTCCACGATCCGGCGCTCGCCCTCGTCGGGCCGGACGGCGCCGTTCTGTTCGCCGAAGCCGCCGAGCGCTACCTGCAATACAAGCGCGCCCCGAACTGCGAGCCCGATCCCGGCACCCGCATGGCGGGCCTCCTGAAGCATCACGTCCCCGAGGGGACGGAGCTCGTCGTCGCCACTTCCTGGGGCGAGCAGTTCTCGGAGTTCCTGAAAGGGCAGGCGGCCTCCGGCGCCTTCGACCTTCCGGCGCTCGCCGACCACCCCTCCACCCTCAACCGCTCCCTCGTGCCGGAGCGGGCCGAGCGGGTCTTCATCGCCGATCTCCACGCCATGCAGGCGCGGGCCGGCAACGGCACGGTTCTCGCGCTCGACAACGAGACCCGCGGCTTCGGCGGAAAGCCACGGGCGACCATCGCCGGGCGGAAGCGCTACGCCCACCACCTCGCTCACGCCGCCTACGCCCTGTGGGGCAGCCCGTTCGAGGAGGCGACCGCACTGATCGTCGACGGCATGGGCGAGACCGGCGCGGCGGCGATCTATCGCCTGAGGGACGGGCGGATCGAGGAGGTGCGGCGCCAGCGCGGGCGCGGCTCGGTGGGCTTCCTCTACGGCCTCGTCACCGACCTCGCCGGCTTCGACCAGATCAAGGGCGAGGAGTGGAAGATCATGGGGCTCGCGCCCTATGGCCGCACCGATCCGGACCTGATGGCAATCCTGCGCCGCCTCTACACCGTCGAGGACGGGCGCCTGAAATTTGCCGACGAAGCCACGGTCCAGGCGGTCGCCGCCGAGATCCTGGCGCGGCGCCCGAAGGATGTCGGCGAGCAGGGCTGGGCCGACCTCGCCCGCTGCGGCCAGGACATCTTTTCCGAACTCATGGACGTGCTGGTCGCCGAGGCCTGGCGCCTGGCGCCGTCGGACAACCTCGTCATCGCCGGGGGCTGCGGGCTCAACTCCTCCTATAACGGGCGGGTGCTCGGGCGCTCGGGGTTCCAGCGCCTGCACGTGCCCTCGGCGCCCGCCGACGACGGCAACGCCATCGGCGCCGCGTGGCTGGCGCTGGCCGAGGACGATCCCGACTGGAAGGGCCCGGCGCGCGCGGCCCGCCCGCTCACGCCCTATCTCGGCTCGACCGTCTCGACCGAGCCACTGGAGCGCATGGCCGAGTGGGAGCCCCGCGCCCGCCGCCTCGGCCACGAGGGCGTGACGCGGGAGGCGGCCAAGATCCTGGCCGAGGGCGGCCTCGTCGGCTGGGTGCAGGGGAGGGCGGAGTTCGGCCCGCGGGCGCTCGGCAACCGCTCGATCCTCGCCGATCCGCGCCCGGCCCACGCCAAGGAATCGCTCAACGCCAAGGTGAAGTACCGCGAGGCGTTCCGGCCCTTCGCACCCTCGATCCTCGCCGAGGCTGGGCCGGACTGGTTCGAGGACTACGCCGACAGCCCGTACATGGAGCGCACCCTGGTCTGGCGCGAGGCGATGCGGGAGCGGGTGCCGGCGGTGGTCCATGCCGACGGCACCGGGCGGCTCCAGAGCGTGACACGCGAGCGCAATCCGGCCTACGCGGCGCTGATCGCGGCATTTGCCGAACTGAGCGGCGTGCCGATCCTGCTCAACACCAGCTTCAACGTGATGGGCAAGCCGATCCTCCACACGGCGGAGGACGCGATCCTGATGTTCTACACCACCGGCCTCGACGCCATCGTGGTCGAGGACTGGATCCTGACGAAAGAGGCGCCGGCCTGAGGCGGGCGCCTGTCCTCGCACGCAGCGTAAACGCCAGAAAGCTACTCGCAGACCTCGACCCGGCGGTAGGTGAACTCGACCTCGTCGAGCCAGACCTTGCGGCGCTCATAGTGGCAGATCGGGCCGCGGCGCGGCGGAGGCGCGACGTAGACCGGCTCCTCCTCGACATAGACCCGGCGCGCCGGCGGAGGCGGCGGGGGCGCGGCACCGTTCAGAAGCGCGCCGACGGCGAGACCGCCGATCACGCCGGCCGCCGCACCGCCGATCAGGGCGCCGTTGCGGCCGTCACGGGCGGAGGCCGGGGCGGCGGACAGGAGGGCGGCGCCGAGAAGCGCCGCGCAGACGCCCTTCCGGGCGAGAACGGGGAGAGATAGGGCGGGCACGAGAACGGATCCTTTGGACAACCGGACGGATCAGACAAGGAAACGACAGGCACGTGCGTCCGAACTAATCCGGTCAAGCTTAAGGATTGGCGAACGGGCCGTTGGCGGCGGTTCAGATCACCGCAGCGAGGGACTTCACGACCGCGCGGGGCGGCAGGTCCGGGTACTCGTCGGGCTGCTCCGTCCGGTTCACCCACACCGCGTCGAAGCCGAAGGCCGTCGCCCCCGCGATGTCCCAGCGGTTCGAGGAGAAGAACAGCACCTCCGCCCGCGCGGTATCGAGCCGATCGAGGACCAGACGATAGGCGGCGGGCGCCGTCTTGAAGGTTTGCACGGGATCGACCGAGAGCACCGCGTCGAGCCGCTCGGCGAGGCCCGCCGAGGCCACCGCCCGCTCCAGCATCGCGGCGTTGCCGTTGGAGAACAGGGCGGTCTTCACGCCCCGCCCGCGCAGACGTTCCAGCACGCCGGGCACCTCGCCGTAGGCGTCGAGGGCGCGATAGGCGTCGAGGAGGTTTTCGCGATGGACCCGGTCGATCTCGGGATGCTTGGCCAGGGCGAAATCGAGGGCGCGCTCGGTCAGGTCCCAGAACCCGACATAGCGGCCCATCAGGCCGTGGACCCAGGAATATTCGAGCTGCTTGGTCCGCCACAGCTCGGACAGCATCGCCGCTCGCGGTCCGAGCGCGTCGGCATGGCGCGCGACCGCCGAATGCACGTCGAACAGGGTGCCGTAGGCATCGAAGACGGCGTGGCTCTTGCCGGCGAGGAGATCGGGGTCGCTCATGCGGCCTGAGATGGGGCGGGCCCGGCGAACCTACCTGCGGCGCAAGCGCACGCCGAAGGCCCCCATCACCGCGAGCAGGGTGCCGGCATAGGCCAGAGCCCCGGCGATGCCGAGGACGCCGAGCACGGCGATCTCGCGCAGGTGGGGCAGGGCGGGCACGATCCGCTCCGCGAAGGGCAGGCCGTAGACGGCGAGCCCCGCCAGCACCGCGCTCGCCACGACGACGGCGGCGACGGTAACGCCGAGCACGCGCCCCGGCGCGGTCCAGCCGCGGCGCAGCGCCAGTCCGTAGAGAAGGGCGAGGTTGATCCATTGGCCGATGGCGGTGGCGAGCGCGAGGCCGGCGACGCCGTAGGGGCCGGTGAGCACGAGTTTCAGCGCGACGTTGACGGCGATCGCGGTCAGCGAGGCGTAGAGCGGCGTCGTGGTGTCCTGCCGGGCGTTGAAGCTCGCCACCGCCGAGCGCACCAAGACCACGGCGGGCAGGGCCAGCCCGTAGGCCGCGAGCACCGAGGCCGCGCGGGCGGCGTCCTCGGCGGTGAAGGCGCCGCGCTGGAACAGGGCCGCCATGATCAGTCCCGGCAGGGTCAGGAAGGCGATCGTGAAGGGGGCCGAGAGCGCCAGCGAGAAACCGGCGGCCCGGTTCTGCGCCGCGTGCGCGCCGGCCACGTCTCCGGCTGCGATGCGTCGGCTCATCTCCGGCAGGAGCACGGTGCCGGCGGCGATGGCGATGACGCCGAAGGGCAGCTGGTAGATCCGGTCGGCGTAATAGAGCGCCGAGACCGCGCCGGTCGGCAGGAAGCTCGCGATGATGGTGTCGGCAAACGTCGCGATCTGGAAGCCGGCCGAGCCGATCACCGCCGGTCCCAGGATCTTGAAGAACCGGATCATATCGGGATCGCGCAGGACGGGCTTCGTCAGTTGCGGGGCATAGGCGTGGCGCCTCGCATCCCACCAGACTAGCGCAAATTGCAGCACCCCGGACACCGAGACGCCCCAGGCCGCGGCGTAGGCCGCGTTCGGGAACAGGAAGACCAGCCCCAGCGCCACCAGCATCGCGAGGTTGAGCAGGACCGGCGCGCCGGCCGCGGCGGCGAAGCGGCGATGCGCGTTGAGGATGCCGGAGAACAGCGTCACCAGCGTCATGAACAGCAGGTAGGGGAAGGTGATCCGCGTCAGGCTCACGGCGAGCGCAAACCGCGCCCCGTCCTCGGAAAAGCCCGGTGCCAGCGCCCGCACGATCCACGGCATCGCCGGGAGCGCCAGCGCCAGCAGCGCCACCTGCACGATCAGCATCAGGGTGAAGACGCGATCGGCGAAGCGCGCGGCGGCGCCGTCCGCGCCGGCCTGCTCCAGATGGGTGTAGGCCGGCACGAAGGCCGTGTTGAACGCCCCCTCGCCGAAGATCGCCCGGAAATGGTTGGGCAGGCGGAAGGCGACGACGAAGGCATCCGCCATCGGCCCGGCGCCCATCACGGCGGCGGTGACCACGTCGCGGGCAAAGCCCGTGACCCGCGAGACCAGCGTCCAGCCGCCGACGGAGAGGATCGAGCGGATCATTTTTTGAGCAGACGATCCCGTGCGAACAGTCGATCCCGCTCAAGCCCTCATCCTGAGATGCCGCGTAGCGGCCTCGAAGGATCCTCCCGTTCGCGCGCGGGATCTGAAGGATCCTTCGAGGCCGACGCCGCGCGCCGGCACCTCAGGATGAGGGCCTGGATAGGATGGCCTACCGGGGCAGTACGCCCGTCAGACGCGGCACGACAATGACCGGAGGGTCACGGCGCGCATGAAAAAGCCGCCCCGTCGGCGAACGGGGCGGCTGCATCAGACCGGTCTGCGAGGCCGATCAGGCCTTGGCTTCCCCGTACAGCTTCTCGACGTATTCCCAGTTCACGAGATTCTCGATGAACGCCTTGAGGTAGTCGGGGCGACGGTTGCGGTAGTCGATGTAGTAGGAGTGCTCCCACACGTCGACGCCGAGGATCGGCTTGGCGCCGTGGACCAGCGGGTTCTCGCCGTTCGGGGTCTTCAGGATCGCGAGCTTGCCGTCCTTGACCGCGAGCCAGGCCCAGCCCGAGCCGAACTGGCCGACGCCGGCCTGGATGAAGTCGGCCTTGAACTTCTCGTAGCCGCCGAGATCCTCGTCGATCTTCTTGGCGAGCTCGGCCGGGGGCTGACCGCCGCCGTTGGGCTTCATCCAGTTCCAGAAGTGGAGGTGGTTGTAGTGCTGGCCGGCGTTGTTGAAGAGCGCCTGATTGGTGTTGTAGCTCGCCTTGACGATCTCCTCGACGCTCTTGCCCGCGAGGTCGGTGCCCTCCAGCAGCTTGTTGCCGGTGTCGACATAGGCCTTGTGGTGCTTGTCGTGGTGGAACTCGAGGGTTTCCTTCGACATGTACGGCCCCAGCGCGTCGTAGGCGTAGGGCAGCTCGGGCAGGGTGAACGTCATGCGTGTCTCCTGGGTTGTCCGGTTCTCGCGGGGAGCGGAGGCGAAGCGCGCAGGTCGTTCGAAGCGCGCGGCCGGCGAGGTGACGGCCGGGTAGGTAAGTCGGCGGACCGGGCTCGGCAACGCCACCGGGGCCGTATCCACGCGCCTGTCACCGGCGAAAGCGCGGCATCCACCGTTTTGCGCAGGCCCTCGGCTGTGCAAGGAGAGGCGGAAGGGCCGGTTTCCAGGGACAACGGGGCCGGGCGATTTTGCAATGCGCGGGCCAGGGGTTATCTTGCTCCCCACACGCCGCCCGCGAGAGTCAGTCGAGAGTACCATGGTCGTCGCGCTGCTCGCGCTCAGTTCCGTCATGATCCTCGGGGGCATCGCCGCCGTGGTCCAGGGCTTCCCCTATGTTCGCCTGGAGAGCGGGCTGGCGATGGTGATCGGCGGCTCGACCGCGGCCTCGGCGGGCGTGGTCCTGCTCGGGCTCACCGCGATCGTCTACCGCCTGCTCAAGCTCCACGGCGCCGTTTCCGAGTGGCGCACCGCATCGCCCCAGATCGACATTCCGGCCGCGCCTTCCGCCGGGACGGTGCCCTGGGAGGCCTCGACGCCGGAGGCGCCAGCCTTCGCGGCTCCCGAGGTCGCGCCGCCGCAGCGCCCCTCGCTCGCCGGCATCGGCGCGGCCGGCGCGGGCGCAGCCGGTCTCGCGGGCCTGTCTCTGGGCGCGCTGCGGCCGGGCGGCCGGGGCTCCGAGCCGGTTTTCGAGGATCCGGCCCCGTCCGCCGAGCCGCAGCCGAGCGTCGCCGAACCGCTGCTGCCCGATCTGTTGCCGGAGACCGCGCCGCCGCGCGCGAGCGACGACGACCTCTTCCGCGCGCCGGAACCCGTACACGCACCCGCGCCGGCCTTTTCCGAGCCGGTGACGGCTTCGGTCGTCGCGCCGCGGGACGAGGAGCGGATCGAGGTTGATCCCCCCGCCGTGGGACCGATCGGCCTGCGCTCCTTCCTCGACGAGCCGGCGCCCGCTCCGACGGCGCAGGCGCCGTCGGCCCAGCCCGAACCATCGCCTGAGCCGGAAGCATCCGCGTCGCAGGAGTTGCAGGGATCGGGGCCGCAGGACGAGGCGCAGGAACCCGAGGCACGAGAGCTCGAGGTACAAGAGCCCGAGGCACAAGAGCCCGAGTCGGAGGCGACCGCCGCCGAGGAGCGGCACGCGGTCGGCTCCTACGCGTCGGGCGCCAACACCTACGTGATGTTCTCCGACGGCTCGATCGAGGCCGACACCCCGCGCGGCCGCTTCACCTTCGGCTCGCTCGACGAACTGAAGAGCTTCGTGAATGCCGGCGGCGAGGAGGCTCGGGGCGCGGCCTGAGGGCGGCGTCTACCGCCCCCCGCGCGGCCTTGCATCGGTCTACCCCACCCCCAACTGCCCGGGATCTCGGGCCGCGATCTTGGGGGCAGGGGTTCCGCCGGTGAGGGCAGGCGTCAGACCAACGGGTTGAGGGCCGGGTTGCGCTCCGGCAGCGGCGCGGCGAGCGTCAGGTGAAAGCCCTCCGGCGCGTAATCTGTGGTGATCTGCGCCTGGACCTGCGTCGTCAGCACCCGCTGCAGCAGGCGTGAGCCGAACCCCTGGCGGGTGGGCGGGGCCACGGGGGGACCGCCGCTCTCGCGCCAGTCGAGGTGCAGCACGCCGGCCTCGACCCTCCACGTGATCGCGACCCGGCCGCGGCCGGTCGAGAGCGCGCCGTACTTCGCGGCGTTGGTCGTCAGCTCGTGGATCGCCATGCCGATCGGCACGGCGATCTCGGAGGGAAGATCGACCGCCGGCCCGTCGAGGACGATGCGCAGATCCGGCGAGGTCTCCGTCTCGGTCTCCGCGTAGGGCATCAGCTCGGAGGCCAGCAGGTCGCGCAGGCTCGCGGTCTGCCACGTCGCCTCGGTGAGCACGCTGTGGGTGTGGGCGAGCGACTTGATCCGGCCGACGAAAGCCTCGTGGAAGCTGTCGATGCTGGTGGCGGTCCGGGCCGTCGAGCCGACGATGGCCTGGACCGTGGCGAGCGTGTTCTTCACCCGGTGGTGCAACTCGCGGATCAGGAGGCTGCGCCGTTCCTCGGAGAGGTGGCGATCGGTCACGTCGGCGACCACGCCGATCAGGCGCCGCGGCAGGCCGCCCGGCCGGGCCCGCTCGAACCGCCCGGCCATGTCGATCGTGCGCCACTGGCCGTCGTCGTGGCGGCGGATGCGGCCGGTGGCGTGCAGGATCGTGTCCTCGCGCAGCGCCCGCAGGATTGCCTGCCGGAAGACCGGGCGATCATCCGGGTGGAGGATCTCCTTGAGGAAGGTGGCCTTGCCGATGCTGCCCTCTTCCGGCCGGCGACCGAAGATCGCGAACATCCGCTCGTTCTCCCAGGTCGCCCGGTCGTCGAGGACGTGCCACTCGAAGATGCCGAGATTGGCGACCGTGGTGGCGACGCGCAGGCGCTCCTCGCGCTCGGCCAGCGCCTCCCGAGCCTCGACGCGGGTGGTGACATCCTGCACCACGCCGACGATGCCGACCGGCGTGCCGTCCGCGGCGAGAACGGCCTCGCCGCGGGCGCCGATCCAGATCTCGGCGCCGTCGGTGGCGCGGCGGAAGCGGGTCTGAAAGGCGTAGGGGCGGCGCTCGGCGATGGCGGCCGCGACCGTGGTCTGGATCCGCTCGGCCTCCTCCGGGTCGACCTGCCCCCGCATGCCCTCCCAGGTCACGGAGCGCCCCGGCGCGTAGCCGAGGATCTGCGCCGCGCGGCGCGAGAACGCCATCTGACCGGTGACGAGGTCCCAGCGCCACTCGCCGAGCCCCGCCGCCGTCAGCGCGTCGCGGTTCTGCTCCGCCCGGACCAGATCGTCGGCATCGACGAGGGTCACCACCGCGACCGGTTCCGCCGCGTCCTCGCCGGAGAGGGCGAGGCGCAGATCGATCGTGCCGCCATCCGCCCGCAGCCAGCGGCGGATGCCGGCCTGCAATCCGAGTTCTTCCGCGCCGAAGGCTTCGCGGCCGATCACCTGATCGATCGGGCGGCCGTCGAGGGTGCCCGGCGCGTAGCCGAGCCAGCGGCACAGGCAGGCATTGGCGGCGCGGATCCGGTGCCCGTCGGGCGTGAATACGGCGAGGCCCACCGGCGCGCCGTCGAAGGCCGCACGGTACAGGGCGGGTGACAGGTCCGCCGGTCGAGAGCCCTTGTCCGCGCTGTCTCGCAATCCGTTCCCCGTTCAGCCGCCCGCTGCGGGTGCAAGCGGGACCGTCCGGAGGGCGGCACCATGACGGAGGCCGCCGCGGACGACAAGACGCCCCGCTTCAGGCAAGCCTCATCGTCCACTGCGGGTCAACAGGCCCGGAAGGGCCGCCACGAGCATTCGTCCTGCGCGGATCACCGCACCCACATCCCCGGGCGCTCCCTGCGCCAGCGCCCGGCCGAGACGAACCGGCAGGTTGACGGCGAGCGCGGCGGCCAGCACGGCGAGAAAAGCCGCCCGGCCGTGATGCTTTCGCGCGTAGAGCGCCTGGGCCCGCAGGAAGTAGAACAGGCGCCGGTCCTTCACGGCCTCGGTGGTGCCCTGGCCGCGGTGGCGGATCTCGGCCTGTGCGACGTGGCACACGGCGAAGCCGGCAGCGGCGGCGCGGGCGCAGAGATCGGCATCCTCCCAGTAGACGAAGAAGCGCTCGTCGAACCCGCCGAGCCGGTCGAGGAGCGGGCGCCGGATCATCAGGAAAGCGCCCATCACCGCATCGACCGGGCGGGTCTCGGCATGGTCCCACTCGAGCAGGAAGTGCGGGCGAACACGGCCGGGCAGCAGCCGGTCGAGGAACAGGGTGTGGGCGATCAGGCTCCACCCCGTCGGGTGGCGGGCGCAGGTGCGGTGGGTATGGCCCGTCTCGTCGACCAGCCGCGCGCCGACGATCCCGGTATCCGGCTCGCAGTCGAGCCGCGCGCGGGCGATGGCGATGCCGTCCCGGCTCACCTGCGTGTCGGGGTTGAGAAACAGGACCGCGTCGGAGGATCCCAGCGCCGCGCCCTGGTTGCAGGCGCGGGCGAAGCCGAGATTCGCGGCGTTGCGCACGACCGTCAACGCGAGGCCGGGCACGTTCAGGTTCTCGGCCGAACCGTCGACCGAGGCGTTGTCGACGACGACGACACGCAGATGCTCCGCCCCCGCGCTCATCGCCAGGCTCGCGAGGCAGGCCCCGAGCTGGTCGCCGGCATTCCAGTTGACGATGACGACGTCGAGGGTCGCCCGGAGGAGCGCCGTCACGGGGGCGCGTCCGCTGGCCGGCCCAAACGCCCGCCCAGGCCCTGCGCCAGGGCCGCCAGCAGGTGTGCGAGCACCCGGGGCGAGAACCGGTGCCGGCTCCAGTACAGCCCGATCTGCAGCGGGAGGTAGGCGGCCTGCTTCACCTTCCACCGGAGCGGCACGTGCGGCAGGCGCCAGCCATAGGCGGTATTGCGCACGTAGACCGCCATGCGGAACAGCGGCTGGTCGGGCATCGTCACCGGCAGGAACCGCCCGCGAAGGGTGCCGCGGCCGACGCTGTGCGGAATGGCGGTGCCGGGGTCCATCCAGCAGCTCCAGCCCCGTGCCCAGGCGCGAAAGCACCATTCGAGATCGACCGCGTCGATGAAGAAGTCGTCGCGGAACGGGCCGATCTGCGCGTAGGCGGCCAGATCCACGAGCGAACCGGAGGTCGCCAGGAACTCCACCGGCCGAAGACTCTCGCGGGGCGGCACGCCGGGGCGCGGCGGATAGACCGGCGCCTTGTGGCCGGGCTTCGGCGCGGGGGCCGGCCCGACGAGAGCCGGGGGCGGCTGCGCGCCCGCCGCCCGGTCGAGGGCGTGGCCCAGGGCCCGCGCCGTCTCGACGGTCGTGTCGGCGTCCTGGTCGAGCAGGAACAGGCGGGAGACGCCCGCCGCGATCGCCGCCTCGGCCAGCGCGTTGAGGGCGGCGGCGATGCCGCGATTGCGCCCCTCGCCGAGGCGGACGACTCCCTGCGCAGCCTCCAGCCGCGCCAGCGCGTCGGGCGGAATGCCGCCGTTGTCGTAGACGAGAACGGGCATGCGGCCGGCGAAGCGCTCGACGATCCGCGCGACCTGCTCGGCCGAAGGACGGAAGAACACGACCGCGACGGCGGTGTCGGCAGAGAGATCGGAGGGCTTCACGTCGGACCCGTTGCGGCGAGGCATCGGCCTAGGCGCCGGACCGCGCACGCGCAAGGGCGCGACGGTCTCCGGCTCATCGCGCCGGGTTCCGCTCACCCGCCATCATCGCGAGCGCAGGCAAAGTGATCCGGCGGCGCGACCGTTCCGGAAAAAGCAGTGCCCTGGAGGCTTCGCCACGAAGGAGGAGGAAGCGAAAGGATCGCGGGGATGCCCGGAGCCTATTCCACCACGAGCTTGTAGCTTTGCCCGGGCCTGACCGCCGCGCCGCGCTGCAGGCCGTTGAGCACGAGGAAGCGGTCGACGGCGCGATCGGGCACGCTCATGCGGCGCGCCAAGCCCTCGACGGTGTCGCCGGGAGCGGCGGTGACGATCCGCAGATGCGCCGGCTTGAGGGCGGCGGCCTCCTCCGGTTCGATCGGGCGCAGGCTCTCCAGCCAGCGGCGGAAGGCCGGCTCGGGATCGGTCGCGCCCTTGGCCGCCATGATCATGCGATAGGTGGTCTCGCCCATGCGGATCGCCGCGAGGCGGAAGGTCCAATCCTTGCCGCGCGAGAGCGCCGTCGCGGTGGAGCGCCCGCCGATGATGCGGTTCTCGACCGACCCGGTCTCGATGGCGTCGTTCCAGGTGGCGCGGAGCACGTCCTCCAGGCTGCGGTCGCCGCTCGCCTCGACCTGATCGAACAGCAGGCGGCGGCTGCCCTCCGGCGTGGTGCCGAGCACGGCGTTGCGGGTGTTCTCGATCGCGAAGGCATCCGGCACCTCGAAGGCGATGCCGAGGCCCGGATGCAGGAAGCGGCGTCCGCGCACGAGGCCCTCGCCGGGATTGTCGCCGTAGGCGAGCCCGTCGATCGCCGCGAGATAGCGGGCGCGGTCGTCGGCGCCGAGGCCGGGGGCGCCGATGCGCCGGGCCGCGCGGGTGACGAGCGCGATGCGCTCGGCGGTCGCCGGATGCGTCGCCAGCATGTCGGGCTCGGCCGCGCTGCCGTTGCCGGATTTCAGCGCCATGGTGCGCTGGAGCGCGTCGAGGAAGCGGCCGGCGCCGAAGGGGTCGTAGCCGGCCTGGGCCAGCACGCGCACGCCGTTGGTGTCGGCCTCCAGCTCCTGCTCGCGGGAGAAGCGCGCCAGGGTGAACTTCGACTGGTTCTCGAGCTGAGCGCCCGTGACGGGATCGTTCAGCACGTCGGCGACCACGCGGCTCACGAGCTGCGAGCGCAGGGCCATCTCGCTGCGTGCGGTGGCGTGGCGCAGCGTCACGTGGGCGATCTCGTGGGCGAGCACCGCAGCGACCTCCGAGCTGTCGCTCGCGAGCGACAGCAACCCGCGGGTGACGTAGAGCCGGCCGCTCGGCAGGGCGAAGGCGTTGACGACGGGCGAGTCGAGCAGCGTGACCGCGTAGCTCTCCTCGGGCCGGTCGCTGGCGCGCACCAGGCGATCGGTGATGTCGGTGATCATCCGGTGGGCGGCCGGGGCGCGGTACTCGCCGCCGAAGGAGGCCACGAGCTTGGCGTGATCCGCCTCGTCCGAGCGGGTGCGGCCCGTCGTCTTCGGCGCCTGCTCGGGCACCTTGATGACCGCGGGCGTGAGCACGCTCCCGGTCTGGTCGGCGGCGCAGGCGGCGAGAACGCCCGCGAGCGCGAGCAGGACTCCGACCCGCGTGCCGGTCCTGACCCTGCGCGTCCGGCGGTGCCCGCCCGCGCTCCGCCGCTCCGATTCGTGCTGCCGATCCCCCGTCATGCCGTTCTAGCGCCGCAGCGCCCGCTCCCCCTCGACGACCTCGATGCCTTCGATACCGGCAAGATCGATGAGCGGTCCCCGCCCGATCTCGACCATGCCGCGGATTCTCACGAGGCGGCCCTTCAGCGTGGCCGCCGACAAACCATGTTCGCTCAGCGTGCGCCAAGTGCGTTTCTGCACCGTTACGGTCAAGCCTTGCTCCCCCCGGCGCGCGAAGTCGAGATAGGTCCGTGCCGACCGCTCGCCGACATGCAGGACGCGCCCCTCGATCACCGCGAAGCGCCCGGCCCGCGCGCTCAGGGCCGCCGCATCGGTCGCGGCGAGCGGCCCTCCGGCCCACAGGCCGAGCCCGGCGGCCCGGGGTGCCTCCTCGAGGGTGCGGAGCGCCGGACGGCAGAGCGCATCGGCCTCGTCGGGATCGGCGTAGGCGAGCCCGGCCGTGATCAGGCCGCCGGCAAGATCGACCGGCTCGGCCCCGTCCGCGATCCCGTCGGCCCGACGGCGGCCCCAGCGGTCCTCGGGGCCGCGCTCCGTCAGCACGAGGGGCACGCCCCGGAAGGACATCAGCCAAGTCCGCGCATCGGCGTCGAGCGCCGGCTCGTCGGGCCAGCGCAGGCCGGACAGCACCGCCCGTCGACCGGATGCGAGGATCAGTTCACCCCGGCGCCCGACATCGGCGAGACGATCCTCGCGCAGCGCGGCCGGCCGGCACGCCTCCTCGCCGCGCGGGGCCGACGCGACGCTGTGAGAACCGAGGCTGCCGCCACAGGCGGTCGCGAGGAGCCAAGCCCAGCCCGAGGCACCGCGGCGGCCTGATCGACGTCCCTTGAATCCCTCGCCGCGACCCAAACCGCGCACCATCGTCATCGCCCGCGCTCGGCCTCTCTTCGCCAGCCCAGGATGTCCCGCCAAAAGTGCCCGGATCGCGGCGCTCGAAGGCGTCGAGGCTCCACAATCGCGGATTGTCGCCCCCATGAGTCCGCCGCGCCACAGGCCGAGGATGCCGCGCGCGCAGACCGGCGGCGCGGTCCCATCCCGCAGGATCGAGGCGGTTGGCGGTCTCCTGCGATGATGCTAAGCCTGTACGGACGTCTCCGTAGCTCAGCTGGACAGAGCACAGGTTTCCTAAATTCCACAATTGGGCGCCGCGATGGGAAACCGCGCGGCGGATCCGCTCAAATTCGGGGAAAGCTTCCGGCGCCGCGGCGCCCTGCCGATCCCGAGCCAAGCCCAGGTCCCGCACGGAGCTTGGGAAGGTGTAGAGACTAGACGGGCGGCACCTAAAGGCCTCGCTCGGGCCCAGGGTGAAGGGATAGTCCAGGCCACGAACGCGCGGACTGCGCGGCGGCGAAAGCCGAAGTGGTATGAAACCTGGGGTCGCAGGTTCGAGCCCTGCCGGGGACGCCACTTTTCTTTGATCTTGTGATTGCAGATCTCAAGCCCGTCGCGCCTGGGTAATTCTGCGACACCACGCCGCACCATTAACAACTGACATATTCCGTATGTCGTCGCTGTTGCCGCTTGTGCCGGTCTTGCAACAGAAAAGTTTTCGTCCGAACCATCGCCCAATAGAGCGCGGGCAGAGTGAAGATGGCAGGCCAGAAGACCGATGAGCGCGACGTCCTTCTCGGACGTCGTATTGCTGAGCAGCGCAAACGCTCGAAGCTGACGCAACGCACCGTCGCCGACAGCTTCGGGATGTCGGCAGCTCAGCTCCAGAAGTACGAGAAGGGCGTCAACCGGATCAGCGCCATTCACCTCGCGATTCTAAGTCGCCTCACCAATACTCCGGTCTCCGACTTCCTCGACGGCATTCCTCATCCTGATCCAGAGATGGAACGCGGTTTCTCCGACAACGGGCAGCAATCTTACTCCACCGACCCCTGGTCTGATCTTGCCCGCGCCTTCGCGCGCCAGTTCGTCGAGACGTTCAGCGAAGAACAGCGCCGCGAACTCTCCGCCGCGGTCGAAACCCTGAGCCGCGAACTCAAGGCCTGACCGCCGCAGCCGCGAGGCGAATTCCCCGATGCCCCTGGATCTCGGTGCGGGGCGTGGGCTCCGGCCCTCGGGCGGAAGCCACAGCCGTTCGATAAAACGGACGATTTCGCCATTCCGGCTTGACCGTCCGAAAGGTCGATGCGACAAGCCGCGCCTCTGGAGACCGGGTCAAGCGCCGTTGCAAGACGAGGCGCGCCCGACAATCGGGGGTGCACGATGCCTCGTTCCGACTATCTCTTCACCAGCGAATCCGTCTCCGAGGGCCACCCCGACAAGGTGAGCGACCGGATCTCGGACACCGTCGTCGACGCCTACATCTCCGCGATGCCGGAGGCGCGTCTCGGCGTCGAGACGCTGACGACGACGAACCGCGTCGTGATCGCCGGCGAGGTGCGCGGCCCCGATTCCGTGACTTTCAAGGACCTGGAAGAACTGACCCGCGAGGCGGTGCGCGACATCGGCTACGAGCAGTCCGGCTTCCACTGGAAGAACAACGACGTCGCCATCCACCTGCACGCCCAGTCCGCCGACATCGCCCAGGGCGTCGATGCCGCGGGCAACAAGGACGAGGGCGCGGGCGACCAGGGCATCATGTTCGGCTACGCCGCCGACGAGACCCCGGCCCTGATGCCGGCCCCGATCTTCTACGCCCACAAGATCCTCAAGGACCTTGCCGACGCCCGTAAGGCGCGGCAGGGCGATGCGGCCAAGCTCGGCCCCGACGCCAAGAGCCAGGTCACCGTGCGCTACGCCAACGGCCGTCCGGTCGAGGTGACGCAGATCGTGCTCTCGACGCAGCATCTCGACGAGTCCCTCGACTCGGCCGACGTGCGCGCCATCGTCGAGCCCTACATCCTCAAGGCCCTGCCGGACGGCTGGGTCAACGAGGGCACCGTCTGGCACGTCAATCCGACCGGCAAGTTCGTGATCGGCGGTCCCGATGGCGACGCCGGCCTCACCGGCCGCAAGATCATCGTCGACACCTACGGCGGTGCGGCGCCCCACGGCGGCGGTGCCTTCTCGGGCAAGGACCCGACCAAGGTCGACCGCTCGGCGGCCTACGCCGCCCGGTATCTGGCCAAGAACGTCGTCGCCGCCGGGCTCGCCCGCCGCGCCACGATCCAGCTCTCCTACGCCATCGGCGTGGCCAAGCCCCTGTCGATCTACGTCGACCTGCACGGTACCGGGACCGTGGACGAGGCGAAGCTCGAGACCGTCCTGATGGACGCCCTCGACCTCTCGCCGCGCGGCATCCGCACGGCGCTGCAGCTCAACAAGCCGATCTATGCCCGCACCGCGGCCTACGGCCATTTCGGCCGCGAGCCCGATGCCGACGGCGGCTTCTCCTGGGAGAAGACCGATCTGGCGTCCAAGCTGAAATCGGCCTTCTGAGCCCGACCCACATGACGGGGAGGGATGACAGCGTCCCTCCCGAGGCGGGCGGGACGGCCGAGACCGAGCGGGCCTTCTACGGGCGCCGCAAGGGCAAGCGCCTGCGCCCGGGACAGGAGCAGCGCCTCGAGGGGGCGCTGCCCTCACTGCGCGTTGCGCTGCCGGCGCACGGCGAATTCCTCGATCCGCCGAGCCTCTTCCCTGTACCGGTCGACGAAGTCTGGCTGGAAATCGGCTTCGGCGGCGGCGAACACCTCGCGGCCCAGGCCGAGGCGCACCGCCAAGCCGGCATCGTCGGCTGCGAGCCCTTCGTCAACGGCGTGGTCAAGCTGCTGCGGGCGGTGGACGAACGCTCCCTGCGCAACGTCCGCGTCTGGGACGAGGACGCCACCGCTCTGCTCGCGGCGCTGCCGGATGCGAGCCTCGCACGCGTCTACCTGCTCTACCCCGATCCCTGGCCGAAGCGCCGCCAGCGCAAGCGCCGCTTCGTGTCGGACGCCTCGCTCGCCGAGATCGCCCGGGTGTTGCGCCCCGGCGGCCATTTTCGCTTCGCCAGCGACATCGATGATTACGTCGGCTGGACCCTGGTCCGCGCCGCCCGCTGCCCGCTCCTCCGCTGGACGGCGGAGAGCGCCGACGATTGGCGGCGGCCGTTCTCCGGCTGGCCCGGCACCCGCTACGAGGCCAAGGCCCTCGCGGCCGGCCGGCTGCCGAGCTACCTGACGTTCGAGCGCATCGAACCGGCCTGACTTCGAAGCATACCGCGCCCTGCGCCTTCCCTCTCCCCACCGCGGGAGAAGGGGCCCCCGAAGGGGGGCGGGTGAGGGGAACGACGTGCCCGGAAGAAACTGAGCCGGCCCTGCTCCCCTCCGCTCAGCGCACACCCTCCCCCGCAGAGGAGGGAGGGTAGTAAGCGTGCACCTCAGCTCGCCTTCGTCTTCGCCGCTTTCTTCGCGGCCGCCGGCTTGGCCGCGGCCTTCGTCGCCGTCTTGCGCGCGGCAGGCTTCTTCGCGGCCGTCTCGCCCGCGTCAGCCTTCTTCGCCGGCGCACGGGCACGCGCCGCCGTCTTGCGGACCGGCTTCTTGCCGCCCCCCGCGGCGCGCTTGGCGTTGACGAGATCGATCGCCTGTTCGAGCGTCAGGCTCTCGGCGCTCATCGTCTTCGGCAGCGTCGCGTTGACCGAGCCGTCGCTGACATAGGGCCCGTACTTGCCGGCCTTGACCACGAGGGCGGCACCGTCCGGATGCTGGCCCAGCGCGCGGCCCGGATCGGAGGAGGGCCTTCCGCGTCCGCCGCCCTGCTCCTTGGCGACGATGAGGTCGATGGCACGGTTGGCGCCGATCTCCAGCACGTCGTCGTCCTTGCCGAGATTGGCGTAGGTCTTCCCGTGCTGCACGTAGGGCCCGAAGCGGCCGAGATTGGCCAGGATCGGCTCACCGGTCTCCGGGTGCTTGGCCACCTCGCGCGGAAGCGAGAGCAGGCGCAGGGCGATCTCCAGGGTCACGCCGCCCGGCGTCATGCCCTTCGGGAGCGAGGAACGCTTCGGCTTCTCCGCTCCCTTCTCGGACGAGGCCTCGCCGAGCTGCACGAACGGGCCGAAACGCCCGTCGCGCAGGGTCACGGGCAGACCGGTCGCCGGATCGTCGCCGAGCACCCGCACGCCGGGCTGGCTGCCCTCGGCCGAGGACCCGTCGCCCTCGCCCTCGACGCCGGAGGCCGAGAGCTGTCGGGTGTACTTGCACTCGGGATAGTTCGAGCAGCCGATGAAGGCGCCGAACTTGCCGAGCTTGAGCGAGAGCTGGCCCGAGCCGCAGGTCGGGCAGGCGCGCGGATCGCCGCCATCCGCCTTCTCGGGAAAGATGTGGGGGCCGAGCAGCCCGTTGAGCGCCTCGAGCACCTCGGCGACGCGCAGCTCCTTGGTGCCGCCGATCGCCGCCGAGAAGTCGCGCCAGAAGTCGCGCAGCACCGCCCGCCAGTCGATCTCGGCATTCGAGACCCGGTCGAGCTGCTCCTCCAGGCTCGCGGTGAAATCATACTCGACGTAGCGCTTGAAGAAGCTCTCGAGGAAGCCGGTCACGAGCCGGCCCTTGTCCTCGGGCATCAGCCGCTTCTTCTCGATCTTGACGTATTCGCGGTCGCGCAGCGTCTGCAGGATCGCGGCGTAGGTCGAGGGCCGGCCGATGCCGAGTTCCTCCATCCGCTTGACGAGGCTGGCCTCGGAGTAGCGCGGCGGCGGCTCGGTGAAGTGCTGGGTCGAGGCGATGCGCTCGCGCTTGAGCGGATCGCCCGCCTTCATCGCCGGCAGGCGCTTCGAATCCTCGTCCTCCTCGTCGTCCTTGCCCTCCTGGTAGAGGGCGAGGAAGCCGTCGAACTTCACGACCTGACCGGTGGCGCGCAGGTCGATCCGGCGCGGGCCGACGCTCGCGGTGACGTCGACGGTGGTGCGCTCGAGTTCGGCCGATTCCATCTGGCTGGCGATCGTGCGCGTCCAGATCAGCTCGTAGAGCCGGGCCTGTTCGGGTTCGAGGAAGCGGGCGACCTGCTTGGGCAGCCGGCTCATGTCGGTCGGGCGCACGGCCTCGTGCGCTTCCTGCGCGTTCTTGGCCTTGACCGAGTATTTCCGCGGAGCGTTCGGGACATAGTCGTCGCCGAACTCGCGGCCGATCACCCGGCGGGCATCCGCGATCGCTTCCGGCGCCATGTCGACGCCGTCGGTCCGCATGTAGGTGATGATGCCGACGGTCTCGCCGCCGACATCGACGCCCTCGTAGAGTCTCTGGGCAACGCGCATGGTCTGTGCCGGCGCCATCCCGAGCTTGCGCGAGGCTTCCTGCTGCAGCGTCGAGGTGGTGAAGGGCGGCTGCGGGTGGCGCTTGGCGGGCTTGGCCTCGACGGACGCCACCTGGAAGGTCGCGAGTTCGAGGTCGCGCTTGAACGCCGCGGCCTCCTCGGCATTGTCGACATCGAGGCGCTGGATGCGCTTGCCGTCGGCGCCGACGAGGCGCGCCTCGAACACGCCGCCGTTCTCGGTCGCGAGCGTCGCCACGATCGACCAGTACTCGCGGGGCTTGAAGCGCTCGATCTCCATCTCGCGTTCGACGACGAGACGCAGGGCCACCGACTGCACCCGGCCGGCCGACCGGGCGCCGGGGAGCTTGCGCCACAGCACCGGAGAGAGGTTGAAGCCGACGAGATAGTCGAGCGCCCGGCGCGCCAGATAGGCATCGACCAGAGCCTGATCGATCTCGCGGGGCTTGCGCATCGCCGCGTCGACCGAGGCCTTGGTGATCGCGTTGAAGGTCACGCGCTCGACCGGGATGCCCTTGAGCGCCTTGCGCGCCGAGAGCGCCTCGATGACGTGCCAGGAGATCGCCTCGCCCTCGCGATCCGGGTCGGTGGCGAGGATGAGCTTCTCGGCGCCCTTCACGGCGCGCGCGATCTCGGAGACGCGTTTGGAGCCGCGATCCTCCAATTCCCAGACCATGGCGAAATCGGCGTCCGGATCGACCGAGCCGTCCTTGGCCGGCAGATCGCGGATATGGCCGAAGGAGGCCAGAACCTCGTAATCGCGCCCCAGGTATTTGTTGATCGTCTTGGCCTTGGCCGGCGACTCGACGACGACGACTTTCATGAACCTCTGCCTCTCGCCAGAGCCTCACCGCGGGTACGGTTTTGGGGATGGCGCGGATGCGTACCGGTCGGGAGCCGGCTCTCGCGCCGCGCAGAAGTGGGTGACCGGCGCGGCGTTGTCAAATCGGGAGAACGGATGGGGCCCGCTCTCAAATCCCCGCGTACCACTCGTAGCCGCGGTCTTCCCAGTAGCCGCCGCCACCCTCGCCGATGCCCTTCAACGCCTCGGTCACCTCGACACGCATGACATATTTCGCCTGCTTGTAACCGAGTTGCCGCTCAACCCTTAGGCGCAAGGGTGCGCCGTTCGAGACGGGCAGCGCCTTGCCATTGAGGTCGTAGGCCAGGATCGTCTGCGGGTGGTAGGCGTCGGTGAGATCGATGCTCTCGTAGTACCGGATCGGCGTGCCCTGCGCCTCCTCCGCCTCGGCTCCCGGGGCCTCCGACCCGGCCGCCTGCGAATCGCTCGCTTGGTTCTCGGCGCCCTCCGGCCGCGCCTCCATGTCGGGATTGGCGGTCTTGTCCGTCTCTGCTTCCTCGTTCTCGTCGGCGGCCGCGTACTCCATCGTGTCGGCACAGTGGAACACGATGTAGCGGGCGTTCGGCTTGAGCCCCGCGCGCTGGAGCACCTCCGCGAGCGGTACGCCGGTCCATTTGCCGATGGCGCTCCAGCCCTCGACGCAATCGTGCCGCGTCGTCTGGGTGCGGGCGGGCAGCGCCCGCAGGTCGGCGAGGCTCAGGTCCTGCGGCCGCTCGACCAAGCCGTCGACACGGAGCTTGAATCCTTCGAAGCTCCGGGCGGCGAGCGCCTTGTAGGCCCTGTCCGGCGGGTCGATCGTGCCGTTCGGCTTGAACCAGGGCGAGATCTGCGAATCCGGAAACTCCTTGGCGAGCGAGGCCGGCGTGAGCAGCAGGCGTTGCACGAACATGTTCGCGTCCTCGCCGGCTTTCAGCGCACGCCGACCCGTGGGACTCGCGGCGAAGCGCTCGCAACCGCCGAGGGCCGAGACGCCGAGCAGGCCGGCCGCCGCCGTGAGGAAGCCGCGGCGGTGAGGCTTCGGAAGCGACAGGCGGGGTCTCATCGGCTCTCTCCCGATCCGGCGGGAAGTTTCCGGCGCTCGATCACGAACCAGCCGGTGATCATGCTGCGCATGTTGTTGGCCACGCCGGAGAGCAGGACGAGCAGGACGTGGACGATCACGAACAGCACCAGCAGATTCGTGACGATGAAGTGGACCGTGCGGGCCGATTGCCGGCCGCCGAACAGGTCAGGCAGGGGCACCACCGCATTGACGCCGGGCGACATGGCGAGCCCCGTGAGCACCATCAAGGGCAGCAGCACGGCGACGACGATGAGATAGGAGAGTTTCTGCAGCACGTTGTAGCGCTTGGCTTCGTCGCCTTCGGGGAAGTGCAGCGTCAGGTGCTCGCGGATCGACGAGCCGAAGCCCCGCATCTGATCGCCGTCGGGGATGAGGCGGCGGCGCAGCTGTCCCGTTCCGATGCCGTAGAGCAGGTAGATCAGACCGTTGATGACGAAGGCCCAGGCGAACAGGAAGTGCCAGCGCCGCCCCGTGGCGAGATCCTGGTGCGCCGGCAGGGTCGCCCACGAGGGGAAGGCGCGCCCCGCCTGCTGTCCGTTGAGATTCGACAGGCCGAGCACGCCGGTGGTGTCGAAGGTCTGGCCGGCGACATAGAGGATGCCGCGCGGCGTGCCGTCGTCCCGCTGGTCGTTGGTGATGGCGACGAACGGCCTGTCGAAGGTCGAGGCCGATCCCCAGTACAGCGCCGGATGGGCGTTGAAGATCTGCAGACCGCTCATCAGCAGGATGGCGAGGCAGACCACGTTGATCCAGTGCGCCAGCCGGATCAACAGCGGGTGGCGGAACATCCAGCGCCGCCGCACCGTCTCCACGATGTCCGGTCCCGAGAACGTCGATCCTGCGGCCACCTGGGCTCTTCCCCGTCGAGATGCGCCCTCCGTCACGGCGGAGGCCGCCCGACAGAGGAGTCGAAAGCCCTTTCTCGAACGAAAAGGCCCACCCGGTTTAACCGGGTGGGCCATGGATCGCCCAGACGGCGACGAGGTCACAGTCGGGTTAGCGGTCGATCACATGCCGCCCGCGCCGGACTCCATGCCGGAGCCGGAGTTCATGCGCTTGGAGCGCATCATCTTCTTGCTCTTCATGGGCTTTTTCATCTTCTTGGAGCTGCGCTTCATCGGCCGCTGCTCCTGACCCATGTCGTCGCCCATCGCACCCTGCTGCATTTGGCCGCCCATCTGGCCGCCCATCTGCCCACCCATGCCGGGCTCCATGCCGCCCCGCTGCATGCCCTGAGCGTAGGCACCCGACGAGAGGGCGAGACCGAGCGAGAGGGCACCGGCCGTGAGGAGAAGTCGCGCGTTCATGGACATCCTTTCGGAGTTTTCAGGCGAGCATCGACGACCGGGGACGACCGGCGCGCTCAGGCCCGAACGATGTGCAAAAAACGGATTCGCACCGGGATCGTTCAAGATTTTCTCGATCACGGCCTCGCGAGCCTCAATAAATTCTGCGCGCTGCATCGAGAGAGGGGCATTCTTCCCCTCCATCCGGTGCGGAGCCGCATCCCGCACGGCTCACGCCTTGCCCGGCCCCGCCCGGACACCTATAGCCCTCGGCCGACCCTATGATCGCCGCATGACCGCTCAGACCGCACCCGCCTTCCCGCACCGGCACCTGCTCGGCATCGAAGGCCTGAGCCGTCCGGACATCGAATCGCTCCTGGAGCGCGCCGACGCTGCGGTCGCCCTGTCGCGGCAGGTCGAGAAGAAGCGCAACGTCCTGCGCGGCCGAACCCAGATCAATCTGTTCTTCGAGCCTTCGACCCGCACGCAATCCTCGTTCGAGCTCGCGGGCAAGCGTCTGGGCGCCGACGTGATGAACATGTCGGTGGTCTCGTCCTCGGTGAAGAAGGGCGAGACGCTGATCGATACCGCGGCGACACTCAACGCCATGCGCCCCGACATCATTGTCGTGCGCCACCATTCCGCAGGCGCCGTGCATCTGCTGGCCCGCAAGGTCGATTGCGCGGTCGTGAATGCGGGCGACGGCGCTCACGAGCACCCGACCCAGGCGCTCCTCGACGCGCTGACCATCCGCCGCAACAAGGGCGGCATCGAGGGCCTGCAGGTCGCGATCTGCGGCGACGTCCTGCATTCGCGGGTGGCGCGCTCGAACATCATCCTGCTCCAGGCCCTCGGCGCCCGGGTGCGGGTGATCGGCCCCTCGACGCTGCTTCCCACCGGCATCGAGCGCTTCGGCGTCGAGGTCTTCACCGACATGCGCGCGGGGCTGAAGGGCTGCGACATCGTGATGATGCTGCGCCTGCAGCGCGAGCGCATGAACGGTTCCTTCGTGCCGAGCGTGAAGGAGTATTTCCGCTATTACGGCCTCGACGGCGACAAGCTGGCCCTGGCGAAACCCGACGCGCTGGTGATGCATCCCGGCCCGATGAACCGCGGCGTCGAGATCGCCTCCGACATCGCCGACGGGGCACAATCGCTGATCCGCGAGCAGGTCGAGATGGGCGTCGCGGTGCGCATGGCCGTGCTGGAAGCGCTGGCGACCCACCTGCCGAACGGGTGAACCAAATGAGCGCTCTTCTCCTCTCCAACGCCCACCTGCTCGATCCGGAAACCGGCCGCGAGGGTCCCGGCGCCGTTCTCGTGCGCGACGGCCGTATCGCCGACATCGCCTTCGGTGCCGCGCCTGGGGCACCCGAGGGCGCTCAAACGATCGGTTGCGGCGGGCTCACCCTCGCCCCCGGCCTGATCGACCTGCGCGCCTTCGTCGGCGAGCCCGGCGCCGAGCACCGCGAAACCCTCGCCTCGGCGAGTGCGGCGGCGGCGGCCGGCGGCGTGACGACGCTGGTCTGCATGCCCGACACCAACCCCGTCATCGACGGGCCGGCCATCGTCGATTTCGTGCTGCGCCGCGCCCGCGACACGGCCAGCGTCAACGTGCTGCCGGCCGCCGCCATCACCAAGGGCCTCGCCGGTCGCGAGATGACCGAGTTCGGCCTGCTGACGGAGGCGGGCGCGGTGGCCTTCACCGACGGCCTGAAGGCGGTGACCAACGCGCAGGTGATGCGCCGCGCGCTCACCTACGCCCGCGATTTCGGCGCGCTGCTGATGCAGCATGTCGAGGAGCCGGACCTCGTCGGCGACGGCGTGATGAACGAGGGCGAGATGGCCTCGCGCCTCGGCCTGCTCGGCATCCCCCGCGAGGCCGAGACGGTGATGCTGGAGCGCGACATCCGCCTCGTGCGCCTCACCGGCGGGCGCTACCACGCGGCGATGATTTCCTGCGCCGATTCGGTCGAGATCGTGCGGCGGGCGAAGGAGGCGGGCCTGCCCGTCACCTGCGGCGTCTCGGTCAACAACCTCGTGCTCAACGAGGGCGACATCGGCCACTACCGCACCTTCTGCAAGCTCTCGCCGCCGCTGCGCCGTGAGGACGACCGGGCGGCGGTGATCGCCGCGCTCAACGAGGGCGTGATCGACGTCATCGTCTCCGACCACAACCCGCAGGACGTCGAGACCAAGCGCCTGCCCTTCGCCGAGGCCGCCGACGGCGCCCTCGGCATCGAGACGCTGCTCGGCGCGAGCCTACGCCTGCTCCACACCGGCGACGTGACGCTGCGGACGCTGCTCAACGCGCTCTCGGCCAATCCGGCGAGGCTGCTCGGTCGCGAGGCCGGACGCCTGGAGACCGGCGCCCCCGCCGACCTCGTGCTGATCGATCCCGATCTGCCCTACGTGCTGGACAAGCGGCAGCTGAAGTCCCGTTCCAAGAACTCGCCCTTCGACGAGGCGCGGCTCCAGGGCGCGGCGGTGCTGACGCTCGTCGGCGGCCGCATCGTCCACCGCTCCGATCTCTCGGCCCTCGCCGCATGACCACGTTGCTCGCGGCCGGCTGGCCGGCCCTCATCGCCGCTCTCGTTCTAGGCTACGCCTGCGGCGCGATTCCCTTCGGCCTGATCCTGACGAAGTCCGCCGGCCTCGGCGACGTGCGGGCGATCGGCTCGGGCAATATCGGCGCGACCAACGTGCTGCGCACCGGCCGCAAGGGGCTCGCCGCCGCGACGCTCCTCTGCGATGCGCTGAAGGGTACGCTGCCGGTGCTCGCCGCCGGCCATTGGGGCGAGGGACCGGCGCTGGCCGCCGGGCTCGGCGCCTTCCTCGGCCACCTCTTCCCGGTCTGGCTCGGCTTCAAGGGCGGCAAGGGGGTGGCGACCTTCATCGGCGTGCTGCTGGGCTTGAGCCCGCTGACGCTTCTCGCCTTCGCTGCGATCTGGCTCGGCCTGGCCTTCGCCCTGAAATATTCCTCGCTCGCGGCGCTCGCGGCCTCGGCCGCCACGCCCCTCGTGCTGTGGGCGCTCGGACACGGAACGGTTGCAGCGCTCTTCCTCGTGCTCGCAGCGCTGCTATGGTGGAAGCACGCGCCCAACATCCGCCGACTCGCCGCCGGCACCGAGGGCCGGATCGGGCAGAAGGGCTGAGGACGGCCCCCTCCCGTTAGGAGGGGGACCAGATGCAGCTCACTGACGGACAGCGCCTCGACTGGCTGCGGCTGATCCGCACCGAAGGAATCGGCCCGCGCACCTTCCGCGGCCTGATCAACCGATTCGGCAGCGCGGCCGCCGCGCTCGACGCCCTGCCGGACCTCTCGATACGTGCGGGCAAGCGCGCGGCCGTGCCCTCGAAGGCGGAGGCCGAGCGCGAGATGGCGGCGGCCGCCCGGCTCGGCATCCGCTTCCTTGCCATGGGGGAGGCGGCCTATCCGAAGGCGCTGCACGCCACCGAGACCGCCCCGCCGCTGATCGCGGTGCGGGGTGATCCGGCCGCGCTCCCGAGAGCCTCGGTGGCGATCGTCGGCTCGCGCAACGCCTCGACGGCGGGTCTCGCCTTCACCGAGCGGCTCGCCCGCGGCCTCGGCGAGGCCGGTCTCGTCGTGGTGTCAGGGCTCGCCCGCGGCATCGATGCCCGTGCCCACAAGGCGACGCTGGCCACCGGCACCGTCGCGGTCCTCGCCGGCGGCCAGGACCGGATCTATCCGGAGAACCATGCCGGCCTCGTCGAAGCGATCGTCGGCGCGGGCGGGGCGGTGGTCGCCGAGATGCCGATGGGCTGGGTGCCGCGCGGACGCGACTTCCCACGCCGCAACCGCATCATCTCGGGGCTCAGCCTCGGCACGGTCGTCGTGGAGGCCGCGCGCCGCTCCGGCTCGCTCATCACCGCCCGCTTCGCCCTGGAGCAGGGCCGCGAGGTTTTCGCCGTGCCGGGCTCCCCGCTCGATCCGCGGGCGGAGGGCACCAACGACCTGATCCGAGAGGGCGCGACGCTGGTCGGCGAGGTCGAGCACGTCCTGTCCGTTCTCGCCCCGCTGATGGCCGGGATCGCGCCGCCCGCGGATGGCCTGAACGATCGCCCCGAAACGTCGGCCACGCCCGATTACTGGGACGAGACCGATTTCGACGGCAGCGCGGGAGGCATCCGGCCGCCTTTGTCCGAGGCGGCGGATCCCGTCGACGCGGACCACGAGCTCCCGAACGACCGCGCCCGGCTGATCGCGTGCCTCAGCCCCACCCCGATCGGAACCGACGAGCTCGCCCGCTCGTCCGGCCTACCGGTGAGGATCGTTCAGACGACGCTGCTGGAGCTCGAACTCGACGGGAGGATCGAGCGGCACGGAAGCGGCACGGTTTCTTTGGCCACACGCGCATGAGCCGGGCGATCCGGTCGTGCAGTGGAGGCGATTCGCGAAACGGCCCTGTCATTAGTTGTCGGCCGCCATTTGCGAGCGGCCGCCCCTTCGCGGCCGCCCAACGTCCCCGCCGGCCGCGATGAGAGGCGGAAGCCCTTCAGACGCCGCGACGGTATCGAGCGCAGCGCTCGATAAACAAAAATCGTTTCATCCCGGGCTCGCACTTAAGACTCCATCAAACACCCTGCATTGCCCCTGTGACGAATCACGATTATTGGGCCGCAATCGAATTCCGGTTCGGCTACAAGTGTCGACGTCGGTAATCCCGCGAAGCCCCGGATAAGGCGGCACGCGGGCGGGGGCTCGAAAACGGTGGCGCGGTTACTTCGTCTTGCTCGGATGCGGAGGGTCCTCACGGGACATCCGCGGCGGCTCGTCGGCACAACGGCGCTGATGCTGGCCCTCTCCCTGTCCTCGACCGCGGTTCTCGCCTACGCCGACCTGCTGCCGGCGAGCCTCGAACTCGATCTCGGTCTGTTCGAGGACGCCGCCCCGGCCGGCCTTCCGCACGTCGCCCAGAAGATCGCGCTGGGCGGGCCGCTGACGATCGTCGCCTTCGGCTCATCCTCGACCGAGGGCATCGGCGCCAGCCATCCCGCCGCCGCCTATCCCGCCCGCCTCGAAGTCGGATTGCGGCGCGCCCTGCCGCATCTCGGCGGCCGGATCACGGTGGCCAACCGCGGCATCGGCGGCGAGGCCGTGGACGAGATGCTGGCCCGGCTCGACCGGGACGTCCTCGGGCCCCGACCCGACCTCGTGATCTGGCAGACCGGCAGCAACGATCCCCTGCGCGGCGTCTCGATCGACCATTTCCGCGAGGCGACCGAGACGGCGCTGGAGCGCATCCGCGCGGCGGGCATCGACGTGGTGCTGATGGAGCCGCAATGGTGCCCGGCCCTCGACGCCACGCCCGGTGCCGACCGATTCCGCGACGCGGTGCGCGCGCTGGGAAGCGAACTCGACATCCCGGTGATCCGCCGCTCGGACCTGATGCGCGACTGGATCGGGCAGGGCCGGCTGACGCGCACCGAACTGTTCGCGAGCGATGGGCTGCACATGGCGGATGGCGGCTACGCTCTGCTCGCCGAGGCTGCGCAGGACACGGTGCTCGACGGCGCCGAGGCGGCACCGGTCGCCGTCGCCGCGGCGGGGGCGGATTGAGTCACCCCGTCCGGCCGGTCCGCATCGCCCGCTGCCTCGCCGCCGGACTGCTGCTCGCCGCAGTTCCGGCGGGAGCCGCCGACACGCGCCTGCTGCCCGAGAACCCGCGCTATGCCCGCAACCGGACCTGCGCGGACGTGACCGTCGTAGCGCCCGGCCGCCGTCCCGGCACCCATCCGCTCGACGACAGGATCAGCCCCAACCCGGCCCTGTCGCCGATGAGCCAGGGCGACAGCGCGATCTGCTTCGCCTACGCCACCGCCGACATGATCTCGCAGCGCGTCGGCGTCACCGTCTCGGCACTGGATGTCGCCACCCGCTACTACTTCGCCGATCCGGCAGGGCTGCTGCACAGTCGCGACCGCGCTCTGCGGAGCTATCTGCGGCGCCATCCCGACCTCGCGGAGGAGATCGCCGAGAGCCGCAACGACACCGAGGCGAGCCGCGAGCGCAACCCTGGCCGTAAGCCCTATTTCGACAAGCTGGAGGACGGACAGGAGGAGGCGGCGGCGCTGCTCTACAATCTCGGCGGCCTGTGCACGGACCGGGACCTGCCTTCCTTCGACGGCTACGGCCAGCACGTCCGCACCTTCGGTGCCCTGCGCTGGCGCAGCCGGGTCGCCGCTCCCAGAATCTCCTGGCGCAGCCTCGGCGGGACGGTGCCGCGGCTGCGCGATCCGGCGACCGACGCCTTCAACGCCGGCTGGATCGCCCATGTCGAGCGGCGCTGCCGGCGAAAGCCGCTGCCGGTTCCGCTGATCCCGGTCTCGGACGCGATCGCCGACAACCAGCTCGACTTCATGGACAAGGCGGCCCGCCGCGAGCCCGGCCTCGCGGCCGGCACCGACCGGCTGATGGCGATGATTGACTACGCCCTCGACCACGGTCGCCTGCCGGTGATCGGCTATTCCTGGTACGTGCTGGAGGAGCGACTTCCGAAGGACCCGGACATCGCTGCCGACCATTCGAGCCCGATCATCGCCCGGCGGAAGGTGGGCGGGCGCTGCCAGTACCATCTGCAGGACAATACTGGCGAGTACTGCGCCCGGATGCGGCCCGGTATCGCCGAGCGCTGCGATCTCGGCCGGGTCTGGCTCGACGAGGACGAGCTACGCGCCTCGCTCTACAGCGTGATCTATCTGCGCTAGGTCTTTCGAAGCGCAGGATACGGTCCGGGATGGGGCACATGACGATCGAGATCGGCTTCCTCGTCTTTCCCCGGGTGCAGCAGCTCGACCTGACCGGTCCCTACGAGGTGCTGGCGATGGTGCCGGGCGCCCGCGTCCATCTCGTGGCGAAGACCCCGGAGCCGGTCGCGACCGCCACCGGCCTGGTGCTGACGCCGACGGTCCACTTCGCCGAATGCCCGGCGCTCGACGTGGTCTGCGTGCCGGGCGGCAGCGGAGTGAACCCGCTGATGGAGGATGCCGAGACCCTCGGCTTCCTGCGCCGCCAGGCGGAGGGGGAGCGCTATCTCACCTCCGTCTGCACCGGCGCCCTGGTGCTCGGCGCGGCCGGGCTCCTGCGGGGCAAGCGGGCCACTACGCACTGGGCGGCGCACGATCTGCTCGCCGCCCTCGGGGCGATCCCGACGCAGGGGCGCGTGGTGCGCGACGGCAACCTGATCACCGGCGGCGGCGTGACCGCGGGCATCGATTTCGGCCTCGCGCTCGCTGCCGAACTGGCCGACGAGGCGACGGCCAAGGCGATCCAGCTTCACTTGGAATACGCGCCGGCGCCCCCCTTCGACGCCGGCCGCCCCGAGACCGCCGCGCCCGACATCCTCGCGGCCACCCGCGAGCGGCTGGCGGCGACGCGGCGCGAACGGGAGGCGATCGTGGCGCGGATCACGCGGTCCGAAGCCTGATTGTCGAGGAATCGCGCCGGACGGCCGGATGGCGTTGGCCCAAGGCGCGTAGGAGCGGCGGGGATCTCCCCGTCACGGCGAGTCAGTTCAGGGCTCCGCCGCATGCGGAGACGTCGCGCGTCCGGATCGCCTCGGCTTCGCCTCGCGGTGACGAGAGGCGACGGCCTAGAATGCGTCGGACTCCTGGGCCTCACCCAGCAATCCGCCCATCACGTCGAGGCAGCTCTGCAGGATGTAGGCGGCGGCGAGCTTGTCCACGAGTTCGCCGCGCCGGGCCCGCGACGCGTCGGCTTCGAGCAGGGTGCGGGTGACGGCCGCGGTGGAGAGCCGCTCGTCGAAGAACAGGACCGGCAGCGGCAGCAGCGGCTTGAGGTTGCGGGCGAAGCTCCGGCTCGATTGCGCCCGCGGCCCTTCCGAGCCGTCCATGTTGAGCGGCAGGCCGATCACGAGTCCGCCGACGGCGTGGGTCGCGCAGAGCGCCACGATCCGCTGCGCGTCCGGCGTGAACTTCACCCGGCGGATGGTCTCCAGCGGCGAGGCGATCTGCCGGCCGACATCGGACAGGGCGAGCCCGATGGTCTTGGTGCCGAGGTCGAGCCCGATCAGGCGCGGGGCGCCGGCCGAGGCTTCGGCAAAGGCCGCGATCTCCTCCCGGTTCACGAAGCCGTGGCTCCGAGCTGCTCCAGGGCCGCCGCATCGTCGCCCTCGAAGGTCGCCGGCAGCGGGCCCTCCCCCTCACCGAGAATGTGCAGAATCTCGAGCCCCTGAAGCCCGCGCAGGAAGGTCGTCAGGTCGGCGCCGCCGAAATGCACCGTCTCCAGGTCGGCGCACAGCACCCAGATGTCGTATTCGGGGAAACCCGGTGTCACGTCGAAGAACACGAAGTCGCCCCGCTCGGTCTGCCCGAAGAAGCAGGCCCGCTCCATCAATTCGGCATCGGCGTCGCCCTCGATGGTGAAGCGGTGCGGCTCGTCGCTGTCTCCGTCGCGCAGGCCGTCGAGGGCGAGCGCGACGCCGTGCGAGATCAGGTGCGCGCGCGAGCTGAGATCGGCCGCCTCCACCGGAACGGGGGTGAAGATGCGCAGGTGACCGCCGACCCGCCCGGCGCCGCATTCCCGCGCGAAGCTGCGGTAGCTCTGGGGGAGGGGGAAGCCGAGCTCCGCCTCGGCGCGGGCGAGATCCGCCTCGCCCGACGTCAGCCCAGGACGCAGTTCCCGGAAGACGCTGTTCCACATGCCCCGTCCTCCCTGCAACCCGGATGAGACGGGGCTTACGCCCGCCCGCGCGGACTTGTCCACCGCGCAGATTAACCAAGCCGGAGGGTTGCCGGCCTGCAGGTGGAGCAACGCGGGAAAAGTGGTGTTAATGTTTCATTAACCACGCCGGAGCCGCCCCCGCCCCATGTCGTCCACCGCACGTCCCGGATCAGGCCGCTTGTCGCGGCAGCACGCGCTGATGCTGGCGCTCGCCCTGGAGATCCTCATCGTCGGTGCCTACAACGCCGACCGCTACCGCCGGCCGGGCATCAGCGTGGACATGCCGCTGACCCGGGGTCACGTCATCGTCTGAACGGTCCGAAGGGCGGCTGCCCGCCGGCGGCGTTGCCCCTGCGCGAAAGCGGGTGCTATAGCCCGGCGCATTCCGGGCCGGGCTGTTTCCCGCCCGAGGCAGGCAAGGCGGCATGTCGGTCGACGAAAAGACGGTACGGCGCATCGCGCATCTGGCCCGCATTGCGGTGGCCGACGAGGATGTCGCGCCGTTGCAGGGTGAACTCAACGCGATCCTCGCCTTCGTGGAGCAGCTCGGCGCGGTCGATGTCGCCGGTGTCGAGCCGATGACCTCGGTCACCCCGATGCGCATGAAGAAGCGCGAGGACGTGGTGAACGACGGTGGCCGGGCGAGCGACATCGTCGCCAACGCCCCCGAGACCGAGGACAATTATTTTCTCGTGCCGAAGGTCGTCGAGTAGGATTCTCGGCATCGTCGGAGCGGCTTCTCCGGCCCCCCGCGGAGGCGAACCAACGCCCGCGGGGCCGGGCGCGCAGGTCTGGAACGGGTATGACGGCACTCAACGAACTCACCCTGGCCGAGGCCCGCGACGGGCTGAAGGCCAAAGACTTCTCGGCCCGCGAGATCGCGCAGGCGCATCTCGACGCGATCGACCGGGCCAAGGCGCTCAACGCCTACATTGTCGCGACGCCCGACCGCGCCCTGAAGATGGCCGATGTGTCGGACCAGAAGATCGCCAAGGGCGAGGCGCGGCCGCTCGAGGGCCTGCCGCTCGGCATCAAGGACCTGTTCGCGACGCAGGGCGTCCACACGACGGCAGGGTCGAAGATCCTCGAAGGGTTCGAGCCGCATTACGAGTCGAACGTCTCGGCCCAGCTCTGGCGCGACGGCGCGGTGATGCTCGGCAAGCTCAACCTCGACGAGTTCGCCATGGGCTCGTCCAACGAGACCAGCGCCTACGGCAAGACGATCTCGCCCTGGCGCCGGCAGGGCTCCGACGCGCCGCTCGTGCCCGGCGGCTCGTCCGGCGGCTCGGCGGCGGCAGTGGCCGCGCATCTGTGCCTCGGCGCCACCGCGACGGACACCGGCGGCTCGATCCGCCAGCCGGCGGCCTTCACCGGCACGGTCGGCATCAAGCCGACCTACGGCCGCTGCTCGCGCTGGGGCATCATCGCCTACGCCTCCTCCCTCGATCAGGCCGGCCCGATCGCCCGCACGGTGCAGGATTGCGCGATCCTGCTCGGCTCCATGGCCGGGCACGACCCGCGCGACACCACCTCCGTCGATCTGCCGGTTCCGGATTTCGAGGCGGCGATCTCGCGGGGCGTGAAGGGGCTCACCATCGGCATCCCGAAGGAGTACCGGGTCGAGGGCATGCCCGCCGAGATCCAGCGGCTCTGGGACCAGGGCGCGGACTGGCTGAGGGAGGCCGGCGCGACGGTGCGCGAGATCTCGCTGCCGCACACGCAATACGCGCTGCCGGCCTACTACATCGTCGCCCCGGCGGAAGCCTCCTCGAACCTCGCCCGCTACGACGGCGTGCGCTACGGCCTGCGGGTGCCCGGCAAGGACATCGCCGGCATGTACGAGAACACCCGCGCCGCCGGCTTCGGCCGCGAGGTGAAGCGGCGCATCATGATCGGCACCTATGTCCTCTCGGCGGGCTACTACGACGCCTATTACGTGCGGGCGCAGAAGATCCGAACGCTGATCAAGCGCGATTTCGAGGCGGCCTACGCCTCCGGGATCGACGCGATCCTGACGCCCGCCACTCCGTCGGCCGCCTTCGGCATCGGTGAGATGGCCTCGGCCGACCCGGTCCAGATGTATCTCAACGACGTGTTCACGGTGACGGTGAACATGGCCGGGCTGCCCGGCATCTCGGTACCGGCCGGCCTCGACGCGCAGGGCCTGCCGCTCGGCCTCCAGCTGATCGGGCGCCCCTTCGACGAGGAGACGCTGTTCGCCGCCGCGCAGACGATCGAGAACGCGGCCGGGCGGATCAGCCTGCCGAAGGCGTGGTGGGCGTGAACGCGGCTCCCGTCGTCCCGGTCTATTCCTTCTCGGTCTGGATCCAGGCCGGGTTCGATCCCCTGCTGATCGCGGTCGCCGTCTTCCTGGGCTGGAAGGCGGACCAGTTCGGCAAGGTGTTCATCGCGGCGATCGCCGCGCTGGCGATCTCGGTTCTGTTCGCGTGGCTCGTCACGCGGATCGGCCTGCCCTGGCCGGCCCCTGTGGCGGCGGACCTACCGACCTTCTTCCCGGTGCGCACGGTGTCGGCGTTTCTGTGGGCGGCGCTCGGGTATGGGGCGCGGCGGGTGCTGAAGCGTTAGAGGCACGCTCCGATGCCGTCGCGATTCCTAAATCGCCCTCCGAGGCCGCTTCGCGGCGCCTCAGGATGAGGTGGTTGGGTGGGATAAGCCGGCTCGCGCAGACGGGCGCCTGGCCAGAAGCCGCACTCTGTCCCAATCCTCGACGATCAGTGCTTCCTTCTTGGCGCGGCTCCAACTCTTGATCCGGCGGTCGGGCGCGGTTGCATCGGTGATGCGATCGAAGCACTCGGCATAGATCAGCGTCACCGGGCGGCGGTGATCGTTTTAGCCGACATGCGTTCCGGCTCAGTGTTCCGAGAGCCGCTCGTCGAGTGCTTCACCGCGAGCCGGCATAGTCGCTGCCATCGGCACAACGCAGCATGTCGACGAAGGCGGTCGGATCAGCCTCGGCAGAACGCGGAAGGTTGCGTCCCTTTCCCGGATTCGCGCCCCCGGCTCAACCGCGATGGAAGTCGCTCCCGCTCCTCATGCTGAGATGCGCGCGGCACGCGCGCCTTGAAGCACGCGCGCCGCTCCTCCCATCCACTACTCCGCCGGCACCGAGTGACCGTGCCCGGCCCTGTGGGTGTCCTCCGGCGCGGCCTCGGCATTCTCGCCCGCGGCCACATCCTTGCGCCGGAACAGGCGCATCACCACGACGAAGAAGACCGGCACGAAGAACACCGCGAGAACGGTCGCCGAGATCATGCCGCCCATCACGCCGGTGCCGATGGCCTGCTGGCTCTTCGAGGAGGCGCCGGTGGCGATCGCCAGCGGCACCACGCCGAAGATGAAGGCGAGCGAGGTCATCACGATCGGGCGGAAGCGGAGCGTCGCTGCCTCGATCGTCGCCTGGACGATGTTGGTGCCCGGCTTCCACAGGTCGCGCGCGAACTCCACGATCAGGATCGCGTTCTTGGCCGACAGACCGATGATCGTGATGAGCCCGATCTTGAAGTAGACGTCGTTGGGCATGCCGCGCAGGTACACCGCCGCCACCGAGCCGATCACGCCGAGCGGAATGACGAGCAGCACCGAGACCGGGATCGCCCAGCTCTCGTAGAGCGCGGCCAGACACAGGAACACGATCAGCACCGACAGGGCCAGCAGCAGCGAGGCCTGGGAGCCCGCCTTCTTCTCCTGTTCCGACTGGCCGGTCCAGGTGTAGCCGAAGCCCTTCGGCATCCGCGTCATCAGCCGCTCCATCTCGGCGATGGCATCGCCCGAGGTGTAGCCGGCGGCCGGCTCGCCGGTGAAGCGGACCGACTGGTAGCCGTTGAAGCCGACGATCTGGCTCGGGCCCATGCTCCACTTCAGGTCGGCGAAGGAGGACATCGGCACCATCGTGCCCTGGCTGTTCTTCACCGCGTAGTTGAGGATGTCCGTCGCCTGCATGCGCTGCAGCTGCTCCGCCTGCACGTAGACGCGCTGCATCTTGCCGAGGTTCGGGAAGTCGTTGGTGTAGACCGAACCGAGATTGACCTGGATCGCGTCGTTGATGTCCTCGAACTTCACACCGAGCGCAGCCGCCTTCTCGCGGTCGATGATCAGCTCGGCCTGGGGTGCCGGCGGAAGGCCCTCGATCTTGACCGCTTTCAGGATCGGGCTCTGCCGGGCCATCGCCAGCAACTGGGCCTCCGCGGCGGCGAGCGCCGAGTAGCCCTTCTGCGCCCGGTCCTGCAGGCGGAAGGAGAAGCCCGCCGCGTTGCCGAGGTTGTCCACCGGCGGCGGCTCCTGGGCATCGACGACGGCGTCGCGGTAGCCCGCCATCGCCGCGTTGGTGGCAGCCACGAGGGCGGTCGCCGAGTTCGCCGCGTCGCGCTCGGCCCACGGCTTCAGGGTCACGAAGGCCTGGCTCAGGTTCGGCCCCTGGCCCGAGAACGAGAAGCCGTTGAGCGTGGTCACCGTGGCGACGCCCGGCTGTGCGAGCAGGAATTCCTCGACCTTGCGCACGGCGCCCTGCGTCCGGTTGAACGAGGCGCCGGGCGGCGTCTGGATGTCGACGGTGAAGAAGCCCTGGTCCTCGATCGGCAGGAAGCCCTCGGGCAGGCGCAGGAAGGCGAAGGCGGTGCCGGCCACCAGGATCAGGTAGATCACCATCACCCGCCCCGACTTCTTGATGCACCACGTCGCGCCGCGGCCGTAGCGGGCGGTCTCGCGGTCGACGATCCGGTTGAACCAGCCGAAGAAGCCGCCCTTGGCGTGGCCGTGGCCCTTCTCGATCGGCTTCAGGAGCGTGGCGCAGAGCGCCGGCGTCAGGGTCAGCGCCAGCAGCGCCGAGAAGGCGATCGAGGTCACCATCGCGATCGAGAACTGGCGGTAGATGATGCCGACCGAACCGGGGAAGAACGCCATCGGGATGAACACCGCGACCAGCACCAGCGTGATGCCGATGATCGCGCCGGTGATCTGCTCCATCGCCTTGGCGGTCGCCTCCTTGGGCAGCAATCCCTCCTCGTTCATGATGCGCTCGACGTTCTCGACGACGACGATGGCGTCATCGACGAGGATGCCGATGGCGAGCACCATGCCGAACATCGTCAGCACGTTCACCGAGAAGCCGGCGAGCAGCATCACCATGACGGTGCCCATCAGGGCGATCGGCACGACGATGGTGGGGATCAGGGTGTAGCGGATGTTCTGCAGGAACAGGAACATCACGATGAAGACCAGGACCACCGCCTCGACGAGGGTCATCATGACCTTCTTGATCGAGGCCTTCACGGCGGGCGTGATGTCGTAGGGAATGTCCCACTTCAGGCCCGGCGGGAAGAACTGCGACAGCTCCTCCATCTTGGCGCGGATGGCGTTGGCGGTCTCGAGCGCGTTGCCGTCGGGGGCGAGCGTCACTGAGATGCCGGCCGCCTCGCCGCCGTTGAGGCGGGTCGAGAACTGGTAGGCGTCGCCACCGAGTTCGATCCGGGCCACGTCGCGCAGGCGCACGTTCGAGCCGTCGGGGTTGGCCCGCAGCACGATCGCGCCGAAATCGTCCACGGTGCTGAGCTGGCCCTTGACGATGATGGGCGAGAACACCGCGTGATCGACCGGGCTCGGCTGCGCGCCGACGGCGCCGGAGGCGATCTGGATGTTCTGGTTGCGGATCGCCTCGGTCACGTCGCCGGGCGTCAGCGACAGGCCGCGCAGCTTGTCCGGATCGACCCAGACGCGAAGCGAGCGCTCGGTCGAGTAGAGGGTGGCGCGGCCCACCCCCGGGATGCGGCGGATCTCGTTGATCACGTTGCGCATCAGGAAGTCGCCGAGCCCGATCTCGTCCATCTTCCCGTCGGTCGAGACCAGGGTGATGATGTTGAGCGTGGCGGCCGACGCCTCCTCGACGAGGATGCCGTTCTGCCGCACCTCGGCGGGCAGGCGCGCCTCGACGCGCTTGAGGCGGTTCTGCACCTCGACCGAGGCGAGCGCCGGATCGGTGCCGGGCTCGAAGGTCGCCGTGATGTTGATCGAGCCGAACGAGTCGGTGGTCGACTCGAAGCTCATGATATTGGCCGCGCCGTTCAGCTCGTCCTCGATGAGACGGGTCGTGCCCGTGTAGAGGCTCTCCACCGAGGCGCCGGGAAAGGCGGTCGAGAGGGCGATCGAGGGGGGCGCGATCACCGGGTACTGCGCGACCGGCAGCAGCGGGATCGAGAGCGCTCCCCCCAAGATGATGAACAGGGCGACCACCCAGGCGAAGACCGGCCGGTCGATGAAGAAGCGGGCCATAAGGGGCTCGTAGCGTCGTGTCGGGTTCAAACCGGCGGAGATCAGGTCTTCCGCCGGCGGGACGGCATCGGGAGGGTCAGTCGGCGGTCGGTCGACGTTTAGTCGGCGTACTGGGCGACGGGCTGGGCGGTCGATCCGGTCGCCGCCGCGTCCTTGCCGCCGCTCTCGGTAACGTCGGTATCGTGGCTATCGGTATCGATCGGCTTGCCCTCGTCGGTGGCCGCTTCCGTCTTCCAGGGAACGGTCTTCACCTGGATGCCCGCGGTGATCTTCTGGAAGCCTTCGACGACGACCTTCTCGCCGCCCTCGAGCCCCTCGCGGATCAGCCAGTTGCCGCCGACGACCGGGCCGACCTCGACCGGCTGGAGCATGACCTTGCCGTCGGCCTTGACCACCCAGACCTCCGGCTTGCCGTCGCTGGTGCGCTGGATCGCCTGCTGCGGCACGGCGATGGCGTCCGCGTCGATGCCCTGCTTGATCCGGGCGCGGACATACATGCCGGGGAACAGCTCGTTGTGCGGGTTCGGGAACTGCACGCGCAGCGTCACCTGGCCGGTGCTCGGATCGGCGGTGACGTCGGAGAAGAGCAGACGGCCGGCCGAACCGTACAGCGAGCCGTCATCCATGATGAGGTGGACGTTGGCGGTATCGGCGGCGAGCTTGGAGAGTTCGCCCGAGGCGATGTCGCGGCGCAGCTTGTTCAGCTCGCCCACCGACTGCGTGATGTCGACATAGATCGGATCGAGCTGCTGGATCGTAGCGAGCACGCCGGTGGAACCGGACTCGATCAGCGTGCCCTCGGTCAGCAGCGCCCGGCCGATGCGGCCGGAGATCGGCGCGCGCACGTCGGTCCAAGACAGGTTGAGCTTGGCCCGGTCGCGGGCCGCCTTGGCGCCGGCGACCTCGGCCTCGGCCTGTTTCTTGGCGGCGAACGCCGTGTCGTACTGCGCCTGGCTCGCGGTGTTGCGGGCGAGCAGGGTCTCCAGGCGTTCCGCCTGCTGGTTGGCGAGCACCAGCGCCGCTTCCCGATTGGCCAGCGCCGCCTCGGCGCTGGCGAGCTCCACCTGATAGGGCGCCGGGTCGATCTTGTAGAGGACGTCGCCCTCGTTGACGTAGCTGCCCTGCTCGAACAGGCGCCTGACCACGAGCCCGGAGACCCGCGACCGCACCTCGGCGATCCGCATGGGCGCGACGCGGCCGGGCAGGTCGCGGACATAGGGGATCGGCTGCGGGCGCACGCTGACGACGCTCACCTCAGGCGGCGGCAGCGGCACGGGCGCGGCGGCCTTCTGCTCGTTGCAGGCCGAGACGGCAACGAGGACGGCGCCAACGAGGAGGGAGGCCGGCAGGGTCCAGCGGGAGCGGCTGCGGCCGGCCTTGACGAGACCGGGCCCGCTGCCGGGCGACTGGGTGGACGGCGTCACGATAAGGTTGCTCCTACGATGCTCAAGAGGTCGCATCGGCATCTCTCCGCTGGCTGGGCAGCCCTCGGGCCGATGGGCCGGGCGCGGGCGGCGATCTTCGCGAGAACGAAGCCACCCCGCGCCGCGGAGGCGGGCGGAGACCGGGTCGGTCTCGCGCACCGTTGCAATCACCGGGCCGCCGCGTCGACCGCGGATCGGATGGGCCCTGAAAGGAGGATGCCGGAAGCATCAAGGGATCGGCCGCACGGCACGACCAAGCGCGATCGGACGACATCCTGCGCGTGAAGTTTGGCAATCCGACGACGGCGGACCGCGCCATCGCACGAGGCTGCTCGTACGCGCTTCGAGAGGCCCGTGCGAGCGAAACCTCCCGCCGTTCAGGTCCGGGGCGGACGCTCGAACGGGCCGCGCTCCGCGGCGGAGGGATTCCGGTCCGAGGCCGGGCGCGGCAGGGACGCGGCATCCACGCCGTCCAGGCCGGGGAGGAGCGCGCTGACGCGCCCGTGGCTCGCCACCTCGTCGAGATCGAGCATCACCCGACCGGTGCGTACACTGGCGACCGGGTCGGTATCCGGCCGCTGCTCGAACGTCGCCTCGGTACGCGCCTGCGGGACCCCGCCGAGCGCCGCACCATCGGCCGGCAGGCCGACGACGACGAGCAGGCTCAGCAGCCCGACCAGTGCGGACAGGACGAGACGGGCGGAAAGGCCGGCATGTGCACGGCCCGGCGAGGCTGGGCGGGGCATGAGAGTCACGGTGACATCATTGTGGTGGATGAAACGTTGCCATTCAATCGCGTGCGACATTCTGGCCGGCTCTTCGGCACGGCTCCTCGGGTGATGCACCATGCGGACCATGCCGGGGCCGTCGATGGATGTGCCGGGCCGCACGGCACTCCGGTTGGATCCGGCATTTCGGCGCAGGCGTTGCCGAGATCCCACACCCTTGCCTTCCTCCTGCCCTGACCGACCGCCCAAAAGCTCCGATCGGCGCGCCGGACTTCGCTCGCGGCGCCGCCCCTTCGAAGAGGACTCCCGTCTTGACGCCCCGATCCTTGACGACCCGCTTCGCGCGGCCGCGCCTTGCCGCAACGATCGCGCTCGGCGGCGCCCTCGCGATCACCGCCATCGCGCCGGCCCGCGCCAACCCGCTCGACAGCGGCCCGCTCGCCGATTTCATCAACGTCTTCAAGACGCAGGCCATCCCCCGCGAGACGGTGGCCTATGCCGGCAAGGAGAAGCCCGGCACCATCGTGATCTCCACGAGCCAGCGCCGGCTCTACTACGTGCTCGGCGGCGGCGAGGCGATCCGCTACGGCGTCGGCGTCGGGCGGCGCGGCTTCTCGTGGTCGGGCACCAAGACGATCACGGGCAAGAAGGAATGGCCGGCCTGGCGCCCGCCGTCGCAGATGCTCGCCCGCCGCCCGGACCTGCCGCGCTACATGGCCGGCGGCCAGGACAATCCGCTCGGCGCCCGCGCGATGTATCTCGGCTCGTCGCTCTACCGCATCCACGGCTCGAACGAGCCGGAGACGATGGGCGCGGCGGTGTCGTCCGGCTGCATCCGCATGACCAACAAGGACGTGGTCGATCTCTACGACCGGGTGCGCGTCGGCACGAAGGTGATCGTGAAGGACTGACGCAGAACGCCCTCCACCCGGATCGGATGGAGGGCGCTCGGCCGCACGACGTCAGGTTCGAGCCCGAGGCGGGCTCAGCGCGGGTCGGGCGGACCCTCGCCCTTGCCGACGAAGGGGATGCCCTCGATCGGGCATTCCTCGGTGCCGACGCTGGACCGCGTGATGGCGCGCACCGCGTCGCGGGTGCCGTCGGGATCCTCGATCCAGCGGCGGTAGAAGTCGTAGGGGCATTCCGACATCCCGTGCCGGTTCTCCTTCGAGTTGATCATGCCCGTGTAGCCGCGGTGTAGCAGCTTGAAGAGGTGGTTCTCCGACTGGCCGTGGGCGCGGAAGTCGCGGATCAGGAATTTCGACAGCGCCGCGTACTGGATCCCCATCTCCTCCTCGCCGCACTCGCCGAGGGTGCGGCCGTCGAAGCCGATGATCGCCGAGTGGCCGAAGTAGCTGTAGACACCGTCGAACCCGGCGGCGTTGGCCACCGCGACGTAGGTGTTGTTGGCAAACGCCATCGCCTTCGAGATCAGGACCTGCTGCTCCTTGGCCGGGTACATGTAGCCCTGGCAGCGGATGATCAATTCGGCGCCGCGCATGGCGCAGTCGCGCCAGATCTCCGGATAGTTGCCGTCGTCGCAGATGATCAGGCTGATCTTCAGCCCCTTCGGGCCGTCCGAGACGTAGGTGCGGTCGCCCGGATACCAGCCCTCGATCGGGGTCCAGGGCATGATCTTGCGGTACTTCTGCACGATCTCGCCCTGGTCGTTCATCAGGATGAGCGTGTTGTAGGGGGCTTTGCGCGGATGCTCCTCGTGGCGCTCGCCGGTGAGCGAGAACACGCCCCAGACCCCCGCCCTGCGGCAGGCATCGGCGAAGATCTCGGTCTCCGCGCCGGGAATGGACGAGGCGGTCTCGTACATCTCGGCCGCGTCGTACATGATGCCGTGGGTCGAGTATTCGGGGAAGATCACGAGATCGAGGCCCGGTAGGCCGGCCTTCATCCCGATGATCATGTCGCCGATCTTCTTGGCGTTTTCGATGACCTCGGCCTTGGTATGCAGGCGCGGCATCTTGTAGTTCACGACGGCCACGCCGACGCTGTCCTGACTCGATGAAATATCGCCGTGCATCATGGCGGCGTTTCCTCCGGTTTCGGGTGAGGGGAGGGGCCCGACGCGCGGGCCCCCGGTCTTGCCTCGGGACGTCTCGGCGCGCGCCGCGCCCTAGCCTGGGGCGAGGCCGAGGAGTGTTCCGAGGGGAACGACGAGGGTGAAGCCGCCGTAGAAGCCGTCCTTGGCGCGGCGCGCGGTGTAGGGGTTC